>NZ_JBIAKM010000006.1:28799-524016 GCF_042872525.1 Micromonospora sp. NPDC005254 | reverse complement strand
GCCGCTTCTTCCCCATGCTCTCCATGATGATGGACATCCTCCCGGAGACCCCAGGTCCCCTGTTCTCGGATGTCCGTCAAAACGGGGCAGGCCCACAACACCGAACCGACGCGTCTGTGTGCCGTGCGACTCCGCGCTGGCATACCCCTTGTTCCTCAACGTCGACCGTCCCGGCCACTGCGGATCGTGAGCGCCGGTGGCTTGTTGCTAAGTGCGACACTCTCGGCCTGCCCGACCGTGCCACAGCAACCTCAGCCGAGTGGACCACCCGGGACGCGACGTCGACTGATAGGTTGCGATGTGTGACGGCTAATGACGACCCTGCCACCCTCTTCAGTGAGCAAGACATGGATGTCGAGTCGGGGGTGAACCTGGATGACGAGACCAGAATCTCCGGCGAACGTGTTCCAAAGTCGCTCGTTAGCCCGCCACCAGCGTCCACAAAAGCCGCACCACACATCCGAAGGGTCTGGTTTCGCAATTTCAAAGGCTTCGAGGAATTTGAAGTCCGGCTTGGTCGATTCAACGTCCTAGCTGGCGCAAACAACGCGGGAAAGTCGACCCTCCTCCAAGGCATCGACCTCTTCTACTCGCTATTAAAAGTGCATGCTTCTGGCGACCGCGTGCGGGACCGAGGGAAGCTCCTAAATCCGGCGATTCTTCCTGTCGCGACCCCGCGCGACCTTTTCTATCACGGCATTACCAGGCGCGGGAATGCTAACGTTCCCGCCATCGTTGGTGCGGAGTTTGACAACGGGACGAAAATCGAGTTCGGCGTTCGATCGATCTTCGGTAGCATAAATAGTAAGATTGAAAGCCAAGAACGGGCCAACGATGAAATTCTGAGCGCCCTACTCGCGCAACCTGCGGTGTGGGTGCCGAGCTCAGTTGGAATCGTTCGAGACGAGGAGTATCGAACCGCCGCGCGACAGAGAGGTCTCATTAGTGCGGGTCGGCACAACGAAGTTCTCAGAAACTTGCTTGTTCTTCTAAGCCAGGAAAGCCCCGACCGATTCGATCAACTTCAGGAAATTCTTAGCCAACGCTTCAACGCCCGCCTAACGGGCGTTGAATTCGACGGCGCCTTCGACCAGTTCGTCAGCGCGGACTACGCCGATGATGATGGCACGCGGCACGACCTGTATTCGGCAGGGGCAGGCTTCGTTCAAGTAGTGCAAATGCTCGCATTTATCCTTACGCGCGATGCAAGCGTACTGTTGCTTGACGAGCCAGATGCTCATCTGCATTCAGCACTGCAAAGAGTCGTGGTAGAAATCCTTGACGAGGTAGCGGGAACCCAACAGTTTCAGGTGGTTCTATCGACCCACAGCAAGGAGATCATCAATTTCGTTGATCCGAGCAGGCTGATCCTGATCGAGAGCGGGGCACAGGCGGCCGAGGCCGCTACATACGCGGTCACTCCCGTGACAATTCTCAAATCTCTCGGCGCTATCGACAACGTGGACGCCTATGCACTGGTTTCGAACCGGAAATGTCTATTCGTTGAGGGCACCACAGATCAGGCGATTTTGGGACGCTTCGCAGCGACTTTGGAAATCCGAGCGTTGACTGGAGATGACCGAGTTGTCATCGTACAGACCGGGGGATCCGATAGCGAAGGCCATTTGCAGCAACTCGATGTCCTTGAGGGTGTACTCGGAGTCAACCTCAGTACATTGCAAATTAAGGATCGCGACGGTCGACTAGCCGAATATCGCAATGCACAGATGACTGAGGCTAAGCGCCCTCTTCACATCTTCGAGCGCGACTGCATTGAGAGCTATCTCGTCGAACCTTCTGTGCTCCGGCGCGTCATCGAGGACGTTTGCAGAGAGAGAGGAGCGCCGGTTTCAATCTCGAACGATGACATCTTGAACATTATCGAGAACGTGTGCGATGACCTTCGCACCCCTGCAACCGACAGAATCGCACAGCGATATATCGGAGATGAGTTCACCAGAAACAATCGCCGCGCCGGCGTCGCCGAAGCAAACAGCCGGGCACGCGAGGTGATGGAAGCCGCGTGGCCCACACTTGAAACCCGACTGTCTGTTCTGCCCGGGAAGACACTACTCTCGAAGATTCGACAAGTTGTTCAGTCAACTTTCGGCGCCAGTTTTGGAAACGAGCGACTCGCAGAAGCATTCAAAAGAGAAGATATACCTTCCGAGATTACTGAAATTCTTAAGGCCGTCGCAGATCTCCGAGGCGACAGCCCGCCGTCACGCAATATGCATCTCCCGACGCAGTCACCGCGTACGGGTAGTTGTTGATATGTGTTGCGTCGGTGCAGCTGGAGCAGTACGTGGGGAGCGCGGTCGGCTAAGGCGCTACGCGGCCTGCGGCAAGACGCTCGACCTGCACCCGGCAGATGGCAAAGGCGGGTCGTGCCGATTCCCAGCCACCTACCGGTCCTGCTGATAATCAACGGTGCGGGCACCGGGCCACACCCGGCTGGATCTCACAGATCCTCCTATGCGTACGGGGGGCTGCGCATACAGAATCTACCCTTTCGGGAGATGGGCGGCCGCCGGTCGGCGTCCGGCGGCCGCCCCACGTCCGGTCAGCTCGCGTACACCTCCAGCGCCGCCAGTTGCCCGGCCGGCCAGCCGGTATTACCGGTAACGGTGACCCGCACGTAACGGGTCTGCGCGGCACCAAATGTCAGCGACACCGAGTTGCCCGTCGAAGGGTCGAACGTCCGCCCCGCCGAGGAAACCAGCGTCCCGAAGCTCGCACCATCCGTGCTGCCCGTGACGGCAAGCGTCTGCGTACGAGCACCCCACGCCGATGACGGCGGCAGCTTCAGCACCACCCGTCCGACCGTGCGCGTCGCGCCCAGGTCGACCTGTACCCACTGGGGGAAGGCGTTGTTGGCGCTCTCCCAGTAGCTGTTCGCGTCGCCGTCGACCACGTTGCCCGAGCCGTAGCTCTGGACGTGGCTGCTCTCGCTGGTGGACCGGCCGCGGGCGAGGTCGGCGTTAGCCGGGGCGTCGGTGGTGACGGTGACCGCCTTCGAGGCCGCCGAGGTGTTGCCGGCGCCGTCGCGCGCGGTGACGGTGAAGGTGTACGAGGTGGACGCGGCAAGGCCGCTCACGGTCGCCGTGGTGCCCGTGACCGTGCTGACCACGGTGCCGCCCTGGCGCACCTGGTAGCCGGTCACGCCGTTGTCGTCGGTCGACGCTGTCCAGGCCAGGGACACGCTGCTCGCCGTCCGGCCGGTCACCGTGAGGCCGCTCGGGGCGGTCGGTGGGTTGTCCGTGGTGCCGCTGGCGGCGTACACCTCGACCTGGGCGAGCTGGCCCGCCGGCCAGCCGGTGTTGCCGGCGATGCTCAGCCGGATGTGGCGGGCCGTGGTGGTCGTCAGCGTGCGGGTCACGGTGTTGCCGGTCGCCGGGTCGAAGGTGAACGCGGAGGCCCCGGCGATGGTGGCGAAGGAGCTGCCGTCGACGCTGCCCAGCACGGTGATGGTCTGGGTACGCGCGCCCCAGCTGGCGGGCAGCCGCACCACGAGTTTGTTGACCTGGTGGCTGGCGCCGAGGTCGACCTGCCACCAGTGCGGGAACGAGCCGCCGCCGCTCTCCCAGTACGTGCCGGCGTCGGAGTCCACCGCGTTCGACGCCGGGAAGGGGCCGTTCTGGCTGCTCGCCGAGGCGGACCGGCCGGCGGCCAGGTTTCCGCTGGCCGGCGGCGGGGTGCCGAGCGTCGGCGGCGTCGGGCGTACGGCGGTGAGCGCGAGGTGCCCCTTGAGCATCCGGCCGCCGTCCGCGGTGATGCGCAGGTAGTAGTCGGAGGAGCAGGCGACGCCGTCCTCGTCCAGGGCGCGGATGTTCGCGCCGGCCGGGGTGGTGGCCTGGGTCTCGGACGTCTTGGCGATCTGGTTGCCCTCGTTGTACTCGTCGAACATGGACACGTAGAGGCCCTGGGAGCCGAGCCGGACCATGTTGTAGATGTGCCGCCAGTAGAAGTCGCCGTGCTTGCGGTGCCCACCGGCGAGGTCGCCGGGCATCACGCAGGGCAGGTAGTCGATGCCGCGCGCCGCGCAGTCGGCCATGTCGCCGACGTTGACGTTGTTGTAGTACGAGTCGAGCTCCTCCACCGTCCTGGCCCGGTAGACCATCCACGGCGAGATCGCGTGGAACGCGTGGTAGACGTCGAGGAAGCCGGGGCGGGAGTCCTCGATGCCCTGCCGCCACCAGGTGGGCACGCCACCGATGACGTAGCAGCCCTGCGCCTTGAACCAGTTGACGACCTCCAGGCACGGCCCGGGGGTGAAGGGCCGGCTGGATTCGCTGAAGCCGAAGCCCCAGATGCAGACGACCGGCTTGCCGTTCTGGCGGGCGTACGCGCTCGACGCGGTGTGCGCGGACATCTTCGTCGTCCAGTCGGTCTTGATGTCCGCTTGCATGGTCAGCCAGTCGGTGACGTCGTACATGATGTAGAACTTGCGGCCGTAGCGCTCGGCCGCCGCGCGGACCTTCTGCGTCATCGCGTCGCGGGTCGGCCCCTCGTCGCCGGTCGGGTTGAACCGTTGCAGCGCGGCGGTGTCACAGCCGTACTCCTGCATCCAGCGAAAGTGGGTGTCCACGGTCTGCTGGTCGTAGGAGGAGAAGAGGGTGGCCGGCGAGCCGTTGCCGAGGTTGGGGTACGCGGTGGGATAGCTGCGCGTGTACTCGCGCATGTCCGGCCAGGACACGATTGTGGTGTTGGACGGCGACGGCGGCTGGAAGCGGTCGCGGCTCCAGTGCCACCAGCCGCCGATGGGCGCGGAGTCGCCGGGAGCGCTGAACCAGCCCTGGTAGCCGACCGTCACCTTGCCGACCACGTCGCCTACCGGGCTGGCGGCGTACGCGGGGCTGGCGAGGGTGGTGAGCAGCTCGGTGGTGGAGGTGGCGGCGAGGGCGGACCCGGCCAGCACTGACGTGACGAACCTGCGGCGGGAGACCGCCATGACGACCACTCCTTCGGGACGGAAGGCATTGACGGCCATCGTGGCAGCAGCGTACGCCGTCCCGCAAGAGTAGGACTGATCGATGAAATATTCGTCCATCCAACTGGAAGGTATCAACCGGTCACAGAACGTGTGGCGGGTCTTCGTTGGCGTTGGCCACGATGATCGTGGGGATGAACTCGGCCAGGGCCGCGGAACCGTGCGGGGGGCCAGGTCGAACTGGAAGCTGGAGTTGTAGTCATCGAGGGGCTTGTGGTGCGGCAGCTTCGACAGGTGAAAAGTCCGGTGTATAACACGGCCCATGTACTCTCGGGCGCCGCGGCGACGCAGGTGGGCCCGGTTTGCCGTGGACGTGTATGCCTTCTCGGACAGCACCGTGTCCGGCCGGGTTAGCGGCCGGCCGCTCCCGGCCCGGGCCACACGCACCCTTAGCCAGCATGGGGCTGACCTGTCGGCTGTCGCCGCGCTGCCAGTGGTCACCACTACGGCCATCGGCTTGCGGCCCTGCTCATACACCAGAAGCGTCTCGGTGGCCCAGCCGCTCCGCGATTGGCCGAGCCCATGGTCTGCCGGCTTGGCCTGCATAGCACTGGGCGGCTCCTTCTACGCATCGCCGTCACGGCGGGCGGGTCGAGATAACCGATCGGCAGAAATCTCCGGAGTCACGGCAACGTTCGCTGGGGTCGAGAGCGTAAGTAGTGGCCGTGAGATTGAAACTGAGGGTGCGGGTGGCTGATGCACGATCGCGAGGATAAGGAGGTGACAGCCTTTGTACGGGCGCGTTACGGATCGCTACTCCGGACCGCCTTCCTGCTGTGCGGAGACCGAGGGAAAGCCGAGGATCTGGTCCAGACGACGTTGGCCAAGACGGTTGTGGCGTGGTCTCGACTGCAACACTCAGAAGGCATCGATCACTACGTTCGGCGCATCCTAGTCAACACCTTCGTGACCTGGAGGCGGCGCCGATCCTGGTGGGAACAGCCCTTGGGGCGGCTGGTGGAGAGTCAGGCACGCGACGAGTACGTGCGGGTGGAACAGCGGGACTTGCTCCGCCGGGCGTTGGACGGGCTGCCAGCACGACAGCGTGCCGCCGTCGTCCTGCGCTTCTACGAGGACCTGTCCGAGCAGGACACGGCGCTAGTACTGGGTTGTTCGGTTGGCACGGTCAAGAGTCTTTCATCAAGGGGCCTGCAGACTCTGCGTACGCGGTGGGTTGAGGCCGACGCAGCTGCTGATCAAGAGGTGCGCTATGCATAACACGACCGAGTTGCGTGACGGCTTGGCGGACCTGGCCGAGTCGGTGGTACCGACCGAGGGCTATGAAGGCAAAATCATGCGGCGGGCAAAGCGGCGTCGCGGGCGGCGGCGTATCACCGCCGGAGCCGCAGCTGCAATGTGCTTGGCGGTGCTGGTCACGATGTTTCGGGTTGTCGGATTCGAGTCCACACCGCACCTCGCTGCATCACCACCAGATGGCCCATTTCTGGGCTGGTCCGCGGTGGGAGACGTGGACGCTGGCCTGGTACGTGAGGCCACCAGCGTCTGGGACCGCACCAACTCGGCAGGCCCGCACACTGATGTTCGGGCCCTTGTCGCGACACGCCATCCACGCCTGCGCTCGACGGTGGTCGTCCTGCAGGCATACGACAAGCAGGGCCACGCGCGGTTGGCGTTCTTCACTGGTGATTCTGGTGCGGCGGACGCCTTGCGGATGCGGGTTGATCGGCCGGCGCCCGACCCGGTGAAGACTCAGGTGATAAGTCTGGTCAGTCCACGGTTGTCCGGAGCCGCCGGCGAGGTTAGTAACGACTCCGCGGGCACCTACGCCATCGCCCTCGCCATGCCGGGCGTAACAGCGGTGCGGGTGTCGAATACCGCAGTCGATGATGAAATGACACAAGAACCGGGCGGACCCACCAGTCGCCTTGTTGTAAAACGATTCCCGATCGCTGCGACGGCGCAGACGACGACGATCGCGGGATTCATCAAGCCGAAGCGACCGTTCGCCAGTTTCACGAAGGTGTTCGAGGTACCTGGTGAGGACGGTGTGGACGGCGATGCGCGGGCCGTACCCGCTGAGGTAGTCGGCAGGAACGACCAACAGATGATCGTGGCGTTTTCGAAGGATCAGGGAGTCCGAGAGGGGCAACTAGCCGTCGTCGCTGAAGGTTTGGTCGGACGCATAACGGCGGTCGATCCCGTCCGCAGCGAAGCCACTGTCGACCTCGTTACCAGCGCCGGATTCGCTGGCCAGGTGTACACGAATATCAGCAATGTTCCGGGTTCCGTACGCGGCACCGGCGGAAAATTGGTCATGGAAGACGTTCCCGCAGACGGTGAGGTTTACCGGACCAACCGTGTCTTGATGCCGGATCCGTCCCAGCAGAGCAATAAGGTTGGCGCTGTCACGATCGGGCGAGCCTCTGCGGACAAGGCGGCAGGCGCGACCACGGTGGAGCTTAGGCCAACAGCCGACCTTGCCAACCTGACTAGATTGTCGATCATGACGCCATACGCCCCCTGACGGCGGCCTGCCGACGCAAGGATGCGCGGAGGCAACTCGCCTCCGCGCATCCTCAACAGGTGTGCAGGTCAGTAGTGGACCGAGCCGCTGCCGGAAGCCTTTGCGATGTCGCCACCGGACTTATTCGTGGAATAATAGTCGAAATACAAAGTAGTGTTCGTTGGAACGTTCGACCAGCACCAGGTGCGCGTCACGCCGTCAGTCGGAACGGTGATAGTCCCGCCCGCCGAAAGGCTGACCTTAAACTGATGCCACGACTCCTCAGGGTAATCCCACGTAGCTTCAATGTCCTTGCAGAAGCTCGTCTTCGTGGACTTGAAGTCTCGGCCTTTCAGGCTCCACACTCCATCAAAAGTGAAGGAGTACGGGATTGCGGACACCGCGAAAGGAGTCATTCCCGTCGTGACCGTAGGGCCGTTCTGAGTGTAGTGGTCGATCGGGCCCTGAAGCTTGGGCATCGTCCCGGTAACCGTCATGGTCACGTTCGGCGGCAGCGACGCCCACACGGCGGCATTGTTCGCCGCAATCTCGGCGGCACTAACTGTCGGCTTCGCCGGCTCGCTGCCGGCCGATCCGGTTTCAGGTGCCGCTTGAGCAGCCGGAGCTGCCAATAGCAGAAACCCTGTGGTCACGGCGGCGATGGTTCCAAGAGACCGCTTCACTAACGAGTGTGACACTCTGTGATCGTCCCGTGCGGTTTATGTGATACTTCGACCCTGCCATTAAACGAGCCTTCACTACAAGAACGACCACGGTCAATCTTTGTGCGATTTTTCGCCAGCATCGGGTTAACATGTCCGGCGGACATGTGGTATTGTCAGGAATCTCTGCGTGAGAAGGTGATTCGGGAGGCGGCTCCGGCAACGTGCCGACGCGAGGAAGGCCTGCGCGAGCAGCTCAACAGTCGGCTGGCATGAGTCTGTTGACGTCGGAGAAGCGCAAGCGCGTACGCGACCTTCTCCGGGGTCATCGCCGGTGGGCGACCCAGCCGCTGGCCGCGGGCGCGGGCGGCGGCCGGGGGCGGAGCCGGTGCGGCTCCGCCCCCGTGTGCGCAGGTCCCCGAGCGCTACGAACTCAGGTACTGCGCGATGTAGACCGGCACGCCGACCTTCGTCGTGTCGGCCGCGTCGCCGACGCCGTTGACCACGTGGTCGATCGTGCCCGCGCTGAGGTTGACGGTCATGATGTGGTGCAGTCGCACGCCCGGCCGGTTCGGGACCTCGAAGCCGTTCTCGGTGTGGATCGACGGGTTGTTCTGGTTGAACACGTACACCCCGCCGCCGTAGAGGTCGTGGTGGCGCACCCGGTCGCCGACCTTGTAGCCGGCGAACCCCTCGACCGGGCCGTTCATCCAGTCGGCCTGCGTCGGCGGGTCGTACGGCAGCTCGTTCTGGTAGAGGATCGTGGTGCCGTGCTCGCCGTTCCAGACGGTGTTGTAGCGCTGGAAGTGCTCGACGAAGAGGCCGGTGGCGGTCACGTGGTCGCCGTTGATGACAGCGCCGTAGCGGCCGGTGTTGGTGCGCCAGCGGTCGGTGTCGCCGTTGACGCCCGCGGTGAAGCCCTCGACGCCGTGGTCGCCGCGCCACACCCAGGTGTGGTCGATGAGCACGTTGTCGCTGTTGACCTCCAGCGCCGTGTTGGTCCGGCCGATGTGCGGGCCGCCGACCCGGAAGTACACGTCGGACAGCGTGGTCGGGTTGGCCGGGCTGCTGGCGTCGTGCCCGTGCTGCCGGCCCACCCGCAGCAGGACCGGCGACTCGACGGTGCCGGCGTCGATCGTGACGCCGGCGACGATGACGCCGGGGACGTTCGCCACGTCCAGCGGGACGGCGCCGTTCACCGCGGTGAGGGTGGCGTGGCCGATGCCGAGCACCACAGTGTTGGCCCGCCGGATCTCGATGCTCCGGGCGATGTCGTAGACACCGGGGGTGAGCAGCAGGTGCTTGCCGCGTGCGAGTTGGCTGTTGATGACGCGAACCGGGTCGGACGGCTTGGCGATGAAGAAGTCGTCGATCCCGATGGTCCGCCCGGGGGTCATCCCGTTCGCCCACGAGACGCCCCGGCTGTCGCGCTGCGCCGCCGGCACCCGGACGTTGTAGTGGCCCTTGCCGTCGACGTACAGGTACGGCTTCTCCCGGCTCACCGGCGTGGTGTCGAGGGTGGTGTACGGCGGGTCCGGGAACGTGGCGTCGTCCGGTGCGCCTTCGACGCCCGCGAAGACCTGGTTCCACACGGCGTTGGACCACCCGGCGATCTCGCTGTTGCGGGTGAGCCACTGCTGCTGGGAGCCGTTGGTGGTGGCCGGCAGCCGCGAGTCGGCGATGAAGCCGCCGCTGGCGTACTGCGGACCGGCCGTGCAGTAGTCCATCAGGGACAGCCCGCCGCCGGTGATGTTCAGCCGGCGCATCGAGACCGCCTGGGACACCGCCCAGAAGTTCGCCGTCGACCGGCAGCCGTCCTGGCCGGCGGCGTTGACGGTGAGCGAGAGGTTGGACAGGGTGCGCCAGAAGTTGACCAGCGCGAGGCAGTTGCCGGTGCCGCCGTCGGCCAGGCAACGGTTGTAGACCTCCAGCTTGCCGTTGACGGCGACGTCGGTGGGCGACGCGCCCAGGCCGGCGACCTCGGTGTAGTAGCCGACCTTGGCCTGCAACGGCTGCTCGGCCGTGCCGTACGCGCCCGGCTTGAACAGGTAGGCGTGCCGCTCGGTGCCCATCTCGTTGTCGACCTGCCGGGCGTGCGCGGCGTCGAGGGTCTGCTGGATCTCGCTGACCGGCATGGTCGGGTCGAAGATCGTCACGTTCGGCCCGAAGTCGGGTGTGCCGTGGGTCGGGCGGCCGGCGGTGGCGGCGGTGCCGGTCGTCGTGAGGGCGGTGGTGACCAGAAGGGCGAGCAGGAGGGTACGTCGGGACGGGGTTGTCATGTGGTTCGTCCTCTCCGCGACCGGGGCGTACTCCCGGCGCAGCTGGGGCGTGAGAGCGCTCTCTGGTGTTTCTACCCGGTCCGGCGGCCCCACGCCATGACCGGGGACGGCGAACTTCGGGCCGGACCGGTGAGAATGGACGGTGGCTCGCAACTCAAGGAGGCGACGATCGTGGGTGGCACGTTGGCCGACGTCCTGGACGCGGCGGCACGCGGGCACTTCCCGCCGCCGGACGGCGGGACCACAATCGTGCCGCAGCACAGCCGTCGGGACGCCGGGGTGATCGCGTTCACCGCCCACTCCGTGGTGTTCACCGACGAGGACCCCGACTGGGTCCGCCGTACCCTGGCCGCCCTCGACTGCGACGCTCTGGCGGCCACGATGAATCCGCGTTTTTTGAGCGCGCTGCTCGACCGCACCGGACGGTCGACGGACACCATCGACCTGCTGACCGTCGCCTCCCCGCTCACGGGCGCTCCCCCGCTCGCGCTGCGCGAGCTGACCGACGCCGACCATCCCCGCGAGGCCCGGGCGCGCAAACGCCGTGACGACGTCCGGGTCTGGGCCGCCGAGGGCGGCGTGGTCGTTCTCGGCCGTGGCGTGGCGGGTCGCTGGGAGGCGGCGATCGAGGTCGACGAGGACGTTCGCCACCGGGGCCTGGGTCGGGCGCTGGCGACCGCCGCCCGGCACCTGGTGCCCGACGGGCAGCCGGTCTGGGCACAGCAGGCCGCCGGCAACGCGCGCAGTGTGCGTGCCTTCCAGGCGGCCGGCTTCCGACCGGTGGGCGCCGAAGCGCTGCTCCTGGAGAAGTAGCCTCTCCGGGCGCCCCTACAGGTCCGCGCCCAGGAACTCGTCGATCATCGGGGCCAGCCAGTCGGCGCGCTGCGGGATCGTGGTGTGGGTGGTGCCCGGCAGGATGGCCAGCCGGCAGGCCGGCAGACCGGTCAGGTCGCCGGGCACCCCGCCGCCGAGCAGCCGGAACATCCGCACCGCGTGCTCGGGCTGGACGATGTCCGAGTCGGCCAGCACAATCATGGCGGGCGCGGCCAGGGCATCGTCAGTCACCGTCCACCATTGTGCCGCCGACGGTTCCGACCGCTCGCTGGTACTCGATCGTCGCGGCGACCCGGTCCGCAGTGGCTGCATCCATCTCGCGTTCCGTGATCCACAGGGCCAGGTCCAGCCCGGCGGAGAGCGCGCCTGCGGTGATGCGGTCGCCGTCGTCGACCACCCGCTGATCGAGGACAGTGACGCCGTACGCCCGTAACTCCTCGTAGGCGTTGCGGTTGGTGGTCGCGCGCCGGCCGGTCAACAGTCCGGCGGCGGCGAGCAGGAGGCTACCGGTGCACACCGACGCCATCCAGCGCGTCGAGGGGGCCAGCGCGGCCAGCCGGGCAGGCAGCACCCCGTGCTGCGCCTGCGCCCAGGACCCCGCAGCGGCCCGATTCAGCCATCCCCCGCCCGGTACGACGACACCGTCGGCCTGCCCGAGCACCACCGGCACATTGAGCTGGACCCCCCGCATGCTGCGTACCGGCCCCGGTCGCTCGACGGCGACCAGCTCGACGGTGAACCCCGCCATCGCCAGCACCTCGAAGGGTCCGAACACGTCCAGTTCGTCGAAGCCATCGAAAACCACGATCTCTACTCGCACCGGGCCAGGATCTCGTCCGGTCGTCGGCCCTGACGAGTGGCATTCTTGCCACTGTGCACAAGCAATCCGCCACGCACCGGGTCGCCGTACTCGCCCTACCGCCGGTCGTCGCTTTCGACCTGACCATCGCGACGCACGTCTTCGGTCACGAGGGCCAGGGCCGGTACACGACCGTCGTCTGCTCCCCGGACGGCGGCGCCGTGCCGACCACGACGGCGGGACTCGGCATGACCGTCGACGCAGGTCTTGAAGCCGTGCGCAACGCGGACACCGTCATCGTGCCCGGCTTCAGGCGCGGAGCCGCGCCGGCCCGAGCGCTCGACGCCCTGGTCGCCGCGTACGAACGGGGTGCTCGTGTCGCGTCGATCTGCACCGGCGCGTTCGCGCTCGCCCAGGCCGGGCTGCTCGACGGCCGGCGGGCCACCACCCATTGGGTCCACGCCGAGGCGCTGGCCCGCGAACACCCCACGGTCACCGTCGATGCGAACGCGCTGTACGTCGACGAGGGACAGGTGTTAACCAGCGCCGGGCTGGCCGCCGGCCTCGACCTGTGCCTCTACCTGGTCGGCCGGGACCACGGCCAGACGGCGGCCATCGAGCGCGCCCGCGTCATGGTCACTCCCCTGCACCGGGCCGGCGGTCAGGCGCAGTTCATCCCCCTCCAACCCACCGATGCCTCTGACCTGACCGTGGTCACCGAATGGGCGAACGCCCACCTGCACCTGCCACTGACCGTCGGGGACCTGGCCCGGCGCGGCCACCAGTCGACCCGTACGCTGCACCGCAACTTCCGGCGGCGCTTCGGCATGAGCCCGCAGGCCTGGCTGACGCAGCAACGACTTCGTGCGGCGTGTGGCCTGCTCGAAGACGGCACGGTCACCATCGACGAGGTGGCCCGACGGACCGGGCTGGGCACCGCCACCAATCTGCGCGCCCACTTCCGCCGGGCCTTCGCCGCCACCCCCACCGCCTATCGCCAAGCCTTCAACCCCTGAACCCCGCGCCTCCCGCGATCTTGCACTTTGTGCGGCTGTCACGCGGCTTTCGCGCCTTATATCACCGCAGAAAGTGCAAGATCGGCGTGGGGGGCGCACCGAAGGGCTTGGGCGTGTTGCTGCTATACAAAGCAACCATGACGCGTGATCGGATCATCGCGGGACTGTTGCTGGTAGTCGCACTGCTCAGCCTGGCCGCTTCGAAGGCCGCGCCGTTCCTGGACGACGCCCCGCTGGCGGCACGAACGGCGATCGTGGTTCTCGGCGTGGCGTGCGGCCTCGGTGGCGTCTGGCTGTGGCTCCGACGCTCCCCCGAACAGCAGTAACCCACCCGCTCCGCCTCTCGCTCCGTCGATCATGGAGTTGTGGTGGTGCGCAAAAGGGACTGTGGTGGCTAAGGTGGCCACCACAAGTCCATGATCGACGCCGCAGCCCCGGGGCCGCTGGGAGTGTGGGTCACCGGGCTGGCACCGGCTCGGCCAGGAACTCGTCGATCATCGGGGCCAGCCAGTCGGCGCGCTGCGGGATCGTGGTGTGGGTGGTGCCCGGCAGGATGGCCAGCCGGCAGGCCGGCAGACCGGTCAGGTCGCCGGGCACCCCGCCGCCGAGCAGCCGGAACATCCGCACCGCGTGCTCGGGCTGGACGATGTCCGAGTCGGCCAGCACGATCATGGCGGGCGCGGCCAGGGCCCGGATCTGCTCGGACGTCCAGCGCGGCAGGTTCGCGTCCAGGACCTTCATTTTGGTGACCAGGGTGGCCCAGCCCGCCGGGTCCGGCGCGGTCCGCAGGTACTCCTCGTGGAACTCCGAGCCGTGCAGATGCTCCGGTTGCAGGTCCTGGATCCCGTCGAGCAGCCCGGGGTGCAGGCCGTCCTCGTCGAAGCTCACCGAGGCGAGGACGAGCCGCCCGACCCGCTCGGCGTGGTCGGTGCCCAGGCGCAGCGCCACCGCCGAGCCCATGCTCCAGCCGAACACGTCCGCCCGCTCGACACCCAACCGGTCGAGCAGCTCGACCACGTCGGCGGCGAAGTGCTCCACGGTCAGCGGACGGTCGACGTCCGGGGTGTGGCCGTGCGCCTGCAACTCCACGGCGATCACCCGCCGCGACTTCGCCAGGAACGGCAGGATCGTGCCGAACGAGGTGCCGATGCCGGAGAGCGCGCCGTGGATGAGCACCAGCGGCCGGCCCTCGTCACTGCCATGTGTCTCGTGATAGATCTCCATGCCCACACGGTGCGCCGGCGCGCTTACGGTCTGCTTCAGGTCGTCTTACCGGCGCTAAGATGTCCGCCGTGCAGTTCGGGGTGCTCGGGCCGCTCGCCGTCACGACGGACGCCGGCGAGCCGGTGGTGGTGCCCGGCACCAAGGTGCGCGCCCTCCTGGCGGACCTGCTGACCAACCGCAACCAGGTCGTCTCCGCCGACCGGCTCATCGACGACCTGTGGGGTGACGACTCCCCCGCCAACCCGGCCGGCGCGCTCCAGGTGCGGGTGTCGCAGCTGCGCAAGGCGCTCAACGACGCCGAGCCGGGCGCCCGCGACCTGGTCGAGTCCCGCGCTCCCGGCTACCTGCTGCGGGCCGGCACTGTCGACGCCGACCGGTTCGCCGAGCTGGCCCGGCACACCGACGTCGACCGGTTGACCGAGGCCCTCGGGCTGTGGCGGGGCGAGGCGTACGCCGACGTGGCCGACGCCGAGTTCGTCCGCGCCGAGGCGACCCGACTCGCCGAGCAGCACCTCGCCGTGCACGAGCGGCTCGCCGAGGCCCGGGTGGCCCGGGGTGAACACGACCTGGTCGCGGCCGACCTGGCCGAACTGGTCGCCCGACACCCGCTGCGCGAGGGCCTGCGGGCGGTGCAGCTGCGGGCGCTGTACGCGGCCGGTCGCCAGTCCGAGGCCCTGGACAGCTACGCCGACCTGCGGGACCGGCTCGCCGACGAGCTGGGCCTCGACCCCGGCCCCGAACTGGTCGCCCTGCACCGCAGGATCCTCGAACAGGACGCCGGCCTGAGCGCGCCGCCGAAGGCCGCGATCATCCGCAACAGCCTGCCGGCCCAGCTCGACGAGCTGGTCGGCCGGGCCGAGGCGCTGACCGAGCTGCGAGCCCTGCTGCCCGCGCAGCGCCTGGTCACGCTGATCGGGCCGGGCGGCGTCGGCAAGACCCGGCTGGCCACCGAGACCGCCCGCGGCCAGTCCTTTCCGGACGGCGTCCTGCTGGTCGAGCTGGCGCCGCTGCCGGCCGGCGACCCGGGCGTCGCCGAGCAGGTGCTCGGCGCGCTGGACGCCCGCGAGGCCGCCGGCACGAGCCTGTCGGCCACCGACCGACTCGTCACGGCGCTGCGGGCGCGACACCTGCTGCTCGTGCTGGACAACTGCGAACACGTCATCGAGCCGGTCGCCGCGCTGGTGGCCCGGCTGCTGCGCGACGCGCCCGGGGTGCACGTGCTGGCCACCAGCCGGGAGTCACTCGGCCTGACCGGGGAGCTGCTCTGGGAGGTACCCCCGCTGTCGCTGCCCTCGGACAGCGACCCGGACGCGGTGCGGCGCTCGGCGGCGGCCCGGCTGTTCGCCGCCCGTGCCGCCGCCCAGCACCGCGGTTTCCGACTCGACGAGCGCACCGCGCCGGCGGTCGCCCAGCTCTGCCGTCGCCTGGACGGCCTGCCGCTGGCGTTGGAGCTGGCCGCGACCCGCGTCCGCGCGCTGGGTCTGCGGGGTGTGGTGGACCGGCTCGACGATCGGTTCCGGCTGCTCACCACGTCTCAGCGCGACGTGCCGCCGCGACAGCGGACGCTGACCGCGGTGATCGGCTGGAGCTGGGACCTGCTCGACGACGCCGACCGCGCGGTGCTGGCCCGGCTCGCGGTGTTCGGCGACGGCTGCACCCCGGAGGCGGCCGAGTTCGTCTGCCGGACCGACCTCGACACACTGGCCCGCCTGGTGGACCGGTCGCTGGTGGTGCTCGACGACTCCGGCACCAGCCCCCGTTACCGGCTGCTCGAGTCGGTCGCCGCGTTCTGCCTGGACCACCTGGTCGACGCCGACGACACCCGGGCGCGGCACGCCGCGTACTACACCGACCTGGCCGAACAGGCCGACCCGCAGCTGCGCGGCCCCGACCAGCAGCGGTGGCTGGCGCTGCTCGACGCGGAGACGGTGAACCTGCGCGCGGCGCTGGTGCACGGCGGCGGGTTGCGGCTGGCCGTCGCGCTGAGCTGGTACTGGTACCTGCGGGGCCGGCTCACCGAGGCGCGGCGAGCCCTCGCGACGCCCGGCGATCCGACGCAGGAGAGCCGCGCCGCAGCCTGGCGGATCGGCTTCGCGCTGTTGCAGGGCGAGCAGATCCCACCGGCCGAGGTGCGCGCCGTCCTGGCCGGTGTCACCGACGCCCGAGCCGTCTGGTTCGCGGCGAACGCGGTACTCGGGAGCAGTGACCTGCCGCTGGCGTCGGAGCTGCTGCCCACCGCCGCCACCGATCCGTGGACCGAGGCCGCAGTGCTCAGCTCCCGGGCCATGATCGCGCACGCCGGCGGTGACCTGGCCGCGTTGGAGAGCGCGGCGACGCGCAGCACCGCGCTGTTCGCCGAGGTGGATGACCGGTGGGGCCGCCTCCAGGCGAGCGACTGGGTGGGTGGGCTGGCCGAGATTCGCGGCGAGTACGAACGCGCGGCAGCCCTGCACCGGGAGGGGCTGCGCTGGGCCGAGGAGCTGGGGCTGTGGCCGCACGTGGCCGGCAAGCTGTCCTGGCTGGCCTGGATCGCGGTGCAGACCCGCGACTACGCGCAGGCCCGGGAGCTGGCCGAGCGCGCGTACCAGCTGGCGGTGGAACAGGGTTCGCCGAGCGCGATCGTCTTTGCCGAGCTCGGCCTCGGCTTCGCCGCCCGCCGCGACGGCAAGCTCGACCTGGCCACCACCCACCTCACCCGCCTCGCCGAGCAGGGGCGCAACGAGGCCCAGCCGGCGCTCTACCTGCCGATGGTCCTCGTGGAGTTGGGTTACGCGGTCGAGCAGAGTGGCGACCCCGCCGCCGCGCTGGCCCTGCACCTCGAGGCGTTCGACGTCGCCGAGGCGATGGCCACCGCACGCGACGTGCTCGGCCCGCTGGAGGGGATGGCGTCGGCGGTGCGGTCGCCCGAGGTTGCGGCCCGGCTGCTCGGCGTCGCGGCCGCCGCCCGGCAGGCCGCCGGCGTTCCGGCCGCGCCGGCGGAGCGCGACGACACCGACCGGGTGACCGAGCGGGTGCTCGCCGTGCTCGGCCGGGAACGGTTCGACGCGCTGGTCGCCGAGGGCGCGAAGCTGAGCCCGGGCGAGGCCCGGGCCCAGCTCTGATCAGCCGCTCAGTCGCTCAGCTCGCCGCTCAGCCGCTCAGCTCGCCGACTTCGGCCGGTACGAGGCGACGATCACGCCGCTCTTGTGCACCCGGGTGTCGACGAGGTCGAACGAGGCCGTGAAGTCCGTCAGCGGCACCGTCAGGCTTGGCGTGCCCTGCAGCACCGGGTGGATCCAGAAGCGGACCTCGTCCACCAGGCCCGCGGTGATCAGTTGGGCGGTGACCGAGCCGAAGCCGTACTGGATGATGTTCTTGCCGTCCTGGGCCTTGAGCGCTGTGACCGCCTCGACCAGGTCGCCCTGGAGCACCTCCGTGTTGTTCCAGGTGGGATTGGTGAGGGTGGTCGAGGCGACGTACTTCTTGACGTTGTTGAAGTAGGCGGCCCCGGTCATCGGGTCGCTCTCGTCCTGCTGCGGCCAGGCGACGGACATGCCGTCGTAGGTGGCCCGGCCCATCAGCATCGCGTCCGCCCCGTCGGTCAGCTCGCCGGCTACGACGATGGACTCCTCGTCGAAGTACGGGCCGGTCCACACCGGGTTCTCGATGACGCCGTCGAGGGTGAGGTAGGTCGAGTTGATGAGCTTGCGCATCGGAATCTCCTGGGTGTCTGTCGTGTTCTGCTGACACCCGGAACACTGCAGGCCTCCGCTTACGATTCGCTTCAGATGCCCTTACCCGGGTCGGTCAGCGGGATCGGCAGCGCCTGCGGGGCCGCCGTGCCGCCGCCGGGCGAGTGCGCCGGCGCGGGCCGGTCGCCGGTGCGGCTGTGCAGGCGTCCGCGCCCGGCCGGCCCGGCGCGGCGGGTCACCTCGACGGTCACCATCCGCACCGGCGGTGGCGGCGCGGTGAAGCGGCCGACGCCCCAGCGCACCCAGATCGGGATCCGGCCGGCGTCGGCCTCGGCGGTCAGCTTCTGCACCGTACGCGCCCGGTCGGTGTGGTCGACCTCGATCACCACCGGCGGGCCGTCCGGTCGGGCGCACGCCACGTCGAGGACGGAGTGTCGCTGCTGCATCGGCGGTGGCAGCGGTACGACGCTGGGCGCACGCCGGTAGACCCGCCAGCGGTGCGCCTGACCCCACCCCACCACCGCGTCGATGATCCGCGCGGTCACCTCGTCGGTGTCCAGGTCGACGAAGGTCACGTCGGTCAGCCATCGGCTCAGGTCGGCGGCCAGCCGCTCACCCTGCTCCGTGACGTCCACCGGCGCAGGATAACGCCTCAGCCGAGGGTGGCCGGCGTCGCGGCGAGGTGCCGGGTGAGCCAGGCGGTGGTGGCCGTACGCGCCGTCTCGGCGTTGTCGCGGGCCAGGAAGTCGTGCCCCTCGCCGGTGAGCACGAGGTGCCCGTGCGGGACGTCCCGCGCGGCGAGGGCCCGCGCCACCTGCGCCGACTCGCCGGCCGGCACGTTGGTGTCGTTGGCGCCGTGGATGAGCAGCACCGGCACGTCGAGCTGGTCGATGTGGGTCATCGGCGACAGGTCCCGCAGCAGGTCGGCGTCGCGCACCGGGTCGCCGTACTTGCTGACGGCGGCGGCGGCGATCCACGGTTCGGTGCCGGCGTAGAACGTACGGAAGTCCGAGATGCCGCACTCGGCCACACCCGCGGCGAACAACCCCGGGAAGTTCACCAGCACCGCCAGGACCAGGTAGCCGCCGTAGGAGCGGCCCAGGCAGCCGAGCCGGCCCGGGATCGCGACACCGCTGTCGAGCAGGTGGTCGGCGCACGCCGCCACGTCGGCGATGGCCCCGTAGCGGCCCGCGAGGTTGTCCGCGGCGACGAAGGTGCGGCCGAAACCCGACGAGCCGCGCACGTTGGGCGCGAACACCGCGACGCCCTGCGCGACGAGGGCCTGGAACAGCGGGTTGTAGCCGGGACGCTCCTGCGCCTCCGGGCCACCGTGCAGGCTGATCGCGGTCGGCCAGGGGCCCGGACCGGGCGGGCGGTAGAGCCAGCCGGACAGCGGCAACCCATCGCGGGCGCGCAGGTCGACAAGCTGCGGGGCGACACCGCTGTCGCCCGTACGCGCGGCGCCGGTGTCCGGCCGCAGCGGGCGGGGCGTGCCGGTCACCGGATCGACCAGCCAGACCTCCCGGGGCTGCACCGGCCCCTGCGCGGTGACGCAGAGCAGGTCGCCGTCGGCGGCGAAGACGGCGCCGTCGAGCACCTCACCCGGGGCGGCGACGGCCCGCTGCACGCCGCTGGCGAGGTCCAGCAGGCTCAGCTCGCTGCGCCCGCCGTAGGTGTTCCACAACAGCGCGGCACGTCGCCGGTCGGCGCAGAGCGCGACGTGCTCCAGCTCGGCGTCCGGACGCGCCGCGAGCCGCGTCGGGGCCAGCGTCGGTCGCGCGAGGTCGACGCGCACCAGCGCGGCCAGCTCCGAGAACGCGTCGGTACGCGCCAGCACGCTCGTCCCGTCGGGGCCGAAGCAGCCCTGGTCGGTGCTGCCCCGGCCGGTGTCCGGCAGCAGCCGTACCCGGTCGCCGGTGGCCACGTCCAGCAGCTCCAGCCAGCGGGCGTTACGCGGACCGCGACGCAGCAGGGCGGACCCGCCGTCCGGGCTGACGTCCAGGAGGGTGAGCAGGTCGCCCTCGGCGAGCACCCGCCGGTGCCCAGTGCCGGCGTCGACCAGCACGGCGGCACCCCGCTCGGCGGTCTCGGTGACCGCCAGCAGCGCGCCGTCGGGCAGCCAACCCGACAGGGCTGCGCTGCGGCGGCCGAACCCGGCGACCTGGCGGCGCTGCGTGCCGTCCGGGCGCAGCACCCACAGCTCGGTGCGGGGTGCGCCGCCGGGCGCGACGACGCAGGCCAGCCACTGCCCGTCCGGGGACCAGCTCACCGCCAGGACCGGTTCGTCGCCGCTGGGCAGCGCGACGGCCTCGGCCGCGTCGACGTCGCGGACCCAGACGGCCGGGATTCCGGCCCGGTCGGACAGGTACGCCACCCGTCGGCCGTCCGGCGACGGAGCGGGCGCGAAGTCCTCGCCGGGGGGCAGGGTCACCGCCGGCCGGTGGCGCACGGGTCGGACCCGCCGCGGCACCTCGATCCGTACGCTCATCTAAACCCCGATCCGCTGCAACCAGAGCTCCAGCAGCCCGAGCTGCCAGAGCGCGTTGGAGCCCAACGTGGTCCGCCGGGCGTTCGGCGCGTCCAGCAACTCCTCCAGGTAGTCCTTGCGGAACAGGCCGCGCTCGCGCGCCGGCCGCGCGGTCAGCGCGTCACGGACGTCGTCGAGCAGCGGGCCGGACAGGTGCCGGATGGCGGGCACCGGGAAGTAGCCCTTCGGCCGGTCGATCACCGCGTCGGGCACGATGCCCCGGCTCGCGGCCTTGAGCACGCCCTTGCCACCCTGGGCCAGCTTGAGCGCCGGTGGGCAGGCGGCGGCCAGCTCGACCACCTCGTGGTCGAGGAACGGCACCCGGGCCTCCAGCCCCCACGCCATCGTCATGTTGTCGACCCGCTTGACCGGGTCGTCGACAAGCATCACCAGGCTGTCCTGGCGCAGCGCCGCGTCGAGCGCGGTGTCCGCCCCGGGCGCGCCGAAGTGGGCGGTGACGAACTCCAGGCTCGCGTCGCGGTCGAGCATCCACTCGGGCGCCAGGTGCCCGGCGAGCGCGTCGTGGCGACGGTCGAAGAACACCCGGGCGTACGCCTCGACGGCGTCCGCGCGGGCCACGTTGGCCATCGGCGGGTACCAGTCGTAGCCGGCGAAGATCTCGTCGGCGCCCTGCCCGGACTGCACCACAGTGATCCGCTGCGAGACCTCCTCGGAGAGCAGGTGGAACGCCACGCAGTCGTGGCTGACCATCGGCTCGCTCATCGCCGCGATGGCCTCGTGCACTCCCGGCACGAACCGGGCCGCGCCGATGCGGATCTGGTGGTGGTCGGTGTCGTACTCGCGGGCCACCAGGTCGGAGTAGTGGAACTCGTCGCCGCTCTCCCCCGCCGCCGCCTCGAAGCCGATGCTGAAGGTGGCGAGGCCGGTCTGGCCCTGCTCGGCGAGCAGGGCGACGATCAGGCTGGAGTCCAGGCCGCCGGAGAGCAGCACGCCGACCGGCACGTCGGCGACCATCCGCCGGCGTACGGCGGTGCGCAGCGCCGCCATGATCCGTTCCTGCCACTCGTCGGGGGACATGGCCGGCGCGGCGGCGCGGGTGAACTCCGGCCGCCAGTAGACGGTGTCGGTGCTGCGGCCGTCGCCGGTGATCACCCGTACGGTGGCCGGGGGCAGCTTGCGGACGCCGGCCAGGATGGTGCGCGGTGGTGGCACCACCGAGTGGAAGCTCATGTAGTGGTGCAGCGCCACCGGGTCGAGGTCGGTGTCCACGTCACCGGCGGCGAGCAGCGCCGGCAGGGTCGACGCGAAGCGGATCCGGCCCGGCGTCTCGGCCAGGTAGAGGGGCTTGATGCCGAGCCGGTCGCGCGCCAGCACCAGGGTGTTCGTGGCCAGCTCGACCAGGGCGAACGCGAACATCCCGTAGAACCGCTCGACGCAGGCCGTCCCCCACCGGTGGTACGCCTTGAGGATCACCTCCGTGTCCGAGGTGGACCGGAAGGAGTAGCCGGCGGCGGTCAGCTCGTCGCGCAGCTCCCGGTAGTTGTAGATGCAGCCGTTGAAGACCATGGCGAGGCCCAGTTCGGGATCGACCATCGGCTGGGCGCCGGCGTCGGACAGATCGATGATGCGCAGCCGGCGGTGCACCAGCGCCGCCGGGCCGTGCTGCCACCGCCCCTCGCCGTCCGGGCCCCGGGAGGACAGGACCGGGAGCATCCGTTCCAGCGCCGCCTGATCCGGTGGCGCCCCGTCGAGGCGGAACTCGCCTCCGATACCGCACATGGCACACACCTCTCATCGGCTCGGTTCGCTCGGGCCGCTGACCGGTCCAGGCTTGGTGGACCCGGTTGCGTCCCGATGACATCCGCATCAAGCGTGGGTTACACCGGGGGCTCCCCGGCTCCGCCGAGGAGCCAGGTGTCCTTCGAGCCACCTCCCCGCGAGGAATTGACGATCATGCTTCCGGCCGGCGCGACCCGGGTCAGCGCCACCGGGGCCACCTCCGCAGTCTCGCCGAGGAACACGAACGCCCGCAGGTCAACGTGGCGCGGCGCGAGGGCCGTACCGTCGAAGACCGGGTGGGTGGTGAGCGCGACCACCTCCTGGGCGATCCACCGGTGCGGCGCGGCGAGGATCTGCTCCCGGACGGCGTCCAGCTCCTCGGCCTCGGCGTGCGGGCCGATCACCACGCGGTCCCCGCCGTACCCGTCGACCGGCTTGAGCACCAGCTCGTCGAGCCGGCCCAGCACCTCGGCGCGCTGCTCGGGCAGCCCGCACAGGTACGTCGGCACGTCGCCGAGCAGCGCCTTCTCCCCCAGGTAGTACTCGATGAGCCGGGGCACGTACGCGTACAGCGCCTTGTCGTCGCCGACGCCGTTGCCCAGCGCGTTGGCCAGCGTGAGCCGCCCGGCGTGCACCGCGGCCAGCAGCGGCCAGCCCAGCGGCACGCCGTCGGCGCCCGGGGCGTGCAGCAACGCGTCCTCGTCCATCCGCAGGTAGAGCACGTCGACCTGGCTGCGGCGGCCCTCCCGGACCAGGTGGACGCGGCCGTCGGACACCAGCAGGTCGCTGCTCTCGGTCAGCGGCACGCCCATCTCGTCGGCGAGGAGCCGGTGCTCGAACCAGGCCGGGTCGCCCGGACCGCTGCTGAGCACCACCACGGCGGGGTCATCCGCGGCGGCGGGGGCGGCGGCGAGCAGCGCCCGGTGCAGCATCGCGGGTGTCTCGTCGGCGGGCAGCAGGTCATCGGGCACCGGCAGCTCGGGCAGCACCGCCCGGGTGAGCCGGCGGTTCTGCACGGCGTAGCCGATGCCCGAGGGCACCCGGAGGTTGTCCTCCAGCACGTACCAGCCGCCGGCCGGGTCGCGGACGAGATCGGTTCCGGACACCTGGGCCCGCGCGCCACGCCGGCCCATCAGCGCACCGGTCGGGCGCAGCCCCGGCGAGGACTCCACCACCCAGGCCGGGACGACCCCGTCGGCGACCACCGCCCGGTCGGCGTACACGTCGCGCAGGAACGCGTCGAGCGCGCGGGCGCGCTGCACCAGGCCGGTCCGCAGCGCCCGCCAGTCGTCGGCGGGCACGACCCGGGGCACCAGGTCGACCGGGAAGAGCCGGGTGCTGGCCTCACCGGCCACGCTGAACGTCACGCCCCGGGCGCGCTGCTCCTCGTCCCGGTCGTGCTCGCGTTGGCGCAGGCCAGCGGCGCCGAGGGTGCGCAGGGCGGCGAGCAGCGGACGGAACGTCGGCTCCGGCCCGTCCGGGCCGAAGACCTCGTCACCCGCATCGGCGTACGCGGACAGCGCGGGCGGTGGCGGCACACCGGGCAGGGGCGTACGCACCCGGCCCCGCGTCTCGTCGAGCAGCAGGTCGACCACGTCGGCCAACCGGCCCCGCCGCTCGTACGCCCGCCGCTGCCGCGCCGCGGAGCTGCCGCGCTCCAGCGCGTACCGGGTCAGCTCGCGGACCTGCTCCCAGTCACCGGTCGCCTCCAACTGCGGGCGCAGGTCGGTCACCAGGCGGCCGACCGCCTCGGCGGCCGGCACCGGCCGGGCCGAGCGAGGCAGGTCGAGCAGGTCGCCTTCCAGCCCGGAGCGGGCGGCCCGCCACACGGCGGCGCGCAGGACCGGCGGCCGGACGGCGGTGCGCTCGACTCCGGCGCGCAGGGCGGCGACCTCCCGGCGCACCAGCGCCCGGAACAGCCCGGTGAGCAGGACGATGGTCTCCACGTCGGCGTTGGCGTCGGTGATGCGCAGCTCCACGGTGGGCACGTGCGCCGACGGCCGAACGTCGAAGTAGATCATCGCGGGGTCGGTGATGGTCTCCGAGGAGATCAGCTCGGCTACGAGGGCCTCGTGGTCGGCCGCGCTGGTCACCTCGCCCGGGTCACCGGCCGTGGGCCAGCGCTGCCAGACCAGCGAGCGGACGCTTGCGTAGCCGCTGTCCTGACCCATCCAGTACGGCGAGCTGGTGGACAGGGCGAGCAGCACCGGCAGCCAGGGCTGCACCCGCCGGGTGACGGCCACCGCCAGGTCCCGGTCTGAGACCCCGACGTGCACCTGCGCGCCGCAGATCAACTGCTCCCGGGCGAGCATCTGGTACTCGTCGAGCATCCGTCGGTAGCGCGAGGTGGGGGTGACGCTCGGGTCGCCGTCGGCGCGCAGCGGCACCGTGCCGGCCGCCACGATGCCCAGGCCGGCCCGGTCGGCGACCTGGACCGCCGACTGGCGCAGTCGGGTCAGCTCGGCGCGGATCTCGTCCAGGGTGCGGCAGACCGCGGTGTTGGTCTCCACCACGCTGCGGTGCAGCTCGGCGGTGAACGACGTGGCCGGCAGCCGGTCGAGCAGCTCCCCGGCCCGGGGCACCAGCTCCCGGGTGTGCAGGTCGACGACGTGGAACTCCTCCTCCACGCCGATGGTGGCGAGGTCGGCCGGGTCGTCGTGCACCGCCATCGCCGGGGCGGGACGGGACGTGGGCACGGCCCGACCGTTGCCGGACCGGCCCACCGGCCCGTCGAAGGTCGCCGCGTTCGTGGTGTTGTCGACCATGGTCACCCCGGTTCGCGTGTCGGTGGTCTCGACTGTCCGACGAGCGTTCCCAGGTTTGGTACCGGGGGCGTTTCCGGCGCGTTAAGGTGACGCACCGTTCTGCCCCCGTGGCCGCGCACCGACGAGGGGCGCCGCTGATCCTCTTCGGACACCTGGTCCCGTGATCGACACGGGATCGGCGATGTCGGGGCATCCCACTGGCCCGGATACCCCGACATCGGCGATCTGGAGTTGATCAAGCGCGCGGCCGGGTCACCTCATGTTGGCGACCACGAACGGCGCGTGGCCGTGCAGGTAGTTGTTCCACCCGCCGGTCACCGGCGCGCCGGGGCTGAGCAGGTTGGTGGTGTCGGTGCCGACGTCGAGCTTCCAGGCGGTCCAGGAGATGTTGTTCGCCTTCATCCAGTCGATCCAGGACTGCGCCTCAGGCAGGCAGGCCCGGCCGTCGAGGCCGCCGTCGGCGTTGCTGGCGCCCCACTCGGTGACGAACAGCGCCAGGCCGGCCCGGATCGCCGCGTCGCCCTTGGCGCGCAGTGACCCGCCGTGGGTGCAGGAGTAGAAGTGCAGCGTGTACATGAGGTTGGTGCCAGCAACCGGGCTGGCCGCCGCGGCGTCCACGTCCTGCGACCACGTCGGCGTCCCGAGCACGACGATGTTGTCCGGGTCGGCGGCGCGGATCGCGGACACGACCGCCTGGTGGTACGGCTTGATGACGCCGGTCCAGCTGAACTGCAACGGCTCGTTCCACGTCTCCCAGATGACGTTGGGCAGGTGACCGTAGCGACGTGCCAGGTCACCGAAGAACGCCACCGCCTGGGACTGGTTGTTCTGCGCCTCGTGCGCGTGCCAGTCGACGATCACGTACACCCCGGCGGTGACCGCGTTGTTGATGATGGTCTCCACCTGCGCCCGCGCCCTGCCCGGATCGCTGAGGTACGCCCCGGCCGGCTCCACGCCCATCGCCGCGCGGATCACCTGGAGGTTCCAGTTGTCGCGCATCCAGGTCAGCGCGGACAGGTTCTCGGCGTAGGGAGCGGTCTCCCAGTTGAGCCACATGCTGCTGACGCCGCGCAGCTGCACCCGCGCGCCGAACTTGTCGCACATCGTGGTGCCGCAGACCCGCAGCTGCCCGTACCGCTGCACGGGTGTGCCGGTCGTCGGCGGCGGTGTGGTGGGCGGCGGGGTCGTGGGCGGCGGAGTGGTCGGTGGCGGGGTGGTGGGCGGCGGGGTGGTGGGCGGCCGGGTCGTGGGCGGGGTGCCGCCGGTGCAGGACACGCTGTTGCCGTTGACGGTGCAGTTCACCGGAGTGCCGGAGCCGTTGACGAGGAAGCCGAACGACGTCGAGGCGCCGGACCCGAGGGTGCCATTCCACGACACGTTGCTGAAGGTGTAGTGGTTGCCCGAGGTCACCTGCTGGGCGTTCCACGACTGGCTGATGCTCGACCCGGCCGGCAGGTCGAACTCGACCCGCCAACTGCTGATCGGCGCGGAGGTGTCGTTGGTGACCGTGACCTGGCCCTGATAGCCACTGCCCCAGTTGTTGGTCACGGAGAACACGACGGTTGCCGCGCTGGCCGGCGTGGCGATCATCGCCACCGCGCCGGCGAGCAGGCCGGCGACGGCCAGCGACGTGACAAGTCTCAGTGTGCGCATGCGGAACCCGCTTCTCTTCGACGGTGATGGTCTGAGGCGGGGCGGCGCCTTTACGCACAGTATCGATCAACGACGATGTCCGGCAAGACGGGCGCGCCGGTGCCCGCCGCTCGGCAGGTCAACCCCGCCGCCAGCCCCAACGGCGCGAACCGGTCGCGTCCCCCGACCCACCCTTCTCCCGGGCCAGCATCTCGGCCGCGACCCGCAGTTTCTGGGCGGGCTCCGCGGCGGCCGGGCCCAGCGTCTCCACGAAGCGGTTGCCCATCGCCAGCACCATGGCCGCCCGGTCGAGGTCGCCGATCAGGACCAGGCACTGGGCGTACACCCCGTAGGTGTTGGCCATCTCCCAGAAGGTCAGCGGACGCGCCAGGTCGAGCAGCCCCTGCCGCAGCTCGCAGGCCCGCGACGCCGCCAGCGCCGCCTCCTGGGCACCGTCGCCCGACGACGGCCGCGTGAGGTGCCGGTGCAGCAGCGCCGTCGCCTGGTTGTGGTAGGCCGTGCCCATCGCCTCCCGGGTGCGGGGCCCGGCGGACGGCGGAGATCCGGCGGAGGTCAGACCCACCGTCACGGCCCGTTCCAGCAGGTCCCTGCGCGTGGCGGGCTGACCGGCGGCGAACGAGACCTCGGCCAGGTCCACCAGTGCGGTGATCAGCTCGGCGAGGGCGTCGTCCCGGGGTGCGGCCGCCACGTTCCCGCCCTCGGCCACCACGGCGTCGTACACCCGCTCGAAGACGACCACCGCCTCGCCGCCGGGCGCCATCCCGTCGGCGGCCCTGCCGCGCGCCGAGAGCAGCATGCTGTGCCGCCACAGCGCCCGGGCCAACTGCTGCTGGTCCTCGCGGACCCCACCCGGACCGCGCACAGCCTCCCGGTACGCCTCGATCACCCGGACCCACAACCGGTCCGCCTCCGCCCAGGTGTCCTGTCGCGTTGAACGCTCCCGCGCCTGCTCGAACAACCGTCGCCGCTCGTCCGGTCCCATCGTGCGCACCGCCCTTCGTGGTCGCCCCCAGCCCACACCGCCAAAAGCAGTGAGACTCGTCGATTCTAGGTCGCCCCGATGGTCACCACCCGCGCCCACTGCGACGGCGCGTTCGGTACGCGGTCCACCTCCTCGCCCCACGACGCCCGGCCCCGAGGTGGTCAGGCCGCCGGGCGTACGCGGTAGGCCAGGTGCGTGACGCCGTCGCCCTCGACGACGCGGAAGGGGCCGTCGAGGTGCAGCGGCGCGATCGTCAGGCCGGCGAAGAACGGTATGCCGGCGCCGAGCACGACCGGGACGAGGTCGACGTGCACCTCGTCGAGCAGGCCGGCCGCGGCGACCTGGGCCGCGATGGTGCCGCCGTTGACGCCGACCTCCTTGTCACCGGCGAGCGCCTTCGCGCGGTCGATGGCGCTGGCGATGCCGTCGGTGACGAAGACGAACGAGTCATTCTCCGGCTCCCAGCCCTGCGGCACGGTGTGCGTGACGACCACGACGGGTACGTCCATCGGGTGCCGGCCGCCCCACCCGCCGGTCATGTCGAACAGCCGCCGGCCGACGACAAGCGCGCCGGTTCGTTCGGTGAGGTCCCGCAGGTGGCGGGCGCTCGCGGCGGACGTCCGGAACGTCATCTCGGGGTTGGCCGTCGGCGTCTCGACGTCGCCGCTGCCGTACCACTGGAAGAGGTGCTCGAAGCTGCCATGAGCCGGGATGGACCGCCGTTGGACGCCGCCGGGCGGCAGGCGGAGGACGGTCGTAGCGTGGTGCCCATGAGAACCACCACGCTGGGCAGTGCAGGGCCCGAGGTCGGCGTCATCGGCCTCGGGTGCATGGGCATGAGCCACGGATACGACATCACCGGCCCCCGCGACGACGACACCTCGATCTCGGTGATCCGGCAGGCGCTGGACCTGGGCGCCACGCTGATCGACACGTCCGACGTGTACGGGCCGTACACCAACGAGGAACTGGTCGGCCGGGCGCTGGCCGACGGCCACCGGGAGCGGGCCGTCCTGGCGACCAAGGTCGGGCTGGTGGCCACGTCCCTGACCGGAGGCCCCGGCAACTCGCCGAAGATCGGCAACAACGGCCGGCCGGAGCACATCCGCGCGGCGATCGACGACAGCCTGCGCCGCCTCGACACCGACCATGTCGACCTGTACCAGCTGCACCGCGTCGACCCCGAGGTGCCCATCGAGGAGTCCTGGGGCGCGATGGCCGAGGTCGTCGCGGCGGGCAAGGCCCGTCAGATCGGCCTGTCCGAGGTGACGGTGGACCAGATCGCGCGGGCCCAGGCCGTGCACCCGGTGGCGTCGGTGCAGTCCGAGCTGTCCCTGTGGACCCGGGACCCGCTGGCCGAGGTTCTGCCGTACTGCGTCGCGCACGGCATCGCCTTCCTGCCGTTCTCCCCGCTGGGCCGGGGCTTTTTGACCGGCCGGTTCTCGTCGTTCGACGATCTGCCGGCCGACGACTTCCGACGCGGCCTGCCGCGCTTCCAGCAGGACGCGCTGCGGGCCAACCTGGCCATCGTCGCCCGGGTCCGGGAGATCGCCGACCGGGCCGGCGTCACTCCCGCGCAGGTCGCGCTCGCGTGGGTGATCGCCCAGGGTGACCGGGTCATCCCGATCCCCGGCACCAAGACGCCGAAGTACCTGCTGGACAACTGCGCAGCCGGCGACGTGCAGCTCGGCGCCGAGGAACTGGCCGACCTGGACGCGCTGCCCGCCCCCGAGGGCGGTCGCTACTGAGCGTCCGGCGGCCCGGCGCTCAGCCGGGCCGCCGGAGCGTCACCGGCGGGCCGAACCGCACCCCGACACCGGGCGAGTAGAGCACGCTGACCGGCGGTCCGACCGGCGCCGGCAGCCCGGCGGCGGCGACCAGCCCGTCGTCCAGGTGCAGGAGCTCGGCGCGGTGCAGCGGCCAGCGGGGATGCCAGTTCGGCAGGTGCAGCGTGCGACCGTACGCCCGGGTGTGCAGCCCCCACCGGGCGGTGAGGAAATGGTCCAGGGGGGCGGGGTCGGCGATCGGCTCCCCCACCCGGACCGCCATCCGGCTCGTCGTACCCGCCGGGCCGGGCCAGCGACGCCGGCACCGGTAGGTGAGTCGGTCGCCGTCGCGGTCCAGCCGCATCGACGACCAGAGGTACGGCAGACGCAGCGTCGCCCGCGCCACCAGCACCGGCACCAGGCGGGACGCGTCGAGCGACCGGAACACGACGGCCCGCCGGCCGGTGTCGTCGACCGAGTAGAGCCGGACGTTCGTCTCGGCGAAGGTGCCGAAGTACGGCACCCCCGGGCCGCGACCGAAGCCCAGCCCGACCATCCGGAAGCCGATCAGGCCGACGTAGCTCACACCGTCCAGCGTGTCCGGACGAGTGCCGGCGGGCAGCAGCGGCGCGACGAGTGCCGGGTCGACGGCCCAGTGCAGGAAGGTGAGGTCCTCCCAGCGCTGCCGCAGCATCGACCAGGGGAACACCTGCCGGGGTGAGTGGTCGACCGGTTCGATGTCCACCCCCTCATCCTGCCCGGCGTCCGCGAGGACGACGAGGCCGACTCGGTTGCCTGGGACGGGATCGACACGGGCGCCGTCAGCGCGGAGGAAGCGGCGATCCACCTGGTCGAGGACCCGGACGGACCCGGCGACGGTCCACTGCGCTGACGCCGTACCCGCCGCGCTCAGCATCCGGAAGGGACGCTGAGCGCGGCGGGTCGGTCAGTGGATGACGACGGGCGTCTTGACCTGCTCGCCCTGCGGGTCGTCGAGCTGCGCCGGCTGACGCCGGCGCGGCAGCAGCGCGGCCGGGATGAACGTGAGCACGACAAGCGCGAACGCGACCCAGAACGTGGTGGCGAACGACTTCGCGGCGAAGTCGAGCCCGCGCTCGATGATCGACGGGTCCACCGGCATCTGCTGCAGCAGCTCCGGCCGCTGCTGGGAGGCGATGGCCAGCCCGGCCTCGGTGATCGGCTTGCCGCTCTCGTCCACCAGTCCGGGGATCGGCCGGGATCCGTTGAGCTCGTTGGTGAGGATCACCGACATGACGGCGGCGCCGACCGAGCCGCCGATCTGCTGGAGGATGTTGACCAGCGTCGAGCCGCGGGCCACCTCCTGCGCCTGCAACGTCCGCAGCGCCGACGTCATGATCGGCATCATCGTGCCGCCCATGCCCAGACCCATCACGAACAGCGACCCGCCGAGCAGCCAGTACGAGGTCTGCGGGTCGACCTGGGTGAAGCTGAAGAACCCGACGACGATGAGCGCCAACGCGAACGGAACGGTACGGCCGATCGGCACCCGGTCGGCAAGCGTGCCCGCGATCGGCATGGTGAGCATCGCGCCGATGCCCTGCGGGGCCATCAGCAGGCCGGCGGCCAGCGTCGACTCACCGCGCACCTGCAGGAAGTAGCTCGGGAACAGCAGGCCGGCGCCCATGAACGCGATGATGAACACGAACAGCGTCACCGAGGCGATGGTCAGGCTGCGGTTGCGGAACAGCCGCAGATCGAGCAGCGGGTGCCGGGGCTTGAACGAGTAGAGCACGAACGCCACCACCAGCGCGCCGCCGACCAGCATCGGCGCCCACACCTTGGCCTCGGCGAAGGTGCCCGCCTCCGGCAGCGACGAGACGCCGTAGAGGAACAGCGCGAGACCCGGCGAGAGCATCAGCATGCCGACGAAGTCGAAGGACTCGGAGGGCTCGGGCGCGTCCTTCGGAAGCGCGAACTGTGCGTAGATCAGCGCGACGACACCGATCGGCAGGTTGATCAGGAAGATCCAGTGCCAGCTCGCGGTGTCGATCAGCCAGCCGCCGAGGATCGGGCCGCCGATCGGCCCGAGCAGCATCGGAATGCCGAGGACGGCCATCAGCCGGCCGATCCGGTGGGGCCCGGCCGCGCGGGTCATGATGGTCATGCCCAGCGGCATGAGCATGCCACCGCCGAGGCCCTGCAGCACGCGGTAGCCGATCAGCTCGCCGATCGAGTCGGCGGTGGCGCAGAGCCCCGACCCGATCGTGAACAGCGCCAGCGCCACCATGTAGAGCCGTTTGGTGCCGAACCGGTCGGCGGCCCAGCCACTGAGCGGGATCACGGTGGCCAGGGCGAGGGTGTAGCCGGTCATCGTCCACGCGACGCGGGCGTAGGACGCGTCGAACTCGTTCTGGAATGTGGGCAGCGCCACGCTGACCACCGTCACGTCGAGGATCGACATGATCGCGCCGAGGACGACGACGCCGGCCACCTTGAGCACCGCGGCGTCGAGTTTGTCCGATGTCGCGACGGATTGCTGTGTCACAAATTCTCCTGAAGTCGATTGAGCCGGCCATTGGTGGGCGGTGGCGGCGAAGCCGCGCCGACCAGGCGCGGGGCGCGGCGTGCCAGGACGACGACGCGCGCAGGAAGACTAACCGCCGGTGGTGACGATTTGCCGCCGGATTCGTGACCGCCCGGCCGCGCATCCGAATGGCCGTGGATTTACAGCCGGTCGTCGGGGTGGCGACCAGGTCGTGGGGCTGGCAATCAGGTCGTTGGGCTGACCGTCGTCACACTCGCGGCCTCGACGTGCTCGTCAACAACGCCGGCGTGACCGGCGGAATGCCGCAGGAACCCACCACGGTCGACCTCGCGGTCGGACGCACGGCGATGGAGACCAACGTGAGCGGCGTCACTCGGTCGGCCTGCTTTTCCGGGTGATCGGTGGTGGTGGTTACGTTCGTCGGTGGTACTGGTTGCGGCGGGGGATCTGGTCGGGGTCGAGCCAGGCGGGTGGTACGAATTCGGGGTGGCCGTCGCCGCCGAGGCGCACCACCCAGTCGGTGTGGTGCAGGTGTCGGTGGTGGTGGCCGCAGAGGAGGACGGCGTTGTGGAGGGTGGTGGTGCCGCCGTCGGCCCAGTGGTGGATGTGGTGGGCGTCGCACCAGCGTGGTGGTCGGTCGCAGCCGGGGAAGGCGCAGCCTCGGTCGCGCAGGACGAGTGCGCGGCGTAGGGGTCCGGTGATGAGGCGGCGTTGTCGGCCCACGTCGAGTGGTTGGCTGGCGCTGCCGAGGACGGCGGGGAGGATCGCGGCGTCGCAGGCGAGCCGACGCACCGTCTCGGGGGTGAGTTGCGGGCCGATGTCGAGGGAACCGCTGCCCAACTGCCGGGTCAACCCGTCGTAGCTGGTGGTGACGACGATCTGGGCGGGGTCGCCGCCGTTGTCGGGTAGTTCGCCGGTGCGCAGGGCGAGGCGGCACACGTCGGCCAGGGCGTCATGCCGCCGTTGGCCGGGGTTGCGTGCGTCGTCGGGGCCGGTGGGCACGGTCAGCGGGTCGATGGCGGCGCGCAGCAGGCCGGCGGTTTCGGTGTCGAGGATGCCGCTGAGCCGCAGTCGTCCGTCGGTCCGTTCGGAGATGGTGAGGTGCCGGTCGCGCGCAGCCCGGTCGGTCTCGGCCTTGAGTGCCGCGGCGGCGACCGCGTCGGCGGCCTCGGGTGCGACGTGGTCGAGGATGCGGGTGCCGAGTTTGCGCAGCAGGGTGGGGTCGAACTGCCCGGCCCACTGCACCAGAACACCGACGGCTTTGTCGGCGGCCTCGGCGCCGGCCGACGCCGCCGCCGCGCCAATCGTGTCGGTGATGACGCGGGCCTGCTCGGCGGTGACCGTCCCGGCCGCGAGGGCGTCCCGCACGGCGGGCGGTGCGGCGTCGAGGGCGGCGGCGAAATCGACGAGCCGGCGGGCGGCCGGGATGGTGAGGTGCAGCCGTTCGCGCAGCCACACCGCGGTGGACGACGCGCCCTGGGTGCGGGCCGTGCCACGGCCGTCGAGCTCACGGACCAGGGCGAGAGTCACGGCGGCGAGGCGCTGCTCAATGCGGTGCGCGGCGTCGAGCGCCGCGATCAACTCCTGCTCGGGCAGAGCCCAGGCGGCGGCGTCGGCGCAGGCTGCGATCGCGTCCTCTGCCTGCGCCAACTCCTCGACCATGACCCGAGACTAGAACGGGTGTACGACACTTTCACTCACCATGATCGATTGGTCGCGGGGGCAGTCCGCCATCATCCCGGAACGCTCGGACCAGGGCGCCCACCGCCCGGCTAGGGCAGCATCGGTGGGAGTTTGCTGGCGTCGAGGGCTGCCTGCTCCACTCGCCGGCGGTGGTCCAGCCACCATGACTCGTCCCCGGTGGGCAGGTTGTCGTTGCTGGGCAGCAGCCCGGCCGCGCCGTCGATGAGTTCGCGCACGATGTCGGCGTGGCCGGCGTGCCGTTGGGTTTCCGCGATGACGTGGACCAGGACGTGGTGCAACGTGACCGCTGCGTCGCCCCACCACGGCACGCGTCCGACCTCGTCCAGCGCAAGGGCGTCAATGGTGGTGTCGGCGTGGACGATCGCGCGGCGATACAGTTCGACGATCTCCTCGCGGGTCTCATCCGCGCTCGCCCACATGTCGGCATTGGTCTCCGCACCATCGCCGATGTACGGCAGCTCCTGCTCGAACGGTCGGCCGAACACGACGCCGAAGTAGAGGATCTCCATGGCCGCCGAGTGCTTCACCAGACCGAGCAGGTTGGTCGCGGTCGGGGTCAACGGCCGCCGAATGTCGTATTCGCCGAGCCCGTCGAGCTTCCACAGCAGCGAGTCGCGGCCGCCCTTCAAGTAGCTGTGCAGGTCTGCCTTCATCGCCGGCACTATGGCATCTGTTGGTGTCGGCGTTGCCCCGGACGATCCGCGGAGCTCATGGGCACCCGAAGCGCAGCTAGGCGGTGACCACCGGGACGGCGGCGGTCAGCGCCCAGTCGTGCCCGATGTCGGCCGCCGCGCGGAGCAACCTCGGAAGGTGCTCCTCGCGCAGGGTCTCCAGTGAGGTCTCGGCCGCGTGCACGGTCACGTTGATCGCCGCGACGACCCGCCCGTCGCCGTCGCGCACGCCGGTGGCGACGGACCGGATTCCCGGGGCCAGGTCCTGGTCGGCGAGTGCCCAGCCCTTCGCCCGAGCCTCCCGCAGCACCGCGTCGAGTTCGCCGGGCGAGGGCTGCCAGCGTGGCGTGATGCCGGAGCGCGTCGGCTCAGCGAGTACGGCGGCCAGGGTCTCCGGTGGCAGCGCCGCGAGCAGCACCTTGCCCATCGACGTCGCGGGCGCGGGGAAGCGGGTGCCGATGGTGACACCGAGCGTGACGATCTTCGGGACGGCCACCCGGGCGACGTAGACGATGTCGCTGCCGTCGAGCTGGGCCATCGAGGTCGACTCGTTGGTCTGCGCGACGAGCTTCTCCATGTGCGGGCGGGCCACGTCCCACATGTTCAGCGCGTTGACGTACGCCATCCCCAGCTCCAGGACGCGCGGGGTGAGGGCGTGGCCACGGCCGACCGCGCGGACGTAGCCCAGCGACTCGAGCGTGATGAGGATGCGTCGGACGGTGGGCCGGGCCAGGCCGGTGGCGGCGGCGATCTCGCTGAGCGTCATCGACGGGCAGGCGGGACGGAAGGAGCGCAGGACGTCGAGGCCACGGGCGAGAGCCTCGATGAAGTCGGGCCCGGCGCCCCTTCCGTTGTCACTCATGTCCTAATGCTTCCATTGGGCCGGGCCGGCGTCCCACTCGGTGTACTGGTACGGGTTCTCCAGGATGGCGGTCTCCGGGACGTCCGGGTTCATGCCACGCTGCCACGCCTCCTCCCCCATCGTCTCGCGCAGGTGGTCGATGGTCGCCGCCACCCGGGCCCGCGCGGCGGCCAGGTCGACACCGACGAGGCGGCCGTCCCGCTTCACGACCCGGCCACCCACCAGCACGGTGTGCACGTCGCCGCGCTGGGCCTGGAAGACGACGTGACCGTGCGGGTTCAGGATCGGGAACATCACCGGGGAGGCGTCGTTCTTGATCAGAACGATGTCGGCCTGCCGGCCGGGGGTCAAGGCGCCGACCGTGGAGTCCATGCCGAGGGCACGGGCGCCGCCCCGGGTGGCCCACTCGACGACCTGCTCGGCGCGCAGGTGGCAGTGGGTGATCGTGTCCTGCTTGGCGTGCGCCTCCAGGTGCTCACGGGAGCGGTCGGCGCCGAGCGTGCTCCGCATCGCCGAAAAGAGGTCACCGCTCCACCACACGCTGGTGTCCATCGACAGCGACACCGGAATGTCGTGGTGGCGCAGCTGCCAGGTGGGCGGGTACCCCTGCCCGGCGCTCTGCTCGCTCTCGGTGGAGACGGAGACGGAGCCGCCGGTCGCGGCGATCCGGTTGTACGAGTCGTGGGTGAGCGTGGCCGCGTGCACGTACACGGTCGACGGGGTCATGAAGCCGCCCTCGTGCATGAGCCGGATGCCGTCGTCGTTGGTGGCGCCCCACACGCCGGCGTGCGTGGTCACCGCGGCGCCCAACTCCCGGGCCACCTCGAACGCGGCCCGCTCGGGGAACGCGGGATCGCCGGTGACGTCGAACGCCATCTGGAAGCCGGCCAGCTTGCCGCCGTCGATCCGCCGGCGGTGGAAGTCGCGGAACTCCGGCGAGGTGGCCCACTCCCACGGCCCCTGCTGGATGTTGCCGTAGGCCAGCACGAACCGGCCCGGCACCGCTTCGAGGGCGTCGACGGCCGCGTCCGCGTGATCGGGCGTCTGCAGGCCGTGTGACCAGTCGACAGTGGTGGTCACGCCGGCGTCGATCGCCTCGATGGCGCCGAGCAGGTTTCCCGCGTACACGTCCTCGGGGCGGAACAGCTTGCCGGATTCGAGGTAGTACCAGACGAAGTACTGCGTCAGCGTCCAGTCGGCGCCGTACCCGCGCATGGCGGTCTGCCACATGTGCCGGTGGGTGTCGACCATGCCCGGCATGAGGATGCCGTCGGTCGCGTCGATCTCCAGGGCGTCGTCGGGCGCGGTGAGACCGACGCCGACCTCCGCGATCCGGTCGCCGACGACCAGCACGTCGGCGCCGGGCAGCACCGTGTGGGCGTCGTCCATGGTGAGAACCAGGCCGTTGCGGAAGATCACCGGCCGGTCGGTTGCGCTCATCGCCACCCATTCCTCTCCGGGTACGAGTTTTCCGGACTGTTGTCCGCTGTGCGGCCAGCCCGAGTGGCGCAAGTGTGGTCCCGGCCACGATTCGTGTCAAGAGCGTGTTTCATCGCGATGAATTGCCCGTTGACAGTGCTCGCGTGGTGCCGCAAGCTGACTCGGCGGACAGGTGTCCGTAGAACGGGCGGAAACATGGTGCAGCAATCGACCGGGCCGCTGGCCGGCCTGCTCGTCGCGGACTTCTCCCGAATCCTCGCCGGGCCGTACGCGACGATGCTCCTGGCGGACCTGGGCGCACAGGTGATCAAAGTGGAGAGCCCGGGCGGCGACGACACCCGCACCTGGATGCCACCCACCCGCGACGGCGTCTCGACGTACTACCTCGGCATCAACCGCAACAAGCGGTCGGTCGCCCTGGACCTCAAACAGCCGGACGACCTGGCCGCCGCCCAGGAGCTGGCCCGCCGCGCCGACGTGCTGATCGAGAACTTCCGGCCCGGCGGCCTCGCCCGGTTCGGCCTCGACTACGACACCGTCACCGCGAACAACGAGAAGATCGTGTACGCGAGCATCAGCGGCTTCGGCACCGGCGCCGGGCGGGACTTCCCCGGCTACGACCTGATGGTGCAGGCGATCTCCGGCCTGATGAGCCTCACCGGCGACCCGGACGGCTCGCCATACCGGGCCGGGATCTCGGTCTTCGACGTGATGGCGGGGCTGCACGCGAGCATCGGCATCCTCGCCGCGCTGCACCATCGTGGAGAGACCGGACGCGGACAGCACGTCGAGGTCAACCTGCTCAGCTCGGCGCTGTCCGGCCTGGTCAACCACTCCAGCGGCTACGTCGCCGGCGGCGCCGTCCCGTTCCGGATGGGCAACGCGCACCCCAGCCTCTTCCCGTACGAGCCACTGCCCACCGCCGACGGCGAACTCATCGTCATCGCCGGCAACGACGGGCAGTTCCGCAAGCTCTGCCAGGTGCTCGACCTGCCCGGCCTGCCGGACGACAGGCGTTTCGGGCGCAACCAGGACCGCACCGCCAACCGGGAGGAGCTGCGGCCCCTGCTTGTCGAACGGCTCGCCAAGCGGACCAAGGACGAGTGGTTCCGGGACCTGCTCGCCGCCGGTGTCCCCTGCGCGCCGATCAACACCATCGACGGCGGCGTGGCCCTCGCCGAGGAGCTTGGGCTCGACCCGGTCGTCACCGTCGGCGCCGTGCCCGGCGTCCGCAACCCGATCACCTTCTCCGACACCCCGGCCCGGTACGAGCTGCCGCCGCCCGGGCTCGACGAACACGGCGAGGAGATCCGCGCGTGGCTGAAGAGCTGAGCTTCCCCACCGGGATCGGCACCTCCGACCCGACCACCATCTCCCTGCTCGGGCAGGACCTGGCCGCCGACCTGATGGGCACGGTGGGCTTCGGCGAGCTGGCGTACTGGCTGGTCGCCGGCCGCCGACCCACCCCCGGCGAGGTACGGGTCTTCGAGGCGGTGCTGGTGGCGCTCGCCGACCACGGCTTCACCCCGACGGCCATCGCCGCCCGACTGACGTACCTGTCCGCGCCCGAGTCGTTGCAGGGCGCGCTCGCCGCCGGGCTGCTCGGCGGCGGCTCCCGCTTCCTCGGCGTCACCGAGGACTGTGGACGGTTCCTCGCCGACACGCTCGCGCAGGCCGGTGACGTGACCGACTACGACGCGCTGGCCCTCGACGCCGTCACCCGGGCGAAGCGGGAGCGCCGGCTGGTCCCCGGCCTCGGGCACCCCGTGCACAAGGACCAGGACCCGCGCACCCCCGTGCTGATCCGGATCGCCACCGAGGAGGGCCTGCACGGCCAGCACCTGCGGCTGTTCGAGGCGATCGGCCGCGTACACCCGCAGGTGCTCGGTCGTACCCTGCCGCTCAACGGCGCCGGGGTGTGCGGCGCGGCGCTCGCCGACCTCGGGCTCCCCGTCGAGATGCTGCGCGGCTTCGCCCTGCTGGCCCGCGCGGCGGGGCTGCTCGGGCACCTCGCCGAGGAGCGCCGTCGGCCGCTCGGCATGGACATCTACCGCACCGTGGACCGCAACGCCGTCTACGAACCCTGACTCCCCCTCTTCCGCCCCCGAAAGGAGTGGGAATGGCCTCCATCGTCGCGGTCATCGCCTCCACCCACCACCCCTTCTACTACCGGGCCAGCACCGCGACCGGCGAGGACCGGCCACCGTTCGCCGACGAGTGGACCCGCAAGATCCTGGCCTTCCGGGAGACGTTGACCCGGGCCCGACCCGACGTGCTGGTGATGGTCGGCTCCGACCACTTCCACCAGCTCTGGTTGGACAACATGCCGCAGTTCCTGGTCGGCAAGGCGCCCTTCTACGACGCCAACTGGTACAACGAGGAGCGCGAGTTCGGGCTGCCGCGGATGCTGCTCACCGGCCAGGAGGACCTGTCCGCGCACATCCTGCGGGCGGGCCTGGACTCCGGTTTCGACCTGGCGTTCAGCAACGAGCTGCGCATCGACCACAGCATCACCTGCCCGATCATCACGCTGCGGCCCGAGGCCGACCTGCCGATCGTGCCGATCTACACGAACATCTTCGCTCCGCCGCTGCCGCAGCCGAAGCGCTTCGTCCAGCTCGGTGCGGCCATCCGGGAGATCGTCGAGTCCTGGCCGTCGCACCTGCGGGTGGCCGTCATCGGCACCGGTCACCTCTCCCTGGAGCTGGGCGGCCCCCGGCAGTTCGGCCCGCACGGCCCGGACCCGGAGTTTGACAGGCGGGCCGTCGAGTGGATCGCCAACGGGGACCTCGACGGGTGCCTACGCGAGGTCACCCTGGACAGCCTGCACTCGCCCGGCAACGCCACCCACGGCTTCATGGACTTCATGCTGATGATGGGTGTGGCCGGCGCCGGCGTGAAGGCCGACTACGTCGACACCCTCGACCTGTTCCACACCATGGAGGCGTACTTCACCTGGTACCCGAACGGAGCAGCGGCGTGAGCAAGTACCTGCTGAACAAGTTCCTGTTCATGGTCGACCGGGACCCCGACCTGGTTGAGCGCTACCGCAGCGAGGCGCGCGAGCTGGTCGCCTGGTGGGAGGCCGAGTGCGCCAACACGGTGCTGAACTGCCACACCGGCGAGGCGAGCACCTGGCTGCGCTTCGACGACACGGAGCGGGAGGCGTTGGCCAACCACGACCACGTGAAGCTCTTCGAGTTGGGGGCGCACCCGTTCCTCACCCTGACGCTCTTCATCGCCCTCTTCGAGCGGGACAACACCGAGCCGCTGGAGTACCAGAAGTCGTACGGCGCGCGGCTGGCCCACTTCTCGATGCCCTACCCGGACATCGCGACGTGATCCGCGCGGCAGTGCTCACCACCTGCGGCGCCCCACCGACGGTCGTCGAGCGACTGGCCCCCGAGCTGGCCGACGGCGAGCTGACGGTCACCGTCGAGGCCGTGCCGATCACCCCGCTGGACGTGCTCTGTGCCAGCGGCACCAGCTACTTCGGCAGGCCGGCCACCCCGTACGTGCCGGGTGTGCAGGGCGTCGGCCGTCTCGTCGACGGCACGCCCGTCTGGTTCGGCACGTCGGCCGGGATGCGGTCCGGGGTGGACGGCAGCATGGCGACAACTGTCGCGGTGCCCGCCGCCGACGTGGTGACGCTGCCGACCGGCGTACCGCTGACCCTGCTCGCGGCCCTGGGCCTCTCCGCCGTCGCCGCGCACGCCGCCCTGACGTACGCCGGTGGCCTGGCGGCCGGCAACCAGGTCGTCGTGCTCGGCGCCGGTGGTGTGGTCGGCCAGGCGGCCATCCAGCTGGCCCTGCTCGGCGGGGCCCGCCGGGTCGTCGCGGTGGCCCGCTCGGCGGCGGCGCGGTCCCGTGCCGAGGAGCTCGGCGCGGCGGTCGCGATCCCGCTGCTTCCCGACGACGACGTCGCGTCGATGGCCGAGCGGCTGCGGGACGGCGCCGACGGCCCGGTCGACCTCGTCCTCGATCCGGTGTTCGGTGTGCCGGCCGCGGCGGCGCTGCGGGTGCTGCGCCCCGGTGGCCGCCTGGTCAACCTGGGCAGCGCGGCCGACGCGACCGCGCCGATCGAGTCGGCCGTGCTGCGCGGCGGGTCGCTGCGCATGGTCGGCTACACCAACAACGGCCTGTCGACCGACGATCGGGCGGCGTCGCTGGCGCTGGTGGCCGGGCACGCCGCAGCCGGCCGGCTCACCGTCGACCACGAGATCGTGCCGTTCGACTCGGTCGCCGATGCCTGGGAACGCCAGAGCTCCGGCACCGCCGCCGGCCGCATCGTCCTCGCGCTCTGAGCCTCGACCGGATGCACGACACCCCCGCCGAGCTTCACCGCCGTGCCCGGCTCGGAGAGCAACGAGAAGCTGCGGCTGCTCGCGGTCATCGGCGGTCAGCGCCTCTGAGCCCGGGGGCCGCCGGGTAGCGGGCCGGGCTGACGCCCAGGAAACGCCGGAAGTGACGGCTCAGGTGCGCCTGGTCGAAGAACCCGGCGGCGGTGGCGGCCTCGGCGGGGCGCTGACCCGCGAGGAGCAGGCGACGCGCCAGCTCGACCCGGCGACCGGTCAGGTACGAGTGTGGTGGCAGCCCGTGTGCGCGTGTGAAGGCCCGGACCAGGTGGGTCGGGTGGGCGTGCAGCAGCTCGGCGGCCTCGCGCAGTGTGACGCCGTCGACGGTCCGGGCGTCCAGCAGCTCACGTAGCCGGTCGGCGAGGCCGGGCATCCCCGGCGCGGTGCTGACCGGCGCCCGTCCGCGGAGTTGCGTGCGCAGCCGGTCCAGGATGAGCGCGAGTCGGCTCTCGGCCTCGAACTCCTCACCCGGCGTGGCGAGCACGTGGTGCAGGTGGTGGATCCGGTCCCGCAGACGCGGATCGGCCAGGTCCGGTTCGTCCACCGCCCGGCCGACCAGGTCGGGGGCGAGGGCCGAGGTGTCGAGGTACAGGACCCGTTTGCGAAAGCCGCTCGCCGTGGCGGAGCGGCCGTCGTGCGGCACGTACGGCGGCAGCAGGGTGACCGATGTGCGCAGCGCGCCGTGCCGGTGCCGGTCGAGGTCGAAGCGGACCGCGCCGTCGTCGACGATCAGCAGCGTCCACACGTCGTGGACGTGCCGTGGGTACGCGTGGTCCACGAAATGGGCGTGGAAGACCTCGGCGACCCCGGCGACGGCGGGTCGCCACGCGCTGACCTGCGAGCCGGCCGGGCGGGTGGCCACGCTAAGAACGTACAAGACCGGTGGGTGTCGGCACCGGCAGGCTCGACGCCATGACCGAACCGATCCGATTTCCCACCAAGATCGCCGTGCTGCTCCGCAACGACCTGGTCGGCTGGCAGCGACTCAACGTCACCGCCTTTCTGGTCAGTGGCGTCGCGCACGCCGAGCCGGAGCTGCTGGGCGAGGAGTACCGCGACGCGGACGGCACCCCGTACCTGCCGATGTTCGGCCAGCCGGTGCTGGTCTTCGCCGGCGACCGGGCGACCCTGACCAACGCGCACTCGCGGGCTCTCGCTCGCGGGCTGCGGCTCGCGGTGTTCACGTCCGAGCTGTTCGCCACCGGCAACGACCGGGACAACCGGGCCGCCGTGCAGGCGGTCGGCCGGGAGAAGCTCGACCTGGTGGGGCTGGCCCTGCACGCGCCGCGCACCGTGGTGGACAAGGTCCTCAAGGGCGCGGCCATGCACCCGTGAGCCCATCCGGCGCGGCGAAGACATTGATATCAATGGGTACGACTCCCGGCGCCCCGCGCCGTCGTCGAGTGCGGCTCCTACTCCAACCCCAACAACGGCTGCACGGACGAGCGCGAGGACGCGATCGCGGCGTACACCGACGCGCTCGCCTGGTACCTCACCGGCGACTCCCGGTACGGGCAGAAGGCGATCCAGATCATGGACGCCTGGTCGGCGACGATCACCTCGCACACCGGCAGCAACGGACCCCTGCAGACCGGCTGGGCGGCCTCGACCTGGCCCCGGGCCGCCGAGATCATCAAGTACACCTACGGGAGCTGGCCCAACGCCAACCGGTTCGCCACCATGCTGCGCAACGTCTACCTGCCGGTGGTCCGCAACGGCTCGAACAGCAACGGCAACTGGGAACTGACCATGATGGAGGCCGCCGTCGGCATCGCCGTCTTCCTGGAGGACAGCGCCGCCTACGACGCGGCGGTCACCCGCTTCCTCAACCGCACCCGCGCCTTCATCTACCTGCCCAGCGACGGCGCGTTGCCGTACACCGTGCCCGGCAGCGGCCTGGACACCAGCTCGGAGATCATCGGCTACTGGCAGGGCCAGTCCACCTTCGTCGCCGGCCTCGCGCAGGAGACCTGCCGGGACTTCGTCCACACCGGGTACGGGATCTCCGCCATCTCGCACGTCGCGGAGACCTCCCGCATCCAGGGCCGCGACCTGTACCCGCAGGTCGGTGAGCGGCTGCGGGAGGCGCTCGGCCTGCACTCGCGCTACCAACTCGGCGAGGCGGCACCCTCCTGGCTCTGCGGCGGCACCCTCACCCGGGGCCTCGGCCCCGTCACCGAGGTCGGCTTCAACGCGCTGAGCAACCGGCTGGGCACCGTCATGACCAACACGCAGACCCTCACGCTGCAACAGCGACCCGCCGGCACCAACAACCTCTTCGTCGCCTGGGAGACGCTGACCCACGCGAGCAACCCCAACTGACCGCGCCGCGGCGGGGGGGGGGGGGCCCCCCCCCCCCCCCCCCCCCCCCCCCCCCCCCGGGGGGGCCCCCCCCCCCCCCCCCCCCCCCCCCCCCCCCGCCGGGGGGGGGGGGGCCGGGCCCCCCCCCCCCCCCCCCCCCCCCCCCGCCCCCGCACCTGGGCGCGCTCAGCCCTCGACGCCCAACGCCACCACCGGGCTGACCCGCGACGCCCGCCGCGCCGGCAGCACGCCGGCCAGCGCGGTCAGCCCGACCAGCGCCGCGAAGAGCCCGACCAGCGACAGCACCGGCAGCGACAGCGGCGCGTTGAGCCCGAGCGCCCGCACCGCCAACCAGGCGTACGGGACGCCGAGCAGCAGACCGAAACTCGCGCCGATCACCCCGTAGAGGCCGGACTCGACGGTCAGCATCGTGCGCAGCCCCGCCCGGGACAGGCCGACGGCGCGCAGCAGCCCGGACTCGCGGACCCGCTCGACGACCGACAGCGCGGTCGTGGACCCCACGCCGACGACCGCGATCAGCACGGTCAGGCTGACCAGGCCGGCAGTGATCCAGACCAGGGCGTTCAGCACCGCGTCGTTGCGATCCCGCTCGTCGGCGAGCACCGCGATGCCCAGCCCGGCGCCGTTCCCGATCGCCTGCCGCAGCGCCCGCACCCCGGCGGTGCGGCCGTCCTCGCCCGCGTGCGCCGCGTCGGCCAGCAGACCGGTGTACGCCGTCGGCCCGCCGATCCGGTCCAGGTCGGCACGGTCGGCGAGGATGCCCGCGTACAGGGGGCCACGGTCGGGCAGGACCGCCGCCACCCGTACGTCGACCGTCCGCCCGTCGCGGGCCAGTGTCACGGTGTCGCCGGCCCGCAGCCCGGCGTTGCGGGCGACCCAGTCACCGAGCACGATCCGGCCAGGTCCACGGTCGGCGAGGGTGCCCTGTGCCACGTCCAGGTCCGCGGTGGTCGGCAGCGCCGACATGTCGAGGTCGGTGGTCGAGTATCCGGACTCGGTGTCGCCGAGCCGTTCGGCGCCCCGCAGCAACGCGACGTCGTGGACCATCCGGTACGGCACCACCCGGGTCAGCGCGCCGCTCGCCGCCCGCGCCCTCGTCACCACGGCGACCGGCAGGGTCGTACCGTCACCGGCGGACACCTCGAAGTCGGCCGGCGCGGAGAGCGCCATGTCACGATCGGCGACGACCCGCATCGACGCGCCGCCGATGACCACCCCGGAGATCAGGGTCACGCCGAGCGCGACCACGACGGAGACGGCGGCGGCCCGCCGCGGCGTCCCACCGATCCCGCCGACCGCCAGCCGCCCCAGCGGTCCGACCTGGCGCAACGGCCAACCCGCCACGGCCAGCACCGGGCGCACCAGCAGCGGCCCGAGGGCGACCAGGGCGAAGAACGCCAGCGCTCCCGAGGTGACCAGCAGCAGCAGCGCCGCGCTCGGGTCGTAGGACTCCTGATCCGGCGTCGGCAGCCGCCGCACCGCCGCGACGGCGGCCAGCAACGCGCCGAGGACCAGCAGCGCGCCGGACACCAGACGCGGCGCCGCGATGCCGCGCCGCCCGGCGGTCACGCTCGCCGCCCGCAGCGCCTCCAGGGGCGAGACCCGGGCGGCGGAGAACGCCGGCGCCAGCACCGCCACCACGGTGAGGACGACCGCGCCGAGCACCACCGCGACCGCCGCCCCCAGCGACAGGCCCGGCGACGAGACCGCCATGCCCCAGGCGCGCAGGACCATGGGGAGGACCTGCCCGGCGGCGAGGGCGCCGACGACCCCCACGACACCCGCGACCAGCCCGGTAAGGGCACCCTCGGCGGTCAGCGCGACCACCAGCCCGCTCCGGCCCGCGCCCACCGCCCGCAGCAGCGCGAGGTGCTGCATCCGCTGGGCGAAGACGATGCGGAACGTCGAGGTGACCACCAGCGCCGCAGCGACCACCGCGACCGCGACGAACATTCCGACCAGCGCGAACAGCCTCCCCACCTGCTCGGCCGCCGCGTCGGCCTCGGCGTCGCGCACCTCGGCGCCCGAGCGGATCGGCTGATCGGCCGGGACCACCGTGGTCACCCGGTCGCGAACCGCCTCCGCCGCGCCGGGAGCTGTCCGCACGTCGATCCGCTCGACAGTGCCGACGTGACCCCACGCGGCCACCGCGTCGTCCGGGGCGTACGCGTCGAAGCCCCCGTCGTCGGGAGTGTCGACCACGCCGGTGACGGTGAGCGGCGCCCCGGTGGTGAGGTCGCCGCCCGTCCCGGTGGTCACGGTGCCGACCGCCAACCCCAGCCGCTCGACCGTGCGGCGGGTCACCGCGATCTCGCCGGGCCGGTCCGGGTAGCTGCCCTGGACCAGGCGGACCGTCGCCAGCGGGCCCGCGCCCGGGTCGGTCCGCAGGTTGAGGTAGCCCTCCGCGAGGGAGACACCGAGCGTCGTCCGGCCCACCGCCTCGGTGACACCCGGCAGGGCGCGGACGTCACGCAGCGCCGCCACGGTGGGCGGCGGCTGCTGCGGGTCACCGATGACCAGGTCGGTGGCGGCCGGCGTGCCGCTGAGGTTGTCCCGCGCGGTCCGTTCGGTGATGTCCTGCGCCAGCACGGTGCCGAAGACGACGAACGACGCGACGAGGATCGCCAGGCCGGTCAGGATCAGTCGACCCGGGCGTCGGGCCGCGGCGCTCACCTGGGTACGCAACACCGTCGCCCTCACGCGGGAGCCGCCAGCTCGCGCAGCGCGTCGGTGACCGAGCCCTGGTCCGGCTCGGCGATCTCGCCGGCGACCCGGCCGTCGGCGAGCAGCACCACCCGGTCGGCGTACGCGGCCGCGATCGGATCGTGGGTGACCATGACGACAGTCTGGCCCAGGTCGCGTACCGAGTCGCGCAGGATGGTGAGCACCTCCGCCCCGGAGCGGGAGTCGAGGTTGCCGGTCGGCTCGTCGGCGAAGACGACCTCGGGCCGCGACACCAGGGCCCGGGCCACCGCCACCCGCTGTTGCTGGCCGCCGGAGAGTTCGCTGGGCCGGTGCCCGAGCCGCTGCCCGAGGCCCAGCACGTCGACGAGGTGCGCGAGCAGGTCACGGTCGGGTTCCCGGCCGGCGAGGTCCAGCGGCAGGGTGATGTTCTGCGCGGCGGTGAGCTGCGGCAGCAGATTGAACGACTGGAAGACGAAGCCGATCCGGTCGCGGCGTGCGCGGGTCAGCGTGCGGTCGGACTGACCGGTCAGCTCCGTGCCGCCGAGCAGGACCCGGCCGGAGGTGGCCGTGTCCAGGCCGGCCAGGCAGTGCATCAGCGTCGACTTGCCGGACCCGGACGAGCCCATGATCGCGGTGAACTCGGCCCGACCGAAGCCGACCGAGACGCCGTCCAGGGCGCGGACCGCGGTGTCGCCGCTGCCGTACACCTTCACCAGGTCGACCGCGGCGACGGCGGCCTGCCCGGTCGGCGGCGGGGCGTGGGTTGTCATGGGTTCCTCCAGTGGCTGCGATGTGACCCGGGAAGCCTCGCCCGCGCCGGGTGGGAGCCGCATCGGTCCGTGGTCGGGGAACGCCCACGCCGGGTCTGTCTTTCGGCCGATCTGCCCGCGCCGTCCGCCTGGCTACGCTGGGTCACGATGAACGCGCCGGGATTCTCGACATGGTGGGTACGCCTGGGCCAGCTCGCCGGTCTGGCGGCGCTGGCCCTGCTCGGTGCCTTCGACCTGCGGTACGGCCTCTACACCGGGGTGAGCGCGGCCGAAGCCCTGCGCGCCCTCGTGCAGGTGGGGTTGGCGTTGATGACCGCGGTGGTCTGGCTGCCCGTGCACCGGCAGGGGTCCCGCTCCCTGCCGCTCGCGGCGCTCGTGCTCGGCGCCACCTCACTCGCCGTCACCTTCGGCTTCCTGGTGCTCAGCACGAGCGGCAGTTATCTGCTGGGCGGCAGCTGGGGGCTGGCCGAGTCCGCCGGGATGATCGCGGTGGTGTTCGTGGTGACCCGGTGGGCCGCCGCACGGCTCGCTCCGTGGGCGGCGGTGCTCGCCGCGCTCGCTGCCGCCGCGCTGCCGCTGCGCGCCGGCGCCGACTACGTCTACGTGATCTTCGGGCTGCTCCAGGCGCTCGCCGCGATCGGCGCCGCCGCCGTCGGGATCTACCTGCGCGTCGTCGCCGCCGGGCGGGAGCGGGCCATCGCGCTGGTACGGGCCGAGCAGCGCGCCGAGTTCGCCCGCGACCTGCACGACTTCATCGCCCACCACGTGACCGGCATCGTGGTGCAGGCGCAGGGCGCCCGCTTCGTCGCCGAGCAGGACCCGCAACGGGTGATCGTCGCCCTGGAGCAGATCGAGCGGGCCGGCGCCGAGACGATGGCCTCGATGCGACGGATGGTCGGCGTGCTGCGCAATCCGGACGCCCCGCCGGACGCGCCGCTGGCCCCACTGGCCGGCGTGGCCGACCTCGCGCCGCTGCTGCAGGGCCACAACGACACCACGAACGCACCGGCCCGGCTGTACGTCGACGGCCCGCTCGACGAGCTGCCGGTGGAGGTGTCGACCTCGGCGTACCGAGTGGTGATGGAGGGGCTGACCAACGCCCGCCAGCACGCCCCGGACGCCCGGTCGGTGGCCGTGTCCGTGCGTCGTACGCCGGACTGGCTCCTGGTCCGGGTCGCCGACGACGGCGCGACCCCGCGTACCGCTCCCGCCCGGGGGCACGGCTTCGGCCTGCTCGGCCTCACCGAGCGGGTACGCGCCCTCGGCGGCACGATCACCGCCGGGCCGGGCATCTCCGGCGGCTGGGTGCTCGACGCCGCGTTCCCACTGCGATCGGCGGTGGCCCGATGATCCGGGTGCTGATCGCGGACGACCAGGCGATGGTCCGGACCGGCTTCGGCATGATCATTGGAGCGCAGCCGGACATGACGGTGGTCGGCGAGGCCGCCGACGGGGTCGCCGCCGTCGAGATGGTCCGGCGGCTACGCCCGGACGTGGTGCTGCTGGACATCCGGATGCCCCGCCTCGACGGCCTGCAGGCGCTGCGCCTGCTCGCCGGGCCGGGCGTCGCCGACCCGGTGCGGGTGGTCGTGGTGACGACCTTCGACCTCGACGAGTACGTGCACACCGCGCTGTCCAACGGCGCCTGCGGCTTTCTCCTGAAGGACTCCGGCCCGGCGCTGCTCGTCGAGGCGGTCCGCGCGGCCGTCTCCGGCGACGCGCTGATCAGCCCGTCCATCACCGTACGACTGCTGGAGCACCTCAGCCCGCCCAGCGCGCCGCGGGACGACGCCGGCCTGTCCCCGCGGGAACTCGACGTCGTGAAGCTCGTCGCCCGGGGCCTGACCAACGCGGAGATCGCCGGCCAGCTCTTCATCGCCGTCGGCACCGTCAAGACCCACCTCGCCAGCGTGCAGACGAAGCTCCCGGCCCGCAACCGTGTCGAGATCGCCGCCTGGGCCTGGGAACGCCGCCTCGTCCGCTGAACGACGACCCGACCGGCCGACCAACAGCTATCTGCGGGTGCGCAACACCGGCCACAACGCGGTGATCAGGCCCGGCGGCACCGTGTCGCTGGGCGTCGTCGCCACCGGGACGCAGGTGCCGGAGGAGGTCACGCTGAACGGCGGCATCTGCGTGGTGGCAGACAAGTAACGCTCACGTCCGGGGTCTGGCGTCGATGGCGACATCTTGCGACGCTAACGATCGTGTATGACTACGACCTGTTGGTGCTGGGCTCCGGACCCAGCGGTCAGAAGGCCGCGATCGCCGCCGCAAAGCTCGGCAGGCGGGTCGGCATCGTGGACCGCCGCGACATGATCGGTGGGGTGTGCATCAACACCGGCACCGTCCCGTCCAAGACGCTGCGGGAGGCCGTGCTCTATCTGACCGGCCTGAGCCAGCGCGACCTGTACGGCAGCAGCTACCGGGTCAAGGAGGAGATCACGGTCAGCGACCTGGCCGCCCGCACCCAGCACGTGATCACCCGACAGACCGACGTCATCCGCAACCAGCTCGCCCGCAACCGGGTCGCGATGATCACCGGGACCGGGCGTTTCGCGGACGCGCACTCCATCTGGGTCGACGCCGGCTCCGGGCGCGAGTCGAAGGTGACGTTCGACAAGGCCATCATCGCGGCCGGCACCCGCCCGGCCCGCCCGGACAGCGTCGACTTCGACGACCGGACCATCGTGGACTCCGACGGCGTCATCAACCTCCAGGCCGTCCCCCGCAGCATGGTCGTGGTCGGCGCCGGTGTGATCGGCATGGAGTACGCGTCGATGTTCGCCGCCCTCGGCACCAAGGTGACCGTCGTGGAGCGCCGCGAGCGGATGCTCGAGTTCTGTGACGAGGAGGTGGTCGAGTCACTCAAATACCACCTACGCGACCTGTCCGTGGCGTTCCGCTTCGGCGAGGAGGTCGCCGCGGTGGAGAAGCACCAGACCGCGGCGCTGTGCATCCTCAAGAGCGGCAAGAAGATCGTCGCGGACACCGTCATGTACTCGGCCGGTCGGCAGGGCCAGACCGACGACCTGGCGTTGGAGGCGGCCGGGCTGGCGGCGGACCGGCGCGGCCGGATCGCTGTCGACGCCAACTACCGCACCCCGGTCGACAACATCTACGCCGTCGGCGACGTGATCGGCTTCCCGGCGTTGGCGTCCACCTCGATGGAGCAGGGTCGGCTGGCCGCGCAGCACGCCTGCGGCGAGCCGATCCGGGAGATGCACGGCCTGCAACCCATCGGCATCTACACCATCCCGGAGATCAGTTTCGTCGGCCAGACCGAGGCCGAGCTGACCGACTCGTCGACGCCGTTCGAGGTGGGCATCGCGCGCTACCGCGAGCTGGCCCGTGGCCAGATCGTGGGCGACTCGTACGGAATGCTGAAGCTGCTCGTCTCCCCCGAGGACGGCCGGCTGCTCGGGGTGCACGTGTTCGGCACCGCGGCGACCGAGATCGTCCACATCGGGCAGGCGGTGATCGGCTGCGGCGGCACTATCGACTACCTGGTCGACGCCGTGTTCAACTACCCGACCCTGGCCGAGGCGTACAAGGTGGCCGCGTTGGACGCGTCCAACAAGATCCGCAACATCACCCGCATCGACGGCTGACTCCGGACCCCCACCCCCAACCCCGGCCCCGGCCCCGGCCCCGGCCCCGGTGATCAAGAGGTTTGCGTCAGGGACACGCCAGGACGGGTGACGCAAACCTCTTGATCACGAGGGTGGAGCGGGGGTGGGACCGGGTGGGGTGGGGTTGGGTGGGTTTTAGCGGGGGGCGCAGGTGGGGGTCAGGGTGCCGGCGGTGCCGGTGCCTTGGAAGCCGAACTCCGTGGACTGTCCGGCCCCGACCTGGCCGTTGTAGGACACGTTCGTCCAGTTCGTCGTGCCGCTGTTACCGCTGCGGTCGGCGCTCCAGGCGTTGGTGACGGTCGCGCCGGACGGCAGCGTGAGCGTCACGGTCCACCCGTTGAGGGCCGACGAGCCGGCGGTCACCCGTACGTTCGCCACGAAGCCGCCGTTCCACTGGTTCACCGTCACCGACGCCGAGCAGCCGGTCTGCCCCGGCGGCGGGGTCGTGGGCGGAGGCGTCGTGGGCGGCGGGGTGGTGGGCGGAGGCGTCGTCGGCGGCGGAGTGGTGGGCGGCGGGGTCGTCGGGTTGGTACCGCTGTTCAGCGCCGCGAGCACGGCGTCGTACGCGGCCTTCTTCTGCCCGCTGCTGTTGAACAGCAGCGGCGTCTGCGAGGACCGCCACGAGTCGCTGTCGCGGATGCCCCACACGGTGATGCCGTTGCAGCGCGGCACCGCCAGGCAGTCCTCGACCACGGCGCGGTACGTGTTCGCCGGAGCGCCCTGGATGTCCAGCTCGGTGATCTGCACGTCCACGCCCAGCGCCGCGAAGCTCGACAGCGTGGTGCGGTAGTTGCTGGCGTACGGGGAGTCGTTGTTGAAGTGCGACTGGAATCCGACGCAGTCGATCGGCACGCCACGGGACTTGAAGTCCCGCACCATGTTGTAGACGCCCTGGGTCTTTGCCCAGGTCCAGTTGTCGATGTTGTAGTCGTTGTAGCAGAGCTTCGCGCCCGGGTCCGCCGCTCGCGCGGCGCGGAACGCGGCCTCGATCCAGTCGTTGCCGGTGCGCTGCAGGTTCGAGTCTCGACGGCCACCGGAGTTGCCGTCGGCGAACGCCTCGTTCACCACGTCCCAGGAATAGATCTGTCCCCGGTAGTGGGTCGCCACCTGCGTCACGTGGTTGAGCATCGCGTTGCGCAGCGCGGTGCCCTCCATGCCCTGCATCCACCCCGGCTGCTGGCCGTGCCAGGCCAGGGTGTGCCCGCGTACCTGCATTCCGTGGCTGCGTGCGTGGTTGACGATCGGATCCGCCTGGGTGTAGCGGAACTGACCCTGCTGCGGCTCGGTCGCGTCGATCTTCATCTCGTTCTCGGCCGTCACCATGTTGAACTCGCGGTTCAGGATCGTGGTGTACGCGCTGTCCGAGAGCTTGTTCGCGGCCACCGCCGTACCGAAGTAGCGGCCCTTCTCCGCCGCGGACGCGCCCAGGGTGGTTCCGGCGGACGCGGGCGTCACCAGGACCAGCGCCATGCCGGCGGCGAGAGCGCCCGCGCCGCTCAGCGCGATCACGGCTCTCGATGCCGCCTTCCATCTCGTTCTGCTCATCGTGCGACTCCGTTTGTCGATGGTGGTGGGTGGTCAGGAGACCGCGCAGGTGGCCCCGTTGAGGGCGAACGACGAGGGCTTGCCGGTGCCGCCGGTGTGGGTGGCCTGGAAACCGATCTCGACCGACGCGTTCGGCGCGATGGTGCCGTTGTAGGAGACGTTGCGGGCGGTTACCGCTCCGCTCGTCGGGGAGTAGGTGGCGTTCCAGCCGTTGGTGATGGTCTGGCCGCTGGGCAGCGTGAAGGTCAGCGCCCACCCGTTGACGGCGGCGGTTCCGGTGTTGGTGATGGTCACGCTCGCGGTGAGACCCGAGTTCCAGGCGTTGACCGTGTATCCGACGCGGCACGCGCCCGCACTCGGCGGCGGCGTGGTCGGCGGCGGAGTCGTCGGGGGCGGCGTGGTGGGTGGCGGCGTAGTCGGGGGCGGCGTGGTCGGGGGCGGAGTCGTCGGCGGCGGCGTCGTCGGTGGGGGCGTCGTCGGGGGCGGCGTCGTGCCGTCCAGGCCGAAGAAGCGGATCACCTGGGCGGCGTCGACCGGGATGTTGTGCGTGACGCCCTGCATGCTGATCGCCTCGACCGGTGCCATCGGGCCGCTGCTGCCGTACCGGGTGCGGGTGTACCCGGACTGCGGGGAGTCGGTGTACGTCGGGGTCTGGCTCAGACCGTGGACGTTCGTCCACTGCTTGATCTGCTCGCCGAAGTTCGGGTAGCGCAGCGTCTCGTCGCTGGTGCCGTGCCAGATCTGCATCCGCGGTCGCCGGCCGGTGTAGCCGGGGTACGCCCCGCGGACCAGGTCACCCCACTGCTGCGCGGTCTTGATGGACTGCCCGTTCGCGCACTCGCTGTTCCACTCCGAGCTGCCCCCGGTGGCGAAGCAGGCGAACGGCACCCCGGCGAACGACGCGCCCGCCGCGAACACGTCCGGGTAGTCGCCGAGCATGACGTTGGTCATCATCGCGCCCGACGAGGTGCCGGTGGCGAAGACGCGGTCCGGGTCGGCGGAGTACCGCTGCTTCACGTAATCGATCATCGACACGAGCCCGACCGGGTCGCTGCCGCCACCTCGGCGCAGCGCCTGCGGCGAGGCCACGTCCCAGCACTTGCTGCTGCGCGTCGCCGACGGGTAGATGACAATGAATCCATACCGGTCGGCGAGGGACGCGTACTGCGTGCCGGAGTAGAAGGCGGGGCCCGTTCCGGTGCAGTAGTGCAGGGCGAGCAGGATTCCTGGCCGGGATGCGACCCGGTCCGGGACGTACAGATGCATCTGGAGGTTTGTGGGGTTGTTGCCGAAGCCGGTCACCTGGGTGAGCGTCGCGGCTGATGCGGGGGTGGCGAACGCCAGCGCGGCGGCGGCGACTGTCGCGACCGCCGTGAGGACGCCGAGCAGCCTTGTCTTCAGTGTCATGGTTCGCGATTCCTCGGGAGAATGGCGCATGGAAGGGGGTTAGTCGAGGACTGCCCTTCGCCCGACCGTGACCGCGGCTCGCGTGACCGATGTCAGCTTCGATCGAGCACACTCGATTGTCAAGGCTTCCGGAAACCTTTCGGGGCAAGGGATTGGGCGGCCACCTGCGCACGGGTGCGGGCCCGCCGAACCGTTCGGCGCCGGCCGCCGGCGGGATATTATCGGCACGTTCCCGGTAAGCAGAACGTCCTCGTGTGCACCCCCCTACGACCCCCGTAGGCACGAAGGAGATCGCGTGAAGATCGTCGATGCCCGGGTCATCGTGACCTGTCCGGGCCGCAACTTCGTCACCCTCAAGATCGTCACTGACGAGGGCGTCACCGGCGTCGGGGACGCCACCCTCAACGGCAGGGAGCTGGCCGTCGCGTCGTACCTGTCCGACCACGTGGCGCCGCTGCTGATCGGCCGGGACCCGGCGCGGATCGAGGACACCTGGCAGTACCTGTACCAGGGCGCGTACTGGCGGCGCGGGCCGGTCACGATGAGCGCGATCGCCGCGGTGGACACCGCGCTGTGGGACATCAAGGGCAAGGTGGCGGGCCTGCCGGTCTACCAGCTGCTCGGCGGTCGGTCCCGCGAGGGCGTCACGGTGTACGGCCACGCCAACGGCGAGACCGTCGAGGAGGTCCTGGTCGAGGTCGCCCGCTACGTCGACCTCGGCTACCGGGCGGTCCGGGTGCAGTGCGGTGTGCCGGGCCTGCCCAAGACGTACGGGGTCAGCGCCGACAAGCTCTTCTACGAGCCGGCCGACGCGGCGCTGCCCAGTGAGGCCACCTGGTCGACGCCGCGCTACCTGACCCACGTGCCCACCGTGTTCGCCCGGGTCCGCGACGAGTTCGGCCCCACCCTGCGGTTGCTGCACGACGTGCACCACCGGCTCACGCCCATCGAGGCGGCTCGGCTCGGCCAGAGTCTGGAGCCCTACGCGCTGACCTGGATGGAGGATCCGGTCCCCGCCGACCTCCAGGAGGGCTTCCGGCTGATCCGGCAGCACACCACCACCCCGATCGCCGTGGGCGAGGTCTTCAACAGCGTCTTCGACGCGGCGCAGCTCATCCGGGAACAGCTCATCGACTACATCCGGGCCACGGTGGTGCACGCCGGCGGCATCACCCACCTGCGGCGCATCTTCGACCTCGCCGCGCTGCACCACGTCCGCAGCGGCTCACACGGCGCCACCGACCTGTCGCCCGTGTGCATGGCCGCCGCGCTCCAGCTCGACATCTCGATCCCCAACTTCGGCCTGCAGGAGTACATGCGGCACACCGCGCAGACCGACGAGGTGTTCCCGCACGGCTACCACTACGCCGACGGCTACCTGCATCCCGCCGAGACTCCCGGGCTGGGCGTCGACATCGACGAGGAGGCGGCGGCCCGCTACCCGTACGCGCCCGCGTACCTGCCGGTGAACCGGTTGGAGGACGGGACCGTACACCCCTGGTGAGCGCGACAGCGCCGGTGCTCCGGCCGGCCCGATCGGGCCGGCCGGATCAGTGGATGCGCCGCCCCCGCGCGTCGGGCACCCCGGACTTGCGGAAGAAGTACGAGTTGATCTGGTCCCGCCACTCGGCGGCGCAGCGCACCTGCTCGTCGAGGCGTTCGGCCACCCGTTCGTACACGGCCGGATCGATCATCCCGTTCAGGGTCTGCCACCGCTGCCGCATCACCGCCACCTCCTCGACGCCCGCGAAGTGGGTGTCGTAGATGTGCTGGATGACTGTGGACCCGCTGTGCAGGACGTGCGTGTACGGGACGTGGTGGAAGAAGAGCAGCAGCTCGTCCGGGCAGGTCCGCGGCGACTCGTACACCTCGGCCCAGTAGGGCGGGTACTGGCCGGCGAAACCGGTGCCCGAGGCGCGACTGCGGTCCACGCCGATGCCGTCACGGTCGGCGAAGTGGTAGGTGCCCCACCGCGAGTACTCGTACCCGTCGACGTCGGGGCCGTAGTGGTCGCCGGGATGGACCATGAAGCCGACGCCCAGCGGGGCGGTGTACCGCTCGTACGTCCGCCAGGAGTCGTCCATGATCTCGTGCAGCGTCCGCCGCACCAGCTCCGGCTCGGCGGTGGCCGACGGCGGGAACGTCAACGTCATCCACTCGTCGAGGACCGCCGTCGGATCGAGGCGCGGATCCCAGGCGAGCCGGCCGAACGTGTAGAGGTTGGCCTGTGCCAGCGGGTGCCCCGTCCAGAAGGGGTCGTCGCCGGTGTTGGCGACGGCGACCAGGCCACCGCCCTTGCCGGCCTCCCCGGTGACCACGTCGGCGATCGTCCGCCCGCCGGGGCCCCAGGGCGCGAAGCGCAGCACGTCGCCCCAGCACGGCCCGAGGTGGCAGACATGCCGCTGCTGACCCGTGTACTCCTGGGTGACCTGCAGCTCGACGGCGATCCGGGTGGCCGGCATGGCGGCCAGCACCGGCGAGACCGGCTCGCGCGTCTGGAAGTCCACCGGGCCGAACTTCACCTGGAGGACGACGTTGGTGCGGAACCGCCCGTCGAGCGGGGCGAAGTGGCCGTACGCGGCCCGCGCCCGGTCGGTGGAGCGGTCCCGCCAGTCCTGGTGGTGGTTGTAGACGAACGCCCGCCAGTGCACCACTCCCCCGTACGGGGCGAGGGCCTCGGCGAGCAGGTTCGCCCCGTCGGCGTGGTCACGCCCGTAGGTGAACGGGCCGGGTTGCCCCTCGGAGTCGGCCTTCACCACGTAGCCGCCGAAGTCGTCGATGCGCTCGTACACCCGCCGGGTGGTGGCCGCCCACCAGGCGCGTACCTCGTCGTCGAACGGGTCGGCGGTGGACAGTCCACCGAGGACGATCGGCGCGGCGAAGGTGACCGACAGGTGCACCCGGATGTTGTACGGGCGCAGCACGTCCGCGATCTCGGCCACGTCGCCGAGCCGGTCGGTGAGCAGCAGCGCCTCGACGCGACCCACGTTGACGTTGTTCACCGAGATCGCGTTGATCCCGCTGGCGGCCAGCAGCCGCCCGTACTCCCGGATCCGAGCCAGATCCCCGCGCGGACGGCCACCGGCCCAGAAGATCGAGCCGCCCGCGTACCCCCGTTCGACCTGACCCATCACCGGGTGCACGGCCACGTTGTCCCAGTGGTTCAGCATCCGTCGGCGCAGCGTGGGCCGGTGCAGCTCCGGTGGACGGGCCGGGTCGAACGCCGCTGCGCAGAGCCGTACGACGTGGAACAGCCCGTACAGCAGGCCGGCGGGCGCGTCGGCCAGCACCACCGTCACCTCGCCCGCGCGGGCCAGCAGGAACCCCTCGTCGCCGAGCGTCGCACCGTCGCCCAGGTCGACGAGCGCCGCCTCCCCCGCCGACCGCGCCGCCTCGACCGCGGAGCTGGGCAGCTCGTCGGCGTCGCGCAGGGTGAGCACCAGGTCGGCGTCGACGTCCCAGGAGGGGGAATGCCAGACCCGCCCGCCGTAGCGCGTGCAGGCGCGCGTCACCTCGTCGAGGACGGTGTCGACGAGCAGCCCGTCGCCGTGCACGAGGACGCGGCGCGCGCCGAGCGCCCGGAAGGCCTCCGGTGGAAGCCAGGCGGGGTACACGCGCGGCTGCTCGATGTCGGGCGGTTCTGCCACGAACACCGGCTCCTCCAGGTCCATCGACTCGTGCGCGTTCACGCGTCCTCCCGGCCGAAGCGCACCTCGGCGGTCGCGGACAGGCTCATGCGGTGAACTCCTTCCGGATCAGGTGGATCATCGGGTCGCCGACGCGCAGGACCGCCAGGACCACGACCGAGGCGAGCAGCGCCAGGACCGCTTCGGAGAAGACCGCGGTGACCCCGGCCGCCGCGGCGAGCAGCAGGGCGTTGCCGACGGTGACCCCGGGGGTACGGACGAGGAAGTGCACGGCCAGGCGCAGGACGTCGCGGGTGCGGAACTCGAACAGCGAGGTGATCACCAGCGCGTTCGCCGCGCAGAGGGTCACCCCGACCGCGATCAGGACCAGCGGCACCACCCACCACCTCCCGAGGCCGACCGCGCCCCGGTACGCGAGGTTCAGCGCGAGCACGGTCAGCCACAGCAACGTCGGCGCCCAGACCCGCAGCGCGCCCCCGACGTTGATCCGGTAGCCCCGCCCGAACAGGGCGGCGGGCCGCAGGTCCGTCAGGTCGGGCCGCTGGTGGCGCAGGGCGTACAGGGCGGCGCAGACCGCCGGACCGACCGGCAGCAGCAGGAGCGCGGCCAGCGGCAGGTTGCTGGGGTCGCGGCCGAGCAGCAGCAGCGGGAGCAGGCCGGGCAGCGTGGTGACAAGGAGCAGCACCTCGACCACGAGCAGCGTGTAGACGCGGGACGCGAACCGGGACAGGGGCCCGTCGCCGAACTGCCGCCCGGCGTGCGCGGTGCTCATCGATGCTCTCCCGGCTCGGCGCCGAGGTCGAGGTACGCGCGGCCGGTGCCGACGGCGAAGCGCCAGGCATCGGACAGTCGGCCCTGCGGATCCGCCGACACGGTCATGCGCGTCATCTGGTCCTCTTCGGTGCGGTGCGCGGCTGACGGTGCTCGGCCGGTCCGGTCGTGACGGGCACCACCGGACCGGCCGACGGTCAGCCGTGGTCCTTCTGGTACCTGTCGTACGCCTTGTTGATCATGGCCAGGTAGGTGTCCATGTTCTTGCCCTTCAACTCGGCGAGGTACGCGTCCCACTGGGAGAAGTCGCGCTGGCCGAGTGCGAACTGCAGGGTCGCCTGGTAGACGTGGTCACGCAGCGGCGTCTCCCACAGTGACGCCTGCTCCCGTTCATCGTCGGTCAGGGGGTGCGGCGGCGGCACCGCGACCGGCGGACGGGCGTTGAGCACCTTCTGGAACTCCTGCTCCTCCGGGGAGAAGAAGCCCTGCACCAGCTCCGGCTTGCCGCCGTAGGCGAACACGCCGTTGTAGAAGCCGAAGTCCTTCTGCAGGTGCTTGGACGCCTTCGGGTTCAGGCCGATGACGTTGACGTCGGGCGCCAGCTTGGGCTTGCCGGCGGCGTCCCGGACGAACGTCGTTCCCTCGACGCCCCACTTGGCGAACTCCTGGCCGGCGTCGGAATACCAGAGCCAGTCGATGAACTGCATCATCGCCACGAAGTTCTTGCTCTCGCGGGCCTTCGAGGAGATCATCACGCCGTTCTCCAACCGGCTGGCGGGGTTGACCTCACCGGCCGGCCCGATCGGCAGTGGGATCTTGGCGATCGTCGCCTTGGGGTTGGTCTTGGCGAGGTCGGGTCGGTAGTCGTTCACGACGGCCTGCGCGTTGGCGCTGATCACGAAGGACTTGCTGTTGGCGAGCTTCTGCCGGGCCTGCTCGTCGGTCTGGGTGAAGCTCTCCGGGTCGAGCAGCTTCTCCGACACCAGCTTGTTGAGGTACTGGAGCATCTGCTTGTACTGCTCCGTGGCGCCGGTGTAGACGAACTTCTTGGCGTTCGCGTCCCAGGAGGTGTGCTGGAAGTTCCAGCCCGCGCCCTGCAGTCCGTACGACACGGCCAGGATGTTGAGCAGGTTGCCGGCCGGGTTGGGCTTGCTCCACCGGTCGGAGAACGGATACACGTTCGGGTACCTGGCCTTCATGGCCTTGAGCACCGTGTAGAGGTCGTCCCAGGTCTTCGGGGCCGTCAGGTGCAACTCGTCGAGGATGTCGGTCCGGATCGCCAGCGAGTAGTCCTGCCAGGGCTTCTCGTGCAGGCCGGGCAGCAGGTAGAACTTGCCGTCCTCCTGACGCCGCGTGTCGATCTCGGGCTTGAGGTTCCACCGCGAGATCTTGTCCTGCAGGTTCGGCATCAGGTCGAGGTAGTCGCTGACCGGCAGGACCGCCCCGGAGGAGACGTAGGCGTCCTCCTGGCCGGGGTACGTCTTCGGGATGATCATCGGAGCGTCGCCGGCGCCGATCAGCAGGCTGCGCTTCTGTTCGTAGTCGCTCAGCGGCACGGCGACCGGCGAGAGCGTGACGTTGGCCCGCGACTTGAGCTCATTCCAGAAGAGCCAGTCCTCGCGCAGCGGGTAGTTCGGATGGTTGTTGTAGAGGATGGAGAAGGAGACCGGCTCGCTCGCCTTGAACTGCTTGCCGATGCCGTAGTCGGCCATCGCACCGGCCCGGTTTTCCGACAGGTCCTTGTTGTCGGACGGATCTTCGCTACAGGCGGCGATGCTGCTGGCCGCGAGCAGAGCGGCAACTGCCGCTGTCGCGGCGCGACGCCACGATCGGTGGAGCATGGCGGTCCTTTCGGGTTCGGTGGAGGGACATGGTGGACGTGCCGGTCAGCCCTTGACGGCGCCGAGCATCACGCCGCGGACGAAGTACCGCTGGACGAAGGGGTAGACCACGAGGATCGGCAGGGTCGTGAGCACGATCGTCACGGCCTTGAGCGTCGCGTCGGCCTGCACCTCGTCGGCCTCGGAGATGACGCCGACGTTCTCCGCGCCGGTGGCCCCCGCGATCAGGTTGCGCAGATAGACGGTCACCGGCCACAGCTCCTGCTGGTCCATGTAGAGGAAGGCGGCGAACCAGGAGTTCCAGAAGGCCACGGCGTAGAACAGCACCATCGTGGCGACGATCGCCTTCGACAGCGGCAGCACGATGCGCAGCAGGATGCCGTACGTGTTGAGGCCGTCGACGGCCGCGGCCTCTTCCAGGTCGGTGGGCAGACTCTCGAAGAACGCCTTCATCACCAGCAGGTTGAACACGTTGATCGCGTTGGGCACCGCGATGGCCCAGACGCTGTTCTTCATGCCCAAGCTGGTGACCAGCACGTAGTTGGGGATCAGGCCGCCGGTGAAGAACATGGTGAACACCGCGATACCGATCAGAGCCGTACGGCCCCGGAGGTGCTTCTTGGACAGCACGTAGGCGTAACAGGTGGTCAGCACGATCGAGATGGCCGTGGCGACGACCGTGTAGAAGACGGTGTTGCGGTAGTTCGTCCAGAACAGCGAGTCGTTCAGCACGAGGCGGTAGGTGTCCAGGTTGAACCCGCGCGGCACGAGGTTGACCTTGCCGGCGATGAGGTACCGCTCGTCACTGAGCGAGCGGGCCACGACGTTGACGAACGGGAACAGCGTCGCCACCACGACGATGGTGAGCACTACCGCGTTGCACGCCTGGAACACGCGGTAGCCCCGGCTCGGGCGGATTCCGCGCGGCCGGGCGCGGGCGGGCAGGCCGCTGCCGCTGGCCGTGTCGGTGGCGTCGACGGTCACCACAGGCTCGTCCCGACGGTGCGGCGGGCGATCAGATTCGCCGTCAGGACCAGCGTGAGCCCGATGACCGCCTCGAACAGCCCGATGGCGGCGGCGTAGCTGAAGTTGCTGGACCCGAAGCCCATCCGGAACAGGTACGTGGAGAGCACGTCGGCGGTCGGATAGGTCAGCGGGTTGTAGAGCAGCAGGATCTTCTCGAACCCGACCGCCATGAAGCTGCCGATGTTGAGGATCAGCAACGTCACCATGGTGGGGCGGATGCCCGGCAGCGTCACGTGCCAGGTCTGCCGCCACCGGTTGGCGCCGTCGATCCGGGCCGCCTCGTACAGGTCGTCGTCGACGGTGGTGAGGGCTGCGAGGTAGAGAATGGTGCCCCAGCCGACCGTCTGCCAGACCTCGGACGACACGTAGATGGTCCGGAACCACTCGGCTCGTTGCAGGAACGGCACCGCGTCGCCGCCGGTGGCCTGCACGATCTGGTTGATGGTGCCGTCGACCGAGGTCAGCTGCATGACCATGGCCGCCACGATCACGATCGACAGGAAGTGCGGCAGGTAGGACACGGACTGGACGAACCGCCGCAGGCGGCGGGCGCGTACCTCGTTGAGCAGCAGCGCCAGGACGATCGGCAGCGGGAAGCAGAACAGCAGGGTCAGCGTCCCGAGCACCAGCGTGTTGGTGAAGACGTCCCAGAACGTCGGGTCGGTGAGGAACATCCGGAAGTACCGCAGCCCCACCCAGTACTCACCGAAGATGCTGCCGCCGGGCTTGAACCGTCGGAACGCGATGACGTTGCCGATCATCGGGAGGTACCGGAAGACCAGGAAGAACAGCAGAGGCAGGATGGCGAGCGAGTAGAGCTGCCAGTCCCGGCGCAGCGCCTGCCGCCAGGTGCGGCGCCGGCGCGGTGCGGGCGGGGCCCCGACGGTGACCGCCGCCGGAGGGCCGGGTGGCGCCGGTGGCGGTGGCCGTAACGTTCCGGATGTCATCCTCGCCTCCTATGCGGAGTGCGGTACGGCCACCAGGGGCTCGATCCGCACCGACGTGAGTAGTTCCCGCTGGTGCCCGACCTCGCGCTCGGCCCCGGTCAGCCGCAGCGGCAGGGCCGCCGCCATCCCCCCACTCGACCGACCGAACCGCAGCTCCACCGCGCCGGGCTCGACGACGCGCCGACCGGACCGACCGGTGAACGACGCGATGTCGGCCGGGACGCCGAACGTCACGTGCGCCTCCGCCCCGGGCTCCAACGGCACCCGGGCGAAGCCGACGAGCCGGATCACCGGGCGGGTGGTCTGCGCCACCGGGTCGTGCAGGTAGAGCTGCACCACCTCGGTGCCGGCCCGGTCACCCGTGTTGCGGACGGTGATCCGCACCCGCACCTCGCCGTCGACCGGCCAGTCCGTCGTCTCGTCCCGATCCCCATCCGCCGACGGCACGACCGTGGCGTCGGACCACTCGAAGCTGGTGTAGCTCAGGCCGTGGCCGAACGGGTACGCCGGGGTCGTGTCGATGGAGGACACCTTGTTGCGGTGCCCGAGCGGCGGCGACAGGTAGGTGCCCGGCAGTCCGCCGGCGTCGCGGGGAACGCTGACCGGCAGCCGCCCGGACGGGTTCACCGCGCCGATGAGCACCTCGGCGAGCGCCTGCCCGCCGAGCTGGCCGGGGAAGAACGCCTGCACGACCGCCGCCGCGGCGTCGAACTCCGGGCCGAGCGCGTACGGCCGGCCGGTCATCAGCACCAGCACCACCGGGGTGCCGGTGGCGAGGACGGCCCGCACGAGGTCGGCCTGCACCCCGGGCAGCCGCAGGTCGGCGGCGTCGCAGCCCTCACCGGAGGTGCCCCGGCCGAACATTCCCGCCCGGTCGCCGACGGCGAGCACACACACGTCGGCGGCGGTGGCCGCGGCGACCGCGGCCGGGATGCCCGAGGTGTTCTCGCCGGTGATGGCGCAGCCCGGCTCGTGGGTGAGCAGGGGGACGCGGCGGGCCAGTTCCTCGCGCAGCGAGGCGATGTCCAGGCCGAGGCCGTGGTCGCTGTGGTTGACGCCGACGTGGTTGGGGAAGGAGTAGCAGCCGAGCATGGCCATCGGGTCGTCGGCGACCGGACCCACCAGGGCGACGCGGCTCGCGACGGGCAACGGCAGGACACCGTCGTTGCGCAGCAGGACGACGGACTCGCGGGCCAGGCGTACGGCGACGTCCCGGCTGGCCTCGTCGTCGAGGCGCAGGTCCGCGACGTCGTCGGGCACCTCGCGCCAGTCCTCGTCGAGCAGGCCGAGCTCGATCTTCTGGATCAGCACCCGACGCAACGCCCGGTCGATCAGCGCCTCGTCGACCTCGCCGGCGCGGACCGCCTCCACCAGCGCGTCGCCGAAGGCGTCCACGGTGGGCAGTTCCACGTCGATCCCGGCGCGCAGGGCCAGGTGGGCGGCGTCGGCGGCGCCCTCGGCGACACCGTGCAGAGTCTGCAGGAACCGCACGGCGAAGTAGTCGGCGACCACGGTGCCGGTGAAACCCCACTCGTCGCGCAGCAGCCCGGTCAGCAGGTGCTCGTCGGCGGCGGCCGGCATGCCGTCGATCTCGGCGTAGGAGTTCATCACCGACCGCGCTCCGCCGAGGCGCAGGGCCATCTCGAACGGCGGCAGGATGACGTCGGCCAGCTCGCGGCGCCCCATCGACACCGGGGCGAGGTTGCGGCCACCCCGGGAGGCGGAGTAGCCGGCGAAGTGCTTGAGGGTGGCGACCACGCCGGCGTTCTCCAGGCCCCGCACGTACGCCGCGCCGGTCGTCCCCACCAGGTACGGGTCCTCCCCGATCGTCTCCTCGGTGCGGCCCCAGCGGTAGTCGCGGGTGACGTCGACGACGGGCGCGAGCCCCTGGTGTACGCCAGCGGCGCGCATCGACCGGCCGATCCGGCCGGCCATCTCCTCGACCAGGTCGGGGTCGAACGACGCGCCCCAGGCCAGCGGGGTCGGGTAGACGGTGGCCCGCCAGGCCGCGAACCCGGTGAGGCACTCCTCGTGCACCTGGGCGGGAATGCCGAACCGGCTGGCGGCGACGATCTGCGCCTGGGAGGCCGCCAGCGACCGGGCGCCGAGCACCGGGTCGACCGGCGCGGTGCCGAACGGCCGGGTGAGCTGGCCCAGCCCGTGGGAGATGACGCTGTCCCAGGCCGGCGTCTCGGCGACCATGTCGGACTGGTGTGGGGCGACGCCCTCGCCGGAGGCGTCGGCGCCGACCCAGACGCCGACGAGCTGGGCGATCTTCTCCTGCACCGACATCAGCGGGAGCAGCGCCTCGGCCCGCTCGGCCGGTGACAGCCGCGCGTCGCGCCACGGTGTGGCGTCGCGGGACGTCGGTTCGCCGTCGGCGGGCAGCTGACTTCTCATGCCGAGACCCCTTAGCTCCGGCCACGTTCCCGCACCCTCGTGGGACCGGTCCGTGGCGGACGTGTGCGATCCGAAACTTTCCGGAAACCCAAGCAACCTTTTCGGCAACCTAAGTCCACCGCCCGGATGTAGTCAAGGGGCTCGATCGGTCGCGGAACGGCTCCTTCGTACGGTCAGTGGCACTGGCCATTGCGCTCGGTCATGACCGGGCCCGGGAACCGCCGCAGCCGCGCCTGAGCTACGGCCACATCGACCGTCCTGACCGACTGATCGTGTTAAGGTCTTCCGAAAATTTCGACGCTGCATGAGGCTGCGATGACAGAGCACCGCCCGCTCGACCCACCCGCCTCCACCACCATCGCGACGATCGCCCACGACGTCGGCGTGTCGGTCGCCACGGTGTCCAAGGTCCTCAACGGCCACGAGGATGTCGCCCCCGGCACCAGGGCACGGGTCGAGGAGAGTCTCGACCGTCACCGGTACCAGCGCCGCGCCCGGCGATCGCCCGGCGCGGGGCGGATCGATCTCGTGTTCCACGAGTTCGACACCGGCTGGGCGATGGAGGTCCTGCGCGGCGCCGAGGCGGTCACCAGCATCGCCGGCATCGGCCTCGCGGTCTCCCAACTCGACGGCGCGCACCGCCCACCGCAACGGTGGCTCGACACGCTGCTCAGCCAACGCCCGCTGGGTGTGCTGCTCGTCCTCTGCCACCTGACCGAGACGCAGCAACAGCAGCTGCGACGCCAGGGCGTCCCGTTCGTCGTGATCGACACCGACAGCGCGACCTCGGCCTCCGTGCCCACGGTCGGGTCGAACAACTGGAACGGCGGCCTGCTCGCCGCTCGACACCTGCTGGAGCTGGGCCACCGCCGAAACGCCGTCATCTCCGGGCCGCCCGACGTGCTGTGCAGCCGGGCCCGAGCCGCGGGCTTCCAGCACGCGCACGAGGAGATCGGGTTGACCGTCGACCGCGAGCTGGTCCGCTACGGCAGCTTCTCCGCCGGGGCCGGGCACGCCCACGGGCTCGAGCTGCTGAACCGGCCGGACCGCCCCACGGCGATCTTCGCCGGCTCGGACACGCAGGCCATGGGGGTGCTCCGGGCCGCCCGGCAGTGCGGCCTGCGGGTCCCCGAGGACCTCTCCGTGATCGGGTACGACAACCTGCCGGTCGCCACCTGGACCGATCCGGCTCTCACCACAATCAACCAGCCGCTGCGCGACATGGCGGGCATCGCCACCCAGATGCTGCTCGGCCTGGTCGGCGGCACCGCCCCGGCGACCAGCCGGATCGACCTGGTGACCGAGTTGGTCGTCCGGGAGAGCACCGCACCCCCCGCCCAACAGCTCTGACCCTGCGAGGAACCGTGCCGTACTCCGACCCCGCCCTCGCCGAGCTTGAGCGATACGTGCCGACCGTCGCCGAGCCCGAGGACTTCGACCAGTTCTGGCGTGGCACCCTCGCCGAGGCGGCCACCCGTGCGGTGCTCGTGGACGTCCGCTCCGAACCCACCGACCTGCGCCTGCTCGACTCCTGGGACGTCACGTTCGCCGGCTTCGGCGGTGACCCGGTGCGAGCCTGGTACACCCGCCCGGCGGGTGTGCGCGGACCGCTGCCCGCCGTGGTGGAGTACGCCGGCTACGGGCGCGGACGCGGCCTGCCGCACGAGCGACTGACCTGGCCGGTCGCCGGGTACGCGCACCTGTTGATGGACAACCGGGGCCAGGCGGGGCAGCACGGCGCCGGCGACACCGCCGACCCGCACGGCAAGCCCGGTGGCCCCTGGCCGGCCACCTGGGGAATCCTCGACCCACACGACTACCACTACCGACGGCTGATCACCGATGCGGTCCGGGCCGTCGAGGCGGTTCGCGCCCTGCCCGGGGTCGACGCGAGCCGGGTCGCCGTGGTCGGCAACAGCCAGGGCGGCGGCCTGGCCCTGGCGCTGGCCGGCCTCGTCGACGACCTCGCTGCGGTGCTGGTGACGGCCCCGTTCCTCTGCGACGTCCAGCGCGCCATCACGCTCAGCGACGTGTCGCCGTACGGTGAGATCGGCCGGTACCTGGCGGTGCACCGGGAGGCCGAGGACGCGGTCCGGCGCACGTTGTCCTACGTCGACGGGGTGACCTTCGCCCGGCGGGCCACCGCGCCGGCGCACTTCGGCGTCGGCCTGCGCGACAGTGTCTGCCCGCCGAGCACCGGCTTCGCCGCCTACAACCAGTACGGCGCCGCGACCGGACGGCCCGTCCCACCGCAGCGGGAGATGCACGTCTACCCGTTCAACGGCCATGAGGGCGGCGAGGCCGTGCACGTCCGGCGGCAGCTGCGCTGGCTCGCCGCGAGGCTCGCGCCGACCGAGGTGACGGGCCAGGATTGACCGCCTCGTCCACTCCCGACCATCGCCCACGTTCGATGCATTGCCGGTGTTAGCGATAACAAGCTATGGTGCGTCCAGGCGGGGTGCAGGGCACATCCCGGCCAGGGCTCATCGATCCGTCGCTCCGACCGTCGATGACCAGAGCGTACGACCAGCGGGATGACGTCCGGGTTCCTGGTCCTCGCGCAGCTCACTCTCGCGTACCGCGCGGTTCCGCCTCGTCGGTGGGCCGCCGATGTCGTGCCCCCACCACCTGAGGAAGCCCCATGAGCAGACCGATCCTTGGCAACCCCGTCCCCCCGCCGCCCGCCACCACCGCGACGACGTCGAGGCCCCGCCGGGCCCGACTGTGGTGGGCGGCCCTGGCCGCCGTCGCGGCCATGACCGCGGCCGTCCCGGTGGCGACCGCGCCCGCGAGCGCCGAGTCCAACGGCGGGGTACGTGTCATGCCCCTCGGCGACTCGATCACCGACGGCTTCAACGTCGCCGGTGGCTACCGGATCGAACTCTGGCAGCGGTTCGTCTCCGGCGGATACCGGATCGACTTCGTCGGTTCCGGGTTCAACGGCCCGGCCAGCCTCGGTGACCACGACCACGAGGGCCATTCCGGGTGGACGATCGCCCAGATCGACGCCAACGTCGTCAACTGGCTGCGGGCCACGAACCCGCGGACCGTGCTGCTGCACATCGGCACCAACGACATGTACGGGGACACGTCCGGCGCCCCGGCTCGTCTGGCCACCCTGGTCGATCGCATCACCAACACCGCACCGAACGCGGAGGTGTTCGTCGCGACGATCATCCCGAAGTCCGGCGCGGACACCCAGGTCCGCGGCTACAACGCGGCGATCCCGGGGATCGTGCAGACCCGGGCCGCCGCCGGCAAGCGCGTCCACCTGGTCGACATGTACCGCGCGCTGACGCTCAGCGACCTGGCCGACGGCGTACACCCCAACGCCACGGGTTACCGCAAGATGGCCGTCGCCTGGTACGACGCCCTGCGCACGGTGCCCGGCAGCATCGGGGGCGACACGCCGCCGACCACCGCACCGACCACCACCGCACCACCCACCACGGCACCGCCGACCACGGCACCGCCCACCACCGCGCCACCCACCACCGCGCCGCCGACCACGCCCCCGCCGTCCGGGGGATGCCGGGTCACGTACACGGTCAACGCCTGGAACAGCGGGCTCACCGCGGCCGTGTCGGTGACCAACACCGGCAGCAGCGCGGTCAACGGTTGGGCCCTGGCGTTCACGCTGCCCGACGGCCAGACCATCACCAGCGGCTGGAACGCCACCTACTCCCCGTCGAGCGGGGCGGTGACCGCACGCAACGTCTCCTACAACGGCACCATCGCCCCGAACACGTCGGTCGACATCGGCTTCCAGGCCACCCACACCGGCAACGCCGGTCGGCCGTCCGCCTTCACGCTCAACGGCACCGCCTGCGCGGTCGCCTGACCCTCGTACCCGACGCGGGACGCGGGGGCGGCGAGGCTTCTTCTCGCCGCCCCCGCAGGTACGGGTGGCTCAGGACGCGTAACGGTCGGACGCCGAGCGCCGCGCCGCTCGGCGTCCGGATCTGCCCACGCGCGGATGGCCTGGCGGAGAAGTACTAGCTCTGTTCGGCTGCGCCGTACCTCACCGGACTGAGATCGGCGGGCAGGTTGCGCGCGGCCAATGACACGGCCTCCTCCGCTGTAGCGGTCTCACCGAGTTCCTGTCCCATGTAGCCCATCGTGACGATGTAGTCCTTGCCTCGCCCGGCATGCAAGCACACCAGGAGATCACGGGAGAGGCTGGGCCGGGTGCTGGTGGAGAACCGCAGAGACCAATGGCTGGTGAACGGGTAGAGCTGCCGGAGCCTTGGCTCGGCGTACGCGGCCTCGATGAGCGCGTGGTACTCGGGCCAGTTCACCTCCGCTGCCTCCGTACGCAGGTGCCGCCACTCCGATTCGACCAGCCCTGCCGGATCGCGGTCGGGCACCTCGAACCGTCCAGTCAGTTTCACGAACGACGCAGCCTGGGGGATCTCGGTCAGGTGCGCTCCGTCATGCCAGGCCTGCGCGGCTCGCGCCACCTGACCGAGATCCACCGTGTCTCCTTCGATCAAGGCCAGACCTTGGTCGCGCTCGCAACTGCGAATAGACCACCGCCGCTCTACGTAGCTGGCGGACACCTTCAACTCCTCACGATGCGGGAGGGTGGTCGGAACGACAGCGCCATGCAACGAATTGGACGCCGTAACCGGCACGCGAATGGACAGCCCTTGCCGGATGGCGACGGCTCGCAACGCCGCCGCAAGGCTGCCCTCGGCAGCAACCTCCGGATAGAGAACAACAGGATCGGGGTAGGTCGGCACGGCTCACGATTCTGCCCCACCACGCTGCCGGGACAGCCGCGAGACGGCCGGGATCGAGTCGACTCGAAGCACCCGCTCTTGCCGCGATCCGCGTGGTCATGGCTCCCCTCTCTGTCAAGACACCGCCAGGAGGAGAGTTCTATCCTGGGTTTCGGCGGGTCCAGGAAGTGACTTCTCCGAAGAGCCGGCTGGGGGATGAGGGTCGGTCGCGCTGGAGCCAGTTGTCGTTCCCCGTTGTCCTCCCGGGCCCGCTGCCGGCCGCCGCCGACGACGGTCTCGTCGCGGGCCATGACCTCGATCGTTACCGAGCGCTTGTGCGGGTCCATCCCGCTGACCACACGATCTGACGTGCCACTCACCGCGTCCTCCGATGCTCGATCCACCTGGGTTGTCGAGCCGGGAGGGCAACGCTACTTCGAGCCGAGCAAACCCCTCTTGAGCCTCTCCCCGCCATGGGGCGACGCCCGGGCCGCGCAGGCCAAATGAGAGCCACACGACCAGCGTGGGCAACCGAAATGAGAACGACAGCCCGGGTGCCTCGACCGAAGCCTGGCCGGGCCGGGCCACGGTCGCAGGTCAATGAAACAAGTAGCCGAGATGAGTGCACAGATCACAGAACACTCGGCCTGAGCCGGCGGACTTTATCGAAGACCGAAGTCGCTAGGAGCCTCGGCCGCTTTGGCTCTGAACGCCTTATCCAGATTCTCATCCGCTGGGCCGAGAAGGTCATAGAACTGACGTTCCCGCGATCCAGCGTATTCGACATCTGACTCATGGTTCAAGACGTCAGCCAGGAGGTCAGCAAGCTCGGACAGGCGGAAGTAGCGCATCGCGTCGATCGCCCGTCTCAGGCGGAAAGGTTCGTTGACTTCCACGGCGAAGCCCAAGCCGCCGCCCATGGCCGAGTTGTAGACACGTAGCAGGAAGGAAAGGTGCGCAATCCCCAGCGGAGTTCCTTCAGGCGCTTCACCGTCAGCCCCATAGTCGCAGGCACGGTTCCAGATGACGGCGGGATCGTCCAACACGGACCACCTCCACGTCTCATCCAACTCGTCCATCATGGGCCACCGAGTTCCTCTTACTCGCGCCGATACATCGCACGATTCAATCACGCTAGCCCCCTACTCGTCGCGCGACCTCTTCTGCCGCGTCCGGGCGTTACTCGGCGTATCCGCGGGACTGAATTGGTGTAGCCGTATTCGGGCTCGGGTCGATATCGTCGCGCCGTGGTGCAATCCAGGCGGTACCCCTATGTCGGTCCGGCCGAGTTCCGTGACCGGGCGTCCGACTGACGGCATCCGGATCTGCCGCTGAGTGTGCGCGGATCTGTCGAAAGTCGTATGTCGGATCGCGCAGGCGTACCTCGGCGGGCCGTCGGCCAGGCCCGCGTCGCCAGGGTCACGGCTCACCCAGGTCAATACCGGAAGACCTGCTCGGACACTCGGAACGTCGTGCTGCACTGCGTGCAGGTGGCACGGCCGAACAGGTAGGTGAGGGCAATGGCGACGGACTGCTGCCCGGCCTGCACGCTCATCAGATGCAGCCGTTGACCGACGCCGTTCAACTCGTCCGGTTCGGTCGGCAGTAGCGGTGTCTGCTCGACGTCCGGCTTCGTGGCGTAGTCCTCGTGGGTGGCGAAACACCCATCCTCGCCGAAGGCCACGAACAGCGACGTCTCGCACTGCGGGCACTCGACCTCGATCTCGTCGTGCACGATCCGATCGAGCTCCGCCCCCCAGAGCTCGTCACCCTCCAGCGCCATCACCGCCTGCAGACGGAAGACGAACGAGTGCCGGTCGGTCGGTGTGGCAAGCCAGTCGTTGGTCAGCCGGTGCATGGTTGCGAACACTTCGGCGTATCGCGGCCAGTTAGCCTCATCAAGATCCGCTGCGATCTTGCCAGCAAGCATCAGAACGTTGTCGCGGCCGGCCGGTGCGTACCGGCCCGCGAGGTCGGCCAACCGCGGGATCAGGAAGGCTTCGTCCGCCTCGGAGAAACCTTCGTGGCACGCCTTCTCGTACAGCGAGTCCCAAGCATCTGCGTACGAATCGGCCGCAGCGGTCGCCAGCAACTCGTCGACCTTCGTCACGGCATGAATCTAACCAGGTCGCCGCGCCGGATCGTGCCGACGACGACAGCGCTCGGGGTGGGCGGCGAGCACGATGGACCCTGCGTACGCTGCCGTGGTGCAGATCGATCTGGTTGCCCTGATCGTTGACGAGTACGAACCCGCGATCGCGTTCTTCACCGACATACTCGGCTTCGATCTCGTCGAGGATTCCCCATCGCTGACCACTGACGGGCGGCCCAAGCGTTGGGTCGTCGTCCGGCCGCCGGGTGCCCAGACCGGGATTCTCCTCGCTCGCGCCGACGGAGAACACCAACGTGCCGCAACTGGTAACCAGGTAGCCGGCCGAGTCGGGTTCTTCCTCCGAGTCGACGACTTTGACGCCACTTACCGACGGATGGCCGAGGCCGGTGTCACCTTCGTCCGGGAGCCAAGGGCCGAGCCCTATGGCCGGGTCGCGGTCTTCCTCGACATCGCCGGCAACCGGTGGGACCTCCTCGGATGCGCATGACGTCGCCGCAGTTGTCAGTCGAGGCGCCCAGGTCAGACGTCCTGATGTGCCGCTGAGTGTGCGCGGATCTGCCGATGAGAGGTCATCCAGGGTTCAGCGCTCACAGATGTCGCTGGTATGGCAGGTCGCGGTGTCGACTCCCTCGTCACCTGGCATCAAGTGCCGCCCGGCCTATCTTCAGATAATCAGGTCCTCGGACGAAGAACAAGACTTGATCTTGTAGCGCGGTGGTTCCACGCTGTGACACATGAGATGGGACCCCGTCACCACGCTCCAACGCGCCCTGTGGATCGGCGGCGGCCAGTGGGCCGGCAAATCCACTGTCGCTGGCATTCTCGCTGAGCGGTGCGGCCTCACCCATTACCACTACGACTACCACGACGCTCGCGGCCATGATGATCGGCGGATAGCACAGCGGGTCCGTCGCGGCGAGTCCCCAACCGGGCCGGACTGGGAGGCAGTCTGGATCCAAGCAACGCCAGAGGAGATGGCAGATCAGGTCATCGCCGACTTCCCGGACCGTTTCCAGTGGGTGCAAGACGACCTGCGTGCCCTCGTCTCCCCTCGGCCCATCCTTGCTGAGGGCTGGGGGCTACGCCCAGAACTGGTCGCGCCGGTCGCCGGCTCTATCGGCCGGATGGTGGTCATGGTCGCGGCCGAGGAGTTCCGGCAACGCCAGGTCGCTCGGCTACCCCGTGCCGGCGCCCTCGGTCATCAGGTCAGCGACTCGCAACTCGCTCAACGCAACCGCGTCGAGCGTGATCGGTTGATCGCCGCAGACGCGGTCCGCAACGCGCACCGATTGGGGGTCCGCGTCATCGAGGTCGACGGATCACGGGACGCCGAAGCCGTGGCCGACCTAGTGGCCGAGCACTTCGCGCCGTTCCTGCCCGAGCAGCCTTGAACGTGTAACTCATCTGCCGCTGGTCGGGCGCGAGCGCGACCACCCTCAGCGGTGACGGATGTCGTCGGCAGGGCGGTCCGTCAGGCGATATGGGAAGGTGCTCGACAGACGTCGTCGCCCCTTCTGGAACGTCGACCTCTCGACGCTCCAGCCGCACCTGCTTGTGCACCTGGACCCGTACGCCGACAGTCGGCGACGTTCCACCGGACTCCAGCCCATGCACGGCGACGGGGCCATGCGCGAGCGGCCGACCGGCCGCGGTGTCGGTCGGCCACTCCACCGGTCAGAAGCCTCGTGGTCGACGGGAGCGGCGACCAGGCGGGCGAGCCTGCCGCCTGCGTTGAGCGCCTGGTCGAGGTGGCGAGCGGTCTCGAAGGTGGCTGCCTGGCTGCCATTCTCCAGTTCGTGGAGGTGGCTCTTGCCGCGGTGAGTGAGCTGGGCGAGCGCCCGCAGGGACAGGCCGGCCTGCTCACGAAGTTGCCGGAGTGTGGCGCCGAAGCGTGGTCGACGTGGGCCGTCATGGCGGTGCTCCCGGTAGAGGACGGGAATGGCGGCACCGCCGGCCTCTACACCGGCGGGCCGCCATGTCGAAGGTACCGTCCTTGTGCGTAGCCCGTCACGCTCCGCGCCCGGAGACGCACCCTCAGCGCCTGACAGCTATGCCGTCCGGACGACCGCTCAGCGGCCCGCCTCGCCATAGAGGCGGCTCACCGTCTCGGCGACGCACACTGGCTTGCCCCCGGCGTCGCTCTCCACGGTCACCGCCGTGACCATCTGCACCCCACCACTGACCGGTGACACCTCCGCGATGACGGCGGTGGCCCGCACGGCGGCGCCGACCCGCAGCGGCGCGGGGAAGCGCACCCGGTTCAGCCCGTAGTTGACTCCCATCGCGACCCCCTCGACGCGGTACAGCTGACCGGCCAACGTCGGCAACAGCGACAGGGTCAGGTAGCCGTGCGCGATCGTGGCGCCGAACGGCCCGGCCGCCGCGCGTACCGGGTCGATGTGGATCCACTGGTGGTCGTCGGTGGCGTCGGCGAAGAGGTCCACGCGGTCCTGCTCGATCCGCTGCCAGGGGCCGGGCCCGAGGGTCTCGCCGACCGCGGTGGTCAGCTCGTCGACGGAGGTGAAGACTCGCATCCGGGTGTCCTTAGAGCTAGAAGGCGTTGACGCCGGTGAGCGCGCGTCCGATCAGGAGCTGTTGGATCTGGCTGGTGCCCTCGTAGAGGGTGGCCACCCGCGCGTCGCGCAGGTACTTGCCGACCGGGTATTCGTCGATGTAGCCGTACCCGCCGAAGACCTGGACCGCGTTGTTGGCCGCGCGGACGGCGGCCTCGCTGGCGAAGAGCTTCGCCATCGACGCCTCGGTGGCGAACGGCTGGTCGCGGTCGATCAGGTCGGCGACCTGCCAGACCAGCAGGCGGGCGGCCGCCGTGTCGACGGCGATGGCCGCGAGCAGCTGCTGGACGAGCTGGTGCCCGGCGATCGGCTTGCCGAACTGGGTCCGCTGCCCGGCGTAGCCGACCGCCGCGTCGAGGCAACCCTGGGCGATGCCGACGCAGCCGGCCGCCACCGACATCCGCCCCTTGGCGAGGGTGGCCAGGGCCAGCCGGAAGCCGGCGCCCTCGGCCCCGAGGCGGGCGGTGTCGGGCACCCGCACGTCGTCGAGACGCAGCTCACCGGTGGCCTGCCCGCGCAGGCCGAGCTTGCCGTGGATCTCGCGCCGGGTCAGGCCCGGACTGTCGGTGGGCACCAGGAACGCGGTGATGCCCCGGTGGCCGGGACCGCCGGTGCGGGCGAAGATCAGGGCGACGTCGGCGGTTGTGCCGTTGGTGATGAACGTCTTCGTGCCGGTGAGCAGCCAGTCGTCGCCGTCGCGGAGCGCGCGGGTGCGCAGCGCGGCGGCGTCCGATCCGCTGTCCGGCTCGGTCAGCCCGAAACAGCCGAGCGCGGCGCCGGAGCAGAGCCGGGGCAGCCACTCGGCCCGCTGCGCGGCCGACCCGTGGGCGGCGATCGACTTGGCGACCAGGCCGAGCGAGACGGACACGATGCCACGCACGGCCGAGTCGCCCCGGCCAAGCTCCTCCAGGACCAGGCAGTACGTGAGGTGGTCGCCGCCGGAGCCGCCGTCGGACTCGGCGATGGTCAGCCCGAGGAAGCCGAGGTCGCCGAGCTTGCCGACGATGGCCGGGTCGACCGACTCGCGCCGATCCCACGTGGCGGCGTGCGGCGTCAACTCCCGGTCGGCGAACTCGGCGGCGAGCTGACGGACCGCCGTCTGCTCGGCGGACAGGGTGAGCTCCATGACGCATAAACTAGCGGTGATAGTTTACGTCGTCCAGACCGGACCGGGCCCGGGCCGCGCTCACCGGTCGGACGCCAGACCGGCGTGCGGCTCGGCGGCGAAGGTCCGGGCCAACTCGGTACGGGAGCGGATGCCCAGCCGGTGGAAGACGTTGCGCAGGTGGTGGTCGACCGTACGGGTGGACAGGAACATCCGGGCGGCGATCTCCCGGTTGGTGGCGCCCTCGGCGACCAGTTGCGCGATCCGCAGTTGCTGACCGGTCAGCAACCGCGCCGCTGGCAGGTCCGGCGGACCGACCGACTCCCCGGCGGCGCGCAGCTCGGCCGTGGCCTGCTCGGCCCAGCGATCCGCGCCGAGCAACGTGAACGTCTCCCGGGCCTGGTGCAGGTGCCCCCGTGCGTCCCGCGGACGCCGGCTGCGCCGCAGGTCCTGACCGAAGAGCAGCTCCGTGCGCGCCCGTTCGAAGGCGCCATCCTCCGTCGGGTGCAGTCGCAGCGCGGTCCGGAACTCCTGCTCCGCCTCGACGCCGCCACGGGGCGCGAGCAGCGCGTGACACCGGGCCGAGAGCGCCCGGCGCAGCGGGCTCGCGGTGCTGCTCGCCCACCTGTCGAAGGCCGCGAGCGCGGCTGTCGCCGCCGGCCGGTGCGGCAGGTGGGCCGCCGCCTCCACCAGGTACGGGGTGGCCATCACCTGGACCAGCACCTGACCCCGGCCGGTGTTGAGCCGGGCCAGCGACGCCAGTCGGGCCGCCGCCTCGGCGTGCCGACCGTCGACGAGGTCGAGCACGGCCAGCGCCCACCCGGCGAGCGCGTGTGGTCGGCTGCCCGGCGTCGGCGTCGGGCCGATCTCGCGGATCCGCCGCAGGCTGGTCTCCCGGTCGGCCCGGACGGCGGCCAGCACGGCGAGCAGGCCCAGGTGGACGTTGGCGCAGTTGAACTGCCCGGTGGCGCGGGCGACCCGCAGCCCGTCGCGGGAGGTCTCCGCCGCGGCCTCGTGCCGCCCCAGCCAGTACTCGGCTACCGCGCGCAGCTCCAACGCCCGGGACAGCATGGACAGCTCGCCCCGTTCCCGCGCCAACCCGACGGCGCGCTCGGCGAGCCGGTGCGCGGCGCCGTCCACGGCCACCACCAGCCCGGCCGCCGCCGCGCAGGTGAGCGCGGTCGGGGTCAGCGCCGGCCCGGCCAACCGGCCGCCCAGCACGACGGCTCGGCGCAGCGCAGGCCCGGCCCGCTCGTGGTCACCCCGCAGCGTGGCGGCCACCCCGGTGACGAGGCATCCCGCCAGCTCCACGGCCGGCGGGTCGTTCGGGTGCCGCAGGGCGGCGGCCCGGCGGCCCACCTCCGCGTACCGGTACTGGTCGCCGGCGAAGCACACGGCCTCGCCGGCCCGCGCCAGCGCCTCCATGGCCACGGCGCGGTCGGTCCCGGCCACCGTACGCGCGGCGGACAGCAGCGTGGCCGCCGCGCCGGCGGCGTCGTCGCAGCGCAGTTGCAGCTCGCCGCGCAGCAGCCCGGCGTGCCCGGTGACGGTCGGGTCCGCGCAGGTCGCGCGGAGGCGGTCGAGCAGGAGCCGCGCCTGGCCGGGTTGCCCGGCGGTCCAGGCGTACCTGGCGGCGGCGAGCAGACGCGCGGCGACGTCGCTCGGGCTGTCGCTGAGCGCGGCGGCCCGGCACAGCGCGGCCGACGCCACGGCCCAGCCGTCGCGACCACCGGCCGCCGCCCGCTCCAACTCGGCGGCGAGGGCCGGATCGGCGCCCGCCGTCGCGGCGGCGAGGTGCATCGCCCGCAGCAGCCGTTGCCCGTGCGGGTCGAGCACCTCCGCGAGCAGCCGGTGCGCGGCCCGCCGCTGGGCCAGCGGCGCACCGGCCGCGACCATCGTGCGGGCCAGCGGCTGCGCGAACGTGACGCCCCCGGGCTCGACCCGAACCAGGCCGGCGGCCTCGGCCGGGGCGAGCGCCTCGACGGCCAGGCCGGCGGCGTCGGCCGCGCGAACGAAGGTCGCCGGTTCGTCCGACTCGTCGAGCGCGGCGAGCAGCAGCATCCGGCGGGTGTCCGGCGGCAGCCGGTCGAGGCGGGCCCGGTAGGCGCGGGCGAGTGCGCCATCGGCCGGCGGCGCGGCCGGCAGGGGCTCCTCCCCGCGCCACTGCCCGGGGCTCAGCACCTCGGTGAGGTCCACGAGAGCCTGCGGGTTGCCGCCACCGACGGCGGCGAGCGTGGCCGCGACCGGCGCGGCGGGTCGCTCGGGTAGCCGGTCGGTGAGGACGGCGATGCTGTCCCGCTCGCCCAGCGGCGACAGCCGGTGCGCCGCGATGCCGTCGACGGTGGTGCCGACGTCCGCGGTGAGCAGGACGGCCGCCGGCAGGTGCCGTAGCCGGCGGGCGACGAAGGCCAGCACCTGCGCGGTCTGCGGGTCACCCCGGTCGACGTCGTCCATGGTGGCGAGCAGCGGGCGCTCCCGGGCGGCCGCGGCGAGCAGACCGAGGACGGCCACCGACAGGGCCAGCCGGCGTTCGGGCCGGCAGCCCTCGCCGTCCAACGCCCGGCGCAGCAGGTGCCGTCGCGGCTCGGGCAGGGCGGCGGCCCGGTCGAGCACCGGATCGAGCAGGCGTTGCAGGCCGGCGTACGGCAGCGTCGCCTCCTCGGGCAGCCCGGCGCCGGCGAGGACGGTGCAGTCCTTCGCGTACCGCTGGGCGTAGGAGAGCAGCGCCGTCCGGCCCGAGCCCGGCTCGCCGTGCAGGAGCAGAGCCCCACCGCCGTCGGGCACGCCGTCGAGCAGAGTCCGGATGGCTCGGCACTGGTCGTCCCGGCCGCGCAACACGGTTATTTGCACTGAGTATGCAGTAACCATGCGTCCCAGTGTCACCCATCGATCACCGGATGGAAAGAGGGGACGAGCCGGGATCAGTCGGTCGCGACCTCGGCCAGCAGCGCGCCCACCGTCCGGGACATCACCGCGCGGGCCTGGTCCACGCCCAGCCCGAGGCCGTAGCGCAGCATCGACCAGGCCGGCCACATGCTCGCCGCCACCACCGCGTTGAGCAGCTGCTCGCGCCCCCGCCCGGCGTTCGTCAGCTCGGCGGCGAAGAGGTGCTCGACCTCGTCGCGCACCCGGTCGATGTGCTTGAGGCGGTTGCGGTGCAGTTGGTCGGAGACCGGCTCGCGCATCTGCGCGGCCCGCGCCGACGGCGCGATGAGCTGGAGCAGCCGTGCCCGCTGCCGGCAGTACGCGTCGACCCGCTTGGCCAGCGGCAACGCGGGCGAGATCGGCCGGTAGGCGGCATCCTGCTGGCGCAGCACCTCGGCGCCGCTCGCCTCGAAGAGCGTCTCCATGTCCTTGAAGTTGGTCCAGAGTGTGCGCAGTGAGATGCCGGCCCGTTCGGCGATGCGTTCCCCGGTCGGCCGCAGGTCGCCCTCGGCGATGAGTGCCAGGTGCGCCTCGACGATGGCTGCCCGGGTGCGCTCGGCCCGGGCCGTCCGCCCGTCCACCCGCCCCGGGGCCTCGACCCTGTTCATCCGCCCCCGCCCCTTCACCGCCACGACGTCGCCCGGCTCCCCGCCGAGTCTAGACAGGCGATGATCAGGCACCTCCGAGCGCGCACGGGAGGTGTCATCCGGGCCGGCCGGCCAGCGTGACGCCACCGTCGCAGACGATGGTCTGTCCGGTGATCCAGGCGGCGTCGGGGCCGGCCAGGAAGGCGACCGCGCCCGCCACGTCCGGCGCGACACCGAGCCGACCGAGGGGGTACCGCGCCGCGACCTCGTCCTCGCGCCCCTCGTAGAGCGCCGCGGCGAAGCGGGTCTTGACCACCCCGGGGGCGACGGCGTTGACCCGGATCGTCGGCCCCAGCTCGACGGCGAGACTGGCGGTGAGGTGGTTGAGCGCGGCCTTGCTCACGCCGTAGAGGGCGATGCCCGGCGACGGCGCGAGGCCGGCGATCGAGGAGACGTTGACCACGCAGCCGCCCCGCTCGGTCATGCCGGCGGCGCAGACCTCCTGTACCCAGCCCAGCGCGGCGACGAGGTTGACGTCGAGGATCTTGCGGGCGGCGGCCAGGTCCAGCTCGATCAGCGGGCCGTGCACGGGGTTGATGCCGGTGTTGTTGACCAGCAGGTCCACCGGCCCGAACGCCGCGCCGACCTGCCGCACCGCCTCGGCCCGGTGCTCCGGGTCGTCGGCCCGGCCGGGCACGGCCACGGCGTACGCGGGGCCGCCGAGGGCGACTACCGCGTCGGCGAGCGCCTCGGGACGGCGGGCGGTCAGACCCACCCGGGCGCCCTCGGCGACGAGTCGTCGGGCGATGGCCAGGCCGATCCCGCGACTGGCGCCGGTGACGATGGCGACCCGACCCGCGAGTCGACCTGAAATTGCATCCACAGTGCAGATAGTAGGAGGACTGATCGGTGTCGGTCAACGGCCGGCACCCGTCGGCGCCGCGCACGGAATCCGGGCACGCTCGTACGACCCGGAGGCGGTGACCCCCGGGTCGTACGAGGCGATGGCGGGCTCGTCAGGAGACGGTCGGCACCCCGTTCGCCGGTGGCGCGACCGGCGGGGCGCTGTACTCGGTGACCGGCCCGTCCCCGTCGTCGGTCTCGTACGTCGGCCCGAAGTAGCTCTGCACTCCCCCGCTCACCCGGCTCAACCGCTGCCCGCCGTAGCCGGAGTGGTCGTCGGCGGAGAAGCGCAGCGGCGCGAGCCCGGGGCCCTGGAAGCCGCCCTTCTGGACCGCGTCGAGCACCTTCTCGCGGGTGACGTCCTTGCCGGCGGCGAGCAGCACCTGCACGAAGAGGTAGCCGACCGACATGCCGTAGACGGTGTTGCCGTCGAACGGCGCGTCACCGTTGTGCGTCTTGTTGATCTTCGTGAAGAGCTGGATCCACGGGTTCGCGGTGTCGTTCTGCATCGGCAGGTAGTTGGTGCCGACCATGCCCTCCAGCAGCGGGGCGGCGGCGCCGAGCTGCTTGGCCAGGGTCGGGTGGTCGGCGCCGACGTTGGAGACCAGCCACTGCGGCTTGAAGCCCAGCCGTGCGGCGGTGCCGATGGACAGCGCGGTGAAGCCGGGCACGGTCGCCAGCATGACGACCTGACAGCCGGCCGCCTTGAACGCGCCGATCTGCGGCGCGACGTTGGTGTTGCTGGTGACGTACGTCTGCTTGACGGCCACCGCCCCGGCGCCGAGCACCTTCTCCACGCCGGCCAGGCTGTCGCGGCCGAAGTCGTCGTCCTGACCGAGGAAGCAGACCTTCTGGCCGGCCAGGTTCGCCTTCGTGTAGTTGGCGAGGATCTTGCCCTCGATCGTGTAGTCCGGGTTGAAGCCGAACGTGCCGGGATACTTGTCGGGCTGGTCCCAGCTGCGGCTGCCGGAGGCGACGAAGAGATCGGGCACCCGGTTGGTCTTGAGGAAGTCGAGCACACCGGTGTGCGTCGGCGTGCCCAGGCCGTTGAGGATGGCGAAGACCTTGTCCTGCAGGACGAGCTGGCGTACCACCTGCTGGGTGTTCGCCGGGTTGTAGCCGTCGTCCATGATCTTGTAGGTGATCTTCCGGCCGTGCACGCCGCCGTTGGCGTTGACGTAGTCGAAGTACGCCTTCGTCGCCGGGGCGATCTTGGAGTAGCCGGCCGAGGCCGGCCCGGTGAGCGGCATGTGGGTGCCGACGACGATCTCGGTGTCGGTGACTCCCGGCACCGACCCCCCGCCGGAGGTGGGGCCGTCGTCGCCGCCACAGCCCGCGGCGGTGACGAGCAGGGCGATGGTGCTGGCGATCGCGAGACCGCGTCGTGCCGTACGGTGCATGGGAAACACCGACCTTTCTCGGTCCGGTTCTTCTGGGAACGGTGTGGTGGTGAGGCGCCCGGCCGAGGCCGGGCCGGGGACAGCTCAGGAACGCCGCGCCGGCCAGCGGGCCCGCAGCCCTCGGCCGAGACGGGACAGCAGACCCTGCACACCGCCGGGCGCGGCGATCATCACGACGATCAGCGTGCCGCCGAAGATCGCCAGCGGGAGGTTGCCCTCCAGCCGCTGCGCCACCGCCGGCGAGAGGGTGAGCAGCTCGGTCACGGAATGGGTGAGATCGGGCAGGGCGACCAGCAGCACGGCCCCCCACAGCGCGCCGGCGAGGCGACCGAGGCCACCGATCACCACCGCCATCAGCAGGAAGAGTGACAGGGTCAGCGAGAACGCCCCGGGCGAGACGCTCTGCGCGAGCATCGCGAGCAGTCCGCCGCCGAGCCCGGCGGTGGCGGCACTGACCACGAAGGCGAGAACCTGCGTGCGGGCCACGTGGATGCCCGCGAGCCGGGCCGCCACCTCGTCGTCGCGGACCGCCCGGAAGGTCCGCCCGTACCGGCTGCGGATGAGGTTCGCCACCAGCAGCAGGGCCAGCAGGGTGGCAGCGCCCGAGAGCCAGAGCTGCCACCGCTCGTACGGGAAGTACGCGCCGAGCGCCATCGGCGGCGGCTCCACCGGCACCGACAGCCCCTGCTCGCCGTTGAACACGCCGTCGAAGGTGACGGCCAACGCCGGCACCACGACGGCCACGGCGAGCGTCACCCCGGCGAGGTAGGGCCCGCGCAGCCGGGCCGCCGCCACACCGACCACCGCGCCGACCGCGACCGTGCCCAGCACCGCCGCGACCAGCGACAGCGGCAACAGCCAACCGCCGGTCAACCCCCGGTCGGCGAACGCGTTCTGGCACAGGGCCACGGTGTACGCGCCGGTCGCCATCAACGCCCCGTGCCCCAGCGACAGCTGACCGTTGAGCCCGGTGAGGACGGTCAACCCGGCGGTGGCGCAGAGATACGCCGCCACCGTGGCGAGCTGGAAGTTGCGGAACGGCTCGACGGCGTAGCTGACCGCCACCAGCACCAGCCCCACGGCGAGCAGCACGGCGAGGTGCCGCAGCAGCGTGGAGCCGCGTCGCCCGCGGTCGACCGGACGGTCGCCGGTCTGGGCCGGCCGCTGCCTCGGCGGCAGGGCCGCCCGGGTGGCGCTCACACCCGCCTCGCCGCGACCGGGGCGAACAACCCGCCGGGCCGGACCAGCAGCACCGCCAGCAGCAGGACGAGCACCGCCAGCGGGGTGAGGTCGCTGCCGGCGTACCCGCTGACGTAGGAGAGCAGCAGACCCACCACCAGGCCACCGACCACCGCCCCCGGTGGACTGTCCAGCCCGCCGACGACCGCCGCGGTGAACGCCGAGACGAACACCAGGTCCATGGCGTGCGGGTGCAGGCCCAACTCGGTCGGGATGACAAGCATCGCGGCGAGCGCGCCCACGCCGGAGGCGAGCGCCCAGCCGAGCGTCAACATCCCGCCGACGTTGACCCCGAGCAGGCGGGAGACCTCCGGCGCGAAGGCCGCCGCGCGCATCCGCAACCCGACGGCGGTACGCGCGAACATCCAGGCCAACGCGCTGACCACCACTCCGATCGTGGCGAAGACGAACAGGTCGTACGGCGACAGCACGGCCACCCCGCCGACGGTGAGGGCGGACCGGCTGAACGGGACGTCGGCGGGGCGGAACTCGTTGCCGTACACCATGCCCAGCACGGCCTGGAGCACCAGCACCAGCCCGAGCGCGACGATGACCGGGTTGAGCGGCGACGCGTGGTCGACGTGCCGCATCACGACCCGGTCCACCAGCGCGCCGAGCAGCAGGCCGGCGACGATCGCGACCAGGAAGCCGAGCCAGTAGGAGCCGGTCGCGGCGGACACGGAGTACGCGACGTACGCGGCGGCGACGGCCATCGCCCCCTGGGCGAAGTTGACGACCCGCGCCGCCCGCCAGATGAGCACCAGCGCCAGCGCGAACGCGGCGTACACCGCGCCCCGCGACAGACCGTCGACGGTGAGGAAGACGAAGCGGTCCAACAGTCCTCCCTCCAGGGGACGAGGTGGGTCAGAAGCCGAGGTACGCGTGGCGCAGGTCGTCGTCGTCGCGCAGCGTGGCCGCCGGGGCGGCGATCACCACCTGGCCCAGTGACATCACGACGCCCTGGTCGGCCACGGCGAGCGCGCTGCGCACGTTCTGCTCGACGAGCAGCACGGTCAGGCCGGTGCGGTCGCGCAGCTGGCGCAGCAGCGCCATGGTCCGGGCGACCACCCGGGGTGCCAGGCCGAGCGACGGCTCGTCGAGCAGCAGCAGGCGCGGCCGGCCGACCAGTGCCCGGCCCAGCGCGAGCATCTGCCGCTCACCACCGGAGAGCTGGTGGCCGAGGTGCCGGCGACGCCGGGCGAGCGGCTCGAAGAGCTGGTAGACCTCGTCGAGGGCGCGGCCGGCGTCCGCACGGTCCCGCCGCCACAGCCCGCCGAGCCGCAGGTTCTCGTCGACAGTCAACTCGCTGATCACGCCCCGCCCCTCCGGCACGTGCGCCATGCCGCGCCGGACGAGCTGCTCCACCGGCGTACCCCGCAGGTCCTCCCCCGCGAGGACGACCTGGCCGGCGGCCGGACGGATCATGCCGGAGAGCGCCCGCAGCAGCGTCGTCTTGCCGGCGCCGTTGGCGCCCACGACGGCGGCGATCGTGCCGGCCGGCACGGTGAGGTCGACCGCCCGCAACACCGGCGCGGCACCGTAACCGGCCACCAGCCCCCGCACCACGAGCAGATCGGCCGCGCTCACGCTGGGCCTTCCTTCGTTCGCGACCGCCCGGCTCGCGCGCCCCGCGCAGTCCTCGCGCTCACGAGGTCTCCTCGACGAGGGCACCGAGGTAGGCGTCGGCGACCGTCGTGTCGTCGCGGATCTCGTCCGGCGTGCCGGCGGCGATCACCCGGCCGAAGTCGAGCACCACGAGCTCGTCGCACACGGCCATCACCAGGTCCATGTGGTGCTCGACGAGCAGCACCGCGCACGGGTCGGCGTCGCGCTTGGGGAGCTGCCGCACCAGCTCGGCGAGCTCGGCGATGTCGTCGGCGCCGAGGCCGCCGGCGGGTTCGTCGAGCAGCAGCAGCCGGGGCCGCGCGGCGAGCGCGCGGGCCAGGGCGACCCGCTGGCGTACGGCGAAGGGCAGCGTGCCCGGCGCGGCGTCGGCGTGCCGGGCGATCCCCAGGTCGTCGAGGACGTCCAGGGCGTGCTCGCGCAGCCGGCGCTCGTCGCGGTCGCTGCGGGGCAGCCCGAGCAGCGCCGACCCGAAGCCGGCGCGGGCGGTGTGCGACGCGCCGGTCATCACGTTCTCCAGGACGCTGAGACCGGCGAAGAGCCCGGTCCCCTGCAGGGTCCGGGCGATGCCGAGTCTGGTCAGCCGGTGCGGCCGTGGTCGCAGCGGACGACCGTCGAGAGTGAGCGAACCCGTCTGGGGCGTCACGAAGCCGCAGATCACGTTGAACAACGTGGTCTTGCCGGCGCCGTTGGGCCCGATCACGCCCACCACCCGGTTGGGTGGCACTCGCAGCGAGACGTCGTCGAGGGCCGTGAGGCCGCCGAAACGGACGCCGATGCCGTGCAGTTCGAGCCCGCGTTCCATCACCCATCCCTCTGCCGTGGCGGGTGTTATTTACACTCGCAGTGTACGTTTCTCGGTTATGGCGTCAAGACCTTCGATGCGCTGACGCGACCGGGGCGGCCGCCAACGGCGACCACCCCGGCCCGACCCGCTCAGTAACTGGGGCAGGTGTTGCGGTACTCCTCGATCGCCGACCCGCTCGGGCCCGGGCAGAGGAACTGCTCGTAGCGGGTGTCGTCGTCGACGAACCGCTTCAACCAGGCCACCATCTGGCGGGCCGTCGGCGTGTTGACCGTCTGCGGGAAGAAGTGGCTCGCGCCGTTCAACTCCAGGTACGCCTTCTCGGCCGAGGCCGGGATGCTGGTGTAGAACGGCACCGAGTGCGACGCGACAGGCGCGACCGTGTCGCTCTCGCCGCCGATGATCAGCGTGGGCACCCGCAGCTCGGACCAGCTCTTGTCCGTGTTCCAGGGCGCGAGGGGCACCGCGGCCTGCAACGACGGCCGCGCCGAGGCGGCCTCCAGGCTGCCGCCGCCGCCCATCGAGTGGCCGGCGACCGCGAGGCGGCTGCTGTCGATGCGGCTGCGCACCGAGCTGCGTTCGGTGAGGTAGTCGAGCGCGGCGAGCAGCTGCCGGCCACGGCTGTCCGGCTGGTCGAACCGGCTGTTGGTCTCGATCCCGATCACCACGAAGCCGTGCGAGGCGATCCGCGGCCCGAGCCAGCTGATGCTGGACCACGCGGCCGTGTAGCCGGGCGAGATGGCGACGGCGCCGAACGTGCCCTCGCTGGTGCTGGTCGGGTAGTAGATGACCCCGCCGCCGAAGCCGGTGACGCTCAACGAGGACACGCTCTGCGAGGCGGTGGCGAAGGGGCCGCGGCTGGCCTCCAGGATCGCGGTGGTCGGGGCGGGGCCCCGCTCGTACGGGCTGGCCGCCTGGGCGGGGGCGGGTCCGGCGAGGACACCGGCGGCGAGCAGGGTGGCGGCCAGCGCGAGCCGGACGGCGCGAGCGGGCGCGAAACGGGGACGGGTGGTGGTTGGTGACGACACGTCGGGCACTCCCTAGAGTCGAGCGATATCGACGTTCGTCAGTCTTCGCCGCTCCGCTCGGCCCCCGCATCGGTGAAATCACCAGTCCCGCCCGCAGATCGGATCTTCTGCGCGTTTCGACCCTCCAACCAGGGGTAGGGGTGCAGGGGCCTGCCCAAACGCTCCATGGAGAGGTTCACACCAGTGGATTCCAGCAAGCCCGCCGAGGCGGTCAAGAACGTCGTGAAGACCGCCTCCGAAAAGATCGCCGACGCTCTGACGCCCGAGGTGCCCGGCGCCCCGGGCAGCGCACCCCCACCCGTCGAGGAACCGACCTCGCCCCACGACCCGCTGCCGCCGAAGCCGGAGCAGGGCCAACCGCAGACCCGTACGCCGACCGGCGCCGAGACCGGCGTGCCGGCGGCCGCGAAGGGCCAGCAGGGCGCGTACCTCACCACGGCGAACGGGGCGCGACTGCGCGACACCGACCACTCGCTCAAGGCCGGGCCCCGGGGGCCGGTGCTGCTCCAGGACCACCACCTGCGCGAGAAGATCACGCACTTCGACCACGAGCGCATTCCGGAGCGTGTGGTGCACGCCCGGGGCGCGGGCGCGCACGGGGTGTTCACGGCCTACGGCACCGCCGAGGCGGTGACCCGGGCCGGCTTCCTCAAGAAGGGGCGCGAGACGGAGGTCTTCGTCCGGTTCTCCACAGTGCTCGGGTCGCGCGGCTCGGCCGACACGGTCCGGGACACCCGTGGCTTCGCGACGAAGTTCTACACCGACGAGGGCACCTTCGACCTGGTCGGCAACAACATGCCGGTCTTCTTCATCCAGGACGCCATCAAGTTCCCCGACATCATCCACGCCGCGAAGCCGCACCCCGACCGGGAGATCCCGCAGGCGCAGAGCGCGCACGACACCTTCTGGGACTTCGTCTCGCTGCACACCGAGGCGCAGCACCACGCCATGTGGAACATGTCCGACCGGGGCATCCCGCGCTCGTACCGGACGATGGAGGGCTTCGGTGTGCACACCTTCCGCCTCGTCAACGAGGCCGGGGAGACGGTGCTGGCGAAGTTCCACTGGAAGCCGAAGCTCGGTGTGCACTCTCTGACCTGGGAGGAGGCGCAGCTGCTCGGCGGCATCGACCCCGACTTCCACCGCCGGGACCTCTACGACGCGATCGAGGCCGGCGCGTTCCCCGAGTGGGAACTCGGCATTCAGGTCTTCCCCGACACTCCCGAGGAGACCTTCGCCGGGATCGACCTGCTGGACGCCACGAAGATCGTTCCGGAGGAACTGGCGGAGGTGCAGCCGATCGGCAGGCTGGTCCTCAACCGGACGCCGACGAACTTCTTCGCCGAGACCGAGCAGGTCGCCTTCCACCTCGGCCACCTGCCGCCGGGCATCGACGTCACGAACGACCCGCTGTTGCAGGGCCGGCTCTTCTCGTACGTCGACACGCAACTCACCCGCCTCGGCGGGCCGAACTTCGCGCAGATCCCGATCAACCGCCCGCACGCCGCGGTCAACGACATGCTGCGCGACGGCTTCCACCAGCACGCCGTGCACGCCGGGGTGGCGCCGTACCGGCCGAACTCGCTCGACGGTGGCAACCCCTTCCCGGCCGGCGACGCCGAGAACGCGTTCCTCGACGTGCCGGTGACCGTGGCGCAGGCGCCCAAGGTTCGGGCCAACCCAGCGTCGTTCGACGACCACTACAGCCAGGTACGCCTGTTCTGGCTGAGCATGTCGCCGGTCGAGAAGGAGCACATCATCCGGGCGTACACCTTCGAGCTGGGCAAGTGCTACCACCAGGCGATCAAGGAGCGCCAGCTCCAGTGCCTCGCCAACATCGACCCGGTGCTGTGCGAGCAGGTCGCCACCGGCCTGGGACTGCCCGCGCCGCAGCCGACGGTGCCGCTGGCCGACGTCGCGCCGAGCCCGGCCCTGTCGCAGGTCGGCGGGGCATGGCCCGCCGACGGTCGCACGGTCGGGATCGTCGTGGACCCCGACGGTGACCTGGACGGCGTCGGCGAGGTCCGCCGGGCCGTGTTCGAGGCCGGCATGGTGCCGCTGCTGATCGCCCCGCACGGGGGCATGGTGGGCGACATGCCCGTCCAGCGGACCTTCGCCACCGGCCGGTCGGTCGAGCTGGACGCGCTCCTGCTGGCCGGGGCGCCGGTGCCCGCACCGGACGCGCTGCCCGCCCGGGACGCCAAGGCCGGCCGGCCGGACGCGGCGACCGTCGATCCCCGCGTGCTGCTCCTGGTCGAGGAGTGCTGGCGGCACGCCAAGGCGATCGGCGCCTGGGGCGCCGGCGTCACCGTGCTGGAGCAGGCCGGGGTGGCCGGCACCCCGGGCATCGTGTCCGCCGGCTCGGGCGCCGAGGCGCTGACCGAGGTGCAGCAGCTGATGGCCGCACACCGGGTGTGGGAGAGGTTCCCCGCCTCGGTCGGCTGACCGGTCACCGACGAGGGCCGTCCCCCGCTTCGGCGGGAGGGCGGCCCTCGTCGTCGTGGGCGAGCAGCCGGTCGATCGCCGCAGGCGGCTCGTCGACCACGCGCGCCTAACCCAACCCGTTCCGTGTCAGCCGATGTCGGCCAGCCGCGGCAGCACCTCGTCGCCGAGCCGCCGGGCGAACTCCACGGGGTGCCGGTCCGGCGTGACCTGCACCTCGGTGACGCCGAGCGCGGCATAGTCGGACACCTCGGCGAGGAACGCGTCGAGATCCTCCAGCGGCGGCTTGGACGCCAGCACGGTTTTCTCGATGCTGTCGTAGTCGCGGCCCTCGGCGGCGCAGTGCCCGCGCAGCACGTCCAGCTTGTGCGCGATCCCCTCGGCGCCGGTGCCGAACAGGTTGCAGGCATCGGCGTACCGGGCGACCAGCAGCAGCGTCTTCTTCTCGCCGCTGCCGCCGATCATGATGGGCGGGTGCGGACGGCGCAACGGCTGGGGCGAGTTGATCGTCTCCGTGAGCTGGTAGTGCCGCCCGTCGAACGGCCCGTTGTCGTCGCTGAACATCTGCCGGCAGATCCGCAGCGTCTCCTCCAGCCGCTCGAACCGCTCGGCGACCGGCACCACTGGCACGCCGAGCCCGCGCTGCTCCCGCTCGTACCAGGACGCCCCGATGCCGAGCCGGGCCCGGCCCCCGGAGAGCACGTCGAGGGTCGTCACGGTCTTGGCCAGCAGCCCCGGATAGCGGTACATCACGCCCGTGACCAGCACACCGAGCGTCATTCGACGGGTCTGCGCCGCGACGAAGCCCAACGTCGTGTACGCCTCCAACATCGGCTCCTCGGCCGGGGCCAGCGCCTCCATCTGGAAGAAGTGGTCCATGACCGTGAACGAGGCCACGCCGGCCTGGTCGGCGATGGTCGCCGCCTCGGTGAGGGTCGGCGCGATGGCGGCCGGATCGGCCGGAGTCGAGAAAGTCCAGTAGTGCAGCCCGAGCTTCATGTTCGGCACCTCCGCGATCGAGCCTAGTAGTGGTCGGCCGCGTGCCCGACGCTTCGCCGCGAAGATGGTCTGGTCGGTGTCCAGCGACCCGCCGGACGAACAGCACGCCGGTGAGCACCCGGGCGAGCAGGAAGCAGACGGCAGCTCCGAGCAGCCGGAGACCGGGCGGCGCGGCGACGCGACCGGACGGCAGCGCCCGCGCGGAGCCGGACGACAGCGCCCGCGCGGAGCCGGGCGACGACCGACCGACGGGGTACGACGATCCGTGGGACACGTCGACCATGCTCGTCCCGCCAGGTCCGGACGCCGTCCGTGGATTGTCTTCGTTCTGTCACAACCGCCGGTCACCATTGGAAAAAAGCGGCGATCCCGCTCTCCGAACCCCCCTTGTTGTCGCCAAGCCGTCCGCACGGCTGTGACCTCGACCGTCATTCACATGCTTACATGCAACCATGTTTTACCCAGCCGAGACGAGCCACCACTAGGGTCAGGACGCCGATCGATGGTCGTCCTCGGCGGTGCGAAAACCATCCGGAGTGTTCGTGGGGAACCGGAAGGGGTTGGGCAATGCAGGGAATTCCGGTCGCCTCGCTGGTCATCGGCATCGCGTCCTCGCCGGCTGAGCGCCGGCAGTTGGCCCGTCTGCTCGGCGGGACCGACGCCTTCCTGATCGTCTCGAACGTCGACCAGGCACGGGAGTTCCTCGGGGTGGGCGAGCTGCCCCCCGTACCTCCTCCCGTCCCGGCCGTGCGCACGGAGGCCGCGCCACGCCCGCAGCCGCCGCCGGATCTGAGCGTCGACTCCGACCGCCGGGTGGTGTGCTGGCGCGATCAGGAGATCGACCTGACCCGGCTGGAACACGACGTCCTGCTCTGCCTCGTCGACGCTCCCGGGCAGATCTGGACCTACGAGCGACTGCACCTCAAGGTCTGGGGCAACCGGCACCTCGGCCGTGGGTCCGACATGCATTCGGTCGTCCGTCGGGTGCGCCGCAAGCTCGCCCGGCTGGACGCCGCCGCCACGATCCACGCGGTCCGCGGCGTCGGCTTCCGGCTCGCCCCCGTCTGACACACCGCGCCGACGAGCACCGGGGAGAAACAGGTCGTGGGCGACGAGCTGACCGAACGCCTCCGCCCACTCCCGGCAGCGGCCCCGCGTCCCGCAGACCGGGCAGCGACCGGCAACGGCCTGGTGCTCGATGAGGGTCCGCCGCCATCGCGCCTCCAACCGGGCGAGCGTGGGGGCGGTCATGGCCTCGCACCGGCCGCTGCGGCGGCAAGAACGTCGACGCTGACCAGCACCTCGAAGCAGAACGGCTGCGAGCAGTCGGCGGACTCCCACGCACAGTCCGGGCCGTGGCCGTACACCCAGGCGAAGCGCGGGTCATGAGATTCGTGGACGGACACGATGACGATGTCGTGGTGTGTCTGGCCCTCGATGCCAGGGCTGGGCTGCCACTCGGTAGGCCGCACCGACATCCGGGTGCCGGGGCCGGGCATCTTCCGGGCGGTCACCGGACCGACCCGTCGTAGTGGTGAGCTGGTCGGCCGGTCAGAGTGGATACCAGTTTGCGGATCATCGCTCGCCCCTCGCCTCCGGAGCAGAGTCGGCCGGTCATATCCGGCACGGCGCCCCTGCCCTCCCTGGCGGGACCGGCGGCGCTGAGCGCCCACATCACGTCCGACAGCACACCGGCCACTGATCCCGTAAACATGACGCTACGGAGGGTTGCCTGCGGTCAGGAGGACGCGGCTGTCCGCCGTCAACCGATCCTGTCCGCTACTCGCCCGTGCTGGTCCGGTCGAACTGCTCGTACACGTCACGCAGGTCGGCAGCCTCCGGTGCGCCCGTCCGCTCGACCCGGCGCAACACCTCCCGCGCCCGCCACCAATTCGACGGCACCACTCGCCCCGACGCGACCGCCTCCGCGGCGAACACCGACGCCTCATCCGGTCGTCCGGCGGTCACCAACGCCAGCCCGAGGTCCAGTCGAGCCGATGCCGCCCGCCGGGGCCGCTCACCGCCGTCGCCGCGCGGATCCAGGTGGGCCAGCACGGACCGCGCGACCCGCTCGGCGGCGGGGTCACCTGCCCACGCCAGCGTCGTCGCCGCGTACGCCTCAGCCTTTGCCGGGTCGTACCGGTAGTGGTGCTCCGCCCGTTCCGGGACAGGCAGGTTCGCAGTCAAGCGTTCCACCCGGTCCAGTGCCCGACGCGTCTCACGGACCGCGCCCATCCGCGCCCATGCCCGCGCCTCCTGCGCGGTCGCCTGAATGTGCGCGGAGCTGCCGACAGGCGCCACCTGTTGCGCCTGCCGCGACAGGTCCAGGGCACCCCGGTAGTCGCCGAGGGTCAGCACCTCCCACGCCCGCGTCTCCAGACACCAACCCTGAATCTCCGGATGCTCGGCGTGGCCGGCGAGCCCGGATGCCGCGGTGAGGTGCGCGGCGGCGGCGCCCGGCTGTTGCAGGTCGATGTGCACGGTGGCCCTCAGTACGGCCAGCCAGCCGCCCGCGACGACGAGACGCCGTTGCTGGGCGAGGGTGACCCGGCCGCCGAGTAGTCGGGTGACATAGGCGAGGTGCTGACGCACCATCGGCAGCAGGTCGACCGGCGCGGTCGTGGGGTACAGGCTGGCGAGGTCGTCCACGCCTCGCTCGATGCGGGCGAGGGTTTCGGCGCTGACGTCGCAAGCAGCGACCCGCCGGAGCAGTTCGTCGGCTTCGGCTTCGTGGTCGACGGGCGCGCGCACGAGGCGGACAAGAGCACCGTTGGCGTGCAGTGCCTGGTCAAGGTGCTGGGCGGTTTCCACGGTGGGTGCCTTGCTGCCGGCCTCAAGTTCGTGCAGGTGGCTCTTGCCCCGGTGGGTGAGCTGACCGAGGGCCCGCAGGGACAGCCCGGACTGCTCGCGGAGCTGACGAAGCGTGTTGCCGAAGCGCGGGTCGACGTGGGACGTCATGGCTGTGCTCCCAGGTAGCGGTCTGGGGGGTGGGCCGCCCACCGCTACAACCGGCGGCACCACCAGCGCTCACGCTACCCGCAGTATCGCGTCCGGTCACCCATCGCTGTAGCGCAACGACCGGCTCGCCAGGAGCGCTCCTGACCGGCCGATCGAAGCTGGTCCGGCCCGCCTGGTCGAGGACCAGGCGGGCCGGATCGGTGGTGCTACCGCTCAGGTGTCAGCACCGGATGGGCGCCAACGCGAAGTTCTCCACCGCGGGAGTGGTGGTGCTGATCTTCGTCTGACGGGTCTGGGGCTTCCAGCCGTCCTTGGCGACGATCATCGTGAGCGGGTTGTTCCGACGGTCCACCCAGTAGGCGTACTTGCCGGCGCTGTCGGTCGCGAACGTCCACGACATCGCCCACGAGTCGACCTGGACGACCGCGCCGGCAATCGGCGAGGTCGCGCCCTGGCAACTGGTCCCGGTCACCGTGCCCATCAGCTTGCCCCAGGTCTTCGGGGGCGTCGCCGTCATGGTCACCGCCACCGGCGCCACCGAGTACGGTGTGTTCTCCTTGATCGTGACCGCACCCGAGTAGGTGCCCGGCTGGTCCACGTTCGCCGTCATCCCGACGGTGACCGTGACCTTCTCACCCGGCGCGAGGGTGACCGTCGACTTGTCGATCGTCATCCAGCTGACGTCGGCCGCCGCCTCGACGCACCCCTCGAAGCCCGGCAGCACCTCACTGTCCGGTGCCGCGTTGAAGCTGCCCGACGAGCCACCGATCTTGTAGAAGCCACACGCCGCGCCACCCCGGTACCGGGCGGTGTTGGCGTTCGGCAGGTTCGACCACGAGCTGGTGGCCGGGTCGTAGGCGAAGCCGGCGTTGCTGATGGCGCCGCCCTGCGAACCGCCCACGACGAGGAGCTTGCCGCTGGCCACCGCGTACGAGCTGGCCCAGTTGTCCGTCGGCGCGTCGGCGATGGCGGTCCACGTGTTGGCACCCGGGTCGTAGGCGTAGCTGGCCTTCTGCGCCGCGGTGCCGTCGTTGCCGCCAGTGCAGTAGAGAACGCCGTCGATCCCGCCGCAGGAGGCGAAGGCCACCGACTTCGGGTAGTTCGCCAGCGTCTCCCAGGCGTCGGTGCCCGGGTCGTAGCGGACCACCGTGTTCGACATCGGCAGACATGCCGAGGTGGTGCAGCCGCCGACGGCGTAGAGCTTGCCACCGACGACCGCCTGCCCGGCCGCGGACCGCGGCGCCGGGTTGTCGGCCAGTTCGGTCCAGCTGTTGGCCCCCGGGTCGTACGACCAGGTGGCGGCGTCGGGGCCCTCGGCGCCCCAGCCACCCGTTGCGATGATCTTCCCGCCGACCACGCCCACGGTCAGCGCGTTGCGGGCGCCGGGCAGGTCGGCTGCCGCCGTCCAGGTCTGCGCGACCGGGTCGTAGGCGTAGGTCTTCGCGGTGGAGGCGCTCCCGTCGCCACCACCGATCGAGTAGACCTTGCCGTCCAGGGTGACCACCCGGTTGTCCATGATGTTGGTCGGGAAGTCGGTGATGTCCGTCCACGGAGCGGCCTGCGGGCCGGCCGCGGCGGCGGTCGCCGACGTCGCCTTGCCGGACGCCCGGGCCGCGAACGACGTCGGGACGCTCAGCCGCTGCTCCGGTGCGCCGGCCGCGCCGAGCACCTGCTGCCGGGTCACCCGGGAACCGTCCGCCCGCAGCAGCTCGAAGCCGTTGTCCCGCTCACCGAAGCCGACCTCGACCGGCGCTCCGCCGGTGTTGGTCACGGTGAACGTCCTGGTGGCCTTCCCGTTGGGCATCTGGACCGTGGCGCTCACCTGGGTGGGCGTCACCGACAACCGGCCGGCCGCGAGGACGAAGTTCGCGGCGGTGGCCCAGTCGGGCTCGACGTCGACCTGCTTGCTCTGGCTGACGTAGTTGCCGGCCGTCGCGGTGAACTTGTGGGTGCCGGTCAGCGTCGAGTAGATCCAGTAGAACCCGTCGGGCAGTCCCGGGTCGTCCGGGGTCGCCACGGTGACCGCCTTCTCGGCGGGCCGGTCGTTGCTGGTGACGGTGGCGCCGTTGACGTAGCTGTTGTCGTTCTTGTCGCGGACGTTGCCCACGACCAGGCCGCCGTCGACCGGCACGCAGGTGACCTGGCTGCCGATGAGGACGTTGTCGACCTCCCACCACCACTCGTACGAGGCGTCGTAGTAGTGGAACCGCACCTGGACCTGCGCCTTGCCGGCCGCCTGCGGGATCGGGATCTCGGTGAGCTTCGGGCCCCGGACGTCGGTCTCCTGCCGGAGCACGTTCGTCCAGGTCGCGCCATTGTCGATGCTCAGGTCGACGTCGGCGGTGTCGTCGTTGAGCTGGTTGAAGTCCTGGTTGAACCGGATGACCGGGGCCGTGACGCCGGTCAGGTCGACCACCGGGCTGACCAGGGAGGTGTCCTGGCTGGTGCCCGCGCCGTAGTCATCGCTGTCGATCATCGCGAAGTTGCCGGTGCCACCGGTCAGGTTGCCCCGGCCGCCGTCGTCGGTGAACTTCCAGACCTGACCGCTGCCCGCGTTGTCCACCACCGTCCAGCCGGCCGGGGTGGTCGTCGCGTCGAAGGTCTCGTACTCGCCGTCGGAGCCGAACGTGTAGCCGGGCGCCGTCGTGCAGGTGGTGGTGTTCACCGGCACCGCGACGTTGGCGGTCACGTTGCGCGTGCCGACCACGACCTCCTTGGTGACGGTCTGGTAGCCCGGGTACTGCGACTCGTACCTCAGGGTGTACGTCTGCCCGGCCGGCAGCGTGATGCTGTATCGGCCGTTCGAGGGCGTCGTGTAGTCGTAGACGCCGGACGGGCCGCTCACGGTCACCTTCGCGTACAGCGGCCAGCCGTGGCCGGAGCCGTCGGTGACCGAACCGGTGACGTTGACGCGCGGCACCGCCGTCAGGGCGACGTTGAGCGTCGTGGTCGCGCGGTTGGCGACCGTCGCGGACTTCGTGGTGCTGCCGTAGCCGAATGCCGACACGACGACCTGGTAGTCGCCGGTCGGGACCTGGGTCGAGTAGGTGCCGTCGGCGCCGGTGGTGATCTCGCGCGAGGTCGGGCCGGTGAGGGTCACTGTCGCGCCGGCGATCGGTGCGCCGGTGGCCGCGTCGGTGACCGTGCCGGCCAGGGTGCCGACATCGCCGGTCGGGGCGGCGTTGAGCAGCGCGAGGGCGTCCAGCCGGCCCTCACCGTAGACGTTGTTGTCCGCGGCGGTGCCGCCGCACTGGGCGTCGGCCTTGTCGATCGCGGTGCCGTTGAGCAGCGCGCGGGTCCCGTCGACGTCACCGATCAGCGACGGCGCCGCCGAGTACAGCAGGGCGATCGCGCCCACCAGGTGTGGGGCGGCCATCGACGTGCCGCTGGCGGTGCCGTACCCGTTACCGGGAACACTCGACCGGACGTTCACGCCGGGCGCGGAGATGTTGGGCTTGATCTCGCCGTTCTGCCCGACGCCCCGGGCCGAGAAGCTGGCGATGGTGTTGTTGACGTCGTACGCGCCGGCCGAGTAGTTGCTGGCGAGGCTTCCCGGTGAGCCGCTGGTCTGGCACGCCGGCCCGCTGTTGCCGTTGGAGAACACCCCGAAGATGCCCGACGCGGCCCAGGCCAGCGTCACGTCCTCCATGAAGGGCTCGTTCGACGGCTCCCGGGTGCCCCAGGAGTTGTTGATGATGTTCGGCCGCTTGCTGGCGTCCGGGTTCTGACCGCTCAGGTCGGTCGGTTCGAGCATCCACTGACCGGATTCGATCAGCGCCGCGTCGGTGGGGCAGCAGCCGTTCGCCGCGATCCACGTGACCCCGGGCGCGACGCCGATCTGGTTCGCGCCGGCGGAGCCGGCCATGGTGCCCATGGTGTGCGTACCGTGGCCGTCGTCGTCACAGGGTGCGTCGGCGCACGTCCCGGCGGCGTTGAACCAGTTGTAGTTGTGGTCGAACGTGCCGTCGCCGTTGTTGCCGCGGTAGGAGTTCACCAACGCCGGGTGGTCGTACTGCACACCGCTGTCGATGCTCGCGATGGTGACGCCCTCGCCGGTGACGCCGTACTGGGACCAGACGTCGTCGGCGTTGATGTTGGCAACGCCCCACTCCACGGAGTTGACGGTCTTCTCGTCGGTTCCCTTGGTGAGTTCCGGCAGCTTGTAGGCGACCGGGGCGTAGAGGCCCTCGACCTCCGCGTGGGCGGCGAACTTCTGCGCCATCGCCAGGGAGCCGCTGTTCACCTTGATGGCGTTGGTGGCCCAGAAGGTCTGGTACTTCGTACCCGAGCTGTCGAGTTCGGCGCGGATCTTGCCCTGGCTGGCGGCGGCGGTCTCCCGCAGCGTCTGCGCGACGGCCGCGCCGCGCTTCGTCCAGTCCTTGATGGCACTGGCCTTGCTCAGGTCGGCCCGGTCCTTGAACCGAATCCAGAAGTCCCCTGCGCTCTTGGCCTCAAGCTGGCGGGCGAGCTCCGGTCGGATCTTGTCCCCGGCGGCGGTGCCCGCTCCCAACGAACCGGGCGCGGCCTGCGCGCCGGAGCCGACGCTGGCCAGGCATGTGGCGGCGAGGATCATCGCCGCGCTGGCGCTGACCAGCGATCTGGCCGTGCGTCTCCATTGTGGACGTCTGAACATCGGTGCTGCCTCCCTCAGAACGACCCAGGGGTGTTATGGGCCATGGTGAGGAGTGCGCGAGATCCAGCTCGACGGAACCGAGCGAACGGACCCCTCATGCCTCCCCATGCACCGCGCGGGTCACGCCGGTTGCCCGAGTGGACACTATGATCGAGAGGAAAGGACGATCAAGAACTTGCTGTGAGCAACTTGTCGCTAACGGTTGCCCTGCTGGCGGCGCGCTTGCCAATCATTGTCAGGACCATGACGATAACTGGGCAGGGAAGCCCATCGATCCCGGGCGGTGTGGTGGCCGAGGACGACGAGACGGCGGTGGACGGGGCTGATCCGGCCGACGAACCGTTTCCGCTGCTGATCGCGGTGACGCCGTCGCCGACCGAGCGCATCCGGCTCGCGGAGCGCCTCGACGGGATCGCGCCGCTGCTGCTGGTGGCCGACCTCGACGAGCTGCGCCGGCTGATCGCGATCCCGCAGCAACGGGCCGGCCCGCTCGGCGAGCCACCGTCGACCCCGACGCCCACCGTCGAGCCCGGCCCCGCCCTGGTCATCGACTCGGCCCGGTCCACCGCACGGTACGGGGGTCGCGAGGTCGACCTGACCCGACTGGAACACGACCTGCTGACCTGCCTGATCACCGAGCCGGTCCGGATCTGGAGCTACGCCGAGCTGCACCGGTCGGTCTGGCACGACGAGGGGCGCGAGCGCAGAGCGGACGTGCAGTCGCTGGTGAAGCGGCTGCGACGCAAGTTGCGGGACCTCGGCGCCGGTGCCACGATCGAGGCCGTACGCGGTGTCGGGTTGCGCCTTACCGGCCGGCACGAGCCGCGGATCGGGCGTGCCTGACGGCTGCCTGATGTGGGCAGTTCATCGCCACGTCCGGACGCCCCGCACCGCCGGCAGACCCCGTCGACGCCGCGCCCCGGCCGGACGACGGCCGTCAGATCAGCCCCGCCCGGGCCCACAACAGCCGCCCCGGGCCGCCCACCAGCCCGACGCCCGCGAGGTGGTCGTGCACCCGGGCCGCCGACCACCGCAGCGTGGCCTGCCAGTACGGGTTGGCGCGGGCGGCGGCCCGGCCCACCGCCGGCGGGATACCCACCGCCGCGTACGCGTCGGGGTGGACGAGACGGTTGGCGATCGAGTGTGCGGCGCGACCGACCAGCAGCCGGGCGTACGCCATGCCGACCGGTCCGGCAGCCGCGACCTGGCGGGCCAGCTCGTCGCGGGCGAACCGGACGTGTCGCGCCTCCTCGACGACGTGGATGCGCGAGACCATCCGGATGAGCGGCTGAAGAGACTCGTCCGCCATGATCTCGCGCTGGAACGCGTCGAGGATCTCCTCGGCGACGAGGATCGCGGCGTACATCCGGGGGCCGCTGGCGGTCGCCTTGAGGAACCGGCCGAGCAGGTGGTCGAACGGGTCCGCCCGGTAGACGGGACAGCCCATCGCCTCGATCAGCCGACCGAACATGATCGAGTGCCGGCACTCGTCGGCGACCTCGGTCAGCGCGTACTGGGCGCGCGGGCTGGTCGGGTCGGCGTCGTAGTAGTGCCGGATCAGCATCTGCATGAGGATCGTCTCGAACCACAGACCGGCGCTGGCCGTGCTGGCCACCTCGTGCTTGGTGAGCTCGACGCGCTGCTCTTCGCTGAGGCCCGACCAGAGCGCCGTGCCGTAGAGGCTGCTGCGGTGCGGCGGGAGCCAGTAGGCGCCCGGGGTGTGCGGCGCGTCCCAGTCGATCTCGACCACCGGGTCGTAGCTGGTGCGCAGCGACGACGTGAGCAGCCGTTCGGCGACCGCCGAGTCCTCGGGTTCCGCCGCCTCCATGACTCCTCCACATTGACGTGACTGGCAGTAACTGTTACCTGTAGTAGCATGCAAGCGCCACGCAACGATGTCAATGGACCCCAGCCGGCGGCCGCGTCCACCGGCGACGGTCGAACGGCGACGGGCAACGGCCGCCGGGACCGCTGGGCCAACCACCGTGAGCAGCGCAGGCAGGCGCTTGTCGAGGCGGCCGTGCAGGCGTTGCTGCGGCACGGCCCCGAGGTCGACATGGAACAGGTCGCCGCCACCGCCGGCGTCAGCAAGCCGGTCCTCTACCGGTACTTCGCCGACAAGTCGCAGCTCTGGGTCGCCGTGAGCGAGCGGTTGTCCGCCCAGGTCGTCGACACGATCGCTCCGGCCATCGCGCGGGTCCGCGAGGAGCGCGACCTGGTCGAGGCGACGATCGACGCGTACCTCGGCGTCATCGAGTCCCAGCCGACGCTCTACCGGTTCCTGATCCACCGGTCCGGTGACCCCGGCATCCACCAGGTCGTCTCCGGGACCAGTCGGCAGGTGGCCGCCGGGCTGGCCCGCGTGATCGGCGACCGGCTCCGCGCCCTGGGCCTGGACGCCGGCCCGGCGGAGCCCTGGGCGTACGGCCTGGTGGGCTTCGTTCAGGCGGTCGGCGACTGGTGGACGACCCGCGGCCAGCCGATCAGCCGCGCGGCCCTCACCGACTACCTGACCACGCTGCTGTGGAGCGGGATCCAGGGGGTCCGCGCCAGCGCCGACCTGCCGCGCGAGCTGACCCGCGCGCACGAACGCATCGTGCCGTGAGCTACCACGGCCCGGCGAGCGTCGCGGGCACCCCGGTGCGGGTGCACCTCAGCGGTCGGTGGGAGCCGGTCGACGGCCGCTACCACTGGAGTGGCCGGATCGAGCCCGAGCCCAGGGTGGCCGGACTGCTGCGCTCCGGTCGGCGCGACGTCGAGCTTCGCATCGCCGACCGGGCCCGGCCCGGCCGGCTGGCCGAGGTCGACGCCTGGGGTGGTGTGCGGATCACCGGCCTGGGACCTCCACCCTGGCCCGCGCCGACAGGCGACGAACCGGACCAGCCCGTTTTCCCGTAATCGCGAGCCGCGGTCCGGCGACCACGTAACGTGAGCTACAGCCGATCAACGGCGAACGCCGGACGCGCGTCGGGCCGCCAGGTGGCGGCGCAAGCCGCTCGGTCATCCGCCGGGAGTCAGGTGCGATTCCCCGGCCCGGCGTCATCCGGGCGCGCGCGGAATCCGCCCAGTGGGCAATGCGACGGTACGAGGGCTCCGGACAGCTCCGCCTCGCCGCCTGCCCACTCAGCCGCAGGAGGTGCGGAGCCCATGCTGTCGGTATTCGACCCTCGGCACACCGTCGCTCCCCCGGGATACAGCCGCTGGCTCATCCCGACCGCGGCGCTGGCCGTGCACGTCTGCATCGGCCAGGTCTACGCGACGAGCGTCTACAAGAACTCCCTCATCGCACACTTCGACGTCAGCCAGACGGCGATCGGGGCGATCTTCAGCATCGCCATCGTCATGCTGGGCTCGTCGGCGGCGGTGGGCGGCCGGTGGGTGGAGCGCAACGGCCCCCGCCGGGCCATGTTCGTCTCCGCCTGTTTCTGGGCCACCGGGTTCCTGGTCGGCGCGCTCGGCATCGCGACCCGGCAACTCTGGCTGCTCTACCTCGGTTACGGCGTCATCGGCGGCATCGGGCTGGGCATCGGCTACATCTCGCCCGTCTCCACGCTGATCAAGTGGTTCCCGGACCGGCCGGGTCTCGCCACCGGTCTGGCGATCATGGGATTCGGCGGTGGCGCCCTGGTCGCCGGCCCGCTGGCGCGTCAGTTGCTGTCGCTCTACGACCCCGACTACAACCCTGCCAACCCGGCCGCCGTGGCGTCGGGGTCCGCGCTGGTGGGGCTCTTCGTCACGTTCGGCATCGGCTACTTCGTGATCATGATGTTCGGCCCGTTCAACGTCCGGGTTCCTCCGCCGGACTGGCGGCCCGCCGGGTTCGACCCCGCTCGCGTCGCCACCCGGTCGCTGGTGACGAGGGCGAGCGTGTCCGCGTCCAACGCCGTGCGGACCCGTTCGTTCTGGCTGCTGTGGATCGTGCTGTTTTGCAACGTCACGGCGGGTATCGGCATCCTGGAGCAGGCCAGCCCGATGATCCAGGACTTCTTCCGGGACAACGGCTCCACCGCTGTCTCGGTGTCGGCGGCGGCCGGCTTCGTGGGTGTGCTGTCGCTGTTCAACATGGCCGGCCGGTTCATCTGGTCGACGACGTCCGACCTCATCGGCCGCAAGCCCATCTACATGGTCTACCTCGGCGTCGGCATGGTGCTCTACGCGCTGCTCGCCGTGGCCGGGCACGCCGCGACCGCCGTCTTCGTGCTGATCGCCGCCTTGATCATCTCCTTCTACGGCGGTGGCTTCGCCACCATGCCCGCGTACCTGCGGGACCTCTTCGGCACCTTCCAGGTCGGCGCCATCCACGGCCGGCTGCTGACCGCCTGGTCGGCGGCGGGTGTCGCCGGCCCGCTGATCGTCAACGGGATCCTCGACAGCCAGGGCAAGCCCGGGACGCTCACCGCGTCGGCGTACCGACCCGCGCTGTTCACCATGGTCGGCGTGCTCGCCATCGGCTTCGTCGCGAACCTGCTGGTCCGCGCCGTGCCCGACCGTTTCCACGAGCCCGACCGGGGTCCGACCTCGCCCGTGGCGCGCGCCAGCGTCACCGAGCCGGTCGCCCTCGGCCCGCAGAGCAGGCCACCGGTGCCCGAGCACGTCGGCGGCCAGACCGGGCGGCTCTGGTTGTCCTGGCTGCTCGTCGCGGCGCTGCTCGGCTACGGCATCGTCGAGACCGTCATCACGGCCGCGAAGCTGTTCACCGGCTGAGGCGACGGCCGGGCTGCGACGCGCACGGGCAGTACCCCGCGAGGGCACTGCCCGTGCGCGACGCGCTCAGCGTCGGCCGTCGTGCACCGTCGGCCCGTGCTCGGCGAGGCGCTCCCGCTGGGGTACCACTGTGTACTTCGGATCGCGCGCCGACACCCTGCCCGCCTCGAAGATCCCGAACCGGGTGGCGACCGACGAGGCCACCAGGGCCGCGCCGGAGAGCACCGACAGGACCCGGCTGCGCCGGCTGAACAAGGCCGCGGCAGTGCCCACAGTGAGCAGCACCCGGCCCCCCTTGACCAGCCGGCCGCTGCGGCCGCGCACGTACGGCTCGCCGGTCAGTCCCATCCGCTCCAGCCGGTGACCGCCGATCGCCTCGACGGTCGCGGCGGCGAGGGCGAGGCGGCGCAGCGGGGCGGTCTCCGCGGCCGGCGCCGCGATCAGGCCGACCCCGGACGCGGCGACGAGCGCGCTGCCGGCGAAGACGACCGGCAGGAAGGGGTGCGCGTCATGCCAGGCCGGCACGGCGGTGTCGGCGAGCAGGACTCCGGTGTACGTGGCCAGCCCCGGGGCGGTGGCCGCGGCGGCCAGGCCGGCGACGTCGCCGACGGAGGGTGCGAGCCGGCGGGCCAGGCCGAGCACGCCGTGCTGCGGGAGCCGGGGCGCGAACTCGGCGATCGCCGCCACACCGGCGGCCGGCCCGAACGCGGTGAGGATCCAGGTGCCCACCGACATCGGCGAGGTCAGCTTGGCGACCCGGAGCATGTGGTGGAAACGGTCCGGCCGACCGAGGTCGTGCACCAGCAGGTACGCGCTGGCGAGGGTGCCGCCGAGGGCCGTCCAGCGGCCCACGCGACGCAGGGCGGGGCGTCCGGTCAGTTGGGCTCCCGCGCCGATCAGCGCGCCTCCGGCGGCGAGGCCACCGCTGAACAGGTAGCCGGCGATGTCGTGCTTCCACACCGGCGCCTTGAGGATCGGGCGGCCGTAGTAGGAGCTGAAGTCGGCCGGCGGCACGGTGAGCTGCTCGCCGCCGTGGCTCCGACCCCGGCGCTGCCCGTCGGGCTGGTCGAGGTGGGCCTGGAACGCGCGGAACCGGGCGCCGACCGGCTCGTGCGGTGGCGTCGCGTCGGTCATGGCCGCCTGCCCAGGAACGCCAGCGCCGTGGCGGCGACCATCGTCAGCGCGGCGAGGCCGGCGCGTTTCCACATCGCCGGCAGATCCCGCGTCGTCACCACCGGATCCGGCGGCAACCCATACACCTCCGGCTCATCCAACAACAGGAAGAACGCCCCGTCACCACCCACACCGTCGTTCGGATCCTCCCCGTACAACCGCGCCTCCGACACCCCCTGCTCATGCAACGTGTCCACCCGCTGCGCCGCCCGCTCCCGCAACTCGTCCAAGGGCCCGTACTGAATCGACTCCGTCGGACACGCCTGCGCACACGCCGGCGTCATCCCCGCACCCAACCGGTCATAACACAGCGTGCACTTCCACGCCCGACCATCACCCCTACGCTGATCAATCACCCCATACGGACACGCCGAAATGCAGTACCCACACCCATTACAGATGTCCTCCTGCACCACCACCGTCCCGAACTCCGTCCGAAACAACGAACCCGTCGGACACACATCCAAACAAGCCGCATGCGTGCAGTGCTTACACACATCCGACATCATCAACCACCGAAAATCCGACCGCTGCTCCACACCAGTGCCCCGCCCCGGCGGCTGCCCACCCGGCATACCCAGGAACTCCGGCCCGCCCGACATGCGGGCCGCCGCGCCCGGCGAACCGGTGGGCAGGCCCGGATCCGTGCCGGTGTCGGTGCTGGTCCGCGCGCCCACAGCCGCCGTCGCCGGGCTGACCGCCGGCCCGTCCGGATAGCCCTCGAACGCCGGCGTCTCCCGGTCGACCGGGCGCGGCTGCTCGATGAAAGCGACGTGCCGCCACGAATTCGCGGTCAACGCCCCGGTGTTGTCGTACGACATGCCCAGCAGATCCAGACCACTCTCCGGAACGCCGTTCCACTCCTTGCAGGCCACCTCGCACGCCTTGCACCCGATACACACGCTCGTGTCGGTGAAGAACCCCATCCGCGGCGGCGCGTCCACATAGCCGGCGTCCGGCGCCGGATCGAGCGGCCCGTACAGGGCGTTGGGGTGGGGCATCGGTCAGGCCTCCTGGTCGCTGCTGCTGTCGGCGACGTCGGTCGTGATCAGCGGCGGGTAGCGGTGGGTCAGGTGCCCCGACCGTCGCCGGTAGTCGAATACGAGGTTCAGCAGATCCTGGCCCCTCGGGCGTCGGCCGGGCCGCACGTCGCACGTGCCGACCTTGCTTTCCTGGATGAGGACGTTGGGGTCGAGGGTGATGCCGAACAGGTCGTTGGCCGAGTCGCCGGTGACCAGACCCTCGTAACCGAAGTGGTACGGCACCCAGACCTGGTGGATGATCCGACCGTCCACCCGCAGCGGGGTGATCCGGTCGGTGACCAGGACCTTCGCCTCGATGGCCGCGCGGGCGGTGACCAGGTGCGCCCAGCCCAGGTGGGTCAGGCCGCGTTGGGCGGCCAGTTCCGGCGACACCTCGACGAACATCTCCGGTTGCAGCTCGGCGAGGTGCGGCACGGTCCGGCTCATGCCGCCGGCGGTGTGGTGCTCGGTGAGCCGGCTGACCGTGAACACGTACGGGAAGACGTCGCTGTACGGCTCGGGCGGGCTCGGGTTGAGGGTGTTGATCGGATGGATGTAGACCTTGCGAGCCGGGTTGGCCTGCTGGCGGTAGAGCGGGTTGCGCACCGGCGACTCGATCGGCTCGTAGTGCGTCGGCAGCGGCCCGTCCAGCACGCCGGTGGGCGCGTAGAGCCAGCCCTTGCCGTCGCCCTGCATGATGAACGGGTCGTCGCCGGCGATCCCCGCCGGCCCGGACGCGTCGGCCGGCGGCCGGTACGAGGGCGGTTTGGTCTTCTCGAAGTCCGGCACGTCGTAGCCGGTCCACTCGGCCTTCTCCGGGTCCCACCAGACGTACTTCTTGCGCTCGCTCCACGGCCTGCCCTCCGGATCGGCCGAGGCACGGTTGTAGAGGATCCGCCGGTTGGACGGCCACGCCCAACCCCATTCGAGCGCCACCGAGGACTGCTCCGAGCCGGGCTTGCGGCGCGCGGCCTGATTGACGCCGTCGGCGTACACCCCGGTGTAGATCCAGCAGCCACCGGCGGTGGAACCGTCGTCCTTCATCTCCGTGTAGCTCGACAGCGGTCGGCCGCTGGCCACCTCGTATCCGTTGATCTCGTATAGCACCGATTCGGCGCTCGGTTCGGCGTGCGGACCGTGCGTGGGGTAGTTCCAGTTGAGGTCGAGCAGCGCCCGGTCGCGGGGCCGGGTCGAGCCGGCCAACCGCTCCCTGACGATGCGTCCGAGGTGGTAGAAGAACCACAGTTCGGAGCGGGCGTCGCCCGGCGGCTCGACAGCCTTCTCCCGCCACTGCAACAACCGCTGCGTCTGGGTGAACGTGCCCTCCTTCTCCACGTGTGAGGCGGCCGGCAGGAAGAACACCTCGGTACGACACTCCTCGGGCACGATCTCGCCCGTTTCGATCTCCGGGGCGTGCTGCCAGAACGTGGCGCTCTCGACCATGAAGAGGTCCCGCACGACCAGCCAGTCCAGGTTGGCCATGCCGAGGCGCTGCGCGCGGGCGTGCGCCGAGCCCACCGCGGGGTTCTGCCCGAGCAGGAAGTACCCCTTGACCTTCCCGTCGATCATGTTGAGCACCTGCTGGTAGGTGCCGTGGTCACCGGTCATCCGCGGCAGGTGGCCGTAGCAGTAGTCGTTGTCGGCGGTGGCCGCGTCACCCCAGTACGCCTTGAGCAAGTTCACGCCGTAGGCGCGCGCGTCACCCCAGAAGCCCTTCTGCCCGGGGTGGCGGATGCTGTCCACCCACTCGTCGAGGGTCGGGTGGTCGGCGTGGTGCGGCATCGGCAGGTAGCCGGGCAGCAGGTTGAACAGGGTCGGGATGTCCGTCGAACCCTGGATGCTGGCGTGACCGCGCAGCGCCATCACCCCGCCACCCGGACGGCCCATGTTGCCCAGCAGCAACTGGATGATCGCCCCGGTACGGATGTACTGCACGCCCACACTGTGCTGCGTCCACCCCACCGAGTAGATCAGCATGCCGGTGCGGTCCCGGCCCGAGTTCGCCGTCCACGCCTGCGCCAGTTCGAGGAACTTCTCCTGCGGGATCCCGCAGACCCGCTCCACCATCTCCGGCGTGTAGCGGGAGAAGTGCCGCTTGAGGATCTGGTAAACGCAGCGCGGATGCTGCAACGTCTCGTCCCGCTGCGTCTGCCCGCCCACCGGCGCGCCGTGCGACTCGTGCTCCAGCCCGGCCGCCGTTTCCCGCTGCGTCTCGGTGTCCCGGGGGGGGATGTTCTCCTCGACGCCCTCGTACTGCCAACTGCTCTGGTCGTAGCTGGCGTTGTCCTCGGCGAAGCCGGAGAAGAGCCCGTACAGATCCTCGGTGTCGCGGTACTCCTCGGTCACGATGGTGGCGGCGTTCGTGTAAGCGACCACGTACTCGCGGAAGTCCAGCTCGTTGTCGAGGATGTAGCGGATCACGCCGCCGAGCAGGGCGATGTCGGTGCCCGCCCGGATCGGCAGGTACGCATCCGCCACCGCGCTCGTACGAGTGAACCGCGGGTCGACGTGGAACACCTTCGCGCCACGGTGCTTGGCCTCCATCACCCACTGGAAACCCACCGGATGTGCTTCCGCCATGTTCGAACCCTGGATGACGATGACGTCAGCGTTGGCGATGTCCTGCTGGAACTGGGTGGCGCCGCCACGACCGAAGCTGGCCCCCAGACCGGGGACGGTGGCGGAGTGTCAAATACGCGCCTGGTTCTCGATCTGCAGCGCCCCCATCGCGGTGAACAACTTCTTGATGAGGTAGTTCTCCTCGTTGTCCAGCGTCGCCCCGCCCAGACTGGAGATCCCCAACGTCCGGTTGAGCGGCCGGCCCTCGTCGTCACGGTCTTCCCAGGTCTCGTCCCGGGCAGCCAGGACCCGATCGGCGATCATGTGCATCGCCGTGTCGAGGTCGAGATCCTCCCACTCGGTGCCGTACGGCCGCCGGTAGCGGACCGTCGTCTGCCGCAGCGGACTGGTCACCAGACTCTTGCTCGCCGAGCCCTTCGGGCAGAGCCGGCCCCGCGAGATAGGACTGTCCGGGTCACCCTCGATCTGTGTGACCTGCCCGTCCTTGACGAACACCCGCTGGCCACAACCCACCGCGCAGTACGGACAGACCGACCGGGCGACCGAGTCGGCGGTGTCGGTGCGGGCGGTCAGCGACAGTGACAGGGCCGACTTGGCCGCCGCGCCCCGCCCGAGCGGGTCGGTGCCGGTGAGCTGGCGGTAGAGCGGCCAGCTCTCGACCCAGCGGCGCACCCCCATCGCTGCACCTTCCCGACGAAAGCCACTAAATGTGAACAGTCCGACAGTAGATGAGGTGCCAGCCCGGCCGCAGCGGGATCAGCAGAGCGGGCCATTTCGCGCTGGCCGCCGACGGCATGGTGTAGGAGGGCCGCGATCAGTTCGACGGGTGCTGGACCGCCAGGCGATCACCGAAGGTCCGGTAGCGGTGCAGCTCCCAGAACAGCCAGCCGATGCTGACGATCGCCAGTACGACGAAGACCAGCGAACCGGAGAACGTGTCCCAGAGGGTGTGCAGGACGACGACGCCGAGGAAGGTGCCGAGGAACCCGAACAGCCGGCCGACGCTCGGGCTGGCCAGCAGCGCCCACAGCGCTCCGGCGGTGAGCCCGGTCCAGGCGGTGTGCCCGGCGGGCGCGGTCAGACCACGGATGAACAGGGTCTGCTCCACCGCGCCAATGTTGCCCTGCGAGCTCAGCAGCGCGGTGAAGGCGTACCCCATCGTCTCCAACGCGGCGAAACCCATGCCGGCGGCCACACCGATGACCAGACCGTCGGACGGCAGGCGGCGACGGTGCTGCGCCAGGGCCGTGAACAGCAGCACCACGGGGACGATCAGCTTCGCCGACTCCTCGATCAGTGCCACGAACAGCATGGGCAGGGCGCCGAGGCCGCGCAGAGTGTCGTACTCCAGGGTGCCGGCGACCACCGTGCCGATCACCCCGCCGAAGAACGCCGATGTCACCAGCACCGACGCCGGCACCTGCCAACGCCCGGTACGGGCCTGGGCGAACGTGAGGAACGTCAGGGGAGCCAGGGTCGCGCCGAGCAGGATCAGTGCTGGCACGAAGTTCGGGTTCTGGGTGCGCACGAGGGTCCGCAGCACCGCCAGATACAGGATCAGCCCGATGACGAGCACTCCGACCCACGCCCACCGGCGAGAACGATCACCCATACCGGGGAGTCTCGCGGATCCAGGTTACGAAGACCAGCCTGGCGCTGAGATCCCCACGACTCGACGGCGACCACGGCGTGCGAGCGAGCGTGGAGGTCTGGCGGGCCGTGCCTACGCTGGCGGGATGGATCGATGGCTGGGAATCGGCGGGTTCATCACCGGCGTCGTTGGTCTCGTGCTCACCGTCTACTACGCGCGCAAGGCCGAAGAACTCAACCTGATGCGGAAGCGGCTTGAGTGGCCCGACCTGCAGGCGGCCGCGAACGACCTCGGCCGGCGGATCAAGACGGAATTTCCCACCCACCGCGATCATCGCTCCCGGCGTCGCTGCCGATCGCATCCGGGCCGCATCGGTCGCCGTCACGCGGGTGGCGTGCAAGAACCACAAGTCTCCCGAGTACTACTGGTGGCTCGCCGACAGTGACGACTTCTTCTTTCCCTGGGGTAAGGCCAGGTAGCCCAGGACCGACCGCGGCGCAGGGCTGATCCGGCGGCCGCCCCAGGGCTGTTCAGAGCACGTGACCGGCCTCCGGCAGCGGCTCGTTCGCGTGCTCGTAGCCGAGCAGCAGCGCGGACGTGGAGGTCTTCGCGCCGGCCAGGATCGCGGCCACGAGCGTGTCCCGCAGCGGCCCGGGGAACCCGAACTCCGCCACCGAAGGATGATCCAGATCCATCCACGGAGGGTACGCCCGACCGTCGGTGACGGGGGCCGGCCAGCGTGGCATGGTCTCGTGCATGGCCACCTACGACGTCGCCCTCGTCCTGCTCGTCGACGCCTCCGGGGCGGTGCTGATGCAGCATCGCGACGAGCACGCGCCCGTCTCGCCCAACCAGTGGAGCCTTCCCGGCGGTCACATCGAGCCCGGCGAGTCGCCCGAGCAGGCGGCCCGCCGCGAGCTGCTGGAGGAGACCGGCCTGACAGCCGGTGAGCTGCGCCTGCTGTGGAGCGGTCCGCGCCCGTACGAGGCGGGCTTCGGGCACACCGTGACGGTGCACATCTTCCATGGCGTCACCACCGCGCGACAGGAAGACGTCGTGCTCGGCGAGGGGCAGGCCATGGTGTTCGTCCCACGCGACGAGGTGTTCGATCGGGAGCTGGCGGCCTCGACCGCGCTGGTCCTGCCCATGATCTAGACGAATAAGTCCTAACTCAAGACGGGGCTGGGGCTGCGGCGAAGGGCGCTGGTCATCCGCTTTGGCTGCCCGCCGTGTCGATGTGCTGGTGAGCGGTATACCTCAGAGGTATGAATATGACTCTGAGGTATACCGCTCACCACCGCATCCGCCCCCACGGAGGTGACCGACGGTCGCCGCCGGCCGCCGGCTGCGCCCACCGCCCGGAGTCCTCGACAGCGGATGCGGAATCGGGTTGTTGGCGTGGCAACGCGGGCCTACCGTCATGGGGCACCTCCCGGTGCGCAGGCAACGGCTACTTCCGCTTCCAATCGGGGAGACGTGGGTTCGAATCCCACCGCCATGTCACGTGGCGTCGACCAGCGGCCCAGGTCACCTTGGCCCGCGAGGGCCGGTCGCCGTCGCCGCTTCGATCTCGGGAGGTGCTCTCGCCGCACGCCCGGTGCGACGGATACGGTTACTTCCTGGTGAAGGCCCGGCAAGGGCCTGCGGTTCGAACCCGCGAACACCGTGTCCACTTTTGATCTCGGGCGTGTGGTGCGACCAGCCGCCGTCGATCACAAGATCACAAAACCCGTTGCCCCTCCCGCACCGCTGCCGCTATGGTCGTGACCGCACTTCCCGGTGCGTAGGCGACGGCTACATCTGGAGGGGTTCCGGCCCCGGTGAAGGACATCCGTCGCCAACCTCGATCTCGGGAAGCGCGACCACACGCACACCCGGTGCGCAGGCAACGGTTACTTCCCGGCTCCGCAGATGGGGGTTCGAATCCCCCCGACACCTTCGGGTCGGTGGTTCAACGGACAGAACGGCGGACTAGTCCGTGGCCGACTCTGATCTCGGGTGTGCGCTGTGGTGGCGCCTTCTCGGCCGACTGACGTGGGGGACGTCATGGCCAAGTTCAACGTCAAGCTGCGCACGAGCCGGCATCGGCCGGCGATCGGCGAGGGCGCACCCGGTTTCGTCCGTGAGCCGCGCCTCGAACTGTTCCTGCTCGGTGTCTCGAACATGGTGGGCGAGGACACCTTCTACGAGGGTTCCACCAGCCGGGAGGCCCGTTTCCGGGACCTGGTCGCCGCCGTCGCCGTCGCGGATCCCGACTGGTTCGCGCGCTTCGTACCGTGGCTCCGCACCGGAGCGATGATGCGCTCAGCGTCCGTGGTGGCGGCCCTTGAGGGCGCCCGTGCCCAGGTAGCGGCGGGAATTCCGGGCTCGCGCGCGGTCGTGGATGCGGCGTTGCAGCGTGCGGACGAGCCGGGCGAGGCGCTCGCGTACTGGCTGGCTCGTCATGGCCGGGCACTGCCCAAGCCGGTGAAGCGGGGCATCGCCGACGCGGCGGTCCGGCTCTACACCGAGCGGAGTCTGCTCAAGTACGACTCCATCGCCAACCAGGTGCGCTTCGGTGACGTCATCGAGCTGACCCACCCCACCGCCAGGGATGAGCGACAGGGCGACCTGTTCCGGCACGCGCTGGATCGGCGGCACCGGCGGGACAACCCGGTACCCCCGTCCCTGCGGATGCTCAGGGCGCGGGACGCGCTCATGGCGATGCCTGTCGAGCAGCGCAGGGAGGTCACCGATCCGGCGACGCTGGACGCTGCCGGTATGACGTGGGAGGCGCTGGCCGGCTGGCGACAGAGCGCGATGGACGCGGCGGCATGGGAGTCGGTCATCCCGACGATGGGCTACCTGGCGCTGCTGCGTAATCTGCGCAACTTCGACCGGGCCGGGGTCAGCGACACCGTCGCGGAGACCGTGGCGGCCACGCTCTCCGACCCGGCTCAGGTCGCGAGTTCGCGGGTGCTGCCGATGCGCTTCCTGTCGGCGTACAACGCGGCGCCGAGCCTGCGCTGGGCGTACCCGCTGGAGAAGGCGTTGCAGCACGCCCTCGCGAACGTGCCCGCCCTGGACGGGCGGACGCTGATCCTCATCGACACGTCCGGCTCGATGCAGAGCCCGTTCAGCAAGGACGGCACGCTGCTCTGCTGGGACGCCGCTGCGGTGTTCGGTCTCGCGCTGGCCGCCCGCGCGCAGTCGGCCACGGTGGTGTCGTTCTCCAATGACAGCCGGGTGTTCCCTGCGGTGGCGGGCGAGTCGGTCCTCGCGGCGGTGCGGCGGTTCAAGGAGGGCGGCTACTTCCTCGGCAGGGGAACCGACACCGAGAAGGCGGTCCGCGAGCACCACGGCCGACACGACCGGCTGATCATCCTCACCGATGAGCAGGCCCACTGGCACGGCTCGACGGATGTCGTCGCGGCGGTGCCGGCGGAGGTGCCCGTCTACACCTGGAACCTGGCCGGATACCGGGTCGGGCACACGCCGACCGTCACGAACCGGCACACCTTCGGCGGACTGTCCGACGCCGCGTTCGCGATGATCCCGCTGATCGAGGCCGGGTCCGACGACCGGTGGCCCTTCTGATCCGCGCTGCGGGGCTGCACCCGCCCCGCAGCGCGGGTCAGGGTAGGAACTCGCCGGTCAGGGCGATGAGGGCGCGGGCGGCCGCGCCCACCGGTCGGTCCACCGGCGTGGCGAGCGACGCCGTCCAGTCGAGGTCGGCGTCGGTGACCGTCAGCGTACGCACGCCCTCGGCGTCGGCGACGGCGAAGCGGGGCAGCAGGGCGATACCGAGGCCGTGCCGGACGTGGTCGGCGCCGGTGGCGATGTCGGGGATCTCGATCGTGACTCGCCGGGAAAGGCCGGCGGCGGCGAACGCCCGGTCGGTGACGGCGCGGTTGCCGTACCCGACCGGGGAGTCGATGAAGTTCAGCCCGGCGATTTCCCCGAGCGTCACCGCCTCGCGGGCGGCCAGCGGATGATCGTCGGGCACGACGAGATCGATCACCGAGCGGGCCAGCTCCGTGAAGCGGACCTCGGCCGGCGGCGCGCCGGGCAGCGAGACGAACGCGAGGTCGAGCCGGCGCTCCGCGAGCGCGTCGATGAGCCCCTGGGAGCCGGACGGAGCGACGCTGGTGTGCAGCAGCACCCCGGGGTGCCGGCGGTGGAACTCGCCGAGCAGGGCCGGTAGGTGCAGGAGTCTGATCGAGGTCATCGTCCCGATGCGCAGGGTGCCACGGAGGCCGCCGTGTACCTCGGCGACCGCGTCGCGGGCGTCGCGGGCCGCGTCGAGGGCGATGCGGGCGCGGGGCAGCAGCGCGGCGCCGGCGTCGGTGAGGAGTACGCGTTTGGAGTTGCGGTCCAGCAGCGGCGCACCCAGTTCGCGTTCCAGGGTCTTGACCGCCGCCGAGACGGCGGACTGGACGACGTGCAGGCGGGCGGCGGCGCGGGTGAAGTTCTGCTCCTCGGCCACGGCGACGAAGTACTCGAGTTGGCGGAGTTCCACGCCGCCAAGTATCACCCATACTGATCGCTGCTAGCGTCAACTTTCGTTGCACGCGATGATCGGGTGGAGCGACAGTGGGGTCATGTCGTCGACGATCCTGTCATCCCGCCGGCCCGCCGCCGCGTCCACCCGCGCCGAAGGATCGTCTCGCCGCCACGGCCGGGGCTTCTGGGTGATCGCTCTGGCGTTCCTGACCGCGATGGCGTTCGGCACCGTGCCGGCCCCGCTCTACCCGCTCTACATGGCTCGGGACGACTTCTCCACGTTCATGGTCACGATCGTGTTCGCGTCGTACGCGGTGGGTGTGGTGATCAGTCTGCTGCTCGCCGGGCACGTCTCGGACTGGGTCGGCCGGAAGAAGATCCTCATTCCGGCGCTGGTGTTGGAGCTGGTCGCCGCCGCGCTGTTCCTGGGCGACGCGTCCCTGCCGGTGCTGCTGGTCGCCCGCCTGGTGAGCGGACTGGGCATCGGCATGATCACCGCGACCGCCACCGCCTACCTGCAGGAACTGCACGCGGCGCACCGGCCCGGCGCGTCGCGCCAGCGCTTCGAAGTGGTCTCCACCGCCGCCAACATCGGCGGCCTCGGCGTGGGCGCGTTGGTCGCGGGCGTCCTCGCCCAGTACGTCCACGCGCCGCTGCGCACTCCGTATCTGGTGTTCGCCGTGCTGCTGACCGTCAGCATCGTGGCGGTCGCGGCGACCCCGGAGACCGTCGAGGAGCGGCTGGTCAAGCCCACGTACCGGCCGCAACGGATCAGCGCCGACCACGGCGACCGGGCCGGGTACGTGGCTGCTGCCGGCGCCGGCTTCGCGTCGTTCGCCGTGTTCGCCCTGTTCACCTCCGTCGCCCCGGGCTTCGTCGCGGGCGCCCTGCACCTGCCCTCACGGGCGCTGGGCGGCGCGGTCGTGTTCGCCGTGTTCGGCGGCGCCGCCGTGGCGCAGACCGTCACCAACCGGCTCCCCGCCCCGGCGAAGGTGCGGCTCGGGCTGCTGGCGCAGGCGGTCGGCATGCCCGTCGTGCTGGTGGGGATGCACACCGCCAGCCTGACCGCGTTCCTGGTCGGTGGTGTGGTCGCCGGTGTCGGGGCCGGCGTGCTGTTCAAGGCCGCCGTCGGCATGGTCGCGGCGATGGCCACGCCCGCCCGGCGCGGCGAGGCCCTGGCCGGGCTGTTCCTCATCGCCTACCTGGGAATGAGCCTGCCGGCCGTCGGCATCGGGATCGCCACGCGAACCGTCAGCACGATCACGGTGATGAACTGGTTCACCGGACTGCTGCTCGTCATGCTCGCCGGTGTGACGGCGCTCTTCCGTCGCCGCCCCGCAGCCCGCTGACCCGCTGACCCGCCGACCGGGGTCGGGCCGTGTCCGGCTCGCCCCGGTCCGTGTGGTCAGCGCGGATCGGACCACCAGGGTTCGAGGACGACCGGGTCCGCGATGTAGGCCCGCACCTGCGTACGCTCCGGCTCGGTCAACGTCAGCGCGCGGAGCTGGGCGCCCCACTCGGGCACCCGATCGGTCTTCCCCAGCGCGATCGACAGCTCGATCAGGCCGGCCAGCGCGGTGGCCTGCTCGACCGTCGGAGCGTCTTCGGCGCGACGGCGCATCCCCGAGTCGAGCGCCCGGTAGGCGGCCCGGTCGTCCAGCTTGAACTCGCGCAGGATCCGCGCGTTGTCGAGCACCCGGGCCAGTCCTTCAAGCTCGGACGACCCGCCGTACTCCAGATCCTTCGGCTCGTCTCGTTGGATGAAGATGATGGTGTTGCCCGACGGGTCGACGACGCTGAACCGTGATGCTCCGGCACGGTAGCGGGTCAGTCGGGGCAGGCCCTTGACCAGCACCTTGCCGTGGGCGCGGCGCATCGCGTCGGCGAACGCGGCGTGGTACGGCGCGACCGCGTCGACCATCACCAGGCAGCCGCCGGTCTGTTCCTTCGCCGGGTCGAGGTCCTTCGGCGCGGGCCCGTAGTGCAGGGCGAACCCGCTCCACTGAACGACCAGATACACGTACGGCCTCATCTGCTCGTAGGTCACCTCGAAGCCCAGGGCACGCCAGAAGGCCAGGGTCTCCTCCGGCGCCGGGCAGGGCAGCAGCGGCACGGTGGTCTCGTTCGGCTGGACGCGGTCCTCGTTGGTCGTCATGGTCGCTCCCGGTCCGGTCGGCAGGTCGGCCATTGTGCCAGCACCGGCGGCGGGCCGCTCCGATCGCGCCTCCTACCCAGGGAGGAGATGCGCTCCGACCCCGGGCCGCAACCGGGGCCCGGGGTCGGACGCGACCGGCGGGAACGGCCACGAGCATCTACAGACATGACTACCGTTCTGCGTCGGGCGGCACACTGGAACCGCCCCCTCCTGATTCTCGTCTGCGCGATGGCGGTGCTCGCCGTCGTCGCCACGGTCGGCGTCCTCGTCGACCCGCGCGTCCTCACCGGGGCGCCGATCTGGCTCAAGCCGTTCAAGTTCGCGGTGTCCTTCGTCCTGTACGGCGCGACGCTCGCCTGGATGCTCTCCCTGCTGCCCCGGCGCAGCCGGATCGTCGAGTGGGCGGTGATCGTCATCGTCGCGGTGGCGGTCCTGGAGAACGCGTGGATCGTCGGTCAGGTGATCCGCGGGCAGACCAGCCACTTCAACGACACCACAGCGCTGAACACCGCGCTGTTCGCGTCGATGGGCGCGGCGATCATGGTGCTGTTCCTCGCGCACCTCGTCATCGGGATCGTCGTGCTGATCCGGCGGATCCCCGACCGGGTCGCCGCGACCGCCGTCGGGTGGGGGCTCGGCCTGTCCCTGCTCGGCATGCTCGCGGCGGTGCCGATGGTGCTGCCGATGCAGGACCCGGGCATCGAGGGCATCTCCGGGGCGCACAGCGTCGGCGTGGCCGACGGTGGGCCGGGGCTGCCCGTGGTCGGTTGGAGCACCACCGGCGGCGACCTGCGGATCGGGCACTTCGTGGGGCTGCACGCCCTGCAGGCCCTGCCGATCCTGGCGATCCTGCTGACCCGTTTCGCGACCCGGCTCGACGCGCGCACCCGCGTCCGGCTGCTGGTCGTCGCGGGCGGCGCGTACGGCGTACTCACGATGCTGTTGACCTGGCAGGCCCTGCGCGGGCAGCCGCTGCTGCGCCCGGACGCCCGCACCCTGGCCGCCGTCGCGGCCCTGGTGGTCGCGACGGCGACCGCCAGCGGCCTGGTCCTGGCCCGCCGACGCCGCCCGGAACTGGCGCTCGCGGCATGACCGCGACGCTGTTCTCCCTGACGTTCGCGGTGGCCGCTCCGTTCTGGGCGCTGATGATCCTGGTGCCGCGCTGGTCCTGGACCACCCGGATCATCAGCTCACCGCTGATCGTGCTGCCCGTCGTGGTGATCTACGCGCTGCTGGTGGTCCCGGCGTTCGGCGAGGTGCTGCCCGCCGTCGCGTCGCCGACCCTGGCCGGGGTACGCGACCTGCTCGGCACGCCCGACGGCGCGGCGGCTGGCTGGGCGCACCTGATCGCGTTCGATCTGTTCGTGGGCCGCTGGGCGTGGCTGGACAGCCGGGAACGGGGGGTGCCGGCGCTGGTCATGGCTCCGGTACTGGTGCTGACCATCCTGCTCGGACCACTCGGGCTGGCCGCCTACCTGGGCGTACGGACGCGGTGGCCGCGGTCGGCGGTCGCTGCCACCGACCGTGAGCACCTAGGCTGACGACCGTGGGGCGGCTGGGACGACTGTTCGACACGCGGGACGCGCGTGTGCGGATGGTGCTGCTCGACCTCAGCGGGTTGGGCTACCTGCTCGTCGTGCCCCACTCCGGCTCCGCACCAACGGTGACACAGTGGATCCTCGCGGTGGCCGCGTTCGCCGCCGCGCTCGTGACGTATCGCCGGCCGGTGGTCAACCTGGTGCTCCAGACGGCGTTGCTGGCGGTCGCGGTCTGCCTCATCGACGACTTCACCATCAACCAGGTGGGGGCGAGCTGGGCGCTGCTCGAGGTCACCATGCTCTCGGCTCGCGCCCGCACCATCTGGCTGGGCACCGGGCTGCTGGCCGTGGTCGACCTGACCGACTCGATCGGCGACCCGCTGCGCCAGGTCGCCTCCGGCGTCGTCGGACTGGCCCTGGAGGTCGGTGTCCCGGTGCTGCTCGGCCTGGTCATCCGGACCAACCGGGAGCTGGGTCGGCAGGCCGTGGAGCGGGCGCTGGCCGAGCAGCGGCGCCGCGAGTCGGAGAGCCGCGCGGCGCGCGCCGACGAGCGCAGCGCCATCGCCCGCGAGCTGCACGACGTCGTCGCCCACCACGTGGCGTCGATGGTGCTGCGGGTCGGTGTGGCCCGGCACGTCCTCACCGACCTGGACCCCCGGGTGGACGAGGTGTTCGACGACGTGCACGGCACGGGCACCGCGGCCCTGGCGGAGCTGCGCCGGCTGGTCGCGGTGCTGCGCAACCCCGACGGGGTACGCGGAGACGCGGCGCTGACCGCGATCGAGCCCTCGGCGCTCCCCTCGGCGCTCGGCGCCGCCGTCGACCGGGCCCGCCAGGCCGGCATCACCGTGGACGCCGACATCGACGCGGCGATCGGCTCCCTCGACGCGGTGCGTGGCCTGGCGGTGCTGCGGTTGACCCAGGAGGCGCTGACCAACGTGGCACGCCACGCCGGGCCGGCCGCGCGGGCGCACCTGGTGGTCGCCCTGCACGGCGGGGCCGTGCACTGGGAGGTCACCGACGACGGGGGTGGCGTCGACGGCGACAGCGCCCCGACGCCCGTGCCGGCCGGCGGCGGCCACGGCATCACCGGCATGTCCGAACGCGTCGAGGTCCTCGGCGGCCGGCTGGAGGCGGGACCGACCGGCACGGGCTGGCGCGTGCGGACCGTCCTGCCGAACACGCTCCCCGAGACCGCCGCCGGGCCGGCGCCGCGGGCCCGTGAGGTACCGGCCGCATCAGCCGCCCCGGAGCCGGCGTGATCCGCATCCTGCTGGTCGACGACCAGCACCTCATTCGCGCGGGCCTGCGCATGCTGTGCGACGCGCAACCCGACATCGAGGTCGTCGGCGAGGCCGACAACGGCCGCGAGGCGGTCGTCCTCGCCGCCCGGCTCATCCCCGACGTCGTCGTCATGGACCTGCGCATGCCCGGCGTCGACGGAATCACCGCGACGTCGCGGATCCTCGCCGAGCGTCCGGCCACCCGGGTGCTGGTGCTGACCACGTTCGGCGACGACGACCACCTCTACCCCGCGCTGAGCGCTGGCGCGTGCGGCTTCCTGCTCAAGGACGCGCCCCCGACCGAGCTGCTGGACGGCATCCGCCGGGCCGCCGCGGGCGACAGCCCGTTCACCCCGGAGGTGCTGCACCGCCTCGTCCAACGCGCGGTGCGCGCCCGCGCCGAGCCGCCCCGACCCGTGCAGGGGCTGACCGCCCGCGAGCAGGACGTGCTGACCCTGGTGGCCGAGGGCCTGTCCAACAGCGAGATCGCCGAACGGCTCCACATCGGCGTCACGACCGTCAAGACCCACATCACGAGCCTCATGACCAAGACCGACAGCCCCAACCGCGTACGCCTGGCCCTGTTCGCGCGCGGCGCCTGACCCTCGGCCATCCGGCGCGCGCTACCGGCCGCACGCGTAGCCCTGCATCCCTCTCGGGTTCGCGCCGGCGGCGAGCACGCCCGTGCCCGGGTCCCGGGTCACGGCGCAGAGCCGGCCCAGACTCCACGCGTCGGCGAGCCGCACCTCGTGCCCGTACGCCCGCAGGGCCCGCACCACGTCGGCGTCGAACCGGTCCTCCATGAGCAGGACGCCCGGCTCCGAGTCGCGGGGATAGAACGACGCCGGCAGGCTGACGGTGTGCCACGCGGGCGCGTCAATGGCCTCCTGCAGGTGCTGACCGCCGACGAGGTGGCGCAGCAGGAAGGGCACCTGCCACTGGTCCTGCTGGTCACCGCCGGGCGTACCGCACGCCAGGACCGGCTCCCCGTCGCGGTGCACCATCGTCGGGCTCAACGTGGTGCGCGGTCGGCGGCCCGGCGCGAGCGACGAGGGCAGCCCCTCCTCCAGCCAGAACATCTGCAGCCGGCTGCCCAGCGGAAAGCCGAGTTCCGGGATCGTGGGCGAACTCTGCAACCAGCCACCACTCGGCGTCGCGGAGATCATGTTGCCCCAGCGGTCGACGACGTCCACGTGGCAGGTGTCGCCCCGGGTCACTCCGTCGGACCGCACCGTCGGCTCCCCCGTGGTCGGGTCCGACGCGTCAACGCGGCGACCGGCGCCGGGTCGGACGTGGTCCGGCAGGCGCGGCTGCGCCCCGTCGGGACTCCCCGGTCGCAACTCGGTCGACGCGCGGTCACCGACCAGGGCCGCCCGCTCCCGCGCGTACGCTGGGGAGAGCAGCGCCGCGGCGGGCACGTCGGCGCTGTCGCCGTACCATGCCTCGCGGTCGGCGAAGGCGAGCTTGAGCGCCTCGACCTGGGCGTGGACGCCGGCGGCGGTGGCCGTCTCGTACGCGCCGTCGTCGTCGAGCGCGTCGAGGACGGCCAGCGTCTCCAGCAGCACCGGGCCCTGGCCCCAGAACCCGGTCTTCGCCACCGAGTAGCCCTGCCAGTCGAGGGTGGTCGGGGCCTCCCAGGTCGCCGAGTACGCGGCCAGGTCGTCGCCGGTGACCAGCCCGGCGTGTGCGCGTCCGCTGGAGTCGCGGAACGGCCGCCGGCTGAACTCGTCGATCGCCTCGGCCACGAAGCCCGTACCCCAGGCTCGGCGCGCGGCCTCGATCTGCGCCTCCCGGTCGGCGCCGGCCGCCTGCCCGGCCTCGACGAGTCGGCGCAGAGTGCGCGCGTACGCCGGGTTGGCGAACCTCTCCCCCGCGGCCGGTGGCCGGCCGTCGCGCAGCCAGAGCTGGGCGGACGTCGGCCAGTGCTCCTCGAACAGCGACCGCACGGCCGCGACCGTCTCACCGACCCTGCCCACCAGCGGGTGACCGGCGGCGGCGTAGCCGATCGCCGGCTCCAGCACGTCGGCGATCGAGAACGTGCCGTGCTCGCGCAGCAGCAGAAGCCACGCGTCCACCGCGCCGGGCACGGCCGCCGCGAGCGGGCCGGCGCCCGGGATGAGGTCCATGCCGAGGGACCGGAAGTGGGCGATGGTCGCGGCGGCCGGCGCCGGGCCCTGCCCGCACAGCACCTTCGGACGAGGATCCTGGGCGGTCGCCACGATGGCCGGCACCTCGCCCCCCGGGCCGTTGAGGTGGGGTTCGACGACGTGCAGGACGAACCCGGCGGTCACCGCGGCGTCGAAGGCGTTGCCGCCGCGTTCCAGGACCCCCATCGCGGACTGGCTGGCGAGCCAGTGCGTCGACGACACCATGCCGAAGGTTCCCTGCAGGGTCGGCCGGGTGGTGAACGCCATGACAACACCTCACTCGTGTCCGCGGCCCGGAGCGTACGTCGTGCGCGGCGGGTCAGGGCCGGCGGGGCCGGGCGTGCAGGGCCGCCCGCAGCGCCGGACCGAAGACGCGCCGGACGTCGGCCGGGGACAGTGCGCCGATCGAACGGATCGGGTTCAGGTACCGCGTGAAGATCAACCCTCCGAGGACGCCGACGGCGGCGGTGGCGCGTTCGGTCGCGTCGGGGCCGCCGAGAAATTCAGCGATGCGGAGGCGCAGCTCACCGTCCAGGTAGTCACGCAGGGCGCGCATCGTGTCGTCGTCCCGCACCGCCATCCGGTTCTCGGCGGGGACTGTGGCGTCCCACAGACCGGTGACCGAGTCGAGCAGGCGGTCGGCCAGGCCGGCCTGGTCACCCCGCAGGGCCTGGTCCAGAGCGGTGGGGTCGACGCAGAGCAGGTTCAGCGACTGGCTGAAGAGGCCCTGCTTGGAGCCGAAGTGATAGCTGATGAGCGCCGGGTCGACCCCTGCGGCGGCGGCCACCGCCCGCACTGTCGTACCCGGGTAACCGTGCTCGCGGAACAGGTCGCGGGCGACCTCGGCGATGCGGGCGCGGGTATCGGGATTGCCGCGGGGCCGACCCCGCGTTTTATTCAACACGGTTGAATAATGCGCTCCTGCGGTGGCACGGTCAACACCGTCACCACAGCAACGAGGAGTGCACCCATGCGTACCGTCGTCTTCGGCGCCACCGGACCCACCGGCCGCCAGATAACCGAGCAGGCCCTGGCCGCCGGCCACGAGGTCGTCGCGGTCACCCGCCGCCCCCACGCCGTCCGGCCTCGGGCCGGCCTCACCGTCGTCGGCGCCGACGTCGCGGACCCCGACGCGGTCGACCGGGTCGTCGCCGGCAGCGACGCCGTCCTGTCCAGCCTGGGCGTGCCGCTCACCCCGAAACCGATCACCGTGTACTCGCGGGGCAACGCGCACATCGTCGCGGCGATGCACCGCCACGGCGTGCAGCGGCTCGTCACGGTCAGCTCCAGCGTCCTGGACCCGACCTGGCGGCCGACCGGCGAGTTCTTCTTCAACAACGTGCTGGATCCACTGTTCAACCGCCGGGTGGGCCGTACCGCCCACGAGGACATGCGCCGGATGGAGTCGCTCGTACGCGAAAGCGACCTGGACTGGACCATCGCCCGCCCGTCCGGCCTGTTCGACCACCCCAGCGCGACGCGCTACGAGGTGGTGGAGAACGTCGCGGACGGCCTGTTCACGGCACGCGCGGACCTGGCGGCGAGCATGGTGGCGCAGTTGACCGACGACCGGTTCGTCCAGCGGGCGATGGCGGTGATCACCACCGAGGTCCGGCCGAGCATCGCAGGTCTGCTCTGGCGCGAGGCCGTCGCCAAAAAGAAGTGACGCCCTCCGGAGCGACTCGCACGAGGACGCCGCCCAATATCCGGGCATGCACACAGCGCCACCGGTTGGTAGCGTACCGGTGATCCCGCCAGCGGTGGCCGGCGGTGGTCCCCTGGGGAGGGTCAGCATGTGGGCGGACGACGCTGCGCTCGACGCGGCGGGACGCCGGCTCGACGAGTGGGAGTCGTCGCTCGCCGAACGGGCGGAACGGGCGAAGACGCTGTCGGCGAGGATGCAGGATCTGACCGGCAGCGCCCGCAACGCCGACCGGACGGTTGACGTCACCGTCGACGCGGCTGGCCTGCTGATCGACCTGCGGCTCGACGAACGCATCCGGCAACAATCCGCGGCGCGCACCGCCCGGCAGATCCTCGACACCACGAGAGCCGCGCGTACCGACCTGCTGCGGCAGGTCGCTGACGTAACCGCGGAGTCCCTCGGCGATGACCCGAGCGCCCGGGCCATCATCGACTCGTACCGCAGTCGGCTGGGCCACGACCAGGGGCCGAGCGATGCCCGCCGGTGACGGCATCCAGGTCGACCCGGACGACCTGACCGCCCACGCGGCACGCCTCGACCGCTGCGCGAGCAGCCTCGACACCGCCCAGCAGGCGGGCCAGCAGGTCCGGCTGGGCGGTGTCGCGTACGGGCAGCTCTGCGCGATGCTGCCGATGCTGCTCGACGGCCTGCAACGCACCCTTGTCGACGGCATCGGGGCCGCCGCCGGGTCGGTGCGGGACACCGCCGGCAGGCTGCGGACCGGGGCAGACCACTACCGACACTCCGACGCCCGTGCCCAGCACCAGCTCGACGGGGTGCGGCAACGCCCGTGATGTCCAACCCGCTCGTCGCCGCCGCAGCGGACACCCCACCCAGCGCCTGGGCGGGTATCTGGATCTGCGAGGACATCGAACTCGTCGCGCAGGGCGTCCGCAACGGCAGTTGGATCGACGGCAGCCTCGGTGTGGTGAGTGCCGGCCTCGACGCCCTCGCCTTCGTCTCCGACCCGGTCGGCGCCCTGCTCCAGTACGGGATCGCCTGGCTCATCGAGCACGTCAAGCCGCTCAGCGAGGCGCTCGACTGGCTCGCCGGCGACCCGGCACAGATCACCGCGCACGCCCAGACCTGGCGCAACGTCGCCGCCTCGCTCCGCGAGGAAGCCGCCGAGCTGACCCGCGCCGTCCGCGACGACGTCGCCGGCTGGGGCGGCAGCGCCGGCCCCGCCTACCGCGCCTGGGCCGCCGAACAACAGCAGGCGATCACCGGCCTCGCCCAGGGCGCCGACACCATGGCCGCGATCACCGAGGGCGCCGCCGGCCTGGTGGCCGCCGTCCGGCTCCTGGTCCGCGACGCCATCGCCGCCTGCGTGTCCCGCCTCATCACGTACGCGGGCGAACTCGTAGTCACCGGCGGACTTGCCGCACCGCTGGTCGTGGAGCAGGTCACGACGCTGGTGGCGTCGTGGGGGGCGCGGATCGCGCGGCTGTTGCGGGGGCTGCTGGCCAGCCTGCGACGGCTGATCCCGGAGGTACGCCGCCTCGGCGACCTCATCGAGAAACTCAAGCAGGCGCTCGGGCGACTCCAGAAAGGAGAATCGCCACCGAGCCGGAACACGCCCGAACCTGAGCCGCCTCGCGAGCCCCCAACGCTTGCGGCGACGGAGCAGCAGCGGATACACGATCTCGGCATGGATCCGGCGACCGGGAGGTTCCGTCCCGGCGAGGCGGAGACAGCGGTCCGGCTAGAGCAGGAAATGAGCGTGATACTCCACCGCGCTCCCCCGGCCTCCTCTGCCGACTGGGTGGACGAGGCCGGACGGACCTACGATGCGGTGGGCAACTTCCCGGCGCAGTTCTTTGACCGTCAGTGGCCCCAGTTGCAGTATCAGATCGAACGACACTTGGACAAAGCTGACCTGGTGCCGGTGGACGTGTCGCAGTTCATCCCGGAACAGGTTGCCCGGATCGAACAGTTCATCACGGATCGAAACCTCGGTCCGCGAGTATTCATCGTGGGGAAATGATGGCTGGCCTCATCGTGCTGAAACCCGGCGTCGACTGGACCTCATCGGGAGGGCTGTTTGACTGGACGCTGGAGTTTTTGATCTCCCGCCTCTCGGACAGACAGACCGCTAACCGCCTGCAGGAGATCGTCGACAACAACCTCGGGTCGTTGTGGGTCGACGACCTGCCCGCGGCAGCACAGCTGGAGATCGTGAGTCATTGGCGAAACGACCTGGTGACAACTGGCGAACGGCAACTGCCCGAGACCGAGCACAAGGTCGACGTCATTCGCCATCTTCAGGAACTGGTGGACGCAACCTACTCAGCCGGGTACCCCGACTCGAGCAATCCTGGTAGTCGATGACGCTACGCGGTCCCGTCACCCCAGGAGTTGGGCGTCGAAACCGCTACGACGTGCCCACAAGGTCAGCGGCGTTAGATCCGTTTCCCCGGTCATGATGCTCGCTGACCTGACGGCAACGATGGCATGCACGGCCTGGAGTCGGCCGCCTCGAACTCTCGCATCGTCGTCTCGACCTGGTGGGCCGCGGCGGGTGCGTGCTGATGGCTCGCCGGGATCGGGGTGACCGGGCCGTCCCCGTACGCCAGGACCTGCTCAGAGGCCGACGAGAGCGGATTCCGACGGGGTTGGTGGCGTGCACCTGGGCCAGGTACTCGGTCCAATCGCACCTGGAGGACGGCGCATCTGCGCCTCGGATGGTGACCATCTCGCTCCCGCCGAAGGAAGGCTGACATGTTGGAGCTGTACGACGTGGTTGAGCTCCGAGAAGCCACTCCGGGAGAAGGCCTTCCTGCCGGGGCAGTGGGAACCGTCGTGCATGTCTTTGACGGCCCCCCGCCTGCGTACGAAGTCGAGTTCGCCGACGCCGACGGCCGCACCGTCGCCATGGTCACGCTCCGGACAGACCAGATGATGCATCGCGACGCGTAGTTCCGTGGCAGCGAGCCGGTTACGGCTGGCGAACGGCAGCTGCCGGAATCGAGCACAAGGCCGACGCCGCTCGCCTGGGTCCTCAACACCGGCCGGACGAGCACGCCTCGGCTGAAGCGGCCCAGACCTCGCCCACTCTGTCGCGACCGACGCGAGTGGTGACTCTCGTCAGCCTTGGGTGAGACGGCCCTCCTGGTCGAAGCGGAGGCGACCGCTGGTTACGGCCACGTGCAGCCCGCACCGGAGTAGCTTGTCGATTTTCTCGGTGCGGCGGCGGTAGCCGAGCCGTTCCAGGCCGGCGCGCAGCAGCCGCTCCTCGTCCATGCTCGGCACGCCTTGTAGTACGTGCACGAAGGCATTGGCCACCTCCTCGGGCGGCACCTCCTCGAACGCGCGGTCGTTGCTCGCCTGCGTAACCCGGTACGCGCGGTACGTCTGCGGATCGGCGCCCTCGGGCCAGGCGTACCAGCTCACGGTCGGGTGTGTGTACAGGCGGCGGGAGTCCACGAGCGCGAGCACTGCGGTACGCCGGTCCTCCCGGGTGCGGAGGAAACCGAACCGCGCGAGGGCGAGGCGTGCGAGCCGGTGCTGCTCGATGGGCCCCTCCGCCTCGATGATCTCGCGGAGCGCGTTCCGCATCAGTTCACGTACCCGCCGGTCGGTGGGCAGGAGGTCGAGGTCGGCCTGGTCTCCGAGCGAGGTCGGGACGTACGGAACGAATGGGCTCACCGTGATGGTGTCCGCGCCTGAGGTCGCCGTGACCTGCGGTGCGGTGGTCGCGGCGGCCAGTGCGGTGACGGGTTCCGCCGAGGCGCCCAAGAGGGGCTCCTCGTCCACCGCGAGGCGCGGCTGTGGCAACTCGGCGGCCGGTGTGGGGCGTGGCGGCGCTGCATCCGTTACGGAGCGCGGCTGCGGCAGTTCGATGGCTTCGGGTGCCGCTGCGACCGCAGACGACTCGGGCTCCGGCTCAGCGGTCGTGGGGGCCTCGGCCTGGGCGACCGCTTCGTCGACCCGGTCAAGCAGCGCCGACCGGTCGTGGATCCACGCCGGCAGCCAGAACCGCACGACCTCCGGCCAACCCATGATCGAGCGGAGGAGCGCGGGCGCCGAGTCCCGGTCGGCCACCGTCGGGCGTGCGCTCCAGTCTGGGCCATCGAGCATGACGGCCACCTGCCACCGTGGCGAGCCTGGTCTGCGTACGGCGATGTCCACGGTGAAGTCGGAGAGGCCGTGCGAGGTACGGACCTCGTGGCCGCGGTCGCGCAGCGCCGCGGCCACCTCCTCGCGGATTCGACTGCGCCGCTCGGTGCGGTCGGTGGCGAGGTCGCCCAGGCGCTCCGCGCCGGCGGCGGCCATCTCGCAGTACGCCCGCAGGTGCTGTGTGCCCAGCGCGGACGTACGGGACAGGTCGATGTCGGACGGGTCGAAGGACGAATAGAGGACGACCTGACGGCGGGCGCGGGTGATGGCGACGTTGAGCCGCCGCTCGCCGCCGGCCTGGCTGAGCGGACCGAAGTTCAGCGGGAGCTGGCCGGTCTCCGGGTTGGTGGAGAAGGCCAGGGAGAACAGGACGACATCCCGCTCATCGCCCTGCACGTTCTCCAGGTTCTTGACGAAGATCGGCTCCGCGACCGCACCGGAGAGCTGCTCGCGGATGATCGGATCAGTGCTCTCCTCCAGCAGGTTGAGGATGAGGTCCCGCTGCTGGATGTTGAAGGTGACCACTCCGACGGACTGGGTGGCGGTCGCCGGGTCGTGCAACCGCCGGGTGATGTCCGCGAGGATCGCCCGTGCCTCGACCTCGTTGGTGCGGGATCCGCCCCGGTCGTACTGGCCCTCGACGCGGCGCCAGCTGACGCCCGCCGAGCTGGCGGCACCGGGCGACGGGAGGCTGGAGAGCTTGTTGTCGTAGTAGTAGCGGTTGGAGAAGGCGATCAGTGACTCGTCGTGACTGCGGTAGTGCCAGGAGAGCCACCGTTGCGGCAGTCCCGACTCGACGGCCTCGCTGAGAATGCTCTCCAGGTCTTCCGGCACGGGGCCGTTGCCCTCGTCGACCTCGTCGACGCTGTGGCTGGCCTGCATGATGCTGCTCGGCGGCATCTGCCGGGAGTCGCCGACCACCACCACGGCGCTGCCCCGACCCATCGCGCCGATCGCCTCCGCCACCCGGATCTGCGAGGCCTCGTCGAAGATGACCAGGTCGAATCGTTGGCTCCCCGGCGCCAGGAAGTTCGCCGCGGACGCGGGGCTGACCAGCACGCACGGGGTCAGTGCGAGCACCGCGTCCGGGTACTGCTCGAACAGGTCCCGGAAGGACCGCCCGCCCCGCTTACGGCGGAGCTCCGCCGCGAAGTCAGCGAAGCGGCCACGCCGGTCGGCCGGGCTGAAGGGGCGGCGACGGACCAGCACCGACGGCAGCTGCGTCGGCAGCGCGGACCGCAGCTCACCGGCGGCCGCCTCGAACTGGCTGATCTCGTCGTCGTGCAGTTCCGGGTCGAAATACTGCAGGCCGCCGGCCCGTACCCGCTCGGCGAGGGACGCCGTCGCGACTCCCCGCCGGTAGACCTCCTCGGCGAGATGCCCGGGCACCTCGGCGCGCAGCAGCTGGTCGCGGTAGTCGGTGAGGCCGGCCGAGGCCAGCACGTCGGCATGGGTGAGGACGGTCGCCCACCGGCGCAGCGGGAACAGCTCCTCGGCCCGTAGCTCCTGCAGCCAGACCGCGCCGTCGCGCTGCCAGGCGTCCACCCAGTGCGAACCGGCGGCCCAAAGGGTCAGCTCCGGCCCGCCGGAACGCAACACCCCGCGCCAGGCCCGCCACCGCGAGGCAAACCGGTCGAGCAGGGCGGCGTCGACGTCGGTGAACCCGCTCTGGAACAGCTCCCAGGCCTGCGGGTGCTGGCTCAGCAGCGTCCGGCCAACCCGGGTCGCCTCGATGGCCTCCGTCAGCCGCTCCTGCGCGGTCGGGTCCGTGGGCAGCCACTGCGACAGCCGCAGCCCACCGAGCCCCTGCAGGTGGTGGTGGAGCGCGGCGGCCTGCGCCTGGGCAGCGACCAGCCGGCCGGTGAGCACCTCCATCTGTTCCACGTCGAGCGTGGCACCGGCGACCACATGCACGGCCAACCGGTCCGCGATGGCCTGGCGGCGCTTGCGCTTGCCGAACAACCGCTTCGCCGCCTCCTGGGCCTCACCGTGCCAGGTGGTCAGCTCCGGTCGGGCGAACACGTCCGGCCGGAAGGTCGCGAGCTCACCGGCGAAGCCCTGCCGGAAGGCCGCCAGGTCCGCCTGGAGCCGGGCCATCGCCTCGTCCCACCGCCGGTCGCTGGCGTGCAGGGTGGTCTGCCGGTCCGGCAACAGCCCGCGTACGGCGAGCCAGGCGCCCGCCTGTAGCTCGCTCACGGTCTCCGGGGCGGGCAGCGTCCGCAGCAAATCGACCAGGTGCGGGTGGGCGGTGAGGTCGGCACGGAGACGTTCGAGCTCACCGGCGATCTCGGTGACCGCAGCGCCGTGCAGCCCGTCGAGGGTGCGGCAGCCGCTGAGCGCCCACGGGTGCGCGGCCCGAAGTCGGGCCGACCGGGCGGCAGCCGGGAACTCCCGCAGGGTCGTCTCGACCTGCGCGCGCGCCTCGGCGGGTGCGTGCAGGTAGGCCACCGGAATCGGGGCGACCGGGCCGTCCCCGTACGCCAGGGTCTGCTCGTAGGCCGACCAGAGCGACATCCCGACGGGGTTGGTGGTGTGCACCTGCGCCGGGTACTCGGTCAGCGGGGCGAGCCGTGTCCGGTAGGCCGTCTCGACGGCCGTCCACGTGCCGTCGCCGCCCTGGTCGTACTGGTCGAGGGCGTCGCGCAGCTGCTGGCGGATCGCGTTGAGGGACTGCTTGCGCCCGTGCAGGTCCAGGGCGAACGGCCCGAGGCCGACCTGCTTGAGGCGGCGCTTCACCACCTCCAGCGCGGCCTGCTTCTCCGCGACGAAGAGCACCGACCGGCCCGCACTGACCGCCCGGGCGATCATGTTGGTGATGGTCTGGGACTTGCCGGTGCCCGGCGGGCCCTCCAGGACGAAGGAGTGGCCGCGCTCGGCGCGCACGATGGCCTGCATCTGCGACCCGTCGGCGGGAATGGGCAGATGCAGGTCGGCCTCGTCGACCATGATCTCGGCGTCGTCGGGGCGGGCCGGGTCGTCGAACGTGGCGCCGGAGGACTCGACCAGGTGCCGGACGACCGGGTTCTCCATGAACCGGGGCCAGTGGTCGGTGAGGTCCCGCCACATCTGGAAGGTGGAGAACTGCAGCAGTCGAAGGCTGGCGGTCTCATCGATGCGGTAGTTGAGCCGGTTGTCGAGCAACCCCGTGTTGATCGCGGCGAGGGTTTTGGCGATGTCGATGCCGTGCTCGTCGAGGACCGGCCGCTCCAACTCCGGGATCCGCACGCTGTGCTTGACCCGCAACCACTCGATCAGGCAGTAGTTCGGGCTGGCGACCTCGGTGCCGTCGATGACCATCGCGTACGGGCGACGGCCGCTGCCGCCCTCGATGCGCACCGGCAGGAGGAACAGCGGCGCGTACGCCTCTCCCCCGGTCGTCTTGGTGTGCACCAGCGTGCCGATGGTCAGGTAGAGGTAGTTGCTGCCGGTCTCCTGCTCCATCGTGCGCGCCTCGCGCTGCAGCGCCCTCATCGCCGTCTTGTAACGGGCTTCGGTGACCGCGCCGTAGACCCGGCGATCGGTGCGCAGCTCCCGCGTGAGGATCTCGGCGTCGAGGTCCTGCGCCCGGCGCGCCCCGGCCAGCTCGTGGACGTGGCTGATGTCGTCCTGCGGGATGACCTGCACCTGACGGCCGTCGTGGATGAGGTCGTCCAGCAGAGCGAGGGCACCGGCCGGCACGTGCAGGTCCAGGCCGCGCCCACGCTTGGGCAGGTTGAGCAGCGGGTTGCGCAGGCTCAGGTCGAGCAGCGACTTCTTCCACTGCTGGACGCGCGCCGGCGACCCGTCGGACTGCTGCGCCACCTCGTCACCGTCGTCGGCGAGCTGACGCAGCTTCGCGGCGGCGACGCCGGGCGGCAGGTCGAGGGACGCTTCTGCGTCGGCGGTCGCTTCCGCGAGCAGCGGCGCGGTGACCAGTTCGTCGGCCGACGGCAACGGGCGGATCCCCGAGCGATGGGCCAGGTGGACGTCGACGACGCCCTGCATGCGCTCGCCGTCGCCGCGAAAGTGCCCGAGCCCGACGCGTACCGCCTCGGTGAAGGTCGCCGACTGCGCGCCCGGCCCGATGCGGGTCAGCTCGACCGGCACGGCCCGCCCGGAGTCGACCATCGAGATCAGCAGGTTGGTCTCGGTCACCGCGGCCGAGCCCAGCCGCTCCTCCTCCAGCAGGAAGCCGCCGAAGGCATGTCCCGCGCTGATGAAGATGAGCGGGTGCAGCCCCGCCGCCTCCAGGCACGCGGCGTACGTAACGGACAGGTCGAGGCAGTTGCCGAGCCTGCCGTCGAGGACTGCCGCGGTGGTCCGTACCTTCTGGCCGGTGTTCTCGAACGACGCCGGCAGGGTCTGGTAGGTGATCTCCAGCTGGCGCAGCGCCTCGTATACGGCGCCGGCGATCAGCGCCGCCCGCTCCGAACCCTCCTGGTAGCCCTGCAGCGAGCCGGAGCCGGTCCGCGCGAGCAGGAGCTGGGCGGCTGCCCGCAGGGCCGCCTCCACCGCCCGGGTGTTCGGCTGCACGAAAGCCGCCAGGCTGTCGTACAGGGCGGGGCTGTTGAACCACTCGTTGTGCGCCAACACTCTCGACGGAGCGACCAGCCGCAGTGTCTGCTCCTGCGCCTGCACCCGGAGGGTGTAGTCGACCGGGAATGCCTCGTCGGTGCGGTACAGCAGCACGCGATCGGGCGTGAAGTCGCGGAAGTCGTCCCAGCTGGTGCTCGCCCCCGGCCGCAACGGCGCGGTCAGGGTACGCGTCCACGGCTCGGTCAGCGCGCCGTCGGGGCCTCGTAGCTCCAGCGTCAACGTGACATCGGTCAGCGGCACCGCGCCCCGGTTGACGAGCGTGAGGTGACGGACCAACGGCACCCGGTTGTGCACCAGGGCGGCGTTGATCGCCGGCTGCACGATCAGCCCGACTTCGAGCTGGTCGTCGTCGGCGGTGAACTGCGCGAAGACGCTGTCGGACATGGGCGTTTCTCCAGGTGGGGGACCGGGGAGGGCCAGCCTAGCGGTCAACCAACTGGTGGAGAGGGCCCCGGCCGTACGACGATCTTGGAAGTCGTACGTCTGAGGCAGGATGTGCGCCATGACGACGCACCACCAGCACCTGGTCTACGGCCACGCCACCAATCACGACTGCCTCGCCTTCATCGACGCCGCAACCGCCGCCGGGGAGGCCGCGGAGATCAGGGCACTCGCCACCGCGCGGACCTGGGGCGACGCGCGACAGGTACAGATGACCCACCTGTCGCACCCCGCCGGCCCCGACTGCTACGAGCCGGAGGACGGGTACGGCGACGACGAGCCCTTCCACATCACCGAGGTGGGCGCGGTCGTGGAAGGGTACTGGCCCCCGATGGTCACGACGCGCGCGCTCGACGTCCTGCCGCAGGATCTGCGGGACCGGTACGGCAAACTCGTGCTCACGGTTCACACCGGTGAGTACCTCGAGGTTCCACTCGACTGCGAGACCGAACTGGTGGCGGAGCTGCGCGGGCGCGGCTACGAGGTGACCCGCAACGACGAGCTCATCAACCTGCTCGACGGCTTCAGCCTGGGCTCGCTGGCCAGCTGAGACGTCCTCACGCCCGAGCATCGGCGGAGATCGCCGCCGGGGGCGAACCTTCAGGGTGCGGCGGCGATGGTCGGCCTCATGACCGGATCACCGCCGCATGCTCCTGCACCCCTCACCGGGGTTAACCTGCCCGACAGGCATGGTCAAACGGCAGCACCAGCATCCAGGTTTGTGCGGCATTGCCCGGGCAAAATTGGCAGGATGGCGCCATGGCCACGGTCGCTGTGATCGGTCTGGGTGAAATGGGTAGCCGGATGGCCCGCCGGTTGCTCGATGCCAGCCATGACCTCGTTGTCTGGAACCGCACGCCGCAGAGGGCCAACGATCTTGTGGCGCGTGGCGCGTGGCGCGGTCGCCGTCGACAGTCCGGCAGAGGCTGCCCGCCGGGCCGATTTGGTCATCACCATGCTGTCCGACCCGGCGGCGCTGCGAGAGGTGGTCGAGGGCCCGCAGGGCGTCCTCGCCGGTGCTACCGCGTCGACGACGCTCGCTGAGATGTCCACGGTCGGGCCGCCCGCGGTGCGTCGGTTGGCCGCGATGCTGCCGGATGGTGTTGGCCTGCTCGATGCGCCGGTGCTGGGCAGCGTCTCGGAGGCCGAGTCGTGTCGGCCGCCGAGTCGGCAGGCGTCGAACTGCCGGTCGCGACGGCCGCACGGCAGTGGGTCGCGTCAGCCCAGGAGGCCGGCCTTGGCGACCGGGACTACTCGGCCGTAATCGCGCACATCACCGACACTGCCTGAGCAGCCTGAGACCTGGCGGTCCGGCAGGCCCGTCAGGTGACCGTTGAACTCTTCCTCGCCTGCCAAGTACCGATGGCCATAACTCTGCCGGGCGCGGCGGCAACCTGCCCGCCAGGTTCAGCGGGGGCGACTCAGCCACTCCCAGGCGCGGCGGAGGCCCACCTGCACCGGGTCGTCACCCGCGGCCTCGGCCCTTCTGGCCGGCGTGTCCTCGCCCGGCTCGTGCATCTCGGCACCGGGTACCGACAGCACGACCCCCCGCTCGTACAGGTCGGCGATCTGCTCCCGGTGGGCAAAGCTGTGGGACTGGTCCGGCCCGGGCGGTGCCACGATGACGCCGTGGAAGATGTCGTTCGGTTCGTCGGTCGGCACGTGCTTGACCACGCCGACGGGTGCCGAGTCGACGTCGTAGACCCGGGTGCCGACGCGAAGCGCGAGGTACGAGACCTTCGCGCCGAGATCCTCCACGACGTTGACGGTACCCGCCGCCTGATCACCAGGGGCCCGATCACGATGGCTGGTCCGGGCTGGGTTCCCCGGTGTCGGTCGCTCAGGCGGCGGCTGCTCGACCCATCCCGGCGAGGATCCCCGTGCCCTGGCCGAGCTCGATCAGATAGCCGTCCGGGTCGCGCAGGTAGCACCGGATCTCGACGCCATGATCCTTGGGCTCGGTCAGGAACTCCCCACCCCGTGACCGCCACTGCTCGTAGACCGCCCGGACGTCGGTGACCCGGACGTTCATCGCGCTGCTGAGCGTGTTCGGATCCGGCGGCGCCTTCGCCTGCACACCCGGCTTGTCGTCGGTCGGACCACCCTCGTCGTTGATCACGATGTAGCTGTTGTGGAACCGCAGGATCGCCGGCTGGCGTTCCCGCACCACCGTCGCGCCCAGCACCCGCTGGTAGAACTCCCGGGAACGGTCCACGTCCCGCACGATCAGCAGGTGCGTGAGCACCAGCCCAGCCTCGGGCTGGAAGTAGTCGGGCGCCTCGCTCGCCATCACGCCTCCCCCGAGGTTCAGGTCGGCAGGGCATACCCGCCTGCAGCACCGACACGCCTCCACGGCAACAACGAGTCACCATGACGGGTGTCGGCTGTTACCGTCGGGCCCGTGCCCGCCGACGAAATCCGGCATCGGGTCCAGTCGGCCAGGGTGGCCCGGCTGACCACCGTCCGGGCGGATGGGCGTCCCCACCTGGTGTCCGTGTGCTTCGTCCTGCTCGACGATGTCGTCTACCACGCCGTGGACGAGAAGCCCAAGCGCCACCGGCGGCTACGCCGGGTGGAGAACATCCGGGCGACGGGGCATGCCTGCCTGCTCATCGACGAGTACGACGAGGACTGGTCGCGGCTGTGGTGGGTCCGGCTGGACGGGCACGGTCGGCTGGTGGAGGACCGCGCGGAGGAGGCCGCGGCCCGCGCGGCGCTGGCCGACAAGTACCCGCAGTACGTCCAGCGGCCACCAGCCGGGCCGGTGATCGCGATCGCGGTGACCGGCTGGTCGGCGTGGTCCGCGGCGGACGCGGCAGCCGACCCGGCCGGGTGAGCGCCGACCGGGGTGTCAGTGGGTCGGAGCGAGGGCGTCGAGCACCTCGTCGGCCCGGCGCAGTGACGCCTGCGCGTCGGCGCGGGGTGAGCCGATCTCCGGATCGAAGTTGAGATCGACGAACACTTCCGTGATGCCGGCTTCGGCGAGTCTGCCAAGATCCCACCGGATCTGCTCGAGCGTGCCGGTGAGCGGCGCGCGCCCGGGCGGGCTCGTCGGGCGTACGCGGACCGCGCCGCGGCAGACGAAGCGCAGTGCGCCGGGATCGCGGCCGGCCTCCGCCGCGGCGGCCTTGACGGTCGCGACCGCCTCGCCGATGCCTGTCAGGTCCGCCTGGCTGCCACTGACCCAGCCGTCGGCGAGCCGGCCGGCCCGGCGCAGCGCGGCGGACGCCTGGCCGCCGAGCAGGATCGGCGGGTGTGGCCGCTGCACGGGTTTTGGCTCCAGGCGCGTCGGCGGGATCTGGTAGAACTCGCCGCGATGCTCGGCGACGCCGTCCTGCCAGAGAGCGCGGAGAACTGCCAGGAACTCCTCGGCCCGATGGCCCCGCCGATGCTTGCTCACCCCCGTCGCCTGATACTCCAAGTCCGCCCAGCCGAGGCCGAGTCCCACGTCGAGCCGTCCGCCGGCGAGGATGTCGAGGGTCGCGGTCTGCTTGGCCAGCAGCACCGGAGAGAAGAACGGCATGTTGAGCACCGCGACGCCGAGCCGGATCCGCGTGGTGTGGGCCGACAGGAACGCCAGCGTGGTCAGCGGGTCCTGGACGCTGTGGTAGGTCTCGCTCCACGCGAGGTCGGCGGGCACCAGGAGCCGCTGGAACGTCCAGAGCGAGTGGTACCCGAGCTGCTCGGCGCGGCGGGCGACATGGATCATGTTCTCCGGTGTGGCCCACGAGCCGGAGACGGGCGGGGCGAATCCAACCTCCACCCGCGCACCGTACCCGGATCGGGCCAGGAAATGGCTCGGTTCAGGCCCCGACGCTGCGGCCCACCGGACGCAGCAGCCGCCGGAAGTCCTTTGGCAGTTCGGATTCCAGGTACTCGAGATCGTCCGCGCTCACCACCTCGCGCAGGGTCGTCAACACGGCGCGGGCGCCCTCAGCGGTCCGCTCGTCATCCGTTCCCGCGCGGGCCCCTACCTCATTGAGGAACTCCACGAGGTCGATCCGTTCGGCGAAGTCCACGTCCTTGTGCAGGTACCCCCGCAACTCCTCGGGGACCTGGGTGGCCAGGCGCCGCGCCTCGCCACCACTGACCCCTTCCGCCAAGGTCGTCAGCGTGGCTCCGACGACGTTCGCCGCCTCCGCCGCCGGCATTCGCGCCCGCTTCCCCACCGCTTCGAGAAATTCGGCGTAGTTCACCAGTTCTCCTTCCGGACCAGTTGGGGTGCGTCGCGGGGTCCGTGCGTGCTACCCGCGGCGCTGCCGGCCACCGGCGCCCACCGGTTCGACCACCTGCCGGAACTCCTTCGGAAGCTGGGCCATCGCGTCCTCGAACTCGTCACGGGAAACAGCCTCACGGAGCGTGGTGAGCACCGCGCGGACCCCGGCACCGGCGAGCGCACGGTCGACGGCCGGGTGGTCCGCCACGCGCCGCACGAACTCGTCGAACCCGAACGGCTGGGCATGTTCCTGCCTTCTAAGCGGTGGCGGTTTGCGCAGGTGATCGTCGAGCCCGCCGGGAAGCTGATAGGCAAGGTCCTCAGCCTGGCCGGCGCTGATCCGATCTGCCAATGTCTCCAACGTCGCGCTGGTGAGTGTCGCCGCCTGATCGGTCGACACCTTCAGCCGCGCGGCCACTGCGTTGATGAAATCCTCGTATTCCACCTGATTCTCCTCTCCGGCCCGATCGCCGTCGAATCGTCAGTTACGAGCCCTGTGCCGCTATCGCACACTTCACCGCTCGGGTGCCGAGCGAACTGGTACCTCGACAGCCTCCTGGGACGGGGGGTGACCCTGCCTCATCCCCTTCGGGCGAATCCGGGTCAGCGGCCCAGGCGGCGGGCGCAGGGGCCGTCGTGGTCGGCGCGGAGGAGGCAGCGCCGACCGCCGGGCATCAGCAGGTCGCAGAAGACCCGATGCCGTACGTTCTGGTGGTCCTCGGCGGAGATCGGCGTCAAGGCCGCGGCGTCCGAGCCCGACCAGCTTGAAGCGGCGCTCGCGCACCTGCCACGGCAGCAGCGGGGTGTACGCGGCGTCCAGCCGTCTATCAGGCGGGAATCATATGAGGGACGCCGGTTCGCTAGGGTTGCCGTGATCATGGGGAGGGACGGTTGTCCTGGCCGGATGGTGGACCGTGGGTAGTTGCCGCTACCTCGACGAACGTGAGCTGGGAAATGGCTGCGGCAGCCATTTCCGCGGCGTCGACGGTGCGAGTGGCGGTACTTCATATCGCCCACCGCAGGCATGACGACAGCGCCCCTCGTCAGCTGCTGAGCGACAACCTCGCCACGTACGTCGAGGTGCATGCCGGTGGTATCGACGCGCCACGCCCCGACGACCTCGTCGGAATCACCCAAGCCCTGGCACGGACCCATGGCCTGATCCTGGTGGGCGCGGCCCACGGGCTCCTCGTTCCGCTGGGCCGCGGCGGCTGGACCCTCGCGGATCTGGCCTGGGCGCTGCGGGCGCCCGTCGTCGTGGTGACCGACTCCGGACCAGACTCGACCAATCACACCACGCTTGCCCTCGATGCCCTCACCAGCCGTGGCCTCTCCGCCTCCGTGATCGCCATCGGCGACGGCGGTGACCTCACCGGATTGCCGGTCGGGCTGGCGGGTCGAATTCCCGCCGGCGCGGTTGACCAGCCCGAGCTGTTTCGAGCGGAGGCGGCTGGCTGGCTCGACCCGGTGTTGAAGGCGACCGGCGGTAGGGCGGCGGCTGCCGACGATTCGCCCTCCGGACCTGCCGTCGCCATGCCGGGGTCCAACGACGCGGTGCCCGCGGCGCAGCGTGACCAGGACGAGCCACCCTCGACGGTCATCGGCAAGCGGCTGCTGGTCGTCCTGCTCGCGGTCTTTCTGCTGTTGGTGTTGATGCTCTGCGCCGTCACCACCTTCGGATCGGATCGCGCAAGCGTCAACGACGCGGGGGTGTCCATCCACCCGGGACCCGTGCCGTCCGTACGCCAACCAGTTCCGTCCTACCGCACTGTCCCCGACACGGGCCATGCGAAGGCGTCGTCCCGACCGCCTGCCGCCGCGGTCTGCCCGCAGTACGCCGGAACCCCGGTCGCCGCCGAGCCCGATGCTGCGACCACCGCCCGGGTCAACGCTGCCTGGAAACGTATCGAGAAATGGTTGGCGGCGCACGCGCCCCGCACGCGCGCCTCGCTGCGGCCGGCCGCGCCACCGGAGCGGATCGCCGCACTACAGGCGCGGATGTCGGTCCCGTTCCCGCCCGATCTGGTGGCGTCGCTGCGGCGGCATGACGGGGTCGCGGCGGTAGACAGCTTTGATCTGCCACCGTTCTATCGACCGCTGCCACTAGACCAGATCGCGGCCGACTGGGAGGTCAGCTGTTCCGTCTTGGCAGGCGGACCGCTGGACGATGACTGGTGGCACCGAGCCTTCGTGCCGTTTGCGACGGCGGGCGATGGTGGTTGTCTGCTGGTCGACCAGCGTCCCGGTGGACACGGCAGGGTGGGCGAGTTCTATCCAGAGGACGGCACCGGCTTCGACCGCTGGCCGGCGTCGATCGCAGAGCTCTTGGAGGGCACGGCGCGGTCGTTGGAAACCGGCGATGCCTACATGCAGCGATACCGTCCGGGCGTGAAAGCTGGCCAGTTGGAGTGGACCATCGAGGCACCGCGATAACGCCGTCACGGGCGCGGACCGTCCCGCATGGATCAGCGCCGCGCCGCCCTCGGTCACCAGTCGCGGGCCCAGTCCAGTGGCGGTACGACGGCGAGTTGCGGCTCACCGCTAATGGGTTCGAGGGCGTGCATCACCCGCAGGTCCCCGTCGGCTGCGGCGTCCTCGTCGGTGACGACACGACCTCTGCTGCCGTCGGTGCTGACCAGCAACCACCGGCCGGGGTGGGATGGTGCCGTCGTCGACCAGCGCCCGCACCCCGAAGGTTCGGGCGAGAGGGGCCGCCAGCTCACGCTCCCCCTGGCCGGTGGCATCGGCGAGTTCAGCGTCCCCAGTCAGGATCCAGCCGAATCCCTCGTCCTCGTCGGGGGGATTGAGCATGACGACCGGCCGCGGATCATCGACCGCTCGGTCTTGGATTCGACCGATGTAGACCGCATCAGGTGAGATGCCGTAATCCTCATTGAGGAACCGCCGAAAAGCAGCTACGGGCAGCTCCTTCTCGATGGATCTGATAGCGCAACACTCACCCCCGTTCGCCCACCACAACACGGGAAGATATCAGCTCAGTACGCAGCGTCAGTGCCGAGTGGGACCGTCGCCGAGATGGATTCCGCCATGGACATCACGCGCCTGCACCACTGATCCGTGCACGTCACCGGAGACCGAGTTGGCGACGCCGGCAGCACCTTCGGCGACGGTGGCCTCGACCTGCGACCACCGCGCTCGCAGCTCGGCGCCGAAGGCCACGTCGCGCCGCGACTCCCGATCGAGCAGCTCGGCGAGGCGGCCCACCGTCTCTGGCGAAGGATGTTGCAGGGCGTCCTCGACGGCGGCACGGGACGCCGGCTCGTGCTGAAACCGGGTGCGCAGAAAGCCGATCAGGGAGGAAACCGCTGCTCGGCCGCTCTGGGCCAGCTCGGTGGTGGCCCACGCGACGAGCGTCGTCGCCGCGGTCACCATGATCGGGTCGGTCACAATTCCGCCTCCCGCCATCGCCCCGGCTCGTGGAGGCGAACATCGGGCGCCAATAATCGCGAAGCCTCGATGTTACCGTGGGTGCTCGCGCGGGCACATAATCTCGGAGGTCGCCGTGAGCGGACAGCCTTGGGAAGCGGACCCTACCGCCGAGCTCACCCGCCGTTGGGGCAAGTCCTCCCATGAGCTGGGCAACACCTCCGGCGACGGCAGTTGCCCCGACGTCTGGGAGTTGAGCAACGGCGACATCGCGGTGATCGGGCAGGACCTCACCGAGGCCTACCAGGGACGGCTTCCCGCCGATGTCTCGGTGGATCCTGGCGAGCGACTTATCATCATTCCCCGATCGACAATGATCGCGGCGAAGGTGGACATACCTGATGCATGACCTGTTCCGCGGGGACCCCGGTGAGCTGCTCCGCCTGGACGACTACTGGGCGGACTTCGACGATCGGTTCTGGCGGACCAGTGCTCCGGGATTCTGGAAGCTGGAACGTGCGCAGACCTTCAAGGAGCCCGGCGACGAGGGATGGCAGGCGTTCGCCGACGGCCGATGGGAGGATTCGCTACGAATCCTCGACGCGCGCCGCCCCGAGTTCCAGAGCTACTACCGGCGGATCGCGGAGAACGGGTTCACCACGCGGCGGGTGCGGGTCATCGAAGAGCCACTCGTGCCGTACCTTCAGTGGGAGCTGCACGTGCTGCGGCTGCGGCACGAACACGGCGGATTGACCCGTGCAGTCCGCGCCGAGGCGGTCGCGGCAGCCGAGTCGAGCGGTCAGCTGCCGGAGATCTACACCCTCGGCGCCGAGGTGATGTACGAGGCCGTCTACGACGCCGACGGCGTCTTGGCTGCCGCCCGCCGCTGGCGTGACCCCGAGTTGGTCGCGAGCTGCCAGTCCTTCATCGAGTCCCTCTACCACCGCGGTGAACCTCTGGACGAGTACTTCGCCCGTGTAGTGGCACCGATGGGGCCTCCCCGCGCGGGGTGATGAGGTGGACGGCGTCGGGTCGGACGAGCCCGGCCAGCGGCCGGCTCAGGTGAACCGGTCCGAGCTGTCCGGTCCGGCGGAGCTGGTCCAGGCCCGCGACGTGTACGGCGGTGTGCACTTCCACGGCGAGGTGACTTCGCAGGAGCGACCGCAACAGCTCCCCGCTGACGTACGCGGTTTCGTCAATCGGGTGGAGGAGCTGCGGACACTCAACCGGCTGTTGACCCAGGGGGATCAGAACGTCGATGTCAGCCTGTCGGTGATCACCGGGACGGCCGGCGTCGGTAAGACCTCGGTCGCCCTGCGCTGGGCGCACAGCGTCCTGAGCAGGTTCCCTGACGGGCAGCTCTACGCCAACCTGCGCGGATACGATCCGGGCGAGCCGGCGCAGCCGGATCAGATCCTCGACCGCTTCCTACGGGCTCTCGGTGTTCCGCCCTCGGCGGTGCCAGCGGATCTGGATGACCGGGCGGCGCTGTACCGCTCGCGCCTGGCCGGCCGGCGCGTACTGGTGCTGTTGGACAACGCCGCATCGGCCCGGCAGGTGCGCCCGCTGCTGCCGGGCACGGGCCGTTGCCTGGTCGTGGTCACGAGTCGGAACATGCTCTCCGGGCTGACCACCCGCGACGGCGGCCGACGGCTGACGCTGCGCATCTTGACCGAAGACGACGCCGTCACTCTGCTACGCGACATCACCTCGCCTTACCGAAGCGGCGACGACCCCGCCGAGCTGACCGAGTTGGCGCGACTCTGCGCTCGGTTGCCGCTGGCGCTGCGCATCGCTGCCGAGCGAGCGGCGAGCCGGCCGTTCATGCCGCTCGGCGAGCTCATTCAGGATCTGCGCGACGAGTCGGCCCTGTGGGACGCGCTCACCGCCGAGGAGGACGAGGAGTCCGATGCGGTGCGGGCGGTCTTCGCCTGGTCCTACCGTGCCCTGAACCCGACGTCCGCGCGGCTGTTCCGGCTGCTCGGGCTACACCCCGGTCCGGACCTCAGCGCCCCGGCCGCCGCCGCGCTGACCGGTGTGCCGCTGGCCCAGGTGCGGCAGCCGCTCGACGCTCTGGTCAGCGCGCACCTGTTGGAACAGAGCTCTCCGGGACGCCACCAACTCCACGACCTCCTGCGCGCCTACGCGGTCGACCAGGTGCGGCACCTGGAGAGCACGGAGGGTCGGCAGGCCGCGCTGCGCCGTGAGTTGGACTGGTATCTGCACACCGCCGACGCCGCGCTGGCCCGTACTCTGCCGTTCTACCGGACCGTACCGTTGGGTCCGCCGACCGACGTCACGCCGCTCACCTTCGCGGCCAGCGCCGAGGCGGACGCCTGGTTCGACGCCGAACGGGACAACCTGGTGGCGGCCACCCGAGCAGCCGCCGAGGCCGGCGCACCGCGGATCGCCTGGCAACTGGCAGCGCTGCTACGCAGCGTCTTCATGCATCAGAACGCCTTCGAAGACTGGTTCACCACCGCCCGGATCGGGCTGACGGCAGCCCGCACGCTCGGCGACCGGCACGGTGAGGCAGAGGCGCTGGAAAGCCTCGGCAAGGCTTACTTCCAAGCCCGCCAGCTCACCGAGGCCGCCGAACACCATCAGGCCGCACTGGTCATCCGGCGGGAGATCGGCGACGAGTACGGCACAGCAGTGTCAATCAACGGGCTCGGGCTGCTGGGCCTGCGCCACCGTCACCTCACCGAGGCGCTCAGCCACTTCGGCGAGAGCCTGGCGATCTTTGAAAGACTCGGCAACCAACGGTGGCAGGCCTTGCTGCTCAGCAACCTGGCCGAGACCCGCTACGAGCTGGGTGAGCTGACCGAGGCGGCGGCGCTGCTGGAGCGGGCGCTCGCGGTGCAGCGGGAGATTGACGACCGCGGCCAGGAGGGCAACTCGCTCTTCTTCCTGAGCATGGGCCTGCGGGAACTCGGCCGTACCGAAGAGGCTCTTGCCGCGATCAAGTCGGCCATTGCCATCGCCGAGGGCGTGAGCCAGGTCTGGCTGGGGCACTGGCTGGTTGAGTACGCACGGGTGCTGCGCGCCCTCGGCCGAACCGCTGAGGCACTGGAGGCCGTGCACCGGGCAGCCACGATTCAACGTCGGCTCGGTGACCGCAGCCGCGAGGCGATGGCCCTCGACGGCGCCGGTGAGGCGTACCGGGAACTGGGGCAGGCGGACGAGGCGATCGCCTTCCACCTGCGCGCGGCGGCAGTGCACCGGCAGCTCGGGGACGATTGGCAACTTGCCCTGACGCTGGCCCATCTGGGTGGCGCGCTGACGGCGGCAGGTCGCGCCGAGGAGGCCGGTCAGCACTGGCGGGAGGCTCACACCCTGCTCGCCGGGTTCGACGACGCACGTGCTGCGGCCCTTCGCGAAGGCATCGCCGCGTCGTTTTAGCTCTGCCTATCTCCGGCTTCGCACCCCTCACCGACGCAAACGGCGGGAGCAGTCGCCGTCGTGGCCGTCGCGCAGGAGGCAGCGCCGGCCGCCGGGCAGCCGCAGGTCGCAGAAGACCCGGTGGCGGAGGAACTGCTGGTCCTCTTCGGAGACGGTGGTCTCCCCCGGGTCCGCCATCGGCAGCACCAGCATCCAGCGACCGATGACCCGGGCCAGGCGTTGCGCGGCGGGCAGGTCGGTGGCGACGACGGGCAGGTGGATGACGTACCGCTGGCTCATCGGGCCTGGCCCCGCTCGTTGCGGGCCTGGGCTTGATCGGTCTGCCAGCGACGTAGCGCGGCCTTGATCCGGGCCGTCTCGCGGCGGCTCTCGGCGAGCGCGGCGTAGACGGCGGCCATGTCGCCGGCGACCCGGTCGAGGAAGGCGTACACGTCGTCGGGGTTCAAACCGCGACGCCCGAACCCGACCGGCGCGAAGCGGCGCTCACGCACCTGCCACGGCAGCAGACTGGTGTACGCGCCGGAGCGGTAGGTCCCACCACCGCTCGCCGCCCCTGGTCGCTGGTTTCTGGCGTTCATGTCTGTCTGCCTTCCTGACGCGGAGGGGCGAAGGGCGGTCGGGGAAGCGCGGCGGCCGTTCGGGGGGACCGGTCGGCCGCCGCGCTGTGAGAAGACTGCGACACTCCGCAAGGGAAACGCAACGTTCGATACCGCAATTTCGCCGTTGTGCATTGACTTTCTTTGCCGGAACCCGTAGGAGTTGCAGGAGCAGGTCACGCAGTGTTGCGTGACGGAACCAGGGAGTGTGTGGATGCCTGAAGACATCGGATCGACCGTGCCGCGCCGGCAACTCGGTCGGCTGCTGCGGCAGTTCCGCAACGAGGCCGGGGTGACGCTCGACGCCGCTGCCGAAGCCCTCGAATACAGCCGGCAGAAGATCTGGCGTCTCGAATGCGGTCAAGGCTCGGTCCGAGTGCTCGACGTCAAGGCGATGTGTGAGCTCTACGGGGTGTCGCCCGAGATGACCGAGGCGATGCGCGGGCTGGCCGCCGAGACGAAGTCGAAGGGCTGGTGGCACGCGTACGGCGATGCGGTCCCGAACTGGTTCGAGCTGTACGTCGGCCTGGAATCCGCCGCTTCGCGGCTCAGAGGCTTCGACGAGTCTCTGATCCCCGGCATCCTGCAGACCAAGGGCTACGCCGACGTGCTGATCCGGCGCGGCAGGATCCTCAGCGACGAGGAGAGGGAGCGCGCCGTCCAAGTAAGGCTTCAGCGGCAGGCGCTACTCGTCCGGCGGCTTCCTCCGGCGCCACGGCTGGAGTCGGTGTTGTCAGAGGCAGTGCTTCGACGCACGGTCGGCGGCCCCAACGTCATGACCGCGCAATTCGACCACCTACTCAGGGTGTCAGAGCTACCGAATGTGTCCGTCCGAGTGCTACCACTGGCTGCGGGGCCACACCCCGGCGCGGTCGCCGGTACCGTCATGATCCTCGACTTCCCGCCCACCAAGGGCGGCAGAGCAGCCCCGGAACCGTCGGTCGTCTACAGCGAGTCGCTGACCGGGGCGCTCTACCTCGACAAGCCTGACGAGTTAGCCGCCTACGAGCGCGTCTGGAGAGGGCTGGATGCGCTGGCCCTCGACGAGGCAGAATCGAAAGACATGATCAAGAGGATCTCCGGGGAGATGCGGCATGACTGACCTGACCGGCGCCGTCTGGCGCAAGAGCACCCGCAGCGGCGACAACGGCGGCGCCTGCGTCGAGGTCGCTATGAATCTTCCCCGCGTCGTGGTCGTTCGGGACTCCAAGGACAACCTGGGTGCCGTCCTTACATTCAGTCCGCAGGCCTGGAACGCGTTCACCGATGCCGTGGATCGCAACGCACTCCGATAGACAAACACAGCTCCGAGCGAGGCGGAGCCGCCAGGGTCGGCCCAACAAATGACCGACGTAGGCAGGCTTAGCGGTGTTGTGAGGCGTTTGCTTACGGCACAAGGGAGGCGGAGATCTTCCCGTTCTGGCACCACGGCCACACCGGCCGCCTCCCATCGCCGGTCAGCATCGGCGGAATACCTGGTCGAGACGACGGGAACGAGATCAGCTTTGCCGAGAGGTGGGCTTGACGCGGCCGTCGCTGCAAGGCCCGGACCGCTTGCTGTCCTTGGAGCCGGAAGAAGATCTTCTTCCCTCAAGCGGAGTCTCTGCACCAACGGTGGAGCCCCTTCTGGACGACCGGACCGTTACATTCGCAATCCCCTCCAGCAGGATCGGGGGACTCTGCGCATTCGGGTAGGACGGGGGACGAGCCGTGCCCGACGACGACCTTCGGTATGAGCCGCCGCAACACGGATATGACTGGTTGGCTCGACTGCAGCCGGTCTCCTGCCTCGTCGTCGGTCAGATACCCGACCACCATCGCGACATCGTCAGCAGCATCGCGGGTGACGTCCGCGGATCCTCCGATGGTCCGCTCACAAGACTTCTCCACTGCGGCGCCTATGCCTTCAATCGAACCGGCTTCTGGCACACGATGGTGGTGGCAACCGGTAGGGCGCCAACCGATGCAGCGAGCGACCGGCGGAGATACGCCGAGGACGGCCATCTCGTGACGGCCGGGGCGGTCTACGACACGTTGTGGGTGGGTGCAGATCCGTTCGCTGGCCGAGCGAAGTTCAACCGTGGGGACATGGTGCGTACCCGGGGTGGCGCCCGCAGCGTGGGGCGCGTGAAGGAGGTCCTACCAGCGGCCGGGAGCTACCAGTACCAGGTCGACATGCATGGCGACATCAAACGCTACAGCGAGGAGGCACTCGTCCTTGTCGAGGGCGACCCGCGTGATCCCGCCTTCTGGCTATCCCAAGCTCCCGTCGGCGCGAAGGGTCTGTCGCTGACTCTGACCTGGACGAAGCTGCGCCACCCGCTCACCGACACCCTCTATTCGTTCGCATCCAGCAAGACAGTCTTCCGGCCGTACCAGTTCAAGCCGGTCTTGAAGGTTCTCACCGCATCCTCGGGACGCCTTCTGATCGCGGACGAGGTCGGTCTCGGTAAGACGATCGAAGCTGGTCTCATCTGGAGCGAGCTTGAACAGCGGTCCCGACTCGAGCGGGTCCTCGTCGTGTCCCCCGCTGTACTGACGCTCAAGTGGAAGACCGAGATGGGACGCCGGTTCGATCGCCCTCTCGAGATACTTCGACCCCGCGACCTAGCGAACTTCGCGGACAGGCTCGCCGACGGTGACGAGCCAAACCTACAGGGCGTCGTTTCCCTCGAGTCGCTGCGCTCGGCCGACGCTGTTCTCGAGAAGCTCAACGATCTTCATCCGCGCTTCGACCTGGCTATCATCGATGAGGCGCACTATCTCCGGAACAGCGACAGCAAGTCACACGCTCTCGGGCGACTGCTGGCGGACTGGTCCGATTACCTGATCTTCCTCTCCGCCACGCCACTCAACCTTGGCAACAAGGATCTCTTCAATCTGATGAATCTCCTCGACGAGGGGCATTTCGGCGACCATGCGATCTTCGAGGCGCAGCTTGAGCCCAATCAGATTTTGAACGGGGTGGCGCGGTCACTACTCACGGAAGGTCGGCGAACACCCCGGAAGCTGGTACGTCAACTCGCCGAGCTCGACGCTCTCCAATTCGGGTCGACCGTCACCGATCGCCCCGATTACCAATTACTCCGCACTCTGTTCGATGTCGACAGGCCACTCACCCACGATGAGGTCGCCCGGGCTCGTCGGTTGCTCGCCGACCTGAACGTCCTCGGCAGCGTGTTGACCCGGACCCGGAAGGCGGACGTACCCGATCGGAAGGCCGTACGCGATCCTCGGAATATCGACGTGGAGTGGACAATCGAGGAGCAGAACTATTATGACTCGGTCTACGCCTGGTACATGAGCCGGGCCTTGGAGATGAACACCCCGCCAGGCTTCGCCATGCAGATGCCGCTACGCCAGGCGGCGAGTTGCATCCCGGCCTCACAACAACTGATGCGGGAGCGCAGCCCGGAGCTCTTCCGGCAGGAGGTCGACGACGCCGAGGAGGAGATCGGCCCGGATCTGGCTGATCTGCTCGACCTACCGACGCTCGCGCGTCCGGTACCGGTAGACACCAAGTACGAGCAGCTCCTGGCCGAACTGCTCAAGGTGCGCGCGGCGGAACTACGGCAGGTGATGATCTTCTCATTCTTCCGGCGCACGCTCTCCTATCTGGCCGGCCGCCTCGGGGAGCACTTCAGCGTGCGGGTGATGCACGGCGGTGTGCCAATGGCAGACCGAGAAAAGATTATGCGGGAGTTTCGCGACGGCCGTTTCGATATTCTCCTGCTCAGTGAGGTCGGCTCGGAGGGTCTCGACTTCGAGTTCTGCAATGTCCTAGTCAATTACGACCTGCCCTGGAACCCCATGCGCGTGGAACAGCGCATCGGCCGGCTCGACCGCTTCGGCCAGGAGCACGAGAAGATCTTCATCTACAACATGCACGTGCCCGGAACGATCGAGACGGACATCTTCCAGCGGCTCTACGACCGGATCGGCGTGTTCGAGAGTTCTATCGGCGAACTCGAACCCATCCTGCGTGACCAGCTCGGCGACATCACCAAACGGCTGCTCGACCCCAGACTCGACGCGGCGGGCCGTCGGCGCGAAGTCGACCGGATCGAGGTCGCAATTCAACAGCGCTCCCACGAGACCGACGAGCTGCGCGCTTCTCAGGCGCAGCTTTCCGGACTCGATGGTCTACTTGTCGAGGGCCTCACCGAGAACGGGCCCGGAAACGGACGCTTCATCGGCCCAGCGGAGATTCAGCGGATGCTCGATGAGCTCTTCGACCGGGTCGGAGGCCGCCGCCGCAAGCCGAACAAGAGCGGCATCTTCCACATCATTGGCTCCAGCCAGTTGGCCGAGCGGTTGCGATCAAGCCGGGTAGGCGACGGCGGAAGCAAGCACAGCCGGTCCAAGCTCGCGGCTCTGCTGCAGAGCGAGACTCCGCTGGAGTGCACGTTCCAGCCGGAGGCAGCCAGCAAGTACGACGTCGAACTCCTCTCTGGCCGGCACCCGCTCGTCAAGCTCGCTCTTGAGATGTTGAACGACGAGACGCTGGCGCTGCCACGGTTTGGATCGATGGCCGTACCGGCACTCCCAGCGGGTAAGAGGTATCTGGTCATGTTGGACCTTGCTGAAACGTCAGGGCTCCGGCCACTGCTCGAATTGTGGGCAACGGCGATCGACCTTGACACGCGCCGTCCAGACCACGAAGTTGGGGACCTTGTGCTCACCGCCCTGGCCGAAGGCAGACTCCGGGACGGCACGCCGACGCCGCCTGCCGAACTGTATGAGGTGTGGCGCCAGGCGCAGGAGCACCTCGCCGTTCGGCATCGGGACACCGAGCGGACCCGGCGGCAGGAGAACGCCGCTCTTGTCGACGGACGAATCCTGGCCCGACAGGGGTCGCTGGACATTCAGATTCAGAAGGCCCAGGAGCTGCTCGCGCGACTGCGTGTTGACGGACGCGGGCCGACCATCGTCCGGCTCTACGAGGGGCGGCTCCGCAATCTTCGTGCTCGCCGCGCCGAGATCCATCACGAACTGGCCAGCCGTCAAGAGCTGGAGATCTCGCTGACCGCCGTGGCCATCGCCCTCATCGAATCGGCGGAGCCCACTCCTTCTCCATGTACCAGGGAGTAGGAGGCGTCGGTGCCGACTCCTCGGCACTGCGCAGCACCAGTTGTGCGTGGTCACGACCACGGATCACCGGCCATCGGTCGACCCGCATCTGAATCCTGCTGCCCGACCCATGCTGGATGAGGATCCGCCCGTCGCAGTAGAGCTTGAAGATCATCCGGCGGCCGAAGTTCAGGCTCAACCCGTCCATGACCTGACCGTCGAATTTCAGGCCGAGCGGCTCGCCGCTGGTTGCGCGCACCCGCAGCCGACCAATGCCGTGCTGCGGACCTGGGAAGTCTCGGTCGCGACGTTCATATCCGAGATTGGACTGACCGCTGAGCACCTGCCATGGCTCGTAAAACGGGGTATACGCAGGGTATAAGGTCTCTTGCCGTACCTGACCGCCCTCTTCCCACTCGACGACGAAGTCAAACCCCGGGCGGTGCAGATTAAGCCGCTCGTAGCTGGCGGTATCGGCCAGCCCTGCGACAATCGCCTCGTCGGGCTGCACTCCGGCGTTGTCGAATACCTGGGCGTTCGGGAACAGCGCGCCGATGCGCCGCTCGACGTACGGGATGCGACTCATCCCCCCGGCAAGCAGCACGTAGTCGATGTCGCCACTTAGCTCGGCCGGGCCCATCGCGCGTAGCTCTGACGGCGACCGGCTGTCACGTTCAGTGAGCTGAGCGGCCCGCAGCGCAGCCCATACCAGCTGCTCTGCACTGTCCATCTGCTCCCGAAATGCCTCCTCCAGCTGCTCTCGGCTATAGGTCAAGACCGGCAGCTGCCCGATCTGGCGGGACGGCAGCACGATGCGGTGTTCAGGCAGGCGGGAAAGACTGACCTTGGCGTCGCGGGCGGCACGGAGGACAAGCGCTCGCAACAACTCCGGGTGCGGCACGGCCTCCAGGTCGACGCCGCGTGCGCCCAGGTCCTCAAGGAGATCCCGTGCCATCGCGTGGTCGAGCGCGTCGCCGGCGTAGGCGGTGCCCAGCGCCGTCAGCACCGAGATCTCGGGGTGAGCGCCGCCCACCACGTCGAGGACCGCGATGTCGAGGGTGCCACCGCCCATGTCGAAAACTAGTAGGCGGCCCTCCGGTCGCTCGCCGTGCGCGAGGAATCGGTGGGTCACCCAGGCGATGCCGGCAGCGATCGGTTCGTCGACAAGAGCCGAGTCGTGTACCGGCAGGCCAGCCTTTGCGGCCAGGTCGAGCAGGCGTTTCCGCTGCAGCCCATCCCACATGGCCGGACAACCCAGCCGAAACTCGCGATCGGCGGTCAATGGCTCGCCCGCCCTGGCGGACCGTTCACCGATCTCGGCGAGAAGGGCGATCATGACGTCGTCGGCTGACACAGCTCGCAGCCCGTCCGGGCCGGGCAACGAGACCGTCTCCTGGTTGTCGGTGATCGCCCGCTTGATGGACCGGATTACCTGGTCGCTCGGAAGCGCGTCGGCGTCCTCCCCGACCAGCAGCGTTTCACCACGGTAGCCCGCCAGGGAGGGAAACCATCGGGTCGTACGGCCGAGCGGCGCGATCTCCACGGGACGGCGACCCGCCCGGGTGGCCACCAAAGACGTAGACGTGCCGAAATCGACCCCGACGGCGTGGCCGTGGGCTCCCCCCATGACTGCTCCTAGGTCGTAGTCACCAGCGCCTTCTCGATGAGAATGTCCTCACCGGACGGGTGCCAGTGGTATCCAGGTCGGATGACCGTAACTGCGCTCCCAGCGGTGGGAACACCGACGATGGGTTCATGAACGGTCGGATCAAAGGTCAGTTTCTGTCCGGCCTGGCCAATCGGCTCGAGTGCCTGTGCCGAGACAAGCGCCCGAACGCGTTCGACCAGAGTCTCTGGGGAGGTCTGCTCGACCGCGAGTTCCTCCACTTCGGCGGCGAGGTCGGCCAAGGAACGGATCACGTCGATCTGAATTTGCCGGTCCTGGGCGGACCGCAGCGAAGAGGCTCGGCGGTGCTCCGCCCGCAGGGTCTCCTCCAGTTGCGCACACCGGTCCGCCAAAACAGTGGCTCGCCCCTCGGCCGCCTCGGCACGCTGATCAGCTGCCGCCGAGGCCGCCGCAGCCCGCTCGGCGGTGCGACGCAGCGTCTCCACCCGCTGCTCCTGCCCCAGCGCGCCTGTCCACCCAGCCACCACCGGGTCGCCTGCGGCGACCCTGTGAAAGGCGGCGACAACCGCGTCAGAGGGAAGTCCGGCGACGAACTCACCAGGTAGGCCGAGCAGGAAGGTCAAGCGTCGTCGGGACTCAGTGACAGCCAGCTCCCGCAGCACCAGCGGGTGAAGGTAGCGGGCGGCCACCTCCGGGAGTGACGTTACCGCGCCGAGGACGCCGGTGGCGCAGCCAGCAAGGTCATCCAGGGTGGCGCCCGCCCACCAGGCGTCCTGAAGAACGCTCTTGACCCGTACCTTGCCCACGGCGGCGATGAGGGCAGCACGTCCCCCGGCGCGGGTGAACGGAAGCGGCGCGACGAGCGGTGCGAGATGGTCGAGGTCGACGGCGTTGCGCTCGTCGCGTGACATCAACGGTAGAAGGCGGCCAAGTATCACCGCGACACCGTCGATCACCGGCACGGCATCCTGGGCCTGTTTCGCGGCAACGATTGAGGCGAGGGTAATGAGCGGAGAGATTGCCCCTGTCGACAAGTTGTCGGTCCTAGAGACCCGGCGCAGTAGCGCGGCGGCCGCGGTGATGACGTCTGGCTCCGGCTCTGCGTACGCCTGAATTTCCGCGGCCGCCGAGGTCAGGAGCAGTGTCGCACTTTCACGGCTGAGCGCGGCGGCACGATCAACGACGGCAGATTGCCGGGGCAGGGCGAGCAGTAGAGCACTGGCGGCTGCGGCATCACCTTCTTCCAGGTCGGTGATGAGGTCTTCCAGCTGCTTATTGTTCATTCGTCCGAGCTGGGCACCGACAGCGAGGGGCTTCGACAGGTAGTACGACAAAGACCGGGAGGCGTCCGCGCCGGTCGCTTCGGCCAGCCGACCAGGCAGAGACGCAGCCTTCACCGCGAGGGGTTGCGGTCCAACTATTGCCGTTAGGGTCTGCCCCGGCGCGGCGTGGAGTTCGGCCGGCTCGGACTGATGCGCCTCTGTTGGCAATTCACCGGAGGGCCGAACAACCCTCCCAGCTTCCCGGACATCGTCCTCGACTGGGCCCTTCTCGGCGACAGACGCCGGTGTAGCCGTCGTAGGGTGCTCATCTTCGGACTCGAGCGGGGTGGACACGGCGTGGTCTATTTTCGACTGCTCGGAGGCCTCCGGGCGGTGCCTCTTGGGTGATTTCCACCGGAAGGTCGCCGACGCCCCCTTACCGGTCTGATCCACATCGTCGCTGTTGCTGAGACGCCCATCGATGAGCTTCCAGTGGGCACGAACCTGGTCAGGGTCAAGGCCGACCGACGCCAGCTTCTCTCTGATCTTGCTCCGGGTCATGCCTGACTGGCGCTTTTCCACGCTTGTGCTCCGGGCCATGGCTGACTCGTGCTCCCGCAGGAGTCGAAAGACGATCCCAACCGGATCCCTGTCGAACATGGTCGTCACCGATGCTGGGTCAAGAAGAAACTGGTGACGCAGCGAGCCGCGTGGAGCGAAATTGTTCCGGCCGCCGATCGTGAGCGTCACCTCAGTGCCGTCGTCCTCCCAGCGGACCTGATAGCTGCTGCGGTATCTCGACAACACCGCGCCGACCCGCACTGGTCCGCCGGGTAGCTCCGACTCCTGCACCACGACCATCTCCACCTGATCCACGGCTGAGACTGTAGTCGCCCTCTACAGCCGTTGAAGCGCCGGTGGAATCACCGACGCAATAGGCGGGAGCAGGTGCCCCTCCTGGTCGGCTCGCAGGAGCAAGCAGCTGTGGCCGGGCCCGGCAAATCCCGCGGACGACCCCGTCGACGACTTTGCGATCGAGGTCAACGAGGTGGGTCCGTCCAGGACGGTGACTGGCCCCGAGGTCGACAATCGGGGGTTCCGGCTGCTGCCGCAGGATCTGCGAGACCCCTTCAGAGCCTCCTCGGGAACAGCTTTCAACGGCGACATTCAGGATCTCGCTCGACCGCAGAGTGGAACTGATGCCGAACTGCGCGAGCGGGGTACGAGGTGACCCGCGACGACGAGCTGACTAACGTGCTCGACGGGCGAAGCTTCAGCCATCTGTCGGCTGACGCCGCCGGCCCGCGAACGCGGGATAGGCCGGGATCACACCGGGCGTGCGGCGTAGTGCAACACACCACTGGCTCTAGAGGGGAGCCGTCACCTGGGCGGAATGCCGGCGGCGAAATCCAGGAAGGGGCTCGGCGCTCCGCTCCACGACACCCATAGCGCCTCTCGCGCCCGCGTGCTGGCGACAAAGAGAAGGCAGCGCTCTCTGAGCATGTCGCTCTCGTGCTGCAACAAGTCCACCTCGGGCGGCGTGACCTCCTTCGCGAAAGGCACGGCCCGTGCCGTGGCGCCGACGACGGCGACTGCTCGGAACTCCAGGCCCTTCATCGCATGCATGGTGGCGAGCCGCACCCCGTCGATCTCCGCCCCGGGATGATCCCGCACCCACACCGACGGAATCCCGGCCGCCGCCAGCTCGTCGCGCACGGTGCCTAGGGTCGTGTTGAAGCGCGCACAGACTGCGATTTCACTCGGCTGCACGTCCTGCGCCATCCACTCCCGCACTCGAGCCACGAGCCCGGCGACCTCGGCCTGGCTTGTCGGGTAGCCCTTCGCCTGCGGCCGCTTGCCGTGCAGCAGTGAGCGGTAGCCGGTAAGGCTGTCCTCGCCCTCACCGGCGAGGTCGTCGACCCGCGACCCGACCAACACGCCCGTAGACCAGGAAAGGATCTCCTCGGTGCTGCGGTAGTTGATTCGCAGCCGGCTGCTGCGCCCCGCGACGGAGATACCGAGGGCGCCGAGCGACACCCGGGAGTCATATATCCGTTGGTGCGGGTCACCGGTGATGAACAGGTCGTCGGGGCCAGGCGCCACCGCGGCGCGCAGGACTCGCCACTGTGCCGGGTGCAGGTCCTGTGCCTCGTCGACCACCAAATGGTCGAAGCCGTGGACGCCGAGGTCGGCTTCACCGAGCAGTTGAGCAGCTCGCGCGCACACCTGTAGGTGGGTGATGGTGCCGGCCGCCGCTAGCTCGGCCGAAAACATCTCCACCGCCTCCCACACCCGGTCACGCTGTCGCGGGCCCAGCGCCGACCCTCTCCCCCGCCGGCTGACCTCGCGGTACTCCTCGCGGCTGCGCACGTCGTGGGCGAGGATAACGTGCCGGTACTCCTGAACGAGGAACTGCTCGGTCCAGGGCAGTGTCAGCCTTCGGCACACCCGGCGCCAGACCTGCCGTTCGTCCGCGTCCCCGATCGGGGTGGGCACGCGCCCGGCGAGAGTGCGCACCGTGCGGTTGGCGAGGGCGTTCACCGTGGTCACCTCCACCCGCGCCATGCGCTTCTCGTCGCCGAGGAGCAGCGCCAGGCTCTCCCGGAGGTTGGCGGCCAGGGCGTTCGTGTACGTGGTGAGCAGCACCCTGCTGTCGGCTGAGCGGGACAGCAGGTGCTTGACCCGGTGCAGGGCGACCACCGTCTTGCCCGTTCCCGGACCACCCGTCACCTGCGCCGGCCCCTTGTACGAGACCCGGTACGCCAGCCGTCGCTGCGATGGGTGGAGGAACACCCGCCAAGCGGCGAACGGCTTGTCGAGGATCTCGGCCAACTCGTCGGGCCGGCTCACGAGCATGATGCGGCTGGTGGTGTTGGCGATCGCTGCGGCCAGGCTCCCGCTCGGCTCCGGCGTCGCGGCAGCCGGCTGGCGTTCGGCGACGAGGTCGCGGTAGACGTCATCCGGGGAGAAGCCCTCGGCGAGGTACTGCAAAACCTCGAACTGGTCCTCCGGGAGCAGCGTGCCGAACGCTTCGAGCTGGGGCTTGTCGATGATCGTCCGGACGGCTCGCAGCACCTGATCGTCGATGCCGAGGTGGCGCAGCACCGTGTCGGAGTGGCGGGCGAACAGCAGCGCCGGCGCCTGAGCCGCCGCTTTCTCCAGCGCCGGCGTGAGCTGCTCGAGAGCGACGACGTTGCGGACCTCCAGTGCCCGAGTCGCCGTGTTGACGGTGTAGAGGCGCTTCGCTGCCCACGTGTACGCGCCGTCATGCGGAACGACGTTCAGCAGGAGGAATGTGTCGCTGCCGTCGTCAGGTGCCAGCACAACCCCACGCCAAAAGTCGTTGATTCTGATGGTCCGCATCCGCGGGTCGCGGGCGTTGTTTACCGACTCCAGGTGCAGGCCCTTGTCTGCGTGCAGTTCGGCGATGGTGAGTTGCTGGAACTTCGCCATCGCCTTGCGTACACCGGCCTTGACCGGCTTCTCTAGGACGTCGAAGCTCTCCCAGAAGGTGTTGGCGAAGGCGAGCTGAGGCACGAGCGGACCTCCAAGGGGTGAGGGGGGTCGACGGCGGCGGCACTAAACGGCACGGCAGGCGAGCCAGTTTCCGCAGAGGCCCGGGTACGGGGCGCTGCGGACCGCAAGGGTCGGTGCCGGAGCTTAGACCATGATCAGCTCGTCCGAGGCGGGCAACTGGGCCTGGTCGTAGAACCACCGCAGGTGGTCGAGCAGAGCGTCCCGGGCGTCGGAGTCGGTGAGGACGGTCAGCGGGAACCCGGGCCGAAGCGCGATCTTGGCGGCGGCGATGTCCACGCCCGGCAACTGATTCAGCCGCTGGCGCAGTTCCTCCCGTAGGGCGAAATCCCCGAACGGGGGCCGGACGCTCAGGTGCTGGAACACGACCTCGAACTTCCCGCTCGGGTAGATCGTGGCCGGCCAGATGTCGCCGAGTTCGTGCCTGCGATCGCGGGCCATCAGAAAGCAGGAGGTTTCGCCGCGGGTGCCGTAGAGGAGCGTGCCGCCGATCGCGGTCCAGGCCTCGAGCACTACCTGGGTAGCGGTGGCGACCGCCGGTCCCTGGAGGGCGGTCAACTGCTCGAGGAAGCGTGCGGCGTAGTCGACGTCCTGGTCGGCGCGCGGCCGGGGCAGGCGCTCGGGAAGATCATCCGGCGTCACCCCGGCCAGTTGCGCCAGCTCCTCGGTGCCGATCCGCTGGGCCTGGTCCGCGCGGTCGTACTGGTCGAAATGCACGCCCTCGGCGCGCAGCAGGTCGCGCGGGTCGTCGGTGCGGTTCGGATCGAGCCAGCGGAAGCCCGGGGAGACCGTACCCTCTACCTGCAGGACCCGATGGGCGTTCGGGACAGGGTGGTTGGCAAGCCGGGCACCGACGGGCACTGGAGCGGTGCCGATAAGGGCGGCCAGGTCGCCGTATGTGGTCCATGAGCCTGCGGGCAACTCGGCGAGGGCCTTGTTCATCACGTCCCATGGCACCACCGACTGGTCGACCGACTGCTCTGTGGGGCCCGGCCAGAGGGAGACGATGCGCTCGGCGAGCGCATCGGCACGAGCGTGGATCTCGGGCCGGCCCCAGCGGTCTCGGGCGGCGATCTCCTGGTTGAGCACGATCCCGCTCTGGCCGAGCTGGAGGCGCTTGACCGGGAAGGAGCTGTTGCTCAGCTCCGAGTTGTAGCCGGTGAGGGTCAGGTTCCCCAACGTGTGGACCAGGGCTTCGTGCGCCTCACCGAGGTTTTCCTCTGGCCCGAGGTCAGCGGCCAGCATCTGCCGCCATTCGCTGGTGGGGGTTTGCGGCAGCACGTGCTCGATGGTCAGCGAGTCCAGCGCCACCGGCTCCTTGCTGCCGTACGACTCCTCCAGCCACCGCAGCACCAGGTTGCGCTGGTGCGGACGGCCGTTGAGGTAGTAGGGGATCGACCGGACGGAGGCCCGCACACTGTCGTCGGGTGCGTAGTACTTCCGGCCCACCGACAGGTAGGCGTGCACCGCCTGGTCCACCGGCAGGTCCCGGTTCATCTCGGTGACAACGGACAGCAGGATCCGATTGATGTTCGCGGTGGCCCGGCCGATCACCAGGCGACGGACGAAGAAGCTTTCCACGTACAGCATCGCCGAAGCGACCTCGGCGGACGTCGCAGTGCCGTGCTCCCGGCGGTCCAGCAGGTGCAGCAGCAGCGGGTAGACCGTGGTCGTACCCCAAGCGCTCAACCGCTTCAGCCGCCGCCGTACCTCCGGGTCCTCCTCCTCACCAGGATGAAGGATCACCCGGAGCAGGGCCCCGAGACGACTGAACCGCTGCACCTCCGCCTCGATCTCCTCTTCGGAGCGCAGCCGCTCAAGCCGGGTCTGCTGCGCCGCGTAGATGTCGGTCTGCTTGACGCGCGCGTCGCGGTGCACCAGATCGAGCCAGAAGAGCAGCTCCAGCTCCGCCGACGTCAGCCGATTCTGCAGCGGCAGCCACAGGGCCTGGTAGACCGTCTCCCCTCGGCTCGGCAGCCGCATGAACAGGTAGTTACGCAGCAGGTCGCCCTGGGTGAGCTTCAAGCCGGTGTTGTTCAGCGACTCGAAGATCCGGTAGACGTTGTCGCCCGGCTGCGCGATGACCGACACCAGCGCCAGGCCTGTGATGACGGCGCTCTCGATGCGTTCGATGTCCAGCGGGTCGTCCGGGTCGTCGGCCGCAGCGAGTTGGGTGGCGAAGAACTGATAGGCGACACCCACGGGGTCGAGCCCTCCGGCCTGCGGGGTGGATTCCAGGCAGGCAACGTATGCGTCCCGGTCGGCCTGGGTGGGAACCAGCTTCCACCGGCGCTGGCCCTGTTCCCACGGGTTCGTCAGGTACTGCTGGTTGAGACGGTCGCGGTGCTTCGGGTCCTCGTGCTGCGCCCGATGGTCGCGAATGGCGCAGAGCAGGATGGTCAGGCTTGTCAGCCGCTGCTGGCCGTCGACCACCAGAAACTCGGCGAGGCCCGCTGGACCGTTCGCAGGGCTGGGCGCGAGCACCAGCGAGCCGATGAAGTGCGTGGCGCCTGGGCTGTCCACCCGGTCCTCGGCGAGTTTGCGCACGTCCTCCCACAGTCGCGCCAACTGCGCCTTCGTCCACGAGTAGGTGCGCTGATACAACGGCACTTGATACTGCTTCGTCCCCTCCAACAGACCTTGGAGCGTGGTCTCCGCTGCCGCGACCATCCTCGACCCCCTCTACTTCGGACCGGCACCCGAGCCGGCAAGGAAACAATTCAACGTTCGACAAAGCAACCGGCGTAAGCCGCAGCCCACGGAGCTAGAGACCGAAGACCTTCTGGGCGAGGTTCCGCCAGGCCGGGAAGTCCACCCCACCCCGATCGTCTGTCACGACCAACATGCCCTGGTCCCCGCCGCCATCCTCCGCCGGCCGGATTCCGTTGCGGGCGTACCAGTCCTTCTTGAGCGCCCACTTCGCGGCGTACCTTGGGTCGGAGAGCATCCCGAGGTGTTCCCAGATCACCTTCTCCCCCAGGTCCGTGTCGATGGTGAAGTCGGGTCGAACGGTCCTGCCATCGGCGCCGGTGAACGGGGTTTCATAGTCGTAGAACAGACCGAGCTGGTGCAGCAGATTCGCGATCAGCAGCTCGCTCTTGCTGCGGACCAGTTCACCCCGCTCGGTGCGGTGCACCAGTCCGCGGTCGACCACGGCGTCACCGACCTGAATGGGTTCCGACGGCACGAAGAGGTTCGTCAGCCGACCTGCGGTGTCGGAGTAGACTGCGGAGCCGCGCTTGGCGACCTCGTCGAGGTCGGCCTCGTGCAGCAGAATCACCTTGCCCTTCTGTCGGGTCAGGGCGGTGTAGATCAGTTCCCGACTCAGCCCGGCGGCCTCCGCAGGCAGCACAACAACGGTGATTCCGAATTCGCTGCCCTGCGACTTGTGAATGGTGATCGCCCAGGCGAGTTCGAGCATCGGCGCGCGGGCATCGTCGGACCAGTCGTAGAAGTCGTACTTGACCTTCTCGCGGCCGCTGAACTCGATCTCGGTCTTGTTCGGCGGCCAGGTGACCCACTTGGAGCGGGTCTGACCGACCACCACACCCAGCTCACCGTTGGCGACGAAGCGCTCCGCGTCCCTGGGGTAGATCCGGGACTGCTTGAACTGGTGGTTGCGGATATTGATCACCTTGTCGCCGACGACGATGCGTTCCGGGCCGATCGGCTTGGCGTTCCACCGCTTTGGCCCGACCGCCTGCTCGAGGGCGCCAGTGCCGAAGGCGTCCTTCAACGCGCGGTTGATCTCGACGGTGCCCCAGCCCCGGCTACGGACCGGTGACAGGATCTGCCACGCGTCGGCGCGGCCTCCCGCGCCGGGCGGAAAGTAGAGATTTCCCTTGGCGGACACCATGCCGCCGTAGCTGCGGCCGAACGCCGTCGCCAGTTCCTCGTCGGACGCCGTCCTCATCTCCTCGACCTCCTCCCGCAGGACGGCGAGCAGGGTCGGGAACAGTTCGCCACGGCCGTACCGGACGGCGCGCAGGGTCGGCAGCTGCTCGCCCGCTCGCAGCCGTTCCCAAATCAGGTCGGCCGCCGGGGACAGCTCCCCGTCGGCGAACCAGCTGGCCAGGACCAGGTCATCCCGTTCCCGGCCGACCTGCCGGCGGGGGATGGTGAGTTCGGCGTAGCCGGGCCCGCATCGTGGCGTGCGGGTCGCGATGTCGTCGGGTGCGAGTCGACGCACGATGTCGACGAAGGGGCGACCGGCCCCGATCGGCGGGAGTTGCCGCGGGTCACCGACCAGAACCAACCGCTGCACCCCGGTGACCGCGTCGAGCAGTGCTGCGAGTTGCTCCTCGGTGAGCATGGAAGCCTCGTCGACCACGACGGTCTTGTAGTTCTTGGACCGGGTCTGCACGTCGCCGGTCACCAGGTAGCGCTCGGTCCATGGGTCGTACCGCTTGGTCGAGATGAGGAACTGCGCCAGAGTGACCGCCGGGGCGTCGACCCGCTGTGCCAGCTGCACCCGGGCCTTGCCGGTGGGGGCGACCAGGAGCACTCCCCCGGCGGCCACCGACTCGGTGTGCCGCAGCACCTGGAGCAGGGTGGTCTTTCCCGTCCCCGCCGAGCCGATGAGGACGCTGATCCGCGATGAGTAGAGCGTGTTGAGGGCTGCCACCTTCTCGGCCCGGGCACGCTCCTCGGCGTCCAGTTCGTCCTGTGGGAGGGTGTCGTCCATGGCGCCCAGCAGCTCGTCGAGGCGTACCGCGAAGTCGGGTGCGCCAGCGATGGGAGCCGCCTTGAGACGGCGCTCGGTCTGCTCGCGGATGACGTCCCCGACCCGGGTCAGTTCGGCGAGCTGCAGGGCCGGCGCACCGTTGGGCAGGGTCACCCCGGTCAACGGCGCATCCGCAGGCAGGCTCGCCGCGGACAGGTGATGGGCGTCGAGGACGTCCGCCGTGACCGGGCACGGCGCACTGAGCGTCCGTTCTCGGATGCTGTTGACCACGTCGAGCTGAGGCCGGAGCGTATGCCCGGCCGCCTTCGCCCGTTGCAGCTCGTCGATGATGAAAGCGCGTACCCGGCGCGCGTCGAGGCCGTCGTCCATGGCACTGGGCTTGGGCAGCGGGAACACGGAAGCAAGGGCAGCGTCCGGGAAACACCCCCGGTCAATGACGGCGAGAGGTACGCCTTCGGGCTGGTCCCGGTCGGCCTCATACAGCCGGTACGGGTTGGCGATGATGTCGTCGTCGTGAAGCGCGGGGTCACGTCGCTCGACAACGAAGAACCTCTCGGCCTGGTCCCTGGTCAGCGAGAAGCGGCTCAGCAGTTGCAGCAGTTGCCTCCGCTCAGGCCTGAGGGCCTTCCAGATGGCGCGCAGGGTGGGCGTCAGGTGTGTCTTCGCAGTCAGACCGAGTCGGTCCGGGTCCACCATCGCCGCCTCGAGCGTCTGCCATGGATCGGTACCGGAGCCGGTCGCCGCGGCCACCATGTGGGCGAACGTCACGTACTGCGGGACGCCGAGGGCGGCCAGGACGCTGGCGAGGCCGGGACGCGGGCCGCGCAGCTTCCACAACCGGTTGAGCTGCTCTTCCAGCCAGTCGAAGCCGAGCGCACCCGCATCGTCCCCGAGGATCCGTCTGGCGGCGCGTCCCGCCGCCATCAACGCGAGCAGTCCGTCGATGGCGAGGTCGTGACTGACGTGCTCGGTGACGTAGGAGAACGCCTCCCAGCCGCCCTCGGGCGCGAAAGCCAGGGCATCGCTGATGTCGATGCCCTTCCGGTCGCGGGCCTCAAGCAGCGCCTGATACGGCATCAGGAACCCGCGCTGCTGGTCGGGGCGCAGTGAGTGCCCGATGGTGGTCTCCCACATCTGTGCCGGGAAGGGCTCCCCACCGCTGCTGCGGTAGGCCCCGGTCGGCGTGACAGCGGTGACCATCGCTGCACCAACGAGCAGCCGGCGGGAGTCGTCGGTGAGCGGACTGTGCTTGGCGTAGAAGAAGACGATGCTGCGCTCCGGCTGCACAGAGCTGAAGAAAGCGTCCAGGATCGCCCGCTGGTTGTCGCCGTGCATCGTCCATGTGGTGTTTCCCCAGCCGGTGATGGTGTCCACCCGCTCCTCCAGCTCGGGCAGCAGACCGAGCCGGCGCTCCTCGTTCACCGCCTTGGCTCCCTCGCGGGACATCCAGCGAAAGGGCACCGCCTGGGCGGAGTACGGCGGCATCGTCTGCGCAGTGGGCTGGAACGTCGCGAAGGCCGGCGACTTCTGCGTGAAGGGGTGCGTGCGCTGGAACGGGATCACCCGGGGCGACATGAAGGTGGCCCGTTCCGCCACGCAGGGCGGAGCGTCGGCGAGCGGCAGTTCGGCGATGTCCCGCCCGGCGTTCCGCTGCTCGTGGTCGTCACGGCGGTTCTGGCCGATGTTCTTGAGCAGCACGCAGGTGCCGTTGCCGTGCGGGTCGGCGCAGACCGTTCCCCTCCAGCCACTGTCGTGCCAGGGCACGCGAATGGAGATGTGCTCGATCTGTGCCGCGGTCTCACCCATGACGCTCTCCTCAGTCGACGCCGCCCCCGGCGGCGGTCACGTGAACGGTTCGGTGCTGCGGTGCGGTCCGCCGATCGGCGGTGTGTTCATCGGGAGTCGGGCCGGCGCAGCCCGGAGAGCAGGTCGGTAATCTCCCGAGCGCTGGGATGGGTGGCGCTGTGCAGCCGGGTAAGGTCCGCTAGGAGGCGGGTCAGGGTCTGCTCGGCGGCGTGCCGCTGACCAGCGCCGAGCTGAAGCAGGCCGATCTGGCGGCGCAGCTCCAACGTGCGTGAGTCGTCCGCGCCGAACGCCTCGGTCTCGTCCCGCACGAGTGCATCGAGCTGCCGCAACGCCTCGCTGGTCTCGCCGAGGAGCGCGCGGCAGGTGGCGCCCCTCAGTCGGCATTGCAGCGCAAGTTCAACACGCGGGCTCTGCTCGCGGGCGACATCCTGGGCGAGGCTCTCGTACGCCGGGGCAGCCCGCCGGTAGTCGCCTTCTTCAAACAGCGCGTCGGCCAGTTCGAGCCGGGCCCGCACCACGTCCTCGTCGGCGCCGCCGAGGGCGGTCATCGCGGGCGTGACTGCGGCAGCGAGGACTTCCGCGGCCTGGCCGTAGCGGGACGACCCGACCAGCCGACTGGCTTCCGCTCGGGCACGCCGCAGGCCTGAACGCCCGACCCCCGACGTCTCGTCTGGCCGCCGCAGGGGCGGTGCCGGCGTTTTGGTCGGCTCAGTCGAGGGCGTCGAGGGCAGGATCCGCCCGGCGTGCGGAGTCGCGGGGGCCGTGGCGAACACCCGCCCCAGCATCGAGCCGTACATCCGGGTGGGGCTCAACTCCGACACTCCGTCGAGGATCCCCGGGATCGGGCCGAGGTTGGTGGCGAAGGGAAGCAGACGGTCGTAGACGGCCTGGGCGCTCTCCGGCCGGTCCTCGGGCTTCTTCTGCAGCAGATGCAGCAGCAGTTCCTCCAGGCCGGCGGGTACGTCGTCCCGCACGCCGCGCACCGGCAGCGGCTTGTGACTGACCTGCTTGCTCCACACGTCGTAGGAGGTGGACCCGGTGAAGAGCCGCTCCCCGGTCAACATCTCGTGCAGGGTGCAACCCAGCGCGTAGAGGTCGGTGGCGGGGCCGCTGATGTTGGTCTCGATCTGCTCGGGCGCCATGTAGGCCGGCGTGCCGGGTGGCAGCCCGGTGGCGGTGATCTTCGAGAAGTCCGAGAGGGTAGGCGCCGCCGCGAGTCCGAAATCGAGCACCTTGACCGCACCGTCGGGCTGGAGCATGAGATTGCTCGGCTTGAGGTCGCGGTGCACGAGCGAGGCCTGGTGTGCGGCGGTGAGGACGGCACAGACCTGGGCGGCGATCCCGGCCGCCCAACCGATGGGCAGCGCACCCTGCTCGGCGACCAGGTCGGCGACGCTGATCCCCTGGATGCGCTGCATGACCAGGTAGGGGCGACCCTCGTGCGACCCGACGTCGTACACGGCCGGGACACCGGGGTGCTCGAGCCGGGCGGTGATCCGCGACTCGCGGACGAACCGGCGGATGTAGTCCTTGTCCTGCTCACCGTTCGGGAAGCGGATGAACTTCACCGCTACGTGCCGGTCCAGTTTGGTGTCGTGTCCCAGCCACACCTCGCCCATGCCGCCACGGCCGATGGGCAGGTCGTCCAGCTCGTACCGGCCATTGATCAGCATCCCCACCGCGACAGCCCTTCCCGTTCTCGATCCACCAGCATGCGCAGGCTAGTCCGCCACCGTCGGGCGCAGGGTTCCGTCGTTGAGACCGGCGAATCCCCGCTCGACGAGCTCCTCCCCCAGAGCCGTCGCCTCCCGCAACTGCGCCTCGAACGCCATCAACCGACGAAACGCCGCTCCGATCCGGCGCTGCTCCGACAGGGGCGGCCGGGGCAGGCGGGCACGACGGATGTCGAGGCGGCCCGCGAGGGACGAACCGCCGGAACCCGGAGCAGGCTGAGCGGCCCTCAGGAAGCCGGCCAGGAAGTACGGATCCAACTGCTCCGGGTCGACCCGGAGCAGGTAGAGCCGAGGGCCGAGCAGCGGGCCGCCTTCGGTGACGACATGGACAGCGGACGTTCGTGGTGCGAGGGGTGTCACCACGTCGCCCGCCTTGAGAGTGACCGCACCGGGTAGGGGCACGGCTGTCCCGGATGCCGGACGCCCGAGCCGTACGTCCCGGGCGGTGAGCACCGGCGCGGGTCCGTCCTCGGCCGTACCCATCTTCATCGGAGCCTGCCGGATCGTGACCGCGCCCGTTTTGACCAGCTCGCCGACTGTGGTCATCACCGGGACGTCGGGCGACGGGATGTCAGTCAGATCCGGCAGTGTCGGCACGAGGGCACCGACGGCAGCGCTCAACGCCGACAGACCGGTGGGAAAGGCGGACGATGGCGTGCCGGCGGCAGCGAGGTGCCGTGCCGGAGAAAGGTCGACATCGTCGTCCAACAGATCGATGATCGGCACCGCCCGGCTACCGGCCGGCAGCTCGGACCCGACACAGAAAGCAGCCCATGCCGCTACGGCACCTGCCGGTTCGGAGCAGGCGTCAACCATCAGCACCTCGTCGGGACGCGGCGTTCCGTCGGGGCGCTGCATCAGCCACACATCCGGCGCCACCGTCCCGGCCGATCCGCTCGCCGGCAGACAGATCACCGCGCGAAGCGCCCCGGCACGGAGCAGGTTCCCCCGGATGCGTCGGCCCGAGCGCCTGCTGGCGGCAGCGCCCGGCATGAGGATCGCGACCCGCCTTCCCGGCTTGACGTGCCGGAGGCAGTGCTGCGCCCAGGCGAGTTCCGGTTCCCCCCGGGGCGGCAGGCCGTACTCCCAGCGTGCGTCGCCGGCCAGTTCGTCCTGGCCCCAGGACCGGTCCGCGAAGGGCGGGTTGCACACCACCGCGTCGAACAGGTCCCCGGCGTACGCATCGGATCGCAGCGAGTCGGACACGGCGACTCGGGCATCCCCGGCGTGCAGCAGGAGCCGGGCGGCGGCGATGCGGGCTGCCGTCCGGTTTACCTCCTGGCCGCGGAACTCCTGAGCCCGGCTCCCAGCAGCGGCGAGCAGCAGGGTGCCGATCCCGCAGGCCGGGTCGAGAATCGTCTCCGCCTCCGACGCGGCAAGAGCGACCATGAGGACGGCGAACGCGGCGGGCGTGACAGTGTGGCGACGGGAGTGGACCTCGAGATAGCGCTGGCAGAGGAAGTCGAAGACGGCCCGGGATCCCTCATGGTCGGCCGCTTCGGCGGCCAGGCGCACGATGATCGCCGCATCCCGGTCCGGCAGGTCGGTGATGAGGTGCCCGAACTCCGGGACGGCCGTGCGCATGGCCTCGACCAGCCGATCCACCACCACGGCGTCCGACTGGTCGGCGAGTGCCTTCCAACCGGCCGGATCCCGCTCGAGGAAGACCAGGAAGCCACCGAGGTAGCCGATTCGATCGCCCAACTCCAGATCGACAGCGGAGCCCCGCAGCGACTGCCAGACCCGGTCGACGGGGGTGAGTCGGAACGGCTTGTCGTGTGTGCACAGCCAGGCCTCGACGTCCACCAGCGCGAACAGAGGGCTCGCGGAGCTGCCGCCGACGGGCTGCGGAAAGTCGGGGAAGCGCCGCCGCCAGTTGCTGACCGCCGCCCGCCCGACGCCAGCCAGGCGCGCGATGTCACCTGTGGCGACGGTGGAACCGTCCGAACCCAGCATGGTCACCACCCCTGCCCGGACGTCTGAAGCCTGACCAGCACCCCGCGGCTCTGAAGCTCCGCGATGTGCTCCGCCGCCCGCTGGGGTGCCGTGCCGCCGCGCACCAGCAGCCCCGCCTCGATGTTCCGGTTGACCCCGGACTGGGTCAGGTTGGCGCTGGACACCAGCAGCACCCGCCGGTCCGCGACGGCGATCTTCGCGTGCATCTTGGCGTGCTCCTCGGCCCGCCGCTCGACCGGCCAGTGCCATACCTGGACGCCGGACAGGTACGCGAAGGCGGCGCCGGGTTCCGTGCCGTTCAACGCTCCGCCGGCCCCGGCCAGTGTCTCGACCACGACGGTCACGGTCACACCGCGCGCGACCGCCGCCGCCAGAGCCGTCAGCAGCGGCGGGTAGGGCTTCGCGGAGTACGTCATCAGCAGCAGCTCGGCGTGTGCCTCTGCCACCAGATCCACCAGCACCTGGGCGGTGGCGCGGACCGGCACCGGGTGGGTGCTCGGCCCGCTCCACACCGACTCGATCCGTACCGCCGCCGACCGCTGCGCGTGGCCGGCAGCCAGCCCGCGCAGGTAGGCCGCCGCCTCCACGCCCGGCAGCTCCGAGGCGCGCTGCGCCGCCAGGACCGCCCCGGCCGCCTCGGCGAAGCCGGGCACCGGGACGGCGTGCCGGACGGCCTGCTCGGGCGAGCCGTCGCCGAGGCGGTCGGCGAGTACCCGCAGGTGTCCCGGACCGAGCCGGTGCACCGCGGCCTCGGCCGCCGCCTCGAACGCCGGGTGCCAGCTCATGGCAGCTCGGGGAAGAGCGCCAGGTCCGGCTTGTCGATCGGTACGACGAACCGCCGGTCCAGGAACCGGTTGCCGCGTTCGCAGGTCGTCTCGGAGACGAAGAGGCAGACGTGGCAGGCGGCACCGTGCAGGAAGTCCGCCGGGTCCTGGGGCAGCCGTTCGGCGCAGAGCGGGTCCGACGAGCAGTGCATGGCGTCGGCCAGCGCCCGTCGCGTGAGCCGGACCAGCGAGTCGTGTTCGGCTAGAGACACCAGCCCGCCGAGCGTGCCTTCGGCATCGGGAACGGCGGTGTAGATGAGGATGCCCGCGCGCTGCGGGTCGGCCCCGGTGCCGGAGTAGATCCGTTCGGAGAGACTCGCTGAGCTGTAGCCGCATTCCAGCGCGATGGTGCGGATCAGCAGGTGCGACAGGGTGTGCAGAGCGATGTAACGCTCGCCTGGCCAGAGGTGCATCGGGTCAAACGGTCCGGCGATCCGGCCGGAGTAGCGATTCTTGCGGAACCGCGCGTACGCGTCCCGGTGCTCCTGCATGACCTGGGTGTATTCGATCCGCTGCTCCCAGGCGGCAAGCAGGTCCTCGGGCAGGCGCAGGAAGATCCCCTCCCCCCGTACCTCGCTGGCCGGCACCCAGGTGGCCGCCCCCTTCCACAACGACGCGCGCGTGACGAGGTCGGGATCCTCCGGGTCGGGCGAGTCGAGTCGGGTGAAGCCGACCAGCGCGCGGACCTCCCGCAGCCGTTCGGCCTGGATGACGTCGGCGTAGACGTTCTTCAGCTCGCCGGGCACGCCGTCGGGGTCGCGGCGGAGAGTGAAGTCGTCCGTGGCCGGCGGCAGCTGCCCGGCAGAGAAGATCTCCCATTCCGGCGTACGCAGGTCGGGGTAGCCCTTCTCCTCCTCGCCGCCCTTGGCGCCGGTGCGGTGCCGCTCGATCGCCGCCCAGATCTCCTGGTCGCTCCACCTTTCCAGCTCACGGAACGCCGGCACGACCGTCCGCAGGTACGGCAGCATGTCCACGTTGGGAACACCCTCCAGGGCGGCCCAGTGCTGTTCCACCTTGGCCTGGAGTTCGCTGGCGCCTGTGCGCGGCACGGCCAGGGCGGAGAGGGTCTGCGCGAACCACTGGTTGGACGCGCCGACGACCAGGAGCTTCAGCTCGGCACCGCCGCAGCCCTTCGGGTCGAAGTCGCCCAGGTGCGGCCGACGGCCACGGCAGCGGGGCAGCTTGTCTGCGCCCCGCGGACCGAGGACCTCCTTCATGTTGCGACGGGCACCGCAGGGGGCGCACTTGATTTCGACGTTGGCGCCCAGGTTGCCGCCGCGGTCATCCATCTTCAGCTTGGGATGGCTGGCGTTCGGGCACGCGCCGCCCTGGTGGACGAAGTGGGCGTACGGGAAGTCGTCGAGGTGGCCGGCGGTGCAGGCGAGCACGAACCGCGCGCCCACCGCCATCGGTTTACGCCCCGACTTCTTGCGGCTGCACACGGTGTGGAAGAAGCGGGCCTCGTGTGGCTTGCGCGGCTTGGAGTTCTCGAAGCCGAAGACGTTCGAGTCGATCGGCGCCAGGTCGTCGCAGGCGGTGCAGCGCAGCCACCCGGGAAACGGCGTGATGGGCACTCCGACGCGACCGGCCGGGCCAGCGGGCTCCCGGTCGGTACCGTCCAGCCACGGCGCCGGACGCAGTTCCTTGACCGAGCGCTCCCCCAACGCTCGCACGGCGGCGAGCAGCCGAGGCTCCACGATCTCCTCCCAGTTGGGCACGACGGAGTAGTTCCAGTCGTCGAGCCCCCGGACCAGGACGGAGAAGTTGGGCAGGTCGACGATCGCGCCGACGCCGGTGGTGAACATCAGGTGGCTGGGGCGGACGGCACCGACCCGCCGGAAGTAGTTGGCGGCCATCAGTTGCCCTTCCCGGTCAGCGTCGATTCGCCCAGCTCATCCCCGTCGGGCAGGTCCTCGTCCCGTTTGGTGTCGCTGGCTGGGCCGAAGGACCATTCCGGCGTCCCGTACTGCGGGTTGAAGATCTCCCCGCCGGCGGGCAGCACGAGGTTGATCTCGTTCTCGGTCTCCCGCATGGACTGCCCGACCGTCAGCCCGGTCCACCGCCCGCCACCGGCCACGGTCAGCAGGCCCGCGAGCTTCTGCTGTTTGAACGTTCCCTCGGAGTAGCCGAGACGGGACGAGCCGGTCTTCTTCTTGTTCCACTCGTCCCGGAGCGTATTGATCCGCTCGTGGAGGTAGTCGCGCCCGCGCGTCCCGCTGATCGCCTCGGCGCGGGCCAGCAACCGGTCGATGACCCGCTGCACCTCCGGCCCGTCGAGCGGCACGTCGTGGGCGTCGGTGTTGCGGGAGAAGCTGTCCTCGCCGTTGCGCACGGCCGCGACGAGGGTGGCGGTGGTGCCCCGGTCCAGCGCCCGCCGGGTGTACGGGGTGACGGAGAGCGCCTCCACCTGGCGGTAGAAGGTCGCGTGGTAGTACTCGAAGTCCTCATAGTGGGCCAGGTCCCGCGGCCTGGTCCAGTTGTAGAGGGTGACCACCAGGCCGGGTCGCTTCGCGTCACGGCCGACCCGGGAAGACGCCTGGATGTATTCGGCGGTGTTCTTCGGCTGCCCGGTGACGACCATCAGACCGAAGCGGGACACGTCCACACCGACCTGGAGCATCGAGGTGGCGAGCACCGCGTCGACTGGCACCCGGTTCTCGTCTTGCCGTTGGTAGAAGCTATGGGTGACCGGGTGCCGGGACGGCTTAGGATTCGACGCGGTCTTGGCCTTGAACCCGTCCCGAATGTCCTCCAGGACGGCCCGACGTCGGGCAGTCGTGTCGAGCTCCGGGTCGAAGCCGTTCTCCAGCCGCTTGAGCACCTCGCTGATGTCGGCGGAGGAGACCCGGGAGGTGAGTTCCTGCACGTTGAGCATCTGCGTGCCGGCGATCCGGTCGGAGAGTCCCTTGCGCCGGCCGTGGCTGCGGACGCGGGTGGTGACCTGGTCGTCGAGCAGACGGCGCATGCCGGCCAGCTCACGGGTGGCGCTGAAGTAGCCGACGGTGGTCATGTACGGATCGGCCGGCTGCCCGTACGTGTCGAAGAGGGTCTGCCCGGCGATGAGCAGGATCTCCGAGAGGCGGATCTCCGCCGACTTCATCCGGACTCCGTGCGCACAGACGCCCAGGTAGCGGCGGCCGGGGTTCTGCACGGTGACCTTGACCTGCCGGCTGAAGAACGTGTCGGTGATGTCGATGACCGGCGGCGGGAAGACGGCGAGCTGTCGGCCGAAAACGCCGAGCACCTGCTCCCGGGCCCGCTTGGTGGTCGCCGTGGACGCCACGATCTTCGGCCCGGCCTCGCGGCCGCCCGGCAGCGGCCAGGTGCAGAGCTGGTCGACGGCCGCCTCGAAGAGGCCGACAATGGTGCCGAGCGCACCGGAGATGAGGTGCAGCTCGTCCTGAATGATCAGGTCCGGCGGGCGCAGCCGGACGACAGGCTCACTGGTGACGGCCGGCAGCTTGCCCTTCTTGTTGTGCCGGGCCCCGCAGCCGGTCTTCGCATCCAGGTCGTCGTGACGGTAGCCGTGCCGGGGGCAGCGCTCCCGCACCCGGCCGAAGAGCATTCCGGCGAAGCCCCGCCAGGGCAGCTGGGCGAGCTTGTCGACGGTGGCGATGACCAGGCTGGGGGCGTACCGGTAGATCTCCTCGTCGATGGTGAGGATCGGCAGGCCCTCGGCGGAGCGGGTCCGGGAGAACGGGCAGGCATCCGCACCTTCGGCCTCCGGGCAGAAGACCAGGACCCGTCGCTCGTCCTCGCGGACGGTCAGGTCACGCTCGGCGCGCAGCTTCGACCCGCACCACGGGCAGCTCAACGTCTGCAGCACGTTGGTGAACTTGCCGTTGCCGACCTCGCGCGCCTCCGCGATCTGCTCCGAGGCTTCGGTGAACCAGTTGGGGGACACCCCGCCACCGACCCAGAGCCCGATCCGGAACGGCTCCGCACCCCAGGTGCTCTCCGCCCGTCGGCGCAGCACCTCGGCGGCGCAGACCAGGGCGGCGGCCCGCTGGAACTGCTGCGCGGTGAGCAGCCGCAGCGTGTAGCGCATCAGCACTGCAACACCGCCCGCGCCGCTGCGGGCGTCCGCGCCGGTGCCGACCACGCCCTGGAGGCGGCGGATGGCGAAGGTGAAGGCGGTCAGCCCGAGGTAGGCCTCGGTCTTGCCACCACCGGTGGGGAAGAAGAGCAGGTCGACGGTGGCATCGCGGTCGGCGGCCCGCTCCGGATGCGCCGGGTCGGTGATCGACGGCAGATTCAGCAGGACGAACGCGAGCTGGAACGGGCGCCAGGAGGCAGCCGCGGCTCCGCGCGCGTCGATGGTGGCCCTGGCTGCGGCGTACGACAGGCCCTGCTCCTCGCGGAGCCGGGCGACCTCGCTGTGTCGACGTTGCAACGCCATCGCCTCGTTGGCGAAGCGGAACGCGGCAATGGCGTCGGCGTGCTTCTCATTGTCCGGATCGGTGAGCAGCGCAACGCCGGCACGGATCCGCTGGGCAGCGCGGCGCGCGTTGAAGACGGCCGTCACAGCGGCCGGGCGCAGCGGCTCCGGCAGGCCTGAAATCTTGGTCTCCTCGTCGTCGAGCCAGTCCTCGTACCCGTCGGCCAGTGGCGCGAGTCGGGTGCGGAGCCGGTCGATGTCGACGCTGGCGAGGGCGTCCATGGACAGTTCCACGCCGGCCAGGCCGCTGTCCGCGCCGACCTGGGCGACGGTCGCCGGCACGTTGTGGGTGGGCAGCCAGGTGGTGGCGAGCTGGTACGCGCACCGCTCGTCCTCGCGCACCGACGGGTGAACGGCCACGTTGCGGCCGGAGGCGTAGCGGCGCTGCGACCGGTAGAGCAGCTGCAGGTGCGTCTCCTCCAGGTCGTCACCGACGCCCTGCACCCCGTCCAGCGGGTCGTCGATCGGCAGGAAGACGGCGGCGTTGCCGTCCAGCGCGGTCACGGTGAGGGCGGCCTGGAACAGCCAAGCCGTGTCACCATTGCTGGTCGCCTCCATCTGCGTGTTGATCAGGGCAAGCTGCACCACCCGACGGCCGTCGCGAGGCCGGACCTCGACGGCCAGGTGCACGCCCGGCTCGTCCTCGTCCGACACCGTCAGCGGCATCCGGTAGGACGACTCGCTGTCGAGGCGAACCTCCTTGCGGTACGACACCGGCTCGCGGTACCAGACCCGGCGCTTCTTGCCCTTCTCGTCCTCGGACTCGCGCAGGTCGTAGCGGCCCCAGTCGGCGGTCACGGTGAGGACGTCGACGTCACCGGGCACCGCAAACGACAGCCCCATGGACGAGGCCCACATCTTGCCCAGGTTCTGCGGGGTGACGACCTCGGGCAGCTCGGCCTCCGCGCCGTCACCCTGGACGGCAGCGTCCACGTCCGCCACCTCGGCCGCCTCACGACGGTCGGACCGCGGGCGCTGCTTCGGGCCGAGCATGCCGACGAGGTAGCGCTCGCGCGGGCCCATCGCCCCGGGGCGGAACTCCTCGCGCTCGCCGTCCCACGGGCCGAGCAAGTCCCGCCCGATCAGCTTTTCCAGCTCATCCCGCACCTGGTAGGACGTCGCCTCGGGGAACGTCTGCGGCACGTCGAGCGGCGGGACCAGCGCGGGCTGGCCAGCGTCGTCCTTGCCGGACAGGGAGAGCGCCTGCTGCTCGCCACGAGGGTTCGGGAAAAGCCCGCCCTGTACGTCGACCATCACCACAGCCCACCTTCGGTGATCTTCGCCCTGCGACCACTCTTCTTGTCGTGCAGACCCTTCGCCAGTTCCTCGGCATAGCGCTGGTGGTTCAACTCCAGCAGCCGGTCAACGATCTCTTGGCGTGCAGCCAGACCAACAGTAAAACGCACACCTTGACGCGTGCTGTAGAAGCCGTGCTCTAAGTTGGAAAGCAGATCATTCCAGCCGTATGCCCGCACGATCGACTCGTCAATGAGACGATGAATTTCACGAAGCTCGGCAATGTCATAGTCTTTGCAGTCCGGAGCGTGAACCAGGTTGTAGGTACCGGTCAATCCGGCATTGCGAGCGAGCATCACATCCCGTCGCCGCTTGTCAAGCCGCTCCCCCAGTAGCCGAGTTTCAGAGTTGAGGGCCGGACGAGCAAAGGTTTCATAGACGTCGGAAGGCGTGTAACGCTGATCCCCCTTCATTGTCGACGCCTGCTTTACCGTCCACCAGTAATGAGGAGCGCTGCTAAGCAGCGCCAACATACCGAAATCGTCACTGGCGAAGACGACAAGCATGTTAGAGAGGACCTGCCCGGTTGGAACCATGACAGGCATCACCGTCCTGCTTACTTGAGCAACGGCAATAACCCTCTCCATAGCTTTTATGGCTGCATACAATTCTGGCGCCGGGCGCGTGAATCGCCACCATATTTCACGCCGCTGCCTATCGTTCTTCTTAGCCCGCTCGGGCTTAACGAGACGCAAAACTCTGTCATAGCATTCCGGATAAGACTTGGCCCGCTCTTCAGTCCAGTCATGGAAGTTGATTACCCACCGCCGCGCGGAGCAGTCAGGCCGCTGATTTAGATCCTCGCCATTGAGGTACGGGAACAATACTTCAGCATTCCGCGGGTCCTTCTCGATCAATGATTGCGCTTCTTGTGGTGACATAGTAAAGCCAAGACCGAGAATGTAGGAACCGATAAAGGCGCCGTTCCCCTCGACCAATCGCTCCGCTTTACCAATCGTCCTAGAAGACGGCTCGAGTGAAGAGGTAACCCCTACGACTGTGGAGCCATCTAGGATTCGATGAGCCTCTGGACCCAACGCTGTCCGACTAGTCCATACTGCACAATACTCCAACATCGCAGAGCGCGACGGCCAACGCTCACTCTTCACGGCTTTACGGATTTGCACGCCATCCTGAAGCAGCTGGTCGAGTCCGACTTCACGACTATCCCCTTGTGCGAGCGTGTTAGTGGCAATCAAGCCGGTCTGCCCTCGCCGGTTGAGGAGCGCATGCGCTTGGAGCAAGAAGTAGGAGACGAGGTCAGCGGTTCCTCGGACGCCGCGTCCTAGCACGTTAACGAGATACTCTCGATAGGCGTCTCCGAAAGCGCCTGTAAGACGTTGTCCACCCAAGAATGGGGGATTCCCAATAACCGCATCGAACCCCGAAGCCTCAAAAACCTCGGGGAAAACAAGTGGCCAGTGAAGCGGTTTGCGCTCGAATGAGCCAGGCACTCGATCTGCAGCCAGCCACTGCTTCCGCTGTTGCGCGAGCACGGCCTCCTCGGCGCGTCCGGCAGTCAGATCATCGGCCAGCTTGGCCGCTTGAACTGATCCGGTGTTTAGTCCGCGATCGCCCTTCACAGCGAAGGCAAGCGCTGCGCCGACTGCCAAATCCGCAAAGAGGCGGAGACGACGCGAAGTCAGCTCGGCCGCTCTCAACAAATCGCGTTTTCTGGTTAGCCCAGCGAGCGAATCATCACCGCCGCTCACCTGAGAGATCGCACGACGGCTATCTGCCGTGTCGCGGACCACGGCACGCACGCCATGGGCCCACCCAAAGAGGTCCTCATGGATCACGCGGCCCTCTTTGGGCTTCACGTGCATGTACTCAAGTTGCTCCACAGTCGCGAGACCAAGAAGGGAGTCGCCTGCCACCAAACGATCGTCGAGGAAGGTGAAGGGGCGCCGCGGGTCCATGGAGACCAGCCAGAGCGACAGCTTCGCCATCTCCACTGCCATCGGGTTGATGTCCACTCCGTACAGGCAGTGCTCGATGATCTGCCGCCGCGCCTCCACCACCAGCGGGTCCTCGTCGGCGTCCACCGGTCGGTCAACCTCACGCTGCTGGTAGGCGAGCGCGCGCTCGTGCCCTTCCCGCGACCACGCCTCGATCAGGTGACCGGCGAGGTAGCGAGCTGCGGCGACTAGGAACGCCGCAGACCCCATGGCGATGTCGGCGACCTTGAGCGCCAAAATCTCCTCGCTAGACTTTGGCTCCCACTGTGACTTGTCGGCCGTCTGCAACGGTCCCGGCTCGTAGACCAGCGGCTCCAGCGCCCCCTCCACCACCTCTTCTGCCAGGAATCGCGGTGTGTAGTGGGTGCCGGTGTTGCGGCGCAGCGCCGACTCGGTGACGAAGAGCGCACCGGGCAGGATCACCACGGGCAGTCCCCGCAGGTCCTCGCGGATGGCCCCGACGAAGGGCAGCAGCCGCTCGGAGAGCGGGTAGTCGCCGCCGGTGACGGCGAGCAACATCTTGCGGGCCTCCTCGCGCTCCACCCCGTCGAGCGGCGCCAGCCGCTTGGTCAGCGCCGCGACCGAGCCGATCTTCGAGTCCTTGTATTTCTCGGCGAGCGCCTGGGCCAGCGCGGGCAAGTCGGATACCCGCTCGCTCAGAGCCTCAAGATCGGCGAGGGCGACCTCCTCCTCCAGCCCTTCCTTGCCGATCAGCCCAACGGTCACGTCCTTGGCCCGGAAGCCCTCGAATGAGAGCAGGCCCTCGTAGACGTACCCGATCTGCTCGACGTCGAGGGCGCGGAAGCTGAGGGTGCGGCGCTCCCGGGACCGGCCGGTGCCGATCTCGACGTACTGCACGGCCCGGAGCATGTGCAGGACGGTCCGGTCGTCGATGGTCAGCGGCAGCCATGGGGTGGCCTCCGGGTCGAAGAGCGACCCGTCATGGCCGTGCATGGTGAGCCGGGGGTGGTCGACGCCGCGGTAGACGGCGTTGAAGAGGGCGAGCAGCCGGTGCCAGGCGGCGGAGCTGTGCTCCAGGTCCTCCTCGCTGCCCTCGATGACTCGCTGCTCCAGCTCGGCGCAGAGCCGCCCCGCCGAGTACGCCTTCACATACAGCTCGTTGTCGGCGGGGAGCAGCTTGCGCTCCTCGGCGAAGAGCAGGAAGACGATGCGCATCATCACCGAGACCGCGCCCCGGTAGACGTCGTGCGCGTCAACGTCCTGGAGGCCGCGCCCGCCGAGTTCGCGGTCCCGGACGTCGGTGCGACCCATGGCGGCGACGAGCAGCTCGACGGCCTGGCGGACCTGGACGCCGAGCGCCTCGGTGATCTCCTCCTGGCTGCCGAGGCTGGCCCGCAGCAGCGGCACCAGCCGCTCGGCGTCGAGGACGCCGAAAAACCGGTGCCGGGACAGCAGCGAGACGAACGCGCGGACCACGTCGCGCTCGGCCGCCTCGGGCCACGCCACGGCATCGAAGACGGCCGTGGTGGTGACGCCGCCGCGCGGTGCCCACACCACCGTCCACCAGCGGCCGTCAGTGACCAGACCCAGTTCGATGTTGTGGTGTCGGCACAGGTGGGCCAGCCGGTCGACCGGGGTCGCCGCCCACGCCGAATCACGAATCCGGGCGGTCGGCTGGCTGCCGGCCGGGCAGATCAACCCCAGCATTCGTACGCTGTCGGGCTTGATCTCCTCGCCCGGCTCGACGAGCGCGAACGACGGGCGCAGCTCGGTGTCGTGCTCGGCGACGGTGTGTGCGAGCGTGTCGAGGCCGTCGGTGTGCAGGGTTTCGCCCCAGCCGAGCAGCTCGCGCAGGACGTACCCGATCCACGGCTGCTGGGCCGCGGCGGTGTCGGCCTGCCAGGTGGCGTGCTCCTGACGCAGTCGTTCGCGGGTCTTCTTGTCGAGGGCGTCCAGGGTCGGCCAGGTGCCGCGGAGCACCGGCAGGCTGAGGAACGGCCCACTGACCTCGACCAGGCTCAGCCAGTTGCGGTGCTGCTCGGCGCCGTCGGGTGCGGCGGGACGTCGGAAGGTGCGGCTCATCGGATGGCCTCCCGCTTCGGTACGACGAAGACCACGGCCACCGGGAACCGGTGCGGCTTCGGGTCTCGGTAGCGGGCCGCGACGGCCGCGAGTTCGCGGTCGCGCTCGACTTCCAGGGCCGACAAGCGTTCCTCCCAGCATTGACGGTCCTTGCGGTACTGCGCCAGTTCTTCCTTGCTCTTCGCAGCGACGGCGACGCTGAACAGCGCATCCTCGGCGTCGTCGTCGGCGAGCGCGCCGCGCAGGGTGGTGGCGAACTGGTCGAGGTTGTCGATGATGCGCTGCTGCTCGGCTGCCTGCCGCTGGTCGAGCTTGCGCTTCAGGGATTCGTGGCGGGTGGCGGTGCGCCAGTCGATGGCGGCGAGCAGGCCGTCGGCGACGCGGGGCCAGCGCTCGGCGAGCCGGGCCTCGACCAGGCCGGAGGCGGCGCTGCCGGTGGTGATCGCCCGGTCGAGGATGCCGCCGAGGGTCCCGAGATTGTCCAGCCGACGGAACCGGCCGTGCTCGGGCGCCCAGCCGCCGGCGTAGAGGACCTCCTCGTGCAGCCGCACCCCGTCGGCGCCGACCAGCACGAACCGGGAGTACGCCCCGACCAGCACGTCCTCCAGCGCCGGGTCGTCGCTGACCACCGCGGTGACCCGGTGCAGCCCGATGTCCGGGTTGGAGACGGCGGCGCGCAGCAGCCGGGTCGACATGGCTACCAGTGGGTGGTTCAGGTGGGCGAGCACGATCTCGTCCTGCCCCTTCGCCACCGCCGGCTCGAAGGTGACCGGCAGTTGTCGGGGCGGCTCGTCGTCGCGCTGCAGTTTCGCGGTCAGCCCGGCGGCGGCTCGCTGCCACGATCCAGTCAGCGGCGGGACGGTGTAGAGGCCGTCAACGAGGTGCTGGTCGTCGATGTGCCGTTTCAGCGGCTGCTGGCGGGCCAGTTCGAGGGCCGTGTCGACGACCCGCTTGACGGCCGGCGGCGTGATGCCCAGTTCCTCGACGGTCTTGTCCAACTCCGCCCGAAGCCTGACGACCTGCTCCCGCAGGTTGGCCTCGGTGGGCAGGCTACGGGTGCTCTTGGCCTTGCCCGCCTTGTCGATGTCCACGTCGACCTGCTGGCCGAGCATCCGGCGCTGCACGGCGTCGGCGAGCACCGCGTTGACCGAACCGAGGTCGGCCTCCATCCGCGCCACCTTGGTCGCGATCCGGGACAGGAACTCCAGGTCCGCCTCATAGGAGTCGACGGACTTGCCGAAGCCGCTGCCCACGAAGTGCTTGATCTCGGGGGCGGTCGTCTGGCCGTACCGGTCGACCCGGCCGATGCGCTGCTCCAGCTTGTTGGGGTTGAACGGGATGTCGTAGTTGACCAGTCGGTGGCAGTACTTCTGCAGGTCGATGCCCTCGCTGGCGGCGTCGGTGGCGAGCAGGATGCGCACCGGCTGCTTCGTCGGGTCGGCCTGGAAAGCCAGCCGCAGTTGCTCGCGCTCATCGGCGGGCGTACCGCCGTGCAGCAGTACGAGCTCCTGCCCGGCCAGGCCCTCCTGGCGGAGCAGCTCGGCCAGCCAGATCTGGGTGTCGCGGTATTCGGTGAAGACCACGACGCGCTCGTTGGTCCAGTGCCGGCCGTCCGGCTTGCAGACCGCGCCGAGGTAGGTGATCAGCTCCTTGGCCTTGGCGTCCGGCAGCGCCGCCTTCCCCTCGGCCCACTGGTACATCTTCTCCAGCAGGGCCATCTCGTCGGCGGTGGCGTCGGGCTGCATGGCCCTGGTCCGGCCGAGCGCATCGTCCTCGGCCTCGGCGAGCTGGTCGTCGGCGTAGGTGGCGACGTCGTCGAAGAAGTCCTCCATCCACTCCGGCACGTCGTCGTCGGCCGGCAGGACGGCGGGTGCCTTGCGGCTGCGCAGGGTCTCCAGGTAGACGCCGACGGTGTGCGCGAAGGCGGCAGGGCTGGAGAAGAGCCGCTTCTTGAGCAGCAGCGTCACCAGGTCGGTGGCCTTGCGTCCCCGCTGGGAGTGCAGCCGCTTACGTCGCAGCTCGGCGAACTCGGTGAGCAGGGCGTGGATCTGCCGCTCGCTCTCCGGGTAGGTGACCGGGATCGCGGTGGCGACCCGCTCCACGAAGCGGGGCTTCCCGTCGGCGTCCGTGACGTCACGCTTGAGCCGCCGGACGACGGTGTCCTTCACGGCTGAGGGGTCCGGGTCGACACCGCGGGCGAACCGCTGGTTGTCGAGGATCTCCAGCAGCGCGGTGAAGGACGCCTGGTAGCCGTTGTGCGGGGTGGCGGACAGGAACAGCCGGTGTGTGAAGTGCGGTGCGAGCCGACGGATCAGCTTGGTCTGCTGCGAGTCGACCGCGTAGACCTGCTTGGGGGCGGCCGGGGCGACGTGGTGCGCCTCGTCGAGGATCAGCAGGTCGAACGTACGCGGGTAGGTGGGACCGTCGGCGGGCAGCACCTCGTCGAGCAGGCGTTGCGCCTTCTGCCCCCGCAGCCACGGCAGGCTGATGATGCTCAGCGGGTAGACCTCGAACGGGTTCGCCGCCGAGCCATGGGTTCGACGGACCGTGGCGCAACGCTCGGCGTCGATGATGGCGAAGTCGAGACCGAATTTCTCCGCCATTTCGTCGCGCCACTTGAGGGTCAGACCGGCCGGGCAGACGACCATGATGCGCCGGGCCCGCTGGCGCAGCAGCAGTTCCTGGGCGACCAGGCCAGCCTCGATGGTCTTACCCAGGCCGACGTCGTCGGCGAGCAGCAGGTTGACCCGGGGCGCGTCGACCGCACGGGCCACCGGCTCCAGCTGGTAGTCCTCGATCGCGACACCGGAGCGGAACGGCGACTGCAACGTCTTCACGTCGGCGGAGGTGACCGCCGACCAGCGGACGGCGTCGAGGAAGGCGGCTAACCGCTGCGGCGAGTCGAACTTGCCCTCGGTGACGTCGGGCAGCGAGCCGCTGGGCAGCACCTGGCGTCCCGGTTCGACCTCCCAGATGACATCGAGTGTGTGGCCGTAGCGGCCGTCCTCGACACTCTGCAGGCTGACCAGGCTGCTGTGCTCGCCCTGCTGCACGTCGCTGACCACCCACCGCTGGCCGCGTACCGCGACCAGGTTGCCGATTTCCGGCTTCGCCGTCGTCACGCTCGGCATAGTCCCCCCATTGTTGGTTCGCCCCCACTCGATCCGACCCGCACCGTACGCCCGGTACTCATGGGGTAACACTCAGCCAAAAGGCTTGTTTGTTCACTTCACAGGACAGCGAGGGCGGCCAAACGATCATTCCCTCAACGTCCCGTCGACGGGACTGCCTAGCTAGTCAGGTAACGACATCGCCAGGTCGGTCGCCTAGATTTCTCCTGAAAAGCAGTAGCTCCACCAACTCCGACGTCCACCGCTCACCCGACACCGACAGCTGCGCCGCCGCGCGAGACATGAAGGCCAGGTAGATCTGATAGCGGCGAGGCGACCAGCGCGGTCCCTGCCAGAGCCAGCGGGCGGAGCGGCCGTTCAACGCGTACGGCTCGTAGGCCCGGCCCTGCCAGAAACCCCGCATCTGCCGCGCCAGCCGCGCATCCAGGATCAGAGCTGGGCACCGAGCCTTGTCCGTCCTGCCGGCGAAGTAGAGAAACTTCGTGAAGAAGGCCGGCCCGAACGCAGAGATCCGGCCCGTGCCGAACAGCAGCTGGTAGGCAGCACCGGCGCCTCGCCGGTCGAGGGCGTCGACTGCGGCGGCGAGCCGCTTCTCAATCTCACTCGTCGGCAGTCCCGGCAAGCCTGCCTTGCCATTCAGAACCCAGCGCAGCCGGGCCGGCCCAAAACCACGGCTTCCCCAACCCCAGGCAAAGGACGTGACAAGGAGCGGCAGCCACAGCTCGCGCTCACGGCACTGTCGCGCCACGTCCGTTACCGCCCCACGGCTCAGCGACAGACGAGACGAGGCATCGGCATCGAAGGGCGGACATCGATCGAAATTCACCCACCGCGCCGGCACAACGTCAATCGAGTGACCGCTGACCAGGTCTTCCGCGCTGCGGCGCTCACCACCAGACCTGAGTTCCCACTCACGGCGCTGCTGTCTGAGCCAATCCTGCTCTTCGGCGGTGAGGCCGCCTTCGACCACACCTTTGTCGTGGTCCGATGCGTCGTCGGGGAGCAACGTCCGGTAATCGCAGGGCTGCTCCCCCGCGGAGTCGTTCGGGTCTGCGGTCATTTCGCGCCACCTTCGGGGCGAAGGGTGCCGGCGGCCAGGCCGTCCGCGGTGAGTCGCACCAGGTCGGCACTAAGTGCACTCACCTCCGCGAAAGCGGATTCGAACGCGAGGAGCCGCTGGAACGCCTTCCCGTACGCCAGTTGCTCGTCCAGCGGCAGCCGCCGGATTTGTGCCCGGCGGACGTCGACCCGTGAACCAGACAGGCTCGTCGTTTGCTTGTCGTTGGCCGAGTTACGCAGCTGCCCGGCCATGAACCATGGATCCAGCGCAGCAGGGTTGGGTCGCAACAGGTAAAGGTGAGCACCAAGGAGCATCCCGTCGGATGTGATCACCCGCGAGATCAGTTGCCGCGCCGCTGCCGGAACGACCACGTCCCCCACCATCAGCGGCACGCGTTCCAGCAGTGTGCCGTCGTCGAGCCCGGACGCGTCGGCACCCGCGAGGACATCGCTGCCGGTGAGGACGAGCGAGGCCTGGCCGTGAGCTGTGGAGTCAGCCTCTCCCCGGCCGGGTGCGGCACGGATGGGGCCAATCACCTGTAGGGCACCGGTGCGGGCCAGCTCGGCGACCGACAGAGTGCCGGACACCGGACCGTCGGGCGCTGGTGTGACCTGCGGCAGCAGCGCCGGCAACTCGCCGACGATGGCGGCCAGTCGTTCTCTGGTGCGTACCAGATGCTCGCCTGAAGCCTCGCCCACGACGGCCGGTTGCCGGCGCGCGGGGGTGAGGTCGACCTCCTCGTCGAGTAGCTCGATGACCGGGACCGCGCGGGCGAACCCGGCCTCCTCGACGTCGCCGTCCGGGGCGGCGGCGAAGGCCCGCCACGCGGCCAGCACGCGCGGCGCCGTGTCGGCCAGGTCGCCGCCGGCGGCGTCGATAAGCAGCGCCCGCGCTGGTGGCGGCGCGTCCGTCGCGGCGCGTCGCAGCACCCACAGGTGCAGGGGTACGCCGTGCGGCGCTGCCACGCCCGGCGGAAGCGCGATGACGGCGCGCAGGTGACCGCGGCGCAGCAGTTCACCGCGAATCCGTTTGCCGGCGCGGCGGCTGGCGACCGTGGGTGGCATCAGCAGCACGGCGTGCCCGCCGACCCGCAGATGGGCCAGCGCGTGCTGCACCCAGGCCAGCTCGGGTTCGGTGCGGGGTGTGGTGCCGACGATCCAGCGGGGGTCGTGGCCGAGTTCCTCGTCGCCCCAGTTGGTGGCGCCGAACGGTGGGTGGCAGACGACGGCGTCGACGGCGCGGCCGGCGAAGGCGTCGGCGCGCAGCGAGTCACCGGTGCTGACTTCACCGGGTACGTCGTGCAGGGCCAGCCACAGGCCGGCAAGTCGGGCGAGGTCGTCGTCGAGTTCCTGCCCGTAGACCGAGGTGCTGCCGGCGCGGACGGCGGCTCGCAGGATGGCGCCGGAGCCGGCGGCCGGGTCGAGCACTGAGCCGCCGCCGACGCTGGCGAGCCCGATCATCAGGTCGGCGAGGTCGTCGGGGGTGGCGAAGGGGCGGCCGGGCCCGGGTGCGGAGAACCGCTGCCACAGCTCGTCGAACGCGCCCTGCGGGCCCAGTTCGTCGGCGAGGGCGTCGACGTCGGGCAGCAGCGGCGCGAGTTGCGCGTCGGGGTGACCGGTTCGGGAGCCGCGCTGGCGGGCCAGGAGGAGGGCGCCGACGGCGGCGAGGCCGGCGGCCGGGGTGTCGCTGGCCGCGGCGAGGTGTCGCCAGAGCCGGTCGGCGGTGGCCAGCTCGGGGAGCTTGCCCTGGGCGCGTAACCACTGCTCGACCTGGAGCAGGTCGAACTCGGGGCTCGCCGTCGTCCCGCCGACCGGGGCGGGGAAGTCGGGGTGCCGTTTACGCCAGTTGCTGACCGCAGCGCGACCGACACCGGCGAGCCGGGCGATCTCCGCTGCCGTGATGGTCGGGTTCTCCTGCACGTCGAAAGTCTCGCACATCTGTCAAGCACGAGATTGTCTGTTGACACCGTTCTCGGACGATGCTCTTATTGACGCCGCAACGTTCACATCAGGAGGACAACGATGCGCAAGACCACCACTCTCGCCCTGATCGCCACCGGCCTCGTCGCCCTGGGCTGCGGCTCCGGCGCCACCGACACGTCCAAGAGCTCCGGCGACGGCGGCAAGGGCGAGGACGCCCCGGCGAAGACGGCGAAGATCGGTCAGCCGGCCCGGGACGGGAAGTTCGAGTTCACGGTGAAGTCGTCCAAGTGCGGCGTCGCCAAGATCGGCACTGACGTGATCGGCGCGAAGGCGCAGGGCCAGTTCTGCCTGGTCACGGTCAACGTGAAGAACATCGGTAAGGAAGCGCAGATGTTCGACGGCAGCAGCCAGAAGGCGTACGCGGCCGACGGCACCGAGTACTCCGCCGACACCGGCGCGGCGATCTACGCCAACAAGAACGCCGAGACGTTCCTCAACGACATCAACCCCGGCAACCAGGTCAACGGCGTCGTGGTCTTCGACATCCCGAAGAACGTCAAGCTCGCCAAGCTCGAGCTGCACGACTCGATGTTCTCCGGCGGCGTCGACGTCGCCCTCGGCTGACGAGCGCCATCCCCTTGCAACAGCGGGGCGGGCGTCCCGCCCGCCCCGCTGTCCCCCGCCATCGTCAGTTCACTGGAGGAACCGTCGTGACCAATCCGACCACCCCGACCTCGCCCGACGAGCCGACCCGCCTGCCCGAGGCGTCTGAAGAGCCGCGCAACGCGGCGGCTGGCGATGCGCCGCCGGCCGGTGCCGCCGTACCGCCTGAGGGCCCGACGGTCCGGCTCGCTGGCGTTCCGGCCGGTGTCGCCGTCCCGACCAAGCGATCTGCCGCCAAGGCCTGGGCCGCCGGCGGCTTGGCCCTCGTCATCGCCCTCTGCTGCGGGGGCGCCGTCGTCGGCGCGGTCGCCGGCGACGACGCCGAGCCGGCTGCCAGTGCGAGCAGCTCCACGTCTACCGCTCCGAGCAGTGCCACGCCGACCACTGCTGCGCCGACGGCCACCGCCACGACGGCTGCGCCCACCACGACCGCGCCCACGACCACCGCCGCCGAGCCGACCACGGCCCCGCCGACCCCCAAGCCGAAGGTGCTCAAGGGACGAGGCGACGACGTCGTACGGATCAAGGAACTGACCGATCTGTCGGTCATCAAGTTCACCTGCAAGTGCTCCAGCAACACCACCCTGAAGAGCGACGGGGACGGCCTGCTGGTGAACGAGATCGGCTCCTACAGCGGTAAGCGGTGGATCAACCTTGAAGACGGTTCACTGACCACCCAGTTCGAGGTGGAGGCGTCCGGGTCGTGGACGTTGACGATCGGCAGCGTGGAGCAGATGGCCACGAAGGCGCTCACCGGAAAGGCTGCGGGCAAGGGTGACGACGTGCTGGTACTCGGCGGCGATGCCGCCGCCGCGAAGATCACGCACTCCAGGGGCAGCTCGAACTTCGTCGTACACGCCTACTCGATGGAGACCGGCGAAGGTGGCCTGCTCGTCAACGAGATCGGCGGCTACTCCGGCGTGCGTCCCCTGCAGGCGCCCGCCCTCGTTCAGGTGACGGCGGACGGCAACTGGACCATCACGCCCGCCTGATCCGTTGACGACATCAGCTCCATAGCGTCGAGGCGGAAGACGGCCACAGCCGGCGCCTCGACCATCCTCTCCCGAGACGTCAGGAGGCGTCGTGCGTCCCGATGAGTTCCTCCGCACCCTGGCCCTGCTCCCCCCTCCCCTGCACGACCGTGCACTCACCCTGCGCGCCTTCACCCGCCCTACCCGCTGCGACGACTGCCAGCGCATCGGCGACGCCCTCCGCCTGGCCCTCACCGCCGCCCACTACGACGAGCTGACCTCCACCGGTGAGCTGCTCGACACCGCCGAGCGGCTGGCCGCCGACCACGGCATCCACCGCCGGTCCGGCGACGACCAGCAGCGCGGCCGCGGCCGGGTGGTCCGCTGGGCGGCGACGTCCGCGCCGCTGGTCGCCGCGACCGACGCCAGCTGGAAGGGCCGCGTCGGCGGCATCGGGTACGTCGTCAGCGACGGCCATTACGGCCTGCTCGGCCGGGGCACCGGTCGGCTCGACCCGACCGGCGTCTCCCGGGTGCTGATCAACGAGCTACGCGCGGTCGACTACCTGCTCACCGGGTATGACGGGGTGCCAGCGGGCATGACCGTACTGCTGGACAGCCTCGCCGCCCTGCGCTATCTGCGCCGCTGGCAGGCCGGCGAGACCGGCGCGATGCCGGCCGGCTACAGCCTCCGGGAGCGCCGCTGGTCGGACCAGCCCACCCTGGTCCGGCTCGCCGAGCAGGTGGCCCGCCGCCCCGATCTGACGTTCGCGCACGTCAAGGGACACAGCGGCCACGCCCTCAACGAGGCCGCCGACGGCCTGTCGCACATGGCCCGCCGGCGGCAGGAGGAGTCCTTCGACCTGCGTCCTCGGGCGCACGCCCTGGTCGACGCGTTCCTGCGCGACTGGCACGCGAACGTCACGCTCTGACCGCGCGACCACGGTAACGCACATCCACCGCTCACCCGGGCGGACCGACGACCCGTCGGTCCGCGGACACCACACGCCTGGAGACGACCATGACCCAGCCTCCCCCGCCCACCACGCCCCTGATCGAGCTGATCTTCGACCGGCTCGCCGCCGCTGACGTACCGACCGAGACCGCCGAGCTGGTCCTCGCCGCCCTCACCAGCGAGGACGACCTGACCGCAGCCCTCGCCGGCACGCCCACCCGGCTCGACCCCCGCTCCCCCACCGGCGACGGCCCAACCGAACGGATCTGGCTGAAGTCGGTGACCGTCGCCGGGTTCCGCGGCGTCGGCCCGGAGCGGACCCTCCAGATCGACCCCGGTCCGGGCCTCACCCTGGTCGTGGGCCGCAACGGCTCCGGCAAGTCCAGCTTCGCCGAGGCCGTCGAGCTCGCCCTGACCGGTGACAGCGCCAGGTGGGCCGACAAGACGAGCGTCTGGCGTACGGGATGGCGCAACCTGCACAGCCCGGACCCGTGCTGGGTCGACGTCGAGCTGCGGGTCGACGGGGTGGCCACGCCGACGCGGGTGAACCGTGCGTGGCCGGTCGGGGCCGAGCTGGCCGACGCCGAGGTGACCGTCACCAGCGCCCAGGGTCGGCACATCGGCCTCTCCGAGCTGGGTCTGGCCCGCCCGCTGGAGCTGTACCGGCCGTTCCTCACCGCCGCCGAGCTGGGCAAGCTCGCCGCCGGCACGCAGAGCCAGCTCTTCGACGCGCTCTTCGCGATCCTGGGCCTGGACGCGCTCACCGACGCCGACCAGCGTCTGCTGCGCGCCGCCCGGCCGCACGACACGACCATCAAGGAGGTACGCGCGCAGCGCACCGCCCTGGCTGACGCGCTTGCGGGGATCGCCGACGATCGGGCTCGGCGGACCGCCGCGCTGCTGCGTGGCCGGGGCGCGGTCGACCTCGGCGCGGTGACGGCGATCCTCGACGAGCCGGACGAGGCGACCGCCGACCGGGAAGTGCTGCTCTGCCGGGAACTCGCCGCCCTCGCCCCGCCGCCGGTCGACGAGGTGACCCGGCTTGCCGGCCAGCTGCGGGAGGCGGCGGCGGAGGCGCTGCGCTACGACGGTGGCCGGTCCCGGGCCGCGCTGCGTAGCGCCGAGCTGCTCCGCCTCGCCCTCGAACACCACGACGACGAGGGCGACGGGTCGTGCCCGGTGTGCGCCACCGGCACCCTGGACGGCGGGTGGCGTGCCGCCGCCGCGCAGTCGCTCACCGAGCTGCGGCAGCGCAGCGTCGCCGCCCAGACGGCGACGACCCGGCTGACGGCTCTGCTGCGGCAGGCGCACCACCTGATCGACGACCTCGTGGTGCCCGAGGGCCCCGGGTCGGAGCCGACGGTCGGGGCACTGCGTGACGCCGTGGCCGCGCTGCGGCGCGTACCTGGGGAGCCGGCCGAACTGGCCGACCACCTGGCCGCGCGGTACCCGGCGGTGGTGACCGCGGCGGACGCGGCCCGCGCGTACGCCGAGGGGTTCCTGCGGCAGCGCGACACCGGTTGGCGGGCCGCGGCGGCCGACGTGCGCGAGTGGGTGGCCGCCGCCGGCGGGCTGCCGGCGCGGGAGGCGACCCTGACCCGGTTGAAGGCCGCGCGCGCCTGGCTGAAGGACGCCGGTACGCAGATCCGCAACGAGCGGGTCGCGCCGTTCGCGGAGCACTCCCAGCAGATCTGGGCGCAGCTGCGGCAGGAGAGCAACGTCGAGTTGGGTGCGATGACGCTGGAAGGCGCGAACACCCGGCGGCGCGTGGTTTTCCCGGTCAACGTGGACGGCGCCGACAACGGCACGGCCCTCGGGGTGATGAGCCAGGGTGAGATGCAGGCGCTCGGGTTGGCGACCTTCCTGCCGCGTAGCTGCGCCCCGGAGAGCCCGTTCCGGTTCATCGTGGTCGACGACCCGGTGCAGAGCATGGACCCGTCGAAGGTGGACGGGCTCGCCCGGGTGCTGGCCGCGCTGGCCGAGCAGCGACAGGTGGTGGTCTTCACCCACGACACGCGCTTGCCGGACGCGGTGCGCCGGCTCGACATCGGCAAGGCGCGCATCATCGAGGTGACCCGGGCGGAGAAGTCGGTGGTGACGCTGCGGCCCGGCTCCGACCCGGTGACCCGCTACCTGGACGACGCGTACGCGTTGTCGCGGAACGAGGAGATCCCCGCCGAGGTGCGCGGGCCGGTGGTCGCGGAGCTGTGCCGCTCGGCGGTGGAGGCTGCCTGCCACCGGACGGTCTGGCGGACCCGGGTGGTGCGGGGTGTTCCGCACGCCGACATCGAGGCGGCCATCGTGGACGCGTCGCGTCGGCTGGCCACCATCGTCGCGATGGCGGCGTTCGACGATGCCGAGAAGGGCGGCGAGGTGCTCGGCTGGCTCGGCCGCCGGCACGGAAGACGTGCGGTGAACGCGTACCAGGCGTGCCGGGAGGGCGTGCACGGTGCGAACCTGGGGGATCTGCCCGGCCTGGTCGCGGACGCCCGCCTCCTCGCGGCGGCGCTGTCGTGACCGCGCCGACGCCGCAGCGCTGCCTGGCGGCGGCCGACCAGTTGTTGCGCGGGTCCGGTCTGCTCGGTGCCGCGGCGGTCAGCGCCGGTTGGTGGCCGCGGGCCTGCGCCTGCCTGATCCGGCTCGCCCTGGAGGGCGGCGTCGACGGCTACTGGCAGCGGGTCAAGCCGGCCGTGGCGGTATGCCCGCAGGGCCGCGCGAAGCAGTTGATGCTGCGTGGCCGACTCGGGCCGGGCACTGAAACCGCCCGCCGGGTGGCGTTCGCCTGGGCGACGCTCTCCACCGCCACGCACCATCACTGCTATGAGCTGGCCCCGACGGCGGCGGAGCTGCGACGCCTGCACACCGAGGTGAGCACCCTGCTCACGCACCTCCAGCCGACCGCCAGCACCACGAACCAATAGTTGCCCGTCGCCGTGGCGCTGCGGCCCCGCCCGCCCACACTCGGTCTGTTCGGCCACTCGCCTCTGGACTGCTATGCGTGATGAGGTGGCGCTCCAGCTGAGCATCGTGTTTCAGCCCGGCAGTGCCGCTCTCAGCACCAGCGCGGCGGCCGAGGGCGGGAGCGGAACATCGAGAATCAGCTCCTTCCCGCGGTCTTCGACCGGGCCGAGCACCACCGCGACCTCGTAGCGGTCCGGCGTGGCCCAGATCTCAGACCAGGTCACTGACGGGCACAACGTTTCTCGCGGACCGAGCTGCTGTTCGTGAGGCGTGCCGGGAGCGAGATCGAACCCGTCTCGGATCGCGTCGACGCCCTGGCCACGGGTGTCCCCCGGCAGGTTCACCATCGGCCCTCCGCCGACAATCACGCCGTCCTTCAGGTAGAGCACCTGAAGGAGCGATGGCGGACTGGAGGCCACATGGACTGCCCGCGCGGCGGCGAATGTCACCGTTATCGCGGGACCGGAGTCGCCATTCACCTTGGTTAGCGAGGACACTTCGGCCCTGAGGATGCCTCCCGGAGTTGAACCGGGGTGGTCGTAGCGGTCGCCGCAGACGTACACCGCATGCTCTTCCCCGGTGGCGGTAGGCCTGGTGGAAGTCACCGGCCCCGGCGTGGCGCCCGTGCCGGTGGTTGCATCACCGCCGCCGACGATCCCGGCGGCGGCGACCGCGACCAGCGAGACCACCATGATCGACGCCGCACCGGCTCCCGCCGCCAGCAGACCACGGCGTCGCCGGACACGTGCGCGCAGGCGATCGGCGGCGAACGACGGCGGAGCGGCCCGGTCTGCCAGGCCTGCCAGGCTGTCCCGCCAAAGACGATCATCGGACGGCACGGTCGTCCTCCCTGGTGTCGTCGTGCAGCAGGCCGGCCAGGCGATGTCTCCCGTCGTACAGGTGGCGTTTCACCGTGCCGGCGCCGCAGCCGAGTTGCGCGGCGATCTCTGGAATCGGTAGATCGACGTGGTAGTAGAGGACGACACACGCTCGTTGTTGTGGGGTGAGCGCCAAGAGCGCCGCGCGCAGGTCGTGGCGAGCGTCGACGGCGTCTGAGGCGTCGTCGATCCGATCTGCCGTCAGCGCGAACGGCAGCACCCGCCGCCACACACCGCGCCGGCGGACCCGGTCGAGATAGAGGTTGAGTACAGCCTTGCGAACGTACTGCTCGGGGTTGCCGATCTCGTCGCGTCGTTGCCGGGTGAACACCCGCACCAGCGCATCTTGCACCAGGTCCTCGGCGTCGCTGTCGTTGCCGCACAGCAGGAAGGCGTAGCGCTTCAGCGCCGCACCTCTGGTGCTGACGAGATCCGTCAGCACCCGCTCCCAACCGGCCACAACAGGGTCCCCTCGGTGTTGTCCTCAGTATCTTGGACGAACCAGAGGCCACCCCGGTTGGGGCAAGGCACTGACCGACTGCCCCGTCTCGCTGCCAACTCGTCAACGGACGTCTGGGCGAGCAGGTCAGCGCGACACCTCCGGTGGCTTATGGTGAGAAACCGGGCACCCGGTGGGCGGGTGTCCGGTCGGGGCCGTGGGATTCACGCTGCTCAGCCGGAGGGTGGACCGATGACCGAGAACGCCCGCGACGTCGACGACTGCTGAGATGGACTGGGCCGGATGGGCGTTGTTCGGCTTGGTCGCCACCGCGGCGCTCACCGCGGCGATGATCACAGCTCAACTGGCCGGCCTCACTCGGCTCGACCTTCCCCTGGTGCTCGGGGCCTTCGTCACCGAGGATCCCGATCGGGCGCGTGTCGTCGGGTTCTTCCTCCATCTTTGCGCCGGTCAGGGTTTCGCGCTCGGTTACGCGGCCGCGTTCGCGCTGCTGCACCGCGCCACCTGGTGGATTGGGGCGCTGTTCGGGATTGTGCACGTCGGGATCGCGCTGACGGTGCTTCTGCCGCTGCTTCCTGGGGTCCACCCGCGCATGGCCTCGCAGCGAGCGGGGCCGGCCAGCACGGCGGTGTTGGAGCCGCCCGGTCTGTTCGCCGTCAACTACGGCATCCAGACTCCCCTGGTCACGGCTGTCGTCCACGTCGTCTACGGGGCTTTCCTCGGGCTGCTCCTGCAAGCCCGGTGACCCGCGCGGGGCTGTCGTCCGCGCCTGACGCCTGCCAACGCGGCTCGGCACGGGGCGATCTCCATGACTGATGGGCCCGACCCGATGCGTCCTCAGCCTTCGGCACCGATCAGCGACTACGGCCTGCTGGGCGACACCCGTACCGCCGCCCTGGTCGCGAGTGACGGCGGCATGGACTGGCTCTGCGTACCACGCTTCGACGGCGATCCCCTGTTCGGCAGACTGGTCGGAGGCCCGGACGCCGGAACGTTCCGGGTCGGCCCGGCCGGCCAGGCCACGGTCGTCGAGCGGCGTTACCGGCAGCACACCGCCACCCTGGAGACCACCTGGGCGGTGGGCAGCGGCCGGCTCCGCCTCACGGAGGCGATGGTGGCCGAGGTCAGCGGTCGCCTGCTGCCCACGACACTGATCGTGCGACGGCTGTCGGCCGAGCAGGCAGCCCTCGACGCGGTGGTGGAGTTCGCTCCCCGCCTTGGCGCACAGCGCCGCCGGCCCCGAGTCCACCACCGACGCCAGGCCCTCGTGTGTGAGTGGGGGCCGCTCGCGGTCGCGCTGGACAGCACGCCCAGGTTCAGAATCGAACCCGGTCGGCCCACCTCGATCACGGTCCGGCCAGGCCGGCCGGTCACCCTCGTGCTGGCCGTGGCGCACCGCGAACCGGTGATCCACGTCGAGCCGACGGCCGCCTGGGACCTGCTCATCGAGGACGAGGCCCGGTGGCGGGCCTGGACCGCGGAGATCGACGAGCGGCTGCCTTTCCGGGAACACGTCGCACGAAGCCTGCTCACCTTGCGGCTGTTGACCTACTCGCCCTCGGGAGCGCCGGTGGCCGCGCCCACCACGTCACTGCCCGAGGATCCCGGTGGGGTACGAAACTGGGACTACCGCTACGTCTGGCCCCGTGACGCCAGCATCGGCGTCAGCGCCTTCCTCAGCGTCGGCAAGACCGACGAGGCCCGCGGTTTCCTCGCGTGGCTGTTGCACGCCAGTCGGTTGCAACGACCGCGCCTGCCGGCGCTGCTCACTCTGCATGGCCGACACGTGCCAGCGGAAAGGGAACTGGCCGGTTGGCCCGGTTACCTCGACAGCCGTCCGGTGCGGATCGGCAACGGCGCCGCCGGCCAACACCAGCTCGACGGCTACGGCTGGGTGATCGACGCTGCCTGGGCGTTCGCTCGGGCCGGACACCGCCTCTTCCCCGAGACGTGGCGGGCGGTGCGCGGTTTCGCCGACGTGGTCGCCGGTTGTTGGCAGGAGCCGGACGCCGGCATCTGGGAGGTACGCGAGCCCGCGCAACACGTCCATTCCAAGCTCATGGGCTGGCTCGCCCTGGACCGCGCCCTGGCCATCGCCGACACGCACCCCCTGCCCGACCGCCAACGTCGACGCTGGCAGACAGCCCGAGATGCCATCGCCGCCGAGGTCCGGACGCGCGGCTTCGACCCGACGGCGGCCAGCTACGTCCGCAGCTACGGATCCCAGGACCTCGACGCGGCTCTGCTCGTGCTGCCGCTGCTCGGTATGGATCGGACCGAGTCACCTCGGGTACGGGGCACCATCGACGCCATCCAGGGCCGGCTCTCCGCCGGCGGTCCACTGCTCTACCGCTACCCGCCCGGACGTGACGGCCTCCCCGGCACCGAGGGCGCGTTCCTGCCCTGCTCGTTCTGGCTCGTTCAGGCGCTTGCCCGCACCGGGCGTCGCCGCGCGGCGGTCGAACTGTTCCAGGCCGTGGTTGAGTACGCCAGCCCACTGGGCCTCTACCCCGAGGAGGTGAACCCCGCGACGGGTGCCCACCTCGGCAACTACCCCCAGACGCTGACCCACGCCGCGCTCATCCAGGCCGCACTCGCCATCCGAGACGCACCGGTAGGGTCCCCAGCATGACGATTCCGCACCTGACGGCCGCCGACGGCACCGCGCTGCCCGCGATCGGGCTCGGCACGTACCAGCTGAACGGCTCGGCGGGTGTCGACGCGATCGGGCGAGCGATCCGGGCGGGTTACCGGTTGATCGACTCCGCGGTCAACTACGAGAACGAAGGCGCGGTGGGTCGGGCCGCTCGTGCGGCGGGCGACGTACGCGACGAGCTGGTCGTCACCTCGAAGCTGCCGGGGCGGCACCACCGCTTCGACGAGGCGCTGACCACGATCGAGGAGAGTGTGTTCCGCACGGGCCTCGACCGGATCGACCTGTACCTGATCCACTGGCCGAACCCGAAGGTCGACCTGTACGTGCAGGCCTGGCGCGCGCTGATCGAGGCACGGGAGCGCGGGCTGGTGAAACACATCGGTCTCTCCAACTTCCTGCCGGAGCACATCGACCGGCTGGTGGCCGAGACCGGGGTCGCCCCGGTGGTCAACCAGATCGAGGTGCATCCGTACTTCCCGCAGCAGGAGGCGATCGCCTACCACCGGGAGCACGGGATCCTCGTGCAGGGTTGGAGCCCGCTCGGGCACGGCAACGACCTGCGACAGCATCCTGTCATCACCGAGATCGCGAACGCCCACGGCGTCAGCCCGGCGCAGACCATCCTCGCCTGGCACGTGGCCCGCCAGGTGATCCCGCTGCCCAAGGCCGCGTCGCCGCAGCGGCAGATCGAGAACCTGGACGTCTTCGACATCAAGCTCACCGACGCGCAGGTCGAGGCCATCACCGCGCTGGGCCGCCCGGACGGGCGGCTCGCGGACCAGGACCCGGCGGTGTACGAGGAGTTCTGAGCATCCCGGGCGGGGTCGTGGTCAGGGGGAATACTGGCCGGGTGGAGATTGCCCGCCCGCGCCTGCTGCTGGTCGAGGACGACGGCGCGCTGAGCGCGCTGCTCACCGACCTGCTCACCGAGGAGGGGTACGAGGTCGAGGTGGCCGGCGACGGGCAGAGCGGCCTGCACCGCGCCCTGGCCCGCGACTACGACGTGCTGGTGGTCGACCGAGGGCTGCCCGTGTTGGACGGGCTGGGGTTGGTCACCCGGTTGCGGGCGCGGGGTGTGGCGTGCCCGGTGTTGCTGCTCACCGCCCGGGGCGCCCTGGATGACCGGGTGGAAGGGCTCGACGCGGGCGCCGAGGACTACCTCGTCAAGCCCTTCGAGGTCCCTGAACTGCTGGCCAGACTGCGGGCACTGCGCCGTCGACACCAGGACGCGGCGGGCCGGCTGCCGCTGGGGCGGCGGCGGTGGCTGGACGTCGGAAACCGGCGAGTGCTCGACGACGACGAGGAGATTCCGCTCTCCGCCCGCGAGTTCGCCGTGCTGCGCGCCCTCGCCGGCCGGCCGACGAAGGTCTTCACGCGTGCCGAGCTGCTGAGTAGCGCGTTCGACCACGCCGACGCACCGGGCAGCGTCGACGCCTGCGTGCATCACCTGCGTCGCAAACTGGGCCGGGGGGCGATCCGTACGGTGCACGGTCTCGGCTATCGGATCGGCGCGGTCTGACGGCGTGGACGAGGCCCGACTGGTCCAGGCCCGACGGCGGAGTGTGGCGCAGACCGCCGGGGCGATCGGCGTGGTGCTGCTGCTGGTCGGCGCGCTGATGTTCGTCCTCACCAGCCGGCAGGAATCGCGGGCGCTGAACACCGAGCTGGCTCAGGTGCTCGCGATGGCCGAGGACACCGACGACCCGCCGCCCGGCGAATTCCTGGCCCACAGGGCGGCCGGATCCGGCGCCGTCGAGGTGACTGAAAGCGCCTCGCCGGAGCTGGTCCGGGTCCTCGGCGACGCGCTGGGACGGCAGCCGGGGCGATTCGACACGGATGCGGGAGACGACCATCCGGTACGGGTGTTGGTCGCCGACCGAGCGGACGGCAGCCGCTGGGCCGTCGCCGCCGACCTCGCGCCGCTGCGTCAACGCCAGGGGCAGCTCGGCGTCGCGCTGCTGGTTGCCGAACTGGCCGGCCTGACGGGGGCGCTGGTGGCCGCGACGCTACTCGCCCGGCGGGCGGTCGCGCCCCTGGCCACCGCGCTGACTCTGCAACGCCGTTTCGTCGCCGACGCCTCGCACGAGTTGCGCGCCCCGCTCACCGTGTTGCACACCCGTGCACAGATGCTGGCCCGACGATCCCAGACGCAGCCGGCGGCGCGACTCACCGACCAGCTCGACCAGCTCGTGGCGGACACCCGGGCGCTCGGCGACGTGGTCGAGGACCTGCTGGTGTCCGCCGCTGCCGAGCATCAGCCGCCACCGGCCGCGGTCGTCGATCTGAGCGAGGTGGCCCGCGAGGTGGTCGCGAGCATGCAGGAGTACGCCCGGGAGCGGACGGTCGAGCTGCGCGTGGAGACCTCCGGCGAGGCCTTGGTCCACGGAGCGCGCACGGCGCTGCGCCGAGCGACGACCGCCCTGGTGGACAACGCGATCGGGCACGTCGCCGCTGGCGGGAACGTCGCCGTGACCGTGCGACGGCACGCCGATCAGGTGGCCGTCGAGGTCAGCGACGACGGTGTGGGCCTCGACCCGGCCGAGGCGGACCGGCTCTTCGAGCGCTTCGCGCACGGCACGGCCGGGGCGGGTCGCCGGTTCGGGCTGGGCCTGGCGCTCGTGCAGCAGGTCGCGCACGCGCACCGGGGTTCGATCACGGTGGCCGGCGCTCCGGGTGCGGGTGCCACCTTCACGCTGCTGCTGCCGGCATCCTGAGGGACCCACCGACGCCGCTGCTGGTTCGGATTCGAGGGCGCAAGAATTTCGCAAGAATTCGGCAATATGGTGACGGGCAGTGACATCCCGAGCGCCGAGGAGACCCCGTGCCCGACACCGTCAACGGACTGCCGCTGCACCCACTCGTCGTGCACGCGGTGGTGGTTCTCCTGCCGCTGGCCGCGCTCGGTGTCGCCGCGCTGGCCGTCCGACCGTCGTGGCGGGGCCGCTACGGCGGGCTCGTCGTCCTGATCACCGCGCTGGCGACGGCCGCGATCCCGCTCGCCACCTCCAGCGGGGAGAGCCTGGAGCACCGGGTCGGCGACCCGGGCGAGCACGCCGAACTCGGTGACACACTGATCTGGTTCGCCCTGCCCCTGCTGGTCGCCGCCGTCGCGCTGGTCTGGCTACACCGCCGCGACACCCGGTCGAGCGACTTCCGCCGAACGCCGAGGGCGCTCGCGGTGGTGGTCGCGGTGCTGGCCGTGGTCGTGGCGGTAGCGAACCTGGTGCAGGTCTACCGGGTAGGTGACTCCGGGGCCAAGGCCGTCTGGGGCAGCGCCCCGGCCGCCTCCGTCGGGCACGGCGCCGACGACTGAACGCCGCCCGAGGGCTCGGCCACCCCGGGCACGGGGTGTCACGGGGCGTGCCGGGTGCGGGGGACGGACGTGGCGACAAGCGGTATGACTCAGAGTCATAAGTATTCCGGTGAGTCATACCGCTCAACGGAGGATCCGTCCTGCCGCGGCACCCGGACCAGCAGCGGTCCGGGTGCCGCGGCGTCGATCAGACCAGCCCGCCGAGGGCCGGGTCGCTGATGCTGTCCTTGCCGTTCTCGACGTGACCGGCGTAGCGGTACACGAAGCCGGCGTCACCCGCGACGGTGAGAGTCAGGTCGTACCAGCCATGGGTGCGGGTGAGCTCCCACGTCGCCCGCTCCGCCTGGCCGGGCCGCAGCGCCAGCGTCACCGGACGGGAGTGGTACCCGTCGCGGACGGTCACCTCGACCCGCTTCGCGCCCCGGTTGCCCAGCGTGAGGACGACCTTGTGGTCGTGCTCGTCGTACGAGGCGGTGACGTCGAGCTGCGACCGGCCGCCCGCGAACCGGCGGTAGAAGCCGTTCGGCCCGTGCACCGACAGGTCGTAGGAGGACTCGATCGCCCAGGTGTCAGTGAGGCGCTTGCCCGGCTCGACGGTGTAGCTGCGCGGCACCGCCGTGCTGCCGGCCAGGCGGACCTGGAAGACCGCGCCGGCGCCGCCGGTGTTGCGGAAGTCGATCCGGAACGCGCCGTCGGCGACGCGGCCGTCGGCGTGCAGGGTGTACGGGATCGCCCGTGCCGGGCGTACGCCGCGCTCCTGCTTCGGCAACCGCCCCTCGGCCGGGGGAACCGGCACCTCGTCGGGGTGCCGGACGAGGTCGTCGGGCTTGAAGTCGTCCGTGTCCGGCAGCGTGACCTCCCGCGACCGGTTCGGGTGCCGGAAGTCGAAGGCCGTGGTCAGGTCACCGACGACGGCCCGACGCCACGGGGTGATGTTCTTCTCGACCAGGTCCGGCCGGCCGTGCCCGAACCGCGTCTCCAGGAACTTGATCAGCGAGGTGTGGTCGAAGACCTGGGAGTTGACGTAGCCGCCGCGGGTCCACGGCGACACGATGATCATCGGTACGCGGATGCCGAGACCGTACGGGCCCGCCGGGTGGTCGGCGTCGCCGGGGAAGATCTCGTTGGTGGTCGGCACGGTCGACTGCCCGTGCTCGCGCGTCTGCGGAGGCGTCGGCGGGACCACGTGGTCGAAGAAGCCACCCTCCTCGTCGTACGTGATGAAGAGCGCCATCCTGCTCCACACCTCGGGGTTCGACGCGAGGATGTCGATGACCTGGGAGATGTACCAGGAGCCGTACGCCGGTTCCCAGTTCGGGTGCTCGGTGTACGCCTCGGGCGCGGTGATCCAGGAGACCTGCGGCAGGCGTCCCGCCTCGACGTCGGCCCGGAAGTCGGCGAGCAGCGCCTCGGGGTCGCGGCCCTGGGTGCGGATCTCCGTGCCGGTCTTGGCCTTGTCCGCGAGGGGCGTTCCGGGCTGCGCGTTCTGGTACTGGTGGAAGTAGAGCAGCGAGTTGTCGCCGTAGTTGCCGATGTACGGGTCGTTCGTCCAGCCCCAGGAGCCGGCGGCGTTGAGGCCGGTGCCGACGTCCTGGTAGATCTTCCAGGAGATGCCGTTGCGCTCCAGCCGCTCCGGGTACGTCGACCAGTCGTAGCCGGCCTCCGCGTTGGTGATGACCGGGCCGCCGCCCTTGCCGTCGTTGCCGACCCAGCCGCTCCACATGTGATAGCGGTTCGGGTCGGTCGGGCCCATCAGCGAACAGTGGTAGCTGTCGCAGACGGTGAAGGCGTCGGCGAGCGCGTAGTGGTAGGGCAGGTCCTGGCGGGTGTGGTACGTCATCGCCGTGACGCCCTTGTTGGGCACCCACCCGTCGAACCGGCCGTCGTTCCAGGCGGCGTGCCCGTCGTTCCAGCCGTGCGGCGGGTCCGGCAGGAAGGTTTGGCCGAGGTCCTTCACCTCGGGGCGGAAGGGCAGCAGCTCGTCGGTGCCGTTGGGCTGGTGCCACACGTCCTTGCCGGACGGCAGTGTCGCCGGATGCGGGTCGCCGAAGCCGCGTACACCGCGCATGGTGCCGAAGTAGTGGTCGAAGGACCGGTTCTCCTGCATCAGGATGATCACGTGCTCGACGTCGTTGATCGAGCCCGTCCGGTTGTTCGCCGGGATGGCGAGCGCCTTGCTGAGATCCAGCGGGAGCGCCGCACCGATCGCGGGAACACCCATTGCCTTGAGGAACGTACGGCGATCCACCGTGCCCATAACTCCGCCTTTGTGCGATCTGGTCGAGAAACTGGCGACCGGACGCTATCGAGGTCTGGTTGACGGCAGATGGCCATAATTCGGCCGGGCGGAAGCACGCCGACGTACCGTGAGGTCGTGCCGACGAGAGACGTACTCACCAAGGCTGACCTCGCCGAACTCCGCCGTTCGGCGCTCGGGGCGGCCGACCCGCTCGGTGTCGCCGCCGACGTCGCCGAGGCGGCCCGGCAGGGCCGCCTGGAGGATCCGGACGACGCCGGGGACGCGCTGACCCTGGCCGCCGAGATCGCCCAGGTCCGGGCCAGGCCCGACGCCGCGCTGCGGTACGCGGATGAGGCGCTCGCGGCGTACCCGTCCGCCGACGATCCCCGGGCCGGCGTCGTGCGCGCGCTGCGGGCCCGGGCGATGTTCCAGGCCGGCGGTCGGGACGACGAGGCGATGGCGGAGCTGACCGCGCTGCGGCCGTTGCTGCTCACGCAGCCCGACGCGCCCGCCTACGTCAGCGCGGCGCTGGACGCGGCCGGCCGTTCGGCGATCGCCGAGACCTGGCTGAGCGAGGCGGTCGACACCCTGCTGGGTGAGCGGGCCGGGGCGGCGGCCGACCCGGAGGTCGGCCCGCCGGACGCCCCCGGTGTGCTCTTCTTCCTGCTGCAACAGCGCCACCGCGTACGCCGGAATCTCAACCTGCCGCACGACCGGCAGGACGATCTGGCCGACCGCCTGGAGAACCAGCTCGTCCGCCGGGCCGCAGAGCGTCAGGGCGCTGATTCTGATCTGCTCCTCTGGCCCCGGGCCGAGTTCGACAGTCTGCTCGCCGAGCACCCCGAGCTGACCGACGTGTACGGGCCGGACTGGGACGCGCACCGGGCCCGGCTGGAGAAGGAGCTGGTACGGCTGACGAGTGCCGGCCGGACCGGGCTGGGCGTGTTCAGAGCGACAGTGGCCGGCCTGGACGCGTTCGCCGGTCGACGCGACGGCGACCCGACCGACGCGGCGATCCGGGCCGGCTACGCGGTCGAGGTGTCGGCGCGACCCAGCTCGCGAGTCCCCTGGCCACCGGAGCGCAACGACCCGTGCTGGTGCGGCTCGGGCCTGAAGTACAAGAAGGACTGCCTGCCGCGCTCGCGCAGTTGAGGCGAGCCCGAGGGCTGACACGTCCGCGCGCGACCGATAACGTCCTTCCCGGACGATCGACGTCCACCCCTTTCGGAGGAGACGCCGATGTTCGAGGAGTTCATGGGTATCCCCGCCCACCCTCTCGTGCTGCACGCCGCGGTCGTGTTCGTGCCGCTGCTGGCCCTCCTGACGGTCGCGTATGCGCTCGTCGCGCCGATCCGGCCGCACACACGCTGGGTGCTGGGCCTGCTCGCCGTGGGCGCGCCGGTCGCCGCCCTGTTGGCGAAGCTCACCGGCGACGCGTTCTTCGCGCGCCTGCGCTCCGCCAACCGCGTCACTCCCGAGTTCGTCCCGAAGCTGGAGGCGCACCAGGATTTCGGTGACCTCACTCTCTACGCCGCGATCGGGCTGGGGGTCGTGGCGCTGGCGCTAATCTGGTTCGCCGCGCCGCGCGGCGCCGAGGGCGCGCGCTCCGGTAAGGCGCTGACGCTGGTGTTGCAGGTGCTGTCGGTGGTGGCCGCCGCCATCGCCGTGTACTACGTGGTCCGTACCGGCGACTCAGGCGCGAAGGCGGTCTGGGAGGGCCAGTAACGAGCGCGGGCGCGGCCCGAGGGGATCGACGCGACGCCCACTCGCACCTAGCATGGCGACGAATGGATCTTCGTGATTGGTCCGTGCCGAGACCCGGCAGCCAGCCCGACCGAAGGGAGACGCGCATGCGTCGACCCCGCCATCTCGCACTGCTCAGCGTCGGCGTGTCCGGCGCCCTGGTGCTGAGCACAGCCCCGACCGCGGCGGCCGCTCCGCCCACGCCTTCCGCGCCCACCGGCATCGTGGTGGCCGACGGCATGACCCAACCGGTGTTCTCGCTCGCGGACGCCATTGAGGAGCGGGTGTTCGTCCAGACCCCGGTGGACACCGACCACGACGGCCGTGCCGACCGGGTGGCGATCGACATTTCCCGCCCCCGGGAGACCGCCACCCAGGGCTTCAAGGTGCCGGTCATCTTCGAGCACAGCCCGTACCGCAAGGGCACCTGGGGTGACGTGCCGTACCCGAGCGTGCTGGTCGACGACCTGCCGCAGAACGGCGTGACCGACCGCTCGGGGCGGCGGGTGCTCGAGGTGGAAGCCCAGCGGGCGCAGGCGAAGGCCAACCTGCCCGGTTCGCTGGACGACTACTACGTGCCGCGTGGGTACGCGGTGGTGCTCGGCCAGAGTGTCGGCACCGGCGACTCGGACGGCTGCCCGACCAGCGGCGACCAGGCCGAGACGCTCGGCACCAAGGCCGTCATCGACTGGCTCAACGGGCGGGCCAAGGCGTACGACGTGAACGGCGCACCGGTCACCGCCGGGTGGACCACCGGCGCGGTCGGCATGACCGGCGTCTCCTACAACGGGACGCTGCCCAACCAGGTGGCCACCACCGGGGTCAAGGGCCTGAAGACCATCGTGCCGGTCTCGGCGATCAGCAGCTGGTACGACTACTACCGGGCCAACGGTCTGGTGGTCGCGCCCGGCACGTTCCAGGGCGAGGACCTCGACATCCTGGCCCAGTACACCGCCGGGCAGGCGCGCGCCGAGGGGCCCTGCGCCGACGAGCTCGCGACGATCACCGCCGAGCAGGACCGGGTCACCGGTGACTACTCCAAGTTCTGGCAGGACCGCGACTACCTGGACGCCCGCGACGTCAGGGCCAGCGTCTTCGTCGTGCACGGCCTCAACGACTGGAACGTGAAGACCGAGCACTTCGCCGGCTGGTGGGACGAGCTCGCGAAGCGCGACGTGCCGCGCAAGATCTGGCTGCACCAGGGTGGGCACGGCGGTCCGGGTAGCAGCGCCTCGGTGACCCTGCCGGACGGCCACACCTGGACCTACAAGCAGACCGAGAACCGCTGGTTCGACTTCTGGCTGTGGAACGTGCGCAACGGCATCATGGACGAGCCGACCGCGGTGCTCCAGCGCGAGGACCGGGCCTACACCACGTACGCCAACTGGCCCGACCCCGCCGCGCGTGAGGTCGGGTTGCGGTTCGCGGCGACCGACGCCACCGCGCCGGGCGCTCTGACCACGGGCAAGCCGCCGAAGGCCAAGGTCGAGCAGAGCTTCGTCGACGAGGGACGGACCATCCACCCGGACACCCTGGTGGCCGATCCGGACACGGCCAGCGCCAACCGGCTCGCGTACCGCTCCCCCGCGCTGACGCAGAACGTGCGCATCTCGGGGCGCCCGGAGATGCGGCTGCGGATGGCGATCGACAACAAGCCGGACGCGAACCTCACCGCGTACCTGGTGGACTACGGCCCGGCCGGGTCGACCGCCGCGCCGACCGTGGTGACCCGCGGCTGGATGGACCCGCAGAACCGCAAGAGCGCCGCGCGCACCGAGCCGGTCAAGCAGGGCAAGCTGTACGACTACCGCTGGACCATGGAGCCGAAGGACTACATCTTCCCGGCGGGCCACCGGATCGGGGTGGTCGTCTTCTCCAGCGACCAGGAGTACACGCTGCTGCCGTTGGGCGGCACCGAGTTGCGGGTCGCGCCGAACGACAGTGAGGTGCGGCTGCCCGTGGTCGGCGGGCGGGCCGTCCTCGGTTTCTGACGTCCTCGTTCCACGGGAGGGGCAGTCCGAGGTGTCAGGCTGCCCCTCCCGCCGCGTTTTCCACCAACTGCGCACGTATTGACAACCGTCGACGTGGGGAACAGTCTGATGTGGTGAGAGCGCTCTCTCGCCCCGGTTCACGGGCCACCACCCCCTTTCGGCCAGGACACTCTCCGACGTCTTTCGGCGGCGGCGTCGGAGCTGTCCCTGACCCGTCCCCGACAGGAGTCACGAGATGGACAGGGCCGCACCCCTCTCCCACGTCCCCCGCCGGCTACGCCTCGCCACGGCGATCGGCGCCCTGCTGACGCTCCTCGGCACGTACCTGGCCTGGACCACCGACCGGGCCGACGCCGCCCCGGTCGCCAACGTCATCCGGGTCGCCGAGTTCCCCGCCGACTGCGCGTACAGCCACCGGCTGCCCGACGACCCGATCGTCTTTCCCGGGCTGCCCGGGGCCTCACACATGCACAGCTTCTTCGGCAGCACGGTGACGAACGGCAACACCACGCTTCCCGACCTGGTCAAGTCCACCAGCACCTGCAACCCGGCGGTGGACGTCTCGTCGTACTGGGTGCCGACCCTCTACCGGGACAACGTGGCGGTAGAGCCGGCCATCGCCACGTTCTACTACCTCGGTGAAGGGGTCCGCGCCGACGTCGTCGCCAACACCCAACCGATCCCGCAGGGCCTGCGACTCGTCGCGGGCAACGCGAAGGCCACCGGGCCGAACGACAGCATCGCCCGCTGGTCCTGCCTGCACGCCGGGCAGGTGCCGCCGTCGAAGGACTTCGTCAACTGCCCGGCCGGCACGATGCTGGAGTCGTACCTGGACTTCCCGCAGTGCTGGAACGGTCGGGACCTGGACTCCCCGGACCACAAGAGCCACCTGGCGTACCCGGTGAACCAGGCCTGCCCGAGCACCCACCCGGTGCACGTGCCGAAGTTGCGGCAGGTGCTGCGGTACCCGGTCAACGGCGACCCGTCGCACTTCCGGCTGGCCTCCGGGCCGGGCTACACCATGCACGGCGACTTCTTCAACGCCTGGCCGACCGCGGAGATGGCCCGCCGGGTCCAGGACTGCATCCGGCCGGTCATCAAGTGCGGGCACGACGGCCGGCCGATCTGAGCCGACACCGTCGTACGGAGGGGCGGGTCCGGTCACGCCGGGCCCGCCCGCCGCGGGCGAAAGGAGGCCGCATGCGGGCTCGCGCCGCTCTGCTCACGGCGGCGGTGCTCGTCGCCGGCTGCGCCGGCGGGTCTCCCGGCACCGCGCACAGCGCCGGGCCACCCACTGTCGCGCCGGCCGCGTCCACACCGTCGAACGTCGGATCGGCAGGCTCCTTCAGCCCCACCGACATCGCCTGGCTGCAACTGACGGCGGCGTTGACGGACCGGCTGCTCCCGGTGCTGGACCTGGTGCCAACCCGGACCACCGACCCCGCCTGGCGACGCCTGGCCGCCGAGGTGCGGGCCAGCAACCGTGCCGACCTGACCCGGTCCCGGCAACTGCTCGTCGAGGCGGGAGCGCCGACGACCAACCCGCACGAGGGCCACGACATGCCGGGCATGGTCACCGCCGACGAGCTGGCCGCGCTGCGGTCGGCCACCGGGAAGACGTTCCACCGCCTGCTGGCCGCGCACCTGCGCGCGTACCTCACGCAGACGGTCCGGGTCGCCACCGCCGAGCAGAAGGGCGGCGTCCACCCGGCCACCACCACACTGGCCACCACAGTGATCCAGTCCAACACCACCCACCAAACAAACCTGAACACCCTCACCCCCGCCTCCTCCTCCCCCGCCCCGCCCCGCCTAGGTGATCAAGAGGTTCGCGTCATTCCACCGGCGTGTCGTGACGCGAACCTCTTGATCACCGGTGGATCGGCGGGCGTGCGGTGAGGGCACGGTCTCGGTCCGGTCCGCCCCGACGGTGCCGCCGGTGCGGGGTGCGCCCCGGGTGACGCGGGGCGCACCCCCGAGTGGCTACGCCTTCTCGGCCGGCGGCGCGAACAGCACGCGCGCGCGGAGCTGCCGGAACCCGGTGCGCTCCAACTCCGCGAGCACCGCGACGCGGTGGGCGTCCACGTCGGCGATCACCTCCCGGGCGCCTCCGGCGGCGAGCACCCGGACCGCCTCGGCCAGCAGCTCACCGCGCGCCGCGTCGTCGAGCAGGCCGAGGTACGCCAGCAGTGGGTAGCAGGCGTCGCCGGCCGTGCCGACCAGACCCACCGGCTGCCCGGCCTGCACCCCGACGCGCCACTGGTCGGTCGACTCCCCCAGCCAGGCCAGCGGATCGGTGGCCAGGTCGACGCCGCCGACGGCACGCGCGATCTCCGCGCCGGTCAGCACGTCCGGCACGGCGACCCGGGCGACCAGGGCGTTGATCTCAGCAGCGTCGACGGGCGGCCGGAACGTGTACCGGCCGGAGGTCGCCGGCAGCGGCGTGCTCGTCCACGAGCACCGCAGCCGCTCACCCACCTCGACCAGGCCGGCGAGTCGGGCCGCGTCCATCGGCGCGGTGACCACGGCCAGCACCTCGGGTCGACGCCGCCAGTGCGCGGGCAGAGCCGCGTAGTACCGACCGGGGCCGCCCAGCGCCTCGTGGGCAGCGTGCAGCAACGCGGCGCCGACCTCCGGCTCGGCGGCCAGGTCGAACCGCTCCAGCCAGGGAGCGCCCACCGCCCCGGGCGGGAGGAGCCAGGCCGCCCGCCCGACCACCCGGCCGTCGCGCAGGGCGATCCAGGTGTTCTCGGGCCGGTAGCCGCCGCCGGTGATGCCGTCGGCGTACCCGATCTGCCGCAGTTGGGGCAGCGGATCGGTCATGGAGTCGAACAGGTTTTCCTCGCCCGCGACGAGCGGGCGGATGACCAGACTGGTCATGGCGAACCTCCGGAAAGCGAGCGCCCCGGGTCAGATCCGCGTGGACGCCGATACGCGGAGGGGGCGCAGAACATCGGACATTGTTCTGACCTCCTCTCGGCTCGACGGCGTGCCCGCCAACATACGCGAAGCGCCAGCAGCCGCACAACGTTCTTCGGGCCCGGCTCACAGCGTCGGGTTGGTCTCCGCGCCGCGTTGGTGGACCCGCCCGTCGGCGACGGCGATCCCGGCCAGGATCAGTGCCGCCACGGCGGTCACGGCGACCGGCGGGAGAAGGACGCTCGGAGACCGTGACCAGGTTGGCGAGCGGCGCACGGCCGATACGCGGCACCGGCCAGTGGGAGGCCGCGCCGACGAGCTCAACGGCGAGCGCGAGCGACCAGAGGACACCACGGCCATGGCCGCACCCCCTCGCCGAGCCGGTCCCGTCTCGTACCCGCTGAGGGGACTTTATCCCGGTCTGTCGGTACGCCCGATGGTTATGCCAGATCGCCCGGAGGGCGGTCGACGCCGCGCCCCCAGGGCCTCCACCGCCTCGGTCGGGCGGTCCGCCGCCTCGTCCGGGTCGTCCGGGCCCGCCGGTCCGTGCGGAGGCCCGCACGGCCGAGCAGCCGGATCAGCAGCCAGCAGAACAGCGCCAACGCGCCGAACAGGGCGATGGTCACGATCCGCCAGCGCATGCTGTCGATCTGGAGCATCTCCGGCAGCAGCGCCGCGACGCCGGCGACCGCGGTGACCGAGAACAGCCACTGGAGGCGCTGCTGGAACAGCGCCGTCTGCAACCCGAAGAGCTGGCTCAGATTGCTGCGCAGCAGTTCGAGACGCTGCCGGGCGGCCTGGAGATGCCGGGGAACCCGCAGCCCGTCGATGAGGAACGTGGCCACCGCGATGCGCATGGGATCGCGGTACATGAGGTCGACGTTGCCGACCTCGGCCAGCCCTCGGCTCAGTTGCAACTGCACCCGCGCCAGTTGGGTGATGCGCGCGCCGAGCGAGTGACCCGGCCCGACGAGTTCGTCGCGGTCGTTCGGGTCCACCCCCACCCACAGTTGGCAGAAGAACCACTGGGCGTGGATCTGGCCGTACATGTCCTGGACCATGCGGGCCGCCGCCGACGCGCCCTCCACCCCGTCGTGCAGGACCGCCACGGTGGACCAGCCGGTGGTGCGGACCAGCAGGCCGGGCAGGCGCAGCGGCCCGTCGTCGGCAGCCGTGCCCGGGGTCACCGGCAGGGCGGAGAGCCGCAGCAGCGACTCCACGAGCGGTTCGTTCTCGGCCCGCTCGGAACCGCGCAGGACGAAGAACTGGCGCATGTTCTGGAACGGGTAGCGGCGTTCCCGGGGCTCGAAGCCGGCCGACTCGCGCAGGATGGCGCGGACCGCCTGGACGTGGGCGGACACCGTCAGCCCACCGTGCTCCCGGGGCTCGGCCTCGATCATGCTGAGGTGCCCGGCCAGGTTCGGCGGGAAGGTGTCCAGGTCGCGCAGGTGCCGGAAGTAGTCGAGGGTGTTCTCGCGCACGAGGTCGTCGTAGAACCGGCAGATGTCCTCGGTGCTGACCGCCGGCTCCGGCGCGGCGAACCGCAGATCCACCGAGATCACGCCGAGCGCCGGGTAGATCACGATCTGGGTGCTGGTCGCCCACGTCGTACGGCCGATGCGCACCGCCGACGTGCCGAGGGAGATCTGCAGCACCGGCGGGTGGGTGGCCAGGTAGGAGATGTTGTAGGCCCGGGTCTCCTCGTGCTGGACGACGTCGACCGAGGTGGCGCCCAGTGCGGCCAGCAGCGGGAGCGCCGGTTCCACGTCCTGCACCGTGCCGCCGAGGTCGAACTTGACCGGCACGTACACGTGATCAATATCGAGGGTCACGCATACATTCTGGGCGTACGGCACAACCTGGTTTCGCTCCGAGGCGGCCTACAACTGGTCGACGTGGTCGCGCCACGAATGCCGGGGCTCGTAGCCCAGCACCCGCCGCGCCTTGTCGATGCTGAGCAGGGTTTCGTGCTCGCCGAGCTCCTTGCGGATCTCGACACCCGGGTAGACCTCGGCCATCAGGCTGGCGCTCGACCTGCTCATGACGGTGTCGGCGTTGGCGATGATGAACACGTCCGCGCCGGGCCGGTCGTACGCGAGCGCCCGCTCGACCGCCTGGGCGCCGTCGCGGGCGTCGATGTAGCCCCACAGGTTCCAGCGCCGCGACCGCGGATCGGCGTCGAAGGAGGGGAACGGCAGGTAGTCCTCGACGTCCATCACGTTGGAGAACCGCAGACCCACCATGACCAGCTCCGGGTCCCACCGGCAGAAGTGCCGCGCCATCTCCTCCTCGAGGGCCTTGTTCAGCGAGTACGTCGACTCCGGTCGCGGCGCGTACTCCTCGTCGACCGGCGCGTACGGCGGCGGGGTGTCGAACGGCAGCCCGAGCACGGTCTCGCTGGACGCCCACACCACCCGCTTGATGCCGGCCGCCCGGGCGGCGGCGAAGACGTTGTACGTCGCGGCGGAGTTGTTCGCGAACGTCGTCGCGTTGGGCATCAGCCCGGGCGCCGGGACCGCGGCCAGGTGCACGACCGCCTCGACGCCGCCGGGGTGCTCGTCGGCGCCTCCGGTGAACGCCTCCACCACCTGCCCGTAGTCGGTCAGGTCGACGAGGAGGAACTCGCCGTCGACGTCGCGGGGATCGCGCCCGCCCACGCGGTCCACCGCCAGCACGTCGACGCCCACGCCGCGCAGGTGGGCGACCACGGCACGGCCGAGCTTGCCGGTGGCGCCGGTGACGACAACGCGTCCGGGCAGTACGGGATCGGTCATGGCCCCATCCTCTCCGGCCGGCCGGGACACCCCACACGCGGGTGCGCCCGCGCCCGCCACCCGCCGCATCGATCAGGAATCGAGAAGTACCGGCCGAGGGCCCTACTTAGCATGGCCAGCATGGACATCACCATTCACACGACAGTTCTTCCGCACGTCGACCCGGACGCCTCCGTGGCCTTCTACCGCGACGTCCTCGGCTTCGAGGTCCGCAGCGACGTCGGTCAGGGGACCATGCGGTGGATCACCGTCGGCCCTGTCGACCAGCCCGGCACGTCCATCCTGCTGGCCCCGCCGGCCGCGGACCCCGGCATCACCGAGGACGAGCGGCGCACCATCGCCGAGATGATGGCCAAGGGCACCTACGGGTGGATCCTGCTGGCCACCCGGGACCTGGACGGCACCTTCGAGAAGGTACAGGCCCGCGACGCCGAGGTCGTCCAGGAGCCGACCGAGCAGCCGTACGGCATCCGCGACTGCGCCTTCCGCGATCCGGCCGGCAACATGGTCCGCATCCAGGAACTGCGCTGAGCCATGTGTCTCGCCGCCTGGGGACGCGCACGCGCCGAGGAGCAGCGCCTGGACGACCTCGCCCGACTACGTCACGCGCCGGACGTGCCGTTGGTCGCGGCGGGGGCGACCGAACCGATCAGAGGTCACGAGGTGGACGGGGGAAGATATGGCGAGCACGCCACCGCGGGGGCGTGAGGAGCGGCTGAGAGACACGCGCAGGAGACTGGAGAACGACGTCGACCTCTGGGTCGCCACGTCGGGCTCCCCGGACGGCGTGCACCTCGTCCCGCTCTCCTACCTCTGGGACGGCAGCGTGTTTCTCATCTCGACGCCGCGCGCCTCGGTCACCGGCCGCAACCTGGTGGGGGATGGCCGGGTGCGACTCAGCCTGGGCACGACGCGCGACGTCGTCATCGTCGAGGGTGCCGCCGAGCCGGTGGACACCGCCGACCTCGGCCACGACAGGCGTACGGCGTTCGCCACCAGGACCGGCTTCGACCCGAGCGGAATCGCCGAGCCCTACCAGTACTTCGTGATCCGGCCGCGGCGCATCCTGGCCTGGCGGGAGGCCAACGAGCTGCGGGGACGCCTCCTCATGCGCGACGGCCGTTGGCTCGACTGAGCCCCTCGGCCTCCCGCACGCCGCGATCCGCGTCCTGCCGTGCGGGGGCCGGGCGGGTGCGTACCGTGCAGGGGTAACCGCTCATGCGAAAAGGAGCATTCATGTCCAAGCCACCGCTTCCCGAGGCCGCGGTCGAGATGCTGCAGAAGCCGAACCCGGCCGTCATCACCACGCTTCGCAGTGATGGTCAGCCGGTGTCCGCCGCGACCTGGTACCTCTGGGAGGACGGCCGGATCCTGGTCAACATGGACGAGAGCCGCCGCCGGTTGGAGCACGTCCGCAACGATCCTCGGGTCTCCCTCACGGTGCTGGACGAGGCCGGCTGGTACACCCACGTCAGCATCATCGGGCACGTCGCCGAGTTGCGCGCCGACGAGGATTTCACGGACATCGACCGGCTGTCCCGGCACTACACGGGCAATCCCTATCCCCGGCGTGATCGTGGTCGGGTCAGCGCCCTGATCGAGATCGACCGCTGGCACGGCTGGGGGTCGCTCAAGGACAACAGCCAGGTCGGCTGACCGTCCGCCGCGGGGACGGCGGCGGACGGACGGCTCTTGACCGCAGAGCGTGATCGGCTTAACTTCATCAATCAGATAAGTGTCTTTACTAATTCTGCTTGATCCCTCGTGGGAGTGCCGATGCGACAATTGCGTCACCGCCGCCTCACCGCCGTCGTCGCCCTGGCGACCCTGCTGCTCACCGCCGCCCCGCCCGCCGCGGCGAGCGCCGGCGCCAGGCCCGACCGCCAGCCCGGCTACCACCGGGTCGGCTACTTCACCCAGTGGGGCATCTACGGCCGGGCCTTCACGGTCAAGAAGCTCGACGCCTCCGGTGCGGCGAGCCGCCTCACCCACCTCAACTACGCCTTCGGCAACGTCAGCGAGGACGGCCGCTGCTATGTGGACGGCGGGCCGGGCGAGGGCGACGCCTGGGCCGACTACCAACGGCCGGTGTCCGCGCAGGAGAGCGTCGACGGCGTCGCCGACGCCCCCGGCCAGGCGCTCAACGGCAACTTCGGCCAGCTCGCCAAGCTGAAGGCCAAGCACCCCGGTCTCCAGGTGCTGATCTCGCTGGGCGGGTGGAGCTGGTCGACGTACTTCTCCAACGCCGCCCGCACCGACGCCTCCCGCAAGGCGTTTGTCGCGTCCTGCATCGACCTGTACCTCAAGGGCAACCTCCCGGGCAGCCCGGGTGCCGCGGCGGGCGTCTTCGACGGCGTCGACCTCGACTGGGAGTGGCCGAACTGGGACGGCGAGCCCGGCAACGTCATCCGCCCCCAGGACCGGGAGAACTTCACCAAGCTGCTGGCCGAGTTCCGCCGGCAGCTCGACGCGTACGGCCGCACGACCCGCGCGCACCACCCGCTGACCGCCTTCCTGCCGGCCAACCCGGCCACGATGGACGCCGGCTACGAGGGCCGCAAGATCTTCAAGTACCTGGACTTCGCCACCGTGCAGGGGTACGACTTCCACGGCGGCTGGGACGCGGTGACCAACCAGCAGTCCGCGCTGCGCGTGCCGGCAGGCTCGCCGGACAACCCGGACTTCTCCGTCGAGGTGGCCATCGACGGCTGGCTCGACCGTGGGGCGCCGCGCGGCAAGCTGGTCCTGGGCATCCCCTACTACGGTCGCGGCTGGGCCGGCGTCACCGGCGGCGGCAACGGGCTGTTCCAGCCGGCCGCCGGGCCCGCACCGGCGACCTTCGAGGCCGGGTACGAGGACTACAAGCAGCTCAAGACCCTGGCCGGCAACGGCTACACCGTGCACCGCGACCTGCGCGCCGGGCACGCCTGGCTCTTCGACGGTACGACCTTCTGGACGTACGACGACCCGGGCGTCGTACTGCAGAAGATGCTCTACATCCGGCGGGCCGGCCTGGCCGGCGCGATGGTCTGGTCACTCGACGGCGACGACGACAACGCCACGCTGACCAAGACGATCGGCCTCGGCCTGACCACCCGGTAGGCGTACCCGACGCCCGTGATCACGTGATGGCCACCAGTTGAATCGGGTCACCGACAACTGCTGAGCATCACGTGATCACGGGCGCTGCTCCTGGGGCGTCACCGACCGCACCGCGGCCTCGATGAGAGCGGTCACCTGAGCCATGTCCCGCGCACGGCGCACGTCCACCTCGGCTGACCACCCCGGGTGGTCGAGCTGGACCGTCACGTCCTCCCGGCGGTGAGTGAGCCAGCCAGCGATCGCCTGGACCAGCACCATGACGGCGCCGGCGTCGTCGACCACCACACCCAGGACGTCGGACGGTGTCGTGGTCACCCCGTCCCGCAGCCGGTCCTCGGCGCGCAGCCAGGACGCCAGAGAGCGCCGCGCATCGGCGGACGGAACATCCGGATGGACCGAGAGCGTGATCGTCTCCGGCACGGTCTCCCCTTTCCAGACGACGACAGGCCACCCGCCATCCTGCCAGCCGGACCCGGCCCCGGCATCCCGCGCACTCACCGATGTCGATCAGCCCTTGACCGCCGTGTCGGCCGGTTCATAGGCTCCGGCCACTGCGAGGCTTTCCCCCAAGAAGGGAACCCGAGACATGGCCCCATCGTCGCGTCCGATCCGGATGGTCCCCCCGAAGCGACTGGCGGGTGCCGCCGCCGTCGCGCTCCTGCTCGGTCTGACTCCCCTGCTCGGCGGCACTCCGGCCGCGAGCGGCGCCCCACCGTCGAGATGCAGCACCGACCCGAGCGCACGGCTGGCCAGCGTGCCCGCCCCGGAGGCCGTGCTCGGCTTCCCCCTCGGCGCGGGCCAGGAGCGGGTCGTCACCAACGACGAGGTCCGCACCTACCTCGGGGCCGTGGACAGCGCCTCCGACCGGGTCGTCACGGGTGTGACGGCCACCAGCGTGCTCGGCCAGCCCCTGCCGTACGCGGTGGTGTCCAACGAGCGCCACGTGCGGCCGTCCGCCCTGCGGAAGATCGCCGACGACGTACGGGACCTGCGTGACCCCCGCCGGACGAGCGCGCGGACGGCCGCCCGGACGGCGAAGGACGGCCCGGCCATCGTCTGGGTCACCGCGAACGTGCACGGCGGCGAGAAGAGTGGCACCGACGCGGCGCTCAAGACGCTGTACGAGTTGGCGGCCGGCCTGTCCTGCGAGGTCGCGCGGCGCAACGACAACCTGGTCACCATCATCGTCCCGACGCAGAACCCGGACGGCCGCGACGCCACCCGGCGGCAGAACGAGTTCGGCTTCGACCTGAACCGGGACTGGTTCGCCCGCACCCAGCAGGAGACGGACGGCAAGCTCGAACTGCTGCGCCGCTACCCGCCGCAGGTCTTCATCGACGCCCACGAGATGGGCGGCCGGCAGTACTTCTTCCCGCCCAACGCCGACCCGATCCACCACGAGATCGCCGGCGAGGCGGTGGACTGGATCAACCGGATCGGCGAGGCCAACAAGGCCGGCTTCGGCTACAACGGCGCCTGCGACGACACGGTCACCACCGAGTGCTACTTCAACTACGACACGTACGACATGTTCTTCATGGGCTACGGCGACACCGTGCCGACCACCGGCTTCGGCGCGGCCGGCATGACGTACGAGAAGGGCAGCGCCTCGGCCGTCGCCGACCGGGTGCAGCAGCAGTTCCACACCCAGTGGTCGACGCTCGGCTGGGCCGCCGCCAACAAGCGCGAGGTGCTGGACGGCTACTTCGACATCTGGACCGACGCGCTCGCCGAGGGCCGGACGGGCGCCCTGGAGCCGAACGAGGTGGTGCAGCCCACCAACGAGGTCCAGTTCCCGGTGCCGGCCGTCACGGTCCGCTCGTACTTCCTGCTGCCCGACCGGCAGCTCGCCGACGTCCGCCGCCTCGTCGAGCGGCTGCGCCGCATGGACGTCGAGGTGTACGAGGTGCAGAAGCCCACCCGCGTGCCCACCGCGCGGGTCTTCGGCGGTCGCAGCGCCACCAACGTCACGGTGCCCAAGGGCGCGTACTGGATCCCGATGGACCAGCCGCAGAAACACTGGATCCAGGCGATCATGGGCGAGGACCCGTACGTCCCGTTCCCGTACTTCTACGACGTGTCCTCCTGGAGCAATCCGCTGCTGATGGGCGTGTCCACGATCTACACGGGAGACAACGTCCGCCCGCAGGCCCAGCCGGTCCGGGGGATCTCCGGCGGCCGCAGCGGGCTGGCCTGGCCGTGGGGCTCCTACACGTACCCGCTGGACTCGGCCGCCGCCGCGGAGCTCACCTTCACCCTGCTCGGCCGCGGCGTGCCGCTCGTGCGGGACCTCGACACCAACCGCGTCGCGATCCCGGCGACCCGGCTGAGCCGTACGGTCGACGACCTGGCCGAGGCCGCCGGGGTCACCCTCACCCCCGGCGGACGCCCCACCGGGACCCGCCTCGACCTGCCCGACGTCGGGCTGTTCCAGGGCACCGGCATCTCCACCACGTCCGGCTCCCACGGCGAGGCCCGGTACGTGCTCGGCAAGCGGTGGGGCCTCGCCCTCAAGCCGGTCACCACTGCCGACATCAACGACAACACCGCGGCGTTCACCGGGCGTACGGTGCTGCTGGTCCCCGACGGCAGCAGCCCGACCGGCGGCCTGACCGCCGCCGGGCAGGCCAACCTGCGCGACTGGATCGCCCAGGGCCACACCTACGTCGGGCTGCGCAACGAGGGCACCCGGCTGGCCCGCGCCGCCGGGCTCACCTCCACCACAGAGAAGACCAAACCGGCCGACTACCTGGTGATCGGCTCGCACCTGCGGGTCGACGTCGACACCGACAACCCGGTCGCCCTCGGCCGCCCCGCCGAGGACTTCGAGTTCAACAACAGCGACCCGATCCTCAACCCCAGCACCACCGGGACGAACGTGCTCACCTACCCGACCGACGACACGTTCTGGGCCAACGGCTACACCGTCGGCGCGGACACACTGAAGGGCACGGCCGCCGTCGTCGACGAGCCGACCGGCGCCGGCAGGTCGGTGCTGTTCGCGTTCAACCCGCTCTTTCGCGCGTACAACGAGAATGGTCTGCACCTGGTGGCCAACGCGCTGCTCTACCCGCCGGGCGCACCCGACGCCCGACGCACGCCGGGCACCGACGCGGCGCGCGCCAGCGCCGCGTCGGTGCCGGTCGCGGCGGACCTGGGCGGCGGATGGCGGCCGACCACCATCGAGGTCGCGGCGACGGACCTGGCTCGCACGCGGGCCATCGTCGAACGCTTCACCACCGACGCCCGGACGTCCGCGAAGGGCACCTCGGCGTACGTCGTGATCCCCAACCCGCAGGGCCTCCAGGCCGACGAGCACCCGTTCACGGCCGATCTGGTACGCGCGCTGCGCGCCGCCGGAGTGCCACTACGGTCGGTGGTCGCCTGACCGGTCCCCTGCACAGCGAAGCGCCCGTCCCCGGGTTCTCGGGGGCGGGCGCTTCCGCGCGTTTCGAGGGTGGATTACGACCGCTGGGCGACCTCGGCGACGAACGCCCGCCAGGACGCCGGCCCGAAGACCAGGGCCGGCCCATCGGGGTCCTTGGAGTCCCGCACACCGACGATGCCCGGCAGATTGTCCGCAACCTCGACGCAGTCGCCCCCGCTGGAGCCGCTGCGAGTGGACTTGCGCCACGTAGCGCCAATCAGGTCCATGACGTCACCACTTCCTTCATCAGGTCGGTTGACTGCCGCCGAGGTAGAGCCTCGTTCCGCACGGTCTCCCACTTCGACAGAAGCGTAGCCACGTCATCGTCGTTGCTGATGACCAGCCCGCCAAGCTGATTCTCCAGCTGGCCGACCCATTTGCCGTCCGCCGCCCGAGCCAGGATGAACGGGCCGGTCAGCCCGGCGTGCATGCTCACGTCGACCGGCACGATGTGGACACTGACGTTTGGGCGTTCCGCCATGGCCGCCAGGTGCGTGATCTGCCCTGCCATGATTCCTCGAAAGTCCTCGCCCGCACGCCGCAGCACCTCCTCCCCGATGACCGCGACAAATTGCGGCGCCTTCGGCTGAGTGAGGATCGATTGCCGGTCGAGCCGAGCAGCAAGCCGCTTGTCGACCTCCTCATCGCTGAGTGTGTCGTCGCAGCGAATGACCGCTCGGGCGTACTGCTCGGTCTGAAGCAGGCCGGGTACCAGGGATGGCTGCCAGGACCGGAGCTGAGTCGCGACGCGTTCGGCGTCCAACCAGGGCAGGAACCAGGACGGCGCCCCGAGCTTCGCGACCATGCGTTCGAACAGGCCGCCGTTGTTGAGTGCCCGGTCGGCGCCCTTGATGAAGTCCATCGTGAGCGCCCGCGTCTCGCCCTCCACGGCGCTGACGTGGGAGGCGCTGAAGCCGGCACCCCGGCCGAACGCCTCCTGCGTCATCCCGGCGGCCCCTCGGGCGCGACGAATCTCGCCCACGATGAACGCGGCGAGCGGGTGCGGCAGATCAGCCATTCAAAGCTCCCCAAGCCGGAAGATCAATTACTCACGCCACTGCCCGGCGTGGAACGTTTCGCCAGCTCAGCCCGAACCGGCGAACCACCTTCCGAGCGTAGTGGACTCCACAGCAGAGTGTCACCAGCGGCGCGGCCGGTGGAGGACCCGAGACCCGGCGGACGCGTTCGTACCGGGCCGCCCTCTGGGCGAGCACTCACGGGGCGGCCCCTCCCAACGACTGCCAGCGGAGATCACCATGCCCATCGACCAACCACCGCAGGTACGCTCCGGCGACCTGCTGTACCTGACCCGTGCCGCAAGCCCGCAGTTTGCCCGCCCCATCACCGTCCGCGTGATCCGCGCCCTGACCGGCCGCCACACGTACCACGGTTGGTTGTGGATCGACGCCTACCAACTCGGCCCGAGCGGCGACGCCGTCGCCCGCCGCGAGCTTTACCTGATGCCCTCCGGCGCGCGCTGGCTCCCCTCCCCACCTGCCACCCCACCCCGAACGACCGCGCCACCCCCGACCGCCACCCCACCGCGGACCGCCACCCCACCCCGGACCGGCACTCCACCCCGGACCGCCACCCCATCCCCGACGCCCGCGCCATCCCGGACCGCCACCCCACCCCGGACCGCCGCGCCGCCCAAGCCCATTGCGGTACCCGTCACCGCACCGCCGCGCCCGACCACCACACCGTCCCGGCCCACGGCACCGCCGCGTCGTGCTGCTCGGCGCCCGGCAATGCGCGGTCCGGCGCGGGTCGGCTGATGCCCCGGCGTGCTCACGACCATCAGCCGGCCCGCCCGACGTGGCGCTGCGGCACCTGCGGAATCGCCTGGCCCTGCTCGGCCGCCAAGCTCCGCCTCCTCGCGACCTACCGGCTTGATCGCCCGGCCCTGCTGGCCCACCTGGCGGCGCTTCAGGCGGAGGCCGCCGCCCACCTCACTGCCCTCAATCCGGATAAACCACCCCCAAACCTGACCGACCGCTTCACCACCTGGGCCTCCCCCCGCTAGCCACACACCCACTCATGCCCGAATCCCTGCAGATCTTGGACAGTTTCCGTTAGCTGCTAACGGAAACTGTCCAAGATCTGCACGGGCGACAGCAACGGAGCGCGCGGCAACGCCGCGCACGGCCGCACGGCGCAGGGCCGCACGGCACGCGACACGCGACACGCGGCGGACGGCGCACGACACGCGACGGACGCCGAACGGCAACGCGGCCACGCCGCACGGCGCACGGCGCACGACACGCGACACGCGGCGGACGCCGAACGGCAGCGCGGAGCGGCAGCACGGCAACGCGGCAACGCCGCAACGCCGCAACGCCGCAACGACAGCAGCGGCAGCGGCAGCAGCGGCGGCGGCAGCAGCAAGCGGCAGCGGCAGCAACGAGGGCTGTACGCCAGCGGCAGAACTGTCCGCCATGTGATGGCGCGGCACCAACCAGGTGGGAAGGCTCGACGGGATGTTGCCTCCTGATGACGCCGACGCACTCGACTGGCTCGCCTTCGAGCAGGCGGGTGTGCTGACGACCGCGCAGCTCTCCGGGCTCGTCACCGAGGGGACGGTCCGGGGCCGGATTCGCTCCGGACGCTGGCGGTCGGTCTGTCAGGGGATCGTGCTGGCCGGTAATGGTCGACTCACCCGCGACCAGCAACTGTGGGTGGCGGTGCTTGCGGCCGGTCCGGGAGCGGTCCTGGCCGGGGTGACCGCGGCTGCCGAGGCGGGCGTACGGGGACTGCGGCGCGAACCACTGCACGTGCTGGTGCCGGCCGAGCGTCGCGCCGCGCGGACCGCCCTGCGTCGGCTGCCCATCGACATGCCCGCGGTGCTGGTCCATCGCACGTCGGTGCTGCCGGACGGGCATGTTCAGCTCGCCCGTCCGCCACGCACGACGACGGCCCGCTCCCTGGTGGACGCGGCCGGATGGGCGGGCGGCGTGGACGAGGCGCAGGGGTTGTTGGCCGCCGGATGCCAGCAGCGTCGCGTGCTACCCGAGGAACTGGATGCCGTGCTCGACGTCCTGCCCCGGGCACCTCGCCGACGGCTGATCCGGCAGGCCGTCGCCGACATCGCCGGCGGTGCGCAGGCGCTCTCCGAGATCAATTTTGTACGGCTGTGCCGGCGGCACCGGCTGCCCGCGCCGGACCTGCAACGACACCGCGTCGACGCGGCGGGCCGCAACCGCTGGTTGGACGCGTACTGGCACGAGTGGCGGGTGCAGGTGGAGATCGACGGCGCGCACCACATGGACGCCCGGCAGTGGGCGGCGGACATGCGCCGGCAGAACGACGTATGGACCAGCGGTGACCGTATCCTGCGCTTCCCCGCCTGGCTGGTCCGCGCCCGCCCCGACGAGGTCGCCGACACCGTTCGACGGGCGCTGGTCGCGGCCGGCTGGAGCCCGACCGGCGCGGCGCGACGGTCGCCGGAACAAGCCCGATGATGCCTACGGTTTGCGGGCCACGCCGCTGTAGCCGGTACGAGCGACCTCGGCGTCGACGGTGGCGGGCGGCTCGGGGTACGGCCACATGTTGACCAGACCGGGCGAATCGAGGACGAAGTCGCCGAAGAACCGGGTGACGTCGGCGTGGCCGCGCGGTACGAACGGCGTGTTCGCGCGGGCGTAGATCGCCGAGATGCGGGCCATCAGGTCGGGGTGCACGTCGGTGCTGGCGTGGGACAGCGCCAGGTAGCTGCCGGGGGCGAGCGCGTCGCGGTAGGTCGCCACGATGTGGTGCGGGACCTGCTCGTCGGGCACCAGGTGCAGCACGAACATCATGAGGACCGCGACCGGGCTGTCGAAGTCGATGGCGGCGGCGACCTCCGGATGGGAAAGCACCTCGGCGGGTCGGCACAGGTCGGCCTCCACGACCGACACCGTCGCCGCGTCGGCGAGCAGGGCACGCCCGTGGGCGCACACCACCGGGTCGTTGTCGACGTAGACGACGCGTACGCCCGGGTCGATGCGGTGGGCGATCTCGTGCACGTTGTCCCGGGTCGGCAGCCCGGAACCGAGGTCCAGGATCTGCCGGACGCCCTTCTCCTCGACGAGGTGGCGGACCGTACGGGCGATCAGGTCGCGGCCCTGCCGGGCGGCCTCGGGCATCCACGGCGCGACCTGCAACACCATCTCGGCGGCGGCCCGGTCGGCGGCGAAGTTGTCCTTGCCGCCGAGGTAGTAGTCGAACATCCGCGCCGCGTTCGGCCGGTCGGTCTGCAGGCTCAGCCTGGGCTCCGACTGCGTCATGGCCGACCACCTCTCCCCGCCGAGCCCGCAGCATACCGTCCACGATGGTCGATCACGGACCCCCGGAGTCGGCACGAGCGTGATGCCTGTGGGTCATCTGGACAACTCACAGGCATCACGATCGTCGACGGGCGCGGTCAGCCGGTCGTGCAGACGGTGCCGTTGAGGGTGAACGCGGTGGGGAGCACGTTCGGCCCGCTGTACGCGCCGACGAACCCGGCGCTGACGGTGGCGCCGGCGGCGATCTGCCGGTTGTCGTCGGTCGGGGTGACGCGCACGGCCCTGCCGACCTGCTCCCAGGTGGCGCTCCAGCCACTGCTCACCTGCTGCCACCCGGTCGGCCAGGTCCAGGTTAGCGTCCAGCCGGTGATGGGTTTCGTCCCGTTGTTGGTGATCTCGACGCCCCCGATGTAGCCGTTGCCCCAGTCGTTGCTGGCGGTGAAGCGGACCGTGCACGCGCTGGTCGCCGGGCTGCCGGTGGCGAACGTCAACGGCGGTGAGGCCCACGACACCCGGCCGGCCGTGTCACGGGCCAGCACGTTGACTGTGTACCTGCTGCCCGGCACCAGGTTGCCGACCGTGAACGACGTCGTCGCCGTCTCGCCGAACTGCTCGCTGACCGCGCCGTTCTGCCGGTACACCTCGTACTTGGCGATCGGGCTGCTGCCGGCGGTGGCCGCCGGCCAGGTGATCGTCGCGCCCCGGTCGGTGACGCCGCTGGCGGTGGGCTGGCCCGGGGCCGACGGCCGCCCGGCGGTCGCGCCGGCCGGGCGCAGCACGAGCGTCGTCAACGAGTACGGCGGCAGCGTCCGGCTGATCGCCGAGCCGGACTGGCCGGTGGCGATGCCCGTCGCGCCGTTGGTGAGGGTGGACACCGTCGGCGCGGCTGTCGACGGCGTGAACCCGGCGTAGTCGATGGCGACGTCGTGGGCCGCGTCCGGGTCCTTGTTGATCAGCAGCACGGCCAGGTCCCCGTTGGTCCGGCGGACGGCGTGCGCGCTGACCAGCGGCTCGTCGGTGCCGGCACGGATGAACTGGTCGCCGGTCTTCGCGAAGAGCTTCATCATCGTCAGAGCGTGGTACGGCGCGAACGGCGTGTTCAACGGCGGCTCGCACACCGAGCCGTCCGCCGTGCAGCCGCCGCTGGACAGCATGCCGAAGTCGCCGTAGTCGGTCTGGCCCGCCACCTCGCTCACGGTGCCGATGCCGTTGTGGACGTTCCACCACTGGGCGGTGAAGACGCCGTTCTCCAGCAGCCCGCTGTACGCGTCGGCGAGGAACAGCGCCCCGGGCTGGGTGTTCTGGCCGGCGCCGACGTTCAGCTCGGTGAAGCTGATGCCGATCCGGTCGGCGTTCGGGCCCGCGTACCGGCTGAGCTGCTGCCGGAGCAGGTACGTCGCGTCGGGGAGCTGGTTGGTGCGGGTCAGCGACTCGGCGGCGCTGCCACCGGGGTACCAGTGCACGTCCACGAAATCGATCTTCGGGCCGGCGAGGGAGAGCACGGTCTGGTTCCAGGGGCCGGGGTCGCCGCCGGCGGTGATGCCGTCCGGCCAGTTGCCCGGCATGGTCAGCACCGCGCCGACCCTGATGCTCGGGTCGACCGCCTTCATCGCGTCGGCGTACTCGATCACCAGCCGCGCGTACTGGCTGGCGCTCTTGTCCGGGTGGTCGTCCGCCTCCCACGCCGACCCGTAGAGCCCGTTGCCGTAGTTCTCGTTGCCGATCGTCCAGTACCTCGCCCCGTAACCCTTGGTCACGTTGGCGTAGCGCACCCAGTCGGCGGCCTCGGACGGCGTACCGGTGCCGTAGTTCGCGATGATCATCGGTTGGGCACCGACCCGCCTGACCGCCGCCATGAACGTGTCGAAGTCGGTGTTCGGGGCGACGTACCCGCCGGGCGCGGTGTGGTCCTTCCAGTGGTAGATGTCGGCGTACGAGCCGCCGGGATAGCGCATCATCTGCACGCCGGCGTCGCGCAGCAGGTCCGACGTCTCGGCGGTGCCCAGGTTCTGGTCCCAGATGGCGTGGTTGACGCCCAAGGCGGTGTCGGACACCCGCGCCAGTCCGGCGCGGGCGTTCACGGTCACGGCGACGGCGCCGGGGTCGGCCGCCGCCATCGCTGTCGGAGGGTGGATGCCGGAGAGTGCGCTCGCGGCGAGCAGCACGCCCGCCAGGAGCGCCGCGCGGCGGTTCGGTATCTGCATGGCTGGGTTCCTTCGGGAAACGACGGTGAGTCACCCGGCCGGCAGAAAGCGGCGCGGCGGCGGGCGGACTCGTGGACGGACAGGCCCCGGCGCCCCATCACTCAATCCCCGTCCTCCGGGATCCGTGGTCCGGTCCCGGCTGCCCAGTGGACGGGCGTCAGCCCCGCGCGCAGCAGGTTATCGACGGCCAAGAATGTCATGGTCGAATCGGGGATCTCAAGGGGACCCGCCCGAAGCAGGCGCTCCCACGACTGAAATGACGTCATACGTTACGTCTTGACGAACGACATGTTATCGCTCACAGTCGATGCGAGACGCCCAGCGTCAACGGCTCACCGGGAGAGCCGTCGCTGGTCAGGACGCCCGCCGGCAGGCGGGCGTCGCGACCGGACCGGTCAACAGCCCGCGGGTGACGCGCGGTGGACTCCGCGCGCCCGCGTGGTTCGTCGTGCCGATGACCGGTCCGGGCCTTCTCCCCGCACACCCCCACCGCCACCGCTGCACCCACTGTGGAGGAACCGCCGATGAGAACAAGGCTCGCGCTGCTGGCCGCCGGGCTGGCGACGGCTCTGGCGACGATGACGGCCGTGGTCACGCTCGCCACCCCGGCGTCGGCCGCGACGCTCACCCAGGTGAGCAACTTCGGCACCAACCCGACGAACCTGCAGATGCACCTGTACGTGCCGGACCGGGTCGCGGCCCGCCCGGCGCTGCTCCTCGCGCTGCACTACTGCACGGGCAGCGGCCCGGCCGTGCACACCGGTTTCGGCCTCAGCTCCCTGGCCGACCGCTACGGCTTCATCGTGATCTACCCGTCGGTCACCCGCAGCAGCAAATGCTGGGACGTCTCCTCCCCGCAGGCCCTGCGCCGCGACGGCGGCAGCGACCCCGTCGGCCTGAAGTCCATGCTGGACTACGTCCGCAGCCGCTACCCGGTCGACCCGACCCGGATCGCCGTGGGCGGTTTCTCCTCCGGCGCCATGATGACCAACGTCATGCTCGGCCTCTACCCGGACGTGTTCAACGCCGGCTTCAGCTCCTCCGGAGTCCCGTTCGGCTGCTTCGCCACCACCAACGGCGCCGAGTGGAACAGCGAATGCTCCGGCGGACGCATCACCAAAACCCCGCAGCAGTGGGGCGACCTCGTGCGCAACGCCTACCCCGGCTACACCGGCGCCCGCCCCCGCGTCCAGATCTGGCACGGCACCACGGACACCACGCTGAGCTACGTCAACTTCGGCGAGCAGATCAAACAGTGGACCAACGTGCTGGGCGTCTCGCAGACCCCCAGCTACACCGACTACCCCCAGACGAGCGCCACCCGCACCCGCTACGGAGGCACCGGCCCCACCGCCCCGGTCGAGGCGATCAGCTTCCAGGGCTACGGCCACTCGATCCCGTTCGACGCCGCCCAGGCCATCCGCTTCCTCGGCTTCGACACCACCAACCCCAACCCCACCACCCCGCCGCCGGGCGGCACGGCGGCGCCGCTGCGCAACGTCAACGCCGGCCGGTGCCTGGACGTCCCGTCCCGGTCGCAGACGAACGGCACCCAGGTGGCGTTGTGGGACTGCAACGGCGGCACCAACCAGCAGTGGACGTCGACGACCGGCAGGCAACTCCAGGTGTACGGCACCAAGTGCCTGGACGCCGAGGGCGCCGGGACGTCCTCCGGGACTCGGGTGATCATCTGGGACTGCAACGGCGGTGCCAACCAGCAGTGGAACCTCGGAACCGACGGCACGGTCACCGGAGTCCAGTCGGGTCTGTGCCTCACCCCGAACTCCGCTGGCACCGCCAACGGCAGCCCGGTGGTCCTCTCGACCTGCAACGGCGGGACCAGCCAGAGGTGGACCAGAAGCTGATGCGGTAGCCCGATCGGTCGGTGCTACCGGCGACGATGCGGCCCGGCCCGGGATCTTCCGGAGCCGGGCCGCGATTCCGCTCCAGACGGCCAGCCAGTGGGGCTCGGCCCCGTCGTGGCTCTCCACGGATCGCTGGGCAGCCAGCTTGGAAGACGGGCGTTAGCCTGGAGTCAGGCCATGGTCACGGTCCGTCAACAAGCGGGAAACGGTTGGCGGCCGCGCCGAACATCCGACCACCACCGACTGGTGATGAGGGATGCGCATGATGAGGACGCCGCGGATGGTGGTGGCAATCGCGGTCACCGGCGTCCTCTCAGCCGCGACAGTGCTCACCGGGCTGATCACCAACGAGGCGTCGGCCCAGCAGCGGTGGCCCGGCTGGCTGGAGTTGGTCCGCACCCACCCGTGGCACTCACTCGGCGTACTGGCACTGCTCTTGGTCGGGCTAACTGTCGTCCTGACGGTGTTGCCGGACGGCGGAACGAAAACCCCGAGTCACCCGGACCTGGCGGACGCCGAGACCGCGCCACCGGCACCGCCGCCGTCCACAGTTGTCGAGTCCGCTGAACAGGAAGCGCCGGTAGACGACCGACGCGAGGAACAACGGATCCGACTGAGACGCCTCTCGACGGGACTGGTCAGCCGTCTCGGTCGGAGAAGGACCGCATACCCCCTTGATCTGAGCCTCGCCGAGCTGCATCGGTTGGACCTGTTCGTGCCCGGCCGAATGACCCGGTATCACGAGCGAGGCCCAGAAGTGGGCGAGCATGCCGTGGCGGCACTGATGGCCCCTCTCCATCAGGGCGAGTCGGTGCTTCTGCTCGGCGAGCCCGGGTCCGGAAAGAGCCTCTCGCTCTACGGCGCGGCGCTCGAACTACAACAAGCCGGCCTGATACCCATTCCGCTGCGCGCGCTTGACGCTGTGGAGGTCCTCGACCGTTTGCAGCAGGCAGGACTCGACCCGACGGCAGCGACGGACGCCGTGGTGCTTGTCGATGGCCTGGACGAGGCGAGTGAATTGGCCGGCGACGGGCCGCTCACCGTCGCACTGCTGCAACTGCTCCAACACGCCCCGGCGCTTGTCACCTCCCGCACCAGGGAATACGAGGAATGGATCGCCTTCGAGACCACCGCGATCAGCTTCGACGAGGTGTTCGTGCTCAAGGGCTGGTCGGCGGAGACCGAGTTCGCGGACTATCTGATCCGGCTGCAACGGCAGGGGCTGATCGCCGATCCCGATCTCTACCGGACCGTGGTCGACTCGGAACGGTTGACGAGACTCGTAGAGCGTCCGCTCTACGCCCGGATGCTCACCTTCATCGGCCATGACGCCGCAACGCGGATCAGCAGTGCAAGTAACCTCTACGGCGAGTATCTCAACCGGCTGAGCCGTACAACCGACTTCGCGGTGCGCAGCACCCATCCCGCTTGGGCCGGCCAGTCGCTGTCGGTCTGGCAGACGGCGGCCTGGCTCGTGCACGCACGCGAACTGCCGGCGGACGCCATACCGATGGCCGACCTGCACGCCGCTCTCGCAACCAGCCGCGGACGCGGGGCCGAAATCAGAGCACTCGACCAGGTGATCGACCGGCGCACTCTCCACGGCACCGAAGTCGGCGAGTTCCTGCACTACTCGTTCTACGAATACCTGCTGGCCCGGCACATTCGCGACCGGCTGCTCGCCGTGCTCTCCCCCGAGCAGGCTGTGACGTTGCTGCGTCGCGACCTGACGAGAGAGGTCCGCCACCACTTGATCGGTCAGCTGCAGGAGCTGGCCGACCACCGGCTCGGCGAACGGCTTTCCCAGCTGTACCGGCATCTGCGTGATGAACCAGGTCTCGACACGGGTGACCGGCTGACGGTTTGCAACCTGCTGGTCTACTTGATCTCGCGGACCAGTCCGGCGGCTCCTGAGCAGCTGACCGCATTGCTGCAGCGAGAGCGAGACGAGTTCCTGTTGAGCTCGATTCTGTGGGCGTTGTGCCACCACGAGTCGGACTCGGCGCTGTCACGGTTCTTCTACCTGCTGCAGTACGACTCGGCGTTCCGGGCCTGCAGCCGCGGCTACGTCCTCTACTACTACGGCGACGTGAGGGCAGGCCGCCCACCCTTCCTGGATCTGCCGCCCTACCCGCCGCACGAACGCACGACGACCCGAGTGTTGGCGATGTTCGAGAGCACCACCTTCCAGGCAATCCCCCCGCAACGCCGCTACGTCGACCTGTACACCTTCATGGACATCTATCTGGTGCGGCATGAGAGTATCGGTGGCCGTTCCCTGTCGACGCTCCGCGCGGCCACCACTGCGTTGTCCGGCCAAGGGCTGACGTCGGCGATGGAAGAGAAGCTGTCCGAGATGTTGCAGGCGATCTCCCGTCGGCCCATTGCGGACGGAAGCTCGACGTCGTTTGCGGGATGAGCAGATGACACTACGCGACCACGGGAAGGGCGAACTCGTGAAACTCTTTGTCTGGGATCTGCACGGCGTACTGGAGCAGGGCAACGATCGAGCCGTGATCGACATCTCCAACGAGGTGCTCGCCACCTTCGGATACGAGCAAAGATTCGGGTACGAGGACGGCCGCCGCCTGTACGGCCACAAGTGGTACGAATACTTTGACTTCCTCCTGCCCAACGAGACGCACCACCGGCACCTGGAGCTGCAGGACGCGTGCTTCACCCTCTCCGAGGAGCGGCCTGACCTGCAGTATCACTGGATGAAACCGACTCCACATGTCACCGACGTACTGGACGCCATAGCCATCCAGCACCAGCAGATCGTCATCTCCAACACCCGCCCCGGCACCCTCGACATGTTCCTCAAACTGCTGGAACTCGCGGACTATTTCCTGCCGGGGCGGGCGTTCGCTGTGGACCAGCATGTCCTGGACGTGAAGACCACCAAGAGGGATGTTCTCGCCGGGTACCTCGTCGGCCAACAGGCCTTCGAGGAGATCGTGATCATCGGAGACTCGGCGAGCGACATGCGATTGGCAGAGGTGGCCGGGGGGACGACCTACCTCTTCGCCCATCCCGACTTTGCATTTCGCAACTGCAGCGCGGACTTCCGAATCAGGGACCTTCGCGAGGTTCTCCATCGCATATAGACCACCTCCAATCGCACTGCCTAAACTGTGAGCAATCAATGCCTCACGGAGTGCGAGGTCGCCAATGGCATCACCTCGAGTTGTCCGGTCGTCTTCATCCCACACGCCACCACCGTTCTGCGACGCGTTGATCGTCGTACCGCCACCGTCTCCATCGGACACCAACCCTCCGCTGGGCCCGGCGATCCTCGCGACCGTCGCCGCACGTCACGGCTTTAACGTGGAGGTCCTGGACCTCAACATTCTCTTACTCAACCGGTTCGGCAATCAGGCTGGCACCCTCCGCAGCACACTGGGCGACCACGGCAAGGACCGGTCGAGCGTGGCGGCCGCCGCGCGATGGCTCTTCGCCCACACGGGTCTGCGTGGTACGCCTCCGCTGCATCTGCCCGACACCGCCGATCCAGTGGCGGGGATGCACTACCCAACCGATGCGATCACGGCCGCCGTGACGGCCGCCGCCGCCGAGCCGGAGCCGTGGCGGACGTGGCTCGAACAGCAGCTCCAAGCTTCGTGCGACACCCCACCCGCGGTGGTGGGCGTGTCCCTGATGGGGCCGTCCCAGGTTTTCGTCGGTCTGCTCGTACTGCGGGTGGTCAAGGAGATCTGGCCCGGCACGACGACCATGCTCGGTGGCAGTCACGTAACCCTGTTGGGAGATCGGATTCACCGTGACAACGGCATCCGGGACCTGGTCGACCTTGTGCTGGCCGGTCACTGTGAAGACGAGTTCGTGGCGACTCTGGTCCGACTCAGCCCTCGCGGCATCCGGCGACCGCTGCTACCAGCGCAAACTCCAGCAGACGCTCCGTTCGAGTATCTACCCACGTTCCACGCCCGCCAGCTCGCTCTCTACGACCGCCGTTCGCTGACGCTGCCGGTCCAGTTCTCACGAGGGTGTTCCTACGGGCGATGCACCTTCTGCACCTACCCGGTCGTCGAACGGCAGGTCACCGCCCTCGCCCCAGATGCCGCGGCGCGGACGATCAGCGCGCTCGTCCGGGCCCACGACGTCCGCCGCTTCTCCTTGAAGGACTCTCTGTTCACAGCGCCGATGCTGCGCACCCTGGCCGAGGCGTTGCGCCACGAGCCGGTGACTGGACTGCGATGGAGCGCAACGACGAAGGCCAGTCGAGCGCTGCTTCCGCTGGCCTCATTCCTGGCCGACTCCGGACTCGCCACGCTGGAGATCGGCGTGGAGACGATCAGCCCGGCTGGTCAGCGGCTGTTCGACAAGCGAGCCGATCCCGCGATGCTTGAGGAACTGATCCTGGCGCTGGCGGAGGCGGGTATCACCGTCGTGACGAACTTGATCTTTGGCTTTCCAGGAGAGCAGGAGCAGGAGGCGCAGGCACAACTGGCGTGGTTGCTCCGCCTACAGGCGGCGGCGCCCGCTGACCGGGTCGACTGCTCGTTGAACATGCTGGAGATGGTCCGCGGCGCACCGATGGTCTCTCACCCCCCGCCAGGAGTCGAACTGCGCGGGGTTGCTCCCTGGGCGTTCAGCTATGACTGGAATGCGCCTACGTGGCGCCGTGACTTCGTTGCCACTCTGGAGCGGGTGGAACGCGCACGCGGCACGACGTCACCGATGGTCGGCACGGCAACGCACGCTCGCGAGCAGGTTGCAAGCTCAGCTGCGGCACATCGGATGCTCGCGTAGTCGGAGCAGCACGTCGAGGAGCACGACCTCGGCTGAAGGTGACCGCCCCGACCCGACCGCCATGAGCGAAGCCCGAATACTCTCGCGGCATGCGGGGACGACTCGGAGCGGCCAGGCGGTGGTGCACGGAGCATCGACGGTTCGTCCGTCGTACCCTCTTCGGGTTGGTGGTGGGCGCGGTGCTGCTGACCGGCGGCACGGTCGCCAGCGTGACGTGGGTCCGCGGCGCCGCGGACGGCCACCTCTACGACGAGGCCCAGGTGCCGGCGGCGCCGGTCGCCCTGGTCCTCGGCACCAAGGTGGACGCCGACGGTACGCCGTCACCCTTTCTCGCGGCCCGTCTGGAGATCGCGCGGCGGCTCATCGACCGGGGCAAGGTGACCGCGATCCTGGTGTCCGGCGACAACATGAACGCCGACTACAACGAGCCGGAAGCGATGCTGCGCTGGTTGGTCGACCGGGGTGTGCCGGCACGCAAGGTCGTGCTGGACTACGCCGGCTTCGACACGTACGACTCCTGCGCGCGGGCCCGGCAGATCTTCGGCGTGCAACGGGCGACGGTCGTGACCCAGTCGTTCCATCTGCCCCGGGCCGTGGCGTTGTGTCGGCGCCTCGGCATCGACGCTCAGGGGGTGGGCGACGACAGCGCGAAGCGGTATTCCCGGACGTGGCGGTTCGGTTCCCTGCGCGAGAACGGCGCCTGCCTGAAGGCCGCGGTGGACGTGTTGTCCGGCCGGGAGCCCGCTCACCTCGGTCGCCGCGAGACCGGTGTCGACGACGCCCTGCGCGACGCCTGAGCGCAGGAGGCGTACCGAAAAAGAACCGCGACGGTCGCGCGGGCCCGGCAAGGTCAGCGGGGCGGGCTGGCGCTGTCGCGCACGACGAGTTCGGTGGCGAGTTCGATGCGCGGGCTCTCGGTCTTCTCGCCTCCGGCAAGGCGCAGCACGGTTCGGGCGGCCAGCATGCCCATCTCGGCCAGTGGCTGGCGGACCGTGGTCAGCGGTGGGGAGCACCAGCGGACCTCCGGTAGGTCGTCGAAGCCGACCACGCTGATGTCGTCGGGCACCCGCAGGCCGCTTTTGCGGACGGCCTCGTAGACGCCGAGCGCCATCTGGTCGCTGGAGGCGAAGATGGCGGTGGGTGGGTCGGGCAGGGCCAGTAGTTGCGTACCCGAGGTGAAGCCGGCCTCGTGGTAGAAGTTGCCGGGCCTGATGAGGGCGTCGTCAACGGCGATGCCGGCGGCGCCGAGCGCCGCGCGGTACCCGTCCATCCGGGCCCGGCTGCACATCAGGTGTGGTGGTCCGGCGATGAAGCCGATGCGGCGGTGGCCGAGGCCGAGCAGGTACTGGTTGGCGCTCAGGCTGCCCGCCCAGTTGGTGGCGCCGATGGTGGGCGACTCCTGCGGGTCGACACCGGCGGGGTCGATGATGACCACTGGCAGGTGCAGCCGGCGCAGCTCCGCCTGCAGCGGTGGGTTCACCATCGAGGTCACGAAGATGACGCCCTCGGTGGATCGGGTACGCATGTTGTCCAGCCACTGCTTGGCCGAGGAGATGCGCCAGTGGATGGCGGAGACGACGGTGCCGACGCCACTGGCACGGGCGACGTCCTCCACCCCACGGATGATCTCCACGGCCCATGGGCTGTCCAGGTCGTTGAAGACCAGGTCGATCAGTGCGGCCTCGGTCCGCCGGGCCTGGGTGCGACGGCGGTAACCGTGGTGGTTGAGCAGCCGCTCGACGCGCTCCCGGGTCTCGGGAGCGACGTCGGAGCGACCGTTGATGACCCGGGAGACCGTGGGCACGGACACACCGGCCAGTCGCGCGATCATCGCGATGGTGACGTTTCGGCCGTTGTCGGAGCCCACGGTCCGCTCCTTTGTTCTGCGGGACGCTTCAGCTGGGTTGGCGATCCGGTGTCGTCACCCCTTGACGCTGCCGGTCAGGCCGCCGATGAGTTGGCGTTCGGCCACGGCGTAGAAGCCCAGGGCCGGAATCATGGACAGGACGACGTAGGCGAGCACCCGGGCGGTGTCGTCGGCGTACTGGCCCTGGAACGCCTGGACCCCGACGGGGAGCGTCCACCAACTCTGGTCGCTGAAGACGACCAGCGGGAGCATGAAGTTGTTCCAGCTCGTCACGACCGCCAGCACCGAGACGGTGGCCAGGGCGGGACGGGCCATCGGCAGCAGGACCCGCCAGAAGAACCCGAAGGAGCCGCAGCCGTCGAGGACGGCGGCCTCCTCCACCTCGGCGGGAATGGTCCGGAAGAACTGGCGCAGGATGATGATGGTGATCGGCAGCCCGAACGCGGCTTGGGGCAGGATGACACCGAGGGGGTTGTCCAGCAGGCCCAGGCCGCGGAGCAGGACGAACAGCGGCAGGATCGCCACCGCGAACGGGAACATCAGGCCGATCGCGAACAGGGTGACCAGGAACTCGCGGCCCCGGAAGGCGTAGCGGGCGAAGACGAACGCCGCCATCGCCGCCGCGCCGACCACGATGACGGTGCTGCTGACGGCGATGAGCAGGCTGTTGCCGAGCTGTCGCCAGAACACGCCGGAGGCGAAGAGGTCGGTGTAGTTCGACGGCACCCACGGGTCGGGCAGGCCCAGTGGGTTCGTCGACAGCTGACCGTTGTCCTTGAAGCCGCCGATCACACCGAACCAGACCGGCACGACGATGAGCGCGCCGACGCCGATGCAGATGAGGTGCAGGACGAGGCTGCGGGTCCGCTGGGCGCGACTGGTCGTGGCGGTCATCGCTGGCCTCCCTGGTTGGTGATCGCACCCGCGGTGTCCCGACGCAGGACGATGCGCTGGTAGAACAGGGCGAAGACGAGGCTCAGCAGGAACATGACGATGCTGATCGCGCTGGCGTAGCCGACCTCGAAGCGGCGGAAGCCGTACTGGTACATCGTGACGGCCATGGTCTCCGAGGTGTGGATCGGGCCGCCGCCGGTCAGCACCCAGACCATGTCGAACAGTTGGATGGTGCCGATGACCGACAGGAAGATGCTGATGCGGATCGTCGGGCCGAGCAGGGGCAGGGTGACGTGCCGGAATGCCTGCCAGGCGGTGGCGCCGTCGGTGACCGCGGCCTCGGACAGCTCCTTCGGGATGCCCTGACGGGCGGCCAGGAAGAGCATCATGTAGAGGCCGAAGTACTTCCAGGACACCACCAGGAAGACGGCGAACAGCACGGTGTCGGGGTCGGCGAAGACGGCGCCCGCGTCGGCGCCCAACCAGCGCGAGACCGACTCCCCCAGGCCCCGGTTCGGCGAGAACACCAGGGTGAACAGGACGGCCGTGGTGACCTCGGAGAGCACGTACGGGGCGAAGAAGATCAGCCGGTACGCGGCCCGGCCGCGCAACGGCTGGTTGAGGAGCATGGCCAGGGCCAGCGCCGCGGGCAGTTGCACGGCGAGGGAGAGCAGCACGAGCACGAGGCCACGCCACAGGTCGCCCCGGAAGGTCGGATCGCCGAAGGCTCGGGTGTAGTTGTCCAGCCCGACGAAGTTCTCCGGCAGCCCGAAGCCGTTCCACTTGTAGAGGCTGGCGTAGCCGGCCACCAGGATCGGCGCGATCACCAGCAGCAGGAACAGCGCCAGGGCGGGCGCCAGGAAGACGGCGAGGACGCCACCCCGCCCCGGCCGGGGCTGGCGGCCACGCTGTCGCGTGGTGCCCGGCCCCGGTGCCGGCGGATCGGTCGCCGTGTCGCCGCGCCTCGTGTCCGACACGGTCGATGGCCTGGTCATGCCTGCTCCACTCGGGTTCTATCGCCGGCTACGGATGGATACGGGGTCACGGTCAGACGGTCTTCGCCACCTGCGTGATGTCCTTGAGGATCGCCGCGGGCTGCTTCTTGCCGGCGATGATCTCGGCGACGCTGTCGTTGATCTGCTGCCCGAGCGCGGGCGCGTACGCCTGGTCGAGGTAGAGCTGGAAACCGGTGTTCTTGGCCAGGGTCTCCGCGACGACCTTGTTGTTGGCGTCGGTGATGGCGTCGGTGGCGTCCTTCACCGTGGGCAGCACCGCGCCGGTCTTCGCGGAACGACGCTGGTTGTCGACGCTCAGCAGGAACTTCAGGAAGTCGATGGTGGCGGCCGGCGCGTCCTTGCCGACGGCGAAGCCGTTGCCACCGCCGAAGACCTCGGTGGCGGTGCCCTTGCCGCCGTCCACGGCCGGGAACGGGAAGAAGCCCAGCTTGTCGCCGAGGCCCTTCTTGCTGGTGGAGCTGGACGCCTGCACCGCCGGCGCCCACTGCCCCATCAGCTCCATGGCCGCACCGCCGTTGCCCATCGTGGCGGCCTGCCCGTCCGGGGAGCCGTACTCGGCGCCGAGGAAACCCTTCTGGAAGGGCTGCAGGTCGACGAGTTCCTTGAGCCGCTCTCCCGCGGCGACGAGGTCTGGGGTGTCGAAGTTCTTGTCATCGACGGCCTTCTGCAGCGCGCCGACGCCGCCGATGCGCATGGCCAGGTAGGACCAGTAGAAGTGGGCCGGCCACTTGTCCTTGCCGGCGATGGCGACCGGGGTGATGCCGGCGGTCTTGAGCTTGCGGACCGCGTCGAGCACGCCCGTCCAGGTGGTGGGCGGCTCGGTGATGCCGGCGCGGGCGAAGAGGTCCTTGTTGTACCAGAACCCGACCATCCCGATGTCGAACGGGATGCCGTAGATCTTGCCGTCGATCGTGTACGGCTGCATGGCGGCGGGCAGGATGCCGCTGACCAGATCCTTCACGTCGTCGGTGAGGTCCTTGACCAGGCCCGCGTCGACCTGCTGCTTGAGCACGCCGCCGCCCCAGGACTGGAAGAGGTCCGGCGGGTCGCCGGCCTGGGTGGCGGTGGTCAGCTTGGCCTTGAACGCCTCGTTCTCCAGCGGCTGGATGGTGAACGTGACGTTGCTGTGCGCGGTCTTGTACTCGTTGGCCATCGCGGCCCACACCGGCAGCATCGGCTCGGTGTTCTGGATGTGCCACCAGTTGATGGTCTGCGGGGCGTTCGGGTCGCTGGACTTCTCGTCGCCACTACAGGCGCTCAGCAGGTAGGCGCCGGCGCCGGCGCCGGCCAGGCCGAGCAGCGATCGGCGGGAAAGGTGCGCTGTCATGATCCATCCCTTCGGGGGACTCACGGGGTGCTCGGACGCCGGCCGAGCCGGCAAGGGTTCGAACCTGGATCTCCGGAACTTTCATTGCTTCGTCGGTATTACCGATCGATGGCCGGGACGCTACGAGCAGTTCCCCCAGCGGTCAAGACCCCTGTCCTATCGCGATAAGACCGGCTACCGTACGAGGGGCTTCCAGTGATCTGGTCCCCGCAAGTTTCCGGAAGTTTCATAGCCGCACAGAGGAGCCCCCGTGTCGACCGACACCGCTGACGTGGCGACCGCTGCCTGGTCGATCCGCAACCCCGTCCTCGCCGGGTTCCACCCGGATCCGTCGATCCTGCGCGTCGGCGACGACTTCTACCTGGCCACCTCGACGTTCGAGTGGTATCCGGGGGTTCGCGTGCACCACTCCCGCGACCTCGTCAACTGGCGCCCGTTGGGCGGGATCATCACCGACCGCCGCCTGCTCGACCTTCGTGGCTGCGGCGACTCCAACGGTGTGTGGGCGCCCGACCTGACGTACCAGGATGGGGAGTTCCACCTCGTCTACAGCGACGTCGCCAGCTTCGCCAGCGGCTACTGGGATCCGCAGAACTTCCTGATCACCGCGCCCGACATCGCCGGCCCCTGGTCGGATCCGGTGAAACTGCACGGGCGCGGCTTCGACGCCTCCCTGTTCCACGACGACGACGGCACCAGCTGGCTGCTGAGCATGAGCGCCGACTGGCGACCCGGCCGCGACCGCTTCGGTGGCATCGAGATCCAGCAGTACGACCGAGCGGCGCGTCGTCTCGTCGACCGGCCCCGCATGCTCTTCACCGGCACACCGGTCGGGGTCACCGAGGGCCCGCACCTGTACCGCCACGACGGCTGGTACTGGTTGATCACCGCCGAGGGCGGCACGAGCTGGGAGCACCAGGTCACCGTGGCACGCTCGCGGGAGTTGTTCGGTCCGTACGAAGTGGACCCGGAGGGGCCGTTGCTCACCTCCGTCGGTCGGCCGGACCTGCGGTTGCAGAAGGCCGGTCACGGCAGCCTGGTCCAGACCCCGGACGGCGGGTGGTATCTGGCCCACCTGGTCGGCCGTCCCTACTCCCCGCTGGGCAACTGTGTGCTGGGCCGGGAGACGGCGATCCAGCGGGTCGAGTGGCCGTCGGGCGGTTGGCCCCGGATTTCCGGAGGGGTGCCCGCCGAGGAGGTCGCCGCTCCCGACCTGTCCCCGCATCCGTGGCCCCAGGAGCCCGCCACCGACGACTTCGACGCCGCCGAGCTGGGTTCCTGCTGGTCGACGCTGCGCCGGCCGGCCACTGCGGACTGGGTCGACCTGACGTCCCGCCCCTCGCACCTGCGGGTCCACGGTGGGCAGTCGCCGGTGGGTCGACAGGCGCCGAGCCTGGTCGCGCGACGGGTCGGGGCGACGCACTGCTCGCTGGAGACCGTGGTCGAGTTCGACCCGGTCGACCACCGTCAGCTCGCCGGGATCACCGCGTACTACAACACCCTCAACTGGCATCACCTCTACCTGACCCGGGCCGACGACGGGCGTACGGTGCTGGAGCTGCTCAGCTCGGACAACGGGCGGCGCACCCCGTACCCCGAGCTGACCGTCGATGCCAGCGGTGTCGACCGGGTCGGTCTGCGGGCGGTGTTCGACGGGCCCGTGGTGCGCTTCGACTACGACCTCGGCGCGGGCTGGCAGCGGCTGCCCATCGACTTGGACGCGACCATCCTGTCCGACGAGCACGCCGCCCTGATCATCGACGGGGAGCCGGCCGCGTGGGGCTTCACCGGGGCGTTCGTCGGCCTGTGGGTGCAGGATCTCGGCGGCGACGGGGTGTACGCCGACTTCGACCGGGCCACCTACCGGGAGCACTGACCACGCGGACGCGGCGCGGCGGGCGCCGTCCGGTCACCTCGACGCGCTCGTCAGCTCGTCCAGGCGCCGGAGCGCCCGCCGCGCGGCGTCCGGACCGGCGGGCAGCAGCGGCAGCCGTACGGCGGCCGTCGGGATGCGACCCCGCGCGTGGAGCACCGACTTGATCACTGTCGGGTTGGGCTCGGCGAACAGCGCCGCGGACAGGCCCGCGAGCCGATGGCCGAGCGCCCGCCCCCGCACGAGGTCCCCGGCCTGCCAGTGCGCGACCAGCTGGACGAAGTCCGCGGCGGCGACCTGGGCCGAGGCCGCGATCGCGCCGTGCGCGCCGAGGGCGAGCAGCGGCGAGATGAGCGGGTCCTCCCCACCGAGTACGGCGAAGCCGGGCCGGATGTCGGCGAGGAAGTCGACGGTGTCCCCGTCGATCCCCCCGGTGGCGTACTTGATGCCGATGACGCCGGGCAGGCCGGCGAGCTGTCGAAGGTCGTCCGGGCCGAGCTGCTGCCCCGTGCGGTACGGGACGTGGTAGACGACCAGCGGCACCGGGCTGGCCTGGGCGAGGTGGGCGAAGTGGGCGAGCACTCCCGCGCCGCCCGGCCGCAGGAACGGGGGCACCAGGCAGAGCGCCGCTGTCACCTCGGGCCGGTCGGCCAGGGCGCGCAACGCCTCGACGCTGTTGGCGCCGACGAGCAGGTGCGAGCGGCGCGCACGGCAGACCGCGGACAGGACGTCGAGCACCGTGCCGCGCTCGTCGTCGCTGAGGGCGGCCGGCTCCCCCGTCGTGCCGAGCGCGACCACACCGGCCGCGCCGGCGTCCAGGGCATCGTTCGCGAGGGCCGTCAGCGCGTCGACGGCGATGTCCCCCGCGAGGTCGAACGGCGTGATGAGCGGAACGTACAGGCCGGTCAGGGTCATGCCTCCACTCTCGGCTGACCGACCGGGAAGGTCCAGTTCCGATTGCTCCGCCTATCCGTAAGCTGAGCTGATGCTTGACGTCCGTCGCCTGGTCCTGCTGCGGGACCTGGCCCGCCTCGGCACCATCGCCGCGGTCGCCCAGGCGCACGCCTACACGCCGTCCGCCGTCTCGCAGCAACTGGCCGCCCTGCAACGGGAGGCGGGCACCCGGTTGCTGGAGCGCACCGGACGCCGGGTCAGCCTCACGTCGACCGCCACCGCGCTCGTGCAGCACACCGAGGTCGTTCTCGCCGCGCTGGAAGCCGCCGACGCCACCCTGGCGGCCGCCCGAACCGGTCTGCGCGCGAGCGTCCGCATCGGGGCCTTCCCCAGCGCCGTACGCACCCTGCTGCCGGCAGCCCTGGCCACCCTGGCCCGCGACCATCCCGCGCTCGACCTCATGATCAGCGAGCTGGACCCGGTCGACATGCCGGCCGCCCTGCGGAGCCGACGGCTCGACGTCGCCCTGCTGCACGACTACGACATCGCGCCGACCCCACCCGACCCGACGGTGGACTCGATCGCCCTGCTGGAGGAGACCGTCTTCCTCGCCGTGCCCGGCAACACCGCCGACAACACCGCCGCCGAGCCGATCAGCGCAGCACGCGACGCCCAGTGGATCCTCGGCAGTCCCGGCACGCTCTGCCACTCGGTCGCCCTGCACGCCTGCCAGCTGGCCGGCTTCACTCCGGCGGTGCGGCATCACGCCGACGATTTCACCGCCATGCTCGCTCTCGTCGCCGCCGGTCAGGGCGTCGCTCTCATTCCACAGCTCGCCATCGCGCAGCCCTCCCCGCAGGTCCAGCTCCTGCCGCTGGCCATGCGCCGCCGCACGCGCGTCGCCTACCGCAGGGGCGCGGGTGGCCACCCCGCGGTGGTCGCGTGCGTCTCCGCGCTGCGCAGCGCCACAACCGCCTTCCTCGATTGATCCTGATCGTCGCCGATGTGGCAGTTGATCGACGTACCACTATCTGTTAATACTGTTTCCTGAAGCTCGCGGTGCCCGCCGGGGCCGATCGCCGCGCCGGGCACCGACCGGCCGGCGGCACGCCGCCCCTTCCCCGAGGAACACCCATGGTCCGCAAGAGAACAGCCGCCTACGTCGTGGGCACCCTGCTGATCGGCGTCGCGGCGGTCAGCTACGGCCTCCCGTCGGCCAGCGCCGCGACCGCCGGCCCGATCACCGGCCTCGGTGGCAAGTGCGTCGACGTCGCCGGCGCCAATCCGGCCAACGGCACGGCGGTGCAGCTCTACGACTGCAACGGCAGCGCGGCCCAGACGTGGACGGTCGGCAACACCGACAGCTCGATCCGCGCGCTCGGCAAGTGCCTCGACGTCACCGCCGCGTCGACCACCAACGGCGCCAAGATCCAGCTGTACGACTGCAACAACACCGGCGCCCAGAAGTGGACCGCCGCCAGCGGTGGCGCCCTGGTCAACACCACCTCGGGCAAATGCCTCGACGTGACCGACCGGAGCACCGCCAACGGCGCCCGGTTGCAGATCTGGACCTGCGGCCGCACCACCAACCAGCAGTGGACCCTTCCCGGCGGCGGCAACCCCACCCCCACGCCGACCGCCACCGTCCCGGCCGGCACCAACCTGGACGACCCGGCGAAGAAGGACGTCGCCATGCAGCTCGTGTCGGCGGCGGAGAACTCCTCGCTCGACTGGCGCGCGCAGTTCTCCTACATCGAGGACATCGGCGACGGTCGCGGCTACACCGCTGGCATCATCGGCTTCTGCTCCGGCACCAGCGACATGCTCGAACTGGTCCAGGCGTACACGAACACCAAGCCCGGCAACGTGCTGGCCGGATACCTGCCGGCGCTGCGCGCCGTCAACGGCACCGCGTCGCACGCCGGCCTCGACCCCAACTTCCCCCGCGACTGGCGCACCGCGGCCAACGACTCGGTGTTCCGGGCCGCGCAGGAGGCCGAGCGGGACCGGGTCTACTTCAACCCGTCGGTCCGTGACGGCAAGAACGACGGGGTACGGGCACTCGGCCAGTTCGCCTACTACGACGCGGCGGTCATGCACGGGTACGAGGGAATGCGCCAGACCCGCAGCCGCGCCCTCGCCCGTGCCAAGCCGCCGGCCCAGGGTGGCGACGAGCGGACCTGGCTCAACGCGTTCCTCGACGAGCGGGTCATCGAGATGCGCAAGGAAGAAGCCCACTCGGACACGTCCCGCGTCGACACGGCCCAGCGGGTGTTCCTCAACAACGGCAACGTCAACCTGAACACGCCGCTGACGTTCGCCGTCTACGGCGAGCAGTTCCGCATCGGCTAGAACCCTCTCCGGCACGCACCGACGCTCAGGGCGCCGCCTCGCGGCGCCCTGAGCCGTCCCCGGGAGCGACCTTGCCTTGACGCTGACGACAAGGTTTAGCCTGGTCACGACGGGCTGGTCGAGGAGGTCTGATGCTGATCGGCGAGCTGGCTGAACGGGCCGGCACGAGCACCCGGACGCTGCGCTACTACGAGGCCCACGGGTTGGTACGCCCGCAGCGCTCGGCCAACGGCTACCGCGTCTACGACGAGGCGGAGCTGCGGGTCGTCCGGGAGATCCGGGCACTGCTCGACGTCGGCTTCGGCCTCGACGACGTCCGACCGTTCGTCGCCTGCCTGCGAGCGGGCAACGCGTCCGGCGATGTCTGCCCGGATTCGGTGCTGGTGCTGCGGCGCAAGCTCGCCGAGGTCGACGACTACCTCGACCGGCTCACCGCGGTCCGTCAGCAGTTGCGCACCCAGCTCACCCACGCCATCGCGCACCGGGAGGAAACATGCCCCAGGAAACGACCGTCCGCCCCCTGATCACCGTCACCGACGCCACGTTCGCCGAGCTGGTGTTGGCCAGCGACCGGCCCGTCGTGGTCGACTTCTGGGCAGAGTGGTGCCCGCCCTGCAAGATGATCGAGAAGAGCCTCGTCGAGCTGGCCCAGGAGTTCGGCGACCGCATGACCATCGCCAAGCTCAACTCCGACGACAACCCGCAGGCCACGCGGCGCTACGGAGTCATGTCCCTGCCGACGCTGCTGGTGTTCCGTCAAGGCGAGGTCGTCGGCTCGGTCGTCGGGTCCCGGCCGAAACTCCACCTGCGGCAGAGCCTGACCCTGCACGCGGGCCTCTGACCGGCGGGCAGGGTCAGGCTCTGCTCTCGACCCAGCCGTGTGATCTGGCGTGGTCGACCAGAGACTGCCGGATCGCGGAGAGCTGGGCCGCGGTCAGCGTCGGCACCCGCTCGATCAGCAACTCCGTCACCTCGTACGTGAACTCGCGCGGCGACAGGACGTCGCACATCCCGTCGTCCTCGCCGGCCAGCGCGGTCCGGCTCGACGTGATGGTCGGCGCCCGTTCCGGCCGGGAGACAGCGACCGGCTCGACGATCCGCAGGGACGCCACCTTCAGACCACGCTCACCGGCCTCCACCTCGTACTCGACACGCATGCCGGGATGCACGAGATGCCGCTGCTCGCCGAAATCGTTCGCGTGGACGAAGATGTCCTCGCCGCCCTTCGACGGCGCGATGAAGCCGTAACCACGGGCCTCGTCGAACCGGATGACCTTACCTACCGCACCCACCGCCACCACCCACCCCGCCACTCGACCAGGACCTCGACCTGGCCCGCACACCGTCTGGCAACGGTACCGGAACACCCGTGGTGACCCGTGGTGAGCGATCTCGTCCGAAGAGCTGATCCGCCGGCAGGCGTGGTGCCGGCCCGGCGCGTGGCGACGCCCCGACCGCTGTGCCGGATCCGGTCGGGGCGTCGCTGGTCGCCGGTCTTTCGTCAGTCGTCGTCGCCGGAGCTGTCGTCATCGTCGACCGGCTCCTGTTCGGCCTTGACCACCGCGCCGTTGTCCCGGTCGACGTCCACCTCGTGCTCGATGTCGCCGGCGATGATCTCGACGCTCCACACCGGCCGGCCGTGCTCCTGCTCGGCCTCGACCTCGACGATCTGGCCGCCACCGGCCCTGGCGAGCGCGATCTCACCGGCGCGCTGCTCGTCGACCGCGCTGCCCGCCGGCGCGGTGCCGGCGGACGGCGTGCCGCTCGACGGCGTACCCGACGGGGTCCCCGCCGACGGCGTGCCGCTGGCCCCCGGCGCGACGGTGGTGGCGCTGTCGTCCGGCGCGTCCGTGCCCGTCGGGGCGATGGTCGCCGCGGCGAGCGCCGTGTCGCCGCGCCGCGTGTCGTTCGCGGCGGCGACGCCCAGCGCGACCCCGGCCACCGCCAGCACCGCCGAGCCGCCGACCGTCGCCAGAAGCAGATTGGTGCGCTTCATCGTGGTGTCCACCTCTCCTCGGTTGTCGACTCCGAGGATCGGTCGGATCGGGATAGCGGCGCGCTGTCCGGACGCTAAGGCCGGGTTAAGTCCGTCAGCCGCGTCGGTTGAGTTCCGCTTCGAGCCGCTGGACGAGCGTCTTGCGGTCCTTGCCGGCGTGCTCGTTGCGCAGGGCCGTTCTGAGCTGCCGCGTGTCGAGGCCACGGACCAGCTTGCTGGCCTCGGCGACTGACATCTCCGAGATCCGACCGGCGGTGGTGGCGTCTCGACGCGCCTTCTTGGCCGGCCCGGTGTTGGCGACGTACTGCCTGCCGGTTCGGGAGGCTTCCCGCTTCTTGGTGTCGGTCGCGCGCTTCTGGCTCTCCGACATCTCGTCCCAGGCCTTCTTGGGCAGGTAGCGGCTCGTCGTGCCGTCCTTGCGCGCACGGGTGTCGCCCTCTTTGGTCTGCCACTTCTCGTTGCCCCAGCGCTGGAGCGCTTTCTGCCGCTCGTCCTTTTCGCCCAGGAAACCGCCGCCGCGCTTCTTGTACTCCTGGGTGACCAGCTGTGACTTGCGTGCCGACCACTGACCCGGCCGACCGCCCTTGTCGGACGCCTTGATCTCTTCCTTGATCTGCTCTCTGAGCTCGGGTTTCGTATACCGCGCCATGGGTGGCAGCTACCCGGCACCGCAGCGGCTATGCCTCTCGCCGCGACGTCGACGGACCGAGCCGGAGCAGCACCTGCGCCCCGCCCTGCGGACCGGACCGCAGCTCCAGCCGACCGCCGCCGGCCTGCGCGGCGCGGCGGGCGATGTCCAGGCCGAGTCCGGTCGACCCGGCGGCGCTGGCACCCCGTCGGACCGCGCCCGACGGCATGCCCGGTCCCTCGTCGGCGACGGTGAGCAGCACCTCCCCGTCGTCGCGCGCGAGCCGGACGGTGAACGGTGTGCCGTCGGGGGTGTGCGCGAAGACGTTGCCGAGCAGGGCGTCCACGGCGGCCGTCAGGTCGTCGGCGGGCACCCCGACGGTGAGCGGGCCGGGATCCAGGTCGAGGTGCACGGCCCGACCGGTGTCCTCGGCCAGCACCGACCAGAACGCCACCCGGTCCGCGACGACCGCGGCGGCATCCGACGCGGCCGTCCCCGGCGTCGGCGCGCGACGCCAGCGGGCCTGCTGGATCAGACCGGTGACCGCTCGTTCGAGCCCGTCGGCGGCGGTGGCGATCCGGGCCGCGTCGTCCGGGTCGCGCAGCGACTCCGCCTCCAGTCGCAGCGCCGTCAACGGTGTCCGCAGTCGGTGGGACAGGTCGGCGACCTGCTCGCGCTCCTGCAGCAGGAGAACCTGGATCCGGCCGGCCAGGTGGTTGAGAGCACCGGCCACCTCGCGCAGCTCCGCCGGGCCTGCGGGCGTGACCCGGGCGTCCAGTTCGGCGTTCGCCAGGCGGTGCGACACGGCGGAGAGTTCGCTGATCGGCCGCACCAGCGTGCGCGCCAGCCGGTCGGCGACCGCCAGCCCGATCAGCACCAGCACCACACCCAGCAGCGCCAGCACCAGCCAGGCCCGGGTCACCCCGGCGGTCAGCTCCTGCCGCGGCACCACGATCCGGATCACGCCGGTGCCGTCCGCCCGGCCCTGCACGGCGATGACCACCTCCCGGCCGGCCGCCGACTCCCCGGTGAGGCTCTGGCCGCGCGCCGCCAGGGCCACCGCGGACGTACGGGGCGCCTGGGCGCCGAGCACCGTGCCGTCGGGCAGGAAGACGCTCACCGGTCGACCGGACTCCGCGGCGAGCTGCTCGACGGTGAGCCGGATGGTCGGCGCGTCGGCGGTGCCGACCACCGGCACGAGGCTCTGCGCGTCGGCGGTGGCCCGCACGGTGGCCCGGTCCTGGGCGACGGTGCGGACCAGCAGCGCCAGCGGCACCAGGAAGGCGACGAGCGTGAGCACGCTGACCGCAGCGACCAGCAGCGCGAGCCGCGCCCTCACGGCGCCTCCAGTCGTACCCCGACGCCGCGCACGGTGTGCAGGTAGCGGGGCTGCTGGGCGCTCTCCCCCAGCTTGCGGCGCAGCCAGGACAGGTGCACGTCGACCGTCTTGTCCGCGCCGCCGTACGGGATCTGCCAGACCTCGGTGAGCAGCTCGCGTTTGGTGACCACCTGTCCGGGCCGGCCGGCCAGGTGGTGCAGCAGGTCGAACTCGCGCGGCGTCAGCTCCACCAGCGTGCCGTCCAGAGTGACCTGCCGGGACCGGGGGTCGACGCGCAGCCCGCCCACCACGAGGGACACCTCCCGCGCGTCGGCGCTGGCCGGGCCCCGCCGCAGCACCGCTCGGGCGCGGGCGTCGAGCTGCGCGGCGGTGAACGGCTTGACCACGTAGTCGTCGGCGCCCGCGTCGAGGACCCGGACGATCTCGGTCTCGTCGTCGCGGGCGGTGGCGACGATGACCGGCACCGAGCTGACCGCGCGCAGCATCCGCAGCAGCTCGCGTCCGTCCAGGTCGGGCAGACCCAGGTCGAGGACGACCAGGTCCGGTCGGTCCTCCAGCACGTCGCGCAGCCCGGCCATCGCGGTCGAGGCCGCGGCGACCGCGTGGCCGCGTTCCCGCAATGCTCGGATCAGCGGCGTACGGATCGTCAGGTCGTCCTCGATGAGCAGCAGGCGGGCCACCCTGGCAGGCTAACGGTTCGCCATCAGGACCACGCGATCTCGCCGTGGCGGTCGACGAAGCGGCCCGAACGATGTCCCGGCCCTTCGGTGGCGAGGGCGACGATGGCGTCCGTGCCCTCGGTGACGGTCTGCGGCCCGCTGTGACCGTTGAGGTCCGTGGCGGTGTATCCGGGGTCAGCGGCGTTGACGCGGACGTCCGTCAGCGCCTTGGCGTACTGGGTGGTCAGCATGGTCAGCGCCGCCTTCGACGACGTGTAGACGGGGGCGATGACGCCCGACTCGGCCCGCGACGGGTCGTGCGTGGCCGACAGGGAGCCCATCGCGCTGCTCACATTGATGATCACGGGGTCGGTCGAGCGGCGCAGCAGCGGCAGGAAGGCGGTGGTCGTCCGCACCACGCCGACGAGGTTGACGTTGAGGACGTCGAGCAGGTCGTCGCCGGTCAGGTCGCTCGGGTCGCCGAACGGCCCGTGGACGCCAGCGTTGTTGACCAGTACGTCGATGTGGCCCTCGTGCCTCTCGACATCGGCGGCGGCAGCGGCGACGGATTCCTCGTCGGTGACGTCGATCTGCACGAACCGCGCGCCGAGGGCGTCGGCCGTCACGGCGCCGGCGTCAGGGTCACGCGCCCCGACGAGAACGGTGTGACCCAGGCCGATGAGACGGCGGGCGGTCTCGCGGCCGAGGCCCTTGTTGGCTCCGGTGATGAAGGTAATCGTCATACGGTCCATCGTTTGCCGTGGCGCATCCACGTGCCAGAGACGTCACAACGGTAGGACAAGCGATACCACCCTCACGGCCAGGGTGTGCGTGACAATCGAGGCGTGATGACGCAGGCCGCAGGGTTGGGGGCGACGATCCGCGCGTGGCGTGACCGCCTGTCGCCGGCCACCACGGGTCTGCCCGCCCGCCGTGGGCGCCGGGCCGCCGGACTGCGACGGGAGGAACTGGCCGAGCTGGCCGGCGTGTCTGTCGACTACATCGTGCGACTGGAGCAGGGCCGGGCGACCACACCCTCGGCGCAGGTCACCTCCGCGCTCGCCCGTGCCCTCCAGCTGACCTCCGCCGAGCGCGACCACCTGTTCCGGCTGGCCCACCTGGCCGCCCCGACGGACGACCAGATCTCCGACCACATTCCGCCCGGGGTGCAGCGGGTGGTGGGGCGCCTCGGTGACGCCGCCGTCGCCGTCTTCGCCGCGGACTGGCAGTTGATCTGGTGGAACCGGAATTGGGCGGCGCTGCTGGGCGATCCGTCGGCGTCACCGCCGGGCCTGCGTAACTTCGCTCGCGACACCTTCCCGGTGACCTCCGACAAGCCACGGCTGTCGCAGTGGCCCGTGCTCGCACTGGACGACGAAGTCACGAGCGCCGCGGTCGTGTCCGACCTCAGGCGCGCCACCGGCCGGTTTCCCCGTGACCGTCGCCTGGCCAAGCTCATCCGCGACCTCGCCGAGGGCAACGAGCGGTTCGCCGAGCTGTGGGCGGCCGGGACGGTCGCCGCGCACCGCGAAGACCGCAAGATCGTCGAACATCCGTCGGTCGGTGCCGTCACGGTCGACTGCGACGTTCTGACCGACGGCGACGCCGAGTTGAAGATCGTGATCCTCACCGCGGCTCCGGGCACCAGCGACGAGACCAGCATGCGCCTGGCTGTCGTGGCCGGGGTTCCCGACCCGTCGACGTCTGCCGACCTCGGCGACACCACCCGGCACCGCGCCGGGCGTTGACCGAACGCCGCTCAGCACAGGGCAGCGAGGGCGGTCTTAACTCTGCTTTAGCGTTGGGATGTGTGGGCGACGACCCCGGATCGGGGATAGTCGGGGCATGAGCCGTCGTTCGATCCTCGTCGCCGTCGGGTGGGTGGCGACCATCGCCGTGGCCACCCTGATCGGGTTGGGTGCGATCCGGCTGGTCGGCGAGAGCATCACCGGCACCCCGGGCGGGGTGCGCAGCGAGGCCGAGATCGAACGGGCGCTCGCCTCGCCGGAGCCGATCCCCACCGGCACCACAAGCGTCGCGCCGCCCGGCCCCGGCACGGCGAGCCCCAACTCCGGGATCCGCCGCAGTTTCGCCACCGACGGCGGCACGGCCGTGGCCGAGTGCGCTCCCGGTGGCGTACGCCTCGTCTCCTGGGCGCCAGCGCAGGGCTACCGGGTCCACGACGTGGACCGGGGCCCGGACGACGACGTCGAGGTCACGTTCGAGGGCTCGGGCGGCAAGTACGAGCTGAAGGTCCGCTGCGTCGGCGCGGAGCCGGTGGCCGTCGCCGACGACTAAGCGTCTAGCCCGCCGGCTGCTCGCGGTCCGCAGCCCGACCGAGGGCGACCATGCGCAGGGTTTCCTCTCGACGACGGACAAGCAGGGCTCCGGCCAGTAAGGTCACCGGTGGGACAAGAACCAGCATCGCCCACTGCGCGGGCACCAGCGGAATGGTGTGCCCCAGGTACATGGTGGAGGTGGCCCAGCCGGCAAGGGCGTTGTCGATCACCAGGGCGAGTGCCGCCACCGGCAGGAGCATAACGACGATCCGCCGGCGTACTCCGGGGTCGAGCGTGACCAGCGCGACAAGCACGATCAACGCGGCGGCCCCCAGGCCGGCCACATAGAGCCAGACGACCAGCGAACTGCTGGCCTCGATGCCGTAGAAGACCTGGTAGGTAACCTCGTCGCTGTGGGCGAACGTGGGACTGGTCACCCGGTTGACCTCCAACAGCGCGACCGCCGCGACCGGCGCGAGCAGCAGCGCCAGCAGTCGGCGCACACCCAGCAGCGCAGGCAACCGGCGCCGCGGCACCGGCACGGTCAGCGCGGCGGCTGCCACGACCGCGAGCGCGAGCTGGGGCAGAGTTTCCACCACGTACCCCGGGTTGTCGCCGGCCTGCGGTGCGACCAGCACGCCCCAGCCGAGCACACCGGCCCAGGCCAGACCGACAGCCACCCGGCGCCACCCGACCAGCACGGCCACACAGACGCCCGCCCAGCCGGCAACCCGTAGCCAGTCGACGACGTCCGGGCCGCTCGGCCCGAACCCCGGCGGCAAACCCGGATTGGAGATGAGCTGGTCGAGCAACGACGTCCCGGCGAGGGCGAGTAGGACGAGCGCGCCCAGCAGGCCCGTCACGGCCGCCGCGTCCGTCCAGGTCGGCTCGGTGAACCCCCGTGCGCCCACCCGCAGCCGAGCCCGGAGCCCGGCACCGACCAGATTCAGCACGTCTCCCGCGGCGGGCCGCCGCTGGCCCGGCCGAGCGCCGGCGACGAGCACGGCCACCATCTCGTCCTCGTACGCCCGGCGGTGCTCCCACGGGTAGACGGCCAACAGCCGCCGGTAGCGGCGCTCCAGATCGTCGCTGCTCACGCCGCACCTCCGTGGGTCAGGAGGCCGGCGCGGCGCAGTCGCACGCGAGCGGCGTCCGCGTTGTGTCGCAGGCGGGCCGCTTCCTCGGCGAGTCGGCGCGCGCCCAGGGTTGTGAGTTGGTAGTAGCGACGCAGTCGCGACTGCACCACCTCTTCGCGCTCGACTTCGATGAGACCGTCGGCGCGGAGCCGGTCGAGTACGGCGTAGAGGGTGCCCGCGCGCAGGCGCACCCGGCCGTCGGAGATGCGTAGCACGTCCTCGATGACGGCGTAGCCATGCTTGGGTGACTCGGCCAGAGCGGTCAGCACCAAGAACGTCGGCTCCCGAAGTGGACTGTCGGTCATGCCGAGAAGCATATACCGGTAATCGGCATATTCAAGGGTACGTCGCATTGGAGGTGTGGTCGTTTCGCAAGATTGCTAGCCTCCTGCCGTGATCCGCACGCTTGCGCTCGCCGCCCTGCTGCTGGCCGGATGCTCTCCCACCGAGGCGTCCTCCCCCGCTGCCAGCCCCACCGCACCCCCGGACAAGTACGCGGAGGCCGCGTGTACCCGTCTGACCCTCTCCATGGAGAGGAAGGAGCCCTTCCCTCCGGACGACATTGGCGTTGCCAGTCGTGCGGTCGAGGCGACCGATCCCGGCATCCGCGAGGCCGGTCAGCGGCTGGGGGCGGCCGCCAAGCAGGCCGGCGACCTCTGGGTGAAGAACGACCCGACGATCGACAAGGGGCCGGCATACCTTCGCCTGGCCGACGCCCAGCAGGGACTCCTCGCGGCCTGCACCAACCTCTTTGGCGATCCCCCGTGGCCGTTCACCCGGACGCCCGCGCCGACGCCCAGCAGCTGAGCGGCGACGTGGCCGGCACGGGGAGGACCGCGCCGGCCACGTCATCGGTGGTGGTTCAGCTGCTGTACGCCTCCACCTCCCAGAGCGAGTGGCCGTAGCCGGTGCCCCGGGCGGTGCCGTAGATGCGCAGGTAGCGGCCGTTCGCGCCGAGGCCGCTGTGCTCGTCCACGCCGCCGTCCGCGCCGGTCACCGTCTTCACTGTGGTCCAGGTGGTGCCGTCGTTGGAGGTCTGGATCTGGTACGCGCTGCTGTACGCCGCCTCCCAGCTCAGCTTGACCCGACCGATGGCGGTCGGGGCGCCGAGGTCGACGCGGATCCACTGCGGGTCGGAGAAGGTGCTCGACCAGCGGGTGGTGAGGCTGCCGTCGACCGCCTGGGCGCCGGTCACGTCGGCCCCCTCGGTGCTGGACGTCGTCGTCGGCTTGTTGAGCAGCAGGTTGCCGCCGGTCGGGCCGCCGGTGGCGCCGTACACCTCGAACTCGTAGAGCGAGTAGCCCCAGGCCGTGCCGCGGGCGGTGCCGAGGAGCCGGACGTACCTGCCGGAGCCGGTGAGCCCGGTCAGGTCGTCCACCCCGCCGTCGCCGCCGGTCACCGTCCGGACCGTGGTGAAGGTGACCCCGTCCGTCGAGGTCTGGATCTGGTACCCGCTGCCGTACGCCGCCTCCCAGGTGAGCTTGACCCGGCTGAGGGCGTACGTGGCGCCCAGGTCCACGTCGATCCACTGTGGGTCGCCGAAGGCGCTGCCCCAGCGGGTTCCGGCCACGCCGTCGAACGCGTTGGCCGCGACGAACGCGCCCTCGTAGCTGGATGCTCGCGCCGGCTTGCCCTTGGCCAGGTTGGTGCCCGGCTCGGGATCCGGGTCCGGTCCGGGACCGCCGGGACTGGTGGAGAGGGTGAACTCGTCGATGTCGAACCACGGGCCGGTGCCCTTGAAGACCAGGAACAGGGTGCGGGTGCCGGTCGGGGCGGTGACCCCACCGGTGACCGTGGCGAAGGTGGCGTACCCGCCGGTGGGCGTTACCGTGGCCGAGCCGACCAGCGGCCCGGTGGGCGAGTCGACGCGCAGTTCCAGCGTCCCGCCGCCGCCGGCCGGGGCGCCGACCCGTGCGCTGAACGACTGGATGCCGGTCAGGTTGTAGGGGCGGAACGAGATCCAGTCGTTGTTGTCGATGTAGCCGACCGCGGCGCCGCCGTGCCCGGCCGCCCCGGCGACGATCTGGACACCCGAGGAGTCGCCGAAGTGCTCGGCCTGGCGCACGCGCGGTTGCAGCACGGCCTGGGTGTGCGTGGTCAGCGCGGGTTGGCCGCCCCCGCCCAGATCGGTGTACTCGGCGTCGATGATGCCGAAGATGTTCGCCGCCGTGTCGTGCTCGCCGTCGGCCGAGGTCTGGATGACCCCGGTGCAGCCCTGCACGCTGCCGAGCTGGTGGCCGTGCGAGTCGTGGCCGAGGACGTAGTTCACCTTGACCCGGGCGCAGTTGATCGCGCCGTCCTGGGCGTCGGTGACGGTGACGCTGAACGGCACCGCGTCCCCGAAGGCGAAGTTCTGCCCGTTCAACGGGGTGTTCACGGTGACGACCGGGGCGCTGTTGCCGACGGTGACGACCACGCTCGCGGTGGCGGTCTTGCCGGTGGTGTCCCGGACCGTCAGGGTCGGACTGCGGGTCCCGTTGGTCGTGTACGTGAAGCTCGGGTTCGCCGCGGTCGAGTCGGTGGTGCCGTTGTTGTCGAAGTCCCAGGCGTAGGTGAACGGGTCGCCGTCCGGGTCGAGGGTGCCGGCCGAGGAGAAGGCGACGGTCAGCGGCGCGGTGCCGCTGGTCGGAGTGGCGGTGACCTTGGCGACGGGCGCTCTGCCCTCGCGGGCGTACTCGATGCGGTAGAGCGCCGAGTTGGCGTCGCCGTTGAACCAACCGGTGCCGTAGTCGAGGACGTAGAGCGCGCCGTCCGGGCCGAACTCCATGTCCATGACCTGCGTCCCGGTCCACGGGAACGGGTTGATCTTCAAGGGCTGGCCGGCCGCGTCGAGCTTGACGTTCTTGATCCAGCGGCGGCCGAACTCACCGGCGAAGAAGGTGCCGTCGTAGTACTGCGGGAACGCCACGGCGGAGGTGTTGTTCGGGTCGTACCGGTAGACCGGGCCGGCCATCGGCGACAGCCCACCGCCGGTGAACTCCGGCGGGGAGCCGGAACCGCCGTACGGCAGCCAGGCCGGGACGGCCGGCGGCAGCTGGGTGATGCCGGTGTTGTTGGGCGAGTTGTTGACCGGCCCGCCCGCGCAGTCGAACTTCGGCCCGGACGGCCCGGACGGGAACGTGTAGTCGTTGTAGGCGTCGTTGCGGGCGGTGCAGTACGGCCAGCCGTAGAAGCCGGGCCGGTCGATCCGGGCGAACTCCACATTGCCCGCCGGCCCCCGGTTCGGGTCTGCGGTGCCCGCGTCGGGGCCGTAGTCGCCGAGGTAGACGATGCCGGTGGCCTTGTCCACGCTCATCCGGAACGGGTTGCGGAACCCCATCGCGTAGATTTCCGGGCGCGTCCGCGCGGTGCCGGGCGCGAACATGTTGCCGGCCGGGATGGTGTAACCGCCCGCCGCGCCCGGCTTGATGCGCAGCACCTTGCCGCGCAGGTCGTTGCTGTTCGCCGCGGTGCGCTGGGCGTCGAAGGCCGGGTTACGGCCGGCTCGCTCGTCGATCGGGGTGAACCCGGCCGAGTCGAACGGGTTGGTGTCGTCGCCGGTGGACAGGTACAGGTTGCCGGCTGCGTCGAAGTCCATGTCGCCGCCGACGTGGCAGCACATGCCCCGGCTGGTGGGCACGTTGAGGATCAGCGTCTCGCTGGCCAGGTTGATGGTGTTGTCCGCGTTCACGGTGAAGCGGGACAACCGGTTGACGCCGTCCCAGGCGGCGAAGTCGGCAGGCGTGCCGGTGGCCGGGGCGCCACCGCCGGGTGTGTTCAACGGGGGCGCGTAGTAGGCGTACACCCAGCGGTTGGTGGCGAAGTTGGGGTCGGCCTTGATGCCCTGCAGGCCCTCCTCGTCGCCGCTGTAGACGGCCAGGGTGGCGGCGATCTTGGTGTTGCCGGCCGCGTCGGTGTGCCGGATCACGCCGTCGCGGGAGGTGTGCAGCACCCCCCGGTCGGGCAGAACGGTGAGACTCATCGGCTCGCCGGTCTCGGCCGCGCCCTTGGCCAGCTCCACCTGCTGGAAGTTGGTGGTCACGGTCGGGCCGCAGTCGGCGGTGACCGCCCCGGCCGCGGTCTGGATGCCGCCGAGCAGGTGCTGGCGGAAGGCCGTGTCGGTGTACGAGGCGTCGGTGTGGCCGAGGCCCGTGTACCAGGCCCGCCCTCCGGAGTAGTTCTGGCACCAGGAGATCGGGTGGTCGTACCCCATGCTGCCGCCGGTGTAGGTGCTCTCGTCCAGGGTGGCCAGCACGTGCACGTTGCCCCGGGGGTTGGCGCGGTAGTTGTAGAGCTCGTCGAACCGGCTCCACCGCTGCGGCAGCGCCCTGGTCGACGGGTGCACCTGGTCGGCGACCTTCACGGTGGCGGTCTGCTCGGCCGGGTGCGAGGCGAAGTACGCGCCGACGAGCCCGCCGTACCAGGGCCAGTCGTACTCGGTGTCGGAGGCGGAGTGCACGCCCACGTACCCGCCGCCGCCGGTGATGTAGCGCTCGAACGCCGCCTGCTGTGCGGCGTTGAGCACGTCGCCGGTGGTGGACAGCCAGATCACCGCCGCGAACCGGTCCAGGTTGGCGTCGGTGAACTGGGCCGCGTCCTCGGTGGCCTCGACGGTGAACCCGTTGGCGGCACCGAGCTGCTGGATCGCGGTGATGCCGGGGGTGATGGATCCGTGTCGGAATCCGGCGGTCTTGCTGAAGACCAGCACGGTGAACGGCGCGGCGCTGGCCGCGGGCGGCGTGGCGACGACGCCGCCCAGGACGAGGATCGCGCTCAGCGCAGCGCCGAACCACGCTCTCAGGGATCTGCGCACGGGTAGGTCCTTTCGCGGGTGCGGGACGACGTGCGCCGATCACGCCGGGTGGTGGTGTGCATGCATCGTTGCCGCTCGATACCCGGTCCGTCAAGGGTTCTCGCACCATCCGTGAGAGCGTTATCTCCGCAGCTCAAGGCGACTCTCGGGGGCAAGATCAGATTACGGTTTCCCCGCCGTACTAGGCCCGGTCCTGCATGAACCGGCAGGACTTCAACCAGAGCCGCACCGCGGTGGCCGCCGCGACGGTGCTGACGAACTGCCAATCCTTCACGCGATCGGGCTCACCCAGGTCGGCGATCCCGCGCATCACCATCCAGGGCACACCTTCCTCGACGCAGGCCACCGCGAATCCGGCGCCCTCCATCTCCAAGGCGCCGGTGCGGCGCTCCGGGCCGAACCGCCGTGCCCGCCGCCCTACCTTCCCGTCCTCTATCAACTCGTCCTTCGCGAGGATCGTCTTCGGGATGAGCCGTGGACGGTAGGTCGCCGGGTCGAAGAGTTCGGGGACCTGCAGATCGTCCAGGTCGGCGGTCGCGGCGGCGATCTGCTTGGCAATCAGTTCGTGCCAATCCAGCCGCTCCGGCCGAAACGAGGTCATCTCCCGCGCGATCCGGAGATCCGGATTCAGTGGGGTCGGGTCGGGCACGTAGCCACGGGCCGTCGAGATCCCACCACCGGTATCGATCACCTTGTCACCGAACACGACGTCGCCCACCTGGACCTGCTTCTTGTGACCGGCCGCCATGCCGACCAGGCAGCACAGCCGGACGTCGTACGCGGAGAACACGGTGTGCAGGAAGGCCGCCATCCGACTGTTGCCGGCGGTCCCGCACTTGGTGATGATCCCCTTCAACGGCGGCTGGCCGTCGCGCGCCACTTCGACGTCGAAGAAGTATGCGCCGCGGACCGAGTAGTCGGGCTCACGTCGAAGGTCGACGCCCAGCGCGGCCTTCGCGGCGTCGAACTCGCGCTCCTTCACCGTCACGAGCGCAAAATCGACGCTGCGCGCAACCTGCCACCTGTCAAGCTGTTCGTAAATGTCCCGCACGCGGTCCGCCTCGAGCCAGCGGGAGCCCATGATTGCCGCGGCGTGGACGAGAACTTTCGACCGGAATCTCTCGTCGAGGCGACTGACAGACCAGACAAGGTCGTCGAACATGATCGACGCAACGTCGTCCGAGGTTTCCGCCCGCAGCAGGGCGAGCAGGGTGAGGACATCGTTCTCGGTCGGCTGTCGGGTCATGGCCGGCGCACCGCTGCCCCGTCCGCATCCGGGCGCTGCGCGGGGAGGTCCGTCTGGGAGGCGGGTGGCTTCCAGCCGTAGAGCGAGTGCCGTTGCCCGGCCGCGTCGGGCGAGAAGTCGAGCAGTGTGCAAACGGCCTTCACGTTCAGGCCCTTCGCCCGGGCGATGCGCTCCATCGCTCTGATCGTGTCGCCGCTACCGACGAACTCGTCGATGAGGACCACCTCCTTCGTCGCGACGGAATCCAGTTCCTGGCACCAAGGGGCCCTGGCATCGAAGACCTGTTCCGGTGCGGTGCCCTTGACCACCCGTTCGATATCCTCGCGCGGGATTCGTACCACCTGAGCGCCGGAACGCAGGGACAGGCTGTTGGACAATTTTCGGGAACCCTGTTCGCGTTCGGGGCAGACCAACAGGATGTCCTGTCCCACGGTGCTGGTTGACCGACGCACGAACATCCACAGCTTGTCGGCCAGCCAGTTTCCGTACTGCTCGAGGATCTGTGGGACGTCAGGGACCACGGCGTAGCCGCGACGGCGGGGAGCCGGGACGTCATCTTCAGGCTTGACGCCGCATGTTCGTACCAGATCCCAGAACTCGGCGGTGGTCAGCGTGTTGGTCCGCTCCTCGTACCGCCTGGTCTCTCCCACCACAGCCAGGCGGCACTCGGCTTCCGACTCGGTGCGCTGTTCAACTGACAGGAAGTATGCAACCTCGTGCTCCGTGCCGTCATTTCCCTCGATCCGGCGGCGACCGAACCGTGGCTGTGGGCCTCCGACGCAGAGGACGGACAGGACCCGCAGTCGTTCGGGACGCAACCGGGCATGGAGGGTGGTGACCCGCTCGGTCAGCGAGACGCCGGTGTTGACGACGGGCACGACCAGCAGCACCGACCGGGGTTGAGGGCCCTCCGTCGGCGTCGTGTCCATCGCTTCGGAGAAGGATCGGATCGGCAGCGAGCCGGCGGAGATGCAGGAACCCTTCAGGGGATTGGCGAGCCAGTCCGAGACGGACTCGTGGTAGACGATCAGGTCCGGGCGGTCCGCGCCGATCGCCTCGTCCAGCAGGTGGCCGAGCTCGTCCTGTGCCCGGCTGGCGTCGAAGTAGTGGCGTAGCACCTTCCGCTCGCCCTGCCGGCCGTGCGGACGAAACCAGCCGAGCCGGGTGATGAGTTTGCGTTCGAACAGGTCGATCGACGCGGTCTGTAGACGGGCCAGGGCACTGCGGTAGTCGTCCTCGTCGGTGCCCGGCCAGGAGGCGGTGCCACCGTCGGAGAGAAGGTGAATCTGACCAGAGGCCAGGCGCGCGTCCAGTTGTTCACGGAGCCTGATGTCCTCTGCCTGCTCGGTCGGGAGCAGGATGACCAGGGTGCGGGCGGCCCATTGCTCGCTGCCGCAGGCGGCGCTGACCGCCGAGGCGAGATGCAGCAGAGCCTCCGGGCGGAGGAACAGCTCGGTGTTGACCGTTCGGGTGCTTACCGAGAGGTCGAGAATCCCGATATCCGCCCGGTCAGGAAGCTCCATCAACGCCCGGTAGAGCGGCTCGTAGATGGACTCGGTTTCGACGAGCGCCGTCGCCGTGTCGATGGTGTGAAAGGCGGCGGCGGATCCTACGTAGCGCATCGTGTGGCCGGCGACGATCCGGGCCACGTAGGCGTAGAAGGCTCGCTGCTGCTCGTTCGGTTCCTCGCCCGGACCCAGCCCGAAGCGAACGAGGTCGAACGTGGTCGGTGGTGTCTGTTGTTCACGTTCCAGCATCGGGCCAGACGCCGAACTAGTCGCTGAGCGGAAGGGTCACGACTACGAGGTCGCCACGCACTGTCCCACGGTGCGACTGATCGCAGGTGATCGTCGGTGGCAGAGCTGGGACGTCGCTGCCGTCACTGCGGTCACGGGCCACGGCGAGGTGCACGTCGGCACCGTAGGCGTCGAGCTGGCCGCCGAAAATGTCGATCACCGCGCTGGCGAGCACGGTGGGATTGTTCGGCGGCTGCCAGGCGTCTCGGAGCGCGGTGGACGTGGGCGCCACAGTGGCGAGCGTTTCCTGCGCCTCCTCGAACACCAGGTCAAGCAGATCGGCCGTTGCCACCTGGGTCGATCGATCGTCGGCACCGTCCCACCAGAAGGCGATCTGCAGGTGGGCGCGACCGGAACGTCGCATCCCGTAGTGCGCGGCGACAACCGCGGTCCGCTTCTCGTGGCCGATCGACGCGCGGATCAGGGTCTCCAGGATGACCCGGCGGGCCACCTGCGCGCCATGGCCGTCCAGATCCCGATCGAGCGCCGCGACCACATGCTTCGACAGCCAGTCCGCCGCGTACCGCACTGCCGGTGCGTGCCGAGTGCTCGACCCGAGTGGCAGGACCTTGAAGGGAAAGATGTTGAAGGGCAGGGTCGGGCGTCTGGCCGCCGTCCGGCGGTGAGGATAGGAGTCGACCCGGGTCAATCGGTACACGCTCTGCGTGGTCAGCAATTGAGGCAGCGGAGTCTCGGTGGCGACGGTCATCGCCTCCAGGAAGTTGATTTCCCGGAGGAAATTGATCATCTCTGGCTGCTCGGGAAGTCGGACTCTGGTAACCAGCCCGAGGCGGTGCCGCTCGACCATTTTCGAGATGAGAAAGGCAGGACCTGCCACATCGGAGAATGCGCAGTTGGTGAGGTCGAGGCAGGCTCTCTGCTCACTCGGCCAGCCGGTGGCGACCTCGCCCCACCGGTGCCACAGGCGGTCGATCGTGGCGTCACCCGGGACGGAGACCCGGTAGCCGTCTTCGGCGGCCGACCTCTTCGCCGCCAACCAGCGATCAAGTCCATCCTGGACAGTGCGGCTCAGCGGGTTGGTCGCCAAACCCACGACCAGCTTGGACACGTGCAACGCCAGGTGCTCGTTCCACGTCGGCTGGTACACCGTCGCCGATATCGACGCCTGTCGACCAGTCATCGATGCCCCGAGTCATGTTGCGGACGGTGTGAGGCACAGCCGCCCTTGTCCGATTGGGTGTAACCCCCGGCTCCCCCACACGCGCCGGGGGCGGATCCTGGGCAAACCTAGCAGCGCCAACACGGCCTGTGAAGATGCGAAAGTGCCGTCCATCGGTGTCGAAACCCGACAATGGACAGACGACTGACGGGAAGACCTACGCTCGGCCAAGGAGCACGACCGACAGGGCGACAACAATGCCGGGTAATCGCTGGATACCTGCTCGTCTGCGCCGCCCGACGGGCCAAGGTTGTCGACTTATTCACCGATCGCCCGTCCTTGGTGGCCTCGGGCATCATGGGGCGCATCACCTGTCGATCCGGGAGGACGTGCATGGTCGGCGAGATCACTACCGGCGGTTTGCTGCTCACCGAGTATGAGCAGCTGAAACAGGAGCAGCGCACCCGGATCGGGTTCCGCGACAATCTGATCTATGCCACCCTCGGCTCGATGGCGGCGGTTGTCGCGGCCGCTCTCTCCGTGAAGGGCCACGCCAACCTGTTGCTCCTGCTGCCCGTGGCAAGCGTCGTTCTCGGATGGACTTATTTGATCAACGACGAAAAGATTTCCGCGATCGGTCGCTACGTCCGCACCGACCTTGGCCCCCGCCTGGTCGCGCTGACCGCTGGAGGTGAGGCCGCCTTCGGCTGGGAGACGGCTCACCGCTCGGACGCCCGCCGCGTCTCCAGGAAGTATCTGCAACTCGCCGTCGACCTTGGCACCTTCGTCGTCCCGCCGCTCGCCGCTCTGATCGTCTTCTGGGCGAACGGGCCCCTGAGCGTCGCCTTCGTCGCCGTATCTCTCATTGAGGTCGCCGCCACGGCCGTGCTCGCCTGGCAGATCGCGGTCTATGCCGACCTGACCCGCTGATGGCCGACGTCGACGGAGGGCAGGACGATGCCGACGAGCAGCACGGCGACGCTCCACCACGGCAGCCGCCGGGGGTGCGGCCCCGGTTTCCCCTCAGGTCTTTTACCGAGCGACCCTGATTCCCGTCACGCGGGTGAGGGCAGATCATCGGCATCTTTCAGGTGGCTGACCAGCGTGTCGGCCCCGCCGACGAGGACGAGCACCACGGCGGCCATGACCAGGACCGCCAGGCCCGGCAGCAGGGCGCCGACCGGGACTGCCGCGGCCAGCACCAACGCCCCGGCCAGCCGGTGGACGGGGCGCCGCCTGAAGACCTCGTACTCCGCCCAGGCCTGCGCGAGGAGGAACAGCGCCGGACCACCGAGCATGATGACCGCCGGCGGCAACGCGCCCTCGTCGGCGGGGTGGGCGATGACCAGCTCGAATCCGACTGCGGTGATCAGCACGCTGGCCACCGTCACCAGGTGGATGTAGGTCGCCCTCTCACCGAGTCGCGCCGGGGACCGGGAGTCGCGGATCGCCGGGGGGAGCAGGTGTCCGGCACGGTGGAAGTAGATCCGCCAGAACAGCACGGTGACGGCGAACGCGATGACGAAGGCGGCGACCGCCGCGGGGGTCAACGGGTCCGCGCTGGAGGCCAGGCCGATCACCAGGATCGCCTCGCCGAGTGCGATCAGGAACACCTGCTGGTAGCGCTCCACCAGGTGGACCCCGTTGATCACCCACTGGTTCACCCGGGAGGCGCCGAGCCGGGGTATCGGCCAGCCGGTGGCGAACCCCACGTACTCGATGGCCAGGGCGCCGGCCCAGACCGCGGGCCGGGCGTGCTCGCTCACGGCGGCGCCGACGAGCCAGGGCACTGCGACGACGGCCGTCCAGATCGTGATGCGGGTGGTCACCAACCGTCGTGGTTGGCGGCGCAACGCCAGGGTGAGCGCGAGCGGCCGGCCGAGCTGGATGGTGACGTAGGTGCCCGCGAACACCACGGCTCGGCCGCCGAACACGTGGGGCATCCCGATGGCCAGCACCAGCGCGCCGAACATGACCACGATGACCAGCGCCTGGACGAACGGCAGCGCCGGATCGTAGAGGCTGGTGACCCAGGCCGCCAACATCCAGATCAACCAGAGCAGCAGGAAGAAGAACAGCGCCTCGGCGGCGCCCGCCACCGGATCCCGCAGCAGCCGTCCCGTCCACGCGTGCGACATCCCGGACACACCCCCGGGCATTAACGATCTTTTGGACGGGGGGTTGCGTGCGGTGGGCCGACCCGGTCCGGCGCTCCTATAGTCGGGCGGTGGGCACGGAACAGGTACGGCAGGCGTACGCCGCGGTCGCGGATCTCTACATCGAACTGTTCGGCACGCGTGAGCGGGTGGACCCCGACGACCTCGCCCTCATCGGCCGGCACCTGGGGGGCCGACCCGGTCCGGTGCTCGACCTGGGCTGCGGCCCGGGTCACCTCACCGACCACCTTCGTTCGCTGGGCGTCGACGCCACGGGCGTGGACGTGGTGCCCGAGTTCATCGCCCACGCGCGGGCGACCCACCCCGGCGGCAGCTACCGCCTCGGGTCGCTGGACGACCTCGACGTCGCCGACCACTCGGTCGCCGGCATCCTGGCCTGGTACTCGCTGATCCACCTGCCGCCGCAGCGCCTCGACGGCGTGCTCACCACGTTCCGGCGTGCCCTGGCCCCGTCCGGGAGGTTGGTGCTGGGCCTCTTCGCCGGCGACGAGATCGACGCCTTCGACCACAAGGTCATGACCGCCTACCGGTGGCCCGTCGACGAGATCTCCGAGCGGCTGGCGCGCGCCGGCTTCACCGAGGTCGAGCGCCTGGAGCGGCCCGACAGTGGCGTCCATCGGCCGCACTACGCCATCGCGGCGGTCGCCACCGAGCAGTAGGGCGACGAGCCACCGCGACAGCCACTGCCGGGCGGCTTCATCGTCCGACCGGCCGCTCGGCGCAGGGGGTGAAGCGGCTCGACCATCCCTCGTCCGGCATCCCATCGAGGGCCAACAGCTCGAACCCCTTGCCGTCATGGCTGACCAGCAGCCCGTCGCCGAATGTGTAGCGCTCCGGGGATTGCTGGTCACGCGTGGGCGCGGCCTTGCGTTCCCCGAGGTCAAGTCGCACCCACTGGTCGCCGTCGTCGTGGTCCTCGTCGTATTCGTCCTCGTATTCGCTGAAGGTCCACGTGCCCTGAGCCGAAGCAGGCCGGCGGCCGTCGAAGTAGGTGCGCCAGATGTACTCGTCGCTCCACGTGACCCGGAGATCCCTGACGACGTGAAAGAGGTAGGCGTCCGAGATCGCGTCCAGCCGCGCCGACCCGTCCTCGCGCAGATCAATCCGGTCGCCCGAGGAGCCGCACCACATTCCCGTCAGATCAGCGCTCGTGGGCTGCGGCGAAGGGGCCGAGGGCGCACAGGCGACCGCAGCGACGAAGAGAAACGTCAGCGTCGTCGTCAGGGCAGCGGTTTTCATCGGCACGCCGGCCACTCTAGGATCCCCACCGCTCGTCGCCTCGGCGGGCTCGAGCTGGATGAGGCCGTCCTCGCCGAGAGCGCGGACCGCTCGCTCGGGCCGCGCGCAGCGGACACCGCGACGAACCCTCAGCCGACGCTAAGACCGCTGTCACGGCCCGTTCCTAGCGTGTGCGGGCATGGCGACACCACCCGTATCCATGCCGACGACCGCCACCCGAGCGGCCGGCGCCGCAGCCTGGTTGAGCTGCGTCGCGCCGCGCCCGGCCGCCCGGCTGCGGCTGGTGTGCCTGCCGTACGCCGGTGCCGGAGCTGCCGCGTACCGGCCATGGACCACCCTGCTCGGCGACGACGTGGAGGTGTGGACCGCGCAGCTGCCCGGCCGTGAGCGCCGGCTGGCCGACCCGCCACTGAGCACGATGGACGAACTGGTGCCCCCGCTGGTCGAGGCGATCGTCGAGCGGGTGCCGGCGCCGTTCGCGATCTTCGGCCACAGCATGGGCGGCCTGATCGGGTACGAGGTGGCCGCCCGCCTGGTCGCGCGAGACCACGTACCGCAGCGTCTGGTGGTCTCGGCGGCCCGTCCGCCGCGCAACGCGGCACCGCTGGGCGCGGCGCACCGCCTCGACGACGCGGCGCTGACCCGGTGGCTGCACGACCTGGGCGGGATCCCGGACGAGGTGCTCGACGACCCCGGCCTGCTGGAGCTGATCCTGCCCACCGTGCGGGCCGACCTGACAGTCGTCGCGTCGTACCGGCCGGCGACCGTGCCGCCGCTGCCGCTGCCCGTGGACGCGGTGGCGGCGGCCGACGACCCCCTGGTCAGCCCGGACGAGGTGGCCGGCTGGGCGGCCTGCACCGACTCCGGTTTCTCGCTGACCGTCGTGCCCGGGGGTCACCTCTACCTGCACGACTCCCCTCCCCCGCTGTCCCGCCTGCTCGGCGGCGGGCCGGCCGCCGACCGCGCGTACGTCGAAGGGGCCACCCGATGACCCAGGACCTGCACCCGGACCTCGCCGACCTCACCCCCGAGCAGCGGGAGCTGCTGGCCCTGCGGCTGCGCCAGGGCCGTGCCAGCCAGGCCCGCGCCAGCGAGGCCCGCGCCAGCCGACCCGACACCGCCGTGCCGACGCCCCGATCGGGCGGCGTACCGGCCAGCTATCCGCTCTCCTTCACCCAGGAGCAGCTCTGGTTCCTGGACCGGCTGGAGCCCGGCACGCCGGTCTACAACGTGCCCTTCGCCGAGCGGATCACCGGCCCTCTCGACGTCACGGCGGTGCACCGGGCGGTCGACGCGGTGGTGGCCCGGCACGACGCGCTGCGGATCGTGTTCGCGAGCGTCGACGGCGTCGTCACCCAGCGGGTGTCGGAGGCCCTGGAGGTGCCGCTTCCGGTCCTCGACCTGACGGCGCTGCCGGAGTCGGAGCGGCAGGCGGCGGTCGACCGGGAGGTGGCCGCGCACGCGGCCGTCACCTTCGACCTCACCAGCGGGCCGCTGCTCGCGGTACGGCTGCTCGCCCTCGCCGCCGACGAGCACCTGCTGCTGGTGACCGCGCACCACATCGTCTTCGACGCCTGGTCGGCCGGCGTGTTCGTCGAGGAGTTGGTGAGCTGGTACGGCGAGTTCGCCGCCGGCGTACCGGCCGGGCTGCCCGCGCTGCCCACCCGGTTCGTCGCGCACGTCGCCGCCCGCCGCCGGCCGGAGGCGGAGCGGGAGCTGGCCGGTCACCTGGCGCACTGGCGGGAGCGGCTCGCCTCGGCGCCGGCCCGCTCGACGCTGCCACCGGACCGCCCCCGGCCGCCGGTGCAGACCCACCGGGGCCGGAGCCTGCCGTTCACCGTCGACGCCGAGGTGGCCGCCGCCCTCGCCGGACTGGCCCGCAGCGCGGGCGCCACCGTCAACGCCGTGGTCCTCGCCGGGCTGACCGCCCTGCTGCGACAGGCCACCGGCCAGGACGACCTGCTGCTCGGCATGCCCACCGCCGGCCGGGCGAGCACCGACCTGGAACCGCTGATCGGCTGCTTCGCCACCATGCTGGTGCTGCGGGTGGACACCGGCGGCGACCCGAGCGTGCGCGACCTCGTCCGCCGGGTGCACCGCACGGTCAGCGAGGCGTACGCCCATCAGGAGGCCCCGTACGCACGGGTGGTGGAGGAGGTCCGCCCGGTCCGCGATCCCAGCGTGAACCCGCTGTTCCAGGTGCTGGCCACCATGACCGACGGCGGCGTGGAGCAGCGGCAGGCCGCCGGAGTCACCTTCCGGCCGGTGCCCGCCGAGAGTGGCCTCACCGACTTCGACCTGTTCGTCAGCCTGACCGCGCACGGTGACCGGATCGACGGCGCGGTCGACTTCAACGCCGACCTGTACCTCGACGAGACGATCGCCGCGACTGTGGGTCGGCTGCCGGAGCTGCTGCGCGTCATGGCGGACGCGCCGGGCCGGCCGCTGTCGGAGGTGACCGGGCTGCGCCGCCACCGCATCGCCCTGGCGGCCACCTTCACCGTGGACCCGCTGCGCGATCCGGTGGAGTTCTGGCTGCGCTTTTTGCGCGTACCCGCGTCGGTGGAGCTGGCCGGGTACGGCCAACTGGTGGCCCACCTGCTGGCCGGGCCGGCGGCCGACGCCACGGTCTGCCTGCTGCGGTGGGAGGACTGGTTGCGCCGGCAGGACGACACCGGCGCGGAGGCGGCCCTCGACGCGGCGTTGGACGACCTCGACGCGGCGGTGGCCGCGTACCGACGGCGGACCGACGCCCCGCTGCTGCTGGTGGTGTGCCCCGCGTCGCCGCGCGTCGCCGACCGGCTCGGCGAGCGGTCCGGCCGCCTCGACGACCGGCTGGCCGCGTTGGCCGCCCGTACGCCGGGGGTGCACGCGGTCTGGGCAGCCGACCACGCCGGCGCGTACCCGGTGAGCGAGGTGAGCGACGAGCGCGCGGACGAGTTGGGCCACGTGCCGTACACGGGCGAGTACTTCGCGGCGCTGGGCACGATCGTGCTGCGGGAGCTGCGGCGGCTCGTCGGCCAGCCGCGCCGGCTGGTGCTCGTCGACGCCGAACGGCTGCCGGTCGACCGGCTCGTCGGCGCGCTGCCCGGTCACGAGGTACGGGCGTACACGGCCGCCGCGCTCGCCGACGCCGACCCGGCGACCACTGTGGTGCTCGACACCGACCCGCAGGCCGTCGCGGCGCTGCGCGAGGCGCACCCGGGCGTGCTGGCGCTGGCCGTGCCCGCCGGGTGGGACGAGCTGCGCCGGCTGCTCGCCCACGTCTGGCCGCTGGACCCGCCCGCGCCGGTGCCGGCCACCGGGGCGAGTGGGCTGCGCACGGCGATCGGGTCGGAGCGGGCCGCGTACGTCGTCGAGGAGTTGAGTACGGCCGCGGCGGTCGCCGACCGGAGCCGCCCGGCCCCGGCGGTTGTCGCGGCGGCCGACGGCGAGATCGTCGCGCCGCGCACCCCGACCGAGGAGCGGCTCGCCGGCCTGTGGGCCGCCGCGCTCGGTGTCGAGCAGGTCGGTGTGACAAGCGACTTCTTCCACCTCGGTGGGCACTCGCTGCTCGCCACCGGTCTGCTGTCGCAGGTGCAGGCCGAGTTCGGTCGCGAGGTGTCGCTCTACACCCTGTTCACCAACCCGACCGTGGCCGGGCTCGCCGCCGTGCTGGACGCCGACCCGGACGCCACCGCGCTCGCCCCGCTCACCCCCGCCCCGCCGGGTACGCCCGCGGTGGCCTCCTCGGCGCAGGTACGGCTGTGGGCCCTCGACCAGCTCGGCGACGACGTCGTCCGGCACAACACCACCGCCGCCGTCGAGCTGCGCGGCGACCTCGACAAGACGTCGCTGCGCCGGGCGTTCGACGACGTGCTGGCCCGGCACGAGGTGCTGCGGACGACCTTCTCCGACCGGGGCGGCGAACCGGAACCCGTGGTACGCCCGCACGTCGACCCGTGGCTGGAGACGCTGGACCTGACCGGGCTGCCGGCGGCGAAGCAGGCCCGGGCGCTGCGCCGGGCGGCCGCCGAGCTGGCCGCGCACCGGTACGACCTGGCCGCCGGCCCGCTGGTGCGGGCCCGCCTGCTGCGGCTGCCCGAGCAGCGCTGGCACCTGCTGCTCGGCATGCACCACATCGTCTGCGACAACACCTCGTGGAGCATCCTGCTCGACGACCTCGCCGCCCGGTACGCCCACCACGCCACCGGCGTCGACCGGCCGCTTCCCCCGCTGCCGGTGCAGTTCGCCGACTACGCCCGACACCAACGCGACTGGTTGGCGTCCACCGCCGTCGAGCCGCACCTGGCGTACTGGCGGGAGCGGCTGGCCGACGCGCCGCCGCTGCTGGACCTGCCCACCGACCACCCCCGCCCCGCGGAGCGCTCGGACGTCGCCGGCTATCAGGCACAGCGGTTGGGCACCGGGCTCGGTGCGGCGGTGCGGGAGCTGGCCCGGGCGGAGGGGGTCACCCCGTTCGCTGTGCTGCTGGCCGGCTTCGCCGCCCTCCTGCACACCGAGAGCGGGCAACCGGACCTGGTGTTCGGCGTACCCACCGCCGGCCGGGAACGCGCCGAACTCGCCCCGCTGATCGGCTGCTTCGCCGACCTGCTGCCGCTGCGCGTGGACGTGGGCGGCCGGCCCACCTTCCGGCAGCTCGTGACCCGGGCGTACCGGACGGCACGGGAGGCGTACCGGCACCAGGGGCTGCCGTTCGCGACCATCGTGGAGGCGCTGCGGCTGCCCCGGCAGGCCGCGTACCACCCGCTGTTCCAGTGCGTGCTCAACGTCCTCGACGGCGCCGACGAGCTGCCGGAGTTCGCCGGGCTGGCCGCCACGCCGGTCGAGGTGCCGAGCGTCGGTGTCGACTTCGACCTCTTCCTCAGCGTCACCTGGCAGGGCGACGACCTGCACGCCGACCTGGCGTACCGGGCCGACCTGTTCGGGCCGGAGCGGATGGTCCGGCTGCTGACCGGGCTCGCGAAGGTGCTCGACGAGGGGGTTCGTCGGCCGGACGCCCCGCTCGGCGGGGGACGGCGCGTGTCGGCGCCCCGCCGCCTCGCGCCGCCGGCGCCCCGGCTGGTCGTCGGCGGCACCGTCGAGGTGCCGGGGCTGGCGGCGACCGTCCGCTTCTGGACGGGGCTGCTCGGCCTGCCGCACGCCCTCGAACACCTGCCGTCCGGCGCGCTGCTGCGGCTGCTGCGCGATCCGGCCGCCGGCCTGGCGACCGGGCAACGGGACCACAACGTGCTGGTGCTGCGCTGGGAGGACCGGCGGACACCCGGTCCGCTGGGGGCGGGCATCGTCGGGCTGCGCGACTTCCACACCGAGCTGCTGGCGGCACTGGACGTCCACCGGGGGCACAGCGCGGCGGCGCTGACGCTCGTGGTGTGCCCGCCGTCGCCGCCGTACCGGACGTCGCCGTGGAGCGCGGTCTTCGCGGAGCTGACCGCGCGGCTGGCCGAGGCCCGGCCCGACGTCGACGTCGTCGCGGTCGAGGCGTGGGCGCGACGCTACCGGGTGCCGGAGCTGTTCGCCGGCGACGCCTGGTCGCCGGAGCTGGCGGCGGTCGCCGCGACCCTGGTGGTGCGGCGGGCGGTCCGGCACCCGGCCCTGAGCCGGCTGGTCGTACCGGCCGGGCCGGCGCACCGGCAGGCGGAGCTGGCCCGGCTGCTCGCGGCCCAGGCCCGGTCCGGGCGCGAGGTGCTGCTCACCACCACGCCGCAGGGCGCGGAGCTGTCCGCGCTGGTCACCGCCGGGATCATCGGGTACGCCCCGACCCCGCCCACCGACGCGGCCACGCTGGTCCTGCACCCGGCCACCGAACCCGCGCCGCCGGACGCCCCGGCGCTGCCCTTCGACCCGGCGAACGGGCCGGTGGACGTGCTGCGTGGCCTCTGGTCGCTCGACGCGGACGTCTCCCGGGCCGCCGACGCGCCGGTCGACCGGATTCCCGCCGGCCTGCTCGCCGAGGTGGCCACCGAGCTGAGCGACGCGGCGGCGCTGCGCGGCGCGGTCACCGACGGGTACCGGCGCTCGGCCGACCGGGCCGCCGCCGCGCCGCGCACCGACCGGGAACGTCAGCTCGTGGCGATCTGGTCGGAGCTGCTGCGCACCAACCAGCTCGGCATCAACGACGACTTCTTCGCCGTCGGCGGTGACTCGCTGCTCGCGATGCAGCTCGTCGCCCGCTGCGCGGCGGCCGGCATCCACATCACCCCGCGACAGCTCGTCCGCCACCCCACCGTCGCCGAGCTGGCCGCCAGCCTCGGGGAGACGACTGTGGCGCTGGACGCCGAACAGGGCGCGGTGCACGGCGACGCCCCGCTGACCGGCGCGCAGCGCTGGTTCACCGACCTGGTCGCCCCCACCATGGGCCGGCCCGCCCTGTTCAACCACCCCTACTACCTCCAGCTGGCCCGCCCGCTCCCGGCCGACCTGCTCCGCGAGGCGGTCCGCCGGCTGGTGGCCCAGCACGACGCCCTGCGGCTTCGCCTGACCCGCCAGCCGGACGGGAGCTGGCGTCAGCACCACGCCGACCCCGCCGACGCGGTCCCGTTCGTCAGCCACGACCTGACCGGGCTCGGCGTCGACGAGCGGGAGGCGGCCGTCGAGGCCCGCTGCGCCGAGGCGCAGACCGGTCTGGACCTCACGGCCGGCCCGCTGGCCCGGGTGGCGCATTTCCGGCTCGGCCCGGAGCTGCCCGATCGGCTGCTGCTCGTCAACCACCACCTCGTCGTCGACGCGGTCTCCCGGGGCGTGCTCCTGGCCGACCTGGAGACGCTCTGCGACCAGCTCGAACGCGGGGTCGAGCCGGCGTTGCCCGCGAAGACCACGTCGTACCGGGCCTGGGCGCGGCGGCTGGCCGAGTACGCGGGCTCGCCGCAGCTGCGCGAGCAGTTGCCGTTCTGGCTGGCGCAGGCCGACGAGGGTGTGCTGGCCCAGCTGGCCGACGAGCCGAGGGCCGCGCCGTTCCGCCTCGGTGACCTGGGCCTGGCCACCGTGACGCTGGACGAGGCGGCGACCCGGGGACTGCACGCCGCCGCCCGCCGGCTGCGCGCCAGCGTGCGGGACCTGCTCGTGTGGGCCGTGGTGGCCACCGTCGCGGGGCGTACCGGGGGCGCGGTCACCGTCGCCACGACCGGCCACGGCCGGGAACCGCTCTTCGACGACGTCGACGTCAGTCGCACCACGGGATGGTTCCAGGTGCTCTATCCCCTACGGCTGGAACTGCCCGCCACCACCGACGCGGCGCGCTCGGTCCGCTCCGTGATCCGCCAGCTCGGCCGGGTCCCGGACAACGGCATCGGGTACTCGCTGCTGCGCCACCTCTGCCCCGACGACGACGTACGGGACCGGTTGGCCGCGACGCCACCGCCGCCGGTCGCGGTCAACTACATGGGCGGCTTCGGCTTCGACGACGTCGCCCCGGCCAACCAGCTCCTCGATGTCTGCACGGCGCCGTTCGGGCCGACCGAGGACCCCGACGGGCACTGGCCCTTCCCCTTCGACGTGACGGGGTCGCTCACCGGCCCCGCACTGCGCGTCGATCTGAGCTACGCCACTCCGGCCTTCCGGCCGGAGACCGCTGAGAACCTGCTCGACGGCATCCGGACCAGCCTCCTGCGCCTGGTCGGGAACCACGGGCAACCGCCACGGCAGTAGGAGGAGACCCCATGGCGTTCCGACGCCCGTCCCGGTTCGCCGGGTTCACCACGATCTGGTTCGGCCAGCTGCTGTCGGCGCTCGGCACCCGGATGACGAACTTCGCCCTGAGCATCTGGGTGTGGGACGCCACCGGCCGGGCCTTCGACCTGACCATGCTGATGGCGTTCGCGTTCGGCGCGACAGTGATCTTCAGCCCGATCGCCGGCGCGCTGGTCGACCGGTGGGGACGACGACTGACCATCGTGCTCAGTGACGTCGGCTCGGCGATCACCACCGCCGTCGTGCTGCTGCTGTTCCTCAGCGGCTCGGTCGAGGTGTGGCACCTGTACCTGGTCAACCTGGTCACCGGCGCGTTCCTCGCGTTCCAGCTGCCGGCGTACCAGGCGACCATCACCGTGATGATGGAGAAGGGCCAGTACCCGAGGGCCAACGCGATGATGTTCGCGGTCCGGACCATCCCGGTGATCTTCGCCCCCGGCTTCGCCGCCGCGCTGCTCGGCCTGATGGACATCAAGGTCATCCTGCTCATCGACGCGCTGTCCTACCTGGTGGCGATCGGCGCGGTGCTGCTGGTGCAGCTCCCACCCAGGCCCCGCTCGACGCAGCAGAACGAGGGCGGCTTCTGGTACGACACGATCTACGGCTTCCGCTACATCCTGGCCAGTCGGGCGTTCACCGGGCTGGAAGCGATCATGTTCGCCATCAACGTGCTCGCCGCGGTCGGCTTCGCCCTGCTGGTGCCGCAGATCCTGGCCCGCACCGACAGCAGCACCAACGCGGTCGGCCTGGTGCAGACCATCGGCGCGGTGGGCGGTGTGGCCGGCGCGCTCCTGCTCGGGCTGCTGCCCAACACCCGCCACAAGATCCGCCGGATGCTCATCGCCATCCTGGTCTTCAGCGTCCTCGGCCGGATCGTCTACGGCGTCGGGGACAGCATCATCGTCTGGTCGGTCGCCCTGCTCTTCCTGCACCTGTCCATCCCGTTCATCGACGGGTACGCCCAGTCGGTGTGGCAGGAGAAGGTCGAGCCGTCGCACCAGGGCCGCGTCTTCGCCGCCCGCCAGTTCATCGAGGACCTCGCGTACCCCGGCGGCACCGCCCTGGCCGGTATCGCCGCGGACCGCTGGTTCGAGCCGATGATGCGCGACGGCGGGCCCGGGGTCCCGTACTTCGGGTGGCTGGTCGGCAGCGGACCCGGCGCGGGGATGGGCCTGATCTTCGTGATCGTCGGCCTGTTCGGCATCGGCGTCGCGGCGGCCGGGTTCGCCTCGCCGAGCATCCGCCGGATGGAGGTCGACCTGCCCGACTACGACGAGCCGACCGACCCGCCGGCCCCGCTGCCATCGCCGAGCGGCACCGACGAGCTGACCGACGACCGCGCGGTGGTGGCGAAGTGACGCTGACCGAGGTGGTGGCCGGGGTCCTGGAGGTCGACCCGGCCGAGGTGACCGACGAGTCCGGGCCGCAGACCATCGGCACCTGGACCAGCCTGCGGCACCTGCAACTGGTGGTGACCCTGGAGGAGGTCTACGGGCTGTCCTTCGCCTTCGAGGAGATCCGCGACGTGCGCAGCGTCGGCGAGCTGCGCACCGTGCTGCGCGCCAAGGGCACGGAGACCCGATGAGCGCCGACCTGTTCTCCCGACGCACCCGCTGGCAGGCGCTCACCCGCCAGCGGCCGGCACCGGCGCTGCGCGTCGCGCTGCTGGCCAGCTACACGGTGGATCCGCTGGTGCCGTACCTGGGGCTGGCCCTGCACGACACCGGGCTGCCGGCCACGCTCGCCGTCGGCCCGTTCCAGCAGGTCGTGCAGCAGTGTCTCGCCACCGACGGCTTCCTCGCCGAGGCGCGACCCGACGTGCTGGTGGTGGCGCAGCGCCTGGAAGAGGCCGGCGACCCCGGTCCGAGCGGCGACGCGTGGGCGGCGGAGCTGCTGGCCGGGGCCGAGGCGGCAGTCACCGCCGCGCGCCGGCACCGGGCCCTGCTGGTGTACGTCCTGCCGGCCGTCCCCGCCTCCCGCCCGTACGGGCCGGCCGACGCGATGCACGCCGACGGGGTGACCGCCAGCGCCACCGCCGTCCGGCAACGGCTGCGCGACCGGCTGGCCGGCGACCCGTGGGTGCTGCTCGTCGACGCCGACGAGGCGGTCCGGGCCGTCGGTGACGAGCGGGCGTATCACCCGGCGCTGTTCCGCTTCGCGAAGGTGCCGTACACCGAGGAGGTCTTCGCGCGGCTCGGCGCCACCGCCGCCGCGCTGGTGGCCGCCGGGTTCGGCGCGGGCTGCCGAGCGCTGGTGCTCGACGGCGACGGGCTGACCGGGGCGGCGCACCTGCTGCCGGCGCTGCGCGAGCTGCGCGCCGCCGGCGTACGCGTGGCGCTGCGGGCCACCGGCGCCGACTGGTGGTCGAGCGCCGACGCGACGGACCTGTTGGCGGTGCTGGACGGCTGGGTCACCGACGAGCGGCCGCTGGCCGACCAGCTCGCCGAGATCGCCGACGAGCTGGACGTCGCGCTGGCCCAGCTCGTGCTGGCGGGTACCGGCCCGACGCAGGCGCCGCCGCGACACGTCCCGCTCGGGTCCGATCCCGCGCTCTGGTCGGACGAGCTGCGGGCGGCGGGACTGACCGACCGGCTCCCGGCCCGACGGTGGACCGGCGGCACGTCCCGGCCTGCCGTCGCGCCCACCGAGCTGTCCCTGGACGACTTCGTGGCCGGCCTGGACGTCCACGTCGACTACCGGCCGGTGGCCGCCGACAGCGTCGCCGAGGTCGCCGAGGTCGCCGCACGGGCGCACGACTTCGCCCTCGCCCCCGCCCCACCGGCCGCCGCGCTGGCCGAGCGGGCCGCCGACCTGCTGGCGATCCGGGTACGCGACCGGCTCGGCGACTACGGCACCTCGGGCCTCGTCGCGCTGGACCGGACCGTCGACCGCTGGACCGTCGACGTCTTCTCCCTCTCCTGCCCGGTGCTCGGTAAGGGCGTCGAGGCGGCCGTGCTGCGGGAGGTGACCCGGCGGGCGGGCGCGGCCGGCGCTGGCGAGGTGCTGGTCCGCTGGACCGACACGGGCCGCAACGGCACCGCTCGGCGCTTCCTGTCCGAGTTGGACGGTGTCGCGCCCGCCGACCCCCGGGTCCGGCTGCGCGCCGCCCACACGTCCGACGACAATTCGACGCCACCGTCGGCGACGGCATCGACACCGCCGACAGCGGCCGCATCGACACCGCCGACAGCCACGGCGGTACGGCGATGAGCGCGCCGCCGGTCGGCGTCGGGGTGGCCGCGCTGGCCCACGTCCTCGGCGAGCCGGTCGACGTGGCGGCTGCCGCGGCCGCGTACACCCAGGATCTGGACCGGTTGCGGTCCTGGGAGTACCGCGCGTTCCACCGGGCCGGCCCCGGCGTCGGGGTGACCGACCTGGCGGTCGTGGCCGGCGGCACGGCCCTGGACCGGGCCGGGCTGAGCGCCGCCGACGTGGACCTGGTGGTGCTGGCCATCCCCGACCTGGCCGAGTACCTCTACTGGGACCCGGCCGCGCACACCCAGGCCCGCCTCGGCGCGCACCGGGCCGAGGCGGTGCTGCTCAACCAGGCGTGCGGCGGTGGGGTGGCCGCGTTCGACACGGTGGCCGGGCGGTTCGCCACCCACCCCGAGTACCGGACGGCGCTGCTGATCGGCGCGAACCGGGTGTGCGAGCCGTACTGGAACCGGATGGAGGTGAACACAAGCGTCTTCTCCGACGGAGCGGCGGCGGCCGTGCTGGTGCGCGACCACGACCGGTGCCGCTGGCTGGCCACCGAGACCATCACCGACGGCCGGTACGCGGGCTTCATGCGCATGCCCGTCGGCGGCGCGGCGCAGCCGTTCACCCCGGACGGCGGCACCCCCCGCGTCGGTGACCCGGCCGACCGGCTCAACGAGTTCTTCGCCGGGGACGTACGCCGGATGTTCCGGTTCGTCGCGACGATCCGGGAGCGCAACCGGCAGGTGGTGGAGACGGCGTGCGCCCGGGCGGGCGTGACGCTGGCCGACGTCCACCGGTTCGTGCACTTCCACGACAACGCCCGGCAGTTCGCGGAGCTGGCCAAGGACCTCGGCGTCGAGCTGGAGCGGACCAACGTCGAGCTGGCCCTCGCCCACGGCCACATCGGCTGCGCCGACCAGCTCATCGGCCTGGAACGCCACCTCGACAGCGGCGAGCTGACCGACGGCGACCTGGTCGCGCTGACCAGCACCGGCAGCGGCATGCACTGGGTCTGCACCCTGCTGCGGGTCTGACCGGCCGCACCACACCGACGGGAAGGAACACCGAACATGAGAGTCGAGGAGGTCCTGCACCGGATCCGCCGGCTGCGCCGACCCAACGCGGCCGCCGACCCGGAGCTGGCGCCCGGCCTGGTCCACCTGGACGACGCGGCGGTCACCACCGTCGCGTCCGCCGGTCGGCTGCTCGCCGACGTGCCCGTCGAGAAGCTGGCCAGCGCCGACTTCCCGCTGCGCCCGCTGCGGGTCGCGGTCACCGGCACGTTCACGCCGGGCACGCTGGAACCGCTGCTGCGGGTGGCGCTGCTGCGGATCGGCATCGCCGCCGAGATCCACGTCTCCGGCTTCGACCAGCTCGTGCTCGACCTCAGCGACCCGCGCTCGGCGCTCGCCGAGTTCCGGCCGGACGTCACGCTCTGCCTGCTGCATGACGGCTGGTTCCTGCCCGCCGAGTGGGACCCCGGCGACCTGGCCGGCCTCGCCGACGTGCTGGGCGAACGGGCCGGCGTGCTCGCCGCCGCGCTGCGCGGGTACGCGGCGCGCAACGAGGGCGCGGTGCTGCTGCACACCGTGCCGCTGTCGCCGTTGGAGCACCGCGGCCTGGTCAGCTTCCGGGGCCGGGCCGAGCTGGGCCGGATCTGGCGGGAGCTGAACTCCCAGCTGTTGGAGCTGGGCGGGCGGGACACGACGTACACCCTGGATCTGGAGACGCTGCTGGTGGACCACGACGGCCCGGTGCGCGACGAGCGCCTGTACCGGTTCGCCAGCATGGCGTGGACGCCCACGGTGGAGCGCCGGTACGCGCACGAGGCCGCCACCTTCTGCCGCGCGGTCCTTGGCCGGACGGCGAAGGTGCTCGCGCTGGACCTGGACAACACCCTCTGGGCGGGCGTGCTCGGCGACGACGGGCTCACCGGCATCCGGCTGGGCACCGACTATCCGGGCAACTGCCACCGGGACGTGCAGCGCCGCGCGTTGGCGCTGCGCCGGCAGGGCGTGCTGCTCGCGGTGTGCAGCAAGAACGACCCCGAGCTGGTGGCGGAGGCGTTCACGCAGCATCCGGACCTGCTGCTGCGCTCCGACGACTTCGTCGCCCAGGCGGTGAACTGGGGACGCAAGGACGAGAACCTGCGCCAGCTCGCCACCACCCTCAACCTGGGCCTGGACGCCGTCGTGTTCGCCGACGACAGCCCGTTCGAGTGCGAGCTGGTACGCCGCGAACTGCCGACCGTACGGGTGGTGGAGTTGGCCGGCGACCCGGCGGGCTTCCCCACCCGGCTGCTCACCGAGGGGCACTTCACCGTGCTGGCCACCGGCGCCACCGACCGGGAACGCACCGAGCTGTACCGGGCCCGCGCCGGGCGGGAGCGCTTCGCCGCCACGTTCGACTCGGCGGCCGACTACCTGCACGAGCTGACGTTGCGCGTCACCGTCCGGGAGGTCGACGAGCACAGCCTGCCCCGGCTCGCGCAGCTCGGGCTGCGCACCAACCAGTTCACCATGACCGAGCGCGCGCACACCGAGGCGCAGACCCGGGCGCGCGCCGACTCCCCCGACCACCTGGTGCTCACCGTCGAGGTGACCGACCGGTTCGGCGCCGAGGGGCTGGTGGGCGGCCTGTGGCTGGACCGGAACGACCCGGACGCCTGGGTGATCGAGAACTTCGTGCTCAGCTGCCGGGTCTTCTCCCGGGGTGTCGAGCAGGCGGCGCTGCACCGGGTGGCGGAGCTGGCCCGAGCCGCCGGCGCGACCCGGCTGGAGGCCCTGTTCCGGCCCACCGCCCGCAACAAGCCCGGCGGCGCCGTCTGGCCCGCCGCGGGCTTCACCGTGGCATCCGTCGACGACGGCACCACCCGGCACGTGTTGCCGCTGCATCCCCCGCCCCGGCTGCTGCCGGCGTGGATCGCCCTGGAGGAGGGAGACATCCGTGCCTGACCTGTTCACCACCGTCGCGGACCTCATCGAGCAGGTCGCGGACGTACCGGCCGAGGAGATCTCGCCCGACGTCCGGTTCGCGTCGCTGGCCAACTGGACCAGCCTGGAGGCGCTGCGTCTGCTCTCCGCGCTGGAGGACGACCTCGGCGTACGCCTGGACCTGCGGGCGTACCTGGCGGTGACCGCGGTCGGCGAACTGGTCGACCTCGTCGCCGGCGAGCTGGACGGGGCATCCCGGTGACCGCCACCCGCACCGAGGCGCCGCCGATCGCGCCGACCCGGCTCGCCGACGCCGACCTGGACCTGTTGCTGCTGATCCGGCACTTCGAGCTGGCCCTGCTGGACATGTTCGGCCGGGGCGAGCTGCACGGCACCACCCACACCTGCCTGGGCCAGGAGTACGTGCCGGTGGCGCTGCGCCCGCTGCTCACCGACGGCGACTTCGTGTTCAGCAACCACCGGGGCCACGGGCACTACCTGGCCCGGTTCGCCGACCCGCACGGCCTGCTGGCCGAGGTGATGGGCCGCGAGGGCGCGGTGTGCCACGGCGTCGGCGGCAGCCAGCACATCCTGCGGGACCGCTACCTGTCGACCGGGGTGCAGGGCGAGAGCGTGCCGGTGGCCGCCGGAGTGGCGCTGCACCTCAAGCGCACCGAGCCGGGCCGACTGGCGCTTGTCTACCTGGGCGACGGCACCTGGGGCGAGGGTGCCGTCTACGAGGCGTTGAACATGGCCGCGCTGTGGGGGCTGCCGCTGCTGCTGGTGGTCGAGAACAACGGCATCGCCCAGTCCACGCCCACCGACGCGCAGCTCGCCGGCAGCATCGGCGGGCGGGCGCGGGCGTTCGGGGTGGACCACCTGCGGGTGACCTCCACCGACACCGAGGTGGTCCGGGCCGCGCTGACGCCGGTGCTGCGCCGGGTCCGCGAGCGGTCCACGCCGTACGTGGTGGAGCTGCTCACGCACCGGGTGGGACCGCACAGCAAGGGCGACGACAGCCGCCGCCCGGAGGAGATCGCGCACGCGCGGGCGCACGACTGGTACGCCCGCTACGCCCAGGCGTACCCGGAGCAGTTCGGCGCGCACGACGAGCGACAACGGGCGTACGTGGCGCAGGTGGTCGCCGACGTCGCCGGCCGACCGGCGAGCCGCTGGGCGGAGGCCGACCGTGGCTGAGCGGGTGGTGGAGAACCTCAACCAGGCGTTGCACGCGCTGCTGGCCGACGACCCCGCGCTGACCGTGCTCGGGGAGGACCTCGTCGACCCGTACGGCGGGGCGTTCAAGGTGACCCGAGGGCTGTCGGCGCGCTGGCCGGAGCGGGTGCTGTCCACCCCGTTGAGCGAGGGCGGCATCGTCGGCGTGGCCGGCGGTCTGGCCCTGGCCGGGCAGAGCGCGATCGTCGAGATCATGTTCAGTGACTTCGTGGCGCTGGCGTTCGACCAGATCCTCAACTTCGCCAGCAAGTCCACCGCCATGTACGGCAGGCGGGTGCCGATGCGGCTGGTGGTGCGCTGCCCCACCGGCGGCAACCGGGGGTACGGCCCGACGCACAGCCAGAGCCCGCTGAAGCACTTCATCGGCATCCCCGGCCTGAGCCTGCACGAGGTGTCGCCGTTCCACGACAACCGGGCGGTGCTCGCGGGCATGCTCGCCACCGGCCGGCCGGGTCTGCTCTTCGAGGACAAGGTCCTCTACACCACCCGCATGTACGCCGACGGCGTGGTGGACGAGCTGTTCCGCTACGACCTGATCGGCCCGGACGCCGACGTCGCCCGGGTCCGGGTGGACGAGGAGGAGCAGGTCGACTGCGTGCTGGTCGTACCCGGCGGGTTGGCCGCCCGGGCGGTGTCGGTGGCCCGGGAGCTGCTGCTGCGCGACGACATCGTCTGCCAGGTGCTGGTGCCGTCGCGGCTCTGGCCGCTGGACACCGACACCCTGCTGCCGCCGATCGCGCGGGCCGGCCGGGTGGTGGTGGCCGAGGAGAGCACCGCCGGCGGCACCTGGGGCGCCGAGCTGGCGCAGGCCGTGCACCGGCGGCTCTGGGGATCGCTGCGCGCGCCGGTACGCCTCGTGCACTCCGCCGACAGCGTCATCCCGACCGCCGCGCATCTCGAACGCACCGTGCTGGTGCAGGACACCGACATCCGCCAGGCCGTGAAGGAGGTCGTCAGTGGTGACTGACCTGGTCGTCCCCAAGCTCAACAACAACGACACGACGTACGTCCTGCTCGACTGGCTGGCCGAGAACGGCGAGCAGGTGCGCGCCGGCGAGCCGATCGCCGAGGTGGAGACCTCCAAGGCGGCCGAGGAGCTGCTCAGCGACGGCGACGGCGTCCTGCACCGGCTCGTCGAGGTGAACCGGGAGTGCGCCCCGGGCGACGTCATCGGTCACGTCTTCGACAGCGAAGAGGCCCGGCAACGCTTCCTCGCCGAGGCGGTCGCCCCGGCTGTCGTACCCCTGCCGGACGCCTCCCCCGGCGGGCCGGTGCTCACCGACTCGGCCCGGGAACTCGCGGCCGCGCACGGTCTCGGCGACGACGAGCTGCGCGGCCTCGGCAAGGCGGTCGTGCGGCGTACCGACGTGGAACGCCTGCTGGCCGACCGGTCGGCGGCGCCCGCGGCCGCGACCGAGCCGGTGGTGGTGGCCGCGGCCGCCGCGCTGGCGGCCGGCGACGGCCCGGAGCCGGACGATCCGCGCCCGGTGCACGCGCTCTCCCGCGCGCAGCGCGCCGTGGCCGCCGTGGTCACCGAGTCCCACCGCGAGGTGCCGGCGGCGCTCGCCGTCATCAAGGTCCGCGTCGACGCCGCCCTCGCGGTGGCCCGGCAGCTCACCCGCGCCACCCGCACCCTGGTCGGCCTGCCGGAGCTGCTGGTCAAGGCCATCGGTGGGTTGCGCGAGGACCACCCGTTGCTCTTCGCCGCACCCGGCGACGGCAGCAGCGTACGACTGGCCGAGGCGGCCCACGTCGGCGTCACCATCGACGTCGGCACGGGGCTGTTCATCCCGGTGGTCCGCGACGTGGAGGAGCTGACCTGCGTGGAGATCGCCGAGACGCTGATGGACTTCCGCTCCCGGGCCGGCGGTGAGGGTTTCCGGGCCGGCGAGCTGGCCGGCGGCACCATCGTCGTCTCCCTGCACACCGACCCCGACGTGGTGCTCGCCGGGCCGATCGTCTTTCCCGGTCAGACCTGCGTGGTGGCGATCGGCGGCACCCAGGACGAGTTGGCGCTGGACGCGGACGGCCAGGTCGTGACGCGCCGCTACGTCAACCTGAGCGCCGTCTACGACCACCGGGTGGTCAACGGCCGGGAGGCGGTCGCCTTCCTCCAGGCCGTGAAGGCCGCGCTGGAGTCCCCGGACCACCTCGCCGACCTCCTCGACCGGATCGCCGTCGACGGGTGAGTTCGTCAACCGCTCGTGATGTCTGGCTGTCGTGATCGTTGGCAGCTGAGCAGTGGTGGGGCCGGCGTGTCGCACCGCTCAGCTGCCAACGATCACGAGCGGGGCGCTCGCGTCGGGTTGTCGTGGCCTGGGCGGGCGCAGGGTGGCCGCGGCCGTCAGGCAGAGCACGGCGGCGGCGATCAGCGGCGGACGACCGCCGAAGTGGACGGCGGCGGAGCCGAGCGGGATCGCCAGGACGAGCGGGCCGAACATCGCCGTGTTGGCCGTCGCGGCGACCCGGCCGAGCAGCGCCGCCGGGCTGTGCGTCTGCACGGCGGTCACCGCCGCGACCAGGGTCCACGGCAGCCCGATGCCGGCGACCGCGGCACCCGCGACCGTGGCCGGCCACCAGGGCAGGCAGCGCGCCAGGCAACCCACGGCGAACAGCACCGCCCCGGCCACGCCGACGGCGACGGGACCCCGTCGGGTGAGGAGCCGGCCGACGACCAGTCCACCGAGGATCGAGCCGGCGCCCTGCGCGCTGGCCAGCACACCCAGAAACGTGGTCGGAAGGCGCAGTTCCGTGACGACGACCGCGTAGACGGCCGCGGTCGTGAAGCCCGACATGGCGATCGACACGGCCGCGAGCACGACCGGCACGCGGATCGTCCGCTGTCCGAGCAGGACCGCAAGCCCGGCGCGCAGGCCGCGATGCCGCCGCGTCGGCCGTTCGGGCGGCGTCCGGTTCAGGCGCACCGCCAGGTACAGAACGGCGACCAGGAGCGGCATGGCCGCGCTCAGCACGGCGACCGCGTGGCCGCCGTGCCAGGCGTACAGGCCCGCGCCGGCCAGCGGGGCGACGAGCTTCATGCCCTCCTGCGCGCTCGACCGCCACCCGTTGACGTCGCCGAGGTCCGTCGGCGACAGCGCGGACGGCAGCAGCGCCGTCTCGCCCGCGTCGATCAGCACGTAGCTGACACCGTAGGCGCACGAGACGGCGAAGATGACCCACGTCTGCCCCGGGCCGCGGACGGCGAGGAGCGCCAGCAGCGCGGCTGCCAGCAGGAGGTTGACGGCGATCACCAGCGCCCGTCGGGGCGCCCGGTCGAGCAGGCCGCCCAGCCACGGGCCGGCGAGCACCGGGGCGTACACGCAGAGCCCGACCAGTGCGGCCAGACCGGTGGAGCCGGTGAGGTCCAGGATCCAGATGCCGGCCACCAGGGACATGGCGCTGCTGCCGAAGCCGGACAGCAGCGAGATCGCCACGAACAGACCCGCGTTGCGCCGCATGAGCCCTCCAGGTTGAGCCGAGTTGACTCACATCCTGATTCTTGAGCCAGGCTCAGGCAATGGCGTCGGGCGATGTCAATGGGTCGTTGACAGCACGGTGTCCACCGTCGACGCTATGACTCGCACCGGTGGCGGTCGCCGGTCGCCCGCGGCTTCGAGGTCGGCGCGGAGGTGCAGGGCCAGCGCGTAGAGCGAGCCCGGGGCGGCGTCCAGGGCGGCCTCCACTGTGCTCCGAACGAGTGCCGCCCGAGGAAAGCGGGAATCCCACCGCCGGTCCGTCGCGATCCAGCGCCCGAGGTCGGCCACCGCGCCCCGCAACGCCGCGATCTGCGACGGGTAGCCACGGTCGAGGTCATGTCGCCGAGCACGTCGCGCGGCCGCCAGGCGCTGACGGCGCTGCTCGGCGGCCTGCCGGCTGCCGAGCCCCAGCGCCGTCGCGACCTGCGCCCAGGTCGCGCCGTCGTGGCGCGCCCGGTCGATCAGCTCCGCCTCCCGCTCGTCCAGGTGGGCACGAGCAGCGCGCACCTCAGCCAGGCCGGCCAACGGCGTCGTCGTCATCCGTCAACATTACATTGACAGTTCGGTGCGGCGGACCCCCGAGCGGGGGCGCGCCCAATCTCCGGGCGACGCGAGCCGCCCCAGGCATGGGGCAGCTCTACAGGCAGCAGAGGGGGGCCTGCCAGCGGCGTCGGGACGGTGCCGACGGTGGCTACCGGACGCCCAGCCCTGCGATGAGGATCTCCACCATCCGGCGCGCGTCGTAGCGGGGGTCGCCCGCGCCGATGCAGAGGTTGCCGACGCCGCGCAGCAGCTCGACGGGGCTCAGGTCGGTGCGGATCTCGCCCGCCGCCGCGGCCGCGTCGAGCAGTTGGGCGCACACCGGCACCAACCGGTCGAGGAAGTAGCCGTGCAGAGCCTGGAAGGCGACGTTGTCGGACTGCAACGCCTGGGCGAGACCGTGCTTGGTGACCAGGAAGTCGACGAAGAGGTCGATCCACCGCGCGAGGGCGGCGTACCGGGTGCCGCTGGCGGCCAGCAGCGTCGGCCCGGCCTCGGCACACGCCTCGACCTGGTGTCGGTAGACGGCCACGATCAGGTCCGCCCGCGTCGGGAAGTGCCGGTAGATCGTGCCGACGCCGACGCCCGCCGTGGCGGCGATCTCGCGAACGGGCACGTCGACGCCGGACGCGACGAAGGCCGCGGCGGCGGCGTCCAGGAGCGTCGCCTCGTTGCGCCGCGCATCCGCCCGCTTCCGCGGTCGCGGTGACGTCGATCCGCTGTCGATGTCGGCCACTGCGCCCGACCTCCCATGATCACTGTTGGCAAACGGAACAGTGTTCCGTATATTGGTTAGCGGAACATGGTTCCACTTGTTCAGGATGCCAGAGCAGGTGGGCCACGGCCAACCACGCCCCTTGAGCACGGAGGAACAACCATGCAGTACCGCACCTTGGGTCGCACCGGCGTCCAGGTCAGCACACTCGTGCTGGGCGCCATGAACTTCGGCAAGCTGGGACGCACCAGCCAGGACGAGGTCACCGCGATCGTCGACGCCGCCCTGGAGGGCGGGGTCAACCTGATCGACACCGCCGACATGTACAGCCAGGGCGAGTCGGAGGAGATGGTCGGCCGGGCGATCACCGGCCGCCGCGACGACATCGTGCTGGCCACGAAGGCCGGCATGCCGATGGGCGACAGGCGCGACCACCGGGGCAGCTCACGCCGCTGGCTCGTCACCGAGTTGGACAACAGCCTGCGCCGCCTCGGCGTCGACCATGTCGACCTCTACCAGATCCACCGGTGGGACCCGACCACCAGCGACGAGGAGACGCTGTCGGCGCTGACCGACCTGCAGCGGGCCGGAAAGATCCGCTACTTCGGCTCGTCGACCTTCCCCGCGTACCGCATCGTGCAGGCCGAGTGGGCCGCGCGGGAGCACCGCCTGAGCCGCTACGTCACCGAACAGCCCAGCTACTCGATCCTGCAACGCGGGATCGAGACCCACGTCCTGCCCGTGACCGAGCAGTACGGCCTCGGCGTGCTGGCGTGGAGCCCGCTCGCCTCGGGCTGGCTCTCCGGCGCGGTCCGGGCGGGCCGGGAGATCACCACCAGCCGGTCGACGCTTCTGCCGGAGCGCTTCGACACCGCACTCGCGGCCAACCAGGCCAGGATGGACGCCGTCGAGCAACTGGCCAAGGTCGCCGACGAGGCCGGCCTCACCATGATCCAGCTCGCGCTCGGGTTCGTCACCGCGCACCCGGCCGTGACCAGCGCGATCATCGGTCCCCGCACGATCGACCACCTGCACTCCCAGCTCGCCGCCGCGGACACCGTGCTCTCCGCCGACGTGCTGGACGCGATCGACGCGATCGTCGCGCCGGGCGTCGACCTCGCCGCACACGAGAAGTTCGACACCCCGCCCGCCCTGCTCGACCCGGCCCTGCGCCGTCGCTGAGCCCGGCGCGGGCACGTCATTGGGTCACCGACGCCGCTCGGCGGGCCGGTGACCGGTCGCTCAGCCGGCGGCCAGGTGCTCGCGGACGCTGCGGGGACGCATGTCGGTCCAGGTGCGCGTCACGAAGTCCAGGCACTCCTGGCGGCTGCCGGCGCAGCCGGCGTCCCGCCAACCGTCCGGCACCTCCTTGTGCCGCGGCCACAGGGCGTACTGCTCCTCGTCGTTGACCACCACGCGGTGTTCGTCAGCCATCGGGGTTGCCTTCCTCGTGTCGGGCCAGGTGCAGCTCGCGAGCGAGACTCTCCGGGGACAGCGCCCGGATCTCCGCGAGCAGGTCGGTGAGGTCGCCGTCCGTGGGCGGGGAAATCACCGGGGGTACGGCGGGAGCGGGCCCCGCCAGCGCGGCGACGGTACGGGCCAGCGCGGCGGGCGTGGGTGACTCGAAGATCGCGGCGGGCGGCAGATCGACGCCGAGCGCGTCGCGCAGTCGCGCCACCACCCGGGTGCCGAGCAGCGAGTGCCCGCCCAGCTCGAAGAAGTCGTCGTCGGGGCCGATCTCGTCGACGCCGAGCAGGTCCACCCAGATCCGCCGCACCACCTCGTACGGCTCGTACCCCGTCGAGGCCGTCGCCGCCACCGATCCCGCCGTCACCGATCCGGCCGGGGCCGGTGGCGGCGGCGCGGTGACCGGGGTGACCTCGTCGGGGGCAACGGTTCCCGGCCGGTACGCGTCGACCCAGTGCCGGTCACGCGCGAACGGGTACGTGGGCAGGGGTACCCGACGTCGTCCGTCGGCGCGGCCGTCGGGCCAGCGCACCGGGGCCCCGGCGAGCCAGAGCCGGCCGACGGCCCGGGCGACGGCGTCGTCCTCGCCGGTCGGCGTGCGCTCGGCGGGCAGGCTGGTCACCACCGGCACCCCCCGTGCGGCGTCGTGCTGCCGGACGAGGGTGGCCAGGGTGCGACCGGGGCCGACCTCCAGCACCGCGTACCGCTCGCCGAGCAGCAGGGTGGCCGCGGCGGTGAAGTTGACCGGACGGCGCAGCTGGCGCACCCAGTAGTCGGGGTCGGTGGCCTCGTCGTCGGTGAGCCAGCCGCCGGTCACGTTCGACACGACAGGCAGGGTGGGCGGACGCAGCGGGACCTCCCGCAGGTGCGCGGCGAAGCCGGCCAGGGCCGGGTCCATCACGGCCGAGTGGAACGCGTGGGAGGTGCGCACCTCCCGACAGGCCACCCCGCGCCCGCGCAGGTCGGCGGCGAGCGCGGCGACGGCGGCGGTTTCGCCGGAGACGGTGGTGAGGCGCGGCGCGTTGGCGGCGGCCACCTCCACTCCGGCGGGCAGCAGCGCCGTCACCTCGTCGACGCCGAGGGCCACCGAGAGCATCGAGCCCGGTGCCTGGGCCTGCATGAGCCGGCCGCGGACGGCGACGGTGGCGAGCGCGTCGGGCAGGGTGAAGACACCGGCCAGGCAGGCGGCCACGTACTCGCCGAGGCTGTGCCCCGCCATCGCGGCCGGACGTACGCCCTGGTGGCGCAGCAGTTCGGCGAGGGCGTACTCGACGGCGAACAGGGCCGGCTGGGTGAGCCGGGTCTCGTCCAGCTCGGGCGCGGCCGGGACCGCGTCGCCGGGTGGGCAGAGCAGCGCGCGCAGGTCCACGTCGAGGTGCGGGCGCAGCAGGTCGGCGCAGCGGTCGAAGGCCGCCCGGTAGACCGGTTCGGTGCGGTAGAGGGTGCGGCCCATCCCGGCGTACTGCGCGCCCTGGCCGGGAAAGAGCAGCGCCACGCCGGCCGGCGTGCCGGTGGCGACGCCGGTGCGGACCAGCGTCGAGTCACGGTCGGCGAGCTGGGCGGCGGCGGTCGTGGCGTCACGGGCGACGGTGACGAGCCGGTGGCCGAACTCCCGTCGGGTGCGCGCGAGGGTGTACGCGACGTCGGCCAGCGGCACGTCGGGGTGCTCGCTCAGGTGGGTGGCGAGTTGGTCGCGGGCCCGGTCGAGCGCGTCGGCGTCCCGGGCGGAGAGCACCAGCAGATGCGCGGACGGGCCGTCCCCGGCGCTCGGCTCTGCCGGTTCGGCGGCCTGGAGCACGACGTGGGCGTTGGTGCCGCCGATGCCGAAGGAGCTGACCGCCGCACGGGACGGCGTGCCCAGGTCGGGCCAGGGCTGCGCGGTGGTCGGCACGTGGAACGGCCCGCCGGCCAGCTCGGGATGCGGGTCGGTGCAGTACGGGCTGGGCGGCACCACCCGGTGATGCAGCGCCAGCGCGGCCTTGATCAGCCCGGTCACCCCGGCGGCGACGTCGAGGTGACCGAGGATCGACTTGACCGAGCCGAGCGCGCACCGGCCTCCGTCGGTGCCCCGACCGCCGTCCGCGCCCGGGCTCGCATCTGCGCCCCGGAACGCCTCGGCCAGGGCGCGCAGCTCGATCTGGTCGCCCAGCTCGGTGCCGGTGCCGTGCGCCTCGACGTAGCCGATCGTGGCGGGGTCGACCTCGGCCACCTCCTGGGCGGCCCGGATCGCGGCGACCTGACCGTCCACACCGGGCGCGGTGAAGCCGACCTTCATCCGGCCGTCGTTGTTGATCGCGGAGCCGCGGATGACCGCGTACACCGTGTCGCCGTCGTCGCGGGCGTCCGCCAGCCGGCGCAGGACGACCACGGCGGCGCCGTCGCCTCCCACGGTTCCGGTGGCGCGCACGTCGAACGGGCGGCAGTGCCCGTCGCGGGACATGATGCCGCCGGCCTCGTGCCGGTAGCCGGTGCCGGTGGGCAGCAGGACGTGCGCGGCGCCGGCGAGCGCGACGTCGCACTCGCGGGCGAGCAACGCCTGCGCGGCGAGGTGCACGGCGACCAGCGACGACGAGCAGGCCGTCTGCACCGCCACCGCGGGTCCACGCAGGTCCAGGTGGTACGCCACCCGGGTGGGCAGCGAGTCCTTGTCGTTGGCGAGCATCAGCTCGTACTCGGAGACCGAGTCGAGCCGCGGGTTGCGGAACAGGTGGTGCAGGAGGTAGCCGCTGGCCGCGGCGGCGGCGTACACGCCGACCAGCCGGTCGGGGTTCCCGGCGAGGTGACCGGCGCGTTCCAGGGCGGTCCAGGCGGTCTGCAGGAAGAGCCGCTGTTGCGGGTCGAGCAGCCGGGCGTCGCGGGGCGAGTAGCCGAAGAAGCCGGCGTCGAACCGGTCGATGTCGGCCAGCGCGCCGTGCGCTGGCACGTGGTCGGGGTGCCGCCGCTCCTCCTCGGTGAGGCCGGCGGCAGCCAGCTCCGCGTCGGTGAACCGGGTGATGGTCTCCTCCCCGGCGAGGATCCGCTGCCACAGCTCGTCGATGTCGGCGGCGCCGGGAAAGCGGCCGGCCATCCCGACGATGGCGATCTCCAGTCCGGTCTCCTGGTCGGTCACGCTCGTCCCTCCCCCGCCGGCACCGGGCGGGCCCGGCGGGCCCGGTCGGCCAGCGCCTGCTTGCGTTCGTCTCGTCGCCGGCCACCGGCCGGTGCGGTCGTCGGGGCGGCCGTGCCGTCGAGGAACCGGGCCAGCAGCGCGATGGTCGGATAGCGGAACAGCTCGACGGCGGGCACCGGTCGGCCCAGCCGTTCGGTGAGCCGGGTCTGCACCCGCGCCAGCAGCAGTGACGTGCCGCCCAGGTCGAAGAAGTTGTCGTCCGCGCCGACGTCGTCGAGCCCGAGCACCTGCCGCCAGGTGTCGGCGATGGCCCGTTCGACAGCGCCGTCGGGTGCCACGTACGCGGCGCCGAGGTCGGCGCGGGCCACGGTGGGGGCGGGCAACCGGGACGGGTCGAGCTTGCCGCTGGACGTCACCGGCAGGTCGGGGACCACCACGAAGGCGCTCGGCACGAGATAGCGGGGCAACCGCCGGAGCAGGCTCTGGCGCAGCTCGTCGATCGCCAACCCGTCGCCGACGAGGTAGCCGACCAGTCGTCGACCGCCGGGCACGTCGGTCCGCACCACGGCGGCGGCCCGGCGCACCCCCGGGCACTGCCGCAGTTGGGCCTCCACCTCACCCAGCTCGATCCGATAGCCGTTGATTTTGACCTGGTTGTCCGCCCGGCCGAGGAAGACCAACTGCCCGTCGGCACGCCAGCGGACCAGGTCGCCGGTGGCGTACATCCGCTCCCCCGGTGTCGGCGCGTACGGGTCGGGCAGGAAGCGCCCGGCGGTGAGCGCGGGGTCGCCGTGGTAGCCGCGGGCCACCCCGGCCCCGCCGAGGTGCAGCTCGCCGGGCACCCCCGGTGGCACCGGCCGCAGCTCGGTGTCGAGCACGTAGGCACGTACCCCGGTCAGCGGCCGGCCGATCGGCAGCTCGGTGTCGGTGGCCGCGCAGTGGGCGGCCGTGGCGGTGACGGTGGCCTCGGTGGGGCCGTACCCGTTGATCAGGAGCCGGTCGCGCGACCAGGCGGCGGCGACGTCCGGGGCGCAGGGTTCGCCGCCGACGGTGAGTATCCGCAGGTCGGGCACTGCGGCGGGGTCCAGCGCGTCGAGGACCACCGGCGGCAGGTCGGCCGCCGTGACGCGGTGCCGGGTGAGCGCGGCGGCCAGGTCGGGGCCAGGGGTGCGCTCGTCCGGGCCGAGCAGGCGCAGCGTGGCGCCCGCCGTGAGCGCGGTGACCACATCGGACAGCGCCACGTCGAAGCTGATCGAGTGGAACTGCAGGACCCGGTCGCCGGCCCGGACGCCGACCAGCCGGGCCTGCGCGGCGGCGAGGTTGCTCAGCCCCCGGTGGGTGCCGAGGACGCCCTTGGGCAGCCCGGTCGAGCCGGACGTGTAGATCAGGTAGGCGGCGGCGTCGGGGTGGATTGCCGTCGGGAGCGCGGCGTCGCCGGCCGGCGGCCGCTCGTCGAGGCGCAGCAGGGGCACGCCGGTGGTGGGCAGCGCCAACTCCGCGTCGGCAGTGGTGACCACGAGGGCGGCGGCGGAGTCGGCGAGCAGGTGCGCCAGCCGGGCCGCCGGCAACTGCGGGTCCAGGGGCAGGTAGACCCCACCCGCCCGGAGTACGGCGAGGAACGTGACCACCCAGTCCGGGCCGGCGGGCAGGCAGACCCCGACGGTCGTCTCGGCCCGCACGCCCCGGGCGGCGAGGGTCCGGGCCAGGCGGTCGGCCCGCGCGTCCAGCTCCCGGTAGGTCAGGGCCTGATCGCGGTACGCCAGGGCGACCGTCTCCGGTGCCGCCGCGGCCCGGCGGGCGACCAGCTCACCCAGGCTCGGCTGGCCCTGCGGCGCGGGCGCGGTGGCGGCCCAGCGGTCGACCAGCTCCCGTCCGGCGGGCACGTCGAGCAGCGGCAGCCGGTCCACGGGGGTGTCCGGGGCGGCGAGCGCGGCGGTGAGCAGGGTGTCGAGCTGGTCGGCGAGCGCCCGGGCGGTGGACTCGTCGAAGAGCCGCGTCCGGTACTCGATCCGCCCGTCGATGCGTCCCTCGTACGGGATGACGGTCAGCGTCAGGTCGAACATGGACGTGCCGGTGTGCGTCTCACCGCTGGCCAGCACGTTCACCCCGGGCAGGGTCAGCCGCTGCTCCCAGCCGTCCTCGACGGCGAACATCACCTGGGCGAGCGGGTGACGGCCGGCGTCGCGGACCGGGCGCAGCTCCTGCACCAGGGCGTCGAACGGCACCGGGTCGGTCAGCGCGGTCAGCGCGGAGTCCCGCAGCCGATCCAGCAGCGCGGCGAAGGTCAGTTGACCGTCGACCCGGCTGCGCAGCACCAGGGTGTTGACGAAGAAGCCGACCGCGGTCTCGCTGTCGAGCGTCTGCCGGTTCGCCACCGGGGTGGCGATCAGCAGGTCCGGCTGCTGGCTTCGGCGGTGCAGCAACGCCGCCCAGGCCGCCGCGAAGATCATGTACGGCGTCGCGCCGGTGCGGCGGCCCGCCTCGGCGACCCGGTCGGCCAGCTCCGGTGGCCAGGAGAACTCGATCTCGTGGCCGGCGTCCTCCAGCTCGGCCGGGCGGGGCCGGTCGGTCGGCAGGTCGAGCCCCGGCGGCGCACCGGTCAGCGCGTCGCGCCACCAGTCCAGCCGCCGGGCCAGCTCGGTCGGGCCGAGCAGTCGGTCCTGGGCCAGCGCGGCCGGTACGTCCCGGGGCACCGGCGGCAGCGCCGGACGCCGCCCCTCCCGCAGGGCCGCGTACGCCGTCGACAGCTCCTCGAAGAGCAGACCCATGCTCCAGCCGTCGCACACCACGTGGTGCAGGGAGAGCAGCAGCGCGAAGTCGGTGGGGCCGGTGCGGCACAGGGTGGCCCGCACCAGCGGCCCCCGGGCCAGGTCGAAGGGACGTACCGCCTCGGCGGCGGCGTACTCGTCGATCCGCTCCGGCGCGACGTCCTCGACCACCAGCGGCAGACCGGTCGGCGGCAGGACCAGCTGGTACGACTGCCCGTCCAGCGGCACGAACACCGTGCGCAGCGCCTCGTGCCGCGCCACGACCTCGTCGAGCGCGCCGCGCAACGCGGCCACGTCCAGGTCGCCGCGCAGGTCCACCCGGTACGGCACGTGGTAGGCCGGGCTGTCCGGGCGGAGCTGCGCCAGCAGCAGCATCCACTCCTGGGCGGCGGTGAGCGGGTGGACGCCGTACCGGTCGCCGTCGGCGCGGATCGCGGCGAGGAACGCCCGCCGCCGTTCGGGCGGCAGGGCGTCCACGCGCTGGCGCAACTGCTCGGGCGTGAGGGCTCCGATCATCGGGCGATCCCCTGTTCGAGCTGGTCGAGCAGGCCGGCGAGGTCGGCGGGTGGCGGCCCGTCCGACGCGACCGGCAGGGCCGCTTCGGTGGGCTCGACCGGCACCCCGCTGATCTCGTCGGCTGCGGCGGCCAGCCCGGCCACGGTCGGATGGTCGAAGATCAGCCGCAGCGGCACCTCCGCGCCGATCGCGGCGGCGAGCCGGGAGCGGACCCGGGTCGCCTTCAGGGACCGCCCGCCGAGGTCGAAGAAGTCGTCGTCGCGGCGGCGCACCGGCACGCCGAGGACGTCCTGCCAGATCTCGGCCACCGCCCGCTCGGTGGGTGTCCGCGGAGATGCGTCACCGTCGCCCGTCGCGGCCGTGTCGGGCGCGGGCAGCGCCGCGACGTCCACCTTGCCGTTGCGGTTCAGCGGCAGCCGCGGCACCACCACGAACAGGGCCGGCACCAGGTGGTCGGGCAGTTGCTCGCGGGCCCGCTCCCGGACCGCCTCGACGCGCACCCCGTCGTCGGGCACGACGTACGCGACCAGTCGGGCGTCCCCGGCGGCGTCGCGGTCGGCGCGCACGATCGCGTCCCGCAGCAGCCCGCCAGCGCGTAGCGCCTCGGTCACCTCGCCCGGCTCGACCCGGTACCCGCGGATCTTGACCTGGTGGTCCGAGCGGCCGACGAACTCGATCAACCCGTCCGGGCGTTGCCGGACCACGTCGCCGGTGCGGTAGAGCCGACCTCCGGTGCGCGGCCCGAACGGGTCGGGCACGAACTTCTCGGCGGTCGCGTCGGGGCGGCCGAGGTAGCCGCGGGCCACCCCGTCCCCGCCGATGAACAGCTCCCCGAGCACGCCCGGCGGCACCGGTTGCAGGAGCCGGTCCAGCACATACACCCGGGTGTTGGCGACCGGGCCGCCGATCGGCACGATCGGGTCCGCGGCGGTGAGCCGGGCGCAGTCGTACGTCGTGGTGTAGGTGGTGGCCTCGGTCGGGCCGTACCCGTTGACCAGCGTCGTGTCCGGGCAGGCCGCCCGGAGCCGGTCCACTGCCGTCCGGTCGGCCTGCTCGCCGCCGAACGTCAGGTAGCGCAGCGCGGCCAGGGCGTCCGGCGCCTCGGTCGCCACCTGCCGGGCCACGGACGTGGCCAGGAACATCATCGTCACGCCGGTGTCGCGCAGCCGGGCGCGCAACCGGTCCGGCACGATCACGTCGTTGATGTCCAGGTCCGCCAGGCAGGCGCCGTTGAGCAGGGCGCCCCACACCTCCAGGGTCGCCGCGTCGAACGACATCGTGGCGGCCTGTCCCATCACGTCGTCCGGGCGTACGTCGACGAAGTTGGTGTCGCGGACCAGCCGGACGATGTTGCGGTGGCTGACCCCGGTGCCCTTGGGGTGGCCGGTGGAGCCCGACGTGTACATGACGTACGCGAGCTGGTCGGGATGGATGGTCACCGCCGGCGGGTCCGCCGGGCCGTCGTCGGCCGGCAGCCGGTCCACGACGATCCGGGGCGTGTCGTCGTCCGGGAGCCGGTCGGCCAGCGCGGCGGTGTGCAGGATCGCTCCCGGTGTGGCGTCGCGGCACATCAACGCCAGCCGCTCCGGCGGGTATCCGGGGTCCAGCGGCAGGTACGCGGCGCCGACCTTGAGCGTCGCCAGCGCGGCGATCACCCAGGCGGTGGTGTCGGCGAGGCAGATGCCGACCAGCGTCTCGGCGCCGATCCCCAGCCGGCGCAGACGCTCCGCCAGGTGGTTGGCACGCCGGTCCACCTCCCGGTAGGCGAGGATCGTCTCGCCGTCGCGCAGCGCGGGCGCGTCCGGGGTCTGCCGGACCCACTGGGCGAACAGGTCGGGCACCGACCTTTCGCGGGGGTAGGCGGTGTCGGTGGCGTTCCAGTCGATCACCACCTGCCGTTCCGTCGCCGGGTCGAGCAGCGGGAGGTCGGACAGGCGCGCTCCGGGCCGCTCCTGCGCCCGGGCGAGCAGCACGGCCAACGCCGCCCCGATCGACGTCGCGTGTGGGTGGTGGCTCACCGTGGCCGCCGGGCGTTCGTCGGTGTCGTCGATCAGCAGCCGCACCGCACCCCGATAACCGGGGGGCGCCTGATCGGAGCTAATCGATACCACCGGCCGATAGTCGGGAACCGTTTCGGGCAATTCCGCGTCGTGCTCCCGGGCCTCGCGCAGAGCCGTTCGGACCAGGTCCCGCAGCTCGGTCCACGTGGGATCCTCGGGCAACCGAACCCGCACGGGCAGCCAGCGTCCCGGGCCGGTCGGCGCGGCCGGCGTCTCGGCGAGCAGGTCCCGGCCGCCGACCCAACGGTGCAGCAGCGCGAACAGGCCGGCCAACGAGCTGACCTGCGGCTCGACCGAGTCGCATGGCAGATCCGCACGGGCTTCCCCGGCAGGGGCGGTCGGTGGCGCGAAGGGCAGGTCCGGCGGCTCCGGGAGGTCCGTGAGCTGCCGTTCCCAAAAGGCGGAAAGGCCAGGGAAAACTGTCTGTTCGGTCATCGGATCTCAGCTCCGATCGGCGGGCGACACGCAATGCCGGGAAGTCTGGACCGCGCCCGTGCCAGTTGCTTGTAGGGGCCGTTCGGGTGCCGTTGCGGCGGTCTGAGGGAAACCTGAGTGCGCGTTTATGCCGATAGCGCATTGCAGTCAGTAAGTACACCGACTCTTTTGGTTATGGCGATGCCGCTCGATGAAGACAATGATCGGGCCCGGGGGGAAGCCACGCCGGGGGCGACGACTCGTAGTGCCCGGTTGTCTCTTCGCTCGCCTGAGCCTCCACGAGAGAACACAGGAGCGGTGAATGTCCGGAGACAATGTCAACCATGCCTGGCGCCCGTCGACGCCGGCTCGCAGCGAAGGTGGGGACGAGGCATCGACCGCAGAACGACACCCTACGGGTGGTGACCCGGGTCGGGCGCTGCGCCGCCTCGCCTCCGCCGGTGACCGCGCGGCCGCGCACCTGTGGCTCGCCACCCAGCCCGACCTGCTGGCCGCGACACCCGACCCGGCCGACGCACCGGTCGCGGAGATCTGGCGCGCGGCGCTGCGGCACCACCTCGCCGGGGAACCACACCTGGCGACGGCCCGCCTGGCGACCGCGCCGATCGGCGCGACCGGCCCACACGCCGTGCAGCTGTACTGCCACGCGGCGGTGCACCACCTGCTCGACGACGACATCGAGCGCGCCAGCACCGACGTCGAGGAAGCGGCGCGTGCCGCCCACGCGTGCGGCGTCCCGACCGCCCACCAGGCGTACGCCCGGGTGGTCGTGCTGCTCGCCGCCGCCACCGGCGACGCGGCGGCGACCCGCGGGCGTGTGGAGGCGACCGACGGGCTGCGCCGCGCGGACGCCGGCCTGTTCCGGTTGATGGTCCACCTGGACCTGGCCGGCCACCTGCTGTGGGCCGGCGACGCCGCCGACGCGCTGCGGCACGCCGAGGCTGCCGTCCGACTGACCGAGGTGGCGGGCGACACCGGTTTCGAGCCGTACGCGCTGACCCTCACCGCAGTGGCGAAGTGTCAGCTCGGCCGGTTGGAGGAGGCGCTCGCCGACGGCGCCGCAGGGCTTCGCCTGCGGGAGCTGGCGGGAGTCGCCGCCGACGAGGCGATCTCGCTGGCCGCCCTCGGGATGGTGCACCGCCGCCGGCGGGAGCCGCGGCAGGCCCGGCAGGCGTTGGAGAGCGCTCTGGCCGCGGTGGGCAGCGGTCAGCCGCGCATCGTCTCGACCGCCTGGGTCCTGGCCGAGCTGGCGCGGATCCGCGCGGCCGACGACCTGTGCGCCGCGCAGGATCTCGCCGAACGGGCGGTCACCATGGCCCGGGAGCCCGAACGGCCGTACGCCCTGCTGGCCCGCGGCTGGGTGGCGTTGCTGCGCGGTGACACCGTCGCCGCCCACTTCGACGCCGCCGAGGCCCGCACCGGCGCGACCGTCGGGCGGCGACGCGCCACCCTCGTCGAGGCGCTCCAGCTCACCGTGCTCGCGGCGGACGACCCGCGCGCGTCCGCCGGGCTGCTCGACGACGCCGCCGCGCTCTGCCGGGAACTGGGCGACCCGGCCGAGGAGGCCACCGTCCAGCTGATCGCCGCCCGGCTACAGGGACGGCAGGCCCGCCGCGGCGCCGAGGGCGCCGAGCAGAAGCTGCGCCGCTGCGGGGTACGCCTGGACCCGGGCGTCGCCGACGGGCTCACCGCGATCACGCTGCGCGTACCGGCGGTGGTCATCCACACGCTTGGCGACTTCCGGGTGTTCCGGGCCGGCGCCGTCGTCCCGTACGGCGAGTGGCAGTCCAAGAAGGCACGGGACCTGCTGAAGATCCTCGTCGCGCACCGGGGACGCGCCGTGCCCCGGGCCAGGCTGATGGAGCTGCTCTGGCCGGACGAGTCGCCGTCGCGGACCGCGAACCGGCTGTCGGTGCTGCTGTCCACGTTGCGCCGGGTGCTCGGCACCGGACGCCGCACCAGCGGCCGGGGCGCGGTGCTGGCCGACCGGGGTTCGGTGGCGATCGACCTGGACGTGATCGACGTGGACGTCGAGACGTTCCTGACCGCCGCCGAGGAGGCGCAGGTCGCCCTGCGGGGCGGACACCCGGACACGGCCCGTGCGCTGGTCCGCGCCGACGAGCTGTACGGCGGGGACTTCCTCGCCGACGACCCGTACGAGGACTGGGCGCAGCCGCTGCGGGAGGAGGCGCAGGTCGCGCACACCAGCGTGCTGCGGGCTCTGGCCCAGCACGCCTCGGACACGGACCAGAAGCTGGTCTACCTGATGCGGCTGGTGCACCGGGACCCCTACGACGAGGACGCCCACCTGGAGTTGGTGCAGGTGCTGCGCGCGGCCGGGCGGCACGGCGAGGCGCAGCGGCGTTATCGCACGTACGTCGAGCGGATGCGGGAGTTGGGCATCGCGCCGGCCGGCGGCGAGGCGACCGACCCGGACGCGGGGCCCGCCGGGGCCGGCGGCGGGCAGCACGCCGAGCCGTCGGCCGGGGCACTGACCCGGTGGCGGGCGCCGGCCGCGCAGACCCGGCCGTGGACGACGGAGTTGGGCGGCGCCCACCGCCAGACCGGCGTCCCCGCGCAGCGGACGGGGAATCCGAGGAGGCTCATTGAGCATCCGGCCTGACCGGGCCGGCCGACCGTCGCCGGCCGCGCCGGGGCAGGCCCGCCGCACGGGACCGGCCCCGCGAGCACGCCAGGCGGCTCACGGGACCGGCCCCGGATCGGGCGTGCGGGTCAGTGGCGGGGCTGGTAGCTCTTCGGCAACCGCATGCCACGCTCGGCCATGATCGCCCGGACCCGGTTGGGGTAGTTGGTGATGATCCCGTCGACGCCCATGTCCATCAGCGCGGACACGGTGGCCGGGTCGTCGCAGGTCCACGGAATGATCTTCAGGCCCCGGGCGTGCGCCTCGGCCACCATGGTCGCGTCCGGGTAGAAGCGGAAGTTCGGGTCGCTGATGGTCCCGTTCTGGGGGAATCCGTAGTTGGGCGACAGGGCGGTGACGCCGGAAATGGCCGCGGCGGCCTTCACGAAGTCACCGTCGTAGTCGTCAGCGTCGATCCCGCCCAGCCAGGGGGACGCGCCCGGCTGGCCGACCTGGAGAAAGTCGTAGTTCGTGAGGGCCACCAGCGGCCACTTCGGCGCGAGCCGGTGCATCTGGCTCAGCGCGCCCCAGTCGAGCGACTGGATGGTGACCTGCTTCTCGATGCCGGAGGAGTGGATCTCCTCGAAGACCCGCCGGACGAACAGCTCGCGAGGCGCGGTCTGCTCGGGCGCGCCCGGTCCTTGATGTACTTGCCGACGTACGGGTACATCGGGTCACCGGCCGTGACCGGTGCGGTGTCGGCGCACTTCTGAGCGCTGATCTGGCGGTCGTGGTTGACGACCACCTTCTGGTCCTTGGTGATCTGGGTGTCCAGCTCCAGTGTGGTGACACCGAGACGCATCGCCTTGCCGAAGCCTTCCAGCGACTCCTCGGTGGTCATGCCGATGCCGCCGCGGTGGGCTTGGAGGTCGAAATGGGTCTTCCGGGGGTGCGGCGCGCTGGCGCTGTCGACGGTTGACGCGTGCGCGGCCACCGGAGCGGCGAGCGCGGGCAGAACGGCAAGGCCCGCCAGAACGTGACGCAGGGACATGGTGCAAACCTCAGCTCTTTCAGGTGCAGATGCCCTGGTGAGGCTAGGTGGGAGGCGATCCGGCGCGATGACCTCGCCACAAGCGGGGTGTGAACGCTCGCCGAACCCTCGACGGCCGTGGCCGCGACACGACGGACCTGACGGGCAGCGCGGCCGCGCCGGGAGTTCACCGACGGCCACCGGATCGTCGCGGTGGCCGTCGGCGAACGTGGGCGCTAGTTGCCGAGGGTGACGTGCAGGACGCGTTCGTTGCTGTTGTTCGGGGTGCTGTCCTTGTCACCGGTGTTGGTGGTGGTGAGCCACAGTCCCCCGTCGGGCGCCGGCTCCACCGTCCGCAGCCGGCCGTAGGTGCCACTGAAGTACGTCTGCACGTTCGTCAGGCTGCTGCCGCTGATCACGGCGCGGTACATCCGCGTGCCGCGGGCGCAGGCGACGTAGAGCGCGTCGCGCACGATCGCGATGCCGGAGCAGGAGCCCTCGGCGGTCGGGTAGGTGCGGGCCGGCGCGATGTAGCCGGCGGTGCCGCAGGTGCCGCTGGTGCCCTCGCAGGCCGGCCAGCCGTAGTTGCCGCCTCGCGTGATCAGGTTGGTCTCATCCATGATCGAGTTGCCGAACTCCTGCTCCCACAGGCGGCCCTGCGAGTCGAACGCGAGCCCCTGCGGATTGCGGTGCCCGTAGCTCCACACGTAGTTGCCGAACGGGTTGTCCGCCGGGACGCTGCCGTCCGGGTTGAAGCGCAGGATCTTGCCCTCAAGGGTGGAGCGGTCCTGGGCGTAGGCGCCGTTCTGCGCGTCGCCGGTGCTGGCGTACAGCTTGCCGTCCGGGCCGAACCGCAGGCGACCGCCGTCGTGGAACTTGTTGCGCCGAATCCCGCTGAGCAGGACCTGCTCGCTGGCGGTGGTGAGCCGGTCGTTCTCCATCTTGATCCGGACGACCCGGTTGTCGCTGGGCGAGGTGTGCATGATGTAGAGCCACCGGTCGCTGGCGAAGGTCGACGAGATCGCGAGACCCAGCAGGCCACCCTCACCGTCGGTGCTCTGCACGTTCGGCACGGTGCCCACTGTGGTCTTCGCCCCCGTGGTGGGGTTGAGATGGATGATGTCGTGCGCGTCGCGGCGGTTGTAGAGGACGGTGCCGTCCGGCAGCGTCACCAGCCCCCACGGGATGTCGGTGTCGGTGGTGACCTGCCGCACCGTGCACACCGGGTTGGCGCAGGTGGCGCCGGTGCTCACCGCGACGGTGCCGCTGCGCGCCGAGGCGTTGTCCTGCCCGTCGCGGGCGAGGACCTGGTACTGGTACGTGGTGTTCGCCGCCAGGCCGCTGTCGGTGAAGGTGGTGGCCGGCGGGGCGCCCGTGACAGTGCCGATCTTCACGCCACCGCGGTAGACGTCGTACGCCCGGACCCCGACGTTGTCGCTCGACGCGGCCCAGCGCAGGGTCACCGTGGTCCCCGACGCGGTGCCGGTGAGCTGCGTCGGCGTGCTCGGCGGCACGGTGTCGGCCTGGCAAGGCGGCGGCGTGATCGTCACGGTGGCGCTGGCCTGCGACACGTTTCCGGCGGCGTCACGCGCGTTGACGTACAGGCCCCAACTCGCTCCGGGGACGACGGTGAGGCTGGCCGACAGGGTGCCGCCGCTCACCGAGGTCATGAGCTGGCCATCGTGATATATGTCGTAGAACGCCACCGCGACGTTGTCCGTCGAGGCGTTCCACGCGAAGGTCACCGAGTTGCAGGTCAGCCCGCTCACCCGAGGGTTGCCGGGCGGTGTGGGTGGCTGACTGTCGGTGCTGCCGAGCGACGACGTCCAGCGCTGGTTGGCCTGCCCGTTGCACGTCCAGAGACCGACCGTCGTGCCGTTGGCGGTGCCCCCGCCGGTCACGTCCAGGCAGAGTCCGGACTGGACACCGACGATGCTCCCGTCGGCGTTGATCCGCCAGCGCTGGTTGGCGCCGCCGGTGCAGCCGTAGATCTGCAGCGCGGCGGGCGCGCTCGTGTCCTGGCCGACCACGTCCAGGCACATCGTCGCGTCGTACACCCGCAACTCGCCGGCGGCGGTGAACGTCCACGCCTGGTTGGCCTGGCCGACGCAGTCGTAGATGTTGATGCCGGCGCCGGGTGTGCGTGAGTTGCCCACCACGTCCAGACACCGACCGGACGCCACACCGACGACGGTCGACGGGCCCGCGGCCGACGCCGGCACGCCGACCGCCACGGCCAGCAGCATCGCCGCGGCAAACGCCGGCACCAGCCGTCGTGGTCTGACTCGGGCGAAGGTTCGCATCCGTCCTCCAAGGTCGGGGCATCGAACGGCCCGACCCCACGCCGGACGACCCAGCGCCCGACCGGACCGACGAGGAAACAACATCGACCATCAAAGATGGATTCGCGACACATGTCAACGATCTCGTTCGATCGAGGACAAACCCGATCAACGAGGTCGTCGTCGAAGTCGGGCGGTACGCGCGGCACCACCGCGGGCGCCCACGGTGATCCGATCCGGCGGCCGGACCGCCCAGCCCGCCGTGCGGGGCGATCCGGCCGGCGGTCAGCTCGCCCTGCGTGAGACCGTTGGCCAAGGTGCGGCCGCCTGCCGTCGCCGCCCGGCAGACCAGGTCGCCGCGAGCGACCCGAATCGACACCCGTCAAGGTCTGTCGATGGCGGAAGTATTGGTAGCACGTCGGCGGACTGTCAACGTTTACCGGAAAGATTGCGGAGCCGCCTGGCGACCCCCGCGCACTTGACGAACTGTCGAGCCTGGCCACGGCCCTGATCAATCTCTCCACAACGGATGCTTCGGCGAAGCCGTTCGTTGATTGGTCGGATCTCCGTCGGGAATTCCGGGAGGTTTCCGGATCACGACCGTCCGGCCGCCCTGAATACCGAGGCGATCAGCCCCACCGCCGCAGCCACCGGATCGCCATTGCGGCGACATCCCGGCTGCTCCGGATCGGTCCGGTGACGCGAGGACAGCTCCGGGTGGCTATCGGCGCGGGTTCCGGAAATTGTTGACGCGTCGGAATTCTCGCTGTAATACTTCGATCCATTCTGGTCGATGCGATCCCGCTTCCGGCGGGTTTCGGTCGATCTCCCCACCCACCACCCACACGTCCGGACCGGACCATGCCGCCCGCACACCGGGGCACGTTCGGACCGGTAGAAGGGGCACAGATGAGCACTGTCTCCGCTGGCACGCTCGTACGGTCGAGGCGACTACGTGCGGCGCTGTCCATCCTCGCCACCGCCGTCGCGACGTGCGGCATCGTCGTCGTGGCCACCGCCACCCCGTCGAGCGCCGCCACCTGCAACGGCTACGTCGGCCTCACCTTCGACGACGGTCCGACCGGCAGCACCAGCGCACTGCTGAACGTGCTGCGCGCCAACGGCGTACGGGCCACCATGTTCAACATCGGGCAGAACGTGCAGAACAACAGGTCGGCGGCGCAGGCACAGGTGGCCGCCGGCATGTGGGTCGGCAACCACAGCTGGAGCCACGCCCACATGACGTCGATGAGTCAGTCCCAGATGCAGTCCGACCTGTCCCAGACGAGTTCGGCGATCCAGTCCGCGACCGGCATCCGGCCCCAGCTGTTCCGGCCGCCGTACGGGGAAACCAACTCGACCCTCCAGTCGGTCGCCTCGTCGCTCGGGATGCGGCAGGTGATCTGGGATGTCGACTCACAGGACTGGAACGGCGCGAGCGTCAGCCAGATCGTGTCGAACGCCAGCCGCCTCCAGGCCGGCCAGGTCATCCTCATGCACGACGGGATCCAGAACACCCGGGACGCCATCGGCCAGATCGTGGCCAACCTGACCAGCCGCAACCTCTGCCCCGGCATGATCTCGCCGTCCACCGGTCGCGCGGTCGCACCCGACGGCGCGACCCCGCCACCGGGCAGCACGACTCCCCCGCCCAGCAGCACGACCCCGCCGCCGTCCGGCGGCAGCTGCACCGCGACGGCGACGACGACGAACGTCTGGGGTGACCGGTACAACACCTCGGTCACCGTCAGCGGCACCAACACCTGGACCGTGGTGGTCGCCCTCACCTCGCCGCAGAAGGTCTCCACCATCTGGAACGGCAGCGCCACCTGGGACAGCAGCGGCAACGTCATGACCGTACGCCCCAACGGCGGCGGCAACACGTTCGGCTTCACCACGATGTTCAACGGCAACAGCAGCGCCCGACCGCAGATCCGCTCCTGTACGGCCGGCTGACACCGCGACGGTCCTGCGTGGCGTCAGCCGGATGCCACGCAGGACCAGAGCCCGTCTTCACTGCCTCGCAGCAGGAGGCGATTCGCTCGAACAGGTGCTCCACCTGGGTGATGCGCAGTACACGCTGGGTGATACCGCCGGCACCCCTGATCGAGAAGCGGGAGCCGCCCCGCTTCGCCCGGTCGGCGGCCAGGAGCAGGACGTGGACCCCTGCGGCGCTGAAGAAGTCGACAGCCGCGAGATCGCAACAGACGTCGGGGTGGCGGTCCAGGGCGTTGGTCAGCGCCGCCCCCAGCAGCGGGGCGGTGTCCATGTCGACATAGGCCGCCGGGGCGACGATCAACCGGTCGGCGGAGAACGCGGCAGACGAGTTGATGGGCTCGGTGTAACGGGCCACGGAGAAGGGCCGTTCCGGGACAGCCGGGCCCCAGAACCCACTCCGGTAGCGACGAGCGAATCGGGTCGATGTCGCCCGCGGAGGCTGGATCGCCATCTCTACCCGGTCGATCATGGGCACACGCCTCCCGTTGGAGATCCTGGACAGGATGGGCGCGTGACTTGACCCAGTCACACCGTAATGAGGATTTCCCCTGGCCGCCAGTGCACTCGTCCCCACACGCCTTGCCCGCCGTGGCGTGACGGCCCAGCCGTGCGGGCCCGCCCCGAGCCGGCCCACCCCGATCACTCGACTGGGTTTTCGGACAAAAAGGCTCATCTCCGAATAACTCTCCCGTAATACCGTGAGTTGCGTGCCACTGAACCAGAGTCGCTCTGGTCGATCGCTGGCGTAACCCACATCGAGAGGATCGGACCATGCGCGACCTATCTCGTCGCGAAGTACTCAAGGCGACGGCGGCCGTCGGCGCGGGGGCCGCGGTTTTCCCCGGCATCGTGGCCGCCGGCGCCCCGGGATTCGCGGCCGACGGCGGCCCGGGGCCGTCTTCCACCGCGGAGTATCCGCCGGCGGAGCTGACCGGCCGCATCGTCCGCCCTCAGGATCCCGGGTACGCGAACGCGAGCCTCGGCTGGGACGAGCTGTTCGTCCGCTACCCGCTGGTCATCGTCTTCGCGCAGAACACCCAGGACGTGGTCAACGCCCTGACCTGGGCGCGGCAGAACGACGTCGCGCTGCGGGTACGCAGCGGCCGGCACAGCCTTGAGGGCTGGTCGAACGTCGACAACGGCATCGTGATCGACGTGAGCGAGCTCAAGTCGACCCACATCGACTACGCGAGCCGCATCGCACGGGTGGGCGCCGGGCTCAACCAGCTGGAGGCGGTCACCGCGCTCGGCGAGCACGACCTCGCGGTGACGACCGGCACGGAGGGAAGCGTGGGCCTGTCCGGCGCGACCCTCGGCGGCGGTCTCGGGTTCCTCACCCGCTACCTCGGGATGGCCTGCGACAGCCTGATCGGGGCGGAGATCGTCGTCGCGTGGGGCACCAACGGCGCCAAGGCGATCGAGGTGGACCTGCACAACCACGAGGACCTGCTCTGGGCCCTGCGCGGCGCGGGCAACGGCAACTTCGGGATCGTCACCTCGCTCACCTACCGGGTGACGCCGCTGCGCAGCGTCGCCTATCTCCAGGCGACCTGGGACGGCCTCGGCGACCTGGAGGAGATCTTCGAGACCTGGCAGCGCGTCGCTCCGTTCACCGACTACCGCCTGGGGACCCAGGTCGAGATCCACAAGTCCGAGATCCTGCTGTTCGCGGTGCTCGCTGACGGTCCGGAGGCGGAGGCGCGGGAGCTGCTGGAGCCGATCCTCTCGATCGGCAATCCCGAGGTCACCGTACAGACCGGGGGCTGGGGCGAGATCTACACGGGCTTCCAGATCCCGACCGAGGACGAGCCCGCCAACTGGAAGTTCTTCTCGCAGTTCTCCAACAGGCCGTTCCCGAAGAAGGCGATCAGCGTGGTCCGCGCCTTCATGGAGGAGGCGCCCACGGACGACAGCAACTTCTTCCTCCAGGCGTTCGGTCGCGGGGCCCAGGCGCACGAACCCCGTGGCGGCTCCGCGTTCCCGCACCGCGACGCGCTCTTCTACTCCGAGCCGGGCACCGGCTGGGGCACCCGCGGGGAGCCGGACAGCGGCGAGGCCCTCACCCCGATCGCCCAGACCTGGATCGCCGAGTTCAGCCAGGCCCTGCGGCCGTACGTCGACGGCGCCTACGTCAACGTGCCGAACATCGGGATGGCGGAGTGGGAGTCGGCCTACTGGGGGTCCAACTTCTACCGACTGCGCAAGGTCAAGGCGAAGTACGACCCGCACAACGTCTTCCAGTACGAGCAGAGCATTCCACCCGCGACCTGCTGAAGCGACGGTCCCGGGCCACGCGTGGGCGTGGTCCGGGGCCGCGTCCGCTCGGCGACGGTCGTGGCTTCTCGCGGCGTCGGCCAGCCGGAGCGAGCGGAGCGGCGCCAACTTTTGCCTTCCGTGAAAAAAGATCAGCTCCTTGTGAAAAAAGCCTCACCCCGGTGAGGATATTCAGATGCGTCGTCTCCCCCAGAGTCTCGGCCGGCTGATCGCAAGCCTGCTCGCGCTCGCCCTCGCCACGGCGGTCACCCTCCTCGCGTCCGCTCAGCCCGCCGCAGCTCACGGGACGCTCGCGATGTCCACTCCCGAGAGCGGCGCCACGGTGCAGGGGCCGTTGACGTCGGTGGCGCTGTACTTCACGGAGAAGGTCGGCGCCAACGCGTACTTCACGGTCACCGCGCCGAACGGCGTTCGTGTCGACAACGGCTGGACGTACGGGGAGCCGAAGACGCTGACCAAGCCGGTGCGGGAGTACTTCCTGGTCGACGGCCAGTTCCAGCCACGCGAGTACACGACGGGGTTTCCGGCGATGGTGTCGGTCGCGCACCTACCGGCGGCCGGCCAGTACTCGGTGAGCTACCTGTCGGTGGCCTCCGACGGTGACGCGGTGCGCGGCACGATGACGTTCCGCTACACCGGCCGGGCGACCACGGCGCCGCAGGGTTGGCAACCGCCGACCCAGCAGCCCGACCCCGCGCTTCTGGCCGCCATCGACCAGCACGCGTCCACGGGGCAGCAGCCGGTGGCCTCGGCGGCGCCCGCCGGATCGCCGAGCACAGCGCAGGCGGCTCCCGCCGTACCCTCGGATGGGCGAAGCGGCCCGGGCGCGCTGCTCTGGGTCGGCGGGGCGGTCGCGGTCCTGGCGGCGGTGGCGGGCTTCGTCGCGTGGCGTCGTCGCTCGTCGACGGCGGGTGGACCGCCTGGCCGGGCCCGCCCGTCGAAGGCTCCGACCGGCCGGGGTGGCCGCGTCGCACCCTCGGCACGCAAGCCCGTCGCCCGCAGGAGCGCGGCAACCGCGAGCAGGAGTGCGGCAACCGCCGCCAAGAACGCGGCAACCGCCGGCACGAACGCGGCGACCGCCGGCGGCGGTCGCGCGGCCGGCGGCAGACAGCGAAGCGCCGCCGTACCCGCGGCGAGCAGGAGCGGCGCGCTCGCCAGCGCGCGGAGTCCGGTCGTCGTTGAGTCCGCGCCGGCGGGACGGCCGGCGCCGTCCGCGCGGGCCCTGGCCACACCGGAGGACACGTCGCCAGCCGACCGGCCGCAGCCCGAGGCGCAGGACAGCGGCGTGGTACGCGGGTCACGGCTGACCAACACCCACCTGGCGCTGCTCGTCGGCGGGCTGGTGGTGGCTCTGCTGGCCGGCTTCGGGCTCGCCCGCATCGGCACCGGCGACGCGTCGCCGGCCGGTGACGCGCGTCGGCCCGCGGCCCCCGCCGGAGTGCCGACCGGCTCCGGGGAGGCCCTGTCGGCCGGGAACGGGCACGACCACGCGCCCGGGACCGGGCCGCACTCGCATCCGGGGGACGTCAGCACGGGTGAGACGCTGGCGACCGGGACGACGGTCAGCGCGGGCGGCTACACGTTGCAGCCCCTAAAGCGGACCCAGCCGCCCGGCGTACGCGCGGACTACCGGTTCCGGATCGTCGGGACCGACCGGCAGCCGGCGACGCGTTTCGCCGTCGTGCACGAGAAGCCGTTGCACCTGATCGTGGTGGGTCGCGACCTGGGCGGCTACCAGCACCTGCACCCGACGATGGCGCCCGACGGCACCTGGAGCGTCCCCCTGACACTGGCCCGGCCGGGTGGCTACCGCGTCTTCGCCGACTTCTCCGTCAGCGCCCCCGACGGTCGACAGGTGCCCCTCGTGCTGGGCGTCGACCACCACGTGCCGGGCGCGTACGCCCCGGCCGCGTTGCCACCGGCCCAGGCGCAGGCGACGGCCGGACCGTTCACGGTGTCGATGACCGGGATGCCCACCGCCGGGGTGACGGCGCCGGTGCGATTCCAGCTCACGCGCACCGACGCCGCCGGGCCGGTCCAGCCGCAGCGGTACCTCGGCGCGTACGGGCACCTGGTCGTCGTTCGCGAGGGTGACCTCGGGTACGTGCACGTCCACCCGGAGCAGGAGCTCGTCGACGGCGCGGTCGCGTTCTGGCTGACCGTCCCCAGCTCCGGCCGGTACCGGGCCTTCTTCGACTTCCAGGTCGACGGGAAGGTCCAGACCGCCGAGTACACGATCAACCTGCCCTGACAGCTGGCCCACCCGGCCACGACACGCGTCGATGGTGTTGTGATGAGCACAGCATCGGCTCGGGGATTTGTCCGGTTCCGCCGCTCTGTTCCCCAGGTTGGTGGAACGATGGCTGTCGTGGGAACTGCCGATACTGCCATGCCTGCCATCTCGCCGCTTGCCGGTGAGCCGATCAAACGCGCGGATGCCGAGCGGCTCGCGGGGGTGCTGAAGGCGTTCGCCGATCCGGCCCGCCTGCGACTGCTCAGCCTGATCCAGGCCGCCCCGGAGGGCGAGGCCTCGGTCACCGACCTCACCGCGCCGCTCAACCTCTCTCAGCCGACCGTGAGCCATCACCTGCGGATTCTCACCGAGGCCGGTCTGATCGAGCGCGAGAAGCGCGGCGTCTGGGCGTATTACCGCATCGTGCCGTCGGCGATCGCGGCGATCGCCGACCTGTTGACGCCGCCCCGCAAACGGCCGACGAAGAAGACCCGCTGAGCGACCGCGGCACCGGCTTCGGTGGCGGTCGTCGTCACCGGACCCGGGCGACGGCGCCGTTGAACGACACGTCCTGCACGGACGGACGCGGCTGCGGCGCGTCGTCGGCGTGCCACCGCGCCACGGACACGACGCCGGGCTCGACGAGCTCCAGCCCGTCGAGAAGGGCCGCGAACTGCTCGGTCGTCCGGGCCTGGAACCGGCCGTCGCGGTTGTTGGCTTCGAGCTGAGCGATGGCGGCGGGCGGCAGGTATTCCCAGGTCACGTGCGAGGCGACCACGTAGCTGCCGGACGGCAGCGCCGCGATGAGCCGATCGAGGATGCCCTTGGGGTCCTCGTCGTCGCGGATGAAGTGCAGGATGGCCACCAACATCAGCGCGACGGGTTCGGTCAGGTCCAGTGTCGTGCGCAGGTCGGGATGGGCGAGGATCTTGTCCGGCTCCCGCAGGTCGGCGTCGAGGTAGGCCGTCCGCCCCTCGGGCGCGCTGGACAACAGCGCGCGGGCGTGGGCCAGGACGATCGGGTCGTTGTCGACGTAGACCACCCGTGCCGACGGTTCGATGGCCTGGGCGACCTCGTGGGTGTTGTCGGCGGTCGGGATGCCGGTCCCGATGTCCAGGAACTGCCGGACGCCGTGCTGCGCCAGGAAGCGCACCGTGCGTTGCAGGAACATCCGGTTCTCCACGGCGGCGAGCCGGATGGTGGGCATCGCGGCCGCGAGCGCGTCGCCGGACTCCCGGTCGGCGGCGAAGTTGTCCTTGCCACCCAACAGATAGTTGTACCGACGGGCAGGGTGCGCGACGGAGGTGTCGATCCGGTCGGCCGCCGAAAGGTCTGCACCGCGTGACGTCATCCGGCCTCCCCAGCGCTGCGCGTTCTCCACAAGGTACACACCTCGTCGCCGGTGGGGAGACCCCGTCAGTTGCCGTTCAGGTCGCGCAGCTCTCGACCGTCGCCGATGCACCGCCCGGGTCCGGAGCCGGGTCCGCACGGAGTACCCCGGCGAGGAGGTCGGCGGTGGTGTGCGCCTGGATGCCGGGCTGCGTGCCGTCGACGAACCGCGCGACGACCGACCGGACGTGGCGCGCGGCGGGTTCGGCGAGGCCGTCGTAGACGGCTTCGAACAGCTCCCGGGCCGGCCGTCGGAGCCATCCCGCCGGCAGCAATTCCAGCGGCAACCGGGGGTCGAGGGTGGAAAACCGGCGGAAGGTGTCCATGACCTCGGTACGCGCCCGCACCGCCGCCGCGCCGTCGACGGCTCCGGATCGCAGCATGGGCACCAGGGGCGTCCACCGTCGCAGGAACTCCTCGTAGTGCCGACCGATCGCCTCGATGTCCCAGGCGTCGATGGGAGCGCGCTGGCCGATCACGTCGAGCGCCGCCTGTCGCCCGCGAAACACCGTGACGGCGCCGAGGGTGAACCGGGCGAGCTTCGCCCTGCCCTGCGCGCCCAGTTCGTACGGCGAGATCCACAGCCCGTCGTACAACGGCGCGAACCCGAGCCAGCGGAGCTGGCCACGCAGGGCCCGCCGCTGGGTGCTGTGATCCTGCGGCAGGGAGAAGGCGACGAGGGTCCAGCATCCGTCCCACGCCGTGACCTCGGTGGTGGCGGCCAGGATCCACCTGCCTCCGCTGGACAGGTTCGCGGCGGCGGCGCGGCTGATCCGGTAGGAGCTGCGCCGTCCCTCCCGGCTGCCCTCCAGCACACCCCGACGGGCCAGGCGGCTGATCGCGGCGCGCGCTCCGGCCGTGCTCACCCCGGCCTCGGCGAGCAGTGCGACGAGGGCGGCGGAGGGGATCCGCGCGCGGTTCCGCAGGGTGTAGTCGGCCAGCAGGGTCACCGCGAGATCCTGCGGCGAGCTGCCGGCCTGCCGCCGGGGCAGCCGCGGCGGGTCGTCCCCGTCGTCGGGATAGATCTCCTCGATGGTGAAGGGGCTTGCCACAGGCGCTCCCGGCTCGGCTCAGGGACGGTGCACCGACTGTAGACGGAGGGCCCGTGCCGCCGGGCCCGTCGCGGCGGGCACGACCACGCATGCAATTGAGGTACGTCGATTGACACTTCGGCGACCGCGAGGAACACTATCTGCTACGCGACGCCGCACGGAGCCGGGCACCGGGCAAGCACACGTAGTGGGCGAGGCGCGATCACCACGGGCAGTCGGGCGCACCCGTGACCGCCCCGCGACCACACGCAACCCGCACAGGTGATCGAAGGAGTCGTCCCCGTGAAAATCCGAAGGAAACTGCTGCTCGCCCTGGTCACGTCGCTGGCGGCGGCCGGCCTGGTGGCACCCGCGCTCCAGCCCGCGTACGCCGCGTCGCTCACCGAGGTGACCAGCTTCGGCGACAATCCGGGCCGGATGCGCATGCACGTCTACGTGCCCGACACCCGCCCGACCAGACCCGCGATCGTGGTCGCCATGCACGGCTGCGGAGGGTCGGGCCCCGGCTTCTACTCCGGCAGCGAATTCGCCGCCCAGGCCGACCGGTACGGGTTCATCGTGATCTACCCGACGGCCACCCAGCAGGCCGGCTTCGGCAACTGCTTCGACACCTGGTCGGATGCCGCCAAGCGCCGCGGCGGCGGCAGCGACCCCGTGTCGATCATCTCGATGATCCGCTACGCGCAGCAGCAGTACGGCGGCGACCCCGACCGGGTGTACGCCACCGGCAGCTCGTCCGGCGGCATGATGACCAACCACATGCTGGCGTTGTACCCCGACGTGTTCAAGGCCGGCGCGGCGTTCATGGGGGTCCCCTACAACTGCTTCGCCAACGCGGCGGACTATCCGCCCGGGAGCAGCCAGTGCACCGGCGGGAACATGAACCGCACGCCGCAACAGTGGGGTGACGCGGTCCGGCAGGCCTACCCCGGCTACTCCGGCCCCCGCCCGCGCGTGCAGTTGTGGCACGGCACCAGCGACACCCTCGTGCCGTACTCGCTGCTGCAGGAGACCATCGAGCAGTGGACCAACGTGTTCGGGCTCAGCCAGACACCCACCTCGACCGACACGCCGCAGACCAACTGGAACCGGCGTCGGTACGCCGACGCGAGCGGGACCGTCCAGGTCGAGGCGTACAGCATCCAGGGCGCCGGGCACAGCCTGCCCGCCGGCGGCATGGCCGCTGCCGCCGTCGCCTTCTTCGGCCTGACCGCCCCGCCGAACCCGACCACGCCGCCCCCGAACCCGACCACGCCGCCGCCCAACCCGACCACGCCGCCGCCCAACCCGACCACGCCGCCGCCCAACCCGACCACGCCGCCGCCGAACCCCACCACGCCGCCGCCGAGTTCCGGCGCGTGCCGCGTGAGCGTGGCCATCAACGCCTGGAACACCGGCCTGACCGAGAACCTCACCATCACCAACACCGGCGCCAGCCCCGTCAACGGCTGGTCGCTCGTCTTCACCCTGCCCGGCGGGCAGAGCGTCACCTCGGGCTGGAACGCGACCTACTCCCCCGCGTCCGGCCAGGTGACGGCCCGGAATGTCGCCTACAACGCCAGCATCCCGCCGAGCGGATCGGTCACCATCGGCTTCCAGGCCACCCACACCGGCAACACCGCCCGACCGAGTTCGTTCACTCTCAACGGCGCGACCTGCACGATCGCCTGACCGCGGGCGATCCCCGACGTCCACCCGGGCCGAGCTGTCCGAGCCCGTACGAGATCGAGCCGGCCCCGTCGCGGCAAGCGACGGGGCCGGCTCGGACCAGGCGTCGGGCGGCCGGCGAGATGGGTGGCCGAGTCGCCTAGTTTCCCGCGGGCACCTGGTCCTTGACGTCGTCGTAGCCGACCGCGCCGGGCGCGTCGGTCGGCGCGTAGATCACGCGGAGCACGCCCGTCGGGAACACCTCGGTCGCCATCACCCGCAGGTGGTACGGCGTGTCGCCGTCGTCGAACAGCCTGCGGCCCTTGCGCGCCGCCACCGGGTGCACCAGCAGACGCAGCTCGTCGACCAGCCCGGCGGCGAGGAGCTGCTGCACCACGGAGATCGACCCGGGAATGAGGATGCCCTTGATCCCGGCGTCGGCCTTGAGCGCGGCGACGGCCGCCGGGAGATCGCCGTCGATGACCTCCGAGTTGCGCCAGGAGAACTCCAGCGGCTGGCGGGAGACGACCACCTTGCGCACGTCCCCGAGCTGCTTGGCGAACCCGGCGTCCTCGCCACCCGCCGCCTCCCGGTCGGGCCAGGCTCCGGCGAAGCTGTCGTAGGTCACCCGGCCGATGAGCAGCACGTCGGACGTGTCGTAGTCCTCGGTGACGGCGCGGCCCATGTTGTCGTCGAAGTACGGGAAGTGCCAGTCGGGGTCGATCTCGGCCACGCCGTCGGCCGAGATGAACAGCGTGGAGATGACCTTCGCCATCGCGGTGCTCCTTCACGTGAGGTGCTGTCGGCAGATAGACGGGCACAGCATCCCAAACTCGTCGGCCACCCACCGCCCCTCGAACCGCGCGCCGCCGACCGAATCCGCCGAGAACGGCGGAACCGTCGGACGCGGCCGGTAGGTTGCACGGACATGGCCACGCCCGCCGACGTCCGACGCGAACTCGCGAGCCTCGCCGACCCGGTCCGGGCGGCCGGATCGAGCCGGTTCCTCCAACTGGGCCCGGGCGGCTACGGCGAGGGTGACCGGGCGATCGGGGTTCCCGTACCCGAACAGCGGCGGGTGGCCGCCCGGTACTGGCGCGATCTCTCCCTGACCGGCACGGCGGAGCTGCTGACCAGCGACGTGCACGAGGAGAGGTTGACGGCACTGTTCGTCCTGGTCCGCAAGTTCGCCCGGGGCGACGAGGAGGAACGGGGCCGCGTCGTCCGCCTCCTGCTGGACAACACCGACCACATCAACAACTGGGACCTGGTGGACTCGTCCGCCCCGTACATCCTCGGGCCGTGGCTGATCGACAAGGACCGGAGCGTCCTGGATCGCCTGGCCGCGTCGGACCTGGTGTGGGACCGGCGCATCGCCATCATGGCGACCTTCGCCTTCATCAGGATCGGTGACTTCGACTGGACGTTCCGCCTGGGTGAACGGCTCCTGCACGACCCGCACGACCTGGTCCGCAAGGCGGTGGGCTGGATGCTGCGCGAGGTGGGCAACCGCGACCGGGCGGCCGAGGAGGAGTTCCTGGCCCGGCATCACCGGGTCATGCCGCGCGTCATGCTGCGGTACGCGATCGAGAAGTTCGAGCCGCAGCGACGCAGAGACTACCTGTCCGGGCTGGGCTGACGGGCCTCCCGTCTTCGGCGGCGGCAGGACGCGGGCGAGCCCCGGTCGATCGCTGACGGATCGGCCGGGGCTCGTCGGTGAGCGCAGGATCAGGCGAGATCGAACCGGTCGAGCTCCATGACCTTCGTCCAGGCCGCGACGAAGTCCTGCACGAACTTGTCGCGCGCGTCCTGGCTGGCGTAGACCTCGGCGAGGGCCCGCAGCTGGGAGTTGGAGCCGAAGATGAGGTCGACCGCGGTGGCGGTCCACTTCACCTCGTCGGTGGCCAGGTCCCGGATCTCGTACACGTGCTCGTCGGACTTCGACGCGCTCCACCGGGTGCCCGGGGAGAGCAGGTTGGCGAAGAAGTCGTTGGTGAGCACACCGGGCCGGTCGGTGAGGACGCCGTGCTGGCTGCCGCCGGTGTTGGCGCCGAGCGACCGCAGACCGCCGACGAGGACGGTCATCTCGGGCGCGGTCAGGTTCAGCATGTAGGCACGGTCGACGAGCAGCACCTCCGGCTGGGTCTTCTCACCCGGGCGCAGGTAGTTGCGGAACCCGTCGGCGCGCGGCTCCATGACCCGGAAGGACTCGACGTCGGTCTGCTCCTGGGTGGCGTCGGTGCGGCCCGGCCGGAACGGCACGGTCACCTCGACACCCGCGTCGCGCGCCGCCTTCTCGACCGCTGCCGAGCCGGCCAGCACGATCAGGTCGGCGAGCGAGATCCTCGCCCCACCGGCGGCGTTGAACTCCTGCTGGATGCCCTCCAGGGTGCTCAGTACCGACGCGAGCTGCTCGGGCTGGTTGACCTCCCAGTTGCGCTGCGGCTCGAGGCGGATCCGCGCGCCGTTGGCGCCACCGCGCTTGTCGGTGTACCGGAAGCTCGCGGCAGAGGCCCAGGCGGTGGAGACCAGCTGGTCGATGGTGAGACCAGAATCCAGAACCTTGGCCTTGAGGGCGGCGATGTCGGCGTCGCCCACCAGCTCGTGGTCAACGGCCGGCACCGGGTCCTGCCAGAGCTGCGGCTCGGCCACCCACGGCCCGAGGAAGCGCTCGATCGGGCCCATGTCGCGGTGCAGCAGCTTGTACCACGCCTTGGCGAAGGCCAGCGCGAACTGGTCGGGGTTCTCCAGGAAGCGGCGCGAGATCTTCTCGTACGCCGGGTCGACGCGCAGCGACAGGTCGGTCGTGAGCATCGTCGGCCGGTGCTTCTTCGACGGGTCGAAGGCGTCCGGGACGATCGCCTCGGCATCCTTGGCGACCCACTGCTTCGCGCCACCAGGGCTCGTGGTGAGCTCCCACTCGTAGCCGAAGAGGATCTCGAAGAAGCGGTTGCTCCACTGCGTCGGCTGGTCGGTCCAGGTCACCTCGAGGCCGCTGGTGATCGTGTCCGGGCCCTTGCCGCTGCCGTGGGTGCTCAGCCAGCCGAGGCCCTGCGCCTCCAGCGGGGCGCCCTCGGGCTCCGCGCCGACGTGGCCGTCGGCGACGCCGGCACCGTGGGTCTTGCCGAAGGTGTGACCGCCGGCGATGAGGGCGACGGTTTCCTCGTCGTTCATCGCCATCCGGCGGAAGGTCTCCCGGATGAAGTGCGCCGCCGCCGCCGGGTCCGCGTTGCCGCGGGGGCCCTCCGGGTTGACGTAGATCAGACCCATCTCCGTCGAACCGACGCCGGCCGCCATCTCCTTCTCGGTGGCGTACCGCTCGTCGCCGAGCCAGGTGTCCTCGGGGCCCCAGAAGATCTCCTCGGGCTCCCACACGTCCTCGCGACCGAAGCCGAAGCCGAAGGTCTTGAAGCCCATCGACTCCAGGGCCACGTTGCCGGCGAGCACCAGCAGGTCGGCCCAGGAGATCTTCTGGCCGTACTTCTGCTTGACCGGCCAGAGCAGCCGACGGGCCTTGTCCAGGTTGGCGTTGTCCGGCCAGCTGTTGAGCGGCGCGAACCGCTGCCCGCCGTCGCCGGCGCCGCCCCGACCGTCCTCGATCCGGTACGTGCCGGAGGCGTGCCAGCTCATCCGGATCATCAGGCCGCCGTAGTGGCCGAAGTCGGCCGGCCACCAGTCCTGCGAGGTGGTGAGGACCTCGACGATGTCACGCTTGAGGGCCTCGACGTCGAGCTTGGCGAACTCCTTGGCGTAGCTGAAGTCCGCACCCAGCGGGTTGCCCTTCGACGAGTGGGCGTGCAACACCGAGAGGTCGAGCTGGTTGGGCCACCAGTCCCGGTTGGTGCGCGGACGACCGCCGGTCTTCGGGGTCGGCGAGTCGATCGCCGGGTTCTCGCTCTCGCTGCCGTGCGCGGTCACCGAGTCGTGCGCGACCGGGCAGCCGGCCGCGGCCTTCTCGTCCACGCCCTGCGCGCTGATGGGTCCGTTGTCCTGGGTGTCGCTCATGTACTTCCTTCCGAACTGGCGGATCACTGGGAGGTGCGAGCGGCCGCGCAACCGGGGCAGGTGCCCCAGTAGACGACCTCCGCCTCGTCGACCACGAACCCGTGGTCATTGGAGGCGGTCAGACAGGGGGCGTGGCCGACGGCGCACTCGACGTCGGCGATGGCGCCGCAGGCGCGGCACACGACATGGTGGTGATTGTCCGCCACCCGGGACTCGTAGCGGGCGGTGGCGCCGGCAGGCTGGATCCGGCGTACCAGACCGGCGTCGGTGAGCACCCGCAGCACGTCGTACACGGCCTGGTGGGACACGGTGGGATGCTCCGCCCGCACCAACGCGATCACCGCGTCGGTGCCGACGTGGGGGTGGTCGCGCAGGGCCGCGAGCACCGCCAGCCGGGGCCGGGTCACGCGCAGCGAGGCGGCTCGCAGTTGCGCCTCGAAGTCGGGCATCACCCGAGGAACACTAGCTCACTATTTTGGAACGGATCAAGTTTTAACCCATCCGGCACGCCGGAGTGGCGGTGCCCCCTCCCGGACCCACTTCCCGCACCTGGTGGTCAAGGTCCGGAAAGTCTTCGGAAATTTCGGCGGCTTCCGGCCGAAGTGAGGTCCGTCGGCGCCCGCAGTCGTATGACGATACCGAACTCTGATTGACTACTGACCTGGCTCGACACGCGTCCCTCCCGCAGGGGGAGCCGAGAGCGATGTTGCCACGGCGTTTCCGGAAATTGTTGACAAGTCGACGACCGGGTTAATACGGTCCCCATCGACGACGCTCAATCACCGTCAGCACCAGCCACCACGGCCCACTCCTCCGGTCGTCGTGCAGGACGACCGGCCAACCACCACCACGCGGCACGACGCCGTGGCCGTTACGAGGAGGAACCACCCACATGACCGACACCAGCCACACCCCCACCAGGCCAGGGAGGCGCGGCCGAATCCGGTTGCTCCTGGGCGCCGCCTGCGCCGCCGTCCTGGCCATCGCCGGCACGGTGACGGCGACCAACGCGTACGCCGAGGCCGACCGGACGCTCACCTCGAGCCTGACCGGCACGCACAACGGCTACTACTTCTCCTTCTGGAAGGACGGCGGCAACGCCAGCATGACGCTGCGCGCCGACGGCCGGTACTCCAGCAGTTGGGACCGCAGCACCAACAACTGGGTCGGCGGCAAGGGCTGGGCCACCGGCTCGCGGCGGACGGTCAGCTACTCGGCCAACTACAACCCGGGGAACAACAACACCTACCTCGCCCTGTACGGATGGACGCGCAACCCGCTCATCGAGTACTACGTGGTGGAGAACTTCGGCAGCTACAACCCGAGCAGCGGCGCCCAGCGGCTGGGCACGGTGACCACTGACGGCGGCACCTACGACATCCTGCGCAGCCAGCGGGTCAACGCCCCGTCGATCGACGGCAACCAGACGTTCTACCAGTACTGGAGCGTCCGTCAGAACAAGCGCTCGAGTGGCACCATCACCACCGCCAACCACTTCGACGCCTGGGCCCGCGCCGGCCTGAACCTCGGCACCAATCACAGCTACCAGATCATGGCCACCGAGGGCTACCAGAGCAGCGGCAGCTCCGACGTCACCGTCCAGGAGGGCGGCGGCGGCAACCCGACCTCCGGACCCACCTCCGGGCCCACCACCGGTAACCCGGGGACCGGCACCTGCAACGCGACGCTCTCCGCCGGTCAGCAGTGGGGCGACCGCTTCAATCTGAACGTCGCGGTCAGCGGCACCAGCAACTGGGTCGTCAGACTCGGACTCGGCGGCGGCCAGAGCATTCAGAACAGCTGGAACGCCTCCGTCAGCGGCACCAGCGGAACCGTCACCGCCAGGCCGAACGGCAACGGCAACAACTTCGGCATAACGATCATGGCCAACGGCAACTGGAACTGGCCGACGGTCAGCTGCGGAACCAGCTGATCCCGACCGACTCCGCGCACCGACACCCGGCCCCGCCGCCGCGCGACGGGGCCGGGTGCTGCGCCTGCCCGATCCGGCGGCCCGCGATGGGACTCCGCGGCCTAGAGGCCCTGCCCGATCTCCACCAGATAGCCGTCGGGGTCGCGGAGGTAACAACGGATCTCCGTGCCGTGGTCCTTCGGCTCGGTGAGGAAATCCGCGCCGCGGGCCTTCCACTCGGTGTAGAGCGCGTGGATGTCCCGGACCCGGACATTCATCGCGCAGCTCAGGGTGTTGGCGTCGACCGGGGCCTTGGCCTGGACCGTCGGCTTGTCGTCCGTCGGGCCGCCCTCGACGTTGATGATGATGTAGCTGTTGAAGAACCTCATGATCAACGGGTTCGCGTCATGGACGCACGTCGCCCCGAACACCCGCTCGTAGTATTCCCGCGACCGATCGATGTCGCGGACGATGAGCAGCGTCGCCAGGAACATGCCGTCTTCGGGCTCGAAATAGTCGGGAGCCGGGTTGGCCAGCGTCATAGCCACCTCTTCGTCGCCTGCCTCCGCTGCACGGGCGGCGACGGGGTTCCCGCCAGGGTCGGGCCGAAACCGGGAACGGCGCGGGAGATCACGAGTACATCAGGTGCAGCGTCATCCCGGCGTCGGCGTGCCCCAGGTTGTGGCAGTGGTTGGCCCACATCCCCGGGTTGTCGGCTCGGAACGCGACCTCCCACACCTCACCCGGCCGGACGTCGAACGAGTCCAGCCACAACGGACTTCCGATCGCCGCCTTCCGGGTGCGGGACAGCACGAGAACGTGGTGGCCGTGCAGATGCCACGGGTGCACGGTCTGCGACCGGTTGACGATCGTGAAGCGGACGACGTCGCCGCGGCGGACGACCTGCGGCGGGATGTCCGGATCGGCCGCGCCGTTCACGGTGTGGGCGTATCGCGGGAGCAGTCCGCGCAGGTCGAGACCACGGTCGAGGACGAGGGTGAACTTCCGGTCGAACCGGGCCCACGGCACCGGAGCCGGCACGCCGTAGGTGAGCGGGTCCAGGACGGGCCACCCGCCGGTCGCCGTCGACACCTCCCCGGTGGAGTAGACCACCCGTCCGTCGACGAACAGCGCCACCGGGCTGGCCGGCGCGGTGAACACCAGGTCGTAGCGGCCTCCGGCCGGGATCAGCACGGCGGTGTCCGCGAGCGGCGTCGGACCCCGCAGATCAGAGCCGTCGATCGCGGCGACCCGGAAGGCGGCCCCGGCCAGGGCGTACCGGTGCGTCGTGTTGTCGGTGTTGATCAGGCGCAGCCGCACCGGCACGCCGGCCTCGACCCGTTCCACTCGCGCCGGGGGCAGCGGACGACCGGCCAGGGTGTGCACCGGCACGGTGACGTCGAGGCCGGTCGTCGGCCCCGGGCGCACCACCAGGACGCCGTAGAGGCCCATCCGCACACCGACGTCGGACACCGCGTGGGTGTGGTACCAGTACGTCCCGGCCTGATCGGCACGGAACCGGTAGACGAACTCCTGGCCGGGCAGCACCGCTGCCTGCGTCACCCCGGGCACCCCGTCCTGGCTGTTCGGCACGTCGTACCCGTGCCAGTGCAGGGTGACGCCCCGCCCGATGTCCCGGTTGTGCAGCGTCACCTCCACGACGTCGCCGACGGTGGCGGTCAACTCCGGCCCGGGTACCTGCGCGTTGAACGCCCACGCCGCGACGTCGCGGCCACCCACGTTCACCCTGGCCGTCCCGGCCGTCAGGGTGAACCGCCGAGTGGGTTCGTCGGTGGTCCGGAGCTGCGGATAGCCATGATCATGCGGTACGGCGGGCGCGGCGTCCGTGGCGACGGCCAGCCCGGTTCCGGCCAGCAGGGCCGCGACCGTCACCACGGTGGCCGCCCGGGACACCGTCCGGGACGGGCGCGCGAGGAAGCGCCACGAGACCGCCGCCGCCGTGCCGACCCCGGCGACCGCGAGCAGCCCCACCGAGGCCGACGCCGGATACCCGTGCAGGATCGTCACGAGCAGGGCGCCGCTCACGGCGTACCCGGCGAAGAGGAGCGGGACCGCGACGGACCGGAGGTCGCCCGCGGCCCGCAGCAGCCGCGGCCCGGCGACGACCACCGCGGCGAGCGACAGGGGCGCGGCGATGAGGACCTTCTCCGCGGCGAACCACCAGCCGGCGCGGGCGAGCGCGATCACCGTGAGCGCGCGGCCGAGCGTGGCGAGCAGCGCGACGGCGGCCAGCCCGAGTGCGAGCGGACGGCGCCGGGCGGCCGCCGCGGCGCCGCCACCCAACCATCCGGCGGCGGTGAGGACCGCGAGCACGAGGTCCGCCACGAGCAGCGAGCCGGTGGTCATGCCGGCTCCCCCTCCCGGACGGCCGCGCGGATGTCGCCCACCGGCGCCGGACCACCCAGCCTCCGCGCTGCCCGAAGGACGCCGACCACGACGTGCACCGCGACGATGCCGTTGAGCGCGTGCAACCCGCCGAGGGTCAGGCCGAACGCGGTGCTGACTCCGGCGGCGTCGGTGGAGGCGTTGGCGAGCATGGCGAGAAGCGCCTGCACGACGACGAGGCCGACCGGCAGGATCGCCAGTCCGACGAGTCGGCCCGGCGCCTTCGCCAGCGCGGCGAACAGGGCGGTGAGCAGGGTGAGGACGGGGATGACGGCCATGCCGTTGACACTGTGCAGGGCGTACGCGCCGTCGCCCCCAGGTTTCGTGAACGCGCCGACGGCGGCGAAGACGAACTGGACGGCGAACGCGATGAGCAGCAGGGCGGCGCTGACGACGAATGCCTTACGCATGGTGATCTCCTAGAGGTGCGCCGAGGCCAGGGCCTGGGCGACATGGTCGGTGGCCGTGATCGCCCCGTACGCGACCAGCCGGACGAGGTCGGCGTCGGCGGGGTGCGACAGCCGCCAGAGGGCGACGTCCCCCACGCTGATCGCGCTGGGCGCGAACGCCGCCAGCAACGCGATCCGGGTTCCGATACGGTCCCGGCCGGGCACGTCCCGGACCAGGTCGACGGCCCAGTCGGCGGGCCGGGCCGGGAACCGCCCGTCCTCCCAGCGCACCGTGGCCGTCACGGTCTGGCGGGCCACGTCGCCCAGCAGGTCCCCGCCCCGGGTGGCGGCGGTTCGCAACGACGCGTAGGCGACACCGACCGGGCTGTCCCCCGCCCACGCCGGCGGCGGCGTCGGACCCGCCTCGATGAGCGGGAGACTGCGACCGGGTTCCTTCGGCTCCCGGGCGGCCCTGGCGTACAACCGGCCCCCGACCGAACGCACCAGCGGGGAGCGTTGCAGGCCGCCGGGGAGCAGGTCGGGGTCGAGCAGCGCCGAGACGATCCGGTTGATGAAGTGGAAGGCGAGCAGCGTACCGGTGACCTCCGGGCGGTACGTGCTGCTCCAGTCGGCGGCGCGAGGGCTGCGGCTGGCCTGGGCCCAGCGGGTGAGTTCGGCGTGCCTCGGGTCGGGTGGCGTCCCGCCCCGGGCGACGACCTCGGCCAGAGCGCGCTCGCCCAGGGCGTGCAGCAGCAGCACGTGGGCGTCGACGCAGAACTGACAGCGGTTGGCCCGGGACACGGCCGCCGCGACGAGTTCGCGCTCGACCCGGGACGCGTCCCCGGCGAGCAGGGCCTCGCGCAGCAGCGACCAGGTCGCGGCCAGCACCTCCGGCACGGCCGAGAGCACCTGGAAGGTGGGCAGCGGCCCGAGGAAGTCCTCGCGCGACTGCTGGTAGACCTCCGCGGTGCGGCCGGTGGCCGCCTTCGTGGGGATGGGGGTGAAGAAGCGGTATGTCATGAGGTCGATGCTTGCCGTGGCGGGCTGGGAAAACGTCGTTCCGCCGCAGACACTTGCTCCGCCGCGATACCACCCCCGTGGTACGCCTGATCTACCGCACGCGCGGGATGCTTGACGGACGACGGCCGTTCTACAGTGCGACCATGCGCCGCGACCTGCCGTACGCCCTCAGTGGACTCGCCCTCGGCGGCCTGCTGCTCGGCAACGCCGCGCTCGCACCGGACGCCGCGACCGTCGGGGCCCTCGACGTCGCCCTGGTCCTCGCCATGGCGGCGGCCCTCGCGGTGTGCCGGCGGTACCCGGTGGTCGCGCTGGGCGTGGTGACCGCCGCCATGCTGGCCCTGCACATCCGGGTGCACTCCGGGGTGTCCGCCGCGTTCCCCGTGCTCGGCGTGGTCTACCTCGCCGCCTGGCGGGGTCGCCGGGCGGCCGCTGCCGTGGCCAGCCTCGCCTTCCTCGGTGGCTTCCTGGCCCGCGACGTCTCGGTGGCGCCGGCCGACCGCCCCAACCAGCTGATCGTCGAGCGGACGGCCCTGCTGCTGGGATGGTTCGTGGCGGCCAACGTCGCCGGGCTCGTCGGCCGGCAACGCCGGGCGTACCTGGAGCAGGTCGAACAGCGGGCCATCGAGGCCGAACGCACCCGCGAGGAGATGGCGTTGCGCCGTGCCGGGGAGGAGCGTCTGCGCATCGCCCGCGACCTGCACGACTCCCTGACCCACAGCATCTCGGTGATCAAGGTGCAGGCCGGGATCGCCGTGCATTTGGCCCGCAAGCACGGCGAGGAACCGTCGGCCACGCTGCTGGCGATCCAGGAGGCCAGCGGCGCCGCGATGCGGGAACTACGCACCACCCTCGACATCCTGCGCGCCCCCGACGACGACCGCGTCGGGCTGGCCCGGGTGGACGAACTCGCCGAGCGAACCCGGGCGGTCGGCGTGCCGGTCCAGGTCACCGTCAGCGGCCGGCCCCGGAGCCTGCCCGACGAGGTCGACCAGGCCGGCTACCGGGTCGTCCAGGAGGCCCTGACCAATGTGGCCCGCCATGCCGGCCCCGCGACCGCGCACATTCACGTCGAGTACGCCCCGGCCGGGCTGACCGTCGCGGTCACCGACGACGGGCGGGCGTCGCCGGCGCGGCCCCCGACACCGGGGGTGGGACTGCGCGGTATGCGGGAACGGGTCACCGGACTGGGCGGCACCCTGCAAGCCGCCGCCCGCGACGACCACGGGTTCACGGTGCGGGCCACGTTCCCCCTCGACGAGCCGGCATGACCGGGCGACGGCGCGGGGAGCCGGCATGATCCGGGTCCTGCTCGCCGACGACCAGGCGCTGATGCGAGCCGGGTTCCGGGCGCTGTTGGAGGCAGAGGACGACCTGGAGGTCGTCGGTGAGGCCACCGACGGCACGTCGGCCGTGCACCTCGCGCGACGCCTGCGCCCGGACGTCGTGCTGATGGACGTGCAGATGCCGGGGCTCGACGGCATCGAGGCGACCCGGCGCATCGCCGCGGACCCCGACCTTGCCGCGATCCGGATTCTCATTCTCACCAACTACGGGCTCGACTCCTACGTCTTCGCCGCCCTGCGTGCGGGCGCCAGCGGTTTCCTGCTCAAGGACGCCGACCCCGCCGACCTGCTGCAGGCCGTCGCCGTCGTGGCGCGCGGCGATGCACTGCTCGCGCCGGCCGTCACCCGTACGCTGATCAGCGAGTTCGTGGCCGGCCCACCGCCAGCCGTGCCGGCGGCCGGCCGGGACGTGCTGACCGCCCGCGAACAGGAGATCGTCGAGCTCGTCGCCCGCGGGATGACCAACGACGAGATCGCCGTGCGGATGGTGATCAGTCCGTTGACCGCCAAGACACACGTGAACCGGGCGATGACCAAGCTGCACTGCCGTGACCGGGCCCAGCTGGTCGTGTGGGCGTACGAGTCGGGACTGATCACGCCGCGCCGCCGGTGACCGCGCTGCCCGCCGGCGGCCCGGCCGCGAGATCTCGCCACCTCCCCGACGTTCAGCGCCGGGGAGGTGGCGAGGCGAAAGGTCAGGACCCGATCGCGATGGCGAAGACGTGCATGGTCGGCACGTTCGCCGCGGCCCGTGCGCTGATGTTGGGCAACACGACCTGGGTCACCGCCTTGCTCTGCAACGCCACGCCCACGTAGTAGATGCAGGCCGCCGTGGCCTGGCGGGCGTTGTTGGGCCGGTTCTGGTAGGCCGACACGATGGCGGCGGTCGCCCCGGACTGCGGCCCGCCGTACCAGTCGGGCGTGCTCAACGTGAACGTCTGGCGGGTGCCGTCGGCGTACACCACGGTGCCTGTTCCCGACACGGCGCCGTAGGTGCCGGTCAGGAGGAAGCCGAGCGTGCTGCCGGTGCCGCTGACGCCGATGGTCTGGCCAGAGGCGATGGCGTTGTCGGCCGTACCGGGGCTGACGTTGGGCCAGCGGAAGGTCACTCCGTTGCGGCTCACCGTGCTGCCCGGGCTGGCGCCGGCCTGCGCCAGGGCCTGCGCGGAGAGACTGGCGCCGTTGCCGTCGAAGTTTGCGACGTTGGTGTTGCTGTCGTTGCTGATGCCGGCGTTGGTGAAGCTCTGCTCCAGCGTCGGCGTGGCGACACCCGTGCTGGTCACCCGGTAGGTGCGTCCCGCCTGCACGGTGACCTCGATCAGGTCGGATTCGACGCGGGTGACCCGGGGCGACGTCCCGTCGGCGGTGTCGACGACGCTGACGGTGCCGGTCAGGAACCGCGACCGCAGGCGGACGGTGCCGGCACGGTCCGGACGGACGAGCACCTCGGTGGCCGCGCCGCTCGCCCACGTGATGCCGACCGTGTGCCCACCGCGGCCCCGCAGGCCGGTCACCCGTCCGCTGGGCCAGGCCGGCGGCAGCGCGGGCAGGATGTGCAGCTCACCGATGTGGCTCTGGAGCAGCATCTCGGCGATGCCGGCGGTGGCGCCGAAGTTGCCGTCGATCTGGAACGGCGGGTGCAGGTCGAACATGTTGGGCGCGAGCCGGGCGGTGGTGGCGAGGTAGCGGATCAGGTCGTGGGCCCGCTTGCCCTCCTCCATCCGCGCCCAGAAGTTGATTTTCCAGGCCAGCGACCAGCCGGTGCCGTCGTCACCGCGCAACGCCAGCGTGCGGCGGGCCGCCTCGAACAACTGCGGGGTGCCGCGCTTGGTGATCTGGTTGCTGGGGGCCAACCCGTACAGGTGCGAGATGTGCCGGTGGTTGGGCTCGGTCTCCACCCAGTCGTAGAGCCACTCCATGATGTTGCCCCGCGAGCCGATCTTCATCGGCGCGAGCCGGTCCCGGGTGGCGCGGACCTGGGCCCGGAAGGTGCTGTCCACGTTGAGGATCTCGCTCGCGCGGGCGCACGCGTCGAACAGGTCACGCAGGATCTGGTTGTCCATGGTGGGGCCGGCGCAGACGCTGGCGTTCGCGTGGTGGCTGAGCTCCGGCGAGTTCGAGGGGTTGGTCACCAGATAGCCGAGGGTCGGCTCGGTCACCAGCGTGTCGAGGAAGAACTGTGCGGCACCCTTCATGGCCGGGTAGTTCGTCCGCAGGAACTCGACGTCACCGTTGAACTGGTAGTGGTCCCAGATCAGCGTGGACAGCCAGGCGCCGCCGGTCTGCCACATGCCCCAGAACGCGCCGTCCACGACGGCGGTGGCCCGCCACGCGTCGGTGTTGTGGTGGGTGACCCAGCCGCCCGCGCCGTACTGCACCTGGGCGGTGCGGGCGCCGGCCACCGACAGGTCGCGGACCATGTCGAACACCGGGTTGTGGCACTCGGCCAGGTTGGTCGTGTTGGCCGGCCAGTAGTTCATCGGCAGGTTGGCGTTGATCGTGTACTTCGAGTCCCACGAGGGGGTCAGCGAGTCGTTCCAGATGCCCTGGAGGTTCGCCGGCTGGGTGCCGGGTCGTGACGACGAGATCAGCAGGTACCTGCCGAACTGGAACAGCAGCGCGGAGAACTGCGGGTCGTTGACGCTGTTGTGCTGGGCGATGCGGACGTCCGTCGTCTGGTCGGCGGCGGAGGTGCGGCCCAGGTCGATGGTGACCCGCCCGAACAGCGCCTGGTAGTCGGCGACGTGCCGGCTGCGCAGCTGGTCGTAGCTGTAGGCGCGCGCCGCGCTGAGGCGCTGTCGCGCGATGCCCCCGTAGTCGCCACCGACGTTGCGGTAGTTGACGTAGCTGGAGCCGATCGAGATGAGCAGGGTCACGCTTGTCGCGTTGGTGACCCGCAGGGTGCCGCCGGAGCTGGACACGGTGCCCCCGGTGACGGTGGCGTTGGCCAGGGCGAGGAAACGGACCTGCCCGGTGACGCCCTCCTGACTGCCGGAGACGCCGTCGAGGCCGATCGTGGCGCCGTCCGGGCTGGACACCGTCGTGCGCTGAGGGCTGTCGAACGTGGCGGTGAAGCTGATCGAATTGGTGCGGTCGGCGGTCAGTCGCATCGCGATGACCTGGTCCGGCGCGCTGGCGAAGACCTCACGCTGATAACGGATGCCACCCAGGACGTACGACGTCGTGGCGGTGGCGGTCGTCAGGTCGAGCGTGCGGTTGTGCTGGGACGCTCCGCTGGCGGATCCGAAGGCGAGCCGGAGGTTGCCGACGGTCTGGTAGGCCAACTGCCCGCCGGGGTTGCCCATCATGGTCTGGTTGATGAGGTCCTGGGCCTGCGTCCACTGGTTCGCGTTGACCAGTCGCCGGATCTCCGGCAGCGCGGCCGCGCCTCTGGTGTTGCTGGGGTCGTGCGGGCCGCCGGCCCACACCGTGTCCTCGTTGAGCTGAAGTCGCTCGGTGTCGACGTTGCCGAACACCATCGCGCCGAGCCGGCCGTTGCCGATCGGCAGGGCCCGCAGCCAGTCGGTGCCGGCACCCTCGTCGTACCAGAGGGCGAGGTCGTTGGCCGCCAGCACCTGCGGCGGCGCGACGGCGTCGGCTTGGGCGGTCGCCGTCCAGGGCAGCGGCAGCAGGGCACCGCCCGCGCCGGCTGCGCCGATCTTGAGGGCTTGGCGCCGGGTCAGGTCTGACATCGATCCTCCAAACGGTGACCGATCCGGCCACCCCAAGCGCGACAACGCCGAAGCCCGATAGCGGATCCGCGCGGTGGCACCGACCTGACCTCGCTGCGCAGGCCGTTGGCAGACCCTCAGACGACGAAACGTCTGATGTGTTTCGGGAAGATTACTCCGGCGTCACGCAATAGGCAACGGTCGATAGCTGGAAGGATCGTGGGCGGCGACCCGACCCTTATCAGGAGAGATCGGACTCGCCCGGAGCGGTGGCGGGGGCCGGCGGCCACGGTGGACACCTGCACCACCGACCAACCTCGCCAATACATCTGACGATTCTTGTCGGTGCGCCGGTGGAGGCGGACACGCAGCAACACCGCCGCGCTGGCCTCGGTGGACGGTGGGGCGGGCCGACGTCAGGTCGCCGTCGACGCGCCCCGGCAGCCGGGTCGTGATCGCGTGCGGGCAGCGCCGTCGGCGATCACCGCGCCACGTCCTGCGCCGGCGGCGGGTGCGGTGTTCCCGGCATCAGCCGGGTGCCGCCCTCGTCGCTCTGCGCACCCGAGCAGGGCGACGAGGGCGAGGAGGATGACGGCGACCGAGTACTCGCCGGCCGTCTGCGGCAGACCGCCGGCGTAGACGACGAGGAAGCCGGCGATCACGGTGGGAAGGCCGAAGCCGACGTAGCAGACGACGTAGAGTGGGTGGGCGTGGGCGGCTCCCCCCAGTCGGTGGTGCGGACCGCCCGGTACGGCCTGCCGCTCATGCTCGCCATCATCGGCGGCGCTCCCGAGCGTTTCGCGCCCTACATCGACCTCTACCGCCGGGCGGCCGACCAGCTCGGCACCACGGCGCACCCGGTCGGGATGCACTCGCCCGGCTTCATCGCCGACACCGACGAGGAGGCCAAGGAGCTGTTCTGGCCGCACTACCGGGTCATGCGGGACCGGATCGGCGCGCTGCGGGGCTGGCCACCGATCCGCCGTACGGAGTTCGACTCCGAGGTCGAGCACGGCTCGCTCTACATCGGCTCGCCCGAGACGGTGGCCCGGCGGATGGCTGGTGCCATCCGCAGCCTGGGCGTCGGCCGGTTCGACCTCATCTACACCGCCGGAGCGCAGCCCGTGAGCGCCCGGATGCGCGCCGTGGAGCTGTACGGCTCCCGGGTGATCCCCATGGTCCGCGACATCCTGGCCAGCTGACCCGCCGGCCGACCCTCGGGAAGGAAGACATGAACGACAGCGGCCCCGACCGCCCCCGGACCCTCGCCGTCCTCGGCGCCGGCAAGGTGGGCACCGTCCTCGCCCGGCTCGCGCTCGCCGCCGGCTACCGGGTGCTCGTCGCCGGCTCCGGCGACCCGGCGAAGATCGCCCTGACCGTCGAGGTGCTCACGCCCGGGGCGGTGGCGACCACCGCGGTCGACGCCGTGGCCGGCGCCGACATCGTCATCCTCGCCCTCCCTCTGGGCAAGTACCGTGCGCTCCCCGCCGAGGCGCTGCGCGGCAAGCTCGTCGTCGACGCGATGAACTACTGGTGGGAGGTGGACGGCATCCGCGACGACCTGACCGACCCGCGCACCTCGTCCAGTGAGATCGTCCAGGCGTTCCTGGCCGACGCGCGGGTCGTCAAGGCGTTCAACCACATGGGCTACCACGACCTTGAGGACGAGGCGCGGCCGACGGGCGCGGCCGGCCGCAAGGCCATCGCGATCGCCGGTGACGACGAGGCCGGCCTCGCCACGGTCTCGTCCCTTGTGGACGATCTCGGCTTCGACCCGGTCGTCGCCGGCCCCCTCGCCGAGGGGGTACGACTCGAGCCGGGCAGCGAGTTGTTCGGCGCCAACGTGAGCGCCGACGAGGTGGGCGCGATGCTCGACCGCTTCCCGGGTCGGAGCGCGGCCAGGCCGTCGCCGCCGCGCGGGCCCGTGCGGGCGACGATCACGATGCCCAGTCGGCTCCCGAGCCGCCGGCCTGACCGCCAGTACCTCTCAGTGGTCGTCGTCGAACGCCGTACGGGGATCGAGGTGCCCACCCCGCTCCTGCGCGGCGGCGTAAGCGGCGGGGCCGAGCGCCTCGATCGCGGCGTCTCGCACGGCGGCGAGGTCGGCCGCGTCGTCCGGGTCCGGCACCTGGCCGAGCGCCGCGAACGCCGCGTCCGCGAGACCGACCATGAGCGCCGCTCGCGGGTGGTCGCCCTCGGCGGACGCGAGCGCCGCGCCCGCCACGCAGACGTACGGCACGAACTCGTCCCAGCCGTGCCGGAACACCCGGGTACGGCTGAGCGTGAACAGCCTCCTCGCCTCGGCGAGGTTGCCGAGACCCAGCTCGCAGAAGGCCAGGTTGCGCGTCTCGGAGTTGACGGTCTCCGGCCGACCCAGCGTCTCGTTCAGCGCGATGCTCTCCCGGTACAGATCCCGCGCCCGGGTCAGATCGCCGGCCATCCGCGCCACCGCGGCCAGCACGTGTCTCGGCCGCTCCTCCAACGCGCGATCGCCGGAGCGCACCGCGACGTCGAGTGCCTCCCGCGCCCGCGCCTCCCCGAGCGTCAGGTCGCCGCCACGAATCGCCACCCGCGCGAGGCTGTACCGGGCCTCCACCTTGCCGGCGGCGTCGCCGACGGCCCGAGCCCGCTCGATCTCGGCCGTACTCATCCGCACCACCGCGTCGGTCTCCCCACGCCGAAAGGCCGAGCGGACATCGTCACTGAAGCTCACGGTTGAGGTCCCCTCGTGTCTCGTGCACGGGCGCGTCGACGCGTCGACCGCGCCGCGGCCCCGACCGTCTCGGCGCGTGGTCACGCATGGAAGGCGGTCCAGTTCTCCAGGAGGCGGAAGCCCATCGACTCGTACAGCGGCCGGCCGAGCGCGCTGGTCTGCAGGTACGCCGCGTCCGCACCGGCCGCGACACCCTCGCGCAGCACCTTCTCGGTGATCGCGCGACCCAGGCCACGACCGCGCGCGCCCGGGACGACAGCGATGTTGAAGACGCCGACCACACCTCGGGTCCGCATCCCGAGACCCGTGCCGAGGTGCTCGCCGGCCTCCTCGTACAGGTAGCCGTCGATCCGCTCGGCGTCGAGAACCGCGCCGCCCATCAGCGACCCGAACAGACCGTCCCCGTGGCGGAGACCCTGGCTCGTGGCGCCGTGGAAGATGATCATCACGACCACACCGATCAGGCCGAGCAGTGGGGTCACCAACCAACCGAGCACCCCGGTCAGGCCGTAGAGCACCAGGCCGACGATCGACCGGGCCTCCTGCACCCGGACCTGCTCCTGGTCGACGGAGTCGGCACGCAACTCCGGATGGCGGCGCACATAGGCGAAGAGCACCCACCAGGGCGCCGACATCAGTGCTGCGGCGAACGCGTACAGGACGACCGCCACGCGCAGATCGTCGGTGTTGCCGTCGGCCAGCGCCGACGCCAGGACGGCGGTGGGAAACGGAATGATCACCACGCCGAAGAGGATGCCGAGGTTGATCGAGCTGAAGGCGGCAGTGGTGCCCCGGACCAACTGGAGCACGGCGTGATGATTCAGCCAGAGAACACCGACATAGATGAACGACACGACGAAGGCCAGATAGGCCGGCCCCTCCCCGAGGAGCCCCTCGGCCAGCCCACCCTCGTGGAACTCCGGGACCCGCAGATCCAGCACCAGCAGGGTGATGACGATGGCGAACACGCCGTCGCTGAATGCCGCCAGGCGACCCGCGTCGGTCACCCCGGGACCGCCGCCGCTCGCCTGCGTCCCCTCTCGACCTGCGGACATTGCCGCACGCTAACAGTCATTTGACAGCCAGCCGAGCGTGATTGCCCGGGACCAGCGCGATCCGGCCCGCGTCCTTCATGGACCACGACGGTGGCGGGAGCGGCCGGCCGCCACCCCCGCCCATCCGCTGGCTAGCTGGCGTACGTCTCGAACTCGCCGACCCGCGGCGCACCGCTCGAGCTGGTGATCCTAAAGGTGATCTTGCTCAGTGCCGTCGCGGTGAAGGTGATCGCGCCGGCGCCACTGCCGGAGGCCAGGACGGCGCCGGTGTCGTGGTTGACGAGCTGCCAGGAGCCGATGGAGCCCTGGGTCCCGGAGGGCTCCCGAATGACCACCCGGGACACCCGGGTGGCGGATCCCCACTTGATCGAGATGGAGCCGGTCGATCCGGCCGGCGACCAGTAGGTGCTGATGTCGCCGTCGCGCACGTTGCCGTAACTGGTCCCGCTGGCCTTGCTGGAACCGTCGGCCCCGGCCCCCAGACTGAGGTTGGTCCCGCTCGTCGGCGGCGGCGTGGTCGGCGGCGCGGTGGTCGGCGGCGCGGTGGTCGGCGCAGCGGTGGTCGGCGGCGGCGTCTGCGGCGAGCAGCTCCCGTCGGAAACCCGCAGGCCCGTGTTGGCGCCGGCCGTCTGACGGACGACGTCCGGTACGCAGCTCGCGCCGTCGAGGCGGTACGCGTACGGGATGCTGACGGTGGTGTTGGACGTCGGGTTGGGGCCGGCGGGGTAGTTCTCACTGCCGGCGCTGGACCAGGTGACGTTGTCGAAGGTGTTGCCGCTGACCTGCCAGTAGCCGCGCTCGTTGGTGTAGAAGGTGCCCAGGACGTCCTTCGAGTTCCGGAAGTAGTTGTTCTCCACCTTGGCCCGTGCGCCGGCCCGGGAGTTGATGCCGGACTCGTGCAGGCTCACGTAGTGGTTGTTGTAGATGTGCGCGATGCCGCCGCGCAGCAACGGCGTACGGGAGTCGATGTTCTCGTACAGGTTGTGGTGGAACGTGATGAAGCCGTTCGAGAGGTCGCTCTCACTGGAGCCGATGAGGCCGCCACGACCGGAGTTGCGCAGGATGCTGTACGACAGGGTCACGTACTGGGTGTTGTCCTTCATGTCGAACAGGCCGTCGTAGCCCTCCGACTCCCCGCCGGACGCCTCCAGGGTGACGTGATCGACCCAGACGTTGCGGACCGTGCTCTCCATGCCGATGGCGTCTCCACCGTTGGAGGTGGGCGAACCCGACTTCTTGACGTTCCGGACCGTCACGTTCTGGATGATGATGTTGCTGGAGTCGCGGATGTGGATGCCCAACTGATCGAAGATCGCACCGCTGCCGACCCCGATGATGGTGACGTTGCTGATCTGCTTGAGCTCGATCACGCCGTCGGCGGTGTTGCAGCTCGACCCCGACACCTTGCTGGTGTTGCCGTGGTTGATCGTCCCCGTCACCTCGATGGTGATCGGGGTGCTGCTGCTGGCCCGCCCGCACAGCGCCGCGTGGATCGCGGTGCCCGTGCTGGCCCGTACCGTCTGCCCGCCCGCGCCGCCGGTGGTCCCGCCGTTCTGGGTGGCGTAGCCGGTGGCGGTGCCGGCCGCCGCCGACGCCTGCGGGGTGGACAGTGTTCCCCCGACCGCGATCCCGACAGCGGCCGTGGCCAGCGCCGCCAGAAGTCGCAGTGCGACTGGTCGTCTCATGTCGCGTCTCCTTCGTCATCGTCTGAATGTGCCGACGGCAGCGGCGATCGACGCGCCGACCCTCCACGGGTACGCGATTCAAGTCGATCACTTTGCATTGACGGCAATCAATTGTCTGCTCATCGCGGAGAACCTCATCGCCCTGGCGTGCGCGGCGAAACCGCTGGCCAAGCGGCGCGTCGTCGAAGGCGCATCCCGATACGCGCCCGCCCAGTTCGGCGATGAAACATCGATGCAACGCAATCGTAGGAAAGCGGTTTCCCTCTGGGCAAGGGTTAGCGTTTGCAGGTTTTTTGCAGACGTTGCGACCTCTGGGACAGGGTGCAGGTCTGCGAGGGCACCAGGACCGGCCCTCCGTTCCCCCAGTGCCTGCGGACCACCCCCACCTACGTGATCCTCAATGGAGGATCCGGGTCGAACCACGACTTCCTGCTGGTCCCCAGTTGTCGGATCCGCGGCATCGAGTGCCCGTTCATCACCACCGCCAGCGCGCCGAACTACTGGCTCGACGCGTGGGACAACGCCCAACCGGGCCAGGCAGGACACGTCGTCTATCCCCACGTCGGGCTGGGCATCAACTCGGCCGACCCGGCGATCCGTACGCAGGACCAGCTGCACATCCACCTGGCCGGGATCCACTCGGGCATCCAGACCCAGCTCAACATCCACGACAGCACGATCACGAACAACCCGTCGCGGTGGCGCAACCAGATCGTGCCGATCTGGGGACTGACGAGCACCGGCGCTCCTGCCCCCCGCTCGTACCGGGTGCTCCACGTCGCGAACCTGAACACGAACCTCTTCCGGCTCCTGCTCGACAGCGTGGTGCGGCCGACCGGCGCGACCATGGCGGCGCAGACGATGGCCGTGACACCCCGCCTGATCGGCAGCGGCGGCTTCTACGTCCTGAACAGCGAACCCGGCCTGCCCGTCGCCCCGGGCCAGCCCGGCGGCACCGGGACCGTCGACTTCCTGCTCGCGTACGCGTGACGCATTGACAGGCACCACTTGACGAAATAAATTCCTGGCAACAAGAAACTGTTTCGTACGCTCGCTGTGCGGCACTCACCCGCGAGCCCGCGAATGAGCAGCGAGGCCGGCCCGGACCAGGAGCCGGCCGACAGAGGAGGGTGCCACAGTCCCGCTGGACCCGTTCGCCGCACCATCAGTCCTGCGCCGCTCGCGTATCCGCGACCGATGGCACGAGGGCCGATCGGTGCCGCCGCCCCGGCCTCCGCACCGGCGTTCCCCCGGTGTCTTCTCCGCGCCTGTCTGCGTAGCGCGAGAGTCGGTGGCCGACAGGTGATGTCGCGGGTTGCCATGCGGGACTGGACTGGACGGGCGATATTTCGACACCCCGCCGCCGCACGCTTGGGAGCGCTCCCGAGCATCGCCTGACGCACTGCTGACGTACCGCCCGGCGCTCGCCCGAAGACCGCACCACCGGATGCGTCGGCCGCCACCACCCCTTCAGGAGAAGTCTCATGAGAAAACGAAGAGTGACCAATGCCGCCCTGGTCTCGGCCGGTGCCGTCCTGCTGGCGTCGACGGCGGTCGCCCTGGCGGCGCCGGCCGGTGCCGCAGCCGCCGGCTGTGCGGTGAACTATGCCGTGTCGTCGCAGTGGCAGGGCGGCTTCGGCGCGAACGTCACCATCACCAACCTCGGCGACGCGGTCAGCAGTTGGACGCTGACCTGGTCCTACAGCGCTGGCCAGACCGTCACGCAGGCGTGGAACACGACTCTGACCCAGAGCGGCGCCGCGGTCACCGCCAAGAACGTCAGCTACAACGGGGCCATCCCCACCAACGGCACGACATCGTTCGGGTTCAACGGCTCGTGGACGGGCAGCAATCCCGATCCGTCCAGCTTCGCGTTGAACGGTGTGACCTGCACCGGCGGCACGACGCCGACCACACCGCCGCCGACCTCGGCACCCCCGACGACACCGCCGCCGACCACGCCGCCACCCACCACTCCGCCACCCACCGGGCCGGCGGACATCACGGTGAACAGCGCCACCCGGTACCAGACGATCGACGGGTTCGGGGCCGCCCAGTCCATCTGGGGCAGCGCCTGGTCGACGACCGACACCCAGACGCTGGTCGGGATGGGTGCCAACCAGCTCGGGCTGTCCATCGTGCGCACCGGCCTCTCACCGGTGTCCAGTGAATGGTCGACCCACGTGAACTCGTTGAAGACGGCGAAGTCGTACGGGTCCGGTGTGAAGATCCTCGCCTCACCGTGGACGGCGCCGGCGGCGTGGAAGACCAACAACAGCCGAACCAACGGCGGCAAGTTGAAGACCGACTACTACGACGACTACGCGAACCATCTGAACAGCTATGTCCAGTACATGCGCGGCCAGGGCGTGACCATCGACGTCACGTCGGTGCAGAACGAGCCGGACTGGCACCCGGACTACGACTCGATGGACTGGAGCGGCACCGAGCTGCGCAACTTCGTCCGTGATCAGGGCACGAAGGTGCAGAACAGCAAGCTGATGGTCGCCGAGGCGGTCAACATGAACTACGGCTACACCGATCCGACCCTGAACGACGCGACCGCCCGGAACAACATCGGCTACATCGGCGGCCACCTGTACGGCACCGAGGCCGCGGGTCGGCTGGCGCCGTACTCCCTGGCCGCCCAGTACAACAAGCCGGTGTGGATGACCGAGTGGAACTACCACGAGGCGGACGGCGGCGGTTCCAACATCTGGGGTAACCCCGCCAACCTGGCGGTCTGGAACGAGACGCTCGACGACATCATGCGCACGGTGCACAAGTCGATGGAGTCGAACTGGAGCGCCTACATCTGGTGGTACGGCAAGCGTTACTACTCCTTCATCGGCGACGGCGAGGCGGCCTACGGCACCACCGCGGGCGCTCCGCTCAAGCGCGGGTACGCGTTCTCCCAGTACGCGAAGTACGTCCGGCCGGGCTATCAACGGGTGGCCCTGACCAAGAGCTCCAAGGCCTCGCCGCTGGAGGTGACCGCCTACCAGGGCGACGGCAAGATCACGCTGGTGATCCTCAACCGGTCGAACAGCGCGGTCAACAACGCCGTGATCCAGGCCCCGCAGAACGTCAGCAGGGCCGAGTACTACCTCACCTCGCAGAACGCCAACGCGGCCAGCCAGCCGACCAGCGTGAACGGAGGACAGGCCACCATCAACGTCGGCGCACGCAGCATCTCGACAGTCGTGTTCACTCTCTGACCGCTCCCGGGAGTCGGTCGCAAGGCGACCGGGCGTGGGGGTGCGAGCGACCGTGCGCTCCCCCACGCCCCACCGCGCCAGCGTGCCGGCGTCGCAGGGCCAGGTCCACGGCGGCGTCGGGCCACCCCGGATGGTCGAACATGAAGCCCGCGGCGGAGAGCCGGCCCGGGGCGACGCGCCGGCTCTTCAACAGCAGTTCGGTGTCCGACCGGAGCACGAACGCGCCGACCTCCGCCATCAACCGGGTGGCCGGCAGGCCGACCGGAATCCGCCAGGCCGACCGCAGCGCCCGCATGAATTCCCGCTGTGGCACCGCGCCGGGCGCGGCCAGGTTCACGGGCCCGGCGAGGTCGTCGCGGTCAATGAGAAAGCACACCGCGCGGACGAAATCCTGGTCGTGGATCCACGAGACGTACTGCCCACCGCCGGCGACCGAGCCGCCGAGCCCGAGCCGCGCGAGCCAGCTCAGCACATCGAACACACCACCGCGGTCGGGGCTCATCACCAAGGCCGAGCGCAGCGCGACCTTGCGCGTGTGGGGAGTCGCCGCCCGCTCCTGCGCGGCCTCCCAGTTCTGGGCGATCCTGACGCTGTACGACCAGTACCCGGGCACACCGTGCTCGCCGCCACCGAGCACGCCGTCGCGCTCGTCGTTGGCGGCGTCGAAACGGTGCGCGTAGATGGTCGCGGTGCTCATCTGCATCCACACCCTGGGCGGCCGGTCGGCCGCGGCGATGGCCTCGCCGACGACCCGCGCCGACTCCACCCGTGAGCGCATCATGGCGTCGAGGTTCTCCGGGGTGTACCGACAGTTCACACTGCGCCCGGCCAGATTGATGACCACATCGCTGCCGTTGATCTGCCGGGCCCAGTCGCCGAGCGTGGCGCCGTCCCAGCGAACCTGACGCGCACCCCTCGGCGAGCGGGTCAACAACACCACGTCGTGACCCTGCGCGGTCAACGCCCGGTCCAGGATCGCGCCAACCTGGCCGGTGCCGCCCGGAATGACGATCTTCACGGTCGATCCTCGGCCGGCACCGGTTTTTGAACATGTTCAACCATGCTCCGAGCGTACGGCGGAACGGCCGCCGGATCAAGATCGATCACCACGACTCCCTCCCTGCGGGGAGCGCCTTCCCCGACAGGAGGGGACCGCTCCGGTCGGAGCCCCGCGAGGATCGGACGCATGACGACACCGACAGCGATCGCGCGCAGGAGCGGCAACCGCCTGACGTACGCCGTACTCGCCTGGACCGTGGCCTATGGCGGCGTACGTCTGGCGTGGACGGTCGGAGAGGCGCCGGAGTTCGGCCCGTTCGGATCCGACCTGCTCGGCTTCACCGGCTGGCGGTCGGTGGTGTTGTGCCTGGCCGCAGGCGCGGCGGCGGTGGCGCTGGACCGGGCGACGACCTGGCGGCCGATGCTCGCGGGATTCGCCTGGGCCCTCGGCGGGGCGCTGGTCGCGGCCGCCGCGATCCTGCTGCCGGAGCTGGTGAGCCTCCTGCTGTTCGCCCGTGGCCCGTCCTTCGATCCGGTGGCGTTCGCGAGCCGGGTCGGGTGCGTCACCGGAGCGGCCCTGCTCGGCCTGGCCACCGCCCGCTACCAGCGGCGCACCCGGGGCGACTGCCCGGACTGCTGCCGGACCGTCCGACCCGGCCAGCGGCGCTCGGCACCCGCACCGTGGGCACGCTGGGCCGCGTACGTGGCGGTGGCCGGCCTCGTGACCCGGTTCGCGGCCCAGGCGGTGGTGGGCTTCGACGGTCTCACGCAGGACGCCTCGGTGATCGGGTTGGAGATCGGTCTGGTGCTGGCCGGGGTGCTGCTGCCGCTGGCACTGGTGCGGCACTGGGGTGAGGTTTGGCCGGGATGGGTGCCGCTGCTCGCCGGCCGCACGATCCCCCGACGGTTGTTGCTGGTGCCCGGCTTCGGGCTCGGGGCGAGCGTCGTGGCCTACTTCGGAATGGGGCTGACGCAGGTGGCATCGGGACCGGCCGGCGAGTTCTCTGACCTGTTCCTCTGGGTGGCCATGTCGGCGTACTGCCTCCTGGGGCTCGGCCTCCTCGCCGCGTCCAGCGATTACCACCTGCGCACCCGCAGCGCGTGCCGGTCCTGCGGTCGCTGACCGACTCCACTCCGGCGGACGCCAGACACCCGCCTGCCCCGGTCAGCCGGTGTCGCGGTCGTGGGCCTCCCGCCGGTGGGGTGCGGGAGTCCGGCCGAGGGACTCCTCCCGGGCCGGTACCGTCCGCGGGCCGCGCGCGGCCGAGCGTGGCGCGGGCGAGACCGGCAGCCGTGGCGCCCCGCCGTTCTCCGCGAGCAGGTGCTCGGTCTCCTGCACCAGGTAGTGGGGTCGGCGCTTGGTCTCGTAGTAGATCCGGCCGATGTACTCCCCGATCACGCCCAGGATCGTCATCTGGATGCCGCCGAGCCCGATCACGCTGACGATGATGGTGGTGTAGCCGGGAACGTCGATGCCCTTCTCGACGGCGTCCGCGACCACCCAGGCCATGTAGACCAGCGCGATGAGGGTGAGGAACAGGCCGCCGTAGATCGCCAGGCGCAGTGGCCGGTTGTTGAACGACAGCAGGCCGTCGAACGCGTAGTTGAAGAGCTTGCCGAACGTCCACCTGCTCCGCCCCGACTGCCGGGTCTCGTTGGGGTGGGCCACCACCGCCGTCCGGAAGCCGATCCAGGAGAACAGTCCCTTGGAGAAGCGGTTGTATTCCGGCATGGCCAGGATCGCGTCCACCGCCAGTCGGGACAGCAGACGGAAGTCACCCGCCCCGTCCTGCAGGCGCACGTCGATCCACCAGTTGATCACGCGGTAGAAGGACCGTGAGGCGACCATCCGTACGAACCGGTCGCCACGCCGGTCCCGACGGGCGATCACCTGGTCGAAGCCCTGCTGATACAGCATCACCATCTCGGGCAGCAACCGCGGCGGATGCTGCAGGTCGGCGTCCATGATGACTACCGCGTCGCCGGTGGCCCGCTGCAACCCGGCGAGCATCGCCGCCTCCTTGCCGAAGTTGCGGCTGAGCGACGTGTAGCAGACAGCGGGGTCCGCGGCGGCGAGCCGGCGCAGCGCCGCGAGGGTGCCGTCCTCGCTGCCGTCGTCGACGTACACCACCTCGACGTCCACGTCGGGCAGCTCGGCGAGGGCGGCGCACACGGTCTCGTGCAACCGCTCCACCGACGCTTCCTCGTTGAAGCAGGGCACCACGACTGACAATCGCACCGTCGTCACCCCGCCCCGCCCGTACCCGGGCATCCGCCGCCGGCCGGTCCGTCGCCCGCGCGGTCAGAGGTGGTAGACCAGCGTGCCATCAAGATCCTCCCGGGTGATACCCAGCCCGTCGACGGGCCGGGCCGCGATGCCCTCCCACGGCGTCCCCACGGCGCGGCTCGGCACGAACACCACCGACCGCACGCCTATCCCCCGCAGGTACGCCACGCTGCCCGCGTCGGGGAACGACGCCACCGCGGTCCGGGTCTGCGCCTGGCTGACCGGCTCGAAGCCGGCCAGACCGTTGGTCACCCGGGGGAACCCGTCGGTCGTCCACAACATGTACGTCAGATCGCCCACGCTGCCGGCCGGCAGCACCAGGATCGGGTCCTGCACCGTCCGCATCGCCGCCGGTGGCTGTGGCACGGTCGGGTGGGGTGTCCGGTTGACGCCCTCCAGGGTGACCATGGTCAACGGCACCAGCAGGACCAGCGGCGTGAGGATCCGCGTCCACTGGCGGGGCGAGGACTCGCGCAGCGATTCGGCAAGCGCCGTCACCGCGCCGGCGGCCAGCACCGCCAGCAGCAGGCTCGTCCAGTGCATCATCCGCCCGGGGGTGCGCAACGCGTCCCAGCCCGGCAGGAGCGTGGACAGTGTCAGGTAGCCCGGGTCGCCGTCACCGCCGAGGGTGGCGCCCAGGCCCAGCAGCACCGTGCCGAGCACGCCGAGCCCCAGCACGACCCGGTGGCGCAGCGGATACACCGAGAGGAACAGCCCCGCCGCGGCCAGCCCGATCAGCATCATCCCCGGCAGCAGCGCCATCTCCGGCGGCCAGGACAACTGTTCGCGTGCGGCGGCGTGCCGCTCGCCCCACAACCACGAGTCCGCCGGCGCGGTGACGAACCCGATCAGCGGAGGCGAGAACATCTTCGTCCAGTCCAGCGTCCGCTCGGCCTGCGGGTTGAGATCGACGACGCGCAGGTAGACCATGCCCAGCAGCAGCGTCACCGCGCCGAACGCACCTCCACCAAGCAGATCCGCGAGCAGCAGCCGCCGGCCGAACGGCGGGCGCTCCCGCCGCCGCCACCAGGACCAGCCGTAGCAACCCGCCGCCACCAGCACCGCGCCCAGCAGGAAGTACACCAGCGGCAGGCCGATGCCGAAGCCGAGGCTGATCTGCCAGGCGGCGACCAGCCACCCGGCCAACGCCCAGCCCGGCCGGCGGAGCTCGGGCCGGTACCCGTGGCGCAGCGACCAGCCGTGACCACGGGCCAGCATGGCCAGCGACAGCGCGATTCCCGCGCTGGACAGGATGTTCAGGTGCCCGGAATGCGCCAACCGCCAGGGCGCGTACGCCCACGCGATCGCGGCGACGGCCCCGCCCCACCGGTTCGCGCCGAGCTGCCGCGCCAGGGCGTACGCCCCGAGGGACGCCAAGGCGTGCAGCAGCACGTACAGCACGTTGTACCGGACCACGGCGGCCTCGAAGCCGGACCCGAGCATCCCGATCGGCGCGTAGCCGAGCAGGGTGTCGCTGTAGGCGTACGTGTACTTCTCGGGGTAGAACGTGTTGGAGTGCCAGAGGTCGGCCGGGTTGCTGAGCAGAGCGTGCCCCGACCAGGCGACCTGCCAGGCCTGCAACAGCGGGTCGCCCAGGTCGCCGGGGATCGTGCTCGCCGGATGCCGCAGCGTCGGCCAGGTCAGCACCGCCGCCAGCAGCAGGCTCGCCAGTACCGCCACGGTCCATTCGGAACGGGCCCAGCGCCATCGACCCCAATCGGCCGGTGGCCGGTCGTCGGAGGTCGGCTCGGGCGTCGCGTTCTCCGTGGTCGGTGGCGGGGTGGCGGACCGGATAATCATGAAATAGATGCTCTCCAATAGTCCTGGGCTTGTCCATCCGCTGTCCGAAGCGTGGATGTGCAGGCACCGGGTTCAACGGTCGCGTACCGCTAAGCGTCGCGGTCAGCGGCGACGGCGGCGCGGACGAGGTGCGTCCGCGCCACCGCGCTGCCGGTTCAGCGGGTCAGGTGGCTAGCCGACACGGACCAGTTGCCACTGCTGGTTGTTGCCGCCCCAGTCGGCATACTGCACGATGTTCCCGCCGTCGGCGGTCGACGCGCCCTGCACCTCGACGGCCTTGCCGCTGTTGCGGTTGATCAGGCGCAGGTAGCCGCCGGAGGACTCGGCCAGCCGGAACTGCTGGTTCGTGCCGTTGCCGTCGCTCCACTGCACGATCGCCGCGGAGTCAGCGGTGGAGAAGTTGTAGACGTCCAGCACCTTGCCGGAGTTGCGGGACTTCAGTCGGTAGTAGCCGCCACCGGAGTCCACGAACTGCCACTGCTGCCACGCGCCGTCGTTGCGGGCCCACTGGTCGATCCGCGCGCCGTCGGTGGTCGCCCGTCCGTACACGTCGAGCGCCTTACCGCTGTTGCGGTTGACCAGCACGTACCAGGCGGTGGTGTCCACCCCGGTGCTCGGCGGGGGCGTGGTGGGTGAGGTGCTGCCCCCGTTGAGGGCGTTGAGGACTGAGGTGTACGCGGGCTTCTTGTTGCCCGATCCATCGAACAGCAGCGCGTTGTCGGACCCGCGCCAGGAGTCGCTGTCCCGGACGCCCCAGGTCGTGATGCCGGCGCAGCGGGCGACGGCCAGGCAGGCGCGGGTCACCGAGGCGTAGATGTTGGCCTGGTTGGAGCCGGTCATCACGTCGAGCTCGGTGATCTGCACGTCGACGCCGAGGTCGGCGAAGCGCTGCAGGTTGGCCTGGTAGTCACTGGCCAACGTGGTGCCGAGGTGGGACTGGAAGCCGACGCAGTCGATCGGCACGCCGCGGGACTTGAAGTCGCGCACCATGTTGTAGATCCCTGTGGACTTCGCGTTGATGCCGTCGGTGTTGTAGTCGTTGTAGCAGAGCTTGGCGCCGGGGTCGGCGGCGCGGGCGGCGCGGAACGCCGCCTCGATCCAGTCGTTGCCGGTGCGCTGAAGGTTCGAGTCCCGTCGGCCGCCGCTGCCACCGTCGGCGAACGCCTCGTTCACCACGTCCCAGGCGTAGATCTTGCCCCGGAAGTGGGTGGCGACCTGGGTGACGTGGTTGATGGCGGCGTTGCGCAGCGCGGTGCCGGACATGCCCTGCGCCCAACCCGGCTGCTGGGCGTGCCACAACAGCGCGTGCCCCCGCACGCTCATGCCGTTGGCCTGCGCGTGGCTGACGAGACGATCACCACCGGTGTAGCTGAACTGGCCCTGGGACGGCTCGGTGGCGTCCCACTTCATCTCGTTCTCGGGGGTGACGCTGTTGAACTCGCTGTTGAGGATGCCGACGTACTGGCTGTTGGAGAGCTTGCCCGTCGCGACGGCGGCGCCGAAGTAGCGGCCCTTCTCGGCCGCCGACGCCCGCAACGTCGTTCCGGCGCTGGCCATGGGCGCCAGCGCCACCGTCATACCCGCGGTCAGTGCGACCGCGAGGGTCGCCGTCGCCAGCAGAGCTTTCTTGGGTCTCATGTCGTTCCTTCTCAGTGGTTGCATCGGTGGTGGTGATGTGCCACTTCACTCAGGACGGACTGATCCCGGTGGCGGACGCCGGCGTGAGCCGAGGAATCCGCAACGGTCATCCTGGGCACTGCGCACCGGCGCACGCAGCCTGGCCGGCGCTCGCCGGCAACCACGCGAGTCCTGAGACGACGTCCGCTGCCCGGGGACGCCGTGCTTCGAGGCGCGACCGCGGGACTCGCCCGGTGAGCCACCGACGCCGCCGACCTCTGCATCGAGAGTGAGCGATAACATGCTGTTCGTCAAGACGTAACGAGCCGGCCACATAGCCGCCCGACCGAATCGGTTCGCGGAGCGTGCCTCATTGCCACCTGTCGACGTCCGTACGGGAACGGGTCGACGATCCATGCGGCCTCGACGCTGTGGGCGCACCGGGCAATGGCCTTGTTATCGCTCACAGTCCAGGTCACCTGCCGCGCGTACCGCAGGGGCGCCGGGCGGGAATCCGCGCGCCGCTCGCGCCCGGCGAAGCCGGACCGGCGCGGTGGCCGCGGATCGGCCCGCGACAGGTGTAGCCCGAGTTGCCCGGGGGCAAAAGTCCGCGCATGGATGGGACGGCGTGAGGCGGCCGACGCGGTGTTCGCCGCCGGCGGCGCTCGGCGCGGCGGCGTTCGGAGCGGCAGCGCTGGGGGCGGCAGCCCTCGGCGCGGCCCTGGGCGCCGAGCCCGCACACGCCGCCCCGTTGCCGTCACCGTCGCCGACCACCCGTGCACCGGCGGAAGACGCCACCGCACCGGGGATCGTCGGGGCGCTGCTACACGACGTGGACGAGACGCCGCTGGACGTCGGCCTGCCCCTGCCGACAGCCCTCCCCCGACCCGTGCCCACGGCCCTCCCACGGCCCGTGCCGACAGCCGTCCCCCGGCCCCTGCCGACCGTCACCGCTGCGCTGTCGGTCGTACCGTCGACCGCCGCGGCAACCCGACCACCTCGTGCGCGACAGTCGTCCCCGCCGCCGGCCGCGCGCGTTCCTTCGGCGGCGGCCTCGCCGGCCGCACGCACCACCGTGCCACCGTCGCCACCGCCGCCGACCCACGTGACAGCGATGGCGTCCCGGGCCAACCTCCCCCGCATCGTCAACGGCGGCACGCCGGCTCGAACGCTGGCGACGAGGACCGCGCAACCGCTGTCGGCACCGCCCCCTCCCGTCGGGCCCCTACCGGGGCAACCGGCGCTGGTGCCGGCATTCGTGTCCGCACCCGCCGGCGCCGGCGCCAGTGGGCTCGACCAGAAGGCGTCGGCGACCGGCGGGCCGCCGTCCATCGCACCGCTGCACCGGGGGCGTGCCGTCCTCCCCTTCGACAGCCACGCGGCCGGTCGGCCCGTGGAGCGGGGTCCCCCACCGCCACGGCAGCTCCTGATCTTCCACCCGCGTCCACGACGTTGATCAGGAGAGATCATGGAACTAGCCGTTATCTGGGTACCCGCCGACATCGAGCCGTCGGAGCACGCCATCGCGACGTGTCTGACCCACCTCCGCCAGCATGACTACCGACTGAACGGGATCATGCGGGCACCGTGGGAGGCCGTCGAACAGAAGATGATCGACGGGGAGGTGGACGTGGTCGTGATCGCCGACCGCGCTCATCTTCCGCCGGACCGGTCGCCCCGGATCGAGGTGGCCGCCCCGGCGTCGAGCGCCGACGAGGCCCGACCGGTGCCCGGCACAGACGTCGGCTGAACCGACGAAGCACCCCGTCCATGCCGGACGGGGTGCTTCGTCGAGCCCTCATTCGAAGCCGACGAGCCGTCGGGTCCATTCAGCCGGGGTCCGCGGCCGGTTCGGAGACGTGGGCGGTGACGATCCGCCAGCCGACGGGCAGGCGTACCCAGGTCTGGGTCTGCCGCCCGGTGGCGGCGGCGCCGGCGTACCCGAAGCGGGTCGTCACGACCGCGAGGTCCGCGCCGAACGTGCTGATCATCGGGTCGACCAGCCGGCGGCCGGCCGGCAGCGGTGGCTGCGCGGCCCGCCACTTGCGCTGCTCGTCCAACCCGTACTGGTGGTCGGCGAGGCCGAACCGCACGGTCCGGTCGGAGTCCCAGAAGTACCCGCAGATCCCCTCGGCGTCGCCGTCGACCAGCGCCCGCTCGTAGCCGGCGAAGGCCGCCGCCACCTCGGCGACCACGTCCGTCCGATCGATCTCCACGCGGTACGTCCTCTCGATCCGTCGGGTCGGCACCTGGCCGGCCCGGTGGGAAAGCGTCGGCACTTGGCCGGCCCGTCGGCATCCCCACCGGGCCGGCCGGCTCAGCCGCTCAGGGCCGACGTCTTCTGCTCGTCTTCCGCTCGATCGGCGGCGGGGCTGGTGGACGCGGCCGGATTGGGCGGCCGGTCCAGCTCGGCCTCCTCCGGGTCGGGATCGCGCGGTGTGGGCCGACCGAGCGCGACGATCACGCAGATCGCCGCGACGAAGAGGTAGCCGAGCGCCACCTGTCCGTTGGCGTTCCACTCGATCCGTTCGCCGTGGATCAGCCCGATGAACGAGAGCACCGCGCCGGCGCCGGCGAAGATCGCCGCCCGGACGAACCGCTTGTCGATGATGAAGACCACCACCGCGCCGAGCACCAGGCCGGCGAGGATGGCTCCCCGGCCGAGCACCAGCAGCCCGTCGTACACCACGCCGGCGCCGTTGAGCGCGTCGTCGCCGACCGCGGCGGCGCTGGTGCCGGCCGCCGCCAACGCGTTGTCGATCTGCCCGGTCGCCCAGGCCGCGATGTTGGGGATCAGCGCGGCGACCACGGCTGCGGCGTGCGCCCGTGGGGTCGCCTGGAACGCCTGCGCCCCGATCAGCAGACCGATGTAGAGCAGGATCGGCACGATGGCCGCCGTCGGGAAGATCGCCGCGAGCAGCCCGAACATGCCGAGGAAGCAGAGCACCGCGATCACCACGCCGGTCGCCATCGAGTAGCCGCTGCGTCCACCCGCCGCCTTCCAGCCCGGGTGGCCGACGTAGACGGCGGGCGGGAACGGCGACCCGAGCGCCGCACCGATCACCGCGCCCGCGCCGTCGGCCAGCAGCACACTGCGCAGGTTGTAGTTGTCCCCGGCGGTCGCCGCGCTCTCCACGTTGGTCATGCCCTCGGTGAAGTTGTAGACGCCGAGCGGAATCGCCGTCGCCAGCAACGGCGCCATGTCGGCCAGCCCGGTGACCAGCAGGTCCAGCTTGAGCGAGGGTACGGCGACCGCGATGTCCCGCGCGGCCGCCGTGACGTCGGGCACCGACATCGCCCCGCCGGCCCAGCCGATCGCGGTGCCCACGAGCAGCGCCGCGAGCCCGATCGGGAAGTTGAACGGCAGCTTCACGTCGGTGAGCAGACCGATCAGCAGCAACGCGAAGACCGGCAGGGCGACCCAGGCCATGCGCCACATCTGCCCAGCCGGGTTCATCGAGATGAAGGTGATCGAGATCCCCGCGAGGGTGCCGAGCAGCGCGGCCCGGGGCGCGTACCGGCGGATGTAGGGCCCGACGAACGCGCCGATCAGCACGATCACGCCGATGATGAAGGCCCACGCCAGCCCGGCCTCCCAGGCCCGCACCGGATCCTGGGTGCGCAGGTAGATCGGGAGCATGATGACGAAGATGACGATGAACATGTGCGGCACGCTCGGCCCGTACGGCAGGGCCGTCACGTCGGCACGGTTCTCCCGGCGGGCGAGGCGGCGGGCCAGGAAGGTGTAGTAGACGTTGCCCGCGACCAGGGCGATGCCGAGCGCCGGCAGGATGGTGCCGAACACCTCCCCCTCGGGAAGGTTCACCACGGCGATGCAGAGCCCGGTCAGAGTGAGGACGTTGACCAGGACGTTGACGCCGAAACCGAAGAACGCGTTGGTGTCGCCGCGCACCCAGTACGGGAGCGGGACGACTGTGGGCTTCGTGGGGACCATGGCTGCTCCCGGTCAGGAGGAGGGCTGCAACGCGGACGTGGTGGGCAGCGCGGCGCGCACCTGCGCCGAGTCGGCGACCCACCCGAAGATCCCGCCCTGGGCGGCGATCATGTCGAGCCCGACCCGCTGGAACTCGGGGAAGTAGGACCCGACACAGTCGGCGAGCACGAGGCACTCGTACCCGCGGTCGTTGGCCTCCCGGACGCTGGTGTGCACGCACACCTCGGTGGTGACCCCGGTGACCAGGAGGCTGCGGATGCCCCGCTCGGCGAGCAGGGCGTCCAGATCGGTGGCGTGGAAGGCGCCCTTGCCGGGCTTGTCGATGACCGGCTCGCCGGGCAGCGGCGCCAGCTCGTCGACGATGTCGTGGCCGTACTCGCCGCGGATCAGGATCCGGCCCTTGGGGCCGGGGTCACCGATCCGCTTGCTCGGCGCGCCCCGGTGGAGCTTGGCGGGCGGGCAGTCGGACAGGTCGGGCAGGTGCCCCTCGCGGGTGTGCACGATGGTCAGGCCGACGGCGCGGGCGTCGGCCAGCAGCGCCGCGAGCGGCGCGATCGTCGTGCGTAACTGGCTGACGTCGTTGCCCAGGCTCGCACCGAAGCCGCCGGGCTCCAGGAAGTCGCGCTGCATGTCGATGACGAGCAGCGCGGTGCTCGGGAGGTCGAAGGAGTACGGGCCGGGTCGTGCGGCGATGGTCAACATGGGCGCACCTCACTTCGCCGTGGCGGCGATGACGTCCTCGGATGTGGTGACGCAGCCGAAGACGCCGCCCTGCATGGTCACCATGTGCAGCGCGGCGTCGTGGTTGGCCTTGTCGGTGGCGCCGGTGCAGTCGGAGAGGATCAGGCACTCGTAACCCCGGTCGTTCGCCTCGCGCATGGTGGTGTGCACGCAGACGTCGGTGGTGATGCCGGTGAGGATCAGGTGGGTGATGCCCCGGGTGCGGAGCACCAGGTCGAGGTTGGTGGCGTAGAAGGCGCCCTTGCCCGGCTTGTCGATGATCACCTCGCCGGCCACCGGGGCGACCTCGGGCACGATCTCCCAGCCGGGCTCGCCCCGGACCAGGATCCGGCCGGCCGGGCCGGCCGCCCCGATCTCGGCGCCGATGCGCGCCGAGCGCCACCGCTTGTTCGCCGGCAGGTCGGACAGTTGCGGGTCGTGCCCCTCCCGGGTGTGCACGACGAGCATCCCGAGCGATCGGGCGTGCTCCAGCAGCCGGGCGGTGGCCGGCAGGCCGGCCCGGGTGAGGCCGATGTCGTAACCCATCGCGTCGACGTAGCCGCCCGGCCCGCAGAAGTCGGTCTGCCAGTCGATGCAGAGCACTGCGGTACGCGCGGTGTCGGCCGCGCCGTCGTACGGCCACGGGTAGGGGTTGGCCGGTACCGGCCCGATGCTGCCCATCCTCTCGCCTCCTGTCATGATCGCTGGTGCCGCCCGCGTCAGCGCCGGACGGCGGAACGGCGGTAGGCCCGCCACCCACCGCTGGCGCTGATGTCCTCGGCCGGCGGGCCCGCGGCATACGCTTCGCAGAGGAAACCGAGCACGTCCCGCCCGTCGTGCAGGCGGACCCACCCGAGCGAGAGGGGTGCGGGCACGCCGGTCAGCAGCCCACCGACCGCGGCGCTGGGCAACCGCCACAGCTCGACCTCGATGGGATGGCCCGACGGCCCGTCCGGGGCGATCCGGACCAGACCGGGCAGTCCCTCGCCGTCGGACGTGTCCATGCGGTAGAGCCGGTAGAGCGGCGCGGTGCGGGCGGTGCCGGCGAGGACCGCGCCGTGCCCGAGCAGCTCGCCGTTGCGGGACTCGCCGGCCAGGTGCCGGCCGACCACGGCGATCAGCACGTCCGCCGGGCGCTGCGCCGGCGGTGAGCTGGCCTCGACCGCCCCGGTCGGTGGACCGCCCTCGGTGAGAGTGGCGGCCAGCCGGGCCAGTGTGGTGTCGCTGAACGCCGGGCCGAGCAGGGTCAGGCTCGCCGGCCGGCCGGCGGCGGTGAACCCGTTGGGTACGGTCACGGCGGCCAGGTCGAGCAGGTTGGCGAACTGGGTGTAGCGGCCGAGCATGGCGTTGCGCCCGATCGGGTCCTCGGCGATCTCGTCGAGCGTGAACGTGGTGCCGACGGTGGGCACGACCAGCACGTCGACGTCCTGCCAGAGCTGGTCGACCTGCGCGCGCAGCTCGCGCAGCCGGTGCTGGCCCCGGAAGGCGTCGATCGCGTCGTAGCGCCACCCGGTCTCCAGCACGGCCCGGGTGACCGCGAGGACCGACTCCGGGTGCGACCGCAGGAAACCGCCCAGCGCGACGAGCCGCTCGGCCACCCAGGGCCCCTGGTAGAGCAGGTCCCCCGCCGCGAAGAAGGGGCCGAGCGGCACCGACCGCGGGGACCCGACGAGGGTACGCAGCAGTTGCACGCCGGCGGCGAACCGGGCCTCCTGCCCGGTGTCGCCGAAGAATTCGAGGTCTTCTGCCCGCGGCACCCCGAGGCGTAGGGTCCCCGGCATGCGGGGAACCACCCGCTCGGCCGGCAACGGACGTCCCCACGGGTCGGCCGAGGTGACGGCACGGGCCGCGTGCAGCACGTCGAGGGCGCCGGCCACGTCAGGGGCGAAGACCGACACGCAGTCCAGCGAACGGCAGGCCGGCACCACGCCGGCCGTGCTGAGCAGACCCCGGGTGGGCTTGAGGCCGACGATCCCGTTGAGCGCCGCGGGCACCCGGCCGGAGCCGGCGGTGTCCGTACCCAGGGCGAAGCTGACCTGGCCCGCGGCGACCGCGACAGCGGAGCCGGAGCTGGAGCCGCCGGAGATGAGGCCGCCGCCGAAGACGCTCTGGCAACTGCCGTACGGCGAGCGGGCCCCCGTGAGGCCGGTGGCGAACTGGTCCAGGTTGGTCTTGCCGACGAGCAGCGCGCCGCCGTCGAGCAGTCGGCGCACCACCGGAGCGTCCTCGGCGGCCAGGTATCCGAAGTCGGGGCAGCCGGCCGTGGTGACCATGCCGGCGACGTCGATGTTGTCCTTGACCGCGAACGGGATCCCGTACAGCGGCAGTGCCGGATCACCGTGGCGGGTCAGCGACTCGGCCCGTTCGCGCAGGCGGTCGGCCGGGACGGTGCTGATCCAGACCGGCTCGCCGTCGCGCCCGGCCAGGCCGTCCAGGATGCGCTCGGCCTGGTCGACGGGGGTCCGGCCACCCTCGCGGTACGCCGTCCGAAGCTCCGAGATGGACTCCACACGTTCTGGCATACTGTCGATTGTCGACCGTTCTGTTACAGCGAATCACGCGCTCTGTAACGAGGACATGACGGCACGCGTACCCCGGCCGGGGGCCTAGTCGAGGTACGAACGCGCCCCGTGCGCGGAGAGCACGGCGAGAACCTCCTCGGGGTCTCCCCCGACGACCGCCTCGAACAGCCGCTCGTGCCGGTGGACCCCGTCCAGCGGCTGCGCCACCTCCGCCTCGCGGCGCAGGTTGATCGCCATGTAGAGCTGCAACTTCACCAGGATCGAGCCGTACACGGCGGAGAGTTGACGGTTGCCGGCGAGCGCCACCAGCGCGACGTGGAACGCCCGGTGCGACTCCGCGACCGTCATCCGGTCGCCGGCCCGGGTCGCCTCCCGCATCTGGTCCAGCGTCGCCCGCAACCCCGCCAGGTCGCTCTCCCGGCCGACCGGGATCCCCGCTCGCACCGAGAATCGTTCCAGCACGTCCCGCAGCTCGTACAGCTCCCGCACGTCGCGGTCGGACAGGGTGGCCACCCGGACTCCGCGCCGGGGCACGTGCTCGACCAGGCCCTGCTGGGCCAGCAACCGCAGCGCCTCCCGCAGCGGAGCCCGGCTGATCCCCAGCCGGCGGGTCAACTGCTCCTCGACGAGGCGTTCACCCGGGTCGCTCTTGCCGCTGAGGATCTCCCGGGTCAGCCGGGAGACGGCGAGGTCCACCAGACTGACGCTCTCCAGCTCGCCGTCCACCGTCGATGCGGCCATGTCGTTCACGCCGACGAGTCTGCCACCCGTCGCCGTACGACCGGCGCGGACGCGTCCTGTCGGCCCGGCGGCCGACCCGGCCGCGCCGGGCTCCCCACGCGCGTGCCGCCCGCCGCGGAGGTGCGGCGGGCGGCACGGTCGGCGCGTGACGTCAGGAGATGACCACGTCGCGGTAGTAGTAGCGCAGGATCGCCTGGTAGCTGCTGCCCGAGTTGGCGAGGTCACGCGAGCCGTACTGCGACAGCCAGTCCCCGTCCACCCAGCCACCGCACGCGGTGCTGGTCGCGCAGTAGTGCGCCCGCAGGATGTTGCCGCTCCGGGTCATCCGGGTCGACCAGGTCCGGTCCACCGCCGCCGACGTCGACGTCTGCGCCGACGACGGCCGGTAGACCTGGTCGCCGGTGTCGTCCCGAACGTCGTAGCACTGGCCGCCGGACGTCTTCCGGGTCGAGTGCAGCGCCCAGTACCAGCCGTAGCTCTTCACGGCCATCGCACCGGCATCCAGCGAGGCGGCCGGCCAGCTCGTCACCCACTCGTTCGGGAGGACGTTCTTGACGTACGTCTTGAAGTCGACCCGATCGACTCGTCCGAGACTGACCCGGTAGACGAGGATGGTGCTCGGCAGCTTGCTGTTGGTGCCGTCGGTGCTACAGCCCGTCGGTCCGCTCAACAGCTCGTGCGAGGCGTTGTTGTTCTTCAGCGTGGCGTTGAGGTTGCCCTTCGCCCCGGATGCGAAGTCCTGGGTGGCGCCGGCGAAGTTGCTGTTGAAGTAGACCCGCACGGTCTTGCCGGTCCGGTTCCACACCGACGCCGCGTTGTTCTTCACGCACAGGCCCTTGCCGGAACCCGCGCCCTTGAAGTCGTAGCAGGTCGGCTGGGTCGTGCCGTAGTCGTCCAGCGAGTCGGTGAAGTCGGAGACCGAGCCGGCCTGGTTGCTGTTGTAGTAGTAGCAGAACTCGCCGCTGTCGCAGGTTCCGTCCCGTTCGGCCGCCGCTGCCGGCGAGGCGACACTCAGGATGGAGGTGGACATGGCGAGGACGGCGCCGACGACGGCGAGGCCCTTGCGGATATTCATGGCGTCCTACCTCTCGTTGTAGCCCTGGGAGTTCCAGAACGCGGTCGGGTCGGCGTTGTCCAGGGTGGGGTCGCCGACGCTGACGGCCGCGTGGGTCTGCCGGCCGGCCCGGACCTCGACGTGGGTGTGCGCGCCCGAGCTGGAGGACACTCCGTGCCACGACTCATCGGCGATGATCTCGCCCTTGCTGATGGCGTCGCCCACGCTCACCCCGGACCTGGGCGCGGTGTGCAGGTAGATCACCGTCTTGTTGAGCGAGGAGTTGTAGACGGAGATCGTGGACAGGCCGCCGCTGCCGGTGCTGCCCTGCGCGACGTAGATGACCGTTCCGGAGACCAGGGCGCGCACGTCCGAGCCGACGCTGCGGGCGATGTCGATGCCCTCGTGCCGGCCGGGCGTGGTGGTGTAACCGTCGAAGCCGCACGTGACCGTGCCGCCGCTGGCCTGGTACAGGGCGTACGACAGGTTCGTGCGCGTCGACGGCGAGAACTGGTGCGAGGCGTTGTTGTTCTTCAGCGTGGCGTTGAGGTTGCCCTTCGCGCCGGCCGCGAAGTCCTGGTAAGAACCGGCGTAGCCGCTGTTGTAGTAGACGCGGACGGTCTTGGTGCTGCGGTTCCAGACCGAGGCGGCCTCGTTCTTGATGCACAGGCCCTTGCCAGCGCCAGCGCCCTTGAAGTCGTAGCACGAGGGCTGCTCGGTGCCGTAGTCGTCGAGCGAACCGGTGAAGTCCGAGATCGATCCCGCGTTGTCGCTGTTGTAGTAGTAGCAGAATTCGCCGCTGTCGCAGACCCCGTCTCGGGCCGCCGCCGACGCGGGCGATGCGACGCTGAGGATCGAGGTGGTCGCGGCCAGCGCGACGCCGGCGGCGGCGAGGCTCTTACGGATGTTCATGGTGTCCTTTCAGAAACGGTGAGGGGGTGCGGGTCACTGCCCGCGCTGGTACTGCTCCCAGGTCTTGATCGGGATCTGGGGGCCGTCGTCCGGTCCCTGGTTGGCCAGGCCGTTCATGCCGAGGTAGTAGTCGCCGACCTGGTGCTGCGCCTGACTGGACAGGTCCGTGTCGTTGATCGCCGTGGCGTGGATGTGCCATGGCCAGTCGCCCTGGTTCGGGTTGCGGACCCAGGCGGCGAAGCCGACCTGGCGCAGGGCCCGGGCGACGGCGGTGCGCCTGGCCGCGGTCATGCCGGTGACCGCGATGTCCACCACACCCCCGCCGTCGTGCGTACCGGCCGAGGTGGGGTCGCCCCCGGGGTTGTACGAGCCCTGGTCGAGCACCAGGGTGTAACCGAGCAGACGCTGGGCCTCGGCCAGCATCGCCTGGGTACGGGCGTTGACGACGTACCCGTCGCGCGGGACCTTCGCGCCCGGACCGATCGTGTTGCCGACGGTGTAGCGGTTCAGCCCGAGCTTCGTCAGCGACGTCGTGCCGGGCAGCCCGTTCGCGGCCAGCCCGGTGTAGCCGAGTGAGCGTTGGTACGCCGCGTACGCCGAGACGGTCACCGTGCCGAAGTAGCCGTCGACCCACTGCGCGTTCAACAGGCCCTGCGCCTGCAACGCCTGCTCCACGGCGAGCACGGAGTTCTTCGCACCCGGAGTCAGTGTGTTGTCGGCACGGCGGGGGTCGATCTGGGCGGCCAGGACGGTGGCCTCCATGTCCACGACCGGCCGCGCGGCCGTGGCGGCGGTCGGCTGCGCTGTGGCGCCGGATGCCGCCGCGTGGGCCGGGACGCCGACGGCCACACAGAGCGCGGCGAGCCCGACGGTTAACCAGGGACGGCGCAAGATGGGTCCTCCTCGTAGCTGGTGAGTCGATCTCGGTGCGACATCACCCTGCGAGAAGCGCCCCGCTGTTCGGTACCCCCGGTGTCCTGTCAGATCCGTCAGGCCGTCACCGACCTCGATGAACGCGGTGTTGTCAGCTTGGGTCGAGCCCGCGCCTGACATCGAGCGTGCGCATCCGCACGCCGCTCGGGGCGATTCGTCAGGCGGTCACGGTGACCATGAAGTACACCGGCCGCCGGGTGGGGAAGTACTCCCGCCCGGTCTCGTCGACCATCTTCCAACTGACCCAGCACCTGCCGGGGCGGCTCGGCGCGGTGACCCGAACGCGGATCATCACCTGCTCACCGGGCGGCGTGTCACCGATCGGCACCCGATTCGGTGTCTGGCAACCGTCACCGTCGGCGGTGGGCTCCGTACGCGCCAGGTACCGGTGGTGCCAGTCGACCCTTCCCACGTTCGCGAGTGCCCACACCTTGTCGAACTGGGTGTTCACCTTCACCTGGGTGCCGTCGGGGATGGTGACGTCGGCGACGAACCTGCTCGAGTCCCCGGGAATCAGCGAGTCCGAGAACGCCGTCGTGGACGGCGACGCCACCGATGACGGTGACGCGGTCGGGGTGCCGGAGTCGTCGGGGCCCGACCGGCCACGAACGCTCAGGCCCAGGACGGCGGCCACCGCCACCACCAGCACCACCGCGGCGGCGTTGAGCCACGGCAGGCGACGCCGCCGCGTACTCGCGACGCCATCCGCGGCCCGCGGATACTCCACGACCTGCAACGCGCCCTGCTCCGTCGGCGCGGACGCGGCGACGACCGGCGCGAGGTCACCGTCCCCGCTGGGCTGGGCCATCCCCGGGCGCTGCGCGTCCTCCCATCGGCGCCGCCACTGGGCCTCGTCCGCCTCGCAGGCTCGGACGAACTCCCGCGTGGTCTCCCACGAGGGAAACCTGGTCCCGGCGGCGGCCTCGTGCAGGGTCGTGTGCGAGATCCGACCCGACCGCCCCGCCATCTTGCGGAACGACGGGTCTCCCGCGGCGCTGCGCAGTGTCCGCAACTGCTCGGCGAACCTCTCGGCGGCCCGTCCGTCCTGACTCGACTCCGCGGCGGCACGCTGGTCCTTCATCAGTCCCCCATGTCAGACGACTCCGTCAGACGTTGTCAAGGCGTGTCAGAGGCTACCGAACGGGCCACGGTGACCATCAATGTGGTGCATCGACGACACGGGGATCGACGGTCCCGGTGCATTGAAGGAGGTCATCGATGAAGAGCCTTTCCCGACGCGGCGTACGCATCCTCGCGGCCGCTGGGCTGGCTGTGCCCGCGACGTTGGCGTTCGCCGGCCCCGCCCACGCCGAGACGAACCCGCGCTGCGCGAGCTCGGTGCAGATCGGCGCGACGGCGTACGTCACCGTCGGCGGGCAGACCGCCGCCTCGGTCAAGCAGTACAAGGGCTGCGGCAAGAACTACGCCTACACGTACGTGTGGCAGCAGTACCGGGCCAGCCACGGCTCCTACCAGGTCTGCACCTCGATCGTCACCGGAAGCACGCTTCGCGACCTGCAGTGCTCGAGCGGCCCGGACGTCTGGTCGCTGGGCGCCAACACGCTGACGGTGTGCACCCGGGCCCTCGGTGGGATCTCCGACGTGGCGCAGAAGGAGACCGAGGTGCGCTGCTGACCGGCACGGGTGGGTGTCCGGTGCCGCCGCCGGGGATCACCAGGCCCGGCCGGCGGCACCGCGCCACCGTCGGGTGGGCAGGGACGACTCAGCTGTGCAGGGTGGGTCGGTAGATGAGTTCCTGGGAGCGGCAGTCCAGCGTCCGGCTCTCGATCAGCTCCAGGTCGTAGTCGGCCATCCCGTGGAAGATCGGCTCCGTTCCGGTCTCACCGGTGAGCACCGGAAAGAGCGTCACCTGAACGAAGTCGACCAGACCGGCGGCCAGCAGTGCCCGGTTCATCGAGAGGCTGCCGTGTGACCGCAACGGCACCTCGGACTCCTCCTTGAGCCGGGCGACGACGTCGACGGCGTCACCGCGCACGATGGTCCCGTCCGGCCAGTCGAGGGGGCCCTGCACCGTGTTCGACACGATCGTCGCCGGAAGGTTGACCATGCGGGTGACCCACGCGTCCCGGACCTCGGACTCCTCGGTGCTGTCGGCCAGCATTCCCACGAACACCCGGTAGGTGCCGCCGCCGAAGACCATGCGCTGGTCCTCGTCGTACGTGGCGAGTCGGCGCTCCAGCAGCTCCGGCCCCTGCTTACCCCAGTAGCCGCCCCAGTTGCCAGTGCTGGCGCCGAAGCCGTCGAGGCTGGCGAAGACGTCGAAGGTGTAGGTGGCGGTCACGATGGTCTCCTCGGGTGGGTGAGTTCGGTACGACGCGTCCGCAGGAAGGCACGCTCGGTCTCGTTGCTGGTCAGCGCGATAGCCTGGTCGTAGGCGGCGCGGGCCTCGGAGTCGCGTCCGAGCCGGGCCAGCAGCTCGGCCCGGGTGGCGGGCAGCCGGTGGTAGCCCGGGAGGTCGACGTCCGCCAACGCGGCGAGGGCCGCCGCCGGCCCGTGCACCTCGGCGACCGCGACGGCACGGTTGAGCGCGACGACGGGAGTCGGCGCGAGCGAGAAGAGCTGGTCGTACAGCGCCAGAACCTGCGGCCAGTCGGTGGCCGCGCCATCGGTGTGCACCGCGCCGATCGCGGCCTGGATCTGGTACGGGCCGGGCCGGTTACGCCGCAGGCAGCGCCGGACCAGATCGTGGCCCTCGGCGATGAGTGCCCGGCTCCACAGTGACCGGTCCTGGTCGGCGAGGAGCACCAGTTCGCCGGTCGGGCCGAGCCGGGCCGGCCGGCGCGCCTCGGTCAGCAGCAGCAGGGCGAGCAGGCCCAGGACCTCGGGTTCGTCGGGCATCAACGCGGCCAGCTCGCGGGCGAGCCGGATCGCCTCGGCGCACAGGTCCGTTCTGATCAGTGGCCCGGCGGTGGAGGCGTAGCCCTCGTTGAACATCAGGTAGAGCACGGTGAGCACGGGCGGCAGCCGGTCCGGCAGCTCGTGTTCAGCGGGTACCCGGTACGGGATGCGGGCATCCCGGATCTTCTTCTTCGCGCGCACGATCCGCTGCGCGATTGTCGTTTCCTGAACCAGGTAGGCTCGGGCGATCTCCGGTACCTCGAGACCGCCGAGCAGGCGGAGCGTGAGGGCCGTCCGCGCGTCCGGGGCGAGCGCCGGGTGACAGCAGATGAAGATGAGTCGTAGCTGGTCGTCCTTCACCGGTCCCACCTCCTGGGGCTCGTCCTGTTGGTGCAGCAGCAGGGCCTGGGCGTGCCGGGCCTCGCGGGTCGACTCCCGGCGGAGCCGATCGATGGCCCGGTTGCGTGCGGTCGTCACGATCCACGCGCCGGGGTTGGGTGGCAGGGTCTGCCACTTCTGCAGCGCCGTGGTGAAGGCGTCCTGGACCGCCTCCTCGGCGAGGTTGATGTCACCGAGGAGGCGGGCCAGGGTGGCGACGCAGCGGCCGTACTCCGCGCGGTAGACGCTCGCCAGGTCCATGTCGGGCGACGGCTGCCCGCTCAGGCCTGGGACAGATCGTCGAACGGGCGCACCTCGACCGCGCCGCAGGCCGCCGCGCACCTCTCGGCCCAGGCCAATGCCTGGTCCAGGTCCGCGCACTTGATCACCCAGAATCCGACGATGTGTTCCTTCGTCTCGGCGAACGGCCCGTCGCTCATGGAGGTGGCGCCGTTCTCGACCCGGACGACTGTGGCGCTGTCGGGTGACGTGAGCCCCCCGGCGAAGACCCAGGCGCCCGCGGCCTGCATGTCGTCGTTGATCCGCCCGGTCTCCCGGAACATGATCTCCATCTCCTCGTCCGACGGCGTCGGCGCGCCCTCGACGAAGTGCACGGACAGCAGGTACTGCTTCATGATGATCCTCCGATAGCTCGACGATGGGTGGAACAGCTCAGGCGGCCAGGCGGCGCGCGACGGCCGGGATCACGATCGCGGCCGCGACCAGGTGGGTGAGCATCAGCAGCGCCTTGGTGGCCGTCCCGGCGTCGGCGAGCACGTCCGGCACCAGGGACAGGACCGTCAGCACCACAGTCGTACGGACGAACGCGCGCCGCGGACGCCGCGCGAAGCGGGACAGCAGCACGGCGAGGAGCACGCCGATCGACGAGAAGACGGCGGTCAGCACGCCGAACCCCGTGACCGGAATCGAAGCGCCGCTCATGTCGAGGCTGATTCCGGCCGCGTGGCCGACGGCGGCGACGGCCATGGTGGCGGCGCTCGCGGCGACCGTGGCGATCACGCCGGCCCCGATCAGCGCGCGGAAGGCCGACGTGGTGGTGCGGGTGGTCTGCGCGGTGGTGGTCATCGTGCCCTCCAGCGGGGTGTGGCCCGTCTCGATTCCGGGCTCTCACCATGGCTACGAAGAGAGCCGGTCCCGATCGACAGCCGCACCCACAATATTTCGACGGCCTCGTCGCCGATGTACGCCGAGCCGGTCTCCGGGCCACCCGGTCCGGCTCAGCCGGGGCGGTCGGTGGTCTTGTCGTCCTCGCCGTACTCGCCGCGGATGGGCAGGTAGTAGGCGGGCAGGAAGGCCGCGATGATGGCGACGCCCGCGATCGGCACGAACGCGCCGACGAGGATGCCGCCGCCGATCCAGACCAGCGCGAGTGCGAATCGGCGGCCGATGGCCCTGACGCCGAAGGGGCCGAGACTGGGGTCCAGGAGTCTCGCCCGGCGAAGATGGACCCAGATGACGTTGAACAGGGCCGCTGCCAACCACAGTGTCGTGCCGTAGACGACGACCGCCGTCCGCAGCCCCTGCTCCGCGCGGAGCGCGGCGGCGAGCAGCGACGTGGAGAACGGCAGGAACGCGATGACCATCAGGAGCAGCGTGTTGAGGAACAGGACCGGACGGTCGACGTGCCGGACCCGGTCGAACATGACGTGATGATTGACCCACACCTGCCCGACGAGCAGGAAGCTCAGCGCATACCCCAGGTACGACGGCCACAACGCCCCGAGGCCCGGCAGGAGCCGTCCGAAGTCCTTCGGCGGTTGGATCTCCAGCACGAGAAGCGTGACGGCGATCGCGAAGACACCGTCGCTGAAGGCGACCAGCCGCCCCGGCCGGCGCGCGAGCCGAGGAGCGCCAGGGCTGGACGACATGCCCTCCAGTATCCGATCGAAAGACGATTCGTTACCGCGAAATCCGTAATCAGCGGGGCCGGGTCGCCGGCAAGGAGTTAAAACAAAATTAAGGCTGCGTGGGCGAAAAACTGTTATCCGAAGCCGGGACGACGGCTACCAGGAGACCTGCCCACAGCCCTCCTTAATTCTTTTTCCGCACGTTGATGCAGGCTCTGGACGTGCACATACTTCACCCGACAGGAGCGTTATCGCCGACTCGAAGGAAACCACTGGTAATGCGGACTCCCCCCGCGCATGTCGCACCGCCGGACCAGGCGCGAAAGCGCCGTCGACTCGCCCGCGTCACGCTCGCCTGCGCGGTCGTCGCCGCGTTGGGCGGCAGTGGCATCTACCTCGCCGGCGCCCAGGCCGAGGAGGTCGCCGTGCCCGGCCGGGTCCAGGCGGAAGCCTTCGCGGCGCAGTCCGGTGCGCAGACCGAGAGCACCGGCGACGCCGACGGCGGCAGGAACGTCGGCTGGCTCGCCAACGGCGACTGGCTGCGGTACGACGGCGTCTCGATAACCGGCGCGGAGCTGACGGCCCGGGTCGCCGCGCACAACACCGACGGCGGGGCCGTCGAACTGCGCCTCGGCACGCAGACCGGCGCGCTGCTGGCCAGTTTCCCGGTCGCCCACACCGGCGGCTGGCAGAAGTGGACGACCGCCACGGCCAGGGCGTCCGGCGTGCCGACCGGCCCACAGACCGTCTTCGCCGTCATGAAGAGCGCCTCCCGCTCGGACTTCGTGAACCTGAACTGGTTCACGTTCGGCCCCGCGACGGGCACGACGCCGAGCGCGTCCCCCACGCCGAGTTCCGGCCCGGCGACGCCGACGCCGGGGACGCCGACCGCTCCCGGCACGCCGACCACCCCGCCGGCGGCCGGCTGGGTGCCGGTCGACCAGGCCGCGTGGAGCAAGGAGTTGGCCGCCTTCACCGCGATCAAGCCGAAGGCGGTGCCGCCGGGCACCACCCGCGTCCCCGAGTTCCACACCGACTGCGAGGTCGCCAACTCCGCCCCGGACGACCCCATCGTCCTGCCCGGCCTGTCGGGCGCCTCGCACCAGCACACGTTCTTCGGCCCCAAGGTCGACGCCTTCACCACGACCGACAAGCTGCTCTCCTCCAAGACCACCTGCAACGCCCCTGGTGACCTGAGCGCCTACTGGGTCCCGGAGTTGCGCAAGGACGGCAAGCCCGTACCGATGAAGAGCTTCCGGGTCTACTACGGCTCCCGGGTCAAGGACCCGTCGACCGTCAAGCCCTTCCCGCCGGGCCTGCGGGTCGTCGAGGGCGACGCCAAGCGGCAGGTGGAGACCCCGAAGAGCAGCGGCAGTAACCAGTTCTGGTGCGCGGGCAGCGCCGAGATCGGCCGCAGCGCAGACGGCAACTGGCCGGTCTGTGCCGCCGGCGGCAACCTGATCTTCCAGCTGGTGTTCAAGGACTGCTGGGACGGCAGGAACATCGACTCGCCCGATCACAAGTCGCACATGGGTGACCCCGTGAACGGCGTCTGCACCGGCAGGTACCCGGTGGCGGTGCCCGATCTCTCCTTCATGGTCAACTACGAGTCGCTGGGCGGGGACGGCCTCAGTCTCTCCTCCGGCAAGCCGTCCTCGATGCACGGCGACTTCATGAACGCCTGGGAGCCCGACCACCTGGGCGCCCTGGTGAGGTCCTGCCTGAACCAGAACGCCAAGTGCGGAGTGGAACCGACGTTCGCCGGCGGCTGATCCCCGCCGGCGCGCTCCTGGACGGCCCTCTCGCCTCGGCGAGGGGGCCGTCCACCGTTCACCGCGCCGATCGGCTCGGGCCCGGGTGGCCGACACCCGACACCGGAGCGCGCGGTAGCCGACTGTGACCATTACGTCACGACGAGCACACTCTTCCCCGACATGTTCCCGTCGAATGGAGGAACACATGCGTCTCCGATCGTTCGTCACCGCCGCGCTGGCCGCCGTCCTGGCCGCCGGCGCACTCACGCCGGCGGCACCGGCCGCCGCGGCCACCGCCGACCGCTGGGGGTTCGCGTACGTGCAGGACCCCACGGTGCCGGTCTGGACCGTGCTGGACACCAGCCGGCAGTGGGGTAGCTGGAAGACCGCGTTCCCGGCCGCCTGGGCGGACGGCGTCAAGCTCGCGCCCGGCCGGTTCCAGGTCCGCTTCCCCCAGGTGGGCGCCAGCTCGCGGGGCGTGCCGCACGTGACCCCGGTGAACCGGACCGGGCACTACTGCGAGGTGGTTCGCTGGTTCCAGTCCGGCGCCGACGAGATCGTCGACGTGCAGTGCCACCGGCCCGGCGGCACGCGCGAGGACACCCCGTTCACCGTGCTCTGGACGACCAGTTCGGGCGTGCTGCCGGCCGGCACCTCCCACGCGTACGTGCAGTGGGGCGGCGGCGTCGTGGTGCAGTCGTACAACTCGACGGGCGTGGTGAACACGGTCGGGCCACTGGGGGTCGGGCAGTACCTGGTGCGGCTGCCCGGGGTCGGGCTGGCCGGAGTGCTCGCCGGCGACGTGCAGGTCACCGCCGTACAGCCCAACGCCGGCCCCCGCCGGTGCAAGGTCTACTCCTGGGCCGCGGTCGGTAGCGACGTGCAGGTGTACGTCTTCTGCTACGACCAGGCCGGCGCGTTCGTCAACACCGACTTCGCCCTGTCGTACCACCGCCGGCGGCCGGTGATCGGCTCCCTCGCGCCGCCGTCGTACTTCGGTTACCTGGGCACCGCCGTCGGTGGGCCGACCAACGACAACTCGGTGCTCGGCGTCGGGGCGAACACGGTGGCGCCGCTGGTGCCGGCCGGCCGCTACCTGGCGACCTTCCCGCAGATCGGGCTCAAGGAGACCCACGTCCAGGTGGTGGCGCAGGGCGCGGGCAGCAACTACTGCCACCTCACCCAACCGTGGACGTACACCACCAACGCCGACGTCGACGTGATCTGCTTCGACAACGCCGGCGTCGTCACCCCGCACCGCTTCCTGGCCACCTTCACCTCCCGACTCTGACGCCACAACCGCGCCGGCGGTGGCCGCTCGCGGTCGCCGCCGGCAGGATGAAGCCGGCCATCCGCTACCGGGCGGAGAGCAACGGCGCCGACGACCTGCGCCACCTCATCAACGAGGCCTCCGACTGACCCGACGTGCGGTCCCGCGCTGGTCAGTCGGTGCGGTGGCCTGGGCCAGGGTGAGCGAGCCGTCCCGGATCGCCGCGGCTACGGAGCAGACTCGACGGTCTCCCGGCGCTCGTCCCTGCTGACCAGGATCTTTCTGCCCGACCACCGAGCGACGCGGCCACCAGGGCGCAGGCCCACGAAGGCGACCACACCGGAGGCCAGGTACAACGCGGCCTGCACGTTGAGGACGAGCACGACGCTGAGCGCGTCGCCGAGCAGACCGGCCGCCACCATGCCCAGGCCCTGTGCCGCGTTGTAGATCGCGTAGTACGCGCCGAAGGCCCGGCCGAGATCGGTGTCCGGCACGCTCTGCTGAATCTGCGCGAAGGCCCCGCTGCCGTAGGCGACGCCCGGCACGCCGACCAGGATGAACAGCAGGACGTACCAGCCGGGTTGACGGGTGACCGCCGGCCCGTTCCAGATGACCAGGCTGATCAGGCCGAACGTGGTGGCGCCGAGGCTCATCAGCAGCCGGGAGCTGAGCCGCGTCCCCAGCATGCCGACGATGAGCCCGCTGGCCACACCGCCGATCGCCTGTACGCCACGGAGCACGCCGGTGAGCGTGCCGTCGGCATGCAGCGCGCGGCTGACGAAGACCACGAAGAGCACCACGAACAGGCCCTGCGCGATGCCACCCAGCGCCACGCTCAGCATCGTCACCCGCACGGTGTGGTTGCGCAGCATCGCCGCGAGGCCGGACCGCCAGGTGGCGAAGAACGGCGACGTACGCTTCGGTGGGTTCGACGCCGCGACGCCGCGACGCGCGGCCCGGCGGCCGGCGACGATCAGGGTTGCCGTGGTCGTGAAGGCCACGACGGCACCGATGGCGAGGTAACCGGTGCCGGCGCGGGTGATCGCGAACCCACCGAGCGAGCCTCCGATGAGCCGTCCCACACTGATGTTGAGTGCCACCATGCTGTTCGCGCTCACCAGGTGCGCGGGCTCGACGAGGCTGGGCAGCGCCGCGTTGCGGGCGGAGTCGAACGTCTGGGTCAGCACGGCCTGGGCGCCAGCGATCAGGCAAATGATCCACAGATGGTGGCCGGGTTCGGCGAGCAGGGGAAGCACCGCTGCCGCCTGCGCCACGGCGGCGCAGCCCATGAGCCGGAACCTGTCGTAGCGGTCGGCCAGGGCACCGGCGAACGACCCCAGCGTGATGCCGCACAGCAGCTCGACGAGGAAGACGGCGGAGGTGGTGAACGCCGACCCGGTCACACCGAACACGTAGATCGGCAGCCCGGTGAGCAGCAACCAGCTCGCCACGCTCGAGCAGAGCCCCGCGGCCCAGATCACGACGAATCCGCGGTGACGCAACAGCGTCACCATGTCAGACGAATTCCGGTGTGGGGTAGGCCTGCAGGCTGAGGCTGACCGGTCGGGCGTCGCTCGGGGGCGCGTTGCGCAGGGGGCGCAGGTACGGCCGGATGACGGCGTCCAGGGTCAGCGTGAGGTGTCGCAACTCCTCCGGGGTGAGCGACAGCGTGTAGTTGTGGAAGGTCGCGCTCCCCCGCCACTCGTCTGTCAGCTTGTGCTGCCGGTTCTGGTAGCGCTGCAGCGACCGGAACACCTCGTCGAACTCGAGCGCGGTCAGCGCGTCGTTGACCTGCTGTCCGTCGGCGTCGTCGGAGTCGGGGAGGTATTCGAGCCCGGTGGCGGCGGCACGCCAGGGCCGGTCACGTCGGTTGGTTCCCTCGGCGGGGGCCCGTTCGATGAGGCCGTGCCGGGCCAGCTGGTGCAGGTGGTAGCTGCAGTTCGAGCCCGTGTCGTCGAGAGCCTCGGCGCACTGGGCGGCGGTTCGCGGGCCGGCGGCCAGCAGGTAGCGCAGCAACCGCAGGCGCAGCGGGTGGGCGAGCGCGCGCAGCGTGGTGGCGTCGCGTACCCGCACGCGACGTTCCGACCCGGTCGGTTCCATGGAGTGACACTCCTAATCGAAAGACTCCTTTCGTTTATACGCCCCTGGAGACAGTTTTCGCAATGAGTGTTTCGCATCGGCGATGGGTCCGTGTCCGCCGCCAGCAGGGCGCGGCCTCGTGGCGGAGATGACGTGGCCGACGACCCGCGCGCATCACCGGATGCGAATAGGTGAGTGCATCGCTACTATGGGTCAGCAATCCAGAGGGAAGGGGGTAGTGCCCGCGTGCGAAGTCCCGTCAACGGAACCACGACGATGTCTGCGTCGAGCCGGTCGGCTGCGCCCGTGGCCGGCCGACTGCGCAGGCTCGCCCGGCGGTTGGTGCTGATCGCGGCTGCCGTCGGGGCCGGTTTCCTCCTGGCCGCCCTGTTCCAGGGGCCGGCCGCCGCCGACGGGATACGCAGCGACCCCGGCAACGAGCCTCATCGGCAGATCCGCGCTCTGGTCGAGCCGATCGCACGGCTCACGGTCGCGGAGCGCTCCGCGGGTGAACGCCCGCGCGTCGTGCGGGCCGACGAACCCCGTCCTGATCGGCCCCGCGCCCCGCTGGCCGGGGCCATCGGTAGCGTCGTCACCCCCCGCGACGTGACACCCTCGACGCCGCCTCGCCGGCCCAGGGCCGCGTCGCCCGGGTCCGTGCCGCTGCCTCGAGTCGGCGCAGCCGTCCCGCCCGGCGCTGCCGAGCGCGCGAGGCTCCGGCCCGCGTCCCCAACGCCCGCGGCTCATCGTCCAACTCGCCATGGGCACCCGTCCCGGCCGGCCGCTGATCCGGCACCGCGGCCGGTCCCCGCCGCGGCCGAGGCACACGCGCTGCCCGTACCGGCCGGTTCTCTCGCGGTGGGCCTGATCACCGCCCCACTGCCGCATGTCGTCGCCATCGTACGGACAGTGCCGATCCAGTCTGTCATCGTGGCGCTTCTCCGTGTCACCGACGCCGTTCTACCGCCCGATCTCAGGGCGGTGATCCCTCCGGCGACACCTCCGCTGACCGCTCCCCCAGCGCCCGGGCCGGCCACCGTGCCGATGACCGACTCGCCTCCCGTGGCGGCCGCGCCGACACCACCGGCGGATTCGGCGGTGTCGCCCGTCCGCGCCGCGCCGGTGGTCGTATGTGCCACGGCAGCGCCGCCTCCCGCCGCGCCGCCGCCGATGTCCGTCGCCGTCCCCACGCGTCCCACGGCCTCGAAGGGGCACCTCGCCGCACGCCCGGCCCCGTTGGCGGTGGCCGCCGAACTTCCCGGCCGACCCGTCGCGCCGGTCGACCAGGAGGCCGCCGGCGTCGACAATGGATCGACGGCGGGGCCGGGTCTGATCCGGCCCGTCGACCGGCAGTCGCCCCTCGCCTCCGGGGTGCCCTGCGAACTCGTGCCACTCCTCGTCGAGAGCCACGCTCCGTCTGCGATCGCCCGCCCGGGCTGAGGCGGGTCGACCGACCCGGATGCCGGCCGACACGCTCGGTCCCATCCGCTGGCCTGGTCGATCAGTGCCCGTGCCCGTCTGCCGTGACGGTGCCGCGGGCCCATGCCTATCCGTCCGTCGCGCACGACCGCCCTGACCAGCCCGTGGACGTTCCGGGATCGGTGGCCGGTGTGACGCGTACCTGAGATCGGAGAAACGTGGTGATCCACGTTGTCGTCGCCGAGGACATGGGTTTACTGCGCGGTGCGCTCTGCGCCGCGCTGTCAGGTGAGGAGGACATGAAGGTGGTCGCCGACGTCGAGGGTGTCGGCGAGTTGTTGACGGTGGTACGCCGGTGCAGACCCCAGGTGGTGGTGCTGGCGCTGACACCGGAGTCGCCCGACCCGGTGGAGATGGTCACCCGGATCAGCGCCGAGGCGCCGCACGCCGCCGTGCTGGCGATGAGCCCTCGGTGGAGCCCCGCCCTGGTGGAGGCCGCGCTGGCGGCCGGCGCACGCGGCCTGCTCGGGAAGGACAGCTCCCTGGTGGAGCTGGTGCGGGCGATCCGCGCGCTCGCCGCCGGGGAGCGGGCGATCGATCCGGCCGCCGCGGTGGCGGTGCTGAGCCCTCCGGAGATCCCGTTGACGCCTCGGGAGATGGACGTGCTGCGGATGGCCGCCGAGGGTCTGCCCCTGAAGGAGATCGCGGCCCGCCTCTATCTGGCGCACGGGACGGTGCGCAATCACCTCTCGGTGATCCTGCGCAAGACCGGTGCGCGCAACCGGTTGGAAGCGGTGTGGCGCGCGCGGAGTAACGGCTGGTTGTAGCCGTCGGGGGCGGGGCCGGTGGACGTGTCCGGCCCCGCCCCCGTCGCCGTGCGGGCCCAACGGATGCGTGTTTGAATATCGACGTAGTGTAATCGCCTTCGGAGTGCGGAAAGGTTCATCGTGATCCGTACCCTGCTCGCTTTGGACGGTGCCCTGGTGCTGGGCGCGCTGTCATTCGTCCTCGCCGCCGAGGACGACATCCGCGTCGTGGCGGAGGTGGATCGCGGCGACGCGGTCTCCGCGGCCGTCCGCGCCCAACGCCCCGACGTGGTGGTGGCCGACCTCGACGTCGTCGAGGGAGTCGACCCGAGCCGCTTCGGTCGGTGCCCCGTCCTGGTGCTGGCCCACCCACATCGGGCACGGCGACTGCGCGGCATGCTCTGCCCGACCCGGACGGTCGGCATCCTGCGCAGTGACGCCGGCCCCCAGCGGGTCATCGACGGGATCCGCCGGCTCGCTCGCCGGGAGCCGGTGCTCGACGCGGATCTCGTCGTCGCGGCGCTGCGCTCGGACAGCCCGCTGACCAGCCGCGAGACGGAGGTGTTGACGCTGACAGCGGCCGGGGCGCCGGTCGCGGAGGTGGCGGCGACGCTCGGGCTCAGCCGGGGCACCGTCCGCAACCACCTCGGTCGAATCACCCGCAAGGCGGGTGCGCGCACCCGGGTGGAGGCCGTGCGGATGGCAGGCGAGGCAGGTTGGATCTGACGGCGCCGTCGGCTCGGGGCGCGGAGGTCAGCTCAGCCGGGCCCCCGTCCGGGACAGCGCCACCGGATCATCCCAGCAACCGACGAGGGCCCGGTACGTGGCAGATCGGGCCATCAACTGCTCGTGCGTTCCCACCACGGGCTCGTCGCCGTCGAGGACCAGCACCCGATCGGCCCGCAGCGCGGAACTGATCCGGTGCGCGATCACCACGAGACTGCCGTGCCGCCGGGCGAAGGCACTCTCGACGGTCGCCTCCAGCGCCGGGTCCAGGTGACAGGTCGCCTCGTCGAGGACCACCAGCGGGGCGGGCGCCAGCCAGGCCCGGACCGCCGCGATGAGCTGCCGTTCACCGGCGGAGAGCAGAGCCGGCACGACCGGCGCGTCCAGACCGCCCAGGCGCGTCGCCAGGGGGCGCGCACCGAGCGCGGCGAGGGTGACCTCCAGCAGGTCGTCGTCGGCGTCCGGCCGCAGGTAGCGGAGGTTGTCGGCGAGGCTGCCGGTGAAGACGTACGCCTCCTGAGGCACCAGCACTCTCATCCGGGCCAGGTGGGCCGGCTCGGCGTCGGCCACCGCCGCGCCGGCCAGGCGGACCGTGCCCGCCTGCGGCGGCACCAGACCGGCGAGCAGGGCGGCCAGTGTGGACTTTCCCACGCCGCTCGGGCCGACCACGGCGAGGTGATCCCCGTCGGCCAGCGTCAGTGCGAAGTTCCGGAGAACGGGCCGGGCGCGCGGGCCGTAGCCGAAGGTCAGTCCGCGGACCTCGACGGCCGGTGAGCGGTCGACCGGACGGGCCGGCGGGCGCGCGCGGGGCGCCCGGGTGGTGGGGGCGGGCAGGTGGGGTCCGCCGGACACCGCAGCGGCCCGCAGGATGTTCTCCAGGGTGACCGCGTACCGCAGCCCGCCGCCGCCGATGCCCTGCACCAGCGTGTGCAGGGCCGGTTGCAGGCCGGTGGAGACGTAGATCAGCGCCCCCAGCACCGCGCCCGCCGTCAATCCGCGTTCGACCAGCCACGGAGCGGCCGAGAGCAGCACGACCAGCGGCAACCAGCCGCCGATGCCGAGGCTGAGGCTGCGGATCACCGCCATCCGGGCGAGGGCGCGTTCGGCGGCGGCCTGTGCCGACACCTGCCGTTCCACGTCGGCCGTGACGCGTGCCTGCGCGCCGCAGGCCAGCACGTCGCGGTGACCGGCCAGCGCGGCCGACGCCGCCTGGCCGAGCTGTTCACCAGCCCGGACGTACGCGCGCTGGTGCCCGGCCATCGCCGGCAACGCGGCGAGGAACACGGCCAGACCGGCGACCAGTGGCGCGGCGGCCAGCGCCGCCACCACCGGCGCCAGGGCGAGCAGGCCGAGCAGGGCCGCGCCGGCGGAGAAGAGGAAACCGCGGGTCACCATCAGCAGGCCCGCGAAGGTGTCGCGGACGATCTCCATCTGGTGGGTCAGCCGGGTCACGGCCGCGCTGTCCGGGCGGCCACCCGCCCGGGTGGCGTCGCGCAGGGCACCCCGGACCACCTGAGCGGCCACCTCGTCACGGAACGGCTCGACCACCGCGCCGAGGCTGCGGTACGTCCGACCGGTCGCCGCCGCGCCGACCAGCACGGTCACGGCGAGTACCCCCAGCCACGCCAGGCCGTTGAGGAGCCGCCCGGCCAGGAAACCGTCGTCGACGGCCCGGGCGACCAGCAGGCCGGCGAGCAGCGCGGGCAGCGACTCGACGAGCGACCAGCCGCAGAGCCGGGCGAGGTCACGCCGGCGGGCCCGCAGCGCCCGCCAGGTCACCCGTCGTACGCTGGGACGGCTCACGGCCCACCGCCGGCCGGCTGGAAGAGAGCGCGGTAGTCCGGGTCGGCCCAGAGTCGCCGGTGCGGCGCGAGGCCGCGCAGCCGACCGCCGTCCAGCCAGGCGACGAGGTCGGCCGCGGCGGCGGCAGCGGTCCGGTGGGTGACCACCAGTCGGGTGCGCTCGCCGCCGCGTCCGAGAACCGCCTCGGTGATCCGGTGCTCGGTCGCGGTGTCCAGGCTGGACATCGCGTCGTCCAGGATGAGCAGCCGCTCGGCGGCGAATGCGCGGGCCAGGCCGAGGCGTTGGGTCTCGCCTCCGGAGAGCGGTGTGTCCGCCAGTGGGGTGCGATAGCCGTCGGGCAGACGGTCGATCACGTCGGCGACCGCCGCCCTGCGGGCCCCCCGAAGGACCGCCGGCGTGGCCGGGCTCCCGTCGGCCGGCGGCGTCGCGGACTCGACCGGCAGCGCCAGGCCGATCGCGTCGTGGACGGTCGCGCCGATCAGCACCGGCTGGTCGAACGCATAGCCGACGGCTCGGCGCAGCGCCGCCCCGTCGAGGTCGCGCAGCGGCACACCGTCCAGTAGCACCTCACCGCCGTCGGGGTCGTGCAGCCGTCCCGCCACGGCGGCCAGGGTCGACTTGCCGGCACCGGACGCTCCGACGACGGCCACGATCGCGCCGGCCGGTACGTCCAGGTCGATGCCGTCCAGGATGGGCCGGCCGTCGTCGGCGTGCACGCGTACCCGGTGCAGTCGCAGGGCCCCGCCGCCGGGTGGAAGTGGTCGCCCGCCCGCTGGTGCGGCGGGCTGTTCCAGCAGCTCGGCGACCCGGTGTGCCCCGGCGCGGCTGCGGACCAGGTGGTTCAGGGTGGCGAGCACCCCACCGAGTCCGGCGCCCATGGCCGCGTACCGGACGGCGGCGACCAGTTGGCCTGGCGTGAGCCAGCCCGCGGTCAGGGCGTACCCGCCGACCGCGATGACGCTCAGCTGCAGCAGCGGCGCCACGGCGGAGGTACGCGCACTCGCCCGGGCCAGCAGTTCCCACGCGCGCCGGCCGTGCAGGCCCAGCTCCGGCAGGGCCGCCAGCACCCGCTCCTCCTCACGGTGGACGGTGGCGGCGGCGGCGATGGTCCGGGCACCGGTCAGCGACTCCAGCAGTCGGCCGGCGATGGCCCCGAGCACCCGCTGGTATCCGGCGGTCGCGGCCGAGGCGTCGGCCACGAAGGCGCGCATGAGGACGGCGAGCAGGCCGAGGCCGGCGAGCAGGGTGATCCCCAGGACCGGTTCCATGATGGCGAGCGCGACGACGCTGCCGAGTGGTGGAAGCACCGCCACGATGGCTAGGACGACTGCGTTGCCGGCCTGTCCCGCGTCGGCGGCCTGGCCGACCAACCGGCCGACGAGATCACCCACCGGATAGCGGCGGGTGGTGCGCACATCCACGGCGAACAGGTGACGCAGCAGGCGCTGGCGCAGCCCGGCGGTGGCGCGTGCCGCACCGAATCCGCTGGCCAGGTCGGTGAGGGTGTCGACGCAGACGAGGACGACGACCAGGGCACCGGCGGACACCGGCCACCAGCCGGAGCCGCCGGCGAGGGCGGCGTCGACGGCACGGCCGAGGGCCGCGGGCAGCAACAGTTCAGCGGCCGCGCCGAGCAGCGCGACCGCCGCGAGTCCACCGGTCCAGCCGCCGCCGGCCAGAACCGTCCGCCTCAGCAGCCGGTCCCCCGCCTCGAACGTCGGCATCGGTCCTCCCAGTGCTACGCGGTCGCCCTGGGTGGGCACGTCTGCCCGCCCAGGGCGACCGCGTTCTGCGATGGATCAGTTGCAGGTCGTGACGGAGAGCGAGCTGTCGCCGCAGAGCAGCAGGCTCGCCCGGCTACCGCCACCCGTGCGGTCGGCCGGAGCCATCTCCAGGCCCTGGAGGTCCAGAAGCGCCATGTCGTTCACCTCCCTTCCATCCGTTCGTCGATCCGGTCGCCCCCGCTGTCGCGAGGGAGTCTCTGCGCGCCCGACAGGGGCGCGAGGAAGGGCAGCACCGGCGGCTCGTCGTGTCGCGCACAGGCCAGCGCGTGGAGCACGCCGGCGGTGCCGGTGCCGAAGTCCATGGAGAGCCGCAGCAACTGCTCGCCGGGGAACGCGGTCCCGTCCCGGTACGGCAGCGCGTGCCAGGCCAGCCGGTCCACCTGTGCGGCGAGTTCCCTGCGGTCGGCATCGTGGGCCGAGGCGGCGAGGTAGGCGATGATGCCGGCACGGCCGGCGAAGAGCCCGGACTGTGCGTAGAACGGTGACCGCGCCGCGCGGCGGATCCCCGCGCTGGCCTCGGCGAACCGGTCGTCGGCCCGGTGGCGCAGGTACGCATCGAGGACCAGCCCGATACCGACGCTGCCGTGCGCCAGGTACGGCATCGTCCGCCAGCCCTCGTTGACCTCCAGGGCGCCGTCCGGCCGCAGCACACACCGGCGCAGATCCTGGCGCAGTGCCGTGGCGGCGTGTCCCAGCAGTTCGTCGTCACCGCTGAGCTCGTAGAGCCGCAGCAACATCAGCGCCGGTCCGGTCCGGCCGCGCAGCAGCCCGGCGTACGGATTGCGTCCGCCGCTGACGTCCGGGCCGGGGTCGTCGGCCAGTTGCCCGATCACCCGCTCGGCGGCCCGCCAGGCGGCGTCGCGCAACGACGCCTCCCCGGTGCGCCCGGCCAGCTCGGCCAGGTTGAGCGCGATCCCGGACAACCCGCTCGCCAGGCTGTGGTCGAGCCCGTCCAGGGGCTCGCGCAGGCAGATGTCGAGCACGTCCAGCGCGTCCTGGCGGCGTCCGAGGTGATCGAGGGCGTACGCCACGCCGTGCAGGCCGTCGTAGAAGCCGCAGCGGGTGCCGGACGGTGGCGCTGTCGCCCGCCGCACCAGCCAGTCCTCGTGCTCGGGCCACCGCCCGGCGCCGCTCCTGTCGAGCGCGTACAGCACTCCGGCCGCCCCGTGGGCGAGGTTGAGGCCGCCGCTGCGGAACTGCTCGATGTCGCCGGGGAAGAGCCGGTCGTCGCGCTCGGGGGTGGCGCTCGCCAGGGTCGCCGTGGTCAGTCGGTCCCTCGTGGTGGGCCAGTCAGCCGCGCCGAGACCCCCGTGCGGGTCGGCGGTGACCCGGGGGCCACCGGTGATCTCCTCGACGGCCGGGTCGAGGAAGGACCTCGGCACCGGGAAGTTCGCGGCGATGATGTCGGCCAGGTGAGCCGCCTTCGCCGGCGCGAGCCGCACCAGCTGGGTCAGTGGGAGGAACAGCGCCAACCGCAGGCACGCCAGGGCGTACCGGTCGACGGCCGGCCCGGTTCGGTCCCGCGGCGCCGCGAAGCCCTGGTTGCGCAGCCCGGGCCGGCGGTGCCCGGCGATCGGGGCGGCCACCTCGAAGTCGACCAGGGCGACCCGGTCGTCCGGCCGGATCATGATGTTGAACAGGTGCAGGTCCCCGTAGACCAGGCCGCGCTCGTGGATCGCCGCGACGAGGGACTCGACCTGCTCGTGGATGTGCCGGGCCCAGCGGGCGTACTCCGCCCGGTCGTCGTCGGTCGCGTCGGCGTCGATCAGCGGGTACCGGTCGACCAGCACCTTGTTCAGCGGCCGACCCTCGATGAACTCGAGCGCGAGGAACCGGTGCTCGCCGAGGGCGAACTCGTCGTGCACCCGCGGCACCTGCGGCAGGTCGGCCAGTTGCCGCAGGGCCTCGGCCTCGCGGGCCAGCCGGGCGACGGCGTCGGTGCCGTCCGCGTCCAGGCCGGCGTGCGGTCGGGCCTCCTTCAGCACCACCTGGGTGTCGGTACGCAGATCCCGGCCCACGTACAGCCCACCGCCGTTGGAGAAGTGGATCACCTTCTCGATCCGGTACGGCACCTGGTTGGTGCTGGTGTCGTTGCGGGCGGCCAGGTGCGGGCCGAGGAAGTCGGGCAGGGTGACCCAGTCCGGTACATGGAAGACCGGCTCACGGCGATCCGGCACCAGCGTGCCGTTGTCGTCCTCGATCGCCGGCACCACCTGACCGTCGGGCGAGTGGCAGTAGCGGGCGGCGAAGCCGCCGTAGCGCACGTGGACCGGGCCGTCGCCGTAGCGGAGATCGCTGAGGATGTACGGGCCGGTCTCGCCGGTGAGCAGCTCGTCGAGCTCCTTGCAGACCAGCTCCAGCTCCGCGTCGTCGCGCGGGTAGACCGTGATGAACTTGCCGCTGGCGGCCCGCGCGGCGTACTTGGAGTTGCGCAGCAGCAGCGTGCGGGGCCCGCGGAGGAACTTGAAGGACAGGCCGCGGGGGACGCAGTAGTTCCAGACGGCGTCCAGCACCCGCTCGGCGTTCGCCAGGCCCGCCGACACGTGGATCTTCCAGCCCTGCTGCGGCAGCGAGCCGCCGTCCGGCGCGTAGATCAGCCAGTCGTCGAGCGGCTCGCGGCGCCAGCCGGTCGGGATGGGGCGCTCGGCGGCCGGGAAGACGGGCTGCGCGACGGCGCTGCCGAGCGAGTCGTAGAACAGCCGATCCGCCGCGCAGTAGCTGTCGTAGCGTTCGTCCACCGTCCCGCCTCCTCTCGAACTCGGCCGGCTGTTGTTCCGGCGTTGAATCGAGTTTCGTCGACGGGAGGCGGTGGGTCCCAGTGCGCTTAGTCACTGACTTCGATGCAGGGCGCATCGGTACTCATGACATTAGTCAGGGCCCATGGCACCGGCTCCGCGGATCACCGCGCACCGGCCCGCACCCGAGGCCGCCCGCGAACCTCGTCGGCGCTGTTGCGGCTTGACGAGCCCCTGACCTGGGACTATTCCGATTGGATCGGTGAGGCAGCGCGTTCGTCCGCTCACCGACGTGCTCGTTCCTGGCCCCTCGATCGGGCGGAACCCGGACCCCGGTGATCGCTGGGTTAACAGTGACGTCACTCAATCGAAATCGGAGAGGTCAGCGCCACCGGAGCCACCGTCACTCTCGGTAGCGACGCCTGGCCCGAGGCCGCTCGACGTGGGCGAGCACGCTGATGGGCCCGGCCACGCGACCCGCGCGAGCCTCAGCCGGGTGGCTGCTCCTTCGTCAGGTGGAGCAGCCACCTCTCGCCGGTGCAGATGAGCGCGTACCGCCGGCGGCCGGTACGCCCGTGCAGCGTGAACAGCATCCGGCGGTCGGTGCGGTCGTGCTCCTCCCACGTGCCGATGTCGGCAATCGACTTGTCGGCATCCTCGTAGGTGAGGTGATCAAGGTGGTGATCGGGCACCGCGATCGCGAGCCGGTTGTCGCCGGGACTGTCCGGCAGACCACGGGGAACCGCCCACGAGCGCAGCACACCGTCCTCCTCGAGCCGCAGGTCGAAGTGCGGTCGGGGTTTGCGGTGGTGGTGCAGGACGAAGGCGGGGCCCACCCTTTCATTGTCGACGACCTGCGGCCCCGCCGCCGGTCAAGCGCCCGTGAGCAGGAAACCGTGCAGGCCTCGCAGGTCAGCCCAGATACTTCTCCCACGGGCCGGTGATGGCCAGGGTGAGGCCGGGGTCCTGCATGTTGACGAAGAGCACCTTGCCGTCGGCGGTGAAGGTCGGCCCGCAGAATTCCGAATCGTTGAGCTGGTTGCGGGCGATCGCGTACGTCGGCCCGCCCGGAACCGTGCTGAGCACGTGGGAGGCGCCAGCGCCGTCCTCGGCGAGCACCAGGCTTCCCCACGGGGTGACTGTCACGTTGTCCGGGCCGTCGAAGGTGAGGTCGGTGTACTTGACCGGCGTGCCCTCCTCGGAGGCGGTCTGGTGCGGGAAGTAGGTCACCAGCTGGATGGTGTGGGTCCGGTAGTTGTAGAACCAGACCATGCCGTCGTGCGGCGCGGCGTCGGCCGGCAGGTCACCGTCGTCCCAGGCGTACGAGTTGACCACGTACGCGCCCTCGTCGGTGGCCCACACGCCCTCGAACTTGCGTCCCCGGGTGACCTGGCCGTCGGCGAACTGCTCGCGTACGGACGTGGTGCGCGCGTCGCGGTCCGGCACCTCGATCCACCGCACCGGGAAGGGGCGGCCCAGCTGCGCGGAGGTCAGGTAGGCGACGTCCGGCAGGACGGAGCCGTCGTCCATGATGATCTGCATCGCGGCGAGGACGCCGGCGTTCGGCGCGAGGCGGGTCAGCACGCCGGGGCCCAGCTTGACCCCGGCCGGGGCGGTCCAGCGGTAGAAGAGGCCGTTGGGCTCGTCCGCGTCCTCGGAGAGGTAGACGTGGGTCCGGTCCTTGTCGACCGCCAGGGCCTCGTGGGAGTAGCGGCCCAGGCACTTGATCGGCCGCGGGTCCGCGCTGCCGTCGGCCCAGACCTCGAAGACGTACCCGTGGTCCTTCTGGAAGGCGCCGGTGCGGCCGCCCTCCTCCCACTCATCGCCGGCCCGGTCCTCGGTCTCCTCGCAGGTCAGCCAGGTCCCCCACGGGGTCGGCCCGCCGGCGCAGTTGGAGACGGTGCCGGAGAGGGCGACGAACTCGCCCAGGTTGCGGCCCGCACGGTCCGTCGTGATGACGGTGCAGCCACCGGCGTCGACGGCGCCCGAGTCGTAGACCGTTCCCTTGACGTGCGGCACGCCGAACTCGGCGCCGGGGTCGATCTCGTGGTTCTGGATCAGGGTGTAGCGGCCGTGGCCGGCGTCGTAGACGGCCATGCCGTCGTGGGCCGACGGGGTCGTGCCCTGGCCGCGGTCGAGTCGGGTGACGCCGGTCCGGGTGACCACGGTGTAGCTGAAGCCCGCGGGCAGGGCCAGGATCCCCCTGGGGTCGTCCACGAGCGGCGGGAAGGGCACGGGACCACCCAAGCCCTGCGAGTGCGGCCGACCGGGGCTGGCCTGCGCCAGGGACGGCAGGCCACCGGCGACGGCAAGGCCCACACCGGCGGCGGCGCCGCCAGCGAGGAAGGTACGACGGGAGGAAGGCACGCGGATCAGCTCCTGGTCAAGGCAAGTGCGACGGCTGACAGCCAACTCCGGCCGACGGACACGGACACGTCACCCGGGGGGTCGCGTGGTGACATCGGAGTGAAGAATCAGGGCCGCCCGCAACCCCGCCGAGCCGACGGTGCGGGCCCTCGCCCTACCGGGCCCGCCGCGGCGATGTCCAGCCCTGCTGGTGCAGCCGTTCGATGCCGTCGAGCAGCAGGTCCAAAGCGAACTCGAACTCGAACTGGTCATCGCAGCCCTGCCCCACGACCGACTGGTCGTCGTGGGACGCCGCCCCGGCGATCTCCGCCAGGTGCGGGAACTGGGCGGCGAACTCCGGCGGTAGGGCGGCGGGCGGCTCGGGGCTGGTGGCTCCGGACCGACCGGCCTGGCGGGAGGCGTCGAACAGTTCCTGGCTGAAGCCCAGCACCCGGCTGCCCATCGTGTGCATCACGTGGTGGGCGAGGTTGGCGGAGAACCCGCCGGCCTTGAAGGTCGCGACCACCGAGTCGAGATAGGCGAGGACGGCCGGCGTCGCCATGCTCCGGGACTCGATCGCGAGCGGCGCCCAGGGGTGCCGGCGCAGCACCTCCCGCGCCGAGAGGATGCGCCGGCGGATGGCGTCCTTCCAGTGGGTGTCGGACGCGGGCGGGTCGATCTGGCTGACGATCACGTCGATCATGCCGTCGAGGAGTTCGTCCTTGTTGGCCACGTGCTTGTAGAGCGCCATCGGCACGACGCCCAGATCCTGGGCGAGGTTGCGCATGCTGAGCGATTCGATGCCGGCCTCGTCGGCGAGCGCCACGGCGGCACGCAGGACGCGATCCCTGCTCAGCGGCGTCCGGCGCAGCGTCTCAGCCTGCTCAGCCATCTCGTCCTCGTCCTGTCCGGCGGTTGTTGAACCATAACCGCCTTGACAGGTGTACGGCGTACACCTACCGTCAGTGTACGCCGTACACCCTCGGGAGGGATCATGAAGGCGATCGTTCAGGACCGATACGGCCCACCGGAAACCCTCGCGCTCGCCGAGGTCGCCACGCCGACGCCCGCCCCCGACGAGGTGCTCGTACGGGTCGAGGCGGCCTCGCTCAACGCGTACGACTGGCATGCCATGCGGGGTGATCCCCGGATGGCGCGGTTGGCGATGGGCCGGACGCGGCCCCGGGCGCGCATCCGTGGCCGCGACTTCGCGGGCCGGGTCGAGGCCGTCGGTGCCGACGTCCGGCAGGTACGGCCGGGCGACGCGGTGTTCGGCGACCTCGGCGAGGCCAACGGGGCGTTCGCCGAGTACGTGTGCGTGCCCGAGACGTTGGTCGCGGCGATGCCGGCGAACCTGACCCCGCAGCAGGCGGCGGCCCTGCCGCTGGCTGGCATCACGGCGCTCATGGGGCTGCGCGACGCCGGGGGCGTCGAGCCCGGCCACCGCGTCCTCATCAACGGCGCCTCGGGCGGCGTCGGCACTCTCGCCGTGCAACTGGCCAAGGCGCTCGGCGCCACCGTGACCGGGGTGTGCAGCACCCGCAACGTCGACCTGGTCCGCTCACTCGGCGCCGACCACGTCGTCGACTACCACCGCGACGACTTCACCCGCGGCACAGACCGCCACGACGTCGTGTTCGACCTGGTCGGCAACCGCTCACTCAGCGAGCTGCGGCGGGCGCTGACACCGACCGGGACGCTGGTGCTCTCCGGTGGCGGCGTGTACGACGGCGGCAGCCTCCTCGGACCGGTCAGGCTGATCGCGCGCGGACGGCTGCTGGCCCCGCTGGTCCGACACCGCATCGTCACGCTCACGACGACACCGGGCCGGCAACACCTCGACACGCTCCGCGGCCACGTCGAGGCCGGCCGTCTCACCCCGGTCATCGACCGTACGTATCCCCTCCACGAGGTGCCCGCGGCCATCCGGTATCTCGAAGGCGAGCACGCGCGGGCAAAGGTCGTCATCACCATCTGACGGCCGGCATCGCCGGCGGATCGCTGCTCGGCGGCGCCCTCCTGCCCACCTCGGGGGCACGCCCGCTGGCACTCATCGGTGGATTGCTGACGCTGGCCGCCCTCACGCTGCTCGCCGTGGACACGCGGCTGCGCCACAGTGGCGGGTCCGCCCCGACCATGGCCCGTCCCCCGGCCAGCCCCGCGGTTACGCCGTAGCCGGACCGCAGTAGTTCCTCCGCTGTCACCACTGACGGTTCTCTTGCGTCGTGTGCCCGATTGTCCGCAGTGACCGCCGCCTATACCGTGATCCCCGTGTTCGGGGAGGCCGTACAGGAGCTTCGGCGTCACAGCGCGCTGACGCAGGAGGATCTGGCCGCGAAGACAGGGCTGTCGGTTCGGCATCTCCGGGATCTGGAGGCGGGGCGGATCGCGCGGCCGCGACCCGCGACGATGCTGTTGCTGGCCGACGCCTTCGGCCTGCAGGGGGCGAAGCGGGACCGGTTCCTCGCCGGGGCACCGACGCCCGTCGCCTCGAACGGTGTTCCGGCGCAGCTGCCCGCGGACGGCTTCGGCTTCGTCGGTCGCGCCGACGCGCTGGCCCGCCTCGACGGGATCCTGGTCCGAGCGGCGGATCAGCCGACCGCGATGGGTCTCGCGATCGTCTCCGGCACCGCCGGGGTGGGCAAGACCGCGCTCGCGGTGCACTGGGCTCATCGCGTCGCCGCGCACTTTCCCGACGGCCAGCTCTACGTCAACCTGCGCGGCTTCGACCCGGGCGGCGTCCCGGTCAGCCCGAGCACCGCGCTCGCCGGATTCGTCAACGCGCTCGCGGGACCGGGCGCCCGTCCGCCGACCGCACTGGATGAGCAGGTCGCTCGATATCGCAGTCTGCTGGGCGGCCGGCGGGTGCTTGTCGTCCTCGACAACGCCGGCGACGCCGACCAGGTACGCCCGCTGCTGCCGGGCGCGCCGGGCTGCTTCGTCCTCGTCACCAGTCGGGAACAGTTCCTGGGCCTGGTCAGCGTGAACGGCGCTGATCCGATCACCCTGGACGTCATGTCCGGGGCCGACTCCCGTGAACTGCTGACCCGACGCCTCGGCGCGGAACGCGTCACCGCCGAGCCCGAGGCCGTCGACGCCATCGTCAGCGCCTCCGCCGGGCTGCCCCTGGCGCTGTCCGTCGTCGCCGCCCGGGCGGCCATCCACAGTGGGTTCCGCCTGATGGACCTGGCGGCGAGTCTGCGCCCGGTGGCCGGGCGCCTGGATGCCTTCGACGGCGGCGAACCGGTCACCGACCTGCGGCTGGTCATGTCGTGGTCGTACCGGACCCTCGAGGGGCCCACCGCCCGGCTGTTCCGTCTGCTGAGCGTCCATCCGGGCCCGGACTTCGCCGTCGCGGCGGCGGCCAGCCTCGCGGGGATCACGCTCGCGCAGGCCCACCGCCACCTGGCCGAGCTGACTCGGGCACACCTGCTCACCGAACACCGTCCCGGGCGGTACACGTACCACGATCTGCTGCGCGCGTACGCCGCTGAGCTGACGGCGGCGGAGGACAGCGACGCGAGCCGTCACGCCGCCCGGTCCCGCCTGCTCGACCACTACCTCCTGGTCGCGTACGCCGCCGACGAGCTGGTCTATCCGCAGCGGGACCGGCTGCCGATCGACCCACCGGGGCCCGGGGTCGCGCCGGTGGCGCTGGCCGATCGCGACGCGGCCCTGTGGTGGTTCACCGACGAGCACCCGGTGCTGCTCTCGGCCCTGCGGCTGGCGGCCAGCCACGGGTTCGACCGCCACACGTGTCACCTCGCCTGGGCGATCACCACCTACCTCAACCAGCGCGGCTACTTCCAGGACTGGACCAGCAGCCTGCGGACGGCGCTGTCGGCGGCCGTCCGGCTGGCCGACGACCGGGCCGAGGCGTACGCCCACGGGGTGCTCGGCTTCGCCGACATCGCGCTTGCGCAGTACGCCGACGCGCAGCGCCACCTGGAGCTGGCGTACGACAGGTACCGGCGGCTGGGCGACCTTGCCGGGCAGGCCCGGGTCGAACTCAACCTCGGGTGGATCTGCGACCGGACCGGGCAGCCCGAGCAGGCCCTCGCCCACGCCCTGGAGGCGCTGCGCCTGCACCGGCAGGCCGGACACGTCACCGGCCAGGCCTTCGCGCTGAACGCGGTCGGCTGGTCCCACAGCCAGCTCGGTGACCACCACGCCGCGATCGAGAGCTGCGAGCAGGCACTGACCCTCTTCACGTCGGTCGACAACGTCCTCGGCCAGGCGATCACGTGGGCCAGTCTCGGGCACGCCCACCTGCAGCTCGACGCCTTCACGGAGGCGGTCACCTGCCACCAGCACGCCGTCCGTCTGCGTCGCGAGATCGGTCATCGACGGTTGGAGGCGGACGCGTTGGTGAGCCTCGGCGACGCTCACCTGGCCGCAGGCGACGCCGGTTCGGCCCGCGTGGCCTGGCAGCAGGCGCTGGACATCCTCGTGTCGCTGCGGGAGGCCGACACCGGCGCGATCGAGGCCAAGCTCGCCTCGCTGCGCTGAGGGGCCCGAAGTGCCGGTCAATCTCCGGTCCGGCTCCTGTCCGGGCACTGCCGCGGACGAAACGATGGTGAGGCAAGCCGCGCACCGCAGCGTTGCGCGTGCGACCCACACCTCGACCTGGGGGTTCCCATGCTCCGACGTCTTTCTCGCCTCGGCCTCGCCGCCATGCTCGCCGTCACCACCGTGGGCGGCGCGGTGGCGATCTCCTCGCCCGCCCAGGCCGCCCTGCCGCACTGCAACGGCGCGGGCGTCTACACCTCCACCTGGTCCGGCGCCCGCGGGGCGACGGCCTGGATCCCGGCGTACGTCAGCAGCACCATCAACTTCAACTGCCTGCTGATCCGCGGCGACCACAGCTCCGGCGTCGGTGAACTCCAGCGGACGTTGACGGGGATCTACGGGAGGTACCTCGGCCCCAACGGAGTCGACAACGACTTCGGCGGCTACACCCAGAGCGCGTTGCGCAGCGTCCAGGCCGACCTCAGAATCTCCGCCGACGGCGAGTACGGGCCACAGACCCGCGACCACCTCTGCTGGCGGTGGACGGGCAGCGACAACTCCTGCATCTGGCTCAACAACAACCACTGAGGACGCGCGGGGCGCGCCACGGGGGCGCACCGCGACCGACCGCCCCGGCTCGGAGCCGGGGCGGTCGCCGTGGCCGAGGTACGACGATCGGGATCGAAACCGCGAGCATTGACGATCAGCAATTGACTGAGAGTCCAGGGTGCCTCTATAACGTTGTACGGGTGGTGATGGATGTCGATCAGATCACCATCGCCTGTGGGTGGAAATCCCGCCGACATCCGCCGTCCGCGTTCGAGAAGCCACCCGATGCCCACCGCCCGCGCGCTGCGGGCTCAGCTGTACGGCCCGCGGCGACCCGCCCCTCGGAGACGGCATGACACGTCAGGTCCCCGCCCGCCCCGCCCTGCCCCTACTGCTCATCCTCGCCCTCGTCGTCGGCGTGTTCGCCGCACCGACCCGACCGGTGCGGGCCGCACCGGCCAAGACGCCGCCACTGACCACCCCGTGGACCAGCCAGGCGCTGGCCGGGACGCCCCTGCCGGAGTACCCGCGACCGCAGATGACCCGACCGGACTGGCTCAACCTCAACGGGGAGTGGCAGCTGCGCCAGTCCGGCACCGACGACGCCCCGCAGTTCAACACCGACCTGCCCGAGCGGGTCAACGTGCCGTTTCCCGTGGAGAGCGCCCTCTCCGGTGTCCAGCGGGCCGCCAACGACAACCGCAACTACCTGTTCTACCGACGCACCGTCACCGTCCCGCCGAACTGGTCCGGCCGGCGGACCCTGCTGCACTTCGGCGCCGTGGACTGGCAGAGCACGGTCTGGGTCAACGGCGTACGGGTCGGCGCGCACACCGGCGGCTACGACGCCTTCACCTTCGACGTGACCCCGCAGCTCAACGGCGGCGTGAACGAGATCGTGGTGAAGGTGTGGGACCCGACCGACACCCGGCAGAACGGCAGCCTGCCCCCGATCGGCAAGCAGACCAAGCAGCCCGGCGGGATCTTCTACACGCCCAGCTCCGGAATCTGGCAGACGGTGTGGATGGAGCCGGTGCCCGCGGCGTCGATCAGCAGCGTGGACGTCTACCCGAACCTGGGCACCAACACCCTGCGGATCCGGGTCTTCACCCGGGGCGACGTGAGCGGGCACAGCGTGCTCGCCGAGGCGCTCGACGGCGCTACGGTTGTCGGCTCCGCCACCGGCGGCTTCACCGACTTCAGCGTCCCGGTGCCGAACGCCCGCCGCTGGTCACCCGACGACCCGTTCCTCTACAACCTGCGGGTACGCCTACGCAACGCCGGCGGCGCGACGGTCGACCAGACCGTCCACTACTTCGGCATGCGGGAGATCACCACCGGCATGGTCAACGGGGTGCTGCGACCGAAGCTCAACGGCCAGTTCGTCTTCCAGGTCGGCACCCTCGACCAGGGCTTCTGGCCGGACGGCCTGTACACCGCGCCGACCGACGCCGCTCTCGCCTTCGACCTGCAGAAGCACAAGGACCTGGGCTTCAACATGGTGCGCAAGCACATCAAGGTCGAACCGCAGCGCTGGTTCTACCACGCCGACCGGCTCGGCCTGCTGGTCTGGCAGGACATCCCGTCGCTGACCGCGCAGAACATCGACCCCACCGATGCCCAGCAGGCGCAGTTCGAGAGCGAGGCACGCGAGATCGTCGACGAGCACCGCAGCTCCCCCGCGGTCGTCGCCTACACGCCCTACAACGAGGGCTGGGGCGAGCGCGCCCTGGCCGACACCCGCCGCGTGGCGCAGAACATCAAGAATCAGGACCCCACCCGGCTGGTCAACCCGCACAGCGGGCACAACTGCTGCCAGTCCCTCGGTGACCCCGGCAACGGCGACATCGACGACTGGCACGTCTACCTGGGTCCGGACTCACCCTCGCCATCGAGCGGCCGGATCGCGGTGCTCGGCGAGTTCGGCGGCCTGGGCCTGCGCACCCCGGGCCACGAGTACAGCCCGAACGGGCAGTTCTTCGCCTACGAGTGGCAACCCACCTCCGCTGCGCTCACCGACCGGTACGTGGGGCTGGTGGAGGGTGCGCAGAACCTGATGCTCGGCAAGGGACTCAGCGCCTCGATCTACACCGAGATCGCTGACCAGGAGGGGGAGTTGAACGGCTTCCTCACCTACGACCGGCAGGTGGTCAAGATGGACCAGGCCCGCGTCCGCGCGGCCAACACCGCCCTCGTCAACGCCTCCCGGACGATCGGCAGCTCCGCCCCCGTCGCCCTGCCGGTCAACACCCGGCGTTCACTGCAGGTGACCACCCCCGGCTACACCAACCGGTACCTGCGGCACCAGAACAGCCTGGCGTACACCGAGGTGGTCGACGCGGGCAGCTCGGCGCTGCTCAAGAACGACGCGACGTACACCATCCGGCCCGGCCTGGCCGACGGCGCCTGCTACTCCTTCGAGTCGGTCAACTATCCCGGTCAGTACCTGCGGCACCAGGACTCCCGGGTCCGCAACTCGCCGAACGACGGGTCAGCGCTCCTGCGGGCCGACGCCACCTGGTGCGCCCGGGTGGGGCTGACCGGAAGCGGCGTCTCGCTGGAGTCGTACAACTTCCGCGGGAAGTACCTCCGGCACTACAACTCGGAGGTCTGGCTCAGCAACGGCACGGGCGGTGACGCCTACAACCGGCCCACCCTCTGGGCCGCCGACAGCACCTGGAACATCGCCGCCCCCTGGGCCCCCTGACGGCGGCGGACCGTGCTCTGACCAACGGTGCGGGCCGGCGGAGAGCCGCCGGCCCGCACCGGGTCACTTCTTCCAGTCGTTGACCGGAGTGAGCGGAACCGGTGCCGGCCGCTGCGCCACAGTCGTCAGCTCGACCCGCCGGCCCTCGGCCGCCGAGGCGAGCAGCGAGGTCATCGTTTCGAGTACGTGCAGCGCGACGTCGCCGCCGGCGCGGGGCGGGCGCTGGCCGTCGGCGGTGACCAGGTCGATCAGCCCGATGCCGCGGGAGCCCTCGACGTAACCGGCCAGTGGTTCAAGAACGCGCCATTCGGTGCCGCCCAGCGGAAAGACGCGAACGTCCCCGTCGAACATGTTCGGATCGGGTACGGCGAGCGTGCCGGTCTCCCCGTGCACCTCGATCGGCGCGGCCGTCGTCGCGACGCCGTCGAAGCTCGTGGTGATGGTGGAGAGAGCACCGTTGGCATGCTCAAGCACACCGGTCACGTGGGTGTCCACCTCCGCCGGGACGCGCTGGCCGTTTCGCGGGCCCGAGCCGATGACACGCTCGGCGCGCAGGCGGCTGGCGGCTCCGACGACCGCGCGAACCGGCCCCAGCAGGTGGACGAGCGCTGAGATGTAGTACGGCCCCATGTCCAGCAACGGGCCGCCGCCCGGGGCGTAGTAGAAGTCGGGGTGGGGATGCCAGCGCTCGTGTCCCGGTGTGACCATGACGGCCGTCGCCGACAGCGGGCGTCCGATGAGCCCGCCGTCGATCGCCGCCCGTGCCGTCTGCGTACCTGTGCCGAGGACGGTGTCCGGCGCGCACCCGACGTGGACGCCAGCCGAGGAGGCCCGTTCGATGATCGAGCGGCCGTCCGGAAACGTCACGGCCAGCGGCTTCTCGACGTACACGTTCCTGCCCGCCTCGATCGCGCCGAGTGAGATCTCGGCGTGCGCCGCGGGGATCGTGAGATTGAGAACCGTCTGCACCTCCGGACGGGCGAGCAGACCCTCGACGCTCAACGCCTCGCTGCCGGGGATCGTGGCCGCGACCGCGGCCGACCGGGAGGCGTCGAGGTCGGCCAGCGCGACGATGCTCACCGCGGGGTGGTTCGCGAGGGTGTCGAGGTACGCACGGGAGATGACCCCGAGACCTACGATGCCGACGCGGTGCGGGTCGCCCACACCATCCCCCTCTCGATGACGGTACGGACGTTCGCGTCCTCCAGCACGTCGAGGCTGTGCCCCGGTGTCGTCACGACGATGCGCCCGGCACCCCAGCGTCGCGTCCAGATCGCCGGCGAGGTGACCGGCCGGTGCCATGGATGCCACGCCTGCGTGGGATGGGTGGTGACGGCCAGGATGTCGATCAGGTCGTCGTGCAGCACCCAGTACTGCTCGGTGACCAGGTCGAAGTCCTCGATCCCCGCGGTGATCGGGTGCTCCCGGCCGAGGTCGGTGATGCGCACCGTGTGCGGCAGGAAGTTGTCCTCCGGGCCGCCGTGGCGCTCGCACGGCTCCTTACCCGGGTGGGTCGCGAACTGGCCGCCCACCAGATGCAGGTACTCCGACGACGCGCGGAACGCGTCCACGATCCCGCCGTGCCAGCCGGTGAAACCCGTACCGGCGATGACCGCGGCGCTCAGGCCCGCCACCTGGTCAGCGGTGATCTCCGACATCGTCATGCACTGCACGACCAGGTCGGTGTCGGCCATCTCGGCGGCATCGGCGTAGATCTGGGTCGACTCCTCGACCCGTACGGCATAGCCGCTGCGTTCGAGGAAGGGAATGAACAACTCCGTCGCCTTGACCGGCTGGTGCCCCTCCCAGCCGCCCCGAACCACGAGTGCTCTCGGCTGCGCCACCCTCGCTCCCCTCCACGCTCCGTCGCCACCGGGCCGGACGTTCCCGCCCCGGCGACATGCCGTCGGTGCCCGTACCTGTCGAGCACAGAAACCGTACCCGTGGTCGCGGGCCGGGGCCGGAGTAGCGGAGCAGTCGCGGGGGGCGGACGGGCGGACGCACCGTCATCGGGGTCGCGCCGGTTCGGCCGGGGCCCACGTCGGGCCCCGGCCGAACCTCAGATCACGGACGACACGACCACCACCATGGCCGGCAGCAACGCCGTGGCGACCGCCGCGGACTGCACCAGCCGCCGTGGCCCGGGACGCCCCAGGTCACTCACGCTTCCATGACCGGCGAGAATCGCCACGACCAGTGGACCGGTGAACGCGCCACCGAACACCAGACCACTCCACTGCGGAGCGACGTTGAGCAGCGCCGCCACCAGCAGCACCCAGGTCGTCGCCGACACCCGGAACGTGCTCCACATGAGCCCGGTGTCCAGACCCCAGATCATCGGCGGAACCCACCACGGGATGTTCTCCCGATGGCCCAGTTCCTTGGACGTCTGTCGGCGCAGCCCGGGGGCGTACGAATCCGTCCGGATCGCGTGTACGTCGAAGGCCGCCGCCACCAGTGCCGCCACGAGACACAGCCCCACGGTGAGCTGGGCATCGAGCCGCCCGGCGAACAGGGTGCCGACCTGGTACAGCGACGCGGTGACGAAGCCCGCCATGGCGATGTGCGCGACGGACAGTACGGCGACGAAGCGCAGACCGCTTCGGACGAGACGGGACGAGTCCCCTTGCACGAAGGGGCGGATGACTCCGATGAAGGATTGGCCTCAAGGGCTGAAGAGCTGGGCGAAGCCCGCCACCACGGCGAGCACGATCGTCCACAGAACTACCATACGTACCAGATCGAGCAGGCGAACGGACCGGACCAGCACGAGGTCTTGCTCTTGCTGCACTCACCGCAGCCGTACGTGCGGCTGCCGCTGGTGCAGGTCCAGAACGTGCGGTAATAGCCCGACGGGCAGGTGTAGCGATCGGGTTCGACCGCGTAGTGGCACCGGGTGCAGCTGGCCAGCGAGCAGCAGGGCGATCCCAGGCAGTCGGCCACCGCCGGGGATGCCTTCAGTACGGTGGCCAGGCCGGCGACGACCGCGGACGCCGCGCCCATGAGCGCGAATCGGCGGCTACGACGGCGGTCGGTGAGCACCGCCGTCTCGGTCGGTGTCACGCACTCCATCTGATTGGTCATAGCCGTACGGTTCCTTCCTTGGCGACGGGCAGGCGGGACGGGACGGTGCGGGCGTTCAACAGCGGTTGCAGTTGCCGGAATGACGGCAGTGTCTGGGCCAGGAAGGCCTCACCCGAGCGGTAGAGGACCACCGACGGGACGGTGTCGATGCCGATCGCCCGCGCGACGTTTTCCTCGACGTCGATGGTCGCCCGGTCGATTGGTATGTTCAGTCCTTCGAGCCAGGCGCGGCCCTCCTGCTCGGAATGCGCCTGCTGCAGGACGATCCACACCAGTTCCAGGTCCTTGCGGCGCAGGCCCTCCGCGATTGACCGGCAGGTCGTGCAGGACACGGACAGGAAGAGCAGCGCGAGATGCGGCTGCGCGTCGAGCCGTGCCGGGAGCCCGACCAGGGAGGGCCTGATCGAGTCGTCCATCGGGATCGGGATCGGCGACGGGTTGTCTTCGAGCTTGAGGGACGTACGGATCAGTTCGAGGGTTTGATATTGGTCGATCAGCGCCAACACGCAGATCCCCATCAGCACGCTCAATGCGGCGACGACGACCCAGAGGAAGCCCATTGACTCTCCAACACTTTGAGGTAGCTCCAGCTCCGCAGGGCCAGAGGCAACAGCTGACGGACGACGGTCGCCAGGCACAGCACCAGCGCCGTCACCGCGACGGCGTCCGGACCGACGAGCAGATCCGATGAGTCGCGGTGCGCCGTCCAGGCGACGGCGAGCCAGATCGGGAGCAGCGCGAGCTGCGTCCAACCCAGCTTCGCCTCGGACGTGCCGCCGAAGCAGGCACAGCGCACCGAGGCGCCCCGTGCCAGAGCGATCGACGCCGCACCTGCGAACGACGCGCCGAGCGCGATCACGAGGCCCGCTGTCACCCAGGCGCGCGGTGCGGTCAGCAGGAGGACCGCGGTGACCAGCTCCGCGCCGCTGACCAGCAGTGCCAGCACGCGCGGACGCGGCATCCTGAGCGCGACGAGCGTGCGACGGAAGGCGATGGGCGCGGCGAGCTTCTGACCCGCGGTGTAGAGCAGGACAGCTGCCGCGACGATCCGCACCGTTGCGTCGATCATCGGCACCAGCTCAGGCCGGGACGACCGCGAGGACCTGGGCGTCGGCCAGTTCCGTGTCCAGGACGCAGACCCGCACCCGCCGTGCGGTCCGCTTGTCGAGCAACGGCGAGGCGGCCAGCCGCTGGCCCGCGACCGCATAGCCGCTGCCGTCGCGCTTCGGCACTCCGGTCACCCAGTGCACCACCGGCACGGCGGCCACGGCGAGGCCGGGCCACAGGTCGGTCACGGTGACCAGGTCACCCGGTCGTGGGGCGATCCCGTCCGGGAAGCCGGCGAACGGAACACGCTCCGCCGCCCGGATCGCGGTGCGGTTCGCCACCTTCGGCGTACCCACCACGGCGCCGCCGGCCGCCACCGCTGACACGCGGGCCAGCTCACCGCGCGAGCCGGCCTGTGCCGCATCCGTCCCCGGGTCGGCCGATGCCGACTCGCCCGAGACGGCCACCACGGCGACGGTCGATCCCACCACGGCACCAACGCGGAGGATCTGCCGCCGCGATAGTCCCTTTTCCTGATTCATGCGTACTCCTCGGATCTGGTCCCTGAGGACGATCTACCGGTATCGGCGCCCGAATCGAGCGAGAACCCGCGGGTCCGGAGCGACGCCGCGGCGGACTGGGGCTGCTCGGTCGACCACCCCGCGGGGGTCGCCTCGACCGTGCTGCTGATCGACCCCCGGCGCGCCCCCAGTGCGCTCCGAATGGTCCTGACACGACGGTGCCTCCCGAGGTGGTGACGATGGCGTCCGGACGATGGGGAGCATCGATGTGTCTCCGGACATCGACGCTGCTCTGGATCACTCCCATCACCGTTTCAAGAGAACAATTCAGGGGTCCAGGTCCCAGCGATGTTCTTGAACAGATCTTGACCGAAGCAGCCACGACAAGTGGCGGCCGCACCGCGCCGGGCTTGTCCGTTGTGGACTCCAGGTCCCGAAGGGCGTTGAGACGCCTCGGCAGGAGCGTGACCGACGACACGGACGGCTGATTCAGGGGTGGGCGTCGATGGGCCGTCGGCTGCGTGTCGATGGTGAGATCATTTCCAGCGTCGTGGATTCCTACGGATCGGACCGGGCGTGGACCAAGCGGAGGACGGCCTGCAGATCCGGCTGCTGGGTCCGGTCGGCGTGTGGCACGGCACCCGTTGGCTGGGCCCGTCGGCCGCGCAGCAACGCACCGTGCTGGCCATGCTGGCGTTGGAGTGCGGAAACATCGTTCCCATCGACCGCCTGGTGACGGCACTGTGGGGCACGGCACCGCCCGCATCGGCTCGTAACGCGGTACAGGGCTGCGTCTCCCGACTACGGGCCCTGCTCAACTCGGTTGACCCGCCGCCACGCACAGCCGAGCTGGTGGGGGTGGGGACCGGCTATCGGCTCGCCGTCGACCGGTCCGCGGTGGATCTGCACGACTTTCGGGATCTACTGCGGTCCGCGCGCACGTGCGAGCCGCAGCAGGCTCGTGAGCTGGTCGACCGCGCTCTGCGTCGATGGCGGGGGCCGGCGTTGGCGGACGTCGCCGGCCCGTGGCTGGACGAACTCGTCGCCCCGCAGCTGAACGAGGAGCGGTTCGCGGCGGTTGAGCTGCGAGCCGACCTCGATCTCCGGCTGGGCCGGTACGGTGACATCGTCGACGATCTGTCCGACCTCATAGCCGACAACCCGGCCCGGGAGCGTCTGGCGCTGGCTGTGCTCATCGCGCTGCACCGGTGCGGCCGTCGGGTCGACGCGCTGACCCTGTTCCGTCGGGTCCGCGAGAACCTGGTCGAGAGGCTCGGCATCGAGCCGGGCGAGGAGCTCCAGCGGGCCTATCGCGCAATGCTCGTCGGCGCCGAGCCCGCCGCGGAACCCGCGGGGCAGCGGGTGCGGGAACCGACGGGCGTGGTGCCGCGGCAACTGCCGGCGGCCACACCCGGCTTCGTCGGCCGCCGACGCGAACTGGCCCTCCTCGACGAGGTGCTGAAGGAGCGGGCGGCACCGGTCGCCGTCGTCTGCGGCCCAGCGGGGGCAGGGAAGACCAGCCTGGCGGTGCGGTGGGCGCACGACGTCCACCACCATTTCCCCGACGGACATCTGTTCGTGGACATGCGCGGGTTCCACAGTCGTCCACGCCGGACCCCCGGTGAGGCGCTGCCGCTGCTGCTGGACGCGCTGGGCGTCACCGCCGACCGGATACCGGCCGAGCCGGACGCGCAGGTCGCGCTGTACCGTTCGACGCTCGCCGGTCGGCGCGTTCTGCTCGTACTGGACAACGTCGCCGACGCCGACCAGGTGCGGCCACTCATTCCGGGCGGCCCGGACTGCCTGGTGGTGGTGACCAGCCGGGACCGGCTCAGCGGCCTGGTCGCCCGGGACGGTGCCGCTCGGCTCACTCTCGACGTCCTACCTGCCGCCGACGCGGTGGAACTGCTCGTCGGCACCGCGGGGGCCGAGCGGATCAACGCCGACCCGGCCGCTGCTCGGGAGTTGGCCGAAATCTGCGGGCACCTGCCGCTGGCCCTGCGCATCGCCGGCGCCCGCCTGGCCGACCGGGCGCACGTGAGCGTGCGCAGGCACCTCGACGAGCTGATCGCGCGGGGCCGGGTCGCGCAGCTGCGGGTCGAGGGTGACGACAGCACCGCCGTCCGGGCCGCGTTCGAGCTGTCGTACCAGGCGCTCCCGGCCCCAGCGGGTCGGGTGTTCCGGCTGCTCGGACTGGTGCCGGCACCGTCCGGCCTCGCCGTACCCGCGGCCGCGGCGTTGACCGGCCTGCCCTGCGACGATCTCGAACCGCTCATCGACACCCTCGCCCGATTGCACCTGATCCGAATCACCCGGGCAGCCCGGATCGTCAGCCACGACCTGCTGCTCGAGTACGGAGCGCAGCTCGCCGCCGAACATGGCGACGCGGCCGACAATGCCGCCGCCGTGCACCGGCTGCTGCACTTCTACCTGCATGCTGTCGCCCGGGCCAGCGCCGCGCTGAACGGCCCGTCGCGGCTACGGCTGCCGCCGGATCCACCGCCAACCGGCGTACGGATCCCTGAGCTCGACGATCAGGCACCCGCCCGCGAATGGCTCGGTGCGGAAACGGCGAACCTGGTGGCGGCGCTGGAACACGCGGCTGCCGACGGCCGAGACCGGATGGCGTGGCAACTCGCCCACGCCCTGTACGACTTCCTCCGCATGCGGACGCCGCTGAGCCAGTGGCGGTCGATCGCCCGGACCGGGCTCAAGGCGGCCCGCCGCGACGGCGACCTGCGCGGCGAGGCCGTGATGCGACAAAGCCTGGGACTGCTGAACTGGCGTACCGGCGATCTGCGCGCCGCCCGCGCCGAGTACGAGGCGGTCGCGGCGCTCGCCGCCCGAGCCGATTGGCAGGTCGGCGCCTCGGCGGCACACTGCAGCATCGGTATCGCACTGGCTCAGCTGGGCCGGCCCCGGGCCGCGATCAGCCGGTTCGAGCAGGCTCTCGTCATCGATCGGGAGATCGGCGACCGCCGAGCCGAGGCCGGCACCCTGGCAAACCTGGCGGCCGCCTGCGAGGAGGTGGGCGAGCTGGCCGCGGCCGCACGGCACGGCGAACTGGCGATGGGGTTGCTGCGGGCGACCGGCCAACATCTGGGCGCCGCCGTGGCCAGCGAGAACCTCGCGCTGGTGGCCCGGGAGCTCGGCCGGCTCGACGAGGCGCGGACGGCAGCGGAGGAGGCGGTGCGCGTCGGCCGGACGATCGGCGCCCGGCACGAGGAGGCCGCTTCGCTCACCACGCTCGGCCGCGTGCACGGTGACGCGGGACGCTACGCGGAGGCCGAGGAGGTGCTCCACCTCGGCCTCGACATCGTCCAGGGACTGGCGGACGGCCGACTGGAGGTGGTCACCCAGACCGCGCTCGCCGAGGTACTGCTGCGGCAGAGCCGACTGGCAGAGGCGGGCCGCCGGCTCGATCTGGTGCTTGACCTGGCGGATCGGACCGGCAACGAGCGCGCCCGGGTCGAGGCGCTGATGCTGCTCTCCGATCTCAGCGCGGCCCGCAAGGAGTTCGACAGCGCCCACGAGCACGCCACCGGTGCGATGGCGGCGGCCCGCGCCGGTGGGTACCGGCTGGTGGCCGGTCAGGCGCGCAGCCGCCTCGCCGCCGCGAGACTGGGCCTCGGCGATCCCGCGGGGTGCCTCGTCGAGGGCCGTCCGGCGCTGCGCGTCCAACGCCGGGCAGGGCAACGTCTCGCGTACGCCCGCACGTTGATGACCGTCGGCGGCGCGTACGCGGCGCTGGGCCGTCCGTCGGCGGCTCAGACCCGATGGCGGGCGGCACACGAGCTGTTCCGGGAGATCGGCGCCGCCGAGGCGGCACCGCTCGGCTAGCCGGGACGCCGGTCAAGACTCTCTCAAGTTCGATCGCGACGCCTCGACTGCGAGTCCCTCAAGGACCAGTATTCCGGGCGGAGCAACCATGCCTCGCGCGCTCGACGTCCGCCCGTCCGATCACCGCCTCAGCCAGAAATCAGCGCCGGCTCAGCGCTGTCGGCTGTTATTCGCGGCGGAACGTCCCCCCGTCGTTCGGGACTGACGAGGTGCGTCGACGACGTCGCCGGCCGCCCTGGCCGCCGGCGATCCCGCTCTCGCCCCGCGCCGGGTGGGCGCCGTGACGACGACAGGCGGGGCGATGCGGATCTTGCTCGTGGAGGACGACCGGCGGATCTCTGCGGTCCTGGGTTCGACGCTGCGCCGGTGCGGTTATCAGGTGGAACACGCGTCGACCGGTGCCGCGGCGCTCGTGGCGGCCCCCTGCGACCTGGTCCTGCTGGATCTCTGTCTGCCGGACGGCGACGGATTCGCCGTGTGCCGGGCGCTGCGGGAACGCAGCGCCGAACTGGGCATCATCGCGGTCACCGAACGGGGCGAGGAGCGCGGCGGCATCGTCGGCCTGCGGATGGGCGCCGACGACTACGTCGTCAGGCCGTTCGCGATGGACGAGCTTCAGGCGCGCATCGAGGCGTTGCTGCGGCGAACAGCACGGCAGGGTCCGCGACCGTCCGACGTCATCGACGTCGGAGGGTTGCGGATCGACCTCTCGGCCCGCACGGTCCACGTGGACGCCCAGCCGGTGTCGTTGACCCGCAAGGAATTCGACATCCTGGCCTCGCTCGCCCGTCGACCCGGCCTCGCGCTCACGCGCGAGCGCATCATGCTGGACGTGTGGCAGACCACCTGGTCGGGCCGGCACACCCTGGCGGTCCACGTGGCGGCGCTGCGCGCCAAACTGGGTCGGCCCGAGTTGATTCAGACGGTACGGGGACTCGGCTACCGCCTCCCCGCCGAGTGAGGCCGCCCGGTCACCGAGGATCGGGAGTTACCCGATCGTCGGGTGAGCTGGGCACCGGCGACCATCAGTTTGCGTGGCACGCATATTTGCGGGGCGCGCAATTAGTGCTAGGGTGGTGGCATGACGGGGTTGCGGGAGCGCAAGAAGGCCGAGACGCGGGCGGCGCTCGGCTGGGCCGCGATCCACCTCACCGCGGAGCGCGGCTACGACAACGTCCGCGTCGAGGACATCGCCGAGGCTGCCGGCGTCTCCCCGCGCACCTTCAACAACTACTTCTCCAGCAAGGCCGAGGCGATCGCCTCCCGCCACCTCGACCGCAGCCTGCGCACCGCCGCCGCGCTGCGGGAACGCCCCGCCGACGAGCCGCTCTGGGCGGCACTCACCCAGGCCTCGCTGGAGCAGTTCACCCGCGGCCCCGAGGTCGACGCCATGCCGTCCCCCGCGCACGCCCAGTGGGTGGCCGGCGTACGCACCATGCTCGCCGAGCCTGCCCTGCAGGGCGAACGGCTGCGCGCCGTCGCGATCGCCGAGGCCGAGTTGGCCGCCGCGGTCGCCGAGCGCACGGGCACCGACCTCGCCACCGACATGTATCCGAGGCTCGTCGCGGCCGCCGCCAGCGCCGCGGTCGCCGTCGCCATGCAGCACTATCTCGACAGCCCCGACCCGCCCACCCCGATCGAGCGCCTCATCACCGACGCGTTCACCCAGGTCGCCGCCGGCCTCCCCGCGCCGCCCCGCTGAGGCCCGCCCCTCGCTCACGGCACCACCCCAGCCACTTCTTGTCCGCGTCACACCCCACGGCGGGCCGGTCGCGTTCCGCGCCTGCCGCGGCGATGACGCACACCCCGAAGGGATCACGATCGTGATCGATGTGCTCATCGTCGGAGCCGGCCCCAACGGCCTCATGCTCGCCTGCGAACTCGCTCTGGCCGGCGTCCACCCTGTCGTCCTCGAACGCCACGCCACGCCCGGAGGCGAGCCCCGCGCCAACGGCCTCGTCGGCCAGGTCGTCCGCCTGCTCGACCGGCGCGGCCTCTACGCGCGGCTCAGCGGCGAGAGCACCCCGCCGTCCCCCCAACCAGCCTTCACCTTCGGCGCGTTCCCGCTGGATCTCACGGTGCTCGCGGAGAATCCGCACTACGTGCTCGGCGTGCCGCAGGCCCAGCTGGAGGCCACCCTCGCCGCCCGCGCCGTCGAGCTCGGCGTCGACCTGCGCCGCGGCCACGAGGTCGTCGACCTCCGCCAACGCCCCGACGCGGTCGAGGTTCACCTCGCCGACGGTACGCAGCTCACGTCCCGTTTCCTCGTCGGCGCCGACGGCGGTCGCAGCGCGGTGCGCCGCCTCGCCGGCATCGACTTTCCCGGCGCCACGTTCGACCGGTCGGTCTCCCGCACCGCCACCGTGACCGTCCCCGCGTCATCCCTCGACCCGGCGACCGGCGGGCTGTGCGCCCCCGGCTACGGCGTCGTCCCGCCGTTCCAGCACACCCGCACCCCGCGCGGCATGATCGCCTGGGCGCCCTTCCCCGGCCGCCCGGCGATCCTGAGCACGACGGAGTGGCCCGACGCGCCGACGAGCGACGAGACCCCCATGACCCTGGCGGAGCTACGCGCCAGCGTCGCCCGGGTGCTCGGCGTCGACGTCCCCTTCGGCCCACCCGACGGCCCCGGCCTGCTGCGGCGGCTGACCGGCGGCAACACCCGCATCGCCGCCCGCTACCGCGCCGACCGGGTGCTGCTGGTCGGCGACGCCGCGCACGTGCACCCCGCGATCGGCGGCCCCGGCCTCAACCTCGGCCTGCAGGACGCCGTCAACCTGGGTTGGAAGCTGGCCGCCACGGTGCGCGGGTGGGCGCCGCAGGGCCTGCTCGACACATACGAGACCGAGCGCCGTCCCGTAGCCGAACGGGTCGTCATGTCCACCCAGGCGCAGTCGGCGCTCATCGAGCCCGGCGACGAGATCACCGGCCTGCGGGAACTCTTCGCCGAACTGCTGCGCATCCCGGAGGTGACCGGGCACATCGCGGCGCTGATGTCCGGCGCGGACATTCACTACCCCGCCGACCCCGCCGACCCGTTGGCCGGCCGGTGCGCCCCCGACGTGGTCGTGCACGCCGACCACGCCGCGGTACGCCTCGCCGAGCTGACCCGCACCGCCCGGCCGTTGCTACTGGATTCCACTGGTGTCTACGCCGAGGTGGCCGCGCCCTGGCGAGACCGGGTCGACGTCGTCAGCGGCGCGTTGCGGGGCACGGCCGCGACCGCGTTGCTCGTACGCCCCGACTGCTTCGTCGCCTGGTCCGCCGGGGATGCGGACACCCTGCGCGCCTCGCTCACCCACCACTTCGGCCTGCCCCGGTGACCGGAAGCGTCTCGTGGACGCCGCTGGCGTCCGTCGCGTCCGTCCATCGACGAGTCCCTGTCGGACCCCGCAAGGTGGGACATGGCCGGGTGCCGGCAACACTGTCGGGCGCTGGTTGCCGGCCACCGACCACACCGACGAAGAATCAGTCGGTGATCACCGGCCAGGCGTAGGCGAGCAGGGCGCAGGCGGCGCCCAGCAGCGCGAACGAGACACCCCGAGTGGGCAGTGGCAGTGCGGCGAGCACGATCAGGATGACCGCGATGACGTAGAGAAATGCCTGGACCGACATGGGACTCTCCTCAATCAGGGAATTGATGGGAACCGACGTTGACCGCCGGGGTGACACCCCGCTCATGCGCGAACGCCGCACGCGCGGGTCGGGCGCGCGGGCTTGATCAGCCGTCCGGCGTGAAGAGCCCCTGAATACCGACGACGATCGCGATGAGACCGAAGATCGCGAGCAACAGGCGGACTCCGGTCGCGCGGTCCGACCGCTCCTCGCGCGACGCCGGCCGACCGGTCAGCCGGCTCCACAACAGGGCGAGCCCCACACCGATCCCCACCACCTCGAAGTGGAACACCCGGGGGCCGGACACCAGGTGGACGATGAGGTGGTAGCCGCCGGTCACGAGCGCCACGAGGCCGACCACCCACGCGAACGGGGCCGCCCGACCGGCGAGGCGGCCCAGGTCGTCACCGACGCGTGGCAACAGCCGCAGCACCGAGACGGCGAGCAGGAAACCACCGACGATGTTGGCGAGGTCGAGCAGCAGAGCCATGATCACGAGGGTCTCCGTCGATCGGATGATCAGCCGGTGGGAGCGTACCCACGGAGCCGGTCGGTTGAAACGAGATCTGGCGGCCGATGGCGCGCCGTCGGCTGTCTGCGGTCGAGGGATCCGCGGCGAAAGGCCCCGGTACGATGGGTTCCGGTGCGCCGGGAAGTCTGGTCGGCAGATGTTCCGACCCGTCTTTCGAAAGTTGGCCTGCTTGTGACGTCGAACCCTCAGTCGCCTCCTCGTGTTCTCGGCCGTGGTTCCTGGGCTGAGGCACGTCGCATCGCCGACGTACTGCGCAAGGAGACGATCGGCGGCGCGTTGCTGCTGGTCGGTGCCGTCGTGGCGCTGATCTGGGCGAACTCGCCGTGGGCGCACCGCTACCAGGCGATGACGGCGCTCACCGTCGGGCCCCACGCGCTGCACCTTGACCTGTCGCTGGCGACGTGGGCGGCTGACGGGCTGCTGGCGATCTTCTTCTTCGTCGCCGGTCTCGAACTCAAGCGCGAGTTCGTCGCCGGTGATCTGCGTGATCCCCGCCGGGCCGCGGTCCCGGTCGCCGCCGCGGTCGGCGGCGTACTCGTGCCGGCCCTGCTGTACGCGGTGGTGAACTGGGGCGGCGCGGTGAAGGGCTGGGCGGTTCCGACCGCCACCGACATCGCGTTCGCCCTCGCCGTGCTGGCGGTGATCGGCCGGCATCTGCCGAGCGCGCTGCGCACCTTCCTGCTGACCCTGGCGGTGGTGGACGACCTGCTGGCGATCGTCATCATCGCGGTCTTCTACACCGCCCACCTGTCGCTGCTGCCACTGCTGGCCGCGGTGGTGCCGCTGGGCCTGTTCACGCTGCTGGTGCAGCGTCGGGTGCGCTCATGGTGGCTGCTCCTGCCGCTGGCGTTCGCGACCTGGGCGCTGGTGCACGCCTCCGGCGTGCACGCCACCGTCGCCGGGGTGCTGCTCGCCTTCGCCGTCCCGGTGCCGCGCTCCACAGGGGCCGGCCCCGGACCCGGCCTGGCCGAGCACTTCGAGCACCGATTCCGGCCGATCTCCGCCGGTGTTGCGGTGCCGCTGTTCGCGCTGATGGCCGCCGGGGTGGCCGTCGGCGGGCTGGACGGCCTGACGCAGGCGCTCACCGACCCGATCGCCGTGGGCATCATGCTCGGTCTGGTCGTCGGCAAGCCGATCGGCATCCTGCTGGCAACCTGGCTCGTCGCGCGGTTCACCCGGGCCCGACTGGACTCGGGGCTGGCCTGGATCGACGTGGTCGGCCTGGCCGTGCTGTCCGGCATCGGGTTCACCGTCTCGCTGCTGATCGGCGAACTCGCCTTCGGTGTCGGCAGCGACGCCGACGGCCGGGTCAAGATCGCTGTGCTGGGAGGCTCCCTGATTGCCGCCGCGCTCGCCACGGTCATCTTGCGGTTGCGTAATCGCGTGTACCGGCAGATCTACGAGGCCGAGCAGGTCGACCATGACCATGACGACGTTCCGGACGTCTACCAGAAATAGGTCCACTGCGAGTGGGGGCTGCCAGGCGGCGTCAGCGCGGTCAACGCGGCGTCCGGGCGTATCGTCGGTGCATGCGCGCGAGCGATGTGGCCATCCCGATGGACACCGTCACCGAGGACATGCCGGCCCGGGAGGCCGCGCGGATCCTGGCGGCGCAGGACCTGCCCGGCCTGATCGTGGTGGACGCCAAGGGCCGCCCGTCGACGGTGCTGGCTGGCACGCAGGTGCTGCGGATGGCACTGCCGTCCTACTGCCAGGACGATCCGGCGCTGGCCCGGGTGATCGACGAGGCCGCTGCCGACGTGATCCTGGAGGGGATAGGCGACCGCACCGTCGCGGACCTGCTGCCCCGCAACCGTCCGGGCCTGCCGGCGGTCAACGCTGACGCCACCCTGCTCGAGGTCGCCTCGGTGATGGCGCGATCGAATGTGCCGCTGGTCGCGGTCGTCGACCACGACCGGGTGATGACCGGCGCGATCACCCTGGACGGGCTGCTCGACCGGATGCTCGGCACCTGAGCGTCAGAAGAATCGCAGCCACAGATACGGCACCGCGATCGCCACCGAGATCACGGTGACGATCAGACCGTACTTGGTGAACCCCCAGAACGTGATCTTGTGCCCGGCACGTTCGGCGATGCCGAGCACCACCACGTTTGCCGAAGCGCCGACGGCGGTGGCGTTGCCGCCGAAGTCAGCCCCGATGGCGAGCGCCCACCACAGCACCTGAGCCTTACCGAGCCCACCTTCGGCGTTCACCAGCTCGCTCACGATCGGGCTCAACGTCGCCACGTACGGGATGTTGTCCACGATCGCCGACAGCCCCGCCGACGCCCACAGCATCAACATGGTGGCTGGCCACAGCTTGCCCCCGACGGCCTCGGTCGCCGACCGGGCGACGCTGTCGATCACTCCGGTGGCGACCAGGGCTCCGACCATGACGAACAGGCCGGCGAAGAACACCAGCGTCGGCCACTCGACGTCCTTGACCACGTCTTCCGTGTCCAGCCGCGACAACGCCAGCAACAGCAGGCCACCGAGCACGGCCACCACCGAGGGCTCCAGGTCCAGCACCGTGTGCAGGCTGAACGCGAGCAGCACCGTGCCGAGCACCACCAGGCTGATCACCACGAGGCGGCGGTCGCGAATCGCGTCCGCCTCCCGCAGCGCCATCACCCGGGCCACGCGCTCGGCGTCGTAGCGGAACGCCGTGCGGAACATGATCCGACACAGGCCGACGAACACGACGAGCACGATCAGCACCAGCGGGGCCATGACGTTCAGGAAGTCGGTGAAACTCAACCCCGACCGGCTGGCGATGATGATGTTCGGCGGGTCGCCGACCAGGGTTGCCGCGCCACCGATGTTGGACGCCATGACCTCGGCGATCAGAAACGGGATCGGCGGCACGCCGAGCCGCTCGCACACCAGCAGCGTCACCGGCGCCACCAGCAGCACGGTCGTGACATTGTCCAGCGCCGCCGACACCACGGCGGTCACCACCACCAGGATCACCATGATCGGGAACGGACGGCCCCGAGCCTTCTTCGCGCTCCAGATCGCCAAGTACTCGAACAGGCCGGTGCGTTTCAGCACACCGACGATCAGCATCATCCCCAGCAACAGGAAAATGACGTTCCAGTCGATGCCCGCCTCTTCGGAGAAGAACGCATGCTCGGCATCGGTCGCCCCGATCGCCAACATGATCGACGCGCCGCCCAGGGCCACCGCCACCCGGTTGATCTTCTCGGTGGCGATCAGGACGTAGGCGGCGGCGAACACGGCCACCGCGATCCAGGCCAGGATGCTCATTCGGCGCTTCTCCGGTTCTGGTCAGCCGTTATCGCAACGCCGACCAGGCTTCCCGGCACACCTGAGATCAACCTATCAGCCTGGGCGATCGGCAACGGTGTGGTGTGCCGGCCCGGCCGGCCCGCAACCGCACCGCACCACCTGTTCATCGACGACAACCGAGGTGGGCTGGAGTGGGCGACCCGGAGCGTCGTAAGGGTTCCGAAAGGGTTCGCGACCAGTTCGACGGCTGCGGGGGTCGTACGCTGCGGGGGTGGGGAAATGGATCTTCCGGTCGCGAGTGGCCTGGGCCGGTCTCGCCTCCGCTGTCCTCGTGGCGGCTCTGGCCCTCTACTGGTTCCAACCGTGGAAGCTGTTCACCGACACGTACGTCGACGAGGCGGTTCCCCCCGTGGGGACCACGTCGACCGCGCCCACTCCCGCGTCCGCGGCGCCGGCGGCGACACCAGCCGGGAACGCGATCCTGACCGCCGGCGAGTTCGTCACCCACGAGCACCGGACGACCGGCAGTGCCGAGATCCACCGGCTCGCCGACGGGCGCCACCAGCTCGTCATCCGGAACCTGAATACGTCGAGCGGGCCGGACCTGCGAGTGTGGCTGACCGACCAACCGGTCACCCTCGGCAAGGCCGGGTGGCGGGTGTTCGATGACGGCGAATGGGTCGAACTGGCCAGGCTCAAGGGCAATCAGGGCAACCAGGTGTACGAGATACCGGCATCGGTTGACCCCCGCGACTTCCGGAGCGTCTCCATCTGGTGCAAGCGATTCGCCGTCTCCTTCGGCGCGGCCGACCTCAAGGCCGTCTGACGTCGCCGGGCTGCCCGTTGCGACGCCGGCATATGCGGCGTCGCAACGGCGCACACCCCCGGCGCCGGTCACCAGCTCGGTACCGGGGGTGCGGGCCACCGTCAATCGGTCGTCGCGGCGAGACGAGCGTCAAACGGCCGTACGCGACCACTGCTGGTTGGCGCCGGTGTTGCACGGATACTGCTTGAGGATCACGCCGTCCGCCGTCGACGCGGCCGGTACGTCCACGCACTTGCCGCTGTGCCGGGCGCGGAGTTGGAAGTAGCTGCCGTTGGCGACCATCTGGAACTGCTGGTTGGTGCCGGTGCCACAGGTGTACTGGACGAGTTCGGCGCCGTCGGCGGTCGAAGCGCTCACCACATCGAGGCACTTTCCGCTGTGTCGGCTGATGATGCGCCAGTAGCCACTGCCGGCGTCCTGGAACTGCCACTGCTGCCACGCGTTGCCGCCGTACGTGTACTGGCCGACCCGCGCGCCGTTGTCGGTGTTCGGTTGCTGGACGTCCATCGCCTTGCCACTGTGCCGCACGGTGATCCGGTAGAACGTTCCCGTCGTGGGCGGAGGCGTCGTCGGACCACCGTCGATGGTGTCGCCCCAGGCGTACCGGATCCGGTCGGCGCCGGAGGTGTTGCGGACGGTCAGGCTGAGGTTGGTGCCGCTGCCGCCGAGGGCGAACATCGAGTACCAGTCGTATCCGATGGTGCCCGGCTTGCCGCCGAGGGCGGGCCAGTAGGTGCCGCCCATCTGGTTGTCGCGCATGACCTGGGCCAGCGCGCGGATGTAGCGCACGAAGTTGTCGGTGCTGCCCGCGTCGGCGTAGTTGCGGCCGTCGTTCATGGGAGCGCCGAACTCGGTCGCTACCGCGCGGGAGGCGCAATTGCCCAGGCGGGTCTGGATGTGGCTGCGGAAGGCGTCGTAGGTCATCGCGCCGTAGAAGAACGCGTAGTAGTGGAAGGACAGCAGGGTCGAGTTGAAGCGGGTGTCGTTGCAGATGTCGCGCAGATCCTGGCTGAAGCCGGTGCCACCGATGAGCACCCGGCCGGGCACCGCCGAGTAGTGGTAGCTCAGCCAGTTCGCCGCGACGTCGCGCCACTCCGCCGAGCTGTAGCCGTGCGGCTCGTTCATCGGCTCGAAGTAGACGTTGGTGTTCGAGCCGTACGTGTTGGTCACCGTGGACCACATCGCGTTCCACGCGGCGAGGTTCGTGATCCTACCGCCGGAGGCCGCGCCGTCCTCCCAGTAGGCGAGGATGACTTTGAACCCGCGGGCGGTCGCGGCGTCGATGGCGCCGCGGTACGCCTCCCACCACGCCGTTCCCACCGTGTGGGTGTTGATGGGCAGCCGGACGGTGTTGACCCCCATGGTGGAAGCCATGCTGTCGTAGAGGGCATTGGCCTTGGCCCGCACCGTCGCGTTGCTGTCGGACGAGCTGAGGCCCTGCACGACGAGCGGGCCGGTGCTGAAGTTGTCACCCAACACGGCCCAGTTCATGCCGCGAAACTGGCTGGTGGCGGCGGTGGCCGGCGACGACGTGACGACGACGATGCCAACCAGCGCGGTCATCGCGCTCACCAGAGCGATCAGAAGTCGGCGCAACGACCGGGTGCTCCGCGACGCGTGTCCGTGCGACAGCCTTTTGCGTTTCATGACAGGTCCAATCAGTGTGGGGAGACGGTCGGCGTTCAGGTGGTCACGCGGAAGGTGGCGTCGGCACGGCTCTGCGCATCGGAGAGCGGGTCGAGCCGGAGCAGGTAGTTGTAGTGCCGGATGTAGCGGTCCGGGTGGCTGTATGCCTGGAAGGACGTCCACGAGGAGTTGGCGACGCCGGCGACCTGCCGGAAGGTGGCGTCGGCGGCGAAGGTGGCGGTGCCGTCGTTGGCTTCCAGCCGGAAGTCGAACCCGTAGTGGCGCAGGTAGTAGCCCGGGTAGTTGACCGACTGGATGGAGACCGTGCCGGAGCCGGCCAGACCGGGCACCAGCCGCCACTGGCCGTCCTGCGCGGGGCTGACGTTCGGATCGATGCGGACGTCGTAGTCGTAGTGCCGTACGAACCGGTCCTGGAGGTTGTACGACTGGAGCCGGTTGACCGCCGTGGTGGGCCAGCGGGCGAGCACGCGGTTCTGCTCGGCGGCGGTCAGGTTGAGGATCGAACCGTGCCGTTTCCTGGTGCCGCCCATGTCGTACGAGCCGGACGCCGGCAGCCGGAAGCTGGCCGGGCTCGACGGATTGGTGGTCAGGACGGGCAGGTAGCCGCGCCCGCTGGCGTACTGGTCGAGGTAGAGAACCCACTCGTTACGGGCGTTGAACCGCATCCACATCGGGCCCTCGACCTGGGAGCCCGTCAGCCCGATGCCCGACAGGTTCCCGAGGGTCGTCCAGGTGCCGAGGATGGAGTTGCTGCCTTCGAGGGTGATCTGGCCGTCGCGGGAGGCCCGGACGTAGCGGTAGGCGCCGACGCCGGCCGGCACCTCGACGATCTGGGTGTCGATGATCTCCTGGCTGCCAGACCGGCTGAGGTAGACCTGCGGCGTGGTGATGCTGCGGAAGTCCGCCGTGCGCGCGTAGTAGATGCGGTGCTTGGTCACCCCGTTGAGCGGGACGTTCGTCGCCCAGTAGAGGACGTAGTCGCCGGTGGCCGGGTTCCAGATCGCCTCCGGAGCCCAGGCGTTGCGTCCGTCCGGAATCGGGCCGGCGACGTTCAGCAGCCACGGCGCGGACCAGGTGACCAGGTCGGTGGACTCCCACACGACGAAGTTGCGGCTGCCGTTGTTGACCGCGGTCGACCAGTCCTGGCCGCAGCCGATGCACAGGTCGGTGGCGATGATCCAGTACCTGTCACCGGCGGGCGAGCGAACCAGGGCGGGGTCGCGGACGCCGCGGGTGCCGACTGTGGATCGCAGCACGAGCCCGCCGTTGTTGAGGTCCGTCCAACGCAGGCCGTCGGCGCTGTGGGCGAGGTAGATCTGTTGACCGGTCGAGGACTCGCCGGTGAAGTGCGCCATCAGGTAACCGACGGCCGGGTCGAGCGCGACCGCTGCCTTCGGCGTCGCCACCGACCAGGTGGTGAAGAGCAGGCACGCGGCGAGCGACACCGCGTAGAGCCGGGCGAGGACTCTCGACATGGGTCCTTCTCCTTCGCGGAGGGGCGGGCGACAACACCCCGAGCCGACCTACATGTGAGCGTTAACAGCTCCGAGGGGACGCGACCCAGGGCCGCGCGGTGGGGAGCGGTGGGTGGCGTGCCGTGCCGGTGTCGCCGGCGAGGCAGACGCCATGTGTCCAGATCATTAAGTACGTGTTGCGGACAAGTGTTAGCGATCGCAACTGGAGTGTCAAGGCATCGAAGATGCTCGTTCGACTTGACCGAACAGAGCGCCCCGAGGGGTGGATCCACCCGGCGGGCCGACGCCGCATCGATCGCGGACGTCATACGTCACATCATTATGCTAGTCTATGTGTTGCGTGGCTCACCGCCGGCCGTCGGTTCGGCGACCAGAACCGGCCGCCGCGGCGTCGGCACGGCCCTCGACGGTCTACGAAGGGCCGCCGCGCGGGTTCCTCGCCGACCGGTGACGCCCCACGCCCACACCACCAATGGAAGTTCGTCCACCACAAGGAGGCGCAGCTGTGCCACTTCGCAAACTCTCCGGCCCCTGGATCGGGGCCGCCATGGCTGTCCTGGTTCTCGTCGCCGTCGGGGCGTACATCATCGTGGCTGGCGGATCGGCGGCCGCCGCCACCACCGCCGGCTGCGGCAAGGCGCCCGGACTGAACAGCGGCACCCACACGATCCAGAGCAGCGGAAAGAGCCGCAGCTTCATCCTTCGGCTGCCCGACAGCTACAACAACACCTATGCCCACCGACTGGCGTTCGGGTTCCACTGGCTGGGTGGCACCGCCGATCAGGTGGCGTCGGGCGGCACCGACGGAGCGGCGTGGGCCTACTACGGCATGCTCTCCCAGTCGAACAACACCACGATCTTCGTTGCCCCGCAGGGCATCAACAACGGCTGGGGCAATTCCAACGGTGAGGATGTGACCTTCACCGACGACATGGTCCGCGTCATCGAGAACGCCCTCTGTGTCGACACGACGCAACTCTTCTCGGTGGGATTCAGCTACGGCGGCGCGATGAGCTACTCGTTGGCGTGTTCCCGGCCCACCGTGTTCCGTGCGGTCGCGGCGATCGCGGCGCCCGGGGCGATCAGCGGCTGCAGCGGCGGCACCCAGCCAGTGGCGTACCTGGGGATCCACGGCGTCAACGACAACATCCCGAACGGACGGGCGCTGCGCGACAGGTTCGTCCGGAACAACGGTTGCGCCGCGCAGAACCCGCCCGAGCCGGCGCCGGGTAGCCGGACCCACATCACCACCGCCTACTCGTGTCCGGCCGGATATCCGGTGGTCTGGGCCGCGTTCGACGGCGGCCACCAGCAAGGTCCGGTGGACGGCTGTGCCGGCTGTGAGAGCGGCGCGCGGAGCTGGGTCAAGCAGGAGGTGTGGAGGTTCTTCACCCAGTTCGGCTCGACCGTGCCGCCCACCACTCCCCCGCCCACCACGCCCCCGCCGTCGAGCCCACCGCCCGGCCAGCAGAACGTGCTGATCGCGGGTAGCCAGTCCGGCCGGTGCATCGACATCCCCAACTCCAGCACCACCAACGGAACCCGCGCGCAACTGTGGGACTGTCACGGTCGCACCAACCAGCGCTGGACCCACACCGCGAGCCGCACCCTGACCGTCTACGGCAACAAGTGCCTCGACGCCAGCGGAGCGGGAAGCAGCAACGGCACCGCGGTCATCATCTGGGACTGCAACGGCCAACCCAACCAGCAGTGGAACCTGAACGCCAACGGCACCATCACCGGAGCCCAGTCGGGGCTCTGCCTCGACGCCGTCAGTTCCGGCACCGCCAATGGGACGCAACTGCACCTCTGGGCCTGCCACGGGGGCGCCAACCAGCAGTGGAGCACGCGCGCCTAGTGCCGCCTCAGGCAACGCTGAGCCTGTCGGAGACGCGCCGCTCGGGTCCTTTCCCGGGCGGCGCGTGGCCGTCCGGCTGTCCGGGTGGCCGAGTGGGGCAGCCATCGCTACAGGCCCACACTGCGCAGGGTCGGTACGGTCTGACCCACCCAGGCGAGCGCGGCGTCCTCGCGGGCGCCCTGGGTGCGTTGTGTGCCGGCCAGGAACCACAGGAAATAGGTGGTGTAGCCGGGCGCGCTGACCACTGTGTGGTACCCCTCGGGCATCATCTGCATCACATGCTCGCGGATGGTGACGTTCTCCTCGTACCCGTCGTCGGTGTAGACCCGGCTGATGCCGAACCCGTCCGCCGGGTTGACGCGGTAGTAGTACATCTCCTCGTGCGCAGCCTCGGCGGGCAGGTCGTCGACCTTGTGCCGGTGTGGCGGGTAGGTGCTCCAGTTACCCGAGGGCGTGTAGGTCTCGCCGACGATGAGCCGGCGGGCGGGCAGGTCCGGTTGCGAGACTTCGGTGAGGATCTGGTGGTAGGTACGGCCGAAGTTGGCCGCTCCCCAGCGGCCTGTCACGACCTGCTCCGGTGCGATGACATAGGGGTCGGTGGTCAGCTCGCTGGGGGCGCTGGGGAGGGCGATCTCCACGGCGGTGACCGCCTCGACGGTCACCGAGGAGCCGGCCGGGATGTAGACCGAGTGCGGCTTGCCGGAGAAAACGTCCGGTCGCTGGCCGACCTGCGGGAAGTGGCGGCCGGCGACGGTGAAGCTGGCCGTGCCACCGAGGATGACGGCCAGGATCTCCCGGTCACCGGACTCGCCGGTCCAGGACTCGCCGGCCGACAGCCGCAGCAGGGTGAAGTCCAGCAGACGGCAGGGATTGAAGGGCAGCGTGTTCCGGCCGTCGACGGCGGGAATCGCGCAGTGGTAGCGGTAGTCCATGGTCACCTTTCGGAGGATGCGGACGGTGCGGGTCGATCGCGGTGGTCACCAGGGGCTGGCCCAGCCAGGGATCGTGGCGCGGGTGAGGGCTTCCAGATAGAAGTAGTCGCCCCACAGGGTTCCCTCGTCGACGCCGATGCCCTTGGGTTTGTCGTAGACGCCGTGCAGGATCAGCGCGTTCGAGACCGGATGGCCACCGGTGGAGTAGTGGACGATGAGCGAGCGCAGGATCTCCGCGGCGGCTGTCCGGTACCGGTCGGCGCTGGCCGTGTCGGTAAGGCCGTCTGCCAGTTCGACCAGGCCGCAGGCGGCGATGGCCGCGGCTGAGCTGTCCCGCTCCTGGCCGCTGCCGTCGCCGAACTCCAGATCCCAGTACGCGACGTGGTCCTCGGGCAGGTGGGCGAGGAAGCGGTCGGCGCAGGTCCTCGCGGCGGCAAGCAGCGCCGGGTCGCCGACGTGCCGGTGGTTGAGGCTGAACCCGTAGATGCCCCATGCCTGCCCACGCGCCCAGCAGGAGTGGTCGGAGTGGCCCTGTTCAGTCTCCCCGCGTAGCGGCGCACCGCTGTCCGGGTCCCAGTAGAAGGTGTGGAAGGTGGTGCCGTCCGGACGCAGGATGTGCTGGCGAAGCTGAGCGGTGTGCCGGCGGGCCGCGGCGGCGTAGCGGTCGTCGCCGGTGGTCTGGCTGGCCCAGAAGAGCAGCGGCGTGTTCATGAGGCTGTCGATGATCGTGCGGCCACGTTGGCGGGGGTCGTTCAGGTCGCCCCAGGCCTGGATGATTCCGGCGGGTTCGAGGACGCGCGTCATCAGGTGGTCGGCGGCGGCGAGAGCGGCGCCTCGGGCCCGCGCGTCGCCGGTACGGCGGGCCGCGGTGACGCAGGCGAGGGTGTAGAGGAACCCGAGGTCGTGGGTGTCCAGGTCGATGCCGCGGGTCATCCGGGCCGCGAAACTGTCCACGTGGGAGAGCGCGGCCCGCCGGTGGCGCTCCGCACCGGTCAGATCATGTGCCAGCCAGAGCATCCCGGGCCAGAAGCTGGTGGTCCAGCCGACGTTGGCGCCCTCGGGCTGGCCTCCGCTCGCTGGCCGGAGTGGGTAGCGGTTGGCGGCGGTGGTGTCCGCGGGGTACCGGTCGCCGAAGGTGACGATGTTCGCGTCGACCGTGCGTATCGCGGCGGCCACCGCGGCCGCCGTGGCTTCTGCGTCGGAGCTGGGACGGACGTCGGTCGCCGTCATGGATGCTGTTCTCCCTCGTGGGTACGGTCCGGTGCCGGGCAGGTGCGTTGTCGGCGTCCCGGATCGGTGGCCGGAACGCGGTGCTCAGGTGCTCTGCGGTGCGGTCGCCGGTGGGTCGAGGGCAGCGCGCAGGGTGAAGCGGCTGTTGGCCCATACGACGTAGAGCAGTGGCGCGGCGGCGAGGCCGAGCGCGATCGCGGGACGGGCCGCCAGGATCTGTGCGAGCAGCACGAGGACGAGGAGAGAAACGGCGGTGAGGTACCACCGGCGCACCGCCAGATACACGCAGGCGCGGGCCACCTCACGCAACCGCGCGGTGGGTCGCTCGGCGACGGTCACCAACCCCAGCAACGTGGTAGCGACGGTGAGGACGATCAGGGTCGCCAGCACCGGCAGGGCGAGTGCCCCGACCCGGTGGCCCCACGCGGCGCGGGCGTCGACGGCGAGCACGACCAGGGCAGCCACGGCTGCCGCCGTCCAGAGCATCGCCGGCCGGGCGGTGGCTCGCCAGGCGCGGCCGTAGGTGCGCAGCACGCCGCCGGTGTCGCCGGCCGAATAGGCCGACATGACCGCGAAGACCGCACAGAGCCCGGGCGCGCAGAGCGGGGCGGTCAGCGCGTACAGCGGCCAGGAGCGCGCCGCCTCGGTGGTGAACGCGAGCGTCACCAGTGGCAGGCAACCGAGCACCAGCAGCAGGTTGCTGACGAGCGCGACGTAGATCCCGTCGAAGACGGCGGCGATGGTGTTGTGGCGCGAACGCATGGGCCTCAACCCTTCAGTCCGGTCGTGGCGATGCCCTCGATGAAGTAGCGCTGGCCGAGCAGGAAGATGACAGCGACGGGCAGCACGGACAGCACGGAGCCCGTCATGATCAGTGCGTACTCGGCGTTGTACTGGGAGATGAAGGTGTTCAGCCCCAACTGGATGGTGCGCAGCTCCGGACTGCGCAGGTAGATAAGCGGGCCGAGGTAGTCGTTCCAGGTGGTCGTGAACATCAGCAGGGCCAGGCTGGCAAGCGCCGGCCGGGACAACGGCAGAATGACCCGTCGGTAGATGCCGAACTCACTGAGCCCGTCGACCCGCGCCGCTTCGCTGAGCTCCTCGGGGATCGTCTCGTAGAACTGCTTCATCAGGAACACGCCGATCGCGCCGAACGCCTGCACCGCGACGATCGACCACAGCGTGTTCGACAGGTGCAGCTTCGACATGAGGATGAACTGCGGGATCATGTACGACTGCCAGGGCACCGCGATCGTCCCGACGTACGCCAGGAAGAGCGCGTTGCGGCCAGGGAAGCGGATGCGCGCGAAGCCGTAGGCGGCGAAGCTCCCCGTGAACACCTGCAGGACGGTGACGGTCACCGACAGCAGCAGGGTGTTTCGCAGCCACGTCGTCATGTCCGAGCGCTGCCAGATGTCGACGTAGTTCCGCCACACCACGGGATCGGGGAGCCAGGTGATCGGGATGGTGAAGACGTCGTTGTTGGTCTTCAACGACGCCACCACCATCCAGAAGAACGGCAGCAGCAACCCGGCCGCCACGAGCACGAGAGCGGCGTACCCGACGAGCCGCCAGACCCGGAGCCGGACAGGTCGGGCGGACGGTCTGCGGTTGCCGGGCGCGGCGATGGCCGGGGCGGGTGTGGAGAGGTCGGTCGCGGTCATCAGCTGTTCCCCCGCCTGTTGACCAAGAACTGGATGATCGTGATGCCGAAGCAGATGGCGAACAGGACGATGGAGACCGCCGAGGCGTAACCGAACTGGTTCTCCTCGAAGCCCTTCTGGTAGATGTACTGCGAGAGCACCAGCGTGGACTGACCCGGCCCGCCGCCGGTCATCACGAGGATGAGGTCGAAGACCTTGAAACTTTCGATGGTGAGCAGCACTGTGACGAAGAAGGTGGTGTGTCGTAACCCGGGGAGGGTCACGTGCACGAACCGCTGCCACGGTGAGGCGCCGTCGGTCTCGGCCGCTTCGTAGAGCTGGGCCGGGATGGTCTGCAGGCCGGCCAGGAACAGCAGCATGTAGTAACCCATGTACCGCCAGGTGCCGACGATGATGACCGCCGGCATCGACCAGGTCGCCGACGCGGTCCAGCCCGGCGGATTGTCCACCCCGACGGCGCCGAGGAGAGCGTTGATCGGGCCGTACTCGGGGCTGAACAGCTGGTTCCAGACGACGGCGATCGCCACGATCGAGGTGATGTACGGGAAGAAGGCGACGGTGCGGAAGAACCGCACGCCGCGCAGTTTGCGGTTGAGCAGCAGCGCCAGCCCGAGTGCCGCCGCGAGGGTCAGCGGGATGTGGAAGACGGCGTAGTAGACGGTGTTGCGCAGCGCGGCCCAGAAGCTCGCGTCGTCCCACATCCGCCGGAAGTTGGCGGTGCCGGTCCACTCGGCCATCCCGAAGACGTTCCAGTTGGTGAACGCCACGTAGAACAGCACGACGACGGGGAGCAGGGTGAGCACGGCGAAGCCGACGAAGTTGGGCAGGATGAACGACCAGCCGGCGACAGTGTTGCGCGACACCAGCCGCCGGTTCCTGGGTCTCGTGCGCGGCAATGTTGCCATAGGGAGTCTCCGGAAGCGTTCGGCATGGTGGCGGGACCGGCGTTCGACGGAGGCGCGCCGGACCCGCCAACAGCTCACTGGTTGAGGACCTCGTTCTTGGCACGGGTCTGCGCCTTGCTCAGCTCCGCGTCGACGCCCTTGCTGTCGGAGAGGATCGCCGAGTGCGTCTCGTTGAGGAGGTTCTGCAGGCCGGCGGTGTGCTTCGACACCGGGTTCTCCGGCTTGACGGTGTGCTTGGTGTAGGCGAACTTCGACAGGTCGTCCTGCGGTACGCCGTCCAGCCCGAACAGCGTCGCGGTGACCGCGTCGGTGACCTGGGCCGGGGTGATGCCGATCGCGGCCAGCGCCTTGCCGGCATCCGGGCCGGCCGCGTACTGGAGGAAGGCCTTGGCCGCGGCGGTCTTGGACTTGCTGATCTTCGGGTTGATCCCCAGGCCGGTCGGGTCACCGAAGGTGACAGGCGTGGCGGAGGTGCCGGTGGTGGACTTGTCGAACTGCGGCGCCGGAGCAATCCCCCACTGGAACGTGTCGGCGTCACCGCTCTGTCGCTGGTTGAGCAGCGTGGCCACGTACCAGGTGCCCATCAGCAGCATCGCCGACTGCTGCTTGCCGAACTGCGCCTGGTAGGTGAGTTTGTTGGTCTTCGCGGTGCCGAAGGTCGGCTGCGCGCCGGCCGCCTGCAGGTCCAGTGACCGCTCGTAGTACGGCTTCAGGTAGCCGAAGTCCCCGGAGAGCAGGTCCGCGTTGGGGGTCTGGGCGAGCGCGAATCCCTGCACTGTCGACTGGAAGGTGTGCTGGTACGCGCCGGTCGCGTTCGAGCCGGCCCCCTTCAGCCCGGTGTGCAGCCGCTTCGCCGCGTCGGTGTAGTCGTCCCAGGTCCAGCTGCCGTCCGGCGGCGCCACCTTCGCCTTTGCGAACAGGTCCTTGTTGTAGAACAGCACCCACGAGTCCTGCCGGTACGGCACCGCGTACGCCTTGCCGTCCACCTGGTACGACGAGAGCGCCGGCACCGAGTCGAGACCGGCGGTGACGTCGGAGACATCGAGCAGCTGTCCACCGCTCTGGTACGTGTAGAAGTTCTTGAGGTTCTTCATCACGTAGACGTCCGGGGCGGTGCCGGCGGCCAGGTCCGTGATCATCTGGGTGTCGTAGTCGTTGCCTGGGGCGTACTCCTTGAGCTCCACCGTCACGTTCGGGTGGGTCGCCTTGAAGCCGTCGGCGAGCGTCTTGAACTCGGGCGTGGACGACAGACTCCAGCCAGCCAGGGTGATCGTCACCGGGGCATTGGGGTCGACTGGCTCGTCTCCGCCGCCGCAACCGGCGAGAACAAGCGTCAGGGCCGTCGCAGCGCTGATGACGGCCGGTATCGCACGCTTCATCCCTCTCTCCTTAGGTCAAGGGGCCCGGACGGGCCCGCACTGCTACCAGGACGCCTGGTGGGCCTGGCATGCTCGGTGTCCAGACGGGTCGACGTGCCGATCCCGTCGGGCCAGTCGACCGCCAGGTGGAGACCGCGGCCGTCCTCGTCGGCCACGGCCTGGCCTACCTGCCCCACCGTGGCTGCCGGCACCGCGGACAGCTCGATGAAGGCGGCGACCCAGTCGCCCGGCCGGACGGGGTGGTCCAGCCAGGGCACTACCAGCCCGCCGGCCAGGGGCCCGCCGTGCGCAAGGGCGGTGGCACCGGCCGTTCCGTCCCCGCGAACGCTGTCGAGCCTGCTGGTCAGGCCGGCCCCGGTCAGGGCCACCGCCCGTTCGCCAACGGTTGCCGTCGCATCCCCGGCAATGGCCCAGCCGCCGATCCGCAGCCGCAGCGCAGCCGCTTCGACGCCGTCGGCGAGGTCGTCGACGCGGGTCAGACGTAGTTCCCAGGGGCCACGGACCAGCGAATACACAGTGAGGTGCCCGGCCGGTCGGGACCGGCCCACGCGGCCGCCGCCGTGATCGCGCTGACCCGGATCCGGGTCGACCCAGTGGGCGAGGGCACGTGACCCGGCCACGCCCACGCCGTCGGTGTCGACGTGCACGGTCAGCAGGCGCATGCCGGCGCGGTGGGTGACCTGGCCCGCGTGGTCGACGAGAGTGACGGACTGGTCGAGCGGGCTGGCCCAGCCGCTGTCGTCGAGGACGGGGCTGGTGGCGGTGGAGTAGCCCAGTCGCGCGTAGAGCGGGGAATCTGAGACGGTGGCGCCCTCTACGGCGTGGTCGGTGCCGTGATTGATGACCCGGACGATGCCGTCGGCACGGGTGCCGGAAACCAGCCAGCCTGGCGCGTGCACCGCCCGCACCGCGTCCCGCTCCTCGACTGGCAGCGGCTCCTCGGAGGCCGTCCACACCGGATGTTCGGCGGGTAGCGCGATGCCGAGCAGGCCCTTGCTGGCCCAGTAGGGCGAGCCCGGTCCGGAGTACGACTGCGCCAGTCGCGGCCACGACCGGTGCCAGCCGAGGGTGAGCAGACCTCGTTCGTCCAGGGCCCCGTTGGCGACGAAGTGGCGCACGATGCGGGTGGCCGCGCGACGCAACTGGCCGAGGCTGACCGAGGGCACGCCGGCGATCGCGCCGACCCAGAACGGCGCCGCCGCGGCGAAGCGGTAGATCAGGCTTCGCCCCTGGATCAACGGTGACCCGTCGGCGCCCACGAGCGTGACCGCGTCGCCCAGGAAGCGGTCGAGGCTGGCCAGGTCCCGATCGCGGCGCTGCTCGGCCAGGTCCGCGGCGCCGGCCATTCGGGCCCACAGCGTCGGATACAGGTGCAGGGCCCAGCCCACATAGTGGTCGTACGCGCGGTGCGGCCCGTCGGACATCCAGCCGTCCCCGCGGGCGAAGCCGTCGTGCGTGCTCAGGTCCGCGGCCATCTCGTCGATCGAGTACGGCCCACCCACCGAACGCAGGAATGTCTGTACGACCAGCCGGAACCACACCCAGTTGATCTGTGGATACGTGTCGTCGCCGACCGCCGGGCGCAGGTAGTCGACTACCCGCTCGTGCACCGCGGACGGCATCCGGTCCCAGATCCACGGGCGGGTCATGTCCAGGACCAGCGCGATGGAGGCGGCTTCCACCTTCGCCTGGGGGTGTTCGTCCAAGCGCACCCAGCGGTCGGGGGAGCTCGGATCGGTGCCGGCGGCGATGCCGGCCGCGTACCGGTCGACGAGCTCGTCCATGCCCACTCCCCTGGCCCCCGCGATGCGGAAGCCGGCCAGGAGGAAAGTGCGGGCGAAACCCTCGAGGCCGTCGACGGCCCGCCCGTAACCGCCCTTTCGCCCGGGAAGACTGACGAGAGCGTGACCGGGGGACGCGAACGGCCGGACCGCGGCGAGCATCCGGTCGGCGAGGGCCAGCCAGTCGTGCCGGCTCCAGGTCGCGGCATCCGAGGCCGTCCCCGGCGTTGACCGGCCGGCCGTCCTGGACGTCATCCCAGATCCTGTCGCATCGATCCGTCTCCATGGAATGTGGCGAGCGGCGCGTTGCCCGGAATGTGACGCTCCGGCATCCGCAGTGTTTCCGAAGTAAAACGCTCACATCAGAGCAAGTCAATGCTGTTCTCAAACCAGACGAACACATACGATCAAAAGGACACACGCCGTCACCGGGATCGACGGCGGCCGGAGCTACCGATGCCTGCCCACAAAACGGTCTCACACCCCCTAATCATCCGGTCGAAGACCGGACCTCCGGCCCGTGACCCGGTCGACCCCCGCCGCACAGCGGACTCAGCGACGCCAGCAACGCCACAACTGATCTGATACGATCAGAATCGCTCACAGCTGCTCGGTCGGCCCGAGGGCCATAGCCGTCGCGCGCAGCCGCGTTCAACCCGGTCGGCAAGCTCGTCGTCACGGCGCGATACCTTTCGCCGCACGAAGCGTTCCTCGGAGGTCCCCATGACCAAGGACAGTCCTGTCGTCGCCACGGCGGAGACTTCCCGCGCGCCGCTTCAGGTCGCCCGCCGCCAGCAACTGTTGGCAGCCCTGCAACGCGACGGCTCGATGCGCATCTCCGACCTGTCGCACGTGCTGGGCGCCGCGCCGGTCACCATCCGGCGCGACATCGCGGAGCTCGCCGCCGAAGGGTTGGTTCGCCGGGTCCACGGTGGAGTCGCTCTGATCCTGCCGGACGACGTCCCGGCAGCCGAGGAGCCGCCCGACGCTGGCCTGAACCCGCTCGTCGGGCGCGCGGTCGGCATGCTCGTGCCCTCATTGGACTACTACTGGCCGGACGTGGCGCGCGGTGTCGAGGGCGCCGCCCGCGAGCTGGACATGCGTGTGGTACTGCGCGGCTCCTCGTACGACACCGAGGACGACCAGCCGCAACTGGCACGCCTGGTGGGGCGGATGGACGTGGACGCGCTGATCATCGCGCCGAGCATGGACGCGCCGACCGCCGAGCGCACCATCGAGTGGCTCGACCAGGTCGGCGTCCCGGTCGTCCTGCTGGAACGCACCGCCACGGTAGGCAGCCATCATGCTGTCATGGAGTCGGTGGTCACCGACCATGCGCTCGGTGCCGCCATGGCCGTACGCCACCTCACCTCGCTCGGACACCGCAAGGTCGGCCTGGTACTCGACGCCAACAGCCCCACCAGCCAGCACGTGCGGCGTGGCTGGCTCGACGCCACGACCGAGTGCGACCTCGACTCGAACGCGACAGTGGTGGCCGTGGTACCCGACACACGGTCACCGGAGCGGGACACGGTGCTCGACAACGTGCTCGACCGGTGCCAGGCGACCGGGACGACGGCCCTGCTGGTGCACGCCGACGCCGAGGCGATCGCGCTGGTGCAACACTGCGAGGAGCGGCACCTGTCCGTTCCCGGCGACCTCTCCATCGTGGCGTACGACGACGAGGTCGCCGGGCTCTTCAGCCCGCCGCTGACCGCGGTCCGACCGCCGCGACGCTCGATCGGACGGGCTGCCGTGCGTCTCGTCGCCGACCGGCTCGCCGACCCCGACCGCCCCACCCACCGGATCGTCATCAGCCCATCGCTGCGGGTCCGGGGGTCGACCGCGCGGCCACCCGCGTAAGGGGGCTTCCAGTCCCCGCCTCGGGAACGTTCAGCCAGTCGAAGACGCGCCGCTCGGGTCAGGTCCCGAGCGGCGCGTCGCTGTGCGGTCGCGGTAGGAGACGGCCGCTGCTCGGCTGATCCGTAACAGGCCCGAAACTACCGGTTGAGAATCCTGGAACATTCTGCGAGCCTGAGAACCATCGATCGCTGTGAACGTTAACATGATCCACTCAGCTCTGGAGGCGCCGCACGCGACCGTCAGGCCCACCCCCAGAAAATCAGCAGGATTTCCCGGAACCGTCCCGCCGGGCGTACCCGATTCCGAACACCCACTACTTCCGGAACAGCCGCGATAGTTGCGGCTCTGGTTGTGTCGCTGCTGCCCAATCTCAGCTCCGGCGGCGACTACGGTCTGCTGCCGTACCGGCCGGGTCTGCTGACGCTGCAACGCTGACGATCGGACAGCGCCGGGGCGGGCAGGTTCGGCCCCCGACCGAACCCGCCCGCCCCGCACTCATCCACCACCAGGAGGTACCGACAGTGCGAGGACTCGCAGACCACCCCCCGCCCTCGGGCGACACCCATGCCGACCGAGTGTCCTTCCGGTCTCGCGGACGGCTGCTCAAGCTCGCCGCGGCCGGGATCGCCGCCGCGGTCGGTTTGTTCACCATGACTGTGGCGACCGGGTCGGCGTCGGCCGCCGACAACCCGTACCAGCGGGGCCCGGACCCCACGGCGGCCAGCGTCACCGCCGTGAACGGCCCCTTCGCCAACACCTCGGTAAGCGTCCCGACCGGGTACGGCTTCAACGGCGGCCGGATCTACTACCCGACCGACACGAGCCAGGGCACCTTCGGGGCCATCGCGATCTCGCCGGGTTACACCGCGTTGTTCTCCGCCGAGCTGGCCTGGATGGGACCGTGGCTGGCCTCCCACGGCTTCGTCGTGATCGGCATCGAGACCAACAGCCGCAACGACTTCGACACGGCCCGCGGCACCCAGTTGCTCGCCGCGCTGGACTACCTGACGCAGCAGAGCCCGGTACGCGACCGGGTCGACCCCAACCGGTTGGCGGTCGCCGGTCACTCCATGGGCGGCGGTGGCGCGCTGAGCGCGGCCAGCCGGCGCCCGTCGTTGAAGGCCGTGGTCGGCATCGCGCCCTACTCGCCGTCGTCGAACCTGGCCAACGACCGGGTGCCTACCATGATCTTCGCTGGGCAGGCGGACACGGTGGTCACCCCGTCCTACGCCACCGGCCTCTACAACAGCCTCCCGAGCACGACGGAGAGCGTCTACGTGGAGGTCGCCGGCGCGGACCATGGGTTCATGGTCGGACGGTCGAACCCGGTGATGGTCCGGACCATGCTGCCGTTCGTCAAGATGTTCCTCGACAACGACGCCCGGTACAGCCAGTTCCTCTGCCCGCTGCTGGACTCCAGCGGCGTGGTCACCTACCGCAGCACCTGCCCGCTGCTGCCGTCGACGCCGACCAGCCCGACGCCGACCACCACCCCGACGAGCACCCCGACACCGACCCCCACCACTCCGCCCACCACTCCGCCGCCGGGCTCGGCCAGCCAGATCATCGGCGCGCAGTCCGGTCGGTGCGTCGACGTACCGAACGCCTCCCGCACCAACGGCACCCGGGTGCAGCTCTACGACTGCAACCGGCAGACCAACCAGTCCTGGACCTACACGTCGGGCAAACAACTCCAGGTGTACGGCAGCATGTGCCTCGACGCGGCGGGCACCGGCAACGGCGCGGCCGTGCAGATCTACACCTGCCACAGCCAGACCAACCAGCAGTGGAACATCAACTCCAACGGCACCATCAGCAACGTCCAGTCCGGACGCTGCCTCGACGTCTGGAGCACCGCCAACGGCGCCCAGCTCCAGCTCTACGACTGCCACGGACAGACCAACCAGCAGTTCCGGCTCGTCGCCCTGGCGTAACCCGCACCGGGCGGGCTCGGCGTCACGCCGGGCCCGCCCCGGCCATGCGGCGTCCGTGGCTCACGTACCGGTCAGCGGCGCCGTGCTCTCACGCACCACGAGCGTCGGGACGACCAACGGCAGGGGCTGCGGCGCCGTGTCGTCGATGGCCTGGGTGACGGCCGTGATGGCCCGTCGACCGACCGCGCCGAAATCCTGCTGGATCGTGGTCAACGGCGGAATCAGGTACGCCGCCTCGGGGACGTCATCGAATCCGACGACGGAGATGTCCTGTGGCACTCGCCGTCCACGCTCGTGCAGCGCGCGCAGCACACCGATGGCCATCTGGTCGTTGGCGGCGAAGACCGCTGTGGTCCCGGGCATCTCGCAGATCCGCAGCCCGGCGACATAGCCGCTGTGGGCCATCCAGTCACCCTTGACCGGCTCGGGCGGGCGTAGGCCCGCCGCACTCATCGCCGCACGCCAGCCGTCGCGGCGGGCGCGGGCCTCCGCCCAGTTGAGCGGACCGGACACATGCACGATCTCGGTGTGCCCGAGGCCGAGCAGGTGGTCGGTCGCCATCCGGGCGCCGAGCACCTGGTCGACGCCGACGGTGACGCTGGCCCGGGACAGATCGCCCTCCACCACCACGAAGGGCACGCCGGATCGGGTCATCCGTACCACTTCGAGGGCCTCGTCGTTGCCGGCGATCATCACGACGCCCTCCACGCCGACGCGCATGAGGTGTTCGGTGGCGTCGCTGAGCGCCCGTACCGTCACCTCCGAAAGGCTCACCGAGGTGGCGAAGTAGCCGGCAGCTCGGGCGGCATCCTCGACGCTGCGGTGGATGCTCGTCGGACCGAACAGCGTCCTGGCCGTGCCGATGATGCCGATCATCCCGGAGCGTCCGCGCACCAGCGCGCGGGCGGCGGTGTTGGGGCGGTAGTCGAGCCGTCGGATGGCCTCGAGAACCCGCTCCCGCGTCTCGCGCCTGATGGCGGGCGCCCCGTTGATGACCCGGGACACCGTCTGGTGCGACACGCCCGCCAGGCGGGCGACGTCCGCCATCACCGGTAGCCGATGGGCGGCGGTCACCGCTTTTTCCGCGTGAACTCGCACTGGCGGGCCGTCCGTTCTTCCATGAGTCGCTTCCTCGTACGTTCCGGGGCCGTCAGTGTGAGTGACGGGGCACTCCGCTGCCACTGCCACCGACGAGGAAGTCGAGGTCCGCGCCGCTGTCGGCCTGGAGAACATGCTCGCTGTACAGCCGCGTCCAACCTCGGTCGGCCACCGGTTGTGGTGGTTCCCAGGCGGAACGGCGCTCGGCGAGTTCCGCGTCGTCGACCAGGAGGTCCAGGCGGCGCGTGGTGACGTCGACGCGGACCAGGTCGCCGGTGCGCACCAGCGCGAGAGGTCCGCCCACGGACGCCTCCGGCGCCACGTGCAGGACGCACGTGCCGTAGCCGGTGCCGCTCATGCGGGCGTCCGAGATCCGCACCATGTCCGTGATGCCGTCGGCGAGCAACCGGCGGGGCATGGGCACGTTGCCCACCTCCGGGAAGCCGGGGTAGCCGCGTGGTCCGGCATTGCGGACGACGATCACCGTGTCGGCTGTGACATCGAGGTCCGGGTCGTCGGCGGCGACGACGTACTCCTCGATCCGGTCGAAGACGAGCGCCGGGCCGGTGTGCGTGAGGAGGTGGGGGGAGGCGGCGGAGACCTTCAGCACCGCCCCGGACGGCGCGAGCGACCCGCGCAGCACGACGGTGCCCGAGCCGGCGGGCTGGAACGGCTCCTCCAGCGTGGCGATGACGTCCCGGTTCCAGCACTGGGCGCCGTCGACGTTCTCCGCCACGCTCCTGCCGCTGACGGTGATGTGGTCCGTGTGCAGCAGCGGGGCGAGCTCCTTCATCACCACCGGAAGACCGCCCGCGTAGGCGAAGTCCTCCATCAGGTACGCCCCGGACGGCATGAGGTTGACGAGCAGGGGCACGTCGGCGGTGAGGGTGTCGAAGTCCTCCAACGACAGGGGCACGCCGAGGCGTCCGGCGATCGCGAGCAGGTGCACGACGGCGTTGGTGGAGCCACCGATCGCGGCGTTGACCCGGATCGCGTTCTCGAACGCCTCCCGGGTGAGCACCGAGGACAGCCGCTGGTCCTCGCCGACCATGGCGACGATCCGGCGCCCGGCGGCCTGCGCGAGCGCGTACCGCCGGGAGTCGACCGCCGGCACGGCGGCGGCCCCCGGCAGTTGTACGCCCAGCGCCTCGGTCACGCACGCCATGGTGGAGGCGGTGCCCATCGTCATACAGTGGCCCCGGCTGCGGGACATGCCGACCTCCGCCTCGGCGCAGTCGGCCGCGGTCATCCGGCCGGCCCGCATCTCCTCGGTGAAGCGCCAGACGACGGTGCCCGAGCCGATGTCCTGGCCGCGGAACTTGCCGTTGAGCATCGGGCCGCCGGTCATCATCAGCGTCGGCAGGTCGACGCTCGCCGCCCCCATCAGCAGGCCGGGAGTGGTCTTGTCGCAGCCGGAGAGCAGGACCACCCCGTCGAGCGGGTTGGCGCGGACCGACTCCTCCAACTCCATCGCCAGCAGGTTGCGGTAGAGCATGGTGGTGGGTCGCATGAGCGGCTCGCCCAGGCTCATCGCCGGGAACTCCAGCGGCAGACCGCCGCTCTCCCACACGCCCCGCTTCACCGATTCGGCCAGGTCGCGCAGGTGAGCGTTGCAGGGCGTCAGCTCCGACCAGGTGGTGGCGATGCCGATCACCGGGCGGCCGTCGAAGACGTCGTCCGCGAAACCCTGGTTGCGCATCCAGGACCGATGGATGAACCCGTTACGGCCTTCCGCGCCGAACCACTGCCCGCTGCGCAGCGATCGATTCGTCGTCGACATCAGCACACCTTTCTGTTCATCCGCCCGGATAGCTGGTGGGAAGGGCGGCTTACCGGAGGCCGCCGACGGACAGTCCGCCGCGCCAGTGTCGTTGCAGACTGAAGATCCCCTGCCAGAGGCCGAGGCCGACGGTCACCGGGAAGAGCCGGTTGTCCGAGAGCATGGCCAGGGGCAGGAAGTAGGTGTTCCAGGACGCCACGGCCGACCGGAGCAGCACAGTGACCACCGCGGGGCGCATCAGGGGAACAGCGATCTAAATGAACGTCCGCACCTCCCCCGCGCCGTCAAGGAATTCGCGTGCCGGCCGCGGGTGACCCACAAAGGCACCCGAAGGAGACCGGCAGACGCCGTTAATCGGCCGCTGGCACCAACCTCCCGTCGACTCGCCGGGGAATGGCGGTGCACTCGTCGCGCAGCTCCTCGGGAAGGACCCAGTCCGGGGCGTCCTGCCACGCCAGCGGGCGCAGGAAGCGTCGGATCGAGGTGGCGCCCACCGACGTGTGCACGGCGTTCGTCGACGGCCAGGGTCCACCGTGGTGCTGGGCCCACGACACCCGGACGCCGGTGGGATAGCCGTCGAAGACGATGCGACCCGCGCGGGCGGCGAGCGCGTCGACCAGCCGGCGTACGACGTCGACGTCGTCACCCGAGCCACGGTGGACGGAGCCAGTCAGCGACGGGGGTACGGCGTCCAGCGCGGCGTCGAGTTCGGCAGCGTCGTGATACCGGACCACGACCATGAGCGGACCGAAGCACTCGTCGGCGATCTCGGCGGTCAGCCCCGGCAGATCCACCTCCAGGAGCCTCGGCGCGGCGGTGAAGCCCGCGCCGGGGTCGACCTGGGCCCGTGCCGAGACCCGAGCACCGGCCCGCTCGAACTCCGTGGCCCGACTCTCGTACGCGTCCCGGATGCGCTCGTTGAGCAGGACCGTGTCGCCCGAGTTGGCGACCTTCTCCCGCAGGACGTCGACCAGCTGGTCACCACCCCGGTCCGCCGGGATGAACGCCAGGCCGGGCTTGGTGCACAGTTGACCGCCCGAGGCGGTGAAGGAGGCGAACAGACCCTCGGCGATCTGGTCACCCCGGTCGGCGGCCGCGGCGGGCAGGACGACGATCGGGTTCACGCTGCTCAGTTCGGCGTACAGGGGAATGGGGTCGGGCCGTTCGTCGATGGCCGCCTGGATGGCGCGGGCGGCGTTGACCGAGCCGGTCAGGGCGGCCGCGCGGATCGCGGGGTGACGCACCAGCGAGCGGCCCGCCTGCTCCCCGTACACGGTCGCGATGACACCCTCGGGCCCGCCCAGCTCGCGGACGGCCGAGGAGATCGCGGCGGCGGAGGCGTGCGACGTCAACGGGTGCGACGGGTGGGCCTTCAGGACCGCGGGGCAGCCGGCGGCCAGCGCGGCGGCCGTGTCACCGCCGGCGACCGAGAAGGCGAACGGGAAGTTGCTGGCGCCGAAGACGGCGACCGGCCCGAGGGGTACGAGCATCCGCCGCACGTCCGGGCCGCGTCCGAGGGGTGTGTCGGCGGCGTGGTCGATGGCCGCCTCGACGTACGCCCCGTCGCGCAGCACATCGCCGAACATCCGGAACTGGACCGCGGCCCGGGTGAGTTCCCCGTCGAGGCGCGCGTGGCTCAGCCCGGTCTCTGCCTCGGCAGCCGCGACCAGATCCACCCGGTGGGCCTGGAGGGATGCGGCGATCGCGTCCAGCAGCTCGGCCCGGCCACGCCTCCCGAGGTCGGCCAACCAGCGCGTCGCCGGGGACGTCTGACCGGCGATCGTCTCCAGCCGAGACTCGTCGGTCTCGGTGAGATCCGTCGCGCGACGCTTGCCGTCGCGCGGATCGACCGTGATGACCACGTTCACAGCAGTCCTCTCCTTACCAGATTGCCCATCAGATCGCGGACGCCGAAGTGCCAGGGTTCGCACTCCTGGGCGTGCCGCACCCGGTTGACCAGGGTGCCGAGTGCCGGACAGCTGATCCGTACCACGTCGTCGACCTTGTGGGTGAAGCCCTCACCGGGGCGGTCCCGGTCCTGAATGGGCGCGAACATGGTGCCGAGCATCAGGGCGGCCCCATCGGGATAGTGGTGGTGCGGGCCGATCAACTGCCGCACCAACTCCTCCGGGGCGCGCGACATCCGGGTCATCTCCGAGACCGCCTCCAGCAGGAAGCCGTCCCCACCGTGGACCTCCAGGCGCACCTCGAGTTCGCGTACCCGCTCCATCCCGAACCGGTCGTCGAAGAGCCGGATCAGGGGGCCGAGCGCGCAGGAGGCGTTGTTGTCCTTCGCCAGGGGAAGCAGGAGCGCCGAGCGGCCCTCGATGTCGCGCAGGTTCACGTCGTTGCCGAGGGTGGCGCCGACGATCCGGCCGCTGGACTGGACGATGAGGGTGATCTCGGGTTCCGGGTTGTTCCAGGTCGACGCGGCGAGCACGCCGACCGGAACGCCGGTGCCGACGGCGGAGAGGATCTGCCCCTTGGTGAAGATCTCGGCGTCCGGGCCGATCCCCACCTCCAGGTACTGGCTCCACATGCCCTCGGCGACCAGCAGGCTCTTGAGCCGGTCCGCCTCGGCCGAGCCCGCCTCCAGGTTGTGCAGGTCGACACCGATGTCGGCGAACATCCGTTGCCGGATGTCCGCCGCGAGCGCCAGGTCTCCCCGTGCCCGCTCCTCGATGACGCGTTCGATCATCGAGATGGGGAAGGTCACGCCCGCGGCCTTGAGCGCCTGGAGGTCCACCGGGGCGAGCAGCCAGGGCCGGCCAGGGTCCCGGGTCGCGGCCGCCGTGTTAGCCAGGATCTCCCCGAAGTCGCCCACCCGCGCCCCGTCGAGCCCGGCCACGGTCGCGGCGGGGTCGGGCAGCTCGCAGATGTCCCGTACGGTCGGGAACCGGTGGCTGAGGTCGATGACCTCGCCGTTGCGGACGGCCACGGGCGTGGGGCCGTCGACGGACGGGTCCCAGATCCGGCCGATCAGAACAGCGTCCGCATCGTCCGGCAACGCCTCGGCGGCGGACCCGACCCAGTCCGCGCCGGCGGCGCCTGCGCGGGGCCGTGGGACCGTCATGAGCCGCTCTCCGCGATCCCGCCGGCGTACGCGCGCTGCTTACCCATCGCTACTCCAGTGGTACGAGTTGGCATCGAGGGAATTAAATTGCAACGATCGTAGCGACATGTGCAACGGTGTCAAGAGGCGGTTGCGCATGACGCCAACTTCATTGCGTATTGTGCAATGGCAGCGACGGTGTCGTACCGTCGCCCCGAGGGGAGACAGAGCCTTGGCGCAATCGATTCGCCGCGCGATCGACCTCATCCGTCGGTCGGCCGAGCACCCGCTGTCCCTTACCGAGGCTGCGGACGTGCTCGGCGTCCACAAGTCCACGGCCCTGCGGATCCTGCAGACACTGGAATCGGCGCGCTTCGTCCGCCGGACCGGGGCGGGCACCTACGTGCTCGGCAGTGGACTCATCGAGTTGTCCGAACTCGCGCTGGGCTCGATGGACCTGCGCCAGCCCGCCGCCGCGCACCTCCGGGCGCTGCAACGCGAGACCGGCCACACCGTGCACCTGGCACAGCTGACCGGCGACGAGATCATCTACATCGACAAGGTGGACAGTCCGGCGTTCGACGCCGTCAAGCTGCCCTCGCGGATCGGGCGCGCGGTGTCCATCTATGCGAGCGCGGTGGGAAAGACGATCCTGGCCTACCTACCTCGGGAGGAACGCGACCGTCTCCTCTCCCACGTCGTCTTCGAGAGATTCACCGCGACCACATTCACCGACCACGACGCCCTCGAAGCTGAACTCGCCCGCATCCACGAACGCGGCTGGGCCGTGGACAACGGCGAGCACGACGCCTACGTGATGTGCGTGGCCGCGCCGATCAGGGATTCGCGCGGTCAGGTCATCGCCGCCGCCTCGATCACGGCGATCGAGGTGATCGCAAGCCTCGACCAGCTGAAGAGCAACGTTCCGCTCCTTCTGGAGACCGCCAACCAGATCTCGTACGAACTCGGCTACCCGCGGCCCTCCGCGAACCCGGACGGTGACGGCCGGTCCACGACCTGACCGGGCGGGCACGCACCGAGCCGCCGGTGAGCCGGCGGGCGAGGATGCCCAGCCGGCGTCAACCATGATGACCGCGCTTGCCGGACCCATCGGCGGTGTTTCAATCCTCCCTCCGCGGGATTGACCCTCGAAGATGGCCGATGTTAACTGCAAGTCAACGATGCGAATCGATGTTCATCTCGCCCGAACCGGTGCGTGACAGCGATCCGCGTCATCTCACATCGCCCCCGTTTCGGCGGACGTGGGCAGACCGGGGCTCTCCCCGGGGTGCGAGACATCCGCACGACGATCCAGAGGAGATCGTGTCGATGACGATGACGACGCCGCTACGAATCGCGCTCGCTGTCCCGTTCGCCGCTGGTGTCGTCGCCGTCGAACCGGCCGGACCAGCCGCCACGGCAACCACGGACGCCGCTTTCGGCACCAGCACCGGGACGTGAACCGGCACGCGACCGGCCCCCGGGAACGTTCGACCTGATCGCCCTCTGACGGCGAGCTGGCGGGTCCGCGATGGGCCCGCCGGCCGGCGTCGCCCCATCGAGCCTGGCGTCGGCGGCCCGGCTTTGTCCATCCGCCCTGGCGTACGCGCACCCACCGGTGCGCGCGTGCCCGACCGTCCAGCCCACCCCGACCCCGGAGTACGCCATGCTCACACCACGTCCGCGCCTCACCGCGGCCGTTGTCCTGGCCATTCTCGCCAGCCTCCTGCCGATCCTGGTGGCGGTCACCGTCGCCGCACCGCCAGCGGCCGCGGCGCCACCCGCGACCACCCAGTTCGAGAAGGTCAAGCTCGACGGTGGGCTCTCCATGGGAGAGCCGATCGAACTGTCCGTCCTGCCCGACGCCAAGGTGCTCTACATCAACCGGGGCACCAGTTCCGGCGGTGGGCAGGTACGTCTCTACAACCCGGCCACCCGCACCACGACTGTCGCGCTGACCCTGCAACTGGACGCCCGATTCGAGGACGGCCTGATCGGCATCACCGCGCACCCGAGGTTCGCCACGAACCGCTGGGTGTACCTGTTCTACTCGCCGGCCACGACGCCGCTGGTCAACCGCATCTCGCGGTTCACCTTCAACCCGAGCACGCTGGTGCTCGACCCGGCGAGTGAGACCCGGCTGATCGAGTGGCCGACCGAGCGCCGGCTCTGCTGCCACTCGGCGGGCTCGATGACGTGGGACAGCAACGAGAACCTCTACTTCGCCGTCGGCGACAACACCAACTCCGGTGGAGACTCGGCGGGCATGGCGCCGATCGACGAGCGGACGAGCCGCGACGCCCAGTACGACGCGCAGCGGACCTCGGGCAACACCAACGACCTCCGCGGCAAGATCAACCGCATCCACCCGGAGGACAACGGCACGTACACCGTTCCGACGGGCAACCTCTTCGCCGCGGGCACCAGCGGCACCCGTGCGGAAATCTACGTGATGGGGGTGCGCAACCCGTACCGCCTGTGGGTGGACCGCAAGAGCAGCAACACGCTCTACTGGGGCGAGGTCGGGCCGGACGCCGGAGCGACGATCGCCAACCGCGGGCCGGCGGCGTACGACGAGTGGAACCGGGCCACCGCGCCGGGCAACCACGGATGGCCGTACTGCGGCGGCCCCAACGTCGCCTACAACGACTGGGACTTCGCCACCAACTCACCGCGCGGCTGGTTCCCGTGCGGTGGCAGCACCGGCCCGGTGAACAACTCGCCGCGCAACACAGGCCTTGCGCAGTTGCCGCCGACCCGGGGCGCGCTGGTCTGGGAGCAGCACGGCGGCAGCCGGGAGTGGCCGGCCCTGGACAGCCCGGGCGGCTGCGGCTCGCCCAACCACGCCGAGGTCTACCACTACGACCCCAACCTGGCCTCGGACGTGAAGTGGCCGCAGTACTACGACAACAAGCTGGTCATCACCGAGTACTGCCGTAACTGGATCAAGGAGGTCCAGTTCGACAACGGCAACGCGCGTACCGGCAACCCGACCGTCATCGAGCCGGTGCTGGCCGGCATGTCGTTCGTCCACCCGATCGACATGGAGTTCGGGCCGGACGGGTCTCTCTACCTGCTGGAGTACGGCAACGGCTACTTCTCCGGCGATGCCGCCGCCGGCCTCTACAAAATCAACTACGTCGCCGGTGGCCGGTCTCCGACCGCTGTCGCGTCGGCCACCCCGGACAACGGCCTGAGCCCGCTGACGGTCAGCTTCTCCAGCGCCGGCAGCACCGACCCGGACGGCGACCCGCTGACCTACGCGTGGGACTTCGACAGCAACGGCACCGTCGACTCCACCGCCGCGAACCCGACCTACACGTACGCCAGCAACGGCGACAAGCGCGCCCGGCTCACGGTCTCCGACGGCACCGGCCGGTCCGGCACCACCCAGGTGACCGTCGTCGTGGGCAACACCCGGCCCACCGTCGCCCTCAACGGCATTCCCAACGGCGGACTGTTCTCCTGGGACGAGAACCTGACCGCCACCGCCACCGCCGCCGACGCCCAGGACGGCACGATCCCCTGCGCGAACGTGACGATCCGGGCGGCACTCGGCCACCAGGAGCACGCGCACGAGGAGGGCCAGGGCACCGGCTGCGGCTTCACCGTCAACACCGGACCGGTGCACGCCGGGCCGGACTCGGTGCTCTTCTTCCTGCTGCGGGCCGGTTACACCGACCGGGGCGCGGCCGGCACCGTGCCGCTCACCGCCGAGAAGGACGTCACCCTCTGGCCCAAGCAGTGGCAGGCCGAGCACTACGTCTCGTTGCACGGGCCCCAGGTCATCAACGCGGGAGGCGCCGAGGGCGGCCGGCGGCTCGGTGACATCCAGAACGGCGAGTACGTCCGGCACCACGCGGTGAGCCTCAAGGGCATCACCGGCATCCGGGCCCGGGTCTCCTCGGACAAGGCCGGCAACGTCGCCTCCTTCCGGTACGACTCGCCGACCGGTCCCGAGATCGCCCGGGTCACCGTGCCCAACACCGGCGGCTGGGACAACTACACCGAGATCAGCGCGCCGGTCACCAGGCCCGACGACAACACCCACGACCTGTACGTCGTGTTCACCGGCGGCATCGGAGGAGCCCTACTCGACCTGGACAGCTACACGTTCACCGGAGCCGGGGTGAGCACCCCGGCGAGCGGCCCCCGCACCGGCCCGATCCGGGGAATGGGCAAGTGCGTCGACGTCAACGCCGGCGCGACCGCCGACGGCACCAGCGTCCAGATGTGGGACTGCATCGCCGGCGCGACCAACCAGCAGTGGACGCTGCCCGGCGACGGCACCATCCGCAGCCTGGACAAGTGCCTGGACGTGAAGTCCAGCGGCACCACCAACGGCACCCCGATCCACCTGTGGACCTGCAACGGCACCGGGGCCCAGCAGTGGGTGACCGGCACCGCGGGCAGTCTGCGCAATCCGCAGGCCAACCGGTGCCTCGACATCCCCGCCTCCACCCCCACCAACGGGCGGCAGCTGCAGATCTACGACTGCAACGGCACCTCCGCGCAGAACTGGACCCTGCCGTGACCCGTCCGCCCGCTCTCCCGCAAGGAGCCCCCATGCGCAGACGCCTCATCGCCGCCGTTGCCGCCGCCGTGGTCGCCGGGCTCACCGTCGCCACCGGCGCGACGGCCGTGGCACCGACCCCGGCCGAGGCCGCACCGCTGAGCAAGGTCCTGGTCTTCTCCAAGACCGCCGGCTTCCGGCACTCCTCCATCCCGAACGGCATCGCCGCCATCCAACAGCTCGGTACGGCGAACGGCTTCACCGTCACCGCCACCGAGGACGCGGCCACCTTCACCACGGCCAACCTCGCCCAGTACCAGGCGGTGGTCTTCCTCAGCACCACCGGCGACGTGCTCGACGCCACCCAGCAGGGCGCGTTCGAGGCGTACATCGCCGCTGGCGGTGGCTTCGTCGGGGTGCACGCCGCCGCCGACACCGAGTACGACTGGCCGTGGTACGGCGGCCTGGTCGGGGCGTACTTCGCCTCGCACCCGGCCAACCAGCAGGCGACCGTCCGGGTCGAGGACCGGGCCAACGCCTCCACCGCACACCTGCCGCCGACCTGGACCCGCACCGACGAGTGGTACAACTACCGGGCCAACCCCCGCTCGGCGGTCAAGGTGCTGGCCAGCCTCGACGAGTCGTCGTACTCCGGTGGGTCGATGGGTGGCGACCACCCGATCACCTGGTGCCACAGCTACGGCGGCGGACGCTCCTGGTACACGGGCCTCGGCCACACCGAGCAGAGCTACACCGATCCGAACTTCACCCGCATGCTGCTCGGCGGCATTCAGGTGGCGGCCGGCGCCGTGGCGGCGGACTGCCGGCCGGAGCCCGGCTACACCCCGCTGTTCGACGGCACCCAGGCCAGCCTCGGGCAGTGGCGGCAGGCCGGGCCGGGCGGCTTCACCCTGGCCGACGGCACCCTCACGTCGAACGGCGGAATGGGGTTGCTCTGGTACCCGGTGCGCACGTTCGCCAACTACTCGCTCAAGGTCGACTGGATGATGCCGGGCGACGACAACGGCGGGGTCTTCATCGGATTCCCCGATCCGCAGGGCGACCCGTGGGGCCCGGTCAACGCCGGTCACGAGATCCAGATCGACGCCACCGACGGCGACCCGACGCGCACCACCGGCAGCGTCTACAGCCTCCAGGCACCCAACCAGGCCGCCCGTGCGGCGGCGCTCAACCCACCCGGCTCCTGGAACACCTACGAGATCGGCGTGCACGGTCAGCGGGTCGAGATCTGGCTCAACGGAATCAAGATCAATGATTACGTCAGCAGCCGGGCCATCGCCAACGGCTACCTCGGGGTGCAGAACGACGGCGCCGGCATGGACATCAACTACCGCAACGTGCGGATCAGGACGGACGGGCCGAGCGAGCCACCCGTCACCGACCTGGCCCGGGGCCGGCCGGTGACGGCGTCCAGTGTCGAGCCGGGCAGCGCGCACGTGGCGGCCAACGCCGTGGACGGCAACGCCACCACCCGCTGGGGCAGCGCGTACGCCGACCCACAGTGGATCACCGTCGACCTGGGGGCCACGTACGCGATCAACCGGGTGCGGCTGGCCTGGGAGACCGCCCACGCGCGGGCGTACCAGGTCCAGGTCTCCCCGGACAACGTCACCTGGTCACCGGTGCACACCACGACCACCGGAGATGGCGGCGTCGACGACCTCACGGTCACCGGCACCGGCCGCTACCTGCGGGTGTACGGCACCCAGCGGGCCACCCAGTGGGGCTACTCGCTGTGGGACGTCAACGTCTACGGCACCGCCGCCGGTGGCACCCTGCTGTCCCGGGGCCGGCCGGTCACCGCGTCCAGCGTGGAGCCGGGCAGCACGCACGTGGCGGCCAACGCCGTGGACGGCAACGCCACCACCCGCTGGGGCAGCGCGTACGCCGACCCGCAGTGGATCACCGTCGACCTCGGGGCCACGTCCGCCATCAACCGGGTACGGCTGACCTGGGAGGCGGCGTACGCGCGGGCGTACCAGGTCCAGGTCTCCCCGGACAACGTCACCTGGTCACCGGTGCACACCACGACCACCGGCGACGGCGGCGTGGATGACATCGCCATCTCGGCCACCGGTCGTTACCTGCGTGTCCAGGGCACCCAACGGGCCCTGCCCGCGTACGGCTACTCGCTGTGGGAGCTGGAGGTCCACGGCACTGTCGCCTGACCCGCGCGCGGCAGGTCACCTCGGCAGCTCGCTCGAGGTGACCTGCCGGCGCGGCAGCCACTCCTCCGGCGCCACCAGCACGAGCGGCCGGCGATGAGCCGCCCGCTGGTGCAACCAGTTCGTCGACGGGCACGTCCGGAGGAGCGGCGGGTGATCCCCGCCGCCCCTCCGGGCGACATCACTTCCCGTACAGCTCGAATTCGTAGAGCGAGAAGCCGTACGAGGTGGCCCGCTTTACCCCGTACACCCGCACGTAGCGGGCGGTGACCGGGGCGAAGGTGACGTTGTCGACGCCGCCGTTGCCGGTGGTGGTGGCGAACACCGGCGTCCAGGAACTGCCGTCGCCGGAGACCTCGATCCGGTACGAGGTGGCGTACGCGGACTCCCACCGCAGCACCGTCCGGCTGACGGTGCGGGCCGCGCCGAGGTCGACCCGCAGCCACTGGTTGTCGTTGTAACTGCTGGCCCACCGGCTGCCGAGGCTGCCGTCGACCGCCTTGTCCGGGGTGTAGCTGGTCAGGAACTGGGTGCTCGACGCGGTGGCCGGACGACCCTGCGCCAGGTTCGCGACGTCGTCGCCCCGACGTGCCGGGAACGAGACGACCTGCTGGTAGGTGGGACGGTTCTGCCAGGCGATCAGGGGGTGGGTGATGCCGCCGAGCCCGGACTGGGCGATCGAGTCGGCGCACCACTGGTCGCCGGCCCCACAGGACTTGTCTCCGGGGTAGACGGTGGTGGCCGGCACCGCGGCGGCCTGGCCGAGCGCGTCGAGCAGGGCCTGCCGGCACGTGCCGAGGTTGCCGTTGCCGCAGTACGTGCGGCCCAGCCCACCGGCCACCGGCTCGCCGAGGACGGTGCGCAGGTCCTTGTCGACGTAGCCCCACCAGCCGTACTGGAACGACGAGCCCTTGTGCGCCTGCCCCTGCAGGGCCCAGCTCGCCGTGCCGTCGCGCGCGCCATTCTGGCCGCCCGACGGCGCCTCGTTCACCTCGATGGCGTCGACAAGCGCGGCGTAGAGGTCCGGCCCGAGGCCGGGGCGGAACTCCGCCGAGGCCAGCAGCGGCCACCAGGCGTCGAAGATCCGGATCGCGTCGGCGTGCTGGTAGACCTTGGAGCCGGGGGACGTCTCCACCCGCCGGGTGCCGGCCTGCTGCCAGGCCCGCAGCTTGCCCACCGCGTCGGCAAGCGCCGGATCCGTGACCGGCGTGCTGTCCAGCACCCGCAGCAGGTCGCCGAGAACCTGCTGGCCCCGCAGGTCGGTCACCGCCGCGTCCGCCATGATCTTGACGACGTCGGCGCGCCCGAGCTTGCGCTGGGCGATCGCGGCGCGCACCGGACCGTCGAGCAACTGAGCCCGGTGTACGGAGCCGAAACTGAAGTTGCCGTCCGCGGCCCCGAAGTCCCGCGCCTGCTTGTTGTTCCAGCTCACGTAGTAGTCCTGGTTGACCGACTGCGGGTGGGCCGCCGCCGGGGTGTAGCTGGCGTCGTTGGTGTCCGGGTTCCAGCCGGCCCACTCGTACGCCGGTTCGGCCTTGGTGGGCAGGTTCGGGTCGGCGGTGGCCGGACGGACCGGGTTCGAGCCGGAGTTGAAGTACGCCGCCTCGGTCGAGTTGACGTAGAACCAGTTGAACGCGTACCCGACGCTGGCCGCGGACGCCTGGAACGCCGCCGCGCTGCCCATCGCCGACGGGTCGTTGTAGGCCTGGAAGCCGATCGCCGAGTCGGCCTCGTGCCGGTAGGTGGAACGCAGTTTGGTGAACGCGGTCGGCTGCCCGTTCACCAGCCCCCGGTACGCGACCAGCCCGTACTTGGTGCGCAGCGCGCGCAGGGTGTACGACCCGGCCGGGGTGGAGTCGGCAAGCGTCGGGGACCAGGAGTTGCGCTTCTCCAGCGCCTCCATGGCGAGGCACTGCCCGTGGTAGAGGTAGCGGTTGGTGCGCAGCGTCGGGGCGCTGCCGTCGGTGGTGCACAGCGGCACCGCGTACGTGTCGGTGAGGTCCTGTGCGGCGGAGGTCGCGCTCCACGCGTAGTCCTGGCCCCGGCCGAGCAGCACGTAGAGGTTGAGCCCGGCGAACGCGGCGCCGCGCGCGCTGATTCCCGGGCCCTGCAGCTCCTGGAGCATCAGCAACTGCGGCGCGAAGTAGCCGGTCTGCGGCCCGAACACGGCGACCGGGTTGCCGGTGGTGGTGTGCCGCCCGGAGACCACTACCGCGTTGGACATGCCGTGCGCCCGCAGGTTGGACACGCCGCCGAGCAGCCCCTGGGTGGCGGTGCTGGCGCCGGTGCGGGCGGCGGCCCCGCCGCTGGCGTCGTAGGCGAGGGGCTCGGCGACCACCGTGCCGGCGTCGGGGAGCACCGCGCTGGTCGCGCCCGGCGGCGTCGCCCCGTACGGGAAGCTCTGCCCGTCGTGCAGGGTGAGTACGGTCTCCGGGTCGTTCTGCGACCGGAACGCCGCCCAGACCCGGTCCCCCTCGGTGGTGCCGTACTTCGCCCGGGCGGCCACCCGGACCAGCGCGGACTGGATCTCGCTGCCCCCTCCCCCGCCGAAGAGCCCGCCGACCACACCGGCGGTGGCGATCAGGTCGGTCATGGTGAAGTGCGTCGGCTTGCCGGCGCCCGCGAGCACGTACTCGCCCGGGTAGTTGTCGTCGGCGATCGACTTGTCGATGTAGGCGTTGATACCGGCGATGTAGTCGACCACGTCGGTGTAGAGCTGCTGACCCCGGGCGCCCTTGGTGCGCAGCGCGTCCACCTGGGCCTGGAGGTCCGCCTCGGAGTAGGGCGAGTTGGCCCAGATGCTCTGCTCCAGTTCCCGGTTGCCGGGCGCGCCGCCGGCGAACGAGGTGAGCGTGCCGCGACCGGCGTGGCGCAGCAGATCCATCACCCAGAGCCGGTCCTGGGCCCCGGCGTAGCCCGCGCCGAACATCGTGCCGGCGCGGGTGGTGCCGGTGACGTGCGGGACGCCGGTGGCCTTGTCCCGCACGATGGTGACGTCCGCGCGCGGCGAGACGGTGCTCTCCACCTGCGCGGCCGGGACGCCGAACGAGGCGTCGTTGTAGAAGTGGGCGATCTGCTCGTCGGTCAGCCCGGCGTAGTTGTAGACCAGGTTCGCGTACTCGTCGAGCTGGTCGCTGGAGTGCGCCGGGCGGGTGCCGAGCGCCTGGTGCGCCAGGATGGCGACCAGCGTGGCGTTGCCGTTCTGCCCGGGGGGCAGGATGTCGGCGCACTGGCCGAGGCAGTAGTCGTTGGCGGCGAACGTGCTGGCGGCGAGCGCCGGTGAGGGCGGGGTCACCGTCAGGACGCTCGCGGTCAGGGCGGCGGCGGTGAACGCCGCGAGCCGGTTACGGAGAGCGGGACGAGGCATGGCGATCCTCCGGGGACGCGGAGTCGGGCCGTTCGGTACGCCCGGCTTCCGGTGCCGACGTCTCGCCCTCCGCGCCCGGGCGTTACACCAGGAGGTGAGAGTGACTCATGTCTATCTCCGGGCAATGATCGACGCAGGAGCCCCGTTCCGGATAGCCGTCGTTCACCACGCGCCAATGCCGACGTTTCGCCGCCTATCACGACGGAAACCGGCACGGCGGCACCGCGGGTCGATGGCGTGCGGCACGACCGCCAGTGAGCACGTCGAACGCAGCTCCAACCACCTCGGGCGCCCTGGTCGCCCTCAGCGACAGCGGTTGCCAGCGGATCTCCGCGGCGTTACGTTGGGATTTCATCGACAAACGTCTACACATAGGTACGGGGGCCACATGTCCACGTCTGTCACTCGCCGCAGCGTCCTGGCAGGTGGCGCCGGTGCGGCCATCGGCCTGGCGCTGCCCGGCCCCGCCGCCCACGCCGGTGGCCACCCCAGCGCCAGCGTGAGCTTCACCCTCGACGCGAGAACGCTCGACGGCGGTGAGCAGGTCACCTCGGTCACCCTCGACACCAGCGGGCTCGGGCCGATCGACCCCGCCGGGCTCACCCCCGGCACGTTCACCGTGCATGCCAAGGCCACCAGCCCGATCCCGATCGCTCCCGGTGACCTGATCTTCAGCGAGTACGACCTGGACCGCACGGTGACCGCGGCCCGGCTCGACCGGCACGGGAACGTCGTGCTGGAGCTCAGCACCGCCGAAGGTCAACTCGGCGGTGGCACCCTCGGCTACATCGTGAGCAGGGGCCGTAACGTCCGACTGGACCTCGTCTACACCATCACGCAGAACACCCCGCTCGTCCGGCGACACGGCCCGCCGGTCACCATCACGCGCTTCGTGCAGGGGCGGCTGTCGAACCCCGAGGTGGACGCCTTCAGCCACCACGTCTCGGGCTCGGGCCTGAAGTACCGGTTGTACTCCCCCAAGCGATCGCCCCGGCACGGTCGGCTGCCACTGATCCTCTGGCTGCACGGCGGCGGCGAGGGCGCCTCGCTGCCCGACGACTACTACGACAACGAGACCACGCTGCGCGCCAACCGCGGCGCGCTGGGCTTCGCCACGCCGGAGGCTCAACGGATCTTCTCCGGCGCGTACGTCGTCGCTCCGCAGAGCACCTCCTACTGGATGGAGGACGGCCCCCGGTTCGCCCCGCTGATCCGTGAGATCGTCCAGGACCTCGTACGCCGCGAGCGGGTCGACCCCGACCGGATCTACGTGGTCGGCTGCAGCAACGGCGGCTACATGTCCCTGGAGATGACCGTCGCCTATCCCGACCTGTTCGCCGCGTCGGTGCCGATCTGCGGGGTCGTCGAGCCGCTCGGCGGGGAGGGCCCGCCGCTGATCACCGACGCGGAGCTGTCGAGGATCCACACCCCGACCTGGCTGGTCGCCTCGCGCGACGACGACACCGTGCCACCCGAGACCAACACGATCCACGCCCACGACCTCATCGGCGGATCACTGATCACCCTGTACGACCACGTCGTCTGGAACGGCTACCAGTTCCCCGGTCACTGGTCCTGGATCTACGTGGCCCGCAACGACCCGAGCCGCAACGGCACCCACATCTGGCAGTGGATGGCCCGCCGCCGTCGGTGATCCGCCGTCCGAGGTCGCGTGTCACACCTCTGCGCCGTTCTGCTCCACGGGCGCCTCGATCGCCCCCTGGCGTACACCATCTGATCCTCGCCGTGCCCACCTCTGCCTGCCGGCCGACCCGCCGCCGCCCGCAAGCTCGTCGCCCATCGCTCACCTCAACCACGCAGGTCGCGCCGTCGGTACGCAACCGCGCCTGCGGCCATCAGAGCACCTGCCAGACCGGTCATCACGAATGCGCCGGGCCAGTCGACGGAGACCAGCGGCACCGGAGCGAGATGAGCGAACGGCGAAAGACTCGCCACCCAGGCCGGCGCGCCGACGCTGTCCGCGGTGACCTGCAGCAGGAAGCCGCCGGTAGCCGGCAGGCAGCCGACTGCCGTGACGGCGCTGGGCGTCATGCCGGTGGCAAGGACCGCCGCGCCCGCACTGAGCAGAACGATCGGCAGCGTATTCCACGTGCCCTGAAGTGCCGCGGTGATGGCGAAGTCGCCTCCAACGGCCACGACGCCGACCCAGGTGGCAATCGCGGCAACGCTCAGCAGGACGAGCGCACCGCCGATCGTGGTAACGAGCTCGGCCGAGAGAAGCCGGAGCCTGCTCAGCGGCTGAGCGGCCAGCAGGGTCAGGCGCCGATCGGACTCCGCGGCAACGAACGCCCCCATCCGAACCGCGGTGAAGGCGCCGACGGGGAGGGCGAGTAGCGCGAAGATCGTGGCGGTGAGACCCGCGACCGTGTCGAGCCCGGTGAAGCCCGCCTGCGCGGCGGCGTCGACGATCGCGGCGTTGTCGGCCAGGAAGTCCGTCACCGACGTGGTGGTCAGGCCGATGAGCAGAAAGTAGGCGATGACGCCGGTCGACCACGCGATCAGCGGGATCAACACCCGGCGCACGGCGAACGCCTCCACCGTCGACAGCGTCCGCAGACGAGGTGGCCGGCCGGTAGCCGGTGCCACCAGACCGCCGCCGACATCACGGCGCGCGGCCGCCGCCAGCGCGGCACCGGATACGAGGGCCGCCATCACCAACAAGATCATCAATGGCAGCGGGCGGTTGGGCCCATAGGGTGCGCTGAGTTCCAGTAGGCCGAACGGTGACAGCCAACGCAGCCAGGCCAGGGCGCTGAGACCGTCACCGACCATGCGCGCCAGCAGGCCGACGCCGAGCACGGCGATCGCGACACCGGTGGCGACGGCGCGGGCCGGAAAGATCTGCGCGGTCAGCGCGGCGACGGCGACGGCGAACAGCCCGAGGACGCTCAGGCCCACGCCATGCACGACCGCGCCGGTCCGATCGGGCCCGGCGTTCGACAGCACGGCGGTGACCGCGAGGCCGGCAAGCACCGGCACGAAGGCGACGACCGCGACGTGCCGAACCACGACGCCGCGCAGCGTGGCTCGGCCGGCCAACAGCACATCCCACCGTCCGGCGTCTTCCTCCCCGCGCGTGATGCGAGTGGTGGACAGGATCGACCAGACGGCGAGGACGACGGCGACGAAAGTCCCGACCCGCCACACGGTGAACCCACCGGCTTCGTCGAGCGCGATCGGGTCGCCGAACAGGGTGCGGATGGCCGGATTGCCAGCCAGCGCATCGAGGCTTGCTGACGCGGACGGATCCGCCATCACACTGTCGTAGCCGGCCACCACGATGGCCGGCATCGTCGCGGCGAAGAGCACGACGAGCAGGGCGCCGCGGCGGACCTGACGGGTTGCCAGGCCGGTGACGGCATGGTCCGGCGCAGAGCGCGTGATACTCGCCAAGCCGGTCATCGCGCCGTGTCCGCACCGTAGTAGCCGAGGAAGATCTCCTCCAGGCTGGGCTCCAGCACCGTGAGCGCCGTGACGTCGGCCTCGGCCAGCACCCTCAATGCGGGTGCGGGCGGCCCGCTCAGCGAAAACCGCAGGCGGCCGTCGCCGACGGCCTCAACCGAGTCGACGCCCGGCACGGCCGCCAGTGCCGGTGGTGCGCCGGTGAAGGCGACGCTCACCTCGGCGCGATGCAGCGGACGCAGCCGTTCCACAGGTGCGACGTCGACGAGCCGGCCGGCGCGCAGGATTCCCACGCGGTCGCACACTGCTTCCACCTCGGCGAGCTGGTGGGAGCTGAGGAATACCGTCTGGCCGCGATCGCGTGCCTGCCCGACGGCGGCGCGGAACTCCCGTTCCATGAGCGGATCGAGGCCGCTTGTCGGCTCATCCAGCACCAACAGGGGCGCGCGGGTGGCGAACGCCGCGATCAACGCGACTTTCTGCCGATTGCCCGTCGAGTACGTCCGAGCAGGCTTCGACAGGTCGAGCGCGAACCGCTCAACCAACTCATCCCGGTAGGCCAGATCGGTGCCGGGGCCGGTGCGCGCCAGCAGGTGCAGGATTTCCGCGCCGGTCAGTTGCGGCCACAACGCGACGTCGGCGGGCACGTACGCCAGCACCTGATGCGCGCGGGCGACGTCGGCGGCGTCGATCCCCACAACACTGGCACGCCCGGCTGTGGGCCGGGCGAGACCGAGCACCATCCGGATGGTCGTGGACTTGCCGGCGCCGTTCGGGCCGAGGAACCCGAACACCTCCCCAGCCACGACGTCCAGATGCAGGTCTTCGACGGCCGTCAGACGGCCGTATCGCTTGGTAAGCCCGACGGTACGCAGGGCGGAGCCACTCATCGAAGAGGCCCTTTCGGTCGGCGCGAATCATCACCGCCGACCAGGCTTCCCGGCACACCTGGGGCTCACGATACTCCCACGAACAGCGTGCAGATAGGCCCGTTGCCTGTCGGTCGGCCGCGGACGGACGTGCGGCACTGGCCGACGGTGGTTTGTCGTCGACCGCGACCGACCTGACAGGCGTGTCGGTTCGTCGCGCTCAGGTCCGGGCAGCCCCGTCCCGTGGATGAGACCCTGCTCCGAAGTTCAGCAGCCGAGCCGCTTACTCGAAAGGGCGATGTCGTCGATCCAGAGGTCGAACTCGCCCGGTGTCGTGCCGCCCTGGTAGAGCTGCCAGCCGATCTTCACCGTGTCGACCGTCGGCAGGACGAAGGGAACGTCGTTGCCACCGTGGTCGCTCGTGGAGGCGGTCAGCTCCGGGTTCGCCACGCCGTCGATCCACACCGCGACGCGGTTGTCGGTCGCGTCGATCTTCCACTCGAAGCACTGCCAGGTGTCCTCGGCGACCGGGGCGGACTCCCGCCAGTTGGTCCAGTCGCCGGTCGGACCGCCGTCGGCGCCGATACCCCAGAAGGTTCCGGGGACCGTGGGCGCGTACTGGCCACCGATCGGACGGACGACCTCCGCGCTGCCGGTGCCGGTCGCTTCCACAAGTGTGAAGTGCGCCCAGTCCGGGGCGGTGGGGAAGGCATCGACGCGCAGACGCATCCGGCCGTAGAAGCGGTTGCCGGGCGCGGCGAAGCCGTCGACGCGCAGGAAGGCGCGTCCGTTGTCGACCGTGTGGATGTGCAGCACCTGGTTGCCGTGACGGGCACGTTCGACGGTGAGCGTGCCGTGGCGGGTGTCGACGCCCCAGTTCAACGTGCTGGGCCCTCCGAGAGGCAGTCGCTCGAAGTCCTCACAGAAGAGCAGGCCGCGGGGGCACGCGGGCGGGGAGGCACCCGACGCGCCCGCCGGAACGCTGCCGACTGCGGCGCCGAGGATCAGGGCGGCGCTGAGCGCCGCGAAGAAATTGCGCATGGTCATCCTCCAGGACGGCTGGTCCCCCACCACACGGGCCGGGCCAGCAGGCACTTTCCGGCCATCCGATGCTGCCGTGCTTCCGCTCACACCGCTGCGCGGTTGCCCGCGCCGCGGCGATTCGAGCTGTTCCGGCACGGCCGCATCAGCTCCGGTTAGATAGATATATATCGGTGTACGCGAAGTGGTCCGCTTCAGTCGGCCGGCAGTGGATTCCCACCAGCGGGTCCCGAGACGAGGCAGGAGCATCGGCAAGCCGTCCGACCGGCAGCCGGTCGACCGGCGTAGACCGGGTCCGACCCGACCACGACGGCACCCGGGCCCGGAGCCGGTGGCTCCGGGCCGGGTCAGCGTCCTGAGGCGGCGGGTTGGTGCGTGTCGCCGGTCAGGGGCTGGTGCAGGAGAGGCCGCCGGGCGCCGCGTTGCTGCTGCCGTTGACCAGGAAGCCGAAGGTGGTCGAGGCGTTCGCGCCGAGGGACCCGTTGTAGTCGGCGTTGCGCACGCTGACCGTGCCGCTGGTGCCGGTGTTGATGCCGTTCCAGACGTTGGCGATGGTCTGCCCGCTGGCCAGCGTCAGCCGTACGGTCCAGCCGCTGAGGGCGGCGGACCCGTTGTTGGCCACGGTGACCTCGCCCTGGAAGCCGCCGCTCCAGCTGTTGACCATGCGGTACGTCGCGGTACAGGCACCCGGCGGCGGCGTGGTCGGCGGAGCAGTCGTCGGCGGAGCGGTGGTCGGCGGAGCGGTCGTTGGCGGAGCGGTGGTCGGTGGAGCGGTGGTCGGCGGAGCGGTGGTCGGCGGAGCAGTCGTCGGCGGAGCGGTGGTCGGCGGGGTCGTGGTCGGCGGCGTGCCCGGCACGGTGGTGGAGGCGGCGTTGAGAGCATTGAGGACGGCGGTGTACGCCGCCTTGGGGTTGCTGTTGCGGTCGAACAGCAGCGGGTTCTCGCTGCCGCGCCAGGAGTCGCTGTCCCGGATGCCCCACGTCGTGATGCCGACGCAGCGGGGGACGTTCATGCAGGCCTGAGTCAGGCCCTGGTACTGGCTGGTCGAGGCGTTGGTGACGTCGGCCTCGGTCAACGCCACGTCGACCCCGAGGGCCGCGAAGCTGGACAGCGTCTGCTGGAAGTTGCCCGGCAGCGAACTGCCACCGGTGAAGTGGGTCTGGAGACCGACGCAGTCGACCGGGACGCCCCGGGACTTGAAGTCCCTGATCATGTTGTAGACGCCCTGCGTCTTGGCGTACGTCCAGTTCTCGATGTTGTAGTCGTTGTAGCACAGCTTCACGCTCGGGTCCGCGGCGCGCGCGGTCCGGAACGCCACCTCGATCCAGTCGTTCCCGGTGGACTGCAGGTTCGACGACCGCCGGCTGCCGTTCTCGGCGAAGGCCTCGTTCACCACGTCCCAGTAGGCGAGCTTGCCCTTGTAGTGGGCCATCACGCCGTTGATGTGGCTGATCATCGCGGACCGCAGGGCGCTGCCGCTGAGGCTCCCCCAGAACCTCGGCTGCTGAGCGTGCCAGGCCAGGGTGTGACCGCGGACCCGCATGCCGTGCTGGGTGGCCCAGTTGTAGATCGCGTCACCGTTACGGAAGTCGAACTGACCCTGGTTGGGCTCGGTCGCGTCGGGCTTCATCTCGTTGACGGCCGTCATCATGTCGAACTCGCGGTCCGCGATGGCCAGGAAGCCCGAATCGTTGAGACGGTCCGCCCCCATGGCAGCGCCGAAGTACCGGCCGCTGCGCTCGGCGGCGGCCTGCAGTGTGGTCCCGGGCGGGCCGCTGAGATCGGCTTGGGCGAAGGTCGCCATGGCCATCGAGGACACGGTGACCGCCAGGGCGCAGGCCCCACCCAGAAGCAGCCTGGCGGCACCTCTGGTTCGGTGTTTCGGTCGAGCGGGTAGGTCGTTCATCTGCGTTTCTCCTCGGTGTGACCACCGGCCGCTGCCCGGATCGCCCGGTGGATGAAGTGCATTGACGTCGTACGCCCGTGCGGAGTGACCCTGCCCTGCCGCGATGCTATATCGAATCAATTCGATCTGCGCGTCCGGCGGCCGATAGTGTTGGGCCAGCGACGAGCGCGACACCGACGGTGACGTGACGAGATCGCCGCGGTAATGGCGATGCGGCGGAACCTGCTGGTGCCCCACACTCCCCGGTATGGCCACGTCACTGAGCAGTGTCGCCGAGCTGACCGGCGAGATGCGTTCGGGCGCCCGGGTTAAGTTCCTGTTCTTCTGGGGCCACCAGCCGCAACGCGACGGCGCCATCGGGGCTGGCTGCCTGAGTCAGTGGTGGCCGGCGCCGTTCACCATCGACGGGCTGCGCTTTCCCACGACCGAGCACTACATGATGTGGCGCAAGGCGACCCTGTTCGGTGACCAGGCGACGGCCGCCCAGATCCTGACGGTGAGGCACCCGCACGCGGCGAAGACCCTCGGCCGGCAGGTCGCCAGCTTCGACCAGCAGGTATGGGAGCAGCACCGGTACGACGTCGTGGTGACCGGCAGCGCGGCGAAGTTCGGCCAGCATCCCGCGCTGCGCACCTACCTGCTGGGCACCCGCGAGCGGGTGCTCGTGGAGGCCAGTCCGCTCGACCGGGTCTGGGGCATCGGCCTGACCGCCGACCACCCGCACGCCGCCGACCCCGCACGGTGGCGAGGACTGAACCTGCTCGGCTTCGCACTCATGCAGACCCGCGCGACCCTGCGCGAGCAGGAACCAACCGATGGGTAAGCCTTCGGCGCCGCTCCGGACCTGACCGGCCGCGGGGCGCCAGCGCGGCCGAGCGTCGGCGCCGGCATCCGAGCCGTCGCGCACCGCGACGCCCGGTCGGCGCATCACCGCCGCCCCGCCCGCCCGGGGTCGAATCCGCACTGACGCTTGTCAATGTTGCCAGAGTGGACGCAGACGTGCTGGAATGGCTCATATCGCCGCAGCACGGGGGCAACCGTGCTGAGAACGGCCAGCACGGGAGCATCGCAGGGCCAGCAGCGCGTCGCCGTGACAGACGCGCGCAGGCCCATCGCCGGGCCATCGCCAGGACGGCGGGCACTCCGCCGGGTGGGCATTCCCCCGCCACACGTATCCCCCGGCACGCGGCCCCGATGGCCGACGCGCTCGACCGCTGACATGCCGGGGCATCCGAATCGGTCTGCCAACGCACCAGAAACCGGCAACGAGGTGAGAAGCGATCATGGATTCCCGAGAGAGTTTCGCGGAGCGGTACGGCCGTCGCCCGCTCTGGGCGGCGGTGATCCTGCTGGCGGTGTCGGTCGGCGCGGTCGTACTGCTCAACCGGGCCGACCCGGAGGCGGAGCCGGCGGATCTGCAAGCGCAGATTGTGGCCCGGATGCGGACCACGCTCGAACAGGCGGACCCGGGGCAGCACAACCACGCCGGACACAGCGCCCAGCAGGGGAACACGACGGAGAAGCCGCCAGTGATCTGCGGGGTTCGCGTCTACGGCTACGAGCCGGCAGAAGCCACCGCCCTCGCCGACGTCCAGAAGGTCTACGGCTTTCACCTCTGCGGAGTCGCCGAGCAGAAGCGTCCCTGGGACGTGGCGGTCAAGCTGGCCGGCCCTCTGATCATGGACCTGTCCACCGACCCTCCGGGCATCCAGGTCGTCGAGGCGACAGCCGACGTCAGGTTCGTTGATCGGCTGCGGGAGATGTTCCCGGCCAAGTACGCGACGTTGGCGCAGGAGGAGGCGCTGACCGCTACGGAGATGGCCGACCAGCGCCGCCGGTACGACGCCGCAGCCGGGCTCTGACCACGCCGGGCCGCCGAGCAGGGTCCGTGGACCCGTCACCGATCCGGCGATCCCGGACAGCTTGCTTCACATCCACCTATAGATACATCAGCATTGATATTTAAGTTGATAGATGCAACAGTGGCTTTGGGAGCGTTCCCATGCTGATCTCTCGTACCGAGGAACGGAGGATGAACAGTGCGTTCACACAGGTCTGACCAATCCGGCGGACGACCCCGGTCAACCGTCCGGCGGTCCCTCCAGGCGCTCGTCCTGATGTTCGCCATGGTGGTCGGCACGCTGCCCTGGACCGGCGCAGCCCAGGCCCACGGCACCGTCATCAGTCCGGCGACTCGCGCGTACCAGTGCTGGAAGACCTGGGGCAACCAGCACACGAACCCGGCCATGCAGCAGCAGGACCCGATGTGCTGGCAAGCGTTCCAGGCGAACCCCGACACCATGTGGAACTGGATGAGTCAACTGCGGGACGGCCTCGCTGGCCAGTACCAGGCCCGCACGCCCGATGGGCAGCTGTGCAGCAACGCCCTCTCCAGGAACGACGCGGTGAACAAGCCCGGGGCATGGAAGACGACCACCGTCAGCCGCAACCTCACGGTCCAGATGTACGACCAGGCCAGCCACGGCGCTGACTACTTCCAGGTCTACGTCACCAAACAGGGGTTCAACCCGGCCACCCAGCGGCTCGGGTGGGGCAACCTCGACCTGATCGCCACGACCGGGCGCTACGCGCCAGCGCAGAACATCTCGTTCAACGTCTCGCTCCCCGCACGCAGCGGGAACCAGATCCTGTTCGTGATCTGGAGGGCGTCACACCTGGACCAGACCTACATGTGGTGCAGCGACATCACCATCACCTGATCGGCAGGTCCGACGGCACGGCACCACTCCGGCCCAGGGCGCGTTGGCACCCTGGGCCGGATTGTCCTTCCGGTATCCGCCGACACCGCGCCCCCACCCACCTGCTCAAGGAGCTGAACATGCAGCGACGGCGTTATCGCCCGGCCACCATGCTGGCCGGGCTGCTCATCCTGACCCTGTCCGCGCTTCTGGTGCCACCGGCGCCGGTGGCCAGCACTGCGACAGCCGGCCCATCGCACACCCGTGCGGCGCCACTCGCTGAGCTGACCGTGGTATCCGAACGGGTGGCGTTCGGCCTGCAGCGTCCGATCGCGCTCACCGGACTGCCGGACGGTCGGATGCTGATTGCAGAGAAGAGCGGCACCGTCCGTGCGTACCACCCCGATACCGGCTTGGCGGCAGAGCCGGTGCTCGACCTGACCGCCCGGATCGACACGTCGGACAACGAGCGCGGCCTCCTCGGCATTACGCCTGCGCCGAACTTCGCGCGTACCGGGATCCTCTACGTGGCCTACACGAGCCTGCCGGCCGGCACGCTGACCCTGGCGCGGGTGCCCCTCGGCGCTCCCGACCGGCTGCAGGTGCTGCTCACCCAGGAGCACGCCGAGTACGGCAACCATAACGGCGGACAGGTGGCCTTCGGCCGCGACGGCTACCTGTACTGGTCACTCGGCGACGGCGGCAACGCGAACGACCCCTTCAAGAGCGGTCAGAACCTCGGCACCCTGCTCGGCAAGATTCTGCGGATCGACGTCAACCGCACCTGCGCGGGTAAGCCCTACTGCGTACCCTCGGACAACCCGTTCGTCCGCACGCCTGGCGCGCGGCCGGAGATCTGGGTCTACGGGCTGCGCAACCCGTGGAAGTTCTCCATCGACCCGGTCGACAACTCGCTGTGGATCGGCGACGTCGGCCAGGGCCTGGTCGAGGAGATCGACCACATCCGCCCGTCGCAGCGGGGAGCGAACCTCGGGTGGTCCTGCCGAGAGGGCACGCCGGTCTTCGACCAGACGCAGTGCCGGCCGGGCGTGCGGCTTACCGACCCGGTCTTCGAGTACGACCACTACATGACGGAGAACTGCTCGGTGATCGGCGGCGTGGTGTACCGAGGGTCCGCCACCCCGGAGGCATACGGGACCTACATCGCGAGCGACTACTGCTCGACCCTCGCGTTCGCCGTCCGCCCCAAGCCCACGGGTGGCTACGAGTCCGCCACGATCGGCAACTTCCCCACCCAGCCGACCGCGATCGGCCCCGATGTGCACGGCGAGCTGTACGTGCTCAGTGACCTCCCGGGATGGCTGAGCCGGGTACGGTTCGAGCGGGTCCCGCCAGCCTCTGCCACCGGGGTGACGAACCGCTGAACCTGGGAACAGTCCCTCCGCATTCGTGACGCCACTGTGGACGGCCGCTTACCGGGCGGCCGTCCACGCCGGGCTCGGCCCCCACCGCTTCGCCTACCGCCCCACCCGGGTCCGCCAGGGAGATCGTTGGCGCGCCCAACGCTCGTGCGCTGGGTTCTCACCGGAGTGCGTGGGCAGAGCCTCCGCGACCAGAGCAGACGTCCCCGAGAAGCGCGCTACCGGAGCGGCAGTCGCTCGCCAGGATGATCGCGGTACTGACCCGGGCGCCCACGGATGGGCGGCGATCGCGCAGCGCGTCGCGGACGAACAGTCGTGGCAGGCCGAGAACGGGGCGATCAGCAGTCCGGCGTCATGAGACTCCTGCGCAAACCGCCCTTAAGGGTCGCAACGGTCTGCGAGGATGTGAACGCCAGAATTGGCATGGCTCATCGGTGAGCGAATTCTTCACGGGGGAAACAGATGAAGGCTGTCGTGTACGAGGGACCCAGGACTGTCAGCGTCAAGGAGGTTCCGGACGCGAGAATCGAGAGACCGACTGATGCGCTGATCCGGATTACGACGACGAACATCTGCGGCTCGGACCTGCACATGTACGAAGGACGCACGGACATGGAGTCTGGACGCGTGCTCGGGCATGAGAACATGGGTGAGGTGATCGAGGTCGGCGAAGGGGTCGATCTGGTCAAGGTCGGCGACATGGTGTGCCTGCCGTTCAACGTGGCGTGCGGGTCCTGCGCCAACTGCAACCAGGGTCTGACCGCGTTCTGTCTGGTGGCCAACCCGGCGCCGGGCATGGCCGGCGCGGCCTACGGGTTCGCCGACATGGGTCCCTACAACGGCGGTCAGGCCGAGTTGTTGCGGGTGCCATGGGCGGACTTCAACTGTCTGGTCCTGCCGCCGGACGCCCGGGACATGAGCAGGCAGAAGGACTACGTCATGCTGTCGGACATCTTCCCGACCGGCTGGCACGCCACCGAGCTCGCCTGTGTACGGCCCGGCGACAGTGTGGCGGTCTACGGTGGCGGACCGGTCGGCCTGCTCGCCGCGTACTCCGCGATCATCAAGGGCGCCAACAAGGTGATGGTGGTCGACCGCCATCCGGACCGGCTGCGCCTGGCGGAGCAGATCGGCGCGATCCCGATCGACGATTCGAAGGGATCACCGGTCGACCAGATCCTGGAGCAGACCGGCGGGATGGGCGCGGACCGCGGCTGTGAGGCCGTCGGTTACCAGGCGCACGACCCGGGTGGCCAGGAGAAGGCGGGGCTGACGGTGAACAACCTCGTGCACTCCGTGCGGTTCGGCGGCACGATCGGCGTGGTCGGCGTGTACGTGCCTCAGGACCCGGGAGCGCCGGACCCGCTACAGAAGCAGGGCAAGGTGCCGTTCGACTTCGGCATGTTCTGGTTCAAGGGGCAGACCATGGCAACCGGGCAGTGCAACGTGAAGAACTACAATCGGCAGCTGCTGAACCTCATCGCTACCGGCAAGGCCCACCCGTCGTTCTTGGTGTCCCACGAACTCACGCTGGACGAGGCGCCCACGGGGTACCAGAACTTCGATGCCCGCACCGACGGCTGGACCAAGGTTCTGCTGCACCCGGACGGTCGACACTAGAAACCGGCAACCTGCAGGTGTTTTTCAGCGTGGCCAGGCTGCCTACGCCACCGCGGGGGCCGACAGCAGCCTGGCTCCGCCTGCCTACGCCAGAGCCGGCACTGGCCGATGGACGGCGGCGGGCCCGGCTGGCCGGTGAGGAGCACCGATGACCGACAGCGAACAGGACCGCCCGGAGATCGTCGTCGGACTGGTGGCGACCCCGCCGGACCACCCGGCCCGGGTGGCAGCTCGGCTCACCACCGAGCTGGCCGGCCGGCTCGCCGAGCGGGTGAACGCGGACGTGCGGTGGACCATCCGGGAAGGCTGGGGTGAGGTGGCGCCGCGCCGCGACGGTGGCGTTGAGGCGCTGCTCGAGGATCTGGCCCAACGGCGTGCCGACGACCGGTGGGACGTCGCGATCTGTCTGACCGACCTGCCGCTGAACGCCGAACGGGTGCCGCTGGTCGCGCAGACCTCGGCTCGCCGTGCAGTGGCGATGGTGTCCCTGCCCGCGCTGGGACTGCCTCAGCTGCGAGCGGCCCGCGCGGTCGTTCCGGATCTGGTGAGCCGACTGCTGACCGACGCTTCCGACGAGCGGGTGCCGCCGGCAGGCTGGGCACCAGCCGAAATGACACGTCGGATTCCCGCCGTCCACCGGGTGGTCGACGAGGCCGACGGGGATCTGGGCTACGTCGCCTCCGGGCTGATCGGCCGGGTGCGGCTGTTGACCGGAATGGTCCGCGCCAACCGCCCGGGGCGCGCCCTGCTGGGCCTGTCCAAGCTGCTCGTCGGCGCGTTCGGCACGGCGGCGTTCGCGCTCACCACGGACACCATCTGGCAGATGGGCGATGCGCTCGGAGGACTCCGGCTCACCGTGATCATGTTGCTCGGGCTGACCGCGTTGGTGACCTGGCTGATCGTCGCGCACGACCTGTGGGAGAAGCCAGACCGGGAGACGCCAGCTGAGCTGGCCCGGCTGTTCAACCTGGGTACGATCCTCACCCTCGCCCTGGCCACGGCCGTGTCCTACCTGGTGCTGTTTGCTGGCACGGTGCTCGTTGGCGCGCTGCTGATCGACACATCCGTGCTGGAACAGACCTTGCAGCGGCCGGTCAGTTTCACCGACTACCTGACGCTCGCCTGGATCACCAGCTCGCTGGCCACCGTCGGCGGCGCGATCGGCTCCGGGCTGGAGAACGAGGAAACGGTACGGGCCGCCGCGTACGGCTACCATCCCCAACCCGGCGGCTCGCGGGACGAGACGGCTAGCCCATCGCGGGCGGGATGAGCGGGCACGCACGAGCGAACCGCTGGTGATCCGCGGCCGTGACGTCGCGCTGCGCAGTGGGAGCGGGGCCGGTGCGCGCCGGGCAGGCTTTTCGGGCGCTCGCCGACCGGTTGCCGCGACGAAGTCCGCCGACGCCGTCTGGACGGCCCGGACCGGGAGGGCGATCTTGATGCGGCGGCCGATCAGCGGGTTCAGGTGGTTCCCGGGGGGTAACCGGGCCCCAATGAGTCGTGCCCCGGGTCGCCGTGAGCCGGGCTGCCCGGGCGGGTGCGACCGGATACGGAGGGCTACCCGTGACTCGACTGGCAACCCGAGAGGCAGCCAAGGCCAGGCAGGACGAGGTGCAGCGGCGGGGGCGCGGGCTCGGCTGGATGAGCCTCGGCCTGGGCGTGGCACAACTGGCGGCACCGGACACGGTGCGCCGGATCAGCGGCGTGGACGACTCTTCGACGTCCCGGGCGATGGTGCCACTCGTCGGGGCGCGGGAGCTGATACACGCGGCCGGGCTCCTGACGAGCCGGCGCAAGAGCATGTGGGCGTGGACCCGGGTCGCGGGCGACGCGATGGACCTGGCCTCGCTCGGACTGGCCATCGCCCACCGGGGCGGGCGCCGCCGGCGGCGGCTCCTCGTTGTCACCGGCGCCATCGTCGGGATCACGGTGGTGGACCTGTTGACCGCCGTACAGGCCACCCGGGCGAAGGAGATGGGCTCAGCGCCGGCGGTACGAGGCATCCGCACAGGAGGACCCATGGAGCTGACAGCCACGACGACCATTCGCAAACCGCCGCCTAAGGTCTACGCGTTCTGGCGCGAACTGGACAATCTCCCGACGTTCATGGCTCATCTCGAGGAGATCCGCTCCACCGGTAGCCGTACGAGCCACTGGTCCGCCAGCGCCCCGTTCGGCACGAACGTCAAGTGGGACGCGGAGATCGTCGACGACTCGCCCGGCGAGAAGATCGCGTGGCGGTCGACCGGCAACGCCGACGTGCCGAACGCCGGTACGGTCCGCTTTGTGCCCGCCCCGGATGGTGTGAGCACCGAGGTGCACGTCGTCCTGTCGTACGACATTCCGGGCGGCGCGATCGGCAAGGCGGTCGCCAGGTACTTCGGCGAGGAGCCGCACCAGCAGCTCGACGACGACCTGCGTCGGCTCAAGCAGGTGCTGGAGACCGGCGAGGTGGTCCGGTCCGACGGCGCCCCGTGGGGCAAACGGGCCCGCAAGGAGTTCCCGCAGCGTCCGGCGCAGCCGCTGTCGGATGCCGAGTTCGCGAAGGGGGCCCCGGCATGAGGGCGAACACCTGGGCGGGCCGCAACAAGGTCAAGGTCCGTGACGTGCCGGACCCGAGGATCCTGAACGAGCGCGATGCCATCGTACGGATCACGTCCACCGCTATCTGTGGCTCGGACCTGCACCTGGTCGATGGGTATGTGCCCACGATGCAGAACGGCGACGTCATGGGTCACGAGTTCATGGGTGAGGTGATCGAGGTCGGCCGGGGCGTCGATCCAGGTCGGCTGCGCGTCGGGGACCGGGTCGTGGTGCCGTTCCCGATCGCCTGCGGCGCGTGCGGCGCCTGCGCCGCCGAGCTGTACTCCTGCTGCGAGAACTCCAACCCCAACGCCGGGATCGCGGAGAAGATGTTCGGTCACCCGGTCGCCGGGATCTTCGGCTATTCGCATCTGACCGGCGGCTTCGCGGGCGGTCAGGCGCAGTACGCGCGGGTGCCGTTCGCCGACGTCGGTCCGCTGAAGATCGAGTCCGACCTGACCGACGAGCAGGTGCTGTTCCTCTCGGACATCCTTCCCACCGGCTACATGGGTGCCGACATGTGCGACATCCAGTCCACCGACGTGGTGGCGGTGTGGGGCGCCGGCCCGGTCGGCCAGTTCGCGATGGACAGCGCCCGGGTGCTCGGCGCCGCAAAGGTCATCGCCATCGACAAGGAGCCGTACCGGCTGCAGATGGCCGAACGGGCGGGCTACACGCCGGTGAACTTCGAGGAGGTGGACGTGCGGTCCCGGCTGCTGGAACTGACCGGTGGGCGGGGACCGGACAAGTGCATTGACGCGGTTGGCCTGGAGGCCACGCACGGCAGCGCGGCCCTCTACGCCTATGACCGGGTCAAGCAGGCGGTCCGCTCGGAGACCGAGCGTCCGCACGCGCTGCGGCAGGCCATTCTGTCCTGCCGCAGCGGTGGCATCGTGTCGGTGATCGGAGTGTACGGCGGTCTGCTGGACAAGTTTCCCGCCGGCGCGTGGATGAACCGCGCGCTGACCCTGCGTACCGGCCAGTGCCACGTGCAGCGCTACATGAAGCCGCTGCTGCAGCGCATCGAGCGTGGGGAGATCGATCCGACCCGGGTCATCACCCACACCCTGTCGCTGGACGAGGCAGAACGCGGCTTCGAGATGTTCAAGAACAAGCAGGACAACTGCGAGAAGGTTGTCCTCAAACCCTGACGGATCACTTGCATCCGGCCGCCGCGCGCGCACGGCGGCCGGCCGGATGCGGCGTCCTCCCGGTGTGGAGCGCCGCGCCCGGCAGTTTGCGGCGGACGACACTGGGTAGGCGCGCTTGGTGAGCGGGTCAGACACGGACCTGGGCACCCGGTCGGACACCAGCCGTGCCGTGGCGTTCAGCGATGCCATCTTCGCCATCATCATCACACTGCTGGTCCTGGACCTCCGGGTACCGGACGTACCACCCGGCCACCTCCTGTCCGGCCTGCTCAACCAGTGGCCGTCGTATGGCGCGTATCTCGCGTCCTACTCGTACGTGGCCGTCGTCTGGCTCAATCACAAGGCGGCGTTCAACCGCATTCAGCAGACCGATCGCGGCCTGCACTGGGTGAACCTGTTCGTGCTGTTCAGCACGGCCCTGCTACCGTTTCCGACCGCCGTCGTGTCGCACGCGCTGCAGGAGCACAACAACGCGGACCAGCGCGTGGCCGTCGCCTTTTACGCGTTGATCGGCGCGTTGCTGTGCGCAAGCTGGCTGGCGTTCTACCACTACCTGGCCCGGAGCCCCGACTTGCTGAAGGAACAGGTCAGAGACGACTTCTTTCACGTCGAGCGATTCCGGGCCCTCGCCGGGGTCGTCCTGTACGTCCTCGCGGGAGTAGTCGGCTACCTGGTGGCGCCGTTGCTCGGCCTCGCCATATTTCTCCTTCTGCCCGTCTTCTACGCGATCACCAGCGCTGGCCTGTACCAGTTCGGGGTGATTCGCCGGATCACTCGCCGACCTGGCCGACGAAGAGGCTGAAGGCGGCGGGCCAGCCGCCGTTCTACCCGGCGGGCGCGAGCACCCGCCGGGTTCCGGGTTCGAGGGCATTCCCACAAGCCCACCCTCAGTCGGAGGTTGGTGACGCTACAAGATCTCGAGCGGTTGCGGGCCGGTCGGCGGCGGGAACGCGGTGTCGAGTGCCGCCACGTCCTCCTCAGTCAGCTGCAGGTCTCGCGCTTCCGCGTTCTCCCGGGTGTGTTCGGGGTTGGACGATCGGGGGATGGCCGCCACCATTTCCTGCCGCAGCACCCAGGCCAGCGCCACCTGGGCCGGGGTGGCCTCGTGCCGGGCGGCGATCTCCGCGATCTGGGAGTGGCCGAGCAGTCGACCCTGCTCGATCGGCGAGTAGGCCATCACCGGGATCCGGTGCTCGCGTAGCCACGGCAGCAGGTCATATTCCGGACCGCGGCGGGTGAGGTTGTACAGGATCTGATTGGTCGCGCAGTCTTGCCCGCCCGTCGTCTCGAGTAGCTCCGTCATGTCGGAAAGATCGAAGTTGCTCACGCCCCACTGCCCGATGTCACCGGCGTCGACGAGTTCCGCGAACGCCTCGATGGTCTCCGCGAGTGGATGCGAGCCGCGCCAGTGCAGCAGGTAGAGGTCGATGTGGTCGACGCCGAGTCGTTGCAGGCTGCGGCGGCAGGCCTGCACGGTTCCCCGTCGGCTGGCGTTGGACGGCAGCACCTTGTCGACCAGAAAGACGTCGTCGCGTCGTCCGGTGATCGCCTCGCCGACGAGTTCCTCGGAAGCGCCGTCACCGTACATCTCCGCAGTGTCGATCATGGTCAAGCCCAGGTCGAGCCCGGTGTGTAGGGCGGCGATCTCGTCCCGCCGCTTTGCGGGGCGCTCACCCAGGTACCAGGTTCCCTGGCCGAGCACGGGCATGGTTTGGCCGGACGGCAGCTCGATCATTTGTCGACCTTCCTGAGCCTGAATACGAGTAGGTTGCCTGCGTTACCCGCTGCGACAGGCAGCACACCCACGGGCGGCGTTCGCTGGCCCGTTTGTGGGTGCCCGCACCGGGAAGGCGACCCGGGAGTGAGCGATGCGCCGCCGACGGGGTGGCGCCGCGAAGGGGAGGCCGCAGAATGGCGCAGAGCCAGCAGCCACTGACCGGCAAGCGAGTTGCTTGCCTCGCCGCTGACGGGGTGGAGGACGTGGAATACACCCAGTCCCGGGCCGCCGCAGAGCAGGCCGGAGCCGAGGTCCACCTGATCTCGTTGCAATCCGGCGAGATCCAGTCGATGAACCAGGACATCAATCCGGCCAACCGATATCACGTGGACCGGACCGTGAACGAGGCCGATGCGGCCGACTATGACGCCCTGTTGCTGCCAGGCGGGACTGTCAACCCCGACCGGCTCCGGATGAACCCGCAGGCGATGGACTTCGTCCGAGCGTTCTTTCAGCAGAACAAGCCGGTGGCGGCGATCTGCCACGGCCCCTGGTCGCTGGTCGAGACCGGAATGGTCAACGGTCGGACCGTCACCTCGTTCCCCAGCCTGCGCACCGACATCCGCAACGCTGGCGGAAACTGGGTGGACCAACAGGTGCAGGTCGACAACGGCCTGGTCACCAGCCGCAACCCCAGCGACCTCCCAGCCTTCTGCTCGAAAATGGTCGAGGAGTTCGCCGAGGGCAAACACGTCCGCCAGATGTCGACAGCCTGACTCGATGGGGCTCAGGGCCGGGAGGATCAGCCCGGCCCCGAGCGCTGCCCGGCGGCTGACCCAGCGCAACGGCGGGGCCGAAAGAGACCCGCCGGTCACGGCTGGTACTGGTTGCGGGTGCGGGGCAACCACTGGGGGTGCTGGTCACGCAGATAGCGGATCAGTCCCTCGCGTAGGTCGCAGCTCAGGTCCCAGGCGCTGGCGCCGTCCGCAGCTGAGGCCTGCACCTGGATGATCACGGTCTGCGCGGTGGCGTCGACCATCTGGAGCACCCACTGGCTGCGATCCCACAGCGGTGCGGACTCGACCAGTCGGCGTACCTCCCGGCGCAGGTCGTTAAGGTCCGCGGTGTGGTCGACATGGATCTGGATCTTGCCGATCACCCGCGACTCGTTGCGGGTCCAGTTCTGAAACGGCCGCTCGGTGAAGTACGTGGTCGGCAGGATGAGTATCCGTTCGTCCCAGAGCCGGATCACCACGTTGGTCAGCTTCACCTCCTCGACCCGGCCCCATTCGCCTTCCACCACCAACACGTCGCCGACGTGCAGCCCGTCGGCGAAGGCGACCTGGATGCCGGCGAACGCGTTGGCGAGCGCGGTTCGGGCGGAGAGGCCGATCACCGCGCCGACCACCCCGGCCGAGGTCAGAATGGAGACGCCGAAGAGGCGTACCGGCCGGAAGGTGATCAGGATCAGGCCGATCGCAACGATCGTGACGACGACCACCGTGAGCCGCCGCACCGGACGGATCTGGGTCCGGGCCCGCCGGGCCCGCCGGCTCCTGGTCACATCATTCGGCAGTCGACTGAACACGACCGCCTCGGCCACCTGCAACACCCTGACCACCAGCCACGCACCGACGGCGATCAGGGTCAGCAGGATGGCGTGCCGCAGATAACGCTGCCACCCGGTCAGTCCGGGCGGCAGCGCGTAGTACACCACCCAGACCAGCAGGACCGCGGCCGCCGGGCGGCGGCAGGCGAGCCGCAGCGGCTCCAGCAGCCACTTGTAGCGGCCACGGGCAACCCGGCGAGCCAGCACGCCGGAGACCAGGTCCACGACCACGGCCGCCGCCAGCGCGGCCAACACGATCAACGCGGTACGCATCAGTTGCCGTTCACCGTGATCCTGATGCCACCTTTCCCTGGCTCGCTGCCCAGTCCACGGGCCCAGGGTGCCATCCGGTCCGGTGGCGGGCGGCGAACATCGACAAACAACCGCTGAACGGGCCTGCGTCAGCCGCCCGACGGTGGCTTCCGGGTTGCCGGCCTGGCAGCGCCGATCCGCCACCGCCTACGGGCGGGTGACCGTGGAGCGGGGCGTCGGCCATGCGCGGCATTCGGCGGCCCGCCGCGAACGCAACTGGAACTGGCTGCGATGGAGGTGACCACGTTCGGGCACACGGGTCAGTCGAGGCGGAAGCTTGCGAGGGCCAGTCGTTGCAGAGGCTCCGTCGCGGTCCACTGGCTGTCCTGGGTCATCCAGGACAGGCTGTGGGCACGGGTCCTGCTGTCATTGACCAGCAGCCGCCGGACGTGCAGCCGCACACCGCCGGCCTGGTCGCAGGTGTACTCCCACTCCGCGGCGCCACCCGCGCGGATGACCGGCCCGATGCTGATCTTCTGGTAGCCGGAAAGCGCCCCGGTCTTCACCGCCTCGCGCTCTGCGGCGGCCCACTGCTTCGAGGGTGTGGGGGAAGCTTCGGCGGTGAGGTCGACAGCGATGGCTCGCACCTCGGCGGGGTCGCGGAAGCAGACAGTTTCGCCCTCGGTGTGCCGGGTCCATCCGTGCGGAACTGCCACCAGGAAGCGGGCCGGGTCCTGGTGCCAAGCCCATCCGTCGGGCAGCGCGTACGGGAGCGGTGCGGTGGGTTCCTGCAGAGGCTCGGCCTCGCTGGAGGCGTCATCGTCCAGGCAGAGGTGGGCGGGCACTTCCGCACTGGTCGACTCCATCGCGCCGGCCGCCGCACCGCCCGGGTCGACGGCCGGCACGCCGTCCTGGCCACGCAGGCCGCCGAGAACGGCACCGGCTGCCGTGACAATGATGGCCACGACCGTCAACAGTCCCAACACTGCGCCAGCGAACGCCCAGCCGGTCGTCCGGTCGCGGGTGTTCGACGCCCTCGCCGTGATGACCGTGGTGTCGATCGCGTCCTCGGCGATCGGCACCGGCGGCGTGGTGGTCCGCGACCGCCGCGGCGGTCGGGTGGACATCCGCCACCGGCGGCGCGCCCGGGGCACCGGCACGGGCTCGATCGGTACGGTCGCCTCGGCCACCTGCTCCAGCAGGGCGCGGGCCTCGTACGCGGACAGACGCTGACGGAGATTGCGCAGCAGGAGTCCAGTGACCGCCGGTTCGAGTGGCAGGACGCTCATCCGGTCGGGCGCCTCGGTGGCCAGAGCGGCGAGTGTGGCCAGGGTCGAGGGCCGGGTCCACGGTGGGCGGCCCTCCGCGGCCAGGTAGAGCGTCGCGCCGAGAGCCCACAGGTCCGAGGCGGGGGTGGCCCTGCCATCGCGAGCGCGTTCCGGCGCGACGTACTGGTTCCTCGACAGGTTCGCCGCACTGACGGTCGCCGGGCTGTGGCTGTCGAAGATCGACAGGCCGAACCCGCCGAGCATGACGCGCCCGTCGTCGCCGAGCAGCACGTTCTGCGGACAGAGCTCCCGATGCACCACACCCATCTCGTGTGCGGCGTTCAGTGCGGCGAGCAGGTGCAGCCCGACCCGCGCCACCTCGACCGGCGGCAGCGGGCCGTCGGCGGCAACCACCTCGGGCAGGGACCGGGAGGGCACGTACTCCATGACAAGCCACAGGTGCCCGTCGGCGCTCAGCACGTCCCACATCCCCATCACGCTCGGGTGGTCCAGCCCGGCCAGTCCACGAACCTCGGCCAGCGTCCGCTCGTGCAACCGGGACCGTTCGGCGTCGCTCGCCCATCCCGGCACGGCGATCTGCTTGAGCGCGACGTCCCGGTCGAGCACCTCGTCGCGGGCCAGCCAGACCCGTCCCGGAGTGGCAGGGTCCTCGATCGGCAGGAGCCTGCGGTACCGGCCGGCGAGCAGCTCGTCATCCATGCTGGTGATTCGGAGCGGTCCACCGCTCGGATGGGTGGATGAGCGGGAAGCACATCGGCCGTCGGTGCGGACCGGCTGGACCGGCTGACGGTGTGACCGCAGCCGGCCCGTGCTCAGCTCAGCTCAGCTCGACCGTACCCACGATTCGCGTGGGGGCGACGGAGCCGCCCGCGGGCTCGTTGGAAACGCCGAAGGTTGCCGCCTCGGCGACCGGGCCGATGACCGTGGTCGACGCCCTGGCACCCTCGGCTAGTCGCCCCACCTTGCGGGGTTCGCTGCCGCGGATGAGCCAGAGCTCGTAGATCCGCCCGGGGCCGGGTTCCGGCAGGTCGCGCAGCAGCACCACCCCTCGGTCTCGGTCGCGGGAGACCACCACGGTCGCGGAGCCGCCGGGCTGCAGCGACCGCTCGAACACCCGGGCGTCCGGGGCGTCCAGGACGGCGGCGATCTGCCGCGCCTGGTCGCTGCTGGCCTGCTCGTCGCTGATCCGATCATTGCTCACGGTCCAGGTGACCGCGCTCGCGCCGCCGGCCACGAGGACGGCCGCGGCGGCAGCCACGGTGATCCGTCGCCACCTGCTTACCTGCCGTCTGGCGCTGTCTCCTGCGTCAGCCGAGCGCAACTGCGGGGTGCGCGCCGCCTGGGCGAGGGTGCGCTCCCGTAACCCCGGGGGTGTGGCCTCGACGACGGTGTCGTCGGCGAGCCGTGCGACCGTCTCCCGTAATTCGGTCACCTCCAGGCGGCACGACTCGCAGTCCGCCAGGTGCCGCTCGAACGCCGCCCTCTCGAGGTCGTCGACCGCGTTCAGGGCGTACGCGCCGGCGAGGGTGTGGATGTCGGCGCTCATGCCCGTCCCTCCATTTCGATTCCCAGGCAGTCACGCATCCGGATCAGTCCGTCGCGCATCCGCGTCTTCACCGTCGGCAGCGGGGTCTTCAGCTTTTCGGCGACCTCCCGGTAGGTGTGGCCGCCGTAGTAGGCCAGGGCCACCGCCTCCCGTTGGACCGGCGTCAGCCGGCCCAGGCACCGGCGGACCTGTTCCCGCTCCAACCGGGCGGTGACGTCCTCGACAACCTCGTCATAGGGGACATGCGTCTCGGTCGCGGCGACCTGCAGGGTGCGGTTGGTGTGGGCCTGCTCGGAACGCACTCGATCCACCGCCCGGCGGTGCGCCATGGTCAGAATCCAGGCTGAGGCTGAGCCACTACCGGCCTCGAAGCGGCCAGCGGTGCGCCACACCTCGACCATCACCTCCTGCGTCACCTCCTCGGCCTGCGCCGGGTCGCGCACGACGCGGCGGGTCAGCCCGAGGACGCGGCCCGCCATCGTGTCGTACAGCGCCGCGAACGCCGCCTCGTCGCCCCGTGCCACCCGAGTCAGCAGCTCGTCGGCGCTCGGTGGCGTCGGGGTGTCCGGCGGCACCGAACGTAGCCGCCGCGCCTGTTCCGGGTCACCGCTCATTCTCGGCATGTCCTCTCCTGTGCTGGCGGCCGTTCCGTGTGCCGCCGCGTACTCGGGTGCTAGGCGACATGAGCGTGAGCGAGGCGCGCGTAAACGATGACATTGTCGCGGTAGTGCTGAGTGGCGTCGTCGAACTCGCCGCCGCAGGTGATCAGACGTAGCGCCGAATGGTCGGTAGCCCCGTACACCTCATCGGTGGGAAAGTCGTCCTTGGGATACTGCTCGACCTTGCTGACGGTGAACATCGCGGTACTGCCGTCCTGACGGTTGACCGTTATCCCGGCGCCGACGGACAGCTTGCCCAGATCGAAGAACGTTCCACGACGGCCCTTCCAGTTGACGTGCCCGGCCAGCACGGCCGGACCGAGGGCCCCTGGCGTCGGTGCCTTGGTGAACCAGCCCACGTCCGTGGCGCTGTCCGGGACCTCCATCGCCCCGTCCGCCCGCAGGCCGAGGGCGACAATCGCGGCGGTGGCCTTCAGCGACGGGATCGACACCCGCGTTGGGGGCGAACTGGCCATCAGTGGTCCCGAGGTCAATTCACCCGGCTTGGTCGCCCGAGCGGGCGACGCCGTCGCGGCTGGGGCGGCAGCGGAGGCGTCGGGCCGAGGTGGCTCCCCAGCCCGGTCGGCCACCGCGAAGCCGATCGACACGGCCGCCGTCACGGTGAGGATGCCGGCCACCGCCAGGAACGCGAAGCGCCCCCGGCGGCGTCCGGCCGGCACTGGTGCGTCGCCGGTGTCCATCACGAACGATTCCGGCTCAGCGCTCGCCGGCGAGCCGGCGTCGCGCGACGACCGCACCCGCGGCGCCGAGCAGCGCGAGGCCACCCACGGTGTACATCATCATCGGCGATCCACCGGAGGTGCTGCCATCGCCGGTGGCGACACCCCCGGCGGGTACGGACCCGGCGGCGGCGCCGCTGACCATGCCGCACGTCGCGGGGTCGGTGGCCTCGGCGGGGATGCCGTTGACGCCGATGGACTTGGCGAACGTCGACTCCCCGAGAGCTTCCATGTCGTACTTACCGTTCTTGTTGGCGTCGATGCCGTGTTGCACGAGGTGCAGGTCCTTGAGGTGCTCGATGGTGCCCTTGGGCAGGTCGGCAGCGGGGATGGTGCGCTCGTAGCTGAGGTTGCCCTGCGCGTCGGCCTTCGGCATCCGGTCCACCGCCAACCCGCTGGCCTTGGTCGTGTCCCCGGTGGTGGTCAGCGAGATGAAGATGTCCCCGTACATCTTCAGGCCCTCCTCCGTGCTGACGAAGCCGTTGCCGTTGGTGTCGGCGGACTTGTCCGGGCAGTGGAAGTCCATACCGTTGGCCGCGCCGTGCACGTGCTGGGCGTGCGGCGAGTTCGGCGTCATGCCCTTCGACCGGATCATGACCTTCAGGTCGCCGCCACTCGTCGCGGTCAACGTCGCGGTACCGGTGGCACCGGTCTCGTTGAGGTCCTGCAGCTGGACCTGCACGCTCTCGTCGGCCTGCGCGACGCCCGGGAACGCGAGGACCAGCACGGCCGCTGGTAGGGCGAGCAGGGCTCGGGACAGTCTCACAACAGATCTCCGTCTCCGCCTGGGTACGGCGTTGATACTCACGTGCGGTCAGGAGGGATTCGTGGCGTGGTGGTCGCCGGATTGGTGCCGGACGGGGTTCTTTTCGGCCCGGGAGGTCAGGTGATGGTGACGGTGGTGCTGTGCCAGCCGGTCGCGCCGTCGGGGAAGGGCGCGGCCCGCTGGTCGGTCTGGGTCGCACCGGTGGCATCGGTGGCCCGTACCCGCAGCGTGTGGCTGCCAGGGGTGGCGTCCCAGCGGTAGGTCCACTGCCGCCACAGGTCCGGCGATGGGCCGTCGGCGAGGCGGGCCTGCCGCCACGGCCCGTCGTCGATCTGCACCTCGACGGCGGTGATTCCGCGCCGTTGCGCCCAGGCGACACCGGCGATCATGACGGGTCCGACGCGACGTTGGGCGAAGGGTTTCGGAGTGTCGATGCGAGATGCGGTCTTGACGGGTGCGTCGGCTGCCCACCCGCGTTGGACCCAGTAGGGGTCGAACGCGTCGAAGGTGGTGACCTTCATCGAGGTGAGCCATTTGCAGGCGCCGACGTAACCGTAGAGGCCGGGCACGAGCATGCGGACGGGGAAGCCGTGTTCCAGGGGCAGGGGTTCGCCGTTCATGGCCACGGCCAGGAGCGCGTCGCGCCCATCGAGGATCGCCTCGATCGGGGTGCCGATGGTCATGCCCTCCACCGAGCGGCTGACGAGCTGGCTCTGCCCGGGGCGTACGCCCGCTTCGCGTAGCAGCGGTGCGAGGGGAACGCCGGTCCAGCGGGCTGTGCCGATGTAGGGACCACCGACCTCGTTCGAGACACAGTTGAGCGTGATGTCACGCTCCACGAGGCCACGGGCGAGAAGATCCTCGAATCTCCAGGTACGAGGGCGATCGACCGCTCCGTCGAGAGTCAACCGCCAGGTTTCAAGGTCGACCTGCGGGACGGTGAGAGCGGTGTCGACCCGGTAAAAGTCCCGGTTGGGGGTGACGAACGCCGAGGCCCCGTCCACGCCAACGGAGACACCGCCGGGTAGCGGCGGCGCCGGTCGCACTGGCGGCGGAATCCGAACGCCGGCGCGGGAACGGGCACCCACCGCGCTGCCGCGACCGACAGCCTGGCCGATCGCGGCCGCGACGCCGGCGGTCAGCGCTGCCCCCGTCGCCGTGGCCAGGAATTGACGGCGGTTGAGCAGCCGCGGCCGGCTCGACGCGGTGACCCTGACCGTCCGAGCGGCGCGCACCAACACCAGCATCGCCGCCATCCCGATGCCGACGCCCGCCAGGACCGGCAGGACGTCCGACGACGTCGCCCCCGGGCGGGACAGGATGGCGGCGACACCGACAGCAGCGAACACGGCGAGGCCAGCCAGACCGTAGCGGCGTCGTCGTAGCGCCGCCGCGCCGAGCAGAACCGCGGTCGGGGCGAGCAGGGCGTAGACGCCGACAAGGAGAGCGATCTTGTCGTTGGCGCCGAAGGTGCGGATGGCGAATGCCTTGACGCTCTGCGGTGCCAGGTCGATAGCGACGCCACCGACTGCCAGCACCGGGTCGGCGGCCGGATCGACCAGCGCCGCGAGGAGATGAGCCACGGCGAGGGCCACCCCGGCGGTCAACACGCCGACGACGAGGCCGCGAACGGCGGTCATGCTGAGGGACGGCCCCGGCCGGCGGTTCGCCGGCCGGCGCTCGATGTCGGTCGACGCCATCAGCTCTTGGGCATCAGAACGGTGTCAACGATGTACACGGTGGCGTTGGCCGTCGAGACATTCCCGCAGACCACCATCGAGGTGCCATTGACGGTGAACGACGAGCCGCTGCCGGTCACCACGAGCTCGCCGCCCTGCAACGTCTTGTGGGTGCCAGCCAGAGTGTCCGGCGACAACTGGGTCGGCACCACGTGGTAGGTCAGGACCTTCTTCAGCATGGCGTCGTCGGCCAGGACCTTGTCCAGATCCGCCTTCGGGATCTTGGCGAACGCGTCATTGGTCGGCGCGAACACCGTGACGCCCTGCGCGCCGTTGAGCGAGTCCACCAGGTTGGCCTTCTTGACCGCCGTCACCAGCGTCGAGAGCAGCGGATTGCCGGATGCGGCGGTGGCCACGGGCACCTTCGCCATCGCCTCGAAACTACCCGGGTTGGACGGATCGGCCGGCACGGCCGAGCACCCCGAGCCGAACTGACCCGACATCATCATCGAAGGCGAGGCCGAAGCCATCGGCGCGCTGGCCGACATGCTCGGCGCGCCGCTGGCGCTGTCCTCGCTGTCGGTACCGCCGCAGGCGGACAGGGCCAGCACCGCGATTACGCCAACCGTGGCAAACAGGCGCCGCTTCATACGAACTCCTCAGATGCTTGTACGTCATTGCTGCTGTCATGAGGCATTCGAGGCCGCCCTAGAGACGGATGGGCGCAAGGTGGAGAAATTTGACGCGCTCGACCGCCATGCCGGCGCGTGGTGCCGGCGGGGCGTCGGCGATGCTGTGAGCGTGGAGTACGTGTCCAGAGTGCCGCGACCGCCGCTGGACGGGCTGATCGACGACCTTTACTACCTGGAGGGTACGCCGCCGTACGCCCGGCTGACGCTGCCGCCGATGCCGGCGGCGTTGCTCATCGTCAATCTCGGACCGCCGTTCCGCATCCGCGCCGGCACAGACATCGAGACGGCCGAGTACGCCGACGGCTGCGTGGTCACCACGCCCACCCGCGCGTTCGAGTTCGGCTATCCACTCCGGACCCGGTCCGTCGGCGTGCACGTCAAGCCGTGGGGGCTGGCGCCGTTCCTGCCGATGCCCGCGGCCGAGCTGTGTGACCGGCCGGTGACGCTGGAGCAGGTCTGGGGCCGGCCCGCCGTCGCCGAGCTGCGAGACCGGCTGGCCACGGCGGACGGACCCCACGAGATGCTGACGCTGCTCGAGGAGGAGCTGATGCGACGGCTGTGCGAGACCGCTGGCCTGGGGCTGGTCCGCCACACGAGCAGCGTCATCGCGGCGACCAGCGGGGCGGTGGCGATCGGCGACCTGAGTGTCGCAGCCGGTGTCAGCAGCACCCATCTGGCGCAGCGGTTCAAGGAGCTCATCGGCGTCACGCCGAAGCGGCTGGCCCGCACCCACCGCTTCACCGCCACCGTGTTCGCGATCAACCCCGCCGGACCGATCGACTGGGGTGAGCTCGCCGGTGCTGCGGGCTACTTCGACCAGGCCCACTTCGGCCACGAGTTCCGGGCGTTCACCGGGCTCACTCCGACCCGGTACCTCGAAGTCCGGCGGCGGTTCCTGCGCGAACATCCCGGCCACGCGATGGACGGCTGGCCACTGCCGGCCGATTGATTTCCTACAAGAGCGACAGCTCACGGCGCGCTAACTTGAGGGCACCCCGAAGTAGAGGAGAGCCCCGTGGGCACAGTGGTCATGTACAGCTCGGTGTCCGTGGATGGCTTCATCGCGGACGAGAATGACCAGCCCGGGCCGCTGTTCGACTGGTTGACCAGCGGTGACGTCCCGTTGGACGAGGGCGGCGGGCTGAAAGTGTCACAGACGTCCTACGACTACACCCGGCCGTACTGGGACCAGATCGGGGTGACAGTCGTCGGCCGCCACGTCTTCGACATGACGGACGGCTGGGACGGGAAGCCTCCGGGCGGGATCGACCACGTGGTCGTCGTGACGCACCGGCCGGCGCCCGAGGGCTGGGATCCCGAGGCGCCGTTCCACTTCGTCGACGGCGTCGAGGCAGCCATGGCCAAGGCACAGGAGCTTGCGGGTGACCGAGTGGTCGAGGTCGCCGCTGGCGACGTCGGTGGCCAGGTGCTTGCCGCGGGCCTGATCGACGAGGTGCGCACGGACGTCGTACCCGTCGTGTTCGGGTCCGGCAAGCGCTACTTCGGGTCGGTCCACGCGCAGCACCTGTTGGAGGATCCTGACGTGGTGATTCACGGCAACCGGGTGCTTCACCTGCGCTATCGGGTGCGCCGCTGACCGATCTGAGCGGGTACGCGAAGAAGCCTGCCGGAGTTCCCGCCGCTGGGTCCCCAAGCAGACGACGCCGGTCGTGGTACGCACCCTGCTGATCACCGGTGGCGGAAATGAACGAACCGTCTCCTGGTGGCTGGACGGCCTTACGCGCCGGACGGATGTCTGCACATCAGCGACATGATCTTCTGGCCCGCCGGCCGCTCCCGGACAGCCGAGGACATCGTCGACCACGCTTGGTCCTGCACGCCGATCAGCCTGTAACAACCCCTACGACGAGCGGGCGGAGGTCCGGGCGGTGCTCCAGCGGGATCGAAGGAGCTGGATTCCGATCGGCAGGACGGAGACTACGACGATGCCGATCAGGATGATCTCGATGTTGGCCTTGACGAACGCGACCTGGCCGAGGAAGTAGCCCAGGACGGTTACGCCGACGCCCCAGAGCGCCCCGCCGATGATGTTGTAGGCCAGGAACGTCCGGTAGCGCATGTGGCTGACTCCGGCGATAATTGGGGTGAACGTCCGCACAATCGGCACGAACCGGGCCAGCACCACGGACCGGGCTCCATGGCGGTCGAAGAAGTCGTTGGCCCGGTGCACGTTCTCCTGCTTGAACAGGCGGGAGTTGGGTCGGCGGAACAGGCTCGGGCCGACTCGCCTGCCGAACAGGTACCCCACCTGATCCCCGGCGATCGCGGCCACGGCCACCAGCAGGCAGAGCAGCCAGAGCGGTTGGTGCAGGTAGTGGCCGTCGGCGACGAGAAGCCCGGCGGTGAACAGCAGCGAGTCACCCGGCAGGAAGAACCCGATCAGCAGCCCTGACTCGGCGAACACGATCGCGAGGATGCCGATCAGCCCGAAGGTGGAGATCAACCACTCCGGGTCGAGGAAGCTGGGCCCCGCAGCCGCCGAAGCGAGGGACGTTGACACGATAGAACCTCCGAGGGGTGTAGTGAGTAGTCGGGCGGTGCGGGCGGGCAAGAGTGATCAGTGATTGCTGGTCGCAGCCCGTGGACGGTGTTGGTGGGCGCGCCAACCGAGGACGCGTGCGGCAAGCGCGATGATCAGAACCGCTCCCCCGCCGATGACCGCGCCGGCGAGGATGTCGGCTGGGTAGTGCACGCCCGCCCAGACTCGGGCGAAGCCGATGACAGCGGCCAGCACCGAGAGCATTAGCCCCCAGCTCCAGGACAGGAACACCCCGACGGCGAAGGCCACCGCGAAAGCCGCAGTGGCGTGGTCGCTGGGCAGCGACCCTCCTGGGTCGTGTGGGATCAGCTGATGCACGGGATGCGTCTGAAACGGGCGGGCCTCGTTGCTGGCACGTGCGACCACCTGACCGGCGGCGAACGCCAAGGCCAGCGACGCCCCGACGCGGACGAGTAGCGGCCAACCACGCGATCTCAGGCCGAGCAGCAGCGCGAACGCCGCCACGGCGCCGAGGGGGTAGATCAGCCAGACAGCGCACCACTCCAGCACGTCGTCGAGCGGATCACGATGTCCGGCAGCTGCGTTGATGAGGTGAAACAGGTGATAGTTCATCGGGCGTCCGATCCCGTCGCCGACCCGGCTCCCGTCGACCGGCTGGGCCCAGCCAATCTGTTCGCGACTGAGAGGACCCTGAAAGGCGAGGACACCGGCAGTCGCACACGCCCTGGGGGTCAGTCGCCCGGTTCGCTGTCGCCGGTCAGCGGCAGACGGATCTGGATCGTCATTCCGGGGCCAGGCAGCACCCGCACGGTCCCGCCGTGCGCCGCAACGATCTCCCGGGTGATCGGCAGGCCCAGACCACTTCCGCCGTCGGCGCGGGCCCTGCTCTCGTCGAGCCGGACGAACCGTTCGAAGATCCGTTCCCGCTGGGCGACCGGCACGCCCGGCCCATCGTCGGTGACCTCCAGGCATCCCCATCCGTCCTCGGCCCCGACCCGTAGGAGCACCTCGTGGCGTGCGTGGTGAGCGGCGTTGTCAGCGAGGTTGCGCAGCGCCCGCCCGAGGTCGTGGGCGTCGCCGGTCACCCGCACCGCGGTGAGCTGGGTTCGGACGGTCAGGTCCGGTCGGCGGGCGGAGAGGTGCTCCCGCTCGGTGTAGGCCAGGTCGTCGAGGTCGACGTCCTCACGGCGCAGGGTGAGCCCGTGTTCGTCGATACGGGCGAGGAGCAGCAGGTCGGCGACCAGCCTGCCCAGTCGCTGCGACTCTCGGCGCATCAGTCGGACCAGGTCGTCGTTCGCGCCAGGCAGGGGCGTCATCGTAAGGCGGTCGAGGCCGGCCTGCAGGGTTGCCAGCGGGCTGCGCAGTTCGTGGCTGGCGTCGGCGATGAACCGCCGTTGACTGGTCGCCGCCGTCTGCAGTCGGTCGAGCATGCTGTTCATCGTCTGCGCGAGTGCCGCCACCTCGTCGTGCGCTTGGGGCACCGGCACCCGGGCGTGCAGATCTCGGGCGGTGATGCCCGCTACCCGACGGCGAATCGCCTCCACCGGACGCAGCGACCGGCCAACGAACAGGAACACGGCCGCGCCGATCAGCAGCAGCATCGCCGGCAACCCGATGACCAGGATCGCGGCGATCACCTCGGTGCTCTCGTGGACCGGTCGCAACGACTGGGCCACCAGCACCGTCCGGGTGCCCGAGCTGGTGCCGACACCAATCGCGACCACCCGATAGGCGTCATCGTCCGCGAAGGGCAGCGTCCGCTGTTCCCGCAGCGTCTCGCCGGCAGCGGGACGCAGCCGGGACAGTGGCACGGCACCGTCGAGCGTCGGCGACGCCGCCTGCACCACACCCGACGGCGCCAGTACCTGCACCAGGCTCTGCTCCCCCGGACGGGGCTTCAGCGTCTGGGCGATGGCACCGGAGTCACCGCCAGCTACCGCCGTGGCCACCTCGGCGGCGCGTTGCCGGGCAGCCGCGTCCACGTTGCGGACCAGGTTGGCCCGGGCCAGGTAGACGAAGACGGCCGCGCCAATCCCGAAGACCACCGCCACCACCATGGTGGCGGCCAGCGCCGAACTCAGCCGCACGCCCAGGCGGCGGCGTGCCCACCGGGCCGGGGCCCGCAACGAGGTGAGCATCGTGGCCATATCCGCAGCCTAGGGTCCACGGGGCTGAGAAGGCGCTGAGAGACCGCCAGGGTGGTGCGACTGCGCCACGTGGGGCACTGTCATCCGCCGTCGGCGGCCAGCCGGTAGCCCATGCCCCGTTCCGTCTGGATGGCCCGCCTGCCAAACGGATGGTCGATTTTGCGGCGCAGGTAGCCGACATACACCTCGACGATGTTGGGGTCGCCGTCGAAGTGGGCGTCCCAGACGTTGTCGATGATCTGCCGCTTGGACACCACGTCGCCACGATGACGCATGAGGAACTCCAGCAGCGCGAACTCCCGGGCGGTCACCCGGATCGGTTGCCCAGCGCGGGTGACCTGCCGCCGGGCCGGGTCCACTGCCAGGTCACCGGCGGTCAGGATCACCGGTCGGGCCGGGGCGCCCCGGCGGATCAGTGCCCGCAGGCGGGCCACCAGCACCACGAACGAGAACGGCTTGATCAAATAGTCGTCGGCGCCGAGGTCGAACGCGTCGGCCTGGTCGTACTCGCCGTCCTTGGCGGTCAACATCAGCACCGGCGTCCACACGTCCCGCGAGCGCAACTGGCGGCACACCTCGTAGCCGTTGAGGCCGGGCAGCATGATGTCGAGCACCACCGCGTCGTACGGGTTCTCGGTGGCTGCCCACAGCCCGTCAATCCCGTTGTGCTGCACATCGACGGTGAATCCCTCGTCGGTCAGGCCGGCGCGGATCACCTCCGCCAGGGCGGTCTCGTCCTCGACGACCAGCACGCGCACGCCGCTCGTTCCTTCCCGCCCGTAGTCCCGGCGGACCCGGCCGGGTCCGCGTCACCTCCGATCATCGCGCGCGAAGGGGCGGAGGCGGCCGAGTCAGGATATAGGCGACCCAAAAGGCCAAGATCGGGCTCAACCAGGACCGTGGGGACGCCGCCGCGGCCACGGGCCCAGTACACCCACGGCACATATGCCCACACGTCAGCGACGGCTCGGCCGGGGTTTCGGCGTGGCGGGTTGGAGACGGCTGCGGGCCACCAGTTCGACGGTGAGGACGACGGCGACGGCCTCTACGGCGAGGAGCCCGACGAGGACGACCAACTGCGTCACTCCGGCGGCGAGCGGGCTCGCTCCGCCGAGCAGCACACCGACGAAGGCGCCGGGCAGGGTCACCAGGCCAACCGTCCGGGTCTGGTCAAGCGCCGGGACCAACGCCTGTCCCGCCGCCGGACGGCACACCAGCAGCACCGCGTCGCGGGGCAGCAAGCCCAGGGCCAGGCCGGCCTCCACCTCACCGCGCCTGCTGGTCAGCTCGTCGAGCGCGCGCCGCCCGGCCAGCGACGTCGCGGTCATCGCCCCGCCGATCAGGATCCCCGCGACCGGGATGATCGCGATGCCGCGCATCGGCACCAGGCCCGCCAACAGCAGCCCCGCCACCACAGCCATGCTTCCCACCACGATCGGCGCGCCGGCCCACCACCCCCGACCGCCGCCCGTGACACGCCGACCGGACGTGCCCGCCGCCACCGCGCACATCAGGACAACAAACGCAGCTGTGGCCCACAGCGACACCGCGATGCCCACGATCAGCAGCGACACGGCACCCAGTTGGATCGCGGCACGGACGGCGGCGACCATCACCTGCCGACCGTGACCCAGCTTTCCGAAGGTCACGACGACCGCCGCTACAAGGGTCAGGACAACCAGCGCGACACCGAGCTTCGGGCCAACCACGAGCATGGTCGAGGACATGCCGACAGTCTCCCGCCACGCCCGGCCCTCGCGGTCGCGGCCGACATGCCGCGCTGTCGATATTCGCCGAGCGTAGGACGCTGGAGACGGGCGCCCGGGTACGTGCTCCTCCGGGCACCCGCCCCCGGCGGGGGTTGGTCAGCCGCGTCGCCACTTCTGGTTGGCGCCGCCGTTGCAGGTCCACAACTGCAGGACCGCGTCGTTGTTCGGGTCCCAGTCCTTGATGTCGACGCACTTGTTGGCCTGCGGATTGACCAGATCACCGGCGCCGCTGAGCACGAACTGCTGCGCCGGGTTGCCCGAACAGGTGGCGATCTGGATGGCAGCGCCGTCGGCAGTGGAACCCCAGGCCACGTCCATGCACTTGTTGTTCTGGGTACGCAACGTGCCGCCGACAAACTCCCAGCGCTGGTTCGTGCCGTCGGTGCAATTCCAGACAATCAGGCGTTGACCATCGCTGAAGTTCCAGTTCGGTACGTCGATGCACTTGTTGTGCCAGTTGCTGACGATCCGGCTGGAGTCGCCAGCGGTGGTGGTCAGAGACAGCCCGTAGCGCTGAAGGATCGGTGTGATTGGCTGGTAGAAGAAGTTGCCTCCGGCGTCGCAGTTGCCGGTGGTCCCGGAGGTGACGCCTTGCGCCTGGTTGCCTGAGATGACCGCGCCTCCGGAGTCGCCGGGCTGCGCGCAGGCGCTGCTGCGCACCAGGCCCACGACCGCACCCTGGGCGTAGTTGACGGTGACGTTCTTGGCGGTGATGGTGCCGCACCGCCAGCCGGTGGTGCGTCCCGAGCGGCAGACCGAGCTGCCTTGGACGGCCTCACCAGAGCCGGCGACCAACACGTTGCCGCCGGCGTAGTTGTTCACCCACGGCTGGGAGGCCCAGGAGCCGTTGGTACGAACCCAGCCGTAGTCGTTGCCGGGGAACACCGACTCGGCGACGGTGCCCTGATCGACGTTGTTGAAGCCGCGGGTGGGCGCTCCCGCCCCACCGCAGTGACCGGCGGTGACGAAGCCGCCGGCGACCGCAAAGCCGACCGAGCACAGCGTTCCGGCACCGATGGCGTACTGGTCGCCGCCCCGGATGTCGAAGACCGGCCGTGGCGTTTCGGTGGTGACCCGGACGGTCACCTCGTCCGGGTCGGCAGTACTGCCCCGGACGAACGCGAGACCGGCGGATCGGGACGTGGCTGCGACGACAACCGTGTTGGTGACCGGGTCGACGTACCAGGTGCGCACCGCGTCCGCGGCGCCGGCCGCCACCGAGTCCAACGCCGACTTGGTGGCATTCAGCTGTCGCTCGGAGCGGGTCACGACCCTCGGTGTCGCGCCGGCGGCCCGTACCGCGGCGGCATCCGCGGCCCGGGTGACGCCCACGAGCAGTTCGGTGCCGTCGACCCAGGCGCCGGCATACCGCTGGCCCAGCGCGCTACGGAGACGTTCGGCGGTCGGTGTTGCGGCGGCCTCCATCCGGAGCCGGACCTGGACCTGGGCGTCGGACAGATGGAGGTCTCGGCGCATCGCCTCGGTCATGGACACTGCGGAGTCGTGCGGCGGGGAGATCGGGTCGGACGGCGGCGCGGCGGCGGCGCCCTGGGACGGTACGGCGAGTGTCGCGCCGGCGATGACGGCGACGGCGGCGGAGCGCCATGTGGTCTGTTTCACGGGGGTGTCCTCTATTGCATGGTGGGGTTCAGCGTGGGTGCTCGAGCCGTCCGGGCATCCGTTCGGGGGGACGGATGCCGGCAGCGGCGGGTGGGACGTGGTTCGGGGGTTGGTCAGCCGCGTCGCCACTTCTGGTTGGCGCCGCCGTTGCAGGTCCACAACTGCAGGACCGCGTCGTTGTTCGGGTCCCAGTCCTTGATGTCGACGCACTTGTTGGCCTGCGGATTGACCAGGTCACCGGCGCCGCTGAGCACGAACTGCTGCGCGGGGTTGCCCGAACAGGTGGCGATCTGGATGGCAGCGCCGTCGGCAGTGGAACCCCAGGCCACGTCCATGCACTTGTTGTTCTGGGTACGCAACGTGCCGCCGACAAACTCCCAGCGCTGGTTCGTGCCGTCGGTGCAGTTCCAGACGATCAGGCGTTGACCGTCGTTGAAGTTCCAGTTCGGTACGTCGATGCACTTGTTGTGCCAGTTGCTGACGATCCGGCTGGAGTCGGTGGCCGGGGGCGGCGTGGTGGGCGGCGGGTTGCCGCCGGTGAACGGCGAGAGGATGATCGCCGCCGAGCGGGGGTCACCATGGTGCACCAGCGACTCGAAGCCACCGACGTCGTCGTAGGCGAAGCCGTACGCCTTGCCGTCGGCCATGTTCGCGTGGACGATCCGCGAGTAGTGGTTGGGCGAGCTGTTGCGGTAGAACTGGTTCGCATCCAGCACCGGCTCCTGCGACGAGGTGCCCAGGGTGCCTCGGTTCAGCGCCGTGCACAGCGTCCGCTTTATCTCCGGCTCGATGAACGGTGGCGTGTTCGGGGCGTTGAACACCCCGTCGCAGCCCCAGACGTTGGCCGTGCTGGGCTTGGCCACCGTGGCGACCTGAGCGCCGGCAGAGTCGGTGAAGACCATGGTGTTGCCGTTGGTCCGGCCGAAGAACCGCCGGTTCGGCTCGTTGACCCGGGGCACGACGGTGAGGGTTCGGCCCGTGTAGGCGTTCCACGCCGAGGTGATGTATCCGTCCAGGTAGTTCGGGCTCATCAGGCCGGCGTCCATCGCCTTGCCGGGCGCGAGGACCCGCAGGACGGTGCCGTCGGAGCGGGTGTACACGGAACGGGCGAAGTCGCCGTTGGCCCGGATCTGGTTGATCACGTTCTCCCGGCCGTTGGCGACCGGGTCGCCGGTGCGGATCGTCTGTCCGTCGGCACCGGTGACGCTCACGCCGTGCGGGACGGCGAACATGTCCACCTGGGAACTGTTCAGCCACAGACCCGAGTCGTTGTAGGTGAACTCGGACCAGTCGAACAGGATGTCCCGGTTCGGGTCACCGCCGGCCCACGGAGCGGGTTGGACAAGCCCGTCGGGGCTGAGACGGAGGTCCAACTTCCGGCCGAAGGAGAAATAGATCCGACCCGAGATGAACCGCGGGACGCGTACGGTGACGCTGCCTCCATTGCCTGGGCCCGAGATCGCGACGTCCGGCGCGGGGGTCGGTGGCAGGCCACCAGCGGGCCAGGCCGAGAACTGTCCGGCGGCATTGACGTAGCCGAGCCGGCCGCCGGGGCGGATATCCTGCCCCAGGATGTAGAGGAACACGGCCTCGCCGCGGCCGGAGTTGTTCGTGACGGTGACGGGTAGGACATCAGGCCCCACCGCGTCGGCCGGCTGCGGCATGACGGTGACCATCGGAACAGCGGTGACAAGGACCGCCGCAGCGGCGCCGAGAGCCACCCTGAGGCGGCCTAGCATCGACAAGCTCTTGTTCAACCGGAACCTCCTGACATCGGCCTGGCCCGTCCTGACGGCCAGGACGAGTCCGAGAGAGCGCTCTCACAGCCTGATAATCATCGATGGCAAAGTCAACAGCAATCGTTAACTTTGTTGCCTGTGATTCGGAGGTCATCAGGTCCCAGATAACCCGGGAGCACCATGAGGCAGCGTCAACGGGCGGGCATCGTGGACGGCCCACCCTCTCGGTGTCGGCGCCCCGGGCCGGCTCGGCGGTCAGGCACTCTGGGTTGAACCCCAGGGTTCAGCGGATGCCCACGAAGAACCGGGTCTGGTCACTGCGGTGCAACGCGTAGTAGGCCTCGAAACGGGTGCCGTCGGGCAACCAGGCCACGGATTCGATGCCGAGCAGAGGCGTTGAGGTCGCCACCTCGAGCAGCGCGGCGTCGTCGGGCTCCGGGAAGACCGCTTCGATCCAACGGTCGGCTGCGGCGGCCTCCAGCCCGTAGCGGCGTCGCAGCACGTCGTACAGCGACTGGTTCTCGAGCACGGCGCGCTCCAGGCCGGGCACCAGGCGGGCCGGCAGAGCGGTATCGACGAGCAGCCACGGCTGTCCATCGACCCGTCGGAGTCTGCGCATCCGTACGACCTGCTCGCCGTGCGGGATCTGCAGCAGCTCGGCTTCGCGCTGGTCCGCCTCGCCGAGGCTCTGGCTGATCGTGTGGGTGGCCACCCTGCGGCCGGCCTCCCGCAGATCGTGCGCGGATCCGGACACCGAGCCGACGAAGTGCAGCTCCGTCTTACGTGGAGCGACGAAGGCGCCCCGCCCTTTGACCTTGTAGATCATCCGCTGCTGGACGAGCTCACGCAGCGCTTCCCGCACCACGGTCCGAGAGACGCCGAAGATGTCGCTCAACTCCGCCTCGGAGGGCAGCGGCTGGTCCGGGCCGACCTCACCTGACTCGATCTGACTGCGCAGCGCTCGCATCAGCTGCATCCACAGCGGTTCGCCCCCGTCACGGGTCAACCGCCGGTAGGTCATCGTCATGGATCCCCTTCTCATCGATCGCGTACAGCATGCCATGCCGGCAATGCTGTCGTTACAGGTTGCTCGGAATTCTGAGGCGGGATCGCGGATGGCGGGAACCACCGTCGGGAAATCCCCTGGTCGTTACGCCCCTGTTACCAGAAACACTGTGACGTGCAACACGTTCTTAACGCAGATCTAGCGCACCTGTCACTACAGGTCTGTAATAACTGGACCTCGCCCCACCCCCGTGGTGGCCAGGCAACCTGCGCACACCGTGTCCCGCTCCGGCGGGGCCGCTCTTCCTGGAGGCCCCCACCATGCGCGTCCACCACACATCCCGGCGCTGGCGCGCCGCAGCGTCAGCCTCGCTCGCGGCCGCAATCGCGGTAACGGCGTCCGGTTGCGGCTCCGGCTCGAACGACGGCGGAGGGAGCGCAGGCGGCGACAAGCCGTTCATCGCGCTCAGCAACGGCTTCATCGGCAACGGCTGGCGGCAGACGATGATCGCCAAGTTCGAGGCCTCCGCCGCCAAGGCGCAGAGCGACGGGCTGATCGGCAAGTTCAAGGTCGTCAACGCCCCCGGCGAGAACTCGGCCACCGAGCAGGTCGCCCAGATCAAGAGCCTGCTGCTGCAGAAGCCGGACGCCCTGCTCATCGACCCGGCCTCGCCGACCGCGCTCAAACCGGTCATCCAGCAGGCCTGCGACGCCGGCATCAAGGTCGTGGTCTTCGACTCAGCGATCGACGCCCCCTGCGCCCACGTGCTGCTCAACAGCTTCAAGGACTGGGCGACGGCCGCAGCCGAGCCGCTGGTCAAGGGCATCGGCGGCAAGGGAACGGTCATCGTCAGCCGCGGCGTGGTCGGCTCCCAGCCCGAGGAGGAGATGTACAAGACCACGCAGGAGATCCTGGCCGCCAACCCGGATGTCAAGGTCGCCGCGACCGTCAACGGGATGTGCGACGGCGCCAAGGCGCAGAAGGCCGTGCTCGGCGTGCTGTCCAGCGTGCCGAAGGTGGACGGCGTCATCGGCTGCGGCGACGGCTACGGCGTCGCCCAGGCCTTCACCACGGCCGGCAAGCCGATCCCGGCGCTCACCTTCGAGACCAACGGCCGCGCGCTGAAGTACTGGCAGGACAGCAAGCTCGACAACGGCTCGGTCGCGGTCATGTCCGACCCGGGCCAGTCGGTGGCCGCCCTCTGGGAGGCGATCGACCTGCTCGACGGCAAGGACATCCCGAAGGAACTGACCTTCCCGATCGTGCTGGTGGAGCAGAAGGACGTGGCCGCCTGGGCCGGCGCGCTCAAGCCCGACGAGTACGCCGCCTGGCCGTGGACCCAGGACCTCTTCCGCAAGCAGGTCGAGGCCGTGAAGACCGGTGGCGCGCCGGTCCAGCCGCCGATCCCGACGGCCGCCGGCTGACCGGGACATCCCAAAGGAGCGGATCATGCACGTCGACAACCTGCCGGTGGGGTCGCTCGCGGCCCCGCCGGCGGGCGACCGGGAGGCCACACCGGCCCAGCCGGTCGTCACCGCACGGCAGGTGACCAGGACGTACGGACGTACCCGGGCGCTCACCGGCGTGGACCTCGAGGTCCGCGCCGGGGAGGTGCTCGGCCTCGTCGGCCACAACGGCGCCGGCAAGAGCACGCTGATGCGCGTCCTCGCCGGGCTGGAGGCGTGCGACGAGGGCGTGGTCACCGTCCGCGGGCAGGAGGTGCCGCGCGACGTCGGGCCGGGGGCTGCGGAGTTCCGCGCCGTACGGATGGCCTACCAGGAGACGTCGCTCTGCCCCGACCTCACCGTCGCGGAGAACATCTGGATATCCTCCCGATCCTGCCTGCCCCGACTGCGGTGGCGGCGGGCGGCCAGCGTGGCGGTCCAGCGCCGGCTCGACGAGATGTTCCCGGGTCACGGGGTGGCGCCACGGGACCGGGTGGAGGACCTCAGCCTGGCCCGCCGACAGATGGTGGAGATCGCCCGGGCGAGCCTGATCGACCGCCTGGACCTGCTGATCCTCGACGAGCCGACTGAGTCCCTCGGCCCGGACGCCGCCCGCTCCCTGTACGACCACGTCCGCACTCTCACCGCGCAGGGCTCGGCCGTGCTGCTCATCTCGCACCGCATCCGCGAGGTGCTGTCGGTGGCTGACCGGGTCGCCGTGATGCGCGACGGGGCGGTCGTGGCGGACAAGCCGGCGGCCGGGCTCAGCGAGGCCGACGTCCTCGTCCTGATGGGGGCCGAGGTGGCCGCCCCGGCCAACCCCGACCCGGTGCCGGCAGCCGTACCGGCCGGTGACCGGCCGGTCATGGCCGAGCTGCGCGGCGCCAGCGGCCAGGGCCTGCACGACGTCTCGGTCCGCATCGGCGCGGGCGAGGTCGTGGGCCTCGCCGGACTGGCCGGCCAGGGCCAGCAGGAGGTGCTCGAACGGCTGTGGCGCCCGGTCCGCAAGGACACCACGGTGCACGGCACCCGCGCGTACGTGCCGGGCGACCGGCAGCGCTCCGGCGTGTTCCCGCTGTGGTCCGTGGCGGAGAACCTGATCGTCACCGCGCAGCGCGGACTGGCCCGGTACGGCCTCCGCCGCCGGGCCGAGGAAGGCGCGGCGGTGCGGAGCTGGGTCGACCGGCTGGCCATCCGCGGCGGCGCCGACGCGGGCATGACCGAGCTCAGCGGCGGCAACCAGCAGAAGGTCATCGTGGCCCGGGCGTTCGCCTCGACGGCCGACCTGGTCCTGCTCGACGACCCGTTCCGCGGGGTGGACGTGCACACCAAGACCGACCTGTACGCGCTCATCCGCGCGGAGGCTGCCAACGGCCGCAGCGTCGTCTGGTACTCGAGCGAGAACGCCGAGATGGCGCACTGCGACCGGGTCTACGTGCTGCGCGCCGGCCGGGTCGTCGCCGAACTGACCGGCGAGGAGATCTCGGAGGAACGGATCATCGCCGTCTCCTTCGCCGAGTCGACGGGAGCACCGCGATGACCAACCTCGTCGTGGCGGCCGTGCCGCCACGAGCCCGACTGCGCCGCCTCGCACCGGCCATGGTCAGCACGATCGCCATGTTCGCGATGGTCGTCGTCTGCGCGTCGCTGCAGTCGGACGTGCTGACCGTCACCGGTCTCACCCTGATCCTCTCGGCCACCGTTCCGCTGGTCATCGCGGCCCAGGCCCAGATGATCCTCATGTCGGTCGGCGACATCGACCTCGGCATCGGCAACTTCGTCGGCCTGGTCACCGTCCTCACCGCCACCAAACTGGTGTCCTCGCCGGGCACCGGCGTCCTGCTCCTGGTCGGCCTCGTCGCGGCGTACGCCCTGCTGGGCGCGCTGATCCACCTGCGCCAGGTGCCCTCGCTGATCGCCACCCTCGGCACCTCGTTCGTCTGGCTGGGGCTGGGCCTGTTCGTCCTGCCCACCCCCGGTGGCAGCACGCCGGAGTGGCTGGCCACGTTCGGATCGTGGGCGCCGGCCGGATTCCCGGCGCCGCTGCTGCCGATCCTCGTGGTGTCCGCGCTGGTCTGGCTGATCGCCACCCGCGGCTCCGTCGGGGTCCGGGTCCGCGCCTTCGGCAGCAACCCGGTCGCGCTGCGCCGGGCCGGCCTGAGCCCGTTGGCCGCGCGGGTCGTTGCGTACGGGATGGCCGGCGCGCTCGGCGTGCTCGCCGGTCTCCTGCTGGCCTCACAGACCGGCGGCGGCGACGTCTCGTCCGCCTCCAGCTACACCCTGATCACGATCGCCGCGGTGATCCTCGGCGGTGGCTCCTTCCGGGGCGGCACCGCCGTGCCGTGGGGCGTCGCCATCGGCGGAGTGACGCTCGGCCTGGTCAGCGTCGTCCTCAGCCTCCTCGACGTGCCGTCCAACATGCAGTCGGCCGTCCAGGGCGCGATCGTGCTGGCCGTGCTCGCCGGCCGCGTCGTGGTCGGAAAGGTACTCCGATGACCCTCCGTACGCTCGCCCGCCCCTGGATCTGGGGCTTCGTCGCCGCCGCGCTCGTCTGGGCCACCATCCTGGCGCTGTCCAGCCAGGGTGGCGGGCAGACCGTCTCCCTGGCGCTGTCCCTGGCGCCGTACCTGGTCGTCGTGGGCCTGGGCCAGATGCTCGTGATCACCGCCGGCCCGGGCAACATCGACGTCTCGGTGGCGCCGATCATCTCGCTCGCCGGGTTCGTCGCGGTCGCGGCGACCGCGTCGACCGGATCGGTGGCGGTCGGCATCCTGGCGGGAGTCGGGACCGGCCTGGCCGTCGCCGCGATCAGCGTGCTGGCCATCCTCGGCCTGTCCATTCCCCCGATCATCGCCACCCTGGCGGCCGGGCTGATCGCCTCGTCGCTGACCCTGTCGCTGGCCGACGGCTTCACCGCCATGCCCGACGACGGGCTGCGCCGGCTGCTCAACCTGCGCCCCGCGGGCGTACCGGTGCTCGCGGTCGCCGTGGCCGTACTCACCGCGCTGATCGTCGCCCTGCTCAGCCGTACGACGTACGGGCGGTCGCTGCTCGCCGTCGGCCAGAGCCGGCCGGCCGCGGAACGGGCCGGCATCCCGGTCGCCCGGATCATCGGCGCCACGTACCTGGCCAGCGGCGCCCTCGCCGGACTGGCCGGCGCCCTGCTGGCGGCGTACATCGCACCCTCGCCCGACCTGGGCACCCGGTACCTGCTCGACTCGGTCGCCGTGGTCGTGATCGGCGGGACGCTCATCTCGGGCGGTCGCGCCGTACCGGTGGGCATCTGGGGCAGCGCGCTCTTCTTCATCCTGCTCGACGGCCTGGTGAACCTGGTCGGCTGGAGCACCGCCGCGCAGAACCTGCTCAAGGGCGGCCTGGTGCTCTTCGTCCTCTTCCTGGCCGGTGGCGGTACGCGCCGCGACGCCACCACCTCCCGACCCCGGCGACGGGCGCGTCCCGCGACCGTCGCCACCGCCGCAACGACTACAGGAGACAACACCCATGGCTGACACCGACGGTCTGCTCGATGCCCGGGACTTCGGCGGGAGCGAGCGCCCGGCCACCGGCTTCCATGTCAAGGGCGCCCACGCACAGGACTGGGGACTGCAGAACCGGCTCGCCCGGATCTTCCGCCCCGACAACGGCCGTACCGTGATGCTGGCCTTCGACCACGGCTACTTCCTCGGCCCGATGGCCGGCCTGGAGCGGATCGACACCAACATCGCCCCGCTGGTGCCGCAGGCCGACGCGATCATGATGACCCGGGGCGCGCTGCGCACCAGCATCCCGTCGCACAGCACCGCCGGCGTGGTGCTGCGCGCCAGCGGCGGCCCGAGCGTGCTGCGGGACCTCTCCGACGAGCACCTCGCGCTCGACATCGAGGACGCGGTCCGGCTCAACGCGGCGGCCCTGGCGATCCAGGTGTTCATCGGCGGCGAGCACGAGTCGCGGTCGGTGGCGAACCTGGCCAAGCTGGTCGACGCCGGGCAGCGGCACGGCATCGCCGTCCTTGGTGTGACCGCGGTCGGCAAGGAGATGGTCCGCGACGCCCGCTACTTCCGGCTCGCCACCCGGATCAGCGCGGAGATGGGTGCGCACATCGTCAAGACGTACTACGTCAACGAGGGCTTCGAGACGGTGACCGCCAGCTGCCCGGTGCCGATCATCGTCGCCGGCGGTAAGAAGCTTCCCGAGCTCGACGCGCTGACCATGGCGTACCGGTCGATGCAGGAAGGCGCCGCGGGCGTCGACATGGGCCGCAACATCTTCCAGAGCGAGCACCCGGCGGCGATGCTCGCCGCCGTCCGCGCCGTGGTGCACGACGACGCGAAGCCCGAGGAGGCCCACGAGCTCTTCCGCGAGCGGTCGGCCGGTTCCGCAGCATCCTGACCCACCCCCAGGGGTGCGGGTCCCGGCACGCAGCCGCGGACCCGCACCCCACACCCCCGGGAGCCTTCATGTCGCAGCCACAGACCGGACCCGATGACGTCGTCGACCTCGTCATCGTCGGCGCCGGCATCAACGGCCTTGCCATCGCCAGAGACGCCGCCGACCGCGGCCTGAGTGTGGTCGTCGTGGACCGGGGCGACGTCGGCGCCGGTACGACGAGCACGTCGAGCCGGCTCATCCACGGTGGCCTGAAGTACCTCGAACGCTACGACTTCACCCTGGTGAACGAGTCCATCCGCGAACGCCACCTGCTGTTCCGCACCGCCCCGCACCTGGTGCACGACTACCCGATGCTCATCCCGTCCTACGCCCGCGACAGCCGACCGGGACCGCTGGTCCGGCTCGGCCTGGCGGCCTTTGACGTGCTGGCCGCCCGCCGCGGGCGCGGGATCAGCCGGGGCCTGTCCGCCCGCCGGATCGGTCAGCGCTGGCCGCAGCTGTCGCGCGACGGGCTGCGCGGCGGGGTGCTCTTCCGCGACGCGCAGGTGCCGTGGGCCGAGCGGCTCTGCGTCGAACTGCTGCTCGACGCGGAACGGCTGGGCGCGCGGGTGCTGACCTACACCACGGTGACCGGGCTCATCGTCGAAGACGGCCGGGTGCTCGGGGTGCGGACCACGGACAACCGGTCCGGTCAGCAGGGGCGGATCCGAGCCCGGCTCACCGTGAACGCCGCCGGGCCGTGGATCGACCAGATCCTACGCGGACAGGTCGAGAGCCGGCGGCTCAACGGCGGCACCAAGGGCAGCCACGTCATCCTCGACCCGTTCCCCGGCGCCCCGGACACCTGCATCTTCTTCGAGGCCGCCGCCGACCAGCGGCCGATCTTCATCTTCCCGTGGGCGGGTCGCTACATCCTGGGCAGCACCGACCTCACCTACGACGGGGACCTCGACGAGGTCGTCGCCAGCGACGCCGAGATCGAGTACCTGCTCAACGAGACCAACCGGATCATTCCGCAGGCCAAGCTCACCCCGGCCGACGTGCTCTACAGCGTCGCCGGGATCCGCCCGCTGCCACACACGGCCGGCGTCTCGGACAACGCCAAGATCAGCCGTGGGCACACAGTGCTCGACCACGCGCCGGCGTACGCCGGACTGCTGTCGATCATCGGCGGCAAGCTGACCACCCACCGGGCGCTCGCCGAGGACGCCACCGACGCGGCGCTGAAGGTGCTCGGCCGGCCCCGCGGACGGTGCACCACCCGTACCCGGCCGCTGCCCGGCGCCGACACCGCCGACTGGCGTACGTTCCGCGCGGAGTTCCAGCGCTCGGCGACCCCGTTCACCGGCGACCAGCGGGCCCGGCTGCTCGACCTGTACGGGGTGCGGGCGCGCCGTGTGCGCGAACTCGTCGTCACCGATCCATCACTCGCCGAGGTCGTCGACGAGCAGAGCGGCGCGGTCGCCGCCGAGATCGTCATGGCGTTCCGCGAGGAGAGGGCCGTGACGTTGGCAGACGTCCTGCTGCGTCGTACCCTGATCGGCCTCGGCCCGGACATGGCGCTGTCGACCGCCGTGACCTGCGCGGACGTCGCCGTCCGGCATCTCGGCTGGGACGACGAACGGGCCCGCGCCGAGGTGGCCGCCTACCACGCCGAGCTGCGACGCTTCCGCCCGCGCGCGCTGAACCTCTCGGCGGCAACCCCGAACAGCGACAGGAGGACGTCATGACGACACCGCACATCTGCTACCTCGGGGTCGACGTCGGCTCACCGCCACCAAGGCGGCCGCCTTCGACATCGAGGGCCGCGAGCTCGCCGTCGTGCACGCCCGCACGCCGCGCACCAGCGTGACCGCCCACCGTCACGACGTGGACATGCCCGCGCTGGCCGACACGGTGATGTCACTGCTCGGCGAGATCACCGGCAAGCTGGCCGCCGACGGGTACGCCCCGGCCGGCATCGGGGTGGCCGCCCACGGCAACGGCCTCTACCCGGTCGACGAGGCGCTGCGCCCGGTGGGGCCGGCCATCGCCTCCTCGGACAGCCGCGCCCAGCGGATCGTCCAGGCCATCCCGCCGGAGGGGGCACGCCGGCTGGCCGAGGAGACCGGGTCGATTCCCTGGGCCGCCCAGCCCAGCGTCCTGCTGCGCTGGCTGCGGGACAACGACGCCGACGCCTACGCGGCCACCCGGTGGGCCCTCTCCTGCAAGGACTGGGTCACCTCGCAGCTCACCGGCGTGGCCAGCGCCGACTACAGCGACGCCAGCGCCTCCGGCATGGTCGCGCTCGGCACCCGCGCCTACACCGCCACGGCGCTCGAACTCGTCGGGCTGCCGGCCACCGACCTCGACCGGTTCCCGCCGCTGCGGCGCTCCGACGCGGTGGTCGCCGGGCTGAGCGCCGCCGCCGCGGCCCGCAGCGGGCTCCCCGAGGGCCTGCCGGTCATCGCGGGTTGCATGGACTGCGTGGCGGCGACCCTCGGCGCCGGGGGCCGGGAGGTCGGGGACGGGACGATCATCGTCGGCACCTGGGCGATCAACGGCGTCGTCGTCCCCGCGCGTGCGCCCGCCCCCGAGGTAACCCTCAGCGCGTTCATGCCCGACCCGGCCACGATGCTGGCCATGGAGGTCGCGCCGACCTCCGCGGCGAACCTGGAGTGGCTCGCCTGCGCCGGGGTCGCGCACGACCAGGTCGGCAGCGTCGCCGCGGCGGAACTCCTGCGGGAAGCGGCCACCGTGCCACCCGGCGCGGACGGTCTGCTGTTCCTACCGTTCGTCAACGGCTCGCCCGAGCACCCGTCGGCGTCCGGCACCTTCCTCGGCATCTCCAGCAATCACCGCCGCGGCCACCTCACCCGAGCGGTCATCGAGGGGGTCGCCCAGTACCACCGGGTGCAGCTGGACCGGGTGTTGGCCAGCGGCGCGGACGTCGGGGACCGCCCCTGGCGGCTGGCCGGCGGAGGCGCCCGGTCAACGGTCTGGGCGCAGATCTTCGCCGACGTGCTGGGGCGACCCGTCCGGCGCCAGCTCACCAGCGAGCTGGGAGCCCGCGGAGTCGCCTCCCTGCTGCCCGGCGCCCTTGCCCACGACGTGCCGCCGTGGACCGTCAACGACGAGGACGACCTGTGCGTGTACCCGGGACCCGACCGGGCCGCATACCTTGCGCACTCCCAGGTGTTCGACCGCTGTCTCGCCGGCATGTCCTCCGTTTGGTCGGAGGTCGAGCGCTACAGCACGACCTGACGTGCACCCAGGGATTGCAGGTCACCGGAGCCCGCTACGGGGCGGCCCCCGCGTGCGAGACACCGAATCGACCAACCCTCCTCCCCCTGCGGGTCCGATCCGGAGTTCGCTGTCGACCGGCGGTCAGCGGTCTACCCTGAAGATCTACCCGACACTTCAGGTGACGCTCCGACGGCGACTCCGGAAGGGCCCGACGTGACCGCAGAGACCTCCGGCGGCTCAGGTGCACTGATGCCCGCCGCGTTCATCGGCCATGGCAACCCCATGAACGCTCTCGAGGTCAACCGATACACCACCTCGTGGAGGGCGTTCGGCGCCGCGGTGCCGCGGCCCCGAGTCATCCTGGTCATCAGCGCGCACTGGTACACCAACGCCACCGCCGTCACCGCGATGCCCCGGCCGCGGACCATCCACGACTTCTACGGCTTCCCGCAGGCGTTGTTCGAGGTGGAGTACCCCGCGCCGGGGCTGCCCGACCTGGTTACGGAGATCAGCGACACTGTTCACCCGACCTGGGTCGGCGCCGACCTCGACAGCTGGGGCATTGACCACGGCACCTGGTCGGTCTTGACGCACGCTTTCCCGGACGCCTCGGTCCCGGTCGTACAGCTCAGCATCAACGCCGACAAGCCCTTGGACTACCATTTCCAGCTCGGCGCCAAACTCGCTCCACTGAGACAACGCGGAGTGCTCATCATCGCCAGCGGCAACGTCGTGCACAACCTACGCGGCATGGACTGGAAGCTGACCGACGACGGCTACGACTGGGCCCAGCGCTTCGACGAGGACGCCAAGACCCGCATGTTGACCGATCCGGGCGAATTCGCGACGCTCGACACCCACCGCGACTTCCGCCACGCGGTGCCAACACCGGATCACTTCATTCCCGCGCTCTACCTCGCCGGTCTGGCCGCCACCGCCGACGCGCCGGACACCGACGTCCTCGTGGACGGCTACGCCTACGGATCGTTGTCGATGACGGCTTACACCCTCGGGCTGCCCTGCCCCGACGCAGCTGGCGAAGGCGGATCCCCACAGCCGCCCGACGACCTGCCGGCCGACGGCTCGAACATCTAGGGTTGCGCGCGACCTGACGGAAGGTGGCCCGCAGAGCTGACAACGCCGCGACCTGCGGCCGGAGAGCGTCCGGAACCGCAGGCCGCGGCGCGATCGTGCGAAGGCGTACGACCGGATCAGCCGCCGCTGTTGGAGCGGGTGGGGGCGGGCGCCGACCCGCCGGCCACCGCTCCCGGGTGCGGAGTGGCCGTGACCGTGGGCCTCAGCCCGACCGGTACGGCCAGCGCACTGCCCTTGGCGAACTCGTCCCAGCCGACATTCCAGGCCGTCCAGCCGTTGCCCGGATCCAGCGCCACCTCGGTGCCCTTGACCGTCACCAGGTCGCCGACCTGTGTGATCCCCATCAGCCAGTCGGCGTTCTCGTTGGAGACGTTGGTGCAGCCGTGCGAGACGTTGGTGTTGCCCTGATCCCCCACCGACCACGGTGCGGCGTGGATGAACTCGCCGCCGTTGGTGAGCCGCTGGGCGTCCTCGACGTCGACGATGTAACCGCCATTCGGGTCGCCCATAGTGTTGAAGGTCGTGTAGTCGAACTTCTCCATGACCACCATGGTGCCGCTGGAGCTCGGTGTGCTCGGCTTGCCGAGACTGACCGGAATCTTGCGCAGCAGCTTGCCGTCCCGGTAGACCGCCATCTGCTTGGTGGCGTTGTCGATGTCCAGCGACACCTGCCGGCCGATCTTCGAGGTGCCCGACCGGTCCGCGTCGCCGATGGCGTCCTTACCGATCGGCAGCCCTTCCAGCGCGCTCCGCACGCTGATCTTCGTGCCCGGCTTCCAGAAGTCGGGCGCCCGGTACTCGACCTGCTTGCCGTCGTCCAGCCAGGACCAGGTCCCCGGCTGGGGTGGATCCGTCTTCACGAACAACCGCCGCTGCACGTCCGCCCGGGCCTCCTTCGGAATCGCCGGGTCGAACGTGACCACCACCGGCATGGCCGTCCCGTACGTCTGGTCTGCGGCGAAATTCAGGACGGTGGTCACGGCCTGTCTGTTGCCCGGTTTCGCCATTGTCCTGAACGTCGTTCTCTGCGTGGTCGTCCGGCCCTTGCCACCGGTCGCGGTCACCTCCGCCGTGTACGTCCGCGAATTCTGCAACGGCTTGGCCGGCACCCAGCTCGACCCGTCCTCCCGCGGCTCCGCCGGCACCTGCGCACCCTTGTCGTCGGTCAACCGCACCGAGGTGATCTTCCCGTCCTTGACGGTGGCCCCCACCTCCGCGCTGACCGGCACGTCCCCCGCGTGGTCGCCGGGTGTCACGGTCAGTTGCGGCGGTGCCGTGTTCGCTTGTCGGGCTCCCGGCAGGCGGTCGGCGGTGCATCCCGCCAGGACCAACGGCGTGGCCGCGATGGTCACCGACAGCAGCCTCAATCGCTGCCTCAGCTCCATATTGTCCCCCCGTTCATGGCTTTCCCTCTGCCCACATTTTCACCACGGCGGAGAGATGTCGGCGGCGATTTCAGCGGAACCGTCGCGCAAGGCTCCGGAAACCTTTCCCCACGCATTCCCTTATGGCGTGAACCGGCCCGGTCATTTCCGTTCGTGACCGTTCCGACAAAATGAGTACGCCACTGCTCGCCCATCCCGTCCCGGCCGCGTTGCGCCGGCGCTTCCGCTTACGGCGACTCGGCCCGGGAGCCACCCGCAACTCCCGGCTGATCCGGATCGAGCGCGACTCGACCGTCGTGCGCCGGTTCGCCAGCAGCGCACGGATCGCCGCCGGGCCGGGCACGTCCGGCAGGCACTCCGCCGCCCCCCAAGCTGCCATGAAGCCGGACCGTCGGGCGAAAGCTTCGCGAAGAAGCAGAAGGAACGCGAGCCCGCTGCGGTGGCGGATTTCGAGCCGTCGCTGGACTACTTTCGGCAACCCGGCTGGGCTCGCCAGATCGGCGAATTACGGTGCATTGACGTGACCATCATTCGCGTTACCGCCGTAGCACTCAGCGCCTTCCTGGCCACGCCGGTTGTGGTGGCCGAGTCACCGACGCGCACGGCCGCCACGCCCGACATGCCCTGCCCGGCCGTGAAGCCGGCGGTGCCGCCGCCCGCCGGAGCGTCTCCACCACCGGTCGGTGCCGCCGATCGGGCGGTCGGCGGTGCCGCGCTGGCCACGACCGGCCTGGCCATTCCGGTGGGTGCGCCGACGGCGCCGGCGGTGACGGCCACCTCGTGGCTCGTGGCGGACCTCGACAGTGGCGCGGTGCTGGGCGGGTGCGGCCCGCACGAGCTCCGCACGCCGGCCAGCGTGCAGAAGATGCTGCTGGCCGCGGCCCTGATGCCCCGCCTGGACCCGGCCCAGATGGTCGAGGTGACCCGGGCTGATCTGCAGGATCTCGATCCGGCCAGCTCGCTGATGGGGGTGGTCGAGGGTGGCCGCTACTCGATCGAGAGCCTGTGGCTGGGGCTGCTCCTCAAGTCGGGCAACGACGCGGCCAACGTGCTGGCCCGCGTCGGCGGCGCCGCCGCCGGCCGGCCGGGCGGGGTGCAGGCGATGAACAACGAGGCGCACCGGCTGCGCGCGAATCAGACCCACGCGGCGACGCCCTCCGGTCTGGACGGTCCCGGCCAGTACACCAGCGCGTACGACCTGGCGCTGATCGCGCGGGCCACCTACGCCCGCGAGGACTTCCGGCGGTATATCGCGACCCGGGTGGCCCAGATAGCCGGCGACGCGGGCACCCCGGGCTTCGCCATCACCCATGACAACACGCTGCTGGACCACTACCCGGGAACGCTCGGCGGAAAGACCGGCTTCACCGACCTGGCTCGACAGACGTACGTCGGGGTGGCCGAGCGCAACGGGCGGCGGCTCGCGGTGACCCTGCTCGGCGCGGAGACCGCGCCGCTGGGCAGCCTGGGCGAGGCGGGAGCCCTGCTCGACTGGGGCTTCGCCCTCTCCCCCGGCGCGTCCGTCGGCCGCCTGGTCACCCCGGGCGAGAAGACGGACGACCATGCCGCGGCCGCCGGCGAGGGCGAGCACCACGGTCAGGCCGGGGACCGGTCGCTGCTGTCCTTCCCGGCGGTCCTCGGCCTCGGCGCCGCCGCGGCCCTGGCCGTCGTGCTCCTGGCGGCGCCCCGGTGGCGCAGGGCCATGCGGCAAGCAGCTGACCGGACCGCGCAGAGCGAGCGATCAGCGGCCGACCCGTCCCCGTCCGAACCGTAGGCGGACCACGCCGGCGCGCCGCCCGCGCAGGACCGGGATCCGGTGGACGTTCGCCGGCAGCCACCCCAGCGGACCCCGGCCCCGCGGCGACCGCAGCTCCGACACCTCCGAGATGTTCGGGTGCAGCCCGCGAAGGCTCGGCCAGTCCGCCGAGTCGAGGCACCAGTGCATCTCGGGGGGCGGTAGCCAAATTCCCGGGCGCTGGCCCGGGGCACGGCACGCGCCATCCAGCCGGCGACCGTGTCGATGGCCATCACGCGCCGATCTCGATGATGTCGCCCCGGTGGTCGTCGGCCGTCACCCTGCCACCATCCCCGCGATTTCCCGCTCGGTCCCCCCGTCGGGCGCGGTGGCCGGCGCATGTGAGGATGCGGCGCATGCGTGCCGTGATCTTCGACGAGTTCGGTGTTCGGCCCCAGGTCCGCGACGTCCCGGACCCGGTGCCGCCGCCCGGGGGCGCCGTCATCCGGGTCGAGGCGACCGGGTTGTGCCGCAGCGACTGGCACGGCTGGCAGGGGCACGACCCGGACGTCCGCCTGCCGCACGTGCCCGGCCACGAGTTCGCCGGCGTGGTCACGGCGGTCGGCGCCGGCGTACGCGGCTGGCACCCCGGCGACCGGGTCACCGTGCCGTTCGTCTGCGCGTGCGGGCAGTGCCCGGCCTGCCTCTCCGGCGACCAGCAGGTCTGCGAGCGGCAGACGCAGCCCGGCTTCACCCACTGGGGCTCGTTCGCCGAGTACGTGGCCGTGCAGCACGCCGACGTCAACCTGGTCCGGCTCCCCGACGAGCTGGGCTACCCGGCCGCGGCGGCGCTCGGCTGCCGGTTCGCCACGGCGTTCCACGCGGTGGTCGGCCAGGGGCGGGTCGCCGCGGGCGAGTGGGTGGCGGTGCACGGCTGCGGCGGCGTGGGGCTGTCCGCGGTGATGATCGCCGCGGCCTACGGCGCGCAGGTGGTGGCGGTCGACGTCGCCCCCGGCGCGCTCGAGCTGGCCCGCCGTTTCGGGGCCGCGGTGTGTCTGGACGGCTCTGCCCTCACCGGGCCCGGCGCGGTGGCCGCGGCCGTCCGGGAGGTGACCGGCGGCGGCGCCCACCTGTCGCTCGACGCCCTGGGCAGCCACGCCACCTGCACCGCCTCGATCGAGAGCCTGCGGCGGCGCGGGCGGCACGTGCAGGTCGGCCTCCTCCCCGCCGCCCAGGGCCGCCCGGCCCTGCCGATGGACCTGGTGATCGCGTACGAGCTGGAGCTGCGGGGCAGCCACGGCATGGCCGCGCACGCCTACCCGGAACTGCTCCGGCTGGTCACCGCCGGCGTGCTGCGCCCCGCCGAGCTGATCACCCGCACCATCGGGCTCGCCGAGGTGCCCGACGCCCTGACCGGAATGGACCGGCCCGCCCCCGGCGGGATGTGCATCGTCCAGCCTTGACCAGGACGACGCTCGGGTCGGGCAGCGGACACGTCCCAGGTACGCGTAGGCCGCGGAGTAGCTCGCCGCCGCGGCACCGAAGACGGCCGGGAGATGTACCAGGAGGCGTTGCGGGACCGGCCCGACGATGGGATCCGGCTGCGGCTCGCCTTCGCGCTGCTGCGGGCCGGCGACGGCAGCGGCGCGCAACGAACCGCCCGAGAGGTCCTGGCCCGCGAGCCGGATTCCCGGTCCGCCGAGGCGGAGCAGACGCTGCGGCGTTTTCTGGCCGTCGCACCGGCTCATCCGGCCGCCGCAGAGATCAAGCGGCTGCTCGCCGCAGGTCAATCCACCGGGCGCTGACAGTGCCACCAGCCCGCCGATCAGGATCGCCGTCTCGCCGAGCACGACCAACCCGAGCAGGGTCGAGGACTCCAGGGCCGGCTGGACGATCACCAGCGTCAGGACGAGGAGCGGCGGCAGCCCGACCAGCACCGCCGACCGCCCTGTCCACCCGCTGATTGTCACCCCCAACGGGTTGACCGGTGACGAGAAAGGCCACGCGGTGGGCGGGCGATCCGTAGGGTTTGGGTCGACGGAGGCACTGCGCCGGATGAGGGGCGGCCGAGGACCGGTGGGAGCGCGAACGCATCGCCCGTCGCCGGTGTTGCTGGTCAGCCTGACCGTCTCGACCGGCCTGCTGGCAGCGCTGAGCGCCGCCATCCGCAGCCGTCCGGTGCCGCCGTGGGAGCGGGACCTGTTCGCCCTTCTCAATCACCTTCCCGCCGGGCTGGCCCCGGTCCTGGTACTGGTCATGCAGCTCGGCTCGTACCCGGCGGTGTTCGTCACCGCCGCGGCAGCCGTCGTCGCACGCCGGATCCGCACGGCGTGGAGTCTCCTGCTGGCCGGGAACCTGGCGTACTGGCTCGCGGTCGCCGTCAAGGCCGCGGTCGCCCGGCAGCGCCCGGCGGCGCTGCTCGCCGACGTGGTCCTGCGCGAGACGATCACCGGGCGCTTCGGGTACCCGTCGGGACACGTCGCGGTCGCCACGGCCCTGGCGCTCGTCGCGGCGCGGGCCGGCGGGCCCCGATGGCGCCGCGCGGCCTGGGCGGTGATCGGGCTGGTCGCCGTCGCGCGGATCCACGTCGGGGCGCACCTGCCGGTGGACGTGGTCGGTGGCTTCCTCGTCGGCTGGCTCGCGGTGTGTCTGACCCGGCTCGTGGTCGGCGAGGTTGGACCGCAACGGTCGGTGCCCCCTCTGCGGGCGGCGCTGCGGCGGCGCGGGATCGACGTGGCACGGTGGGCGCCGATCCACGGCGACGCCCGCGGCTCGCAGCCGTGGCAGGCGGTCACCACCGACGGGCGGCGACTGTTCGTCAAGGTGACCGGCGGTGAGCAGCGCGACGCGGACTGGTTCTACAAGCTCTACCGACGGGTGCGCTACCGCCACGTGGCCGACACGCCGCCGTACCTGAGCGCCCGCCAGCAGAGCGAACACGAAACGTGTCTGACCCTGCTGGCCGAGCGCGCCGGCGTCCGGATACCGGCCGTCGTCACGACCGCCGCCATGCCCGGCGGCGACGCCGTACTGGTGCAGGAGTTCATCGACGCCGCCCCGCTGCACGCCGTCGTCGGGCCGGTCCCGCTCGCCGCCGTGCGCGACGCCTGGGAACAGCTGGCCCACCTGCACCGGGCGGGCATCGCGCACCGCGACCTGCGCGCCGCGAACGTGCTCGTCGGCCGGGACCGCGCCTACCTGGTTGACCTGGGCTTCGGCACCGACGACGCCTCGGCCGAGCAGCAGGCCCGCGACGTCGTCGAGCTGATGGTCACTGTGTCCACGCGGGTCGACCCGGCCAGCGTGGTCGCCGGGGCGATCGACCGCCTGGGCGTCGCGGCGGTCGCGGACAGCGTGCCGTTCCTGCAACCTCCGGTGCTCTCGCGCGCCGGCCGTGCCGCCCTGCGCGGGCACCCCGGCATGCTGACCTGCCTACGCCAGGAGATCCTGCGGCGCTGCCCCGACCGTGACCGCCCGGCGGCGAAGGTGGTCCGGATCAGCCGCCGCGCGGTCCTGGAGCTGCTGGTCCTGGGGTTGATTGTGCACCTGCTACTCCCCCAGCTCGGCGAGATACGCACCGCCATGCGTCTGATCGTGCACGCCAACCCGGTCGCGGTCGCAGCGACGCTGCTCGGCTCCGCCCTGACCTACCTGCTCAGCGGCCTCGTGCTCCGGTTGGCCGCGGCCAACCGGGTCCCGCTGGGCGAGGCCACCCTGGTGCAGGTCGCCGCGTCGTTCGCCAACCGGCTGGCACCCGGCAGCCTCGGCGGCGCCGCCCTCAGCCTGCGGTACCTGCACCAGAAGGGACTCGTCGCCGCCGCCGCGGGCACCGCCGTGGCCGTCTCCCGTACCGCCGGCGTGTTCTCGGTGGTGCTGCTCCTGCCGGTGCTGCTGCCGTTCGCCCGCCAACCCGCCCGCATCCTCACCCACGACGCGGCCAGGGCGTTGCCGCTGCTGCTGGGCACCCTGGCTGTCCTGCTCGTCCTCGCCGCCGTGCTCGCCGTACCCCGGATCCGGCGCCGCGGACGCGCGGCGGCCGGCCAGGTCGTGACCGCGCTGCGCGAACTGCGCCACCAGCACGGGCTGCGGCGGCTCGCCGTCGCGTCGATGGCGCTCACCCTCACCTACGGCCTCTGTCTCTACCTCGCGCTGCTCGCCATCGGCCCGGTCCCCCTCGCGCACCTGCCCCCGGTGATCCTGGTCTGCCTCGTCGGTGAGGGTGTCTCGTCCGCCGCGCCCACCCCCGGCGGCCTCGGCGCCACCGAGGCCGCGCTCGTCTCCGGCCTGCTGCTCTACGGGCTGCCGCTGGACGCCGCCGTCGCAGGCACCCTGATCTACCGCCTCGCGACGTTCTGGCTCCCGGTACCGCCGGGCTACCTGGCCTTCCGGGTCCTGACCCGCCGCCGGCTGCTATGACCACCAGGCAACTGGCCGAATCCGCGCGCTGCCACGAACGCTGCATCACCCTGTTCCATGCGCAGGGCGAACAGTCATGGGGCTCGGCGTTCCTCCGCGACTGCGATCTGTTTGAGCACGGGCTGCGGACCTGCCGCAGCAATCAGTGACCTCGGTCGCGGCGGAGGAAACACGACAGCAGTTGCCTGAACTCGTGCGGGTGCTCGATCGCCGGCACGTGCCCGCATCGGCCGAGCACGTGCAGACGGACATCGGCCAGGTGTTCGAGCAGAGGCTGGGCTGCCGTCGCGAGCGGGGTGACTCGGTCCTCGGCGCCGTGAACGAGCAGCACGGGCGCGCGGATCGCTGCCAGCGTCTGCGCCGAGAGGGTGAGATCGTCGACCCATCGTGCCCGAGGTGGGGGGAACAACGACGCGAATGCGGCCGCCCCCGCTCGCATCGCAGCTGCACGGGCATCGACGGCCGCATCCGTGACGAGCGCTTGGTCGAGGACGAGGCGACTCAGCATGTCTCGGGCCCCGAGCGGGCCGGCGGGGGCGGCCCAGACCGCGTCGAGCTCGGCGGACAGCGGCGCTCCGGGGGCGCCCATCGTCGCGACCGCCACGACACGGGTGACCTGCTGGGGGCGCGCGGCCGCCAACGCCAGCGCCACGGCACCGCCCATGGAGTGACCCACCACGGCGTAGTGCTCGATACCGAGAGCATCCATCAGGCCCGCAGCCTGCTCCGTCCACAGCCGGAGCCCACCCGTGGAGCCCGCCGGGACCGGTGTACGGCCGAACCCCGCCTGGTCGGGAGCCACCAGGTGCCAGGACGTGCCCAGCGCCTGCGCCGTCGTCGCCCAGGCACCGGACCCGGTCGTGCCGGGTCCGGAGCCGTGCAGCATCAGCACCGCGGGCCCGGTGCCGCTCTCCAGGACGTGGACGGGGGAACCGTCGACTGTGACGGTCCGAAGTGCCGTCACCGGGACAGACCAGGTGTGTTCACGCCGAGGCGGAGTTGACGGACTTCGAGAAGAGCTCCATCATCGCCCGGCCGAATTGCGGCATGTCGGGCCACCCCCGGCAGGAGACGAGGTTGCCGTCCACGACGTCGGGAGCGTCGATGACCGTCGCGCCGGCGTTCTCCATGTCACCGGTGATGGGCGGGAAGCACGCCGTCTTCCGACCCTTCAGCAGCCCGTACACGGCTGGCACCTGCGCGCCGTGGCACACCAGCGCGATGGGGAGGTTGCGTGCGAAGAAGTGCTCGGTGATGCGCCTGACGTCGGCGTCGACCCGGATCCACTCGGGGGCACGTCCACCGGGGATGATGAGGGCGTCATAGCGCTCGACGTCGACCTCGGCCCAGGGCACGTCGACCGGCAGCTTCCGGCCGTTCTTCTCCACGTAGGCGTCGGAGTTGGGGTCGAACTCGTGGATGACCAGTTGCACGTCACGCATCGTCCGTGACGAGACGTCGACGTCCCAGCCGCCCTCCTGCACGCGGTAGTAGGGATACATGGTGTCGAGTTCCTCGGCGGCGTCGCCGGTCAGGAGCAGCGCTCTGGGCACCTGCTTCTCCTCGCATCTGGTGGCGGTGGCGGTGAGGTGGATCCAATCCGATCCGATCGAGTCAGCATTCCTCGGCCCAGCCCGCCCGTCAACCCTCCAGCGCCATTCCGTCCACGTCCTTGACCTCGTCGAACAATCGTCGGAAACGCTCGCCGGACCGCAGGATGTGCCGACGCATCGCATAGGCGGCGGCGTCGGGGTCACGCGCGGCGATCGCGGCCACCACGTCCTCGTGCTCGGCCATCGCCAGGTGAGTGACCTGGGTGTCGTGGTGCAGCCGGAAGAGGTGCACGTGGCTGTGCAGGCGAGCGAGCGTTTCACGGATGACCTGGTTCTCCGCGCTCAGGGCGACGAGATCGTGAAAAGCGGCGTCGCGTAGCCCGAAGGCGCCATAGGCCAGCAGCCCGCTGCCCCCCTCCAGCTCCGCCATCTCCTCCAGCATTCGTCGCAGACCGGCCACCTGCTCCGAGGACGCCCGCTCGGCGGATCTGCGCGCCGCCGCCGGCTCGAGGAGCAGGCGAACCTCGAGCATGTCCTCGAATCGGTGACGGGTGATCTGGGGAGGAATGCGGTAGCCAGCGTGGGGCACACGCACGACCAGACCCTCGGCCTCCATGCGGTTCAGGGCGTCTCGGATCGGCGTCTGCGAGACCCCCAACTCTCGCGCCAGGACGTCGATCGTGACGCGGGAGCCGGGCTCGATCCGTAGCGACATCAGCTGTCCGAGCAGCGTGTCGTACACCTCGTCGGCAAGCCGGCCACGAGATCTTCCCGGCGGCATTCCGCCCGGCATGGCCCTACGGCCCCGCGCGATCATCGCTTCGTCGTCCATCGTGACCTGAGGTCCTTTCTTGCGCCTTCGGGAACCTGTTGACACCAGTCACAACGCTGCGGCATTCTGACGCCCCCAACCAGATCGTATAGGAAACGCGACGGATGATCTTCATCCGCCACCATCGCGGAACCGCCCGCCATGGCACGTCGATCACCTGGAGGGCCTGCTCGACGGCGTGAAGGCCCAGTACATCGCGGCGTACTCGTGACGCCGGTCCCCGGGTCGGCCCCCGCGACAGCCCGGCAACACACCCGAACAACCCAGCAACTGCTCGGCGAAGCACATAGCGAGGCTCTAGAAGTCCCCACCCAGAAAGCAGGCGAGAAGATGCGGAATCCACGGCGAATAGGACGAATATCCGTTCCTGGCCGAAAGGTGCAGCTGGCGGCGGCGGCCATGCTGCTGGTCGCCACGACAGTGACGGCATGCGGCGACGGCAAGGACGACGGCGGGAAGGCGAGTGCCCCCAAGGCACCGGCGACCATCCCGGAGCTCACCAAGGACCCGCTGACTCTCAGCTTCATCTGGTTCGACTGGCCCCCAGCCAAGGCGCTGGAAGCCTTCGCGAACGCCGAGTACACAAAAGAGCGGCCGAACGCGACCATCAAGGTCAACACCGTGCCGAACGCGAACTGGCACGACGCGATGTTCACCCAGTTCGCCGCGCACAAGACCGACTTCGACATCGCGATCCTGGACTCGCAACACATCGGCGAGGCCGTAACGAACGGCAACATCCTCGACATCACCGACTTCGTCAAGAACAACATCGACGTCACGGCCTACAACCCGTACCTGCTGGCGGCCTACGGCCAGTTCCCCCAGGCGGAGACCGGCAAGCGCGACGAGAACGCCAGCCTGTACGGACTGCCGCTGCTCGGCGACACCTGGACGATGATCTACCGCAAGGACCTGATCGGCGACAAGCCGCCGCAGACCTGGGACCAGATGATCGCAGCTGCCGAGAAGTGCCAGGCGGACAACCCCGGCGTCAGCGGGCTGGCTTTCCACCAGGCCAACGGCTCCGACGCCGCAGCCGTCACCTACAACACGGTCAACGGGGTCTACGGCGGCAACCTCTGGGACGCCAAGACCCGCAAGATCGAGGGCGTCCTCAACGACGCGGCGGGCCAGGAGGCGATGGACGTCCTGGTCAACAAGATGAAGCCGCTGACCGCCAAGGGCTCCGGCAACTGGTTCATCGACGAGGTGAACGCGGCGGTCGCCCAGGGCAAGGCGTGCATCGCGTTCAACTGGATCGCCGCGAGCGGCGGCCTGCTCGATCCGAAGCAGTCGACGCTCGGCAAGACGCGGGAGCAGATTCTCGACAAGCTGGGCTTCGCCACCCTGCCGAGCCAGAAGACGAACCTGGTCCCCCTCGGCGGTATGGGAATGCACGTGTCGGCCTACTCCGCCAAGGCGAACCAGGCCGAGGCCCTGAACTTCATGAAGTGGTTCGAGCGGCCTGACATTCAGAAGAAGTGGGCCGCGGCCGGTGGCGTGCCGTCGCGTACGGATGCCCTGGAGTCGCCCGAGTTCCTCAATGCCGGGCCGTTCAACCAGGTGTACACCGACTCGGTTCCGCGGATGCGGGACATGTGGAACGTGCCCGAGTACGCGCGCCTCGTCGACATCGAGAACACCAACGTGAACGCCGCTCTCAACGGCGCGAAGAAGCCGAAGGATGCGCTCGACGACATCGCCAAGGAGCAGCAGGGCGTGCTCGACTCCAGCGGCCGCAAGGGCGGCGGCGGACTGTGAGTGCCCCCGTCCCCCTGTCGACCGACAACCCCGGGCAGGTGGCGTCCGCGGCGCCACCTGCACCGGGTCGGTCCCGCCGGCTGACCGACCGCGGGCTCGCCATGGCCTTCATCTCCCCCGCGCTGCTGCTGTTGCTCGCCATGTCGGTGTTCCCGTTGCTGTGGGCGTTGTACCTGTCGTTCACCGACTACTCGGCCACCCGCGGGGGGCCCGCCGGGTTCGTCGGATTCGGGAACTACACCGCCATCCTGACGTCGGCGCAGGTCCACCAGAGGGCCTTGACGACGTTGATCTACGTGGTCGGCGCGGTCGGCCTGCAGACCGTGCTCGGCTTCGGCATCGCCTACCTGATCTCGCGTCGTACGCACGGGCGAGGACTGCTGACCACCCTGTTCCTGGTTCCGATGATGCTGTCGCCGGTCGTGGTCGGGCTGTTCTGGCGATTCATGCTCGACGCGCAATTCGGCGTGATCAACAGCATGCTCGGCTCGCTCGGCCTGGGGCAGGTGGAGTGGCTCACCCGACAGCGAACGGCATTGATCTCGCTGGTCGTGGTCGACACCTGGCAGTGGACGCCGTTCATCATGCTCATCGCCCTTGCGGGCCTGACCGCGGTTCCCAAGTACCTGTACGAGGCCGCCTCGATCGACCGGGCGTCCGAGTGGTTCCGGTTCCGCACCATCACTCTTCCGCTGGTGTGGCCGCTGCTTCTCATTGCCGTGATGTTCCGGGCCATCGAGGCCTTCCGGCTGTTCGACCTCGTCTACATCCTCACCAACGGAGGCCCGGGTGTCTCGACCGAGACGTTGTCGTTCCACGTCTACAAGGTCGCGTTCCTGGGCTTCAACACCGGGACCGCCTCGGCGTACGGGATCCTCATGGTCCTCGTCGTCATCGTCCTCACGCAGTTGTACCTGCGCTACCTGAACAAGCTCAAGGAGGGCTGATGGCCGTCTCCGTCGACGAGGCCGTGTCCACAGGTCCTGCCCGGGATCGCACGACCCCCGCGCGCCGCCTTGGTGGCCGGGGCCGCTCCGGGGTGGAGTTGGCGCTGCTGGTGGTGCTGGCCGTCGTGATGCTCTTTCCGGTGCTGTGGATGATCGAGACGTCCATCAAGGAAAACCGGGACGTCTACGCCATCCCGGCCAAGTTCTTCGGCTTCACGGTCACGTTGGACCATTTCAAGGACGTGTTCGTCGCTCCCGGCGGCGGTCGCCCGGCCCTTTCCGTCGCGTTTCTCAACTCCGCCGTGGTCGCCGGGGTGTCCACGGTGCTGGCCACCGTGCTGGGGGTTCCGGCGGCCTGGGCGTACTCACGCTTCGCGGTGAAGGCCAAGAAGGACCAGCTGTTCTTCATCCTGTCCACCCGCTTCATGCCGCCCGTGGTGGTCGTGATCCCGATCTTCCTGATGTACCGCCAGGTCGGGCTCATCGACAGCAAGCTCGGGCTGATCCTCATCTACGCCGCGTTCAACGTCCCGTTCACGATCTGGATGATGAAGGGATTCGTCGACGAGGTGCCCGCGGAGTACGAGGACGCCGCCATGCTCGACGGCTACACCCGTTTGCAGGCGTTCTGGAAATTCACCCTTCCCCTGCTCGTGCCCGGCATCGCCGCGACGGCGGTCTTCGCACTCATCTTCTCGTGGAACGAGTTCGTGTTCGCCATCTTCCTCACCTCCAGCGACGACGTGCGGACGGCTCCGCCCGCCATCGCCGGCCTCATCGGTGGCACCACCACGGACTGGGGTCTCGTGGCCGCGGCCTCCGTCGTGTTCGCCCTACCGGTGCTCGTCTTCGCCTACCTGGTGCGCAAGCACCTCATCGCCGGTGTGACGCTCGGGGCGGTGCGACGCTGATGGCCGACATCGAGGTGACCGCCCTGCACAAGCGCTACCCGGACGGGACGGTCGCGGTTGACCACGTGGACCTGTCCATCCGCGACGGTGAGCTGTTCGTGATGCTCGGCCCTTCGGGTTGCGGCAAGACGACCACGCTGCGGGCCATAGCCGGCCTGGAGAGGCAGACGACGGGCGACATCCGCATCGGCGACACGCTTGTCAACGACCTGCCGCCCGCCGAGCGCGACATCGCCATGGTGTTCCAGTTCTACGCTCTCTACCCGCATCTGAAAACCCGCGACAACCTGGCGTTCCCACTGCGGGCCGAGGGACTGCCCAAGCCGGAGGTGCACAAGCGGGTCGAGGAGGCCGCCCGGCTGATGCGGCTCGGTCCACTCCTGGACCGGCGACCGCGCCAGCTGTCCGGCGGAGAGCAGCAGCGCGTTGCGCTCGCTCGTGCCCTGGTACGACGACCGCGCGCGTTCCTCATGGACGAACCTCTCACCAATCTGGACGCGGAGCTGAGGGCGGACATGCGCACGGAGATCAAGCACCTGCAGGGCGAGCTGGGGGCGACGATGGTCTACGTCACCCACGACCAGGTCGAGGCGATGTCGCTCGGTCACCGAATCGCCATCCTCAACAAGGGCCGCGTCGAGCAGATCGGCACGCCGCTGGAGGTCTACGACCGTCCCGCGAGTCTCTTCTGCGCGGCATTCATCGGCTCTCCCCCGATGAACCTGATTGAGGTGGAGGTGGCCGACGGGAAGCTGCGCGGTCAGGGCGGACTGGTTCTCACGCCACCGCCAGGCCTGCCGCGTGACCGTCGCCTGGTGGCGGGCGTCCGGCCGGAGGCGCTGGAAGTCACCGAACCAGGGGCGGACGGCTCGATCCCGGCCCGGGTGGTCTCGGCGGAGTGGCTGGGCGACGAAATCATCTACGTGGTCGACCACAGCGGCCAGCGCGACGTACGGGTTCGGATGCCACCGACTATTCGTTTCGCCGCTGACGCAAAGGTCGGGCTGCGGCACACCGGCGGGACCCCGGCGGTCTACGACGTGAGCACGGAAGAGCTGGTGGCCTGATGGGAACCGTGGCAGCGCACGGGCTGCGCAAGTCCTTCGGCAAGGTCCAGGCCCTGGACGGGGTGACGCTGGACGTGCCGGACGGCTCGTTCTTCGTCGTGCTCGGGCCCTCCGGGGCAGGCAAGACGACGACCCTGCGAGCGATCGCCGGGCTGGAGAAGCTTGACGCCGGGTCGGTGCGCCTGGACGGGAGGGACGCGACAGGTGACACCCCGGCCGCACGCGACCTGGCCATGGTCTTCCAGAACTACGCCCTCTACCCGCGACACACGGTGTACGAGAACATCGCCTCACCGCTGCGGGCACGCCGTAGTTCCGCGAGCGAGATCGCCGCGGCCGTCGAGCAGATGTCGAGCCTGCTGCACATCGAACGTCTGCTGCAACGTCGACCCGCGCAGTTGTCGGGCGGTGAGATGCAGCGTGTCGCCCTAGCCCGGGCGCTGGTCCGTCGCCCGCGCGCGTTTCTCATGGACGAGCCGCTGACGAACCTCGACCTCAAGCTCCGCGTCGAGATGCGCACCGAGCTCACCCGCATCCACCGGAGCCTCGGAGCAACCTTCGTCTACGTGACCAACGACCAGGTCGAGGCCCTGTCCATGGCCGACCGGGTAGCGGTCCTCAAGGAGGGGAAGGTGCAACAGGTCGGAACGCCGACCGAGGTGTACGAGCGTCCCGCCAACCAGTGGGTCGCAGGATTCGTGGGGAGCCCACCGATCAGCCTGCTCGCCTGCCGCGCCGAGGGAGATCGTCTGGTCGGTGCGGACGGCTGGACGCTGCCGCGGCCCCGCTGGACCACGGCTGAGGACGGCCGGGCGCTGCTGCTGGGCCTGCGCGCGGAGGACCTGTCCGTCGAACAGCGTGGGCACGCGTCGTTGTCCGGCGAGCTCTACGGGCTTGAGCCGCTCGGTGACCGAACGGTGGTCGACGTCCGAGTGGGGACGGAGATCCTCAAGGTCAAGGCACGACCCACCGTCACCGGTACGCCCGGCGAGCGGCTGCACGTCACGGTCGACCTGGACCGTGCGCACCTGTTCGACGCGGACACCGGGCTGTCGCTGTCCGAGGCTGGGCGGTAACCGCGCCGGCAGACGGGGCCACGGCCACCTTCGACCCGCTCGGCAACCTCGCCCCGGACCAGGGCGGGTGACCCGTCCGTCCACGCGCACAGCGCGCTCGCTGGGGCACGCCGGACATCACCACGAGGATCACAGGAGGCGACGCAATGAGTGACCCGATGAACGTCCTGGCCCCCGAGCACCGGCGGCTCCGGATCGGCGGCGCCTGGCGCGACGCCGCGAGCGGAGCCACCTTTGCCGTCGAGGACCCGGCCACCGGCAAGGCCATCGCCGAGGTGGCGGACGCGGACGTCGTTGACGGGCTCGCCGCTCTGGACGCGGCGAGCACGGCAATGACGGAGTGGGCGGCGACCCCGCCGCGGAAACGGTCGGAGTTGTTGACCGCGACGTACCGGGCGCTGATCGAGCGATCCGAGGAGGTCGCCCGGCTGATAACGCTCGAGATGGGCAAGCCGCTCGTCGAGGCTCGGGCGGAGGTGGCCTACGGCGCCGAGTTCTTCCGTTGGTTCGCCGAGGAGGCGGTGCGCGTCGAGGGGCGCTACAGCACCGCTCCCGCAGGTGGGTATCGCATCCTCACCGTGCCGAAGCCGGTCGGACCGTGCGTCTTCGTGACGCCCTGGAACTTTCCGCTGGCCATGGGCGCCCGCAAGATCGCTCCCGCGCTGGCCGCGGGCTGCACGACGATCACCAAGCCAGCAGCCCAGACGCCACTCACCATGCTGTTCCTGGCCCGCATCATGGAGGAGGTCGGCGTACCCCCGGGCGTTGTCAACGTGCTGACCACCAAGCGTTCCGGCGAGGTGGTCTCCGCACTGCTGGCCGACAGTCGGACCCGCAAGCTGTCGTTCACCGGGTCGACCGAGGTCGGGCGCGTGCTGCTCCGACAGGCTGCGGACAACGTGCTGCGTACGTCCATGGAACTGGGCGGCAACGCGGCCCTGATCGTGTGTGCCGACGCTGACCTGGACGTCGCGCTCGACGGTGCCATGGTCGCCAAGATGCGCAACATCGGGGAGTCCTGCATCGCGGCCAACCGGATCTACGTCGAGGAGCCGGTGCGCGAGGAGTTCACGGCGCGCTTCGCCGAGCGGATGGGCGCGCTTTCGGTGGGCCATGGTCTCGACGACGGCGTGAACGTCGGGGCGTTGATCGACGAGGCAGCGGTCACCAGGATCGACGAGCTCGTCGCCGACGCGGTCGATCGCGGTGCCCGGATCGTGGTGGGCGGCGAGCGTCCGGATGGGCCGGGCCACTTCTACCCGCCCACGGTCCTCGTCGACGTGCCCGACGATGCGCGGATGCTGAAGACGGAGATCTTCGGCCCGGTGGCGCCGATCATCTCGTTCACGTCCGACGACGAGGTGCTGGCGAAGGCCAACGACACCGAGCACGGCCTGGTCGGATACGTCTTCACCCGTGACCTCCAGCGGGCGCTCCGGTTCGCCGAAGGGCTGGACACGGGAATGGTCGGCATCAACCGTGGCCTGATCTCGGACCCGTCAGCTCCGTTCGGAGGCGTGAAGCAGTCCGGGATCGGCAAGGAGGGGTCGCACGAGGGCATCCTCGAATACCTCGACCTCACCTACGCGGCGATCGGCCTACCGTGACCGGCCTGCCGCCCCGAGCTTCCGCCCCGCACATCGCCGCCGACGTTCGAGAGAGGCACTGACATGCTTGAGACCGTCCGCGGACCACGCCAGCTGATAGTGGGCGAAGGGGTCGCGCAGAACATCCCACGAGTAGTGGCCGAGAGTGGCTCGCGAGTGCTCATCGTGACCGACCGGGTTCTCCTGGGGCAGCCGGGCGTGGCCGAGATCGTGGCCGCCGTACGGGAGAGGGTCGAGGTCGTCGGGGTGTTCTCCGACGCGACGTCAGACGTGCCACTCGCCGATGTCGCCCTGGCCGTCTCGGTCGCCGCCGAGGTGGACGCCGACGTGATCCTCGCCATCGGGGGTGGCACGGTGATCGACCTCGCCAAGATCGTCGGCGTCATCCGCCGCCACGGCGGGACGCCGCGCGACTTCTACGGCGAGTCGAAGGTGCCGGGGCCCACGATTCCTCTCGTCGCGGTCCCGACGACGTCAGGCACCGGCTCCGAGCTCACACCCGTCTCGGTGTTGACCGACCCGGACCGCGAGCTGAAGGTGGGGGTCTCCAGCGTCCACATCGTGCCCGACTTCGCCATCGTCGACCCCGAACTCACCTACACCTGCCCTGCGACCGTCACCGCCCACTCCGGCATCGACGCGTTCTGTCACGCGGTGGAGAGCTACACCGCGCGAGGGCGGGCCCACGGACCGCGCGACCCGGTGGAGCAGGTCTTCCTCGGCCGCAACCCCATCACCGACCACTACGCGCTCCTGGCCGCGGAGCGGATCGCCCGTAGCTTGCGTCGTGCGGTCAGGGACGGAGGCGACACGGACGCGCGGGCGGACATGTCCTACGGGTCCATGCTCGCCGGGCTGGCGTTCTCCCACGCGGGCAACGCGGCCCCGCACGCTCTCCAGTACCCCATCGGCGCAGCCACGCACACGCCGCACGGCCTGGGCGTCGGGCTGCTCCTGCCCTACGCGCTGGACGCGGCCAGGGAGGCCATCAGCGACCGGTTGGCCATCCTCGCCCGGGTGTGCGGGCTCGACGTGACCGACGCCTCGGATACCGAGGCCGCAGAGGTGTTCCTCACCTGGCTCGACGGGCTCCTTGCCGACATCGGCATCCCTGCCACCCTGGCGGACATCGGCGTGGCACGCGCCGACCTCCCGCGCTTCGCGGAGATGGCCAGTGGCGTCACCCGCCTGATCCAGAACCATCCAGGCCCGACCGACACCGCCAGCCTGACCGCGATCCTCGAAGCGGCCTGGACCGGGGACCGGATCCGACACGTCACGTCCTGACTCCGAACAGAGGCAGTGGCGGGCCTTTCACACGACGACGAGTGGTCGGGGGCGCTCCCCTCGACGGCCTGGCTCCACCACCACGTCAGCGGCACGGGAGCTGCCGCGACGGCGCTGAGGGCCATCCAGTAAGTGAGGTCGCGCTACGGTGCGAGGGGCACCGGCGACGGCGGAATCAGCTGGTCGGCTGGAAGACGGCCCGTACGCATCCGTCGAGTTTCTGTTTGAACATCTCGTAGCCGCGCGGCGCTTGGTCCAACGGCATCGTGTGTGTCGCGAGATGCTCCGTGACCAGCTCGCCGCGGGCCATCCGCTCCAGCAGCATGGGAATGTAGCGCTGTCCGTGCTGCTGTGCGCCGCGCAGCGTCAGCCCCTTGTTCATCACCGCCCCGAGCGGAAACTTGTCGACCAGGCCGCCGAACACACCCAGGATGAACACGCTGCCGCCCTTGCGGCAGTTGTAGATCGCCTCCCGGGCGGCGATCGGTCGGTCGGACTCGATGCGCAGCTGCTGCTTGACCTGGTCGTACCAGAACTGCGGACCGCTGCTGTGCGACTCCATACCCACTGCCTCGATGCACACGTCCGGGCCTCGGCCGCCACTGCGCTCCAGCAATTCGCCGCTGACGTCCTGCTGCTCGTAGTTCAGCGTCTCGACGCCGAGATGTGTCTGGGCCATCTGGAGCCGGTTGTCGAGTCGGTCGATCACGATCACCCGATCGGCACCGAGCAGCACGGACGCCCGAGCCGCCATCTGCCCGACCGCACCAGCACCCCAGACCGCCACGACATCGCCCGGTTTGACGCCGGCGAGGTCGGCGCCCATCCAACCGGTCGGCGCGGAGTCGGAAGCGAAGAGCGCGCGCTCGTCGCTCACCTCGTCCGGGACGGTGAAGGCGCCCTGGTCGGCGTAGGGGACGCGGATGAACTCGGCGTGGCTGCCGGCGAAGCCCCCCAGTGCGTGCGAGTAGCCGTAGCAGCCTCCGGGCGCGGAGCCCCAGACGTTCTCGGTGATCATCGGGTTGGTGTTTCCGTTGTCGCACAGCGAGAACTGTTGTTGCTGGCAGTACCAGCACTTGCCGCAGGAGATGAACGAGCAGACGACGACCCGGTCGCCTACCTTGTGCTTGCGTACCTGCGAACCGACCTCGACGACCTCGCCGAGGAACTCGTGCCCGAGGACATCGCCGCGTTCCATGAACGGGATGTACCCGCCGAGCAGGTGCAGGTCCGAACCACACGTCACAGTCCGCCGGACCCGCACAATGACGTCCTGCTCGTTACGCATCTGCGGGTCCGGCACCTGCCGCACCGCGAGCTCGTTGGCTCCCTCCCAGACCAGCGCCTTCACTGTCGTCCCTCCCGCCGACCCTGCTGGGTGGCCATTCGCAGTGGCTTGTTCATCGGAGTCGGCTCGGTCGTGGGCGGATAGTCCGGGTGCAGGACCTCACTGGTTTCGATCAGTTGCTTCGACTCGCGCAGCGCAGCCCGGATCGCCTGTTCAGGATCCCGGCCGGTGACCCGTCGGGCCGCGGCGGCAACAGGGAGTCGGGCGCCGTCGCGCAGCCGTACGGCGATCTCGGTCCCCCGGCCGCCGGGGGCAGGCCGGACCTGGACCTCGACGGCGTCGCCAAGCCCGGCCAGCGGCTCGGGGAACTGGCCGCCCGGGGCGACGTCACCCGCCGGTCGGTTCACCGTCGCCACGTGCCACCGCGCCCCGCGCCGCCGGGCCTGAACCCGTTGCCACTGGTCATTGCCCCGGCCAGCCCCACCGAGCAGGCGCCGGACAACCATCCCCCCGGCAATCGCGGCCGCACCACCGATCAGCCACCTCATGTCCGCCCCTGTCACTTGATCTGCTCGTGCGGGTGCCGTCGATAATCGGCAACCTTCAGAGCAAACTCTTTCATAAGGGGCGAACCCCGCAGGGGCGTTTGCAACACGCGCGGAGTTTCCACTGGCCAGGGCATTCTGCGAGGAGACCGTGCCCGTGACGCCGGTCGTTGACCCGGCGGTACGCGTGCGGACCGGGGGGGGTTCCCGAACGGCGTGGGCGGGCAAGGCCGGATGGTGAGGCGCACGCCTGCGGCGACGCCTCCCCGACGGTCATCGAGCCGGTGCGACACATCGGGTAGGCGTCGAAGTTCAGGTCTTTCGCGCCGTACGCCGGTTGCCGAACGACTCCATGGTGGTCGCCTTCTTGGCCGGTGCCCTGGTGGCGGACGTGGTGCGGGCCCGGGTCGGCGCGGCCTTCTTCGCCGGCGCCTTCTTCGCCGCGGCCCTCGCTGAGGGCGCCTTCTTTGGTGGTGCGTTCTTGGCGGCGGCCGCCTTCGCCGTCGGCCTGCGGCTGGGCGAGGCCGTGGTGGCGGAAACGTCCTTCTTCCGGGCGACGCGGGGCGTGGTCGGCGTGGGCTTCTCGCCGGGCGTCTTGGCTGCGCTCGCGCCGGTGGCCCGCTTCGTGGCAGCGGCGACCTTCTTGGCCGCCACCTTCCGGCTCGGCGGCATCTTCGTCGCCCCGGTGGCCTTGGTGGCTCCGGGTGATCTGCGTGCCGGGACGGTTGTCCTGCGTGGGCTCATCCTCGCTCCTCTCGGGTCTCGCCGGCATCACCAGCGCTGCCGGACGACAGACGTGGCGGGTCGCCTGGGCCCGATCGGCGAGGTGTTCCCGCGCCTCCGGCCGCCAAACGCGGGACGGAACGGCCGCGTCCAGCAGCCCGGGCCGGTCAGCCTGCTCCGCACGGCACGCGCACGAATGAGGAATGATTGGTTCATGACCGTGCGTGACGTGAGAACCGACGAGTCCCTTTCCGGGGTACGGGTCCTGGTCACGGGGGCGACCAACGGCCTTGGCCGCTCGATGGCCGAGGCGCTGGCCGACGGCGGCGCGCGGGTGGTCATCACCAGCCGCGATGAGGGCCGCACCGCCCAGGTCGCCGAGCAGATCGACGCCGAGCGCGGGCGGGTCGGTGGCGTCGCCATGGACGTCCGGGATGAGCGCTCGGTGGCCGACGGTGTCCGCCGGACGGTCGACCTCCTGGGCGGACTCGATGTGCTGGTCAACAACGCGGGGATCGGCATGCGAACCGTGAACCCGGAGTTCTTCACCGAACCTCGGGGCTTCTGGGAGGTCACGCCCGACGGTTTCCGGGACGTGATCGACACGAACCTCACCGGCTACTTCCTGGTCGCCCGCGCGGTCGTACCGACCTTCTTCGCCGCCGGCGGCGGACGCATCGTGAACATCTCGCTCAACGAGGAGACCATGATCCGTAGAGGTTTCGTGCCCTACGGCCCGTCACGAGCGGGGTCCGAGGCGCTGTCCCGCATCATGGCCGCCGATCTGCGCGAGCACTCGGTATGGGTCAACGTACTCCTGCCCGGCGGGGCCACCCGTACCGGCATGATCCCGGACGGGATGCCCCAGGCGGTTCGCGAGCAGATGCTTGATCCCGCCGTCATGGCCGCGCCGATCCGCTGGCTGTGCTCGCCGGCCGCCGACGGTGTCACCGACGAACGCATCGTGGCCCGCGACTTCGACGCGTGGCTGCGTACCCGGACGACCGATCCGTCCCGGGTCCGCTGATCGCCGCTGGCGCGAAGGACAGGTCGGTGACGCGAAGGCCAGGTCAGGGTCCGGGCACTACCAGGCCGGCCAGGTCGGCTGACAGCTACACATGGCGCGCCATCGCTGCCTCCGCCGACGACGCATGGGGCACCGACTCCCGCGGCAACCAACTGTTCGGCGAGAACCTGTGCCTGGAGAGCGCGCAACTGCTCGGCGAGGATCCGAACGCCGATCCCTGGAACTGACCCGGGGTTGACGAGCACCCCGCGGTCGATGCTGTGCCACCGCTGCGAACGCTTGATGTGGACGGCCTGAACGCGTCTGTTATCGACGCCCTCCCGACCCGCGTACCCTCAGGTTGCTCAAGGAGCGCGGGGTGACCGTCCACGTGGCCCAGACCACCGAGGAAGTCCAATGCACTCGGTCGACGGAGGCCCACGCGGCGTCCCACCGTTGCTCCGCTGCGAGTCCGCCGGCGGCGAGTAGTTCAGCCGCGCAGACGTCGGCGGCGGCGAGTAGTTCAGCCGCGCAGGTGTCGGCGGCGTCGAGGTTCCCCGGGAGCGCCAGGATGTCGGCCGTCACTGGGCCTCGTCGGTTCCTGCACGGCTCGCTCGCGGCGCGCAGCCCGCCGGCCAGCCCAGATCCGTGCCGCGATCACCAGCGCCACAACCGCGAGCAGCACCTCCCCGCCCAGGCCAAGTCGCCGCTCCAGCAGTCCGTACGAGGCGCCAGCCAGGTAACCCAGCGCGGCCACCGCCGCTGCCCACAGCGCCCCGCCGGCAACGTTGGCCAGTGTGAACGTGCGCTGCGGTATGCCGCTCATGCCCGCCAGACCCGGCACCAGCGCCCGCAGCGCGGCCGCCCAGCGGCCGAGCACCACTGCGCCGGCGCCCCGCCGACGGATCAGGTCGAGCGCACGACGCAGCTCACCAGACCGAACGAACCGGCGCGGCGTTCGGTCCAGCAGCCGCCGGCCGTAACGGCGGCCAATCAGATAACCCACCTGGTCGCCGAGGGCCGCCCCGGCCAGCGCCACAACCATCACCGCCCACAGCGGCAGCCTCCCGTCGTGGGCGAGGACTCCGCCGACCAGCACGGCCACCTCCCCCGGCACCACCAGGCCAAGGAAGGTCGACGCCTCCAGCGCCGGGAGGAGGAACGCCAAGACGAGCACCAGGGCGGGTGGCAGCGACACCAGCAGGTTGAGCACCTGGTCCATCCGGCAATTGTCATCCCATGACCAGGGGCTGGGCGCGGTGACGGCCAGACCGCTCCCTCCGTTCTCCCCGCACCTCTGGCAGGACACCGGCAGCAGGGCTTTCACGATCGCCGTCACCGCACTCGCCCCGGCAGCGGCCCGCTGTCCGCCGGCACTGACCGCCGCGTCGCCACCCTCGCCGACCTGAAAAGGTGCCGACCAGCATCGGCATCCCGGCCTGCCCGGTCAGCGTGGCGGCGAGGCCTGCTCCAGTGGGCGTCCGTGGGCTCGGATCGCGTCCGCGACGGCGACGCCGAGCAGGACGGCGGCAGCTGCCGCAGCGACCCTGAGTGGCGGCAGACGGACCATCAGCGGCGCTAGGGCCACGAGGGCGAGGATCCCGATCGGCCGCGGAAGGGACACGCGGGCGAAGGCCACGTACTCGAATAGTGAACGTCCGGCGAGGTAGAGCGCGGGCCCGCCGAGGATGGCGCCGACCCAGGCGGGTTTGGCGTGTCCGGTTGGATCCAGCAAGACGAGTTCGGAACCGGCTGAGGTCACGAGGATGCCGGACACCATGAGCAGGTGACAGAGCTCGGCCGACCGACCGAGTCGGCCTGGGTCGACGGATGCCACGACGGCCTCGCCCAAGATCTGGCCGGCTCGGTAGAAGTAGATCCGCCACAGCAACACCGTGGTGAGGAACGACAATGTAAGAGCCAATATTCGTTCATGCACAATCGGACCACGTAGAAGACTCGAGCCGAAGGTCAGGATCGTCTCACCAAGCGCGACGATGACAAGCTGCCAGTAGCGTTCGGCCAGGTGCTCGCCGGCGACGGCCCACGGGGACACCCGCGAGCGGCCCAGCCCCGGTACCGGCCAGCCGAGTCTGCCCCCCAGGTAGTCGATCGCCAGGGCCAGCGCCCACAGCGAATTGCGCGTCAACTCTGGTTCGAAGGCTCCGACGAGCCACGGCACGGCCGACGCGCCGAACCAGACGAGCGCCAGCATGTTGACGCGGCGCAGATCGTGGCCCCGCAAGGTAACTACGAAGAAAAGGGAGCGGCCCACCTGGATCGCGACGTACGTGCTCGCGAAGAGAAAACCGGTCTCGGCGAGAGCCCCGGATATCGCGACCGCCAGGAGCAGACTCCCGAACATCGTCGCGAGGACAAGGAACTGGATCTCCGGCCGGAACGGGTCGAATCTGCTGGTCATCCACGCCGTCTGGGTCCAGATCCACCAGACGGCCAATAGCAGCAGCAGAGTCTCGCCGTTTTCCGAAAGGGTGGTGGTCAACGTCTCGGCGACGTGACCCCTGGTGTAGTCCAGCACCAACTCGTGCACGATCCGGGTGAGCGCGAAGACGTACACGAGATCGAAGAACAGTTCCAGGAAGGTCGGCCGTTGCGGACTCTCCCGCCCACGCAGCAGATTGGCCACTCTGTTCGTCGTCACCGGCCCGCCTGCTTTGTCGGCTTGTTCTTGAAGCAGTCGTACCACGTGGCCGCGCCGTCGACAGATAAGACGCACTCCCGATGACTGAAGGCCTGACTGCCGACGAGGGCTGCGGCCCCGCCGCGTCCCCACCGCCGCCCTCGATCAAGCCTGCGGCACATCCGGGACAAGCGCACCCAACTCCAGACGCCGGCCACCCGGTCGTGACGGTTCCGCTCAGCCGCACCGGCAGGATCGGCCGCCTGCGGGTCCGTCGTCGTCGCGGCGGGTCAGTGCGACAGGCAGCGCGGGGGCACGCTGCCCCTCAACCCTTGGCATACATACCCCCGGGGGGTACGGTGTGGGCGAGTGAAGGAGGTCGGACATGGATCACAGCAGCCACGTTCAGAGCCCCACGGCGACTGCGGCACCGGGCTCGGCCGGCCACGCCGGGCATGGGCACGAGGGCCACAACCAGCACAGCCCGGACGCCGACCGGCAGCAGATGCGGGTGGTGGAGAGCTGGGCGGTCGCGGCGTCGGCGACGCTGCATTGCCTGACCGGGTGCGCCATCGGTGAGGTCCTGGGCATGGTCATCGGCACCACGGCCGGGCTGCACAACGCCGCCACCGTGGTGCTGTCGATCGCCCTGGCCTTCGTGTTCGGCTACGGGCTGACCATGCGCGGCGTGTTGCGAGCCGGTGTCAACGTCCGCACCGCGCTGAAGGTGGCCCTGGCCGCCGACACCGTGTCGATTGCGATCATGGAGCTGCTGGACAACGCGTTCATCGTCGCGGTGCCCGGGGCGATGAACGCCGGGCTGACCAGCGTGCTGTTTTGGGCGTCCCTGGCCGGGTCGCTGGTCGTGGCGTTCCTGCTGACCACGCCCGTCAACCGGTGGATGATCAGCCGGGGCAAGGGGCACGCGGTGGTGCACCAGTACCACCACGCCCACTGAGAAACCGGCGACCGCGGCGGGGGGGGGGGGGGGGGGGGGGGGGGGGGGGGCGCGCGCCGCGGCCCCCCCGCGCGCGCCCGCGGCGGCGCGGGGGGGCGAGGCCGGGGGGGGGAG
>NZ_JBIAKM010000006.1:0-28789 GCF_042872525.1 Micromonospora sp. NPDC005254 | reverse complement strand
GCCCCCCCACCCACACACCCCCCCCCCCCCCCCCCCCCCCCCCCCCGCGCGGCCCCCCCCCCCCCCCCCCCCCCCCCCCCCCGCCGCTGACCGTCTAGACCTTCGTCAGCAGCTCCTGCATCTGGGTGATCTCGGCCTGCTGATCCGTGATGATCTTCGCCGCCAGAGTCTTGGCATCCGGGTTGCTGCCCTGCGCCGTCTCCTGCTGGGCCATGCTGATCGCACCCTGATGGTGGCTGATCATCATGGTGAGGAACTGCTTGTCGAACTCGGCGCCCTTGGCCTTCGCCAGTTGGGTCATGTCCGCGTCGGACATGACGCCGGGCATCGGGCCGTGGCCCATGCCCATGTCCATGCCGCTCGCGCTGGCCATCGGGGCCGGCTTGCCCCAGGCGGTCAGCCACCCGTTCATGGTGTCGATCTCAGGCTGCTGCGCCTGCTTGATCTTCGTGGCGAGCGCCTTGACGTCGCTGCTGGCGGCCCGGGTATCGGCCAGCGACGCCATCTCGATCGCCTGCCGGTGGTGGACGACCATCATGTGAGCGAACATCACGTCCGCGTCGTTGAATACCGCGCCCGCGCTCGCCGAGGCCGCCGGCGCGCTGGTGCCCATGCCGGAGCCGTGGCCCATCCCGGAGCCCGTGGAGTCATCGCCGCCGCAGGCCGACAGCAGCACCGCAGCGGTCACCGCCACGCCGGCCAGTCCGGCACGGCGCAGCACAACAGAACGTGTCAACACAACAAGAAGCCTTTCGGTATCGGTGAACGTGCGAGAAGAACCTCGGCGCACGCCCTGCCGTACGCGCAGCGCGTACGGGCAGCAGCGGCGCAGCGCGAGTTCTATGTACGCAGCACCGACAACCGAGCGAGACTCAGACCCACCGGCCGCGGCGGGCCCCGCAATACCCGCGACAGCGCGCTGACGTTGCGGATCTGCGAACCGACCGGACGCGGCCTCGCCCACCACCGCGCGATCAACAGCACGAGCACCGCCAGACCGGTGAGCACCGCCAGGCAGACACTCCAACCGGGCATGCCATCGCGCCCCGGGCCCTGCGGACCGCTCACGTGCGCGCAGCCTGGACACTCATCGGTCACGGCAGTCACCGCGGCCGCCACCTCCGCCGGCACGTCCATCCCGCCAGCCACGGCCACCGCACCGGCCGGCCCGTGGCCATGGTGGGTGCCCATGCGCATCCCGGCGTGTCCGAGGGTGTGCATCGCCGCGAGCCCGAACAGCGTGCAGGCCAGCAGCACCCACCGGGCCATCGGCCCGGCGCCCACTGCCCGCGCGCCTGTCACGCAACCACCGTACCCACCCACCGGGCGGGGATCCCTGACACCCGCACCGAACGTGACGGACAGTCGACGGTTGACCCACCAGATCGACCAACGCACGGGCGCACCGATACGGGTGCGAGCTGCGACGCGACCCGATCGTGGCCCTCCTTTACGGAGGTAGCGGCGCGGTCCGGCAGCGGCCTCGAAGGTCGTGTGGACCCAGGGGTTGCATCCGGTACCCAGGTACAGGCTTACCGTCGACCGACGGCGCCGATGGCGCCCAGGTTCGAGGAGGCGGCATGTCTTTCGTGATTCCGGACGCCTGCACGCTACCGACGGCGCAACAGCCGTTGCGGCTGGCGGAGTTTGCTGAACTGTTCGCCACCGCTGTGCGCGAGGTGGACCAGCTCGACGCGACCCACACGCGCCTGCGTCTGGCCGGCCCGGCGGGTCTGGCGACCACGGTGCGTGACCTTGCCGCTCGCGAGACCGAATGCTGCTCGTTCTTCGACTTCACCGTCGCAGTCGAGCGTATCGGCGACGGGGAGGCCGTGACCCTGGACGTCGCGGTGCCGCCCCAGCATGGCGAGGTCCTGGCCTCTCTCGCGGGCCGCGCCCGTGACGCTGCCGCTCGCACCGCGAGCCGAGAGGAGCGTCGTGCAGCGGATCAGTCGTGAGCGGCTTCGCGAACTGCTCGATGCCGGTGAGGTCACGCTCGTCGAGGCAGCTCATTTCGAGGCGGACCATCTGCCCGGTGCGGTGAACCTGCCCGGTGAATTGTCCGCCGATCTGGCGGCCCGGCTGACGCCGGACCGCGACCGGACCGTGGTCACCTCCTGTTCCGGCCCGGCCTGCTCGCGTTCGAAGGCCGCCGCCGCCGCGTTCGAGCGGCTCGGCTCCACCGACGTACGCGGCTACGACGGCGGCAAGGCCGACTGGGCCCAGGCTGGGTTGCCGTTCGCCGGCACCCGGTCGACGGCACGGGCGTCGTGATGGACGGGCTACGCACCGGCGAGGTCGCCGAGCAGGCCGGCGTCAACATCCAGACGCTGCGCTACTACGAACGCCGCGGCCTGCTCGCCGAACCGTCACGGACGAACGGCGGGCACCGCCTCTACCCAGCCGACACGGTCGCCCTGCTCAACGTGATCAAGGCAGCGCAGCGACTCGGATTCACCCTCGACGAGGTCGCCGAGCTGCTCGACGCGGGCCGCCACCGGCACCCGAGCGCGGATCTGCGGCAACGCGCCATCGACAAGATCGCCGAAATCGATCTGAAGATCACCGACCTGACCGCGATCCGCGCCACGCTCACCGAAGTCGTCGACGCGCGCTGCAACAGCCTCACCAACTGCACCTGCACGGACTGCCCGATCCCGTATCTGACCATCGGCACCACTCGACCCTCCGGAGAACGCGAATGAGCCAGCCCGTCCCGCCGCCGACCCGCATCCCGAACCCAGCCCCGGGGGAGATCGACAACACGCCGCCGCGGCGCAGCAAGGTTGCCGGCGGACTCGCCGTCCTCGCCTGCGCCGCCTGCTGCGCGCTGCCTCTGCTGATCGCCGCCGGGGTGCTCACCGGCGCGGGCGCCGCGATCCTGGAGAAGACGCTGTTCGCCATCGCCGCCGGACTGGTGGCTCTTGCGCTCGGCATGTGGTGGCTGCACCGCCGTCGCTCGGTCCAGCGTGCCATTGCTGTAGCGGGATGCGGCTGCCATAGCACTGGATGCGGCTGCTGACCCCCCGGGGCGCGAGGGCTTACCTGCGGGGCCGATCGCACACCGATGAGGTTTTCGCGCCGCGCCCGTCTGTACGTACTAAATGGACTTACGGGAGGTTGGCACGGTGCGGAAACTGATCTTCGCTATGAACGTGAGCCTGGACGGCTATGTCGCCGCGCCTGGCGATGACCTCGGCTGGAGCGTACCGAGCGACGAGCTGTTCCAGTGGTGGTCCGACCGGGTGGGGGCGACCGGCCTGGCGCTGTACGGGCGCAAATTGTGGGAGGCGATGAGCTCCCACTGGCCGACCGCCGACCAGCAGCCCGGCGCCACACCGGCGGAGATCGAGTACGCCCGCCGCTGGCGGGACATGCCAAAGGTGGTGTTCTCCTCGACGACCCGCACGGTCGACTGGAACACCCGCCTGGTCACCGGCGACGCGGTCACCGAGATCACCCGGCTCAAGGCCGAAGACGGCGGCCCCATGGACATCGGCGGCGCCACACTTGCCGCAGCGGCCATGCGTGCCGGGCTGATCGACGAGTACGTGCTGGTCACCGCACCGGCCTTGCTGGGCGGCGGCACGCCGTTCTTCACGGCCCTGGACAGCTGGGTGAACCTCAACCTGGTGGAGACGCGGCCGTTTCCCGGCGGCGTGGTACTGACCCGATACGAGACGAGGCGATGAGCACGGGCCGGACTCACCTGATCACCGTGTCGGAGGCAGGCCCAGCCATGGTTTGTCGGTGGCGTCGAATCCGGTGAGCTCGGCGATCCTCCCGTCGACGATGTGCAGGACCGCGATGGTGAACAGCCGGTACTGCGGGTCGTCGGGGGTGCGGAGGTACAGCGCGGCGGCAGGCATGCGGTTGATCGTCGTGGTGATACCGCGCCAGTCGTCGTAGCCGCGTTGAAAGAGCCCATGGGAGACCCAGCCGTCCACCGCTTCCCTGGCCGTCGTGGTCACGGTGCCCGGATCGGGCAGCATCGCGAAACGCAGGTCGTCGCGCAGTAGGGACGTCAGCCCGTCGAGGTCGTTGCGCTCATGGGCCTCGATGTACGACTTCACCGCGCCGCGCTCGTCATTCGACAGCTCGTGGGTGGCGGGGCTCCGCCAGTCGAGACGGCGGTCGGGCAGCTGCTCGCGCATCGTCACACGGGCCCGCTGCAGTGCGCTGGTCACCGATGCGACGGTCAGCTCAAGGGCGTCGGCGGCTTTCGACGCCGGCCAGCCGAGGACGTCGCGCAGGATGAACACCGCCCGCTGCCGCGGCGGCAGGTGCTGGACGGCGATGATGAACGCCAGCTCGATCGTCTCCCGCGCCACCACCGATTCCAGCGGGTCCTCGGGGAGCATCCGGTCGGGGTACGGCTGCAGGTACAGCAGCTCGGAGTCGGGGTTCGGCAGCTCGAACGGCACGGGTGTGCGGTCGTTGCGCTTCTCCAGGAAGTCGAGGCAGGCGTTCGTCGCGATCCGGTACAGCCAGGTCCGCACGGCCGCGTGGCCCCTGAACGACTCCCGCTTCTTCCACGCTCGCAGGAACGTCTCCTGCGTCATGTCCTGGGCGTCCTCGTAGTTCGCGAGCATCCGGTAACAGTGCACCTGCAGCTCACGCCGGTGGCGCTCCGTGATGAGTGCAAACCGCGCCGTGTCGCCTGAGTGGACCGCCGCGATGAACGCGGCCTCGGTGGCGCTTAGCGGTCTGGCGTCGGTCATGGTCGTTGATCCTTCCACCGGTGCGTGAGTGCTAAAGGAACCGACGACGTGGCGGAGGATTTCTGATCGGTGAAGCCGCCGACACCTAGGGCCGCATCGGCGCGCCTTCGACCGGCGGAGAACAAAGACGAGTGCCAGGACCAGCTGGTGCGGGCACACCGCCGGAGCCCGCTCAGGTCGCCACGGCAACCGCCGGCACCACGTCGGGCGCGTCCAGCCGGAAGGCGTCGGCCGCCGCGTCGTCGGGCTGCTCGTGCGCGGCCCGCTCGGCCCGGACCCGCGCGACGTAGTGCGCCACCTCCCGGTCGACCCGCTCGTCGTCCCAGCCAAGGACCGGCGCCATCAGCGTCGCCGCCGGCCGGGCGGCCATCAGGCCCCGGTCGAAGCTCTCGATCGAGATGTGGGTGCGCCGGGTCAGCACGTCCTCCAGGTGCAGCGCCCCCTCGGCGGACGCCGCGTAGACGACCTCCACCCGCAGGTAGTCCTCCGCGCCGTCGAGCGGCTCGCCGAGCGTGGGGTCCTCCCGCAGCAGCGCCAGCACCTCGTCGACGGCGGCGCCGTAGCGCCGCAGCAGGTGCTCCACGCGCTCGGTGTGCAGGCCGGACTGCTGCGCCAGCCGGCGGCGCTGGTTCCACCGGGCGACGTAGCCCTCCGCCCCCAGCAGGGGCACCCGGTCGGTGCACGAGGCGGCCACCGCGCCGCCGAGGCCGCGCACCGCCTCGTCGACCGCGTCGCGCGCCATCACCCGGTACGTCGTGTACTTGCCGCCGGCCACCACCACGAGTCCGGGCGCCGGACTGACCACGGTGTGCTCCCGCGACAGCTTGGCGGTCGCGTCGGACTCTCCGGACAGCAGCGGGCGCAGGCCGGCGTACACGCCCTCGACGTCGTCGCGGGTCAGCGGGGTGGCCAGCACCGCGTTGACGCGCTCCAGAAGGTAGTCGATGTCCCGGCTGGTCGCCGCCGGATGCGCCTTGTCCAGGTCCCAGTCGGTGTCGGTGGTGCCGACCAGCCAGTGCCGGCCCCACGGGATCACGAACAGCACGCTGGACTCGGTGCGCAGGATCAGGCCGGTGCTGGACCGGATCCGGTCGCGCGGCACCACGAGGTGGATGCCCTTGGAGGCGCGCACCTGGAACTGGCCCCGCTCGCCGACGAGGGCCTGGGTGTCGTCGGTCCACACCCCCGTGGCGTTGATGACCTGCCGGGCGCGCACCTCGAACACCCGGTCGGTCTCCAGGTCGTGCACCCGCGCGCCGGTGACCCGGGCGCCCTCGCGCAGGAAACCCACGACGCGGGCCCGCGACAGCGGGTACGCCCCGTGCGCGGCGGCGGTGCGGACGAGGAAGGTCACCAGCCGGGCATCGTCGACCTGGGCGTCGTAGTACTGCAGAGCGCCGACCAGCGACTCGGGCCGCAGCGACGGGCAGGCGCGCAGCGCCCCGCGGCGGCTCAGGTGCCGGTGGGTCGGCACGCCGCGCGCGTGGCGGCCGGACAGGCTCATCGTGTCGTAGAGCAGCACGCCGGCGCCGGCGTACAACCTTTCCCAGCCCCGGTGGCGCAGCGGGTAGAGGAACGGCACCGGGCGGACCAGGTGCGGGGCGAGCCGCTGCAGGAGCAGGCCCCGCTCGCGCAGGGCCTCGCGGACCAGCCCGAAGTCGAGCATCTCCAGGTAGCGCAGGCCACCGTGGATGAGTTTGCTGGACCGGCTCGACGTACCGCTGGCCCAGTCGCCGGCCTCGATGAGCCCGACCGACAGACCTCGGGTGACGGCGTCGAGAGCGCAGCCGGCGCCGGTGACGCCGCCGCCGATCACCAGGACGTCCAGTTCCTGGCCGCTGCCGAGGGCGGCCAGGGACCGCTCGCGGGCGGCCGGTGACAGTGTCGCGGAAAGCATCCGTCTTCTCTCTCCTGAGGAGGGTGGGGCGGCCGGCGACGGGCGCCGGCCGCCCGGATCCTTGAGGGGGGTGGGGCGTCAGTCGACGTCGACCCAGTCGAGGGTGCGCTGGACCGCCTTCTTCCACCGGCCGTAGCCGTTCTCGCGCTGCTCCGGCGACCAGCCCGGCTGCCAGCGCCGGCTCTCGTTCCAGTTCTCGCGCAGCTCGTCGGTGTTCTTCCAGAAGCCGACGGCGAGGCCGGCGGCGTACGCCGCGCCGAGGGCGGTGGTCTCGGCGACCACCGGCCGGCTGACCGGTACGCCGAGGATGTCCGCCTGCATCTGCATGCACAGGTCGTTGACGGTGACGCCGCCGTCGACCTTGAGGCACTCCAGGTGCACGCCGGAGTCCTGCTCCATGGCGTCGGCCACGTCCCGGCTCTGGTAGCAGATGGACTCCAGAGTGGCCCGGGCGATGTGGGCGTCGGTGTTGAACCGGGAGAGGCCGACGATCGCGCCACGGGCGTCGGAGCGCCAGTACGGTGCGAACAGGCCGGAGAACGCGGGCACGAAGTACACCCCGCCGCTGTCCTCCACCTGGCGGGCCAGGATCTCGCTCTGCGCGGCGGTACTGATGATCTTGAGCTGGTCGCGCAGCCACTGCACGGCCGAGCCGGTGACCGCGATCGAGCCTTCGAGCGCGTACACCGGGGCGTCGTTGCCGAACTGGTAGCACACCGTGGTGAGCAGCCCGGCCTTCGACCGCACGATCTCCGTGCCGGTGTTGAGGAGCATGAAGTTTCCCGTGCCGTAGGTGTTCTTCGCCTCACCCGGGGCGAAGCAGACCTGCCCGACCGTGGCGGCCTGCTGGTCGCCCAGGTCGCCGGTGATCGGGACTCGGCCGGCGAACGGGCCGTGCTGCCGGGTGCTGCCGTACGAGCGGGGGTCGGACGACGGCCGGATCTCCGGCAGCATGGCGCGAGGGATGTCGAAGAAGGACAGCAGCTCGTCGTCCCAGTCCAGCGTCTCCAGGTTCATCAGCATGGTGCGACTGGCGTTGGTCGGGTCGGTGACGTGCACCCCGTCCTCGACGCCACCGGTGAGGTTCCACAGCAGCCAGGAGTCGGTGTTGCCGAAGACGGCCTCGCCGCGCTCGGCGGCCTCCCGGACCCCGTCGACGTTCTCGAGGATCCACTGGATCTTCCCGCCGGAGAAGTACGTCGCCGGAGGCAGGCCGGCCTTGCGTCGGATGACGTCGCCTTTGCCCTCGCGTTCCAGGGCCGAGGCGATGCGGTCGGTACGGGTGTCCTGCCAGACGATGGCGTTGTAGTAGGGCCGGCCGGTCCGGCGGTTCCACACCACGGTGGTCTCGCGCTGGTTGGTGATGCCGAGCGCGGCCAGATCGGAGGCGGTCAGGCCAAGGGCGTTCATCGCGGTCTGGATGACCGTCTGGGTCCGCTCCCAGATCTCGAGTGGGTTGTGCTCCACCCAGCCGGCCTGCGGCAGGATCTGCTGGTGTTCGAGCTGGTGGCGGCCGACCTCGTTGCCGCCGTGGTCAAAGATCATGAAGCGGGTGCTGGTGGTGCCCTGGTCGACCGCGCCGACGAAGTCAGCCATTCGGGTGTCTCCTTCTGTGTCCGTCGTAAGGATTCGGGTCGGCGATGTCAGATGCGGGCGAGCTCGTCCTCGGCCGAGGTCTTCTCGGTGGCCAGGGCGCCCGGCTCCAACTCGTCCTCGCTGGGCAGGAAGCGGCCGATGATCAGCTCGTAGAGGCCGGCGCCGATGATGCCACCGACGAGCGGCCCGACGATCGGCACCCAGAAGTACGGATAACCGCTGGTGTCCTGGAAGGCCGTTTCGTAACCGGTCAGGAACGAGGCGAGGCGGGGGCCGAAGTCGCGGGCGGGGTTGATGGCGTAGCCGGCGTTGGCGGCGAAGGCCATGCCGATCGCCACCACGATCAGGCCGACGATCAGCGGGGCGAGGTTGCCGGCGGGCAGCGAGTTACGCGCGTCGGTGACGGCCAGGACGAGGAACAGCAGGATGGCCGTGCCGATAATCTGGTCACGCAGCGCGCCCCACTCGCTCACGCCGGCACCGGGCAGGGTGGAGAAGACGCCCTGACTCTTGCTGGTGAGGCCCGGGTCGAACCGGGACAGCACCTCGCTGTAGTTCCAGCGGATGATCAGGGCCGCGACGAACGCGCCGGCGGTCTGGGCCAGGGCGTACGGCATCACCTTGCGCCAGGAGAAGCCCTTGAAGACCGCCAGGGCGACGGTGACCGCGGGGTTGAGGTGCGCGCCGCTGATGCGGCCCGCCACGTACACGCCGAGCGTGACGCCGAGACCCCAGGCCCAGGCGATGCTGTCGAACTCTCCGGTTCCCGCCGCGGCCACCTGGGCGACCACGCCCACGCCGAACAGGATGAGAATCGCGGTGCCGGCGAACTCGGCGGCCAACTCGCCAACGAGCCCGGGCGCTTTCAACCGTTGCGCCATCTTGCCTCCAGAAACGGTGGGGGTGGCAGCCCTCCCCTCGGGGGAAGTGGAGGGTCGGTCGGTGACGCCGCGGTGCAGTAACGTCACTGTGCGGTGAACCGTAGGAAACCCTCGGTGCCGGGTCAACGAACCTCGGTCGACAATGCCGAACACTGTTGCGGCCGCCAAAACGCGATTAGCATTCCGCCCCATGCCGGGTCAGGTGCAGTCCATCACGCGGGCCGCGGCGATCCTCCGCCTGCTGGCCAGCAGCTCCGGCCGCCTCGGCATCGGGGAGATCGCCCGCTCTCTCGACCTGGCCAAAGGCACCGCGCACGGTATCGTCCGCACGCTCCAGGACGTCGGCTTCGTGGAGCAGGACAAGACCTCCGGCAAGTACCAGCTCGGGGCGGCCCTGCTGCACCTGGGCACCAGCTACCTCGACGTCAACGAACTGCGCTCACGCTCCATCAACTGGGCCGACCCGCTGGCCGCGCGCAGCGGCGAGGCCGTCCGCATCGGCACCCTGTTGGACGGCAAGGTGCTGGTGGTCCACCACGTCTTCCGGCCCGACGACACCCTGCAGACCCTCGACGTCGGGTCCCTGCTGCCCCCACACGCCACCGCGCTCGGCAAGGTCCTGCTCGCCTACGACGTCGGCGCCGCCAACGCGGTCATGCAGGGCGAACCCGAGCCGTACACCCGGCGCACCCTGGTCACCGCCCGGACCCTCAGCCGGGCGCTGACCGCGATCCGGGACAACGGCTGGGGCGCCGAGATCGAGGAGATGACCCTCGGCGAGGCCGGTATCGCCGCGCCCATCCGCGGCTACGGCGGCCTCGTCGTGGGCGCGATCGGGCTCTCCGGCCCGGTCGACCGCGTCTGCGACGCGCAGCGCCACCCCCGCCCGACGCTCGTCGCGTACGTCCGCGACGCCGCACGCGCGGTGTCCCGGGACCTCGGCGCGGCGCGCTGGTGATCCGTCCACCCTGCCCCGCCATCCGCCCAGAGAGGACGAGGAATGACTGACAGCTACGTCGTCTCCATCGACCAGGGCACCACCTCGACCCGCTGCATCGTGTTCGACCGCCGGGGCAACCTCGTCTCCGTGGCGCAGCGGGAGCACCAGCAGCACTTCCCCCGGCCCGGCTGGGTGGAACACGACGCGCTGGAGATCTGGCGCAACGTCGGCAAGGTGGTGCCCAGGGCCCTCGCCCAGGCCGGCATCGTCGCGGGCCAGGTCGCCGCGATCGGCATCGCCAACCAGCGGGAGAGCACAGTGGTGTGGGACCGGCGAACCGGCGTCCCGGTGGCGCCGGCGATCATCTGGCAGGACACCCGCACCGACACACTGGTGGAGACGCTGGCCCGGGCACCCGGCGCCGAGGACCTCCGGCAACACTGCGGGCTGCCGCTGGCCACGTACTTCTCCGGCCCCAAGCTGCGCTGGCTGCTCGACCACACGCCCGGGCTGTACGAGCGGGCCGAGCGCGGCGAGGTGCTCTTCGGGACGATGGAAAGCTGGCTGATCTGGAACCTCACCGGCGGCCCGGACGGCGGTCTGCACCTGACCGACGTCACCAACGCCAGCCGGACCATGCTGATGGACCTTCGCGCGCTCGGCTGGCACCCGGACTCGCTGGCCTTCTTCGGCATCCCGGCCGCCATGCTGCCCGAGATCCGCTCCTCGTCAGAGGTGTACGGCACCGCGACCGCCGTCCTGCCCGGCGTGCGGATCGCAGCGGCGCTCGGCGACCAGCAGGCCGCCCTGTTCGGCCAGACCTGCTTCGCGCCGGGCGACGCCAAGTGCACCTACGGCACGGGCAGCTTTCTGCTGCTCAACACCGGCACGGAGCCGGTGCACTCCAGCCACGGGCTGCTCACCACCGTCGGCTACCAGATCGGCGGGCAGCCGGCCGTCTACGCCCTCGAAGGCTCCATCGCGATCACCGGGTCCCTGGTGCAGTGGTTCCGCGACCGGCTGGAGCTGATCAGTTCGGCGCCGGAGATCGAGACCCTCGCCCGCACGGTGGACGACAACGGCGGCTGCTACATCGTGCCGGCCTTCTCCGGGCTGTTCGCGCCGCACTGGCGCAGCGAGGCGCGCGGCGTGATCGTCGGGCTCACCTCGTACATCACCAAGGGGCACCTGGCCCGCGCGGTGCTGGAGGCCACCGGCTGGCAGACCCGCGAGGTGGTCGACGCGATGAACGCCGACTCCGGCCTGGAGTTGACGGCGCTGCGGGTGGACGGCGGGATGACCGCCAACAACCTGCTGATGCAGTTCGTCGCCGACGTGGTCGCGGTGCCCGTGGTGCGCCCGATGGTCGCCGAGACGGTCTCCCTCGGCGCGGCGTACGCCGCCGGGCTGGCGGTCGGCTACTGGCCCGACCTGGAGGGGCTGCGCAGCAACTGGCACCCCGCCGCCCGCTGGGTGCCCAAGATGGACAACGCCGTGCGCGCCGAGGAACGGGAGAACTGGCAGCGCGCGGTGGAGCGCACCTTCGGCTGGATCAAGCCCGAGGCCCGGGCCGCCAACGAATGACCTTCGGGGGCCACCTCATCGATACGCCGATCCCCCATGCCTGCACCACCCGATTCCCGTTCGAGCCGTACGCCCGAGGATTAAACGGCGACACCGCGGCGGCCACCACTGGCACGTACTCGGCGAACGTCGGGGCTAGCGGACGGGCCGGCCCTACCTTTAGCCCGGCCAGCGACGGTCTGGCTCACGCCGCCTCACCGCCCGCCACGGCGGCGTGCACCCGCACTCCATGGGTGCAACTGCACCTCGGCTACCTCTGCCCGGAACCGGTCCGGTCGGGGACGTTCTCGACGCAGACCAACCTTCGCCGCCCACGGACCGACACGTGCGAGCACTACGGCACCCGTCGTCCACAGTCACCACGCGCCCCGCATCCAGCTCCAGACCTAGGGCTCCGTGCTCGTCGGCCCTCTAATTGATCCGACCCGTCCGACCAGGGCTGGTAGCGTGCGCCGAACATGAAGATCATGGGGGAAACATCGATGAACCGAACTCGACTCGTCCTGACTGGCTCGGCCGTTGCGGCGGCAATCGCGCTGTCCGGCTGCGATCCGCAGCCCGAATCTGCGGGCACTGCAACCTCGCCGTCCCCGGCGGCCTCGAGCGCCGCCCCGACCGGTAGTGCGGCCACCACCGCGACCAGCACCGCGGCCAACGACGCGGCCACAGTGAAGGCCTGCGCCGACATCAAGAAGGACATCAAGGACAACGCGGCTAAGGTCACCAAGGCCGAGAAGATCGGCCCGCCAGCCGGACACTTCGCGGTCAGTGCCCAGTGGGCCGCCGGCTCGGTCGCGATCCTGGCGCACTCGATGGGCGCCAACGAGGCAGTCACCGCCGCCAGCGAAAAAATCCAGAACGAGATGATGGGCCTGAGCGACGCGTACAACAAGTCCGCCGGCGCCAAGCCCAGCAAAAAGGCCCTGGAAGCCGCTATCAAGGAGCTGGACACCGCCTGCTCGGCCACCTGACCGGTTCGACCACGCAATCGGCGGTGACCCTCACCCGGACGGTCACCGCCGATTCGCGTGTCCGTGCGGCCTGCCGCACTGGTCGCGATGGACGACGCCGCCCGTCACACCCCGTACGCCTCGGCTTCAGCCCGGCGTAAGGGGGTGCGACGAATAGTGGTTTCGGCGCGGGTTCAGTCCTGCGCGCGCCAACGGTAGAAGACGGTCGCGACCTGGTCCTGCGGGCCGTGGCAGAGGTCCGGCCGGTACGGCTCCACGTAGGGGCCGAGATCCTGCATCACCTTGCCGAAGGCCGGCTTCTCGGCGTGCTGGTCCCGGGTCGCCTCGGCCGCCGACGACTCCTGCTCCAGCAGGTGCACGTAGACATCGTCGATGGAGTAGAGCCAGCGTCCGGTGACACCCAGGTCGGTCGGGAGCGACCCGGCGTCCGACTCGCCGAACACCCGGGCCACGTCCGGCTCGGCGCCCGGCTTGATCCGCCCCACGATCACGGTGAGCGTGGTGTCCTCGGGCGGCTCGCCCTCCGGCGCCCAGTGGTAGAACTCCTTGGCCACCGAGTCCGACGGGTTCTTCCAGTAGCGCGGGTACGGCGTCACGTACGGGCCGATCTCCTCGGCGATCTTCTGGAAGGCGGGCAGCCCGCGCGTCTGCCCGGAGATCCGCGGGTCCTGCTCGCGCTCGATCACGTGCAGGTAGAGGTCGTGGTGCGACAGCAGGTACCGGCCGATGACGCCGAGATCCTGGGGCCGGGTGGCCTGGTCGTAGTGGCCGAAGACGTTGCCGACGATCTCGTCGCTGCCGGGGACCATGTGGCAGACGATCACGTTCCGGAAGACCATGACGTGCTCCTTGGCTGGGTAGGCGGGCTAGACGGTGAAGGTGATCGGCAGTTCCAGCAGGCCGCGGAAGGGCGAGGCGGCGGGCAGTCGGCGCACCTCGGCGAGCGGGACGGCAAGCCGCAGCCCGGGCAGCCGGCGCAGCAGCGCGGAGAGCGCGAGCAGCGCCTCCATCCGGGCCAGCGAGACGCCCAGGCAGTAGTGCACGCCGTGGCCGAAGCCGAGGTGCGGGCCCCGGACCCGGCGCAGGTCGAGCCGGTCGGGGTCGGTGAAGTGGGCGGGGTCGTGGTTCGCCGCGTTGATCGCCACCCCGACGATCGCGCCGCGCGGGATGCGTACCCCCTGGTATTCGACGTCCTCGGTGGCGATGCGCGGGCTGGCCACCGGCAGCGGGCCGTCGAACCGCAGCAGCTCCTCGATCGCGGTCGGCAGCAGCCTCGGCGTGGTCCGCAGCAGCTCCCACTGCTCCGGGTGGGTGAGCAGCGCCAGCACCGCGTTGCCGAGGAAGTCGGCGGTGGTCTGGTGGCCGGCGAACAGCAGTAGGAACGTGGTGGTGACCAGCTCCGCCTCGGACAGCGTGTGGTCCCGGTCGACCGCGTCCACCAGCGCGCCGATGATGTCGTCGGCCGGGTCGTCGCGCTTGGCCCGGACCAGGTCGGCCAGGTAGTGGTGCAGCCGCAGCTGGGCCTCCTGCACCGCCGCCCGTTCCTCGGCCGGGGGTCGGCTGGTCGAGCCGGAGGTGCGGATCACCTGGGTCCAGTCGAGCACCCGGTCGTGGTCGACCGGCGGCACGCCGAGCAGCTCACAGATGACCGTCATCGGCAGCGGGATTGCGAAGTCCCGCATCAGGTCCGCCTCGCCCTGCGGCACCATCTTGTCGATCAGCTGGTCGACGATCGCGGCCACCCGGGGCCGCAACGCCTCGATCCGCCGCGGCGCGAACGCCTGTGACACCACCCGGCGCAGGCGGGTGTGCTCGGGCGGGTCGGAGTTGAGCATGTTGCGGTTCAGGCCCTCCGAGTTCGGGCCGAAGATCCGCAGGTAGTGCTGGTCGGGCCCGTAGAGGTCCTTGGACAGCCGCGGGTCGGTCAGCGCCGTGCGCGCGTCGTCGAAGCTGGTGATCAGCCACGAGTCGAACCGGGGCGAGCCGACCGGGCAGACCGGCCGCTCGGCACGCAGCCGGGCGAAGGTGGGATAGGGATTGGCCGCGAACGCCTCCGTGTACAGCTCGCTCGCCGGCACCACGTCGTCGGTCATCGGGCCTCCCCCGGCTCGCTGTTCACACTGTGCAGCACCTGGTAGGTGTGTCGTTCGGCGGACTCGCGCAGCTCCCGGACCACGCGCAGCAGCCGGTCCCGGTGCGCGCTGCGGCCGAAGGCGTCCAGCCGCTCCCGGTCCGCCCAGTCGCTGATGACCAGATAGCTGCTCGGGTCGTCGGCGTCGCGGACCAGGTCCTGGTGCAGGCAGCCGTCCAGGGTGCGGATCTCCTCGGCGGCGGCGCGCCACTCCGCCTCGAAGCGCTCCTCGCACCCCTGCCGGGTCCGCATCGCCAGGACCGTGCGCACCCGGCTCACCGCGCCCCGCCGAAGACCAGGTGCAGGTGCTTGCGCAGCGCGTCGGCGTCGACCGGGGCGCCGCGGAAGCCGACGTGCCCGTCCGGACGGATCAGGTAGAGCCCGGTGCCGGCCAGGCCGTACCCGGCGCGGAACCGGCGGTCGCCGTCGCGCAGCATCGGCGGGTCGGCCAGGCGCGGCTCGGCGACGTCCGGGTCGAGCAGCAGGTACGCGTCGAGTTCCCCGCCGGCCTGCCGCCGCGCGTCGGCGCACAGGTCGGCGAACCCGGCCAGCTCCGTCGCGCCGGCCGTGGCGTCGGCGTAGAGCAGCAGCGTGTGCCGGGTGCCCCGGGTCAGGTCCCGCAGCCGCAGCGGATGCCCGACGCCGCGCCGGCGCAGACCCTCGACGTCCGGCGCGCGTTCGCCGGGACGGGGCGCGTCACCGAGCCCGGCCGGGTCGGAGACGGTCTCCCCGACCAGCGGGCTGCCGGCGTAGCTGAGCAGCAGGGACATCTCCTGGAGGAACTGCCGTTCCAGGTCGGCCCGGTCCAGTTCCTCGGTGCCGGCCAGCCGCACCGCGCGGCCGACGATCTCCTCGCCCTCCGGGCGCCGCTCGGCCTCGTAGCTGTCCAGCAGACCGGGGGCGGCCAGCCCGCGTACCGCCAGGGCCAGTTTCCAGGCCAGGTTCCAGGCGTCCTGGATGCCGGTGTTCATGCCCTGGCCGCCGGCCGGCGGGTGCAGGTGGGCGGCGTCGCCGGCGACGAAGACCCGGCCGTGGCGGTAGCGGTCGACGATGCCGTGGCTGATCCGGAACACCGACGACCAGCGCAGGTTCGTCGCCCGGGTGCCGGGCGGGGCGAGGCGGTCGAGGGCGGCCTGCACGTCGTCGAGGGTCGGCTCGCCGAGTTCCTCGCTGAAGCCGGGCGGGGCGTCCTGCCCGCCGGTCCGGGCGAAGAACCGGGGTGGGGCCAGGGTGGCGATGCGGTAGCGGTGTTCGCCGCGCAGCGGCACACAGACCAGCATCCCGTCCATCCGCCCGTCGGTGGTGTGCAGGAAGCGCAGCAGGTGACCGTCGGGCATGTCCCAGTCCACATCGACGTCCACCAGCATGAACAGCTGCGGGAACTGGCCCAGCCCGCCGGTGAAGGTGAGGCCGAGCCGGTCCCGGACCCGGCTGTGCGCGCCGTCGCAGCCGATTAGGTACGCCGCGCGTACGGTCTCGGTGGCGCCGTCGGCGGTGCGCACGGTGGCGGTCACGCCGTCCGCGTCCTGGGTGAAGTCCACCAGTTCGGCGCCGCGCCGCGGGCGCACCCCGAGCGTGGCCAGCCGGGCGGTGAGGATGCGTTCGGTCTCGTACTGGGGCAGGCCGAGGTGGTCGTAGGGCAGGCCGGGCAGCTCCCAGCTCATCCGGTGGGTCTGCTCGCCGTTGACGAAGACCATGTTGCCGGTGAGCCAGATGCCGGCGTCCATCGCCTCCCGCACGACGCCCTGCTCCTCCCAGATCTCCATGGTGCGGCAGTGCACGCCGATCGCCTTGTCGGCCTGCCCGGCCGGGGTCGCCCGCTTGTCGATCACCCGGCAGTCGATGCCACGCCGGGCCAGCTCGACGGCGGCGGTCAGCCCGGTCGGGCCCGCCCCGACGACCAGTACGTCCGTTGTCCTCTGCACATCGGCCTCCCTGCCTGTGGTGTCGAGTCGCCGGCCGTCCCCATCGGGCACGACGTGGAACAGGCGGCGTCGGATGTCGAGAAGGAACGGTGCGATCGGCCCGGCCTGCGCCGAGGCGTGAGCCGGGTCGCCGATCCAGTCGAGGAACTCGGCCGCGGTGTCCCACTCGGCGAAGATGTGGTATACGTCCGAGCCGGGTTCGCGGAGCAGCTGCTCACGCCGGTAGCCCGGCACGGCGGTCATCCGCCGCACCACCTCGGGGTAGCCGCGATGGAAATCGGCGAGCCGGGCGCTCGGCACGGTCAGCTCCACGTCCACGTAGACCGGGCCGGTCCCGTCGCCGGTCTCGACCATCGGCGGGTAGTCGGGCGGGCCGGCCGGTTCGGTCAGCGGCCGGAGCAGGTCGGACAGGCGGGCGGCCACCGGCCCGTCCCGGTAGGCGCGCAGCGCCTCCTCGTCGGCCCACTCGGTGACCACGACGAAGCCGTACGGGTCCAGCGCGTCCCGCAGCAGCTCGTGCCGGAGGCCGCCGGGGAGCGCGCCGAGCTGTCCGGCGACGTCCTCCCAGGCCGGCCCCACCGCGGGCGCGCAGCCGGGCCGCGCTCGCAGCCGGAGCATCGTCCTGATCATGCCGCCCCCTCGCACCGTGCCGTCCACGTGCCGCGACCCTGCCAGAGTCCGCGTCACCCGGTCGTCACCGGCGGCCCGGGCGGTGTGGCCGTGCGGTGACGCGGCCGGAACGCCACCCCCTCCCGGCAAGCCGCCGTCATGTAACTATCTCCTTGGGCATGACTCCTTACGACTTGGATACCCGTGCCTGGCAGGCCCGGCGCTTGGGTAGCTGCCCCGGCCCGACGGCATGTTTTCTCGGTCCTAACGGGATGCGAGGCTGAACGCGTGGCTCCCCGATCGACGTACACGTGGGCAACCCCCGGCCGCCCGGTACGCACCGTGGACACGTCGGCCGTCCTGGTCGCGCTCGGCGCGTCGCTGCACCGCACGGCGCCGTCGCGAGCAGAGCCGACCAAGCTCGAGCTGGCCGTGATCACCGCGCTGAAGCTCGTCGCACAGCCGGTCATCGCGTACGCGGCCGGGCTGGCCCTGCACCTGTCGGCGCCACAGTTGCTCGCCGTGGTGGTGTGCGCGGGCCTGCCGACAGCGCAGAACACGTTCATCTTCGGCCAGGAGTACGGCGTCGGCGAGGCGGTGGCCAACCGGGCGGTGGTGGTGACCACGACGCTGTCGCTGGGCACCCTGGCCGCGGCGGCGGCGCTGCTCGGGTAGGTCCGCCGGCTGACTCGTTCAGCAATCCTGGTGAGTCACGCCGACCATGGCGCTGGCGGACACGTCTGCGGCCACGATCATCGCCTGGTGATGTAGCGAGCGATCTTGAGTGAGAGTGGACGGACGGCTGTTGCGCCATGTCGGCGGCAGATCCGGATACCTGTGAGCCGTGGGTCTCGGCTAACGACACACGGGCGGTAGGAGAAATCCGCGATTGGATCAGACGTTGTCGGTCCAGGGTTTCCCGACGCCCGCGCGTGACACGCTGCGCCCACCTGGCAGGTCAAGAACATCGATGAGGCTGGGGTCCTCGTCGACGGCATGGTGCAGGTGCCCGACTTTGCCGTTGCTGCCGCTCGCGTCGGTGGCTCCGACCAACTGCCAGACCCCGTCGTCCGCATCGTGACTGACGAACAAGACAGGCTCATGACGTTCGAACACCTCAGGGGTCTGGACACAGACCGTGCCAAGCAACCAGTGCCGCATCCACCAGGCTCGCCGGTCGTGCTCCACGACATGGTCGGTGACCCACCAAACGAACGGCAGGTCCTCGTGGGCACGCGACTGCTCCGCGGTCAGGTCCGGGCCGCCCTGCGGGACCCGCTCAAACGGCTCGTCGACCAGGGAGAACGCATGACCACCGTCGTTCACGAAGACGACGGCGTGGAAGGTGCCACCACCCGGATTGCCGACACCAATCCCAACGGACAGTCGGGCGACATGCGGGTCCGAGCCGGTGGTCCAGCCGAACGCGTACGAAGCCAACTCCCCACGCGGCCCCACGAACTCGCCGAATGCCCGCCGGTCCATGCCGCTGGCATCGGCCGTCGGCACCTCAACGAACGCACCCTCGAGCACCTGGATATCCACGCCGGCAACCTATCCGATCGCGCACATCAACCCGCAGTCGCACGCCTCGATGCCGCAGATCCGGATGTCCGCCGTACGCGACCGTCGTCGCGCTGGCGACCGGCCGCACCTCGAGATCAGGTTCTGTCGCGGTGACGGCGGGCTTCGATGTCGCGCAACACGTCCGGGTCCCATTGGCTGGCGTTCCAGTCGTCGCTGGTCGGAGTGGGCGACAACGGCCACGCCGGGTCCTGCCCGGTGACGGCTGAGTAGTGTCCGGCGACGACGCGGTCGACGTGGGCGATCAGCCGCAGAACCCGCCTTCGGCTGTGCAGCACGCCGCCGATCAGCGCGGCGGCTCCGAGGGTACGCAGGGCTGCCTGGCCGAACAGGACGGGCGGGGCGGTTCGGTCGGCGGCCAACCAGGCCGTGGCGGCGCTCAAGACGACGCAGGAGGAGAAGACGCGTATGCCCCAGTGGCGGCTGTACGAGCGGCCCGAGGAGCCGTGCGCCTCGGCGATCTGACGAGTGCCGCGGCCCCAGATCAGTCCGCTGATCCCCAGGCCGATGACGGCGACGATCAGAGTCAGGTTGGCCAGGACGTAACCGATCGCCGCCCCGGTTCCGGACGGGGGCAGCGGGCGGGCACGGTCGCTCACGGCGCTGCCGAGGATCGCTGCGGCGATCGCGGCTAGGGCGAAGAGAATGGCGAAACCGGCTACGAACCAGGTCGCGATGTCCCAACCCGCTGTCCTGGGCGCGGGTGGAGGTGTCGAGGACCGGCACGTATGGCCTTGGCCGGGACCTTCGAGTTCGGTTCCGCATTTCGTGCAGTGCAAAGTGTTCCCCTCAGCGGCGCGACCAAGCCTCTGCCAGGCCAGATGAGCTGGGTGTCGCGCATCTTCCCGCACAGGACGGAGGGCCCGCCGGGTTCGGTGCCTAAAGGATCATGCCCGGTCGGCGCCGGTCCGGCGACCCCGAATCCCGCTGCTCGTCCTCGCCCCGGTTCCGCGCGGGTTGCCCGATGCCGCACAGGTGACGGGTTGCTGCCGGTAGGGACAGTTTCTCGACGGCGACGTTGGCAACTCATAGCCGCCACCAGCACGGCTGCACGAGCATCAGCTCGGGCGGAACCGCCCCTCGATGTTCGCCATGCGCGTGGATGCTTCGTGTCGTCGTCTGCCGATTCGCAAGGATCGGTTGATCTCGCGAATCTCCACAAATACTGGTGTCCGAGGGCGACGAGCACCGCCACCACGGTCGCCTACTGGCGCCGCTGCGGCCCTCATCTGCACCCGGCGGACATCGCCGTACGGATCGGCAAGTCCGAACGCACCGTCGGCCGCTACTGGTCGCGACCGGCCACAAACCGCACTTCCCACGTCAACGGGCGCCTTGCTGACAGCCTCCGCCGCTGACACCACCGGCCGGCCCTGTTTTGGCCCGACGACCACATCCGCTGGCAGGTCCCCGACTGCGATCCGCTGCGGGGGAATGGCGGACCATGGCGTTTTAGCACCGTACAGCGGCGGACACCATCCCCGGGCGAGACTCAGCTCGCCGCGCGAGAGGCCAGCAGGTCGAGCGCGATGTCGACGATCATGTCCTCCTGTCCGCCGACGAGTTGCCGCTTACCGACCTCGAGCAGGATGGTGCGTACGTCGATGCCGTAGTGCTTCGAGGCTGCCTCGGCGTGCCGGAGGAAGCTGGAGTAGACGCCGGCGTATCCGAGGGTGAGGGTCTCGCGGTCCACGCGTACCGGGCGGTCCTGGAGCGGCCGGACGAGGTCGTCGGCGGCGTCCTGGAGCGCGAAAAGGTCGCAGCGGTGGGTCCATCCGTGCAGGTTGGCCACGGCGATGAACGGCTCGATGGGGCAGTTGCCAGCTCCGGCACCATGACCGGCCAGAGAGGCATCGACGCGGGTCACGCCCTCCTCGACTGCTACGACCGAGTTGGCCACCGACAGCGAAAGGTTCTCGTGGGCGTGGATGCCGATCTCGGTCTGGGGGTCGAGGACGTCCCGGTAGGCGCGGATCCGCTCGCGTACACCGTTCATGGTGAGGCGACCGCCTGAGTCGGTGACGTAGACGCAGTGCGCTCCGTAGGACTCCATGAGCTTCGCCTGCTTCGCCAGCTCGTCGGCCGGGGCCATGTGGCTCATCATCAGGAAGCCTGAGACGTCCATGCCGAGGTCGCGGGCGTGGGCGATGTGCTGGGCGGATACGTCGGCCTCGGTGCAGTGGGTCGCGACCCGCACCGAGCGGACGCCGAGCCGGTAGGCCTGCTCGAGTTCTGCGACCGTGCCGATGCCGGGCAGCAGCAGGGTAGTGAGAGTGGCGGTTTTGATGTTGTCGGCCGCGGCCTCGATCCACTCCCAGTCGCTGTTCGACCCGGGGCCGTAGTTGAGTGACCCCCCGGCGAGGCCGTCACCGTGGGCGACCTCGATCGCGTCGACGCCTGCGGCATCGAGGGCGGCGACGATTTTCGCGACGTCGTCCGGCGAGACCCGGTGGCGCACGGCGTGCATTCCATCGCGCAGGGTGACGTCCTGAATGTACAGATTCACGGGGGCGGAGCCGGTCATGGCGTTGGTCTCTCGGTCGGCAGGGGTCGTCAACGGGTCACCTCACGGGCGACCTTGGTGGTGAGGCGGGCGGCGATGGCCTCCGCGGTGCGGAGCGCGGCGGAGGTCATGATGTCGAGGTTGCCGGCGTAGGCGGGCAGGTAGTGCGCTGCGCCCTCGACTTCGAGTAACACCGTTACTTTGGTCGTCGCCGGTCCGGCACCCGTGGGGAGCAGCGTGTGCACCGGCTCGTCGTCCGGGATGGGGGTGAACTGAACCTCCTGCTTCAGGCGGTAGCCAGGCACGTACGCCGCGACCTGCTTGACCATGTCCACCACCGAGGAGCGGATCGCGTTGTGGTCGGCATCACCGATGAGCGCGAAGACGGTGTCGCGCATGATCAGCGGGGGTTCGGCAGGGTTCAGGATGATCACGGCCTTGCCGCGCAGGGCGCCGCCGACCCTCTCGATCGCTGCCCTGGTGGTCTCGGTGAACTCGTCGATGTTCGCGCGTGTGCCCGGCCCGGCGGAGCGGGACGAGATCGAGGCGACGATTTCGGCGTAGGGGACCGGTGTGACGCTGGAGATGGCGTGCACGATCGGGATGGTGGCCTGGCCACCGCAGGTGACCATGTTGACGTTGGCGACGTCGCTGTCGAGGTGTTCATCGAGGTTGACCGAAGGCACTACGTACGGGCCGATCGCAGCGGGGGTGAGATCGACTATCTTCTTGCCGTAGGGGGCAAGCTTCCTGGCATTGACCACGTGTGCGGAGGCGGAAGTGGCGTCGAAGACGATCTCGATGTCGTCGAAGCCGTCCATTGCGATCAGCCCGTCCACGCCCTCGTGGGTGGTGGGCACGCCTAGCCGTCGGGCTCGAGCCAGACCGTCGGATTCCGGGTCGATGCCGACCATCGCGCCCATCTGGAGGGTTTCGGAGAGTCGCAGCACTTTGACCATCAGGTCCGTGCCGATATTGCCGGAGCCGATCACGGCCACCTTGATCTTGCTCATCGCATTTCCTTCGCCGAGAACGTGGCGGTCACGGTGCCGAGGGAGGAGATCTCGGCTCGGACCCTGGCGCCGGTGGGAGTGGCAACCATCGGGCCGAGCGCGCCGGAGAGTACGACCTGGCCGGCACGCAACGGCTCGCCGAGCTCACGGGTGGTACGAGCCAACCAGAGCAGCGCGTTGAGCGGATCGCCGAGGCACGCGGCGCCGTAGCCCTCGGACACCAGGTCGTCGTCGACGTACATCCGCATCGTGACGTCGACCGGCTCGAAGTCGGTGAGCGTCACCCGCTGCGAGCCGAGCACGTAGAGCCCGCTGGAAGCGTTGTCGGCGACGGTGTCGGTGATGCGGATGTCCCAGTCCGCCACCCGGCTGTCGACGATCTCCAGCGCGGCGACGGCGTAGTCAACCGCGGCACGGACGACGTCGACCGACAAGTTCTCGGAGTTGAGGTCCGCTCCCAGTACGAACGCGATCTCCGCTTCCGCCTTGGCCTGGAGCAGTCGCCCACTCGGGATTACGGGCAGGTGGGAGACATCCATGTCGTCGAACAGCACCCCGAAGTCGGGCCGGTCCACCCCCAGCTGCTGCTGTACGGCGGGAGAGGTGAGGCCGATCTTGCGGCCGACGATACGCGCGCCTGCAGCGAGCCGGTTCCTGGTGAGTCGCTGCTGTACCGCGTAGGCCAGCTCCATGTCGCTGTCACCGAGCAGGTCACGCACCGGCTCGCACGCCGTGCCGTTGCGCGCTGCGGATTCGAGCCGGTCGGCCGCCTGAGTGATGGCGGCGGCCCGATCGGTGCTTGTGGGTATCTGGGTCATCTGTGTCCTCGTGTCGGGTCGCCGCCGAGGACTCGGGCAGGCCCGCGGCTGGGCTACCGCTGTCATCGGTACGACGTGCGATGGGCGGACGCGTCCGGTGTCTGCTGTGGAGCGTCGGGGTCTCCGGAAATGCGGCAGGCATGGCCGGAGACCCCGAAGATGGCGCGCGCGGGCGATTCGCTGGCGCGCCGAGCGGTCAAGACAGCTGAGAGGTGAACTCGTCAACGGTTGCGACGGCGGCGAACAGCCCCATCGAGCCCAGAGATGCTTCGTGGGCGCCGGCGTCCGCGGCGGATGACGCGTCCGAAAGGACCACGGTGTGGTAGCCGAGGTCGGCGGCCTGTCGCACGGCGCCTTCGACAGATGCGTTGGTTGCGACGCCGCACACGATGACGTTCTCGATTCCGCGCTCGGTGAGGAGGTCGGCCAGTGCGGAGTCGGTGAACGGGCCCGGTCGCTTGTGCGTGATGACCACGTCGGAGTCGGTGACCGTGAGGTCGGGAACGAGGGCTGCGCCCTCCGTGCCGTCCTTGAGACAGCCTGCCTGCGCCACCATCTGCAGCAGCGGAAGCGTGGGGTTCAGGTCGGAGTGATCGGGTGCGAACGCGATACGCAGCGGAACCACGACTCCGCCCCTGTCGCGCAGGTGCTCTGCCGCGGCGTTGACCTTCGTGATGACGTCGCGGGCGGTGTACTCGGCAGAGAAGATCGTCCCGAAGGCGGTCCCCTCCGTGACGATGTCGTGCTGGAGGTGGACGATGAGAAGCGCGGTTTTGGACGCGTTGAGCTGGTTCATCAGTGGGTCCTCACTTGTGGGGCTGGACGATGACGCTGGCGAATCCGCCGTCGCGGTGGTTGGCCGCCGCCTGCACGGCCTCGTTGGCCTGCTCGAGCGGGAAGTGGTAGGCGTCGAGGTGGCTCAGGTCGAGAGTGCCCGCAGCCGCCATCCGGGCCATGTCCTCGCCCTCGGCGGTGGTGAACCACAGGGACCCGATGATGCTGATGTGCATGGTCATGAGCCGGTACATGGGGATGGGGAGGTCCTCGGGCATGGCGCCGATGCTGACCATCCGGCCTCCACGGCGCAGCGCCCAGATTCCAGCCATCGTCACGTCAGCCGTCGCGGTGTCACCGGTGGCGTCGAGGAACACGTCGACGCCGCGTCCATCCGTGTGGGACCGGACCCACTCACCAACCTCCTGCTCGCCGAAGGAGAGGACCTTGATGCGTGCCGGGTCGATCTGACGGACCCGCTCCAAGCGCTCCTTGTTGCGCGCCACGGCGAAGATCTGGGTTGCCCCCATGGCGCGCGCCAGGAGGACGGCGTTGACGCCGAGAGTCCCGGTCGCACCGTGGATCAGGACGCTACTGCCGGCGCGGACGTCGCCCTTGCGTAGGCCGCTGTAGGCCGTGCCCAGGTAGCCGAAGCGCGTGGCGTGGTCGAGCGGAACGTTCTCCGGGATGACGATGACGTTCTTGACTGGCGCCTTCACGTACTCCGCAAGCCCGCCGTACGGATAGTCCTTGTGGATCTCGGCGGACTCCGGTCCGAAGCCGAAGTAGCCCATGAAGGTGTAGGCCGGGTCGTTCATCGGCTCGCCGTTGCGGGCGGCCCACGAGTCCCCGGAATCCAGGCCCGGGTTGATGTAGACCCGGTCGCCGGGCTTGAGGTTGCGTACCCGGGAACCGACCTCGGTGACGACGCCGGCGCTGTCCATGCCGAAGACAGCAGGCAGCTGCGGCAGGGGGAGGAAGGGCTTGACTGTCGGGTAGGTGTTGATGACGTTGCGCAGGTTCTGGACGATGGCCGCCGCCTCGACGCGGACAATCACGTCCTGGTCACCCGGGACCGGCTTCTCAATCTCGTCGATCTGGAACTTGCCGCCGACTTCGTGCAGCCGCGCGGCTCGCATCGTTGCCATGTTCGGACTCCTCACAGGTAGCGTTCGGCAGCCTCCCGGGGAACGGGGCCGCCGGAGATTGGCATGCCACATCGTGGCACGAGGTGATCGCTACCACAACTGCCACCTTGCAAAAGCTCTATCGCGCGCCACCCGGTATGGACATTACATCGGCCAGCTAGCATGCTAGTTGAGACGTCGAGGGGAAGGACGGACATGACCGAGCGTGAGTTCACCAGTGTGTGGTCAGACCTCGCCCAGGTGGAGTTCAGCCAGGGCTTCATCCAGGCGGGGCCCTACCGGACCCGCTACCTGAAGGCAGGGTCGCAGGACAAGCCACTGCTGCTCATGCTGCACGGTGTCACCGGTCACGCCGAGGCCTACGTGCGGAACCTGAAGGCGCACGCCGAGCACTTCAACGTCTACGCCATCGACTTCATCGGGCACGGCTACTCGGCCAAGCCCGACCACCCTCTGGAGATCCCCCACTACATCGACCAGGTCCACCACGTCATGGACACGCTCGGCTACGACAAGGCGTACTTCAGCGGCGAATCGCTGGGCGGCTGGGTAACGGCCCGTTTCGCCCAACTTTATCCCGACAAGGTGGAGCGGATCGCGCTCAACACCATGGGTGGCACGATGGCCAACCCGCAGGTGATGGAGCGCCTCTACACGCTGTCCATGCAGGCCGCGGAGGACCCGTCCTGGGAGCGGGTCAAGGCGCGCCTGGAGTGGCTGATGGCCGACCCGTCCATGGTCACCGCCGACCTCATCAAGACCCGCCAGATGATCTTCCAGCAGCCGGACTGGCCGCGGGCCTGCCGGATGAACATGGCTCTGCAGGACCTCGAGACACGCAAGAGGAACATGCTCAGCGACGACGACCTGCGTGCGATCAAGGCGGAGGCGCTGGTGATCTGGACGACCAAGGACCCCTCGGGCCCGGTCGACGAGGGCCGGCGCATCGCCGAGCTGATCCCCAACGGCCGCCTGCAGGTCATCGAAAACGCCGGCCACTGGCCACAGTACGAGCAGACCGCGGTGTTCAACCGCGTGCACCTGGACTTCCTGCTCGGAAACGAAGCAGTGTGAGATGACCGTTGCACTGATTGCCACCTCTCACAGCCCTCTGCTCGAACACGCCGACCTCGAGGCTGGGGTGGCAGCCGAGCTCGATCAGGCGTTCACGACCGCCCGGCGCTTCGCGGAGGACTTCGACCCGGAGCTTGTGATCAGTTTCGGGCCGGACCACTACAACGGCTTCTTCTACAACCTGATGCCGCCCTTCTGCATCGGCTATGCGGCGAGCAGCGTCGGCGACTACGGCACCCAACCGGGCCCCCTCAACGTGCCAGAGGAGATCGCACGAGGGATCGCCGAGGCCGTCATGTCGGCAGGCATCGACCTCGCGGTCTCCCTTCAAATGGAGCTCGACCACGGCGCGGTCCAGCCCATGGAGATCCTCTTCGGCGACATCGCCGCCCGCCCCGTGGTGCCGATCTTCCTCAACTCCGTCGCACCACCCTTCACCCCGCTCCAGCGAGTCCGGCTTCTCGGCGAAGCAGTCGGCCGTCATGTTGCCCAACTGGAGATGAGGACCCTGCTCATCGCCTCTGGCGGTCTCTCCCACGACCCGCCCGTCGCTCGACTGGCAACTGCCACGCCTGAGCAGCGCCGGGTCCTGCTGGGTCACCATCTGCCCGCGACTCCGGGCTGGCGGAAGGAACGAGAGCAGCGCGTCGTCGAGACCGCCAGGGCCTTCGCAGCAGGCACCGCCGATATCCAGGACCTCGCCCCCGACTGGGACCGCGCCCTCATGGCCACCCTCGCCTCGGGTGACCTGACCAGCCTGGATGCGTGGACGCCAGAGGAGATGGCCAGGATCGCCGGGAACTCCTCACACGAGGTGCGGTCCTGGATCGCGGCCTATGCCGCACTAGGATCCTGTGGCGCTTACAGCGTTCAGTACAGCTACTACCGACCGATCCGTGAGCTGATTGCGGGCTTCGGCCTGACCACTGTGACCCTCGACTGAGCACGACCGACGAGACTCGTCGACATGGTTGGCTTGTGCCCAGCGCCAGCACCTGAGATTGGGAACCGCGATGAGCATAGCCACCGAATCGGGAAGAACAGACGTCCCGTTGGGACGTCTGCTGTTCGACCGCCTGCGAGAACAGCTCGTCGAGGGCACGTACCCACCCGGCTCCCGCGTGCCGATCGATGCGATCAAGGAAGAGTTCGGGGTCAGCAAACAACCCGTCATGGAGGCGCTGCGACGACTCGCCACGATGGGACTCGTGGAGATCGTGCCCCAGAGCGGCTGTGTTGTCCGGCAGTACACCCAGCAGGAGGCGCGCGACTTCTTCGGCGTGTTCGGCTCGTTCGAGGGTGACATCGCAGCAGCAGCGGCCCATCGACACACTCCCGAGGAACTCGTAGAGCTCGACCACGCGCTCGAGCTGCTACATCAAGCGGAACACACCCCCGAGGTCGCCCAACGCAGTCGCGACTACTTCCAGCACAACGCCGTCTTCCACCGGGTCATCCACCGGATGGCCCGTTCGCCGCTCATAGCCGACCTCAGCCAGCGCATGTGGGTACTGTCAGACTTCCTGATGTACGGCTTCGCTGGCGCCGCACCCATCGCTGGCGCCGTCGATGCCCGAAATCACGACCACGACTTGATACGAACCGCAATCCGGGATCGCAACGACACCGTCGCCAGAGCCGCCATGGACCACCACATCCGATCCATCACCCGGCTCTTCGCCGACTGATCGTAGCTACTATCGGAGTTGGTGCTTGTCGCCGACATCGCGTTGCGGGATAGCAAGCAGACGCGAGGGCGTCCCATGATCGGCGTTGGTCGGCGGTCGGAAAGCCAGACCCTCCTCGAGGGCCGCTACCTGGGCGGGCGCCCGCCCTACGGCTACACCCTCCGCGATCTTGGGCCCCTGGGCGGCCTCGTCAACGAAACCGAGTTCGACGGGGACGACTGATCGCCCACTCCGCACCCGCGCAGCGATCTCCGAAAGCAGAGGGCGCTCCCGTCACTGACGCCTTCGAGCGTAAGCAGGACGCTGCACCGACTCTGACCTGCACAGACGAGAAGCCGCAGCTAGGGGTGGGGCAGCTACGCGCCGTTGAGTGCCGTTCGGTGCAGTTGCAGGCCGTTCAGTGCACCCCTGTTGCTCCCCAACCTGCTCCCCCGCTCCGGCCCACATGAAGACCTTCAAGATTCTCCGCGACTACCGCCACACCCGCGTCCCACCACGCGCAGCATGATCGGCAACGGGCCGCGGTCCCGCACGATGCCGAGCACGCTGCGGGGACGAGCGACGTCGATTGCCCGCCGCCCGAACTCGGCACTTCGGACCGCGCGGGCGGCTGCACGATAGCGATGAGCGGCGCCTCGGGCCCCGGCCTCGTACCGCAACCCGGCCGGCGGCCGGGATGGCAAGAGGTCCAACGAGCAGGAGTAGGGGCGGCCACGAGGTGGTTCGCACTGGCGGGCCGGCCCGCTCACCGCCAGCCGGCGACCTCACCCGTCAGTGGTCCGGTCAGTCGCGTTGCCTGTCCCGTGCTGCTGGTTCTGCCGCAGAGCTTCCTCCAGTTGGTCTTCGAGGATGATGATCCGGCAGGCAGCCTCCAGGGCGGTACCCTGGTCGACCATCTCCCGGGCCCGAGCGGCCAGGCGAAGCTGGTAGCG
>NZ_JBIAKM010000005.1:335256-578019 GCF_042872525.1 Micromonospora sp. NPDC005254 | reverse complement strand
TACTCCACCACCGCGTTCCTCAAGGGCCTCAAGCAGGTCGACGGCTGGCAGGACATGCCGCTGACCCAGGCTGCGCAGACCGTGCAGGTCTCCGCCTACCCGGACGCCTACGCCCAGTGGGAGCAGCAGGCCACCGACCTGGTTGGCCAGCACTGGAACAGCTGACCCACCGCACCATCCGACCGACTGGCCGGCACCCGAACCCGGGTGCCGGCCATCGGCATATCCAGCCCCCGCCCACTGACCTGGCCACCACGCCGAGCCGGGTGCCGGCCAGCGGCGTAGCCAGCCCCGCCGAGTGACCGGCCGACCCCTCACATCCACGGGCGCAGCCCGCCGAACGGCATCGTCGGCCCGCGTGACGGTGAATCTTGGACAGTTTCCGTTCGGCCCTAACGGAAACTGTCCAAGATCTCGCCCGACGCCCGACGCCCGACGCCCGACGCCCGACGCCCGACCGCCGACCGCCGACCGCCGACGGGCGGCGGGCGGCGGACATCGGGCGGCCGGTCAGGTGCCGGCCGTTGGTATGCCCGGCCCGTGACTGACCGCCGATCGGCATGCCGACCTGGGCGGCGCGTGGGCCCGACCGAAATGCCGGTCTGTGTGGCACATCGATCCAACCGGCATGCCGACCTGGGCGACGCATGAACCCAAGCGGCATGCGGCGCCTCGACCCGGGCGGCGTGTCGACCTGCGCGGCGCGCGTGCTCCCGGGATTTTCAGTCGTGGTGCCCGCGGAGGATGTCGATCAGCGCGGCGACCAGCGCGAGCGCGATGATCCCCGTGGCGAGCAGTAGCGATTTCTCGAAGGCCGACGTCCAGTTGCCGCGACTGTCGGTGAGCGAGGAGAAGAACATCGAGCCGACGGCGGCGATGCCGGCCGCCGCCCCGATCCGCTGGCCGGTCTGGAGCATGCCGGCCCCGCTGCCTGCCTGGGGAACGGGCACCTGGGCGAGGGTGAGTGTCTGGTTGGGGGCGATGACCAGTCCGCTGCCGATACCGGCGACGAGCAGCGGCGCGGCGGTGACCCAGGGCGCCGGGGCGTCGGGCGCGAGGCGCAGTGCGAGCACCGTGGCGGCCAGGCCGACCACCACGCCGAGCAGTCCGATGGCGACCAGGGGACGGCCGAAGCGGTTGACGATGCGTCCCCCCAGCGCGGACGCGGCGGCGGACCCGAGCGCGAACGGGGTGATGGCGAGACCGGCGACGAGCGCGCTGTAGCCGAGCCCGTTCTGCAGGAACAGGGTGAAGATGAAGAAGATCGCGGTGAACCCACCGAAGTAGACCAGCGCGATGAGCGATCCGAGTGTGTACGACTGGAAGGTGAACAGCCGCAGGTTGAACAGGGGTTCGCGGTGCCGCGCGTACCACCGTTCCCACAGCCCGAAGGCGACCAGCACCGCCAGGCCGGCCGGGATGAGCGCCCACTTCCACGGCGTACGCCACTGCTGCTCCTGTACGAGTGGCAGCAGGATCAGCACCACGCCGACGCCGAGCAGCAGCACACCGACCGGGTCGAGTCGGCGTCGGCCGGGCTGCCCGGCGGGTCGACCGGGCAGCAGCCGCCACCCGAGGATCACCGCGACGATGCCGACCGGCACGTTGACGAAGAAGACCCACCGCCAGCCGTGCTCCTCGCCGCCCAGGGCGATGAGCAGCCCGCCGAGCAGCGGCCCGACGGCGGTGGAGATGCCGATGGTCGCGCCGAGCAGACCGAACGGACGGGCTCGTTCCGGCCCGCGGAACAGCTGTTGGATCAACCCGATCACCTGCGGGTTGATGATGCCGGCGGCGGCGCCCTGGAGCAGCCGGGCGGCGACCAGCCAGGTGGGGGACGTGGCCAGGCCGGCGAGCGCGCTGGTCAGGGTGAACAGCGCGATGCCGAAGACGAACGCGTTGCGCCGCCCGCGGAAGTCACCGAAGCGGCCGGCCGGTACGAGCACCAGCCCGAAGGTCAGCGCGTACCCGGAGAGGACCCACTGCAGGTCGCTCGGGGAGGCGTGCAGCGCGCGGTCGATGGACGGCACCGCGACGTTGACGATGCTCACGTCGAGCAGCGTCATGAACGCGGCGACCAGCCCGACACCGACGGCCTGCCAGCGTCGGCGGTTCTCGGCCGCGTCGACCGGCTGCGGCTCGTGCGCCGCGCTCATGCTGCCCCCCGTTGACGGTCGATCATGCATCCCTGACCGCTACCCCGGCAGGCGGGGGCCAACCGTCGGGGGTCACGCCATCTGACGGGCGCAGAATCGGGGGCCGAAGTCGAGGCCGGCCATCGGCGAGTCCTCGCGGTGCAGCAGGCCCTTCTGGGTGAGTTCGTGCAGTGGGGTGTGCACCTGCTCCTCGGTCAGACCGGATCCTTCGGCGATCAGGTCCGGATAGGGGACCTGGCCACGTGCTTCGAGGGCGGTGACCGCCTGGTACACGCGCTGCTCGATCTCCGACAGCTGAACCCGCTGCATGATCTCCTCCTCTGCTCGTCCGCTCCCGCGCGGACGGTCGCGTCACGTCGGTTACCCCCTGCCTGACCGAAGATGCCCACCCGATCGGGCGTTTGGCAGCTCGCCGTGCCCGGGCCGCGCAGCGGAGGGTGCCCTAGGCTGCAACCGTGATCGTCTGGGATCTCGTCGTCGTCGGCGCCGGCCCCGCCGGGCTCTCCGCGGCACACGCCGCGGCCCGCGCCGGCGTTCGTACGCTGGTTGTCGAGCGGGCCGCGCACCCGCGGTACAAGACGTGTGGCGGTGGCCTGATCGGCACGTCGCTGGCGGCCGTGCGCGGCCGCATCGAGGTGCCGGCGCACGACCGGGTGGACCGGGTGACGTTCACCCGCGACGGCCGGCGGGAGTTCACCCGCCGCAACGGCAGTCCGGTGGTGACCATGGTGCGCCGCGAGGAGTTCGACGACCGGCTGCGCGCGGCGGCGGTCGCTGCCGGCGCGCAGATGCGGGAGCAGGTCGCGGTCCGCGCGATCGAGCAGGACCCCGAGGGGGTACGCCTGCGGCTGGCCGACGGTACGACGCTCACGGCCCGCACGGTGATCGGTGCGGACGGTTCCTCGGGGGTGACGGCCCGACACGTGGGTGTGCGCTACCGGCAGGTGGACCTGGGGCTGGAGTTGGAGGTGCCGGTGCCGCCCGCCGAGCAGGAGCGCTGGCGCGGGCGACTGCTGCTGGACTGGGGGGCGATGCCGGGCTCGTACGCCTGGGTGTTCCCGAAGGGCGACCGGTTGACCGTCGGTGTGATCGCGGGCCGGGGGGCGGGGGAGGGGACGCGCGCCTACCTGCGGGAGTTCGTCGACCGGTTGGGCCTGACCGGGCTGCCGGCGGAGCACGACTCGGGTCACCTGACCCGTTGCCGTGCGGAGGACTCCCCATTGCGCAACGGCCGTGTGTTGGTGGCGGGGGATGCCGCCGGGCTGTTGGAGCCGTGGAGCCGCGAGGGCATCAGCTTCGCGTTGCGCTCGGGGGAGATGGCCGGCGCGGCGGTCGCCGACGGTGATCTGGCCGGGTACGAGCGGGCGGTCACCGAGGGCCTGACGCCGGAGATGCGGGCGGGGTTCCGGCTGCTCGACCTGTTCACCCGCCGCCCGGAGGTCTTCCACGCTCTGTTGGCGACCCCGCCGGGTTGGCGGATGTTCGTCCGTTTCTGTCAGGGTCGGGCGAGTTTCGACGACATGCTGCGACGTCGACCGGTCCGGGCGGCGCTCGCGGTGTTGGACCGGCTGCCCGCCCCGCGCCGGCCGGCCGCCAGCATCCACCCCTGAGCAACAGCCCGGCGGTCCGCAGGCCCGCCGGCCCGCCTCGCCTGCGCCAGCCCGCTCGACCGTCCCTGCCGACCGCCCCTGCCGACGGCGCGTTGCCTCAGGCCATACACCCAGGATCCTAGGATGCCGTACAGGGTGTGTCGGGCCGCACCCGACGGTCGAGGGGACTGTCAACCGACAGACCGGTGCTGTGGGCCGCCCGCCGTCAGACAATGGCAGGGCAGGAGGGGGTGCCGATGGCCGAGCAACCGTTCACCGAGGACGAGTACGCGTTCCTGCGCCACATCCGGTTCGGGGAGTTGCCGCCCGCCGTTCGCCCGGACGAGCGGGTCGCGCTGACCGAGACCGATCCCGGGCGGGACCGGCCGGAGAAGGCCGAGGACCCGATCCGCTGGAACGTGCAGGGCTGAGACTGGAACGGGCAGGGCTGAGAGACGAGCAGGCGGGCCGGGGTGTCGCCACCCACGGCCCGCCGACGTTCTGCGATCAGAAGACCGGCACGCCCTCGCGTACCAGTCGCCAGTTGGGCTGGAAGAAGTCGGCCGGGTTGATCGTCCCCTTGGCCTGCGCCCAGTCGATGAGCAGCTGGCGGATCTCCTGCTGCGCGTTGTAGACCTGGGTCTTCACGATGCCGGGGAAGTTGCCGCCGCCGCTGCGCCGGTAGTTGTTCACCGCCATCACGAACTGCGCGTCGTCCGCCACCGGGGTGTCGGTGCCGGGCAGCACCAGCCGGGTGATCCGCTGGCCGACCGGCTTGGAGATGTCGATGTCGTAGTCCAGGCCGGAGAGCGCGTCGTAGTTGTAGTCCGGCACCGACGGGTCGTTGATCTGCTCCGGGTCGACCGGTGCGCCCGGGGCGAGGGTCCGGAAGTACTTCGCCGAGTACTCCAGGTACGCGCGCACCTCGGCACCGCTGAGCACGACCGCTTCGAGCGTGTTGTCGAACACGTACAACCCGGCCACGTCACGGATCTTGACGTCGCCGGCGGGGAAGACCGCGGTACGGCTGAACGGCGAGGCCTGCGACAGCACCGGCAGGCTGGCGTACTGCGTGCCGGCCAGCGCCTTCGTGACGGTCTCGGCCTGGACGTGGTTGATGAAATCCAGGATGGGGGTGTCCTTGTACCGGGACTCCACCGTGGACATCTCCACGGTTGCCTGGGCCACCACCTGGTTCACGTACGCGATGGTCTTCTGGTGTTGGGCCCGCACGGCGGCGAGCACCTTCGGGTCCTCGGCCACCGTGTTGGTGTTCAGCATGGTGGCGGCCTTCTTGGTGATCGTCCAGCGGCCATGCTCACGGGCGAGGGTGAAGTCCATCCGGGTGAGCCGCTGGCCCCACTTCGACGGCTCGGAGAGCAGCACCTGCGCGCCGGTCCGCTCGTTGGTGACGAACCGCTCGACCACCTCGTTGTGGGCGTGCCCGAAGAGGATCGCGTCGATCCCCGGCACCTGCTGGGCGATGAGCGCCACCGGGTTCTCGTTCGGCAGCTCCGGGCCGTAGCTGGAGGTGCCGCTGTCGCCGCCGTGGGCGGAGATCAGCACGAGGTCCGCGCCGCGGGCCCGCATGATCGGCACCCACTTCGCGGCGGTCGCCACCATGTCGTCGAAGCGCAGCCTGCCCTCGACGTTGCCCTTGTCCCAGATGGCCACGCCGGGGTTGGTCAGGCCGAGGATGCCGACCCGCAGGGTCGGCGCCGCGAAGCCGAGGGAGACCTTCTTGATGACGTACGGCAGGAAGGCGGGCTTGCCGGTCTTCGCGTTGATCGCGTTCGCGGCGAGCGCCGGGAAGCCGAGCTGGCGGATCCACAGGTCCAGCAACGGCAGGCCGTAGTTGAACTCGTGGTTGCCCAGCGTCACGGCGTCGTAGTCGATGACGTTCATGGCCCGGGCCATCGGGTGCTTCTCGCCGGTGGCGGTGATCGGCTCCTGCTTGGCGTAGTACGTGGCGAGGGGGGTGCCCTGGATGGTGTCGCCGGCGTCGAGGACCAGGGTGGCCTTGCCGCGCCGCTCGGCGCGGATCTGGTTGATCAGGGTCGCCAGCTTCGCGACACCGATGTCGTTGTGCTTGCTGTCGTCGTACTCGGCGTCGCGGTAGTAGTCCCAGTTGTAGACGTTGCCGTGGGTGTCCGACGTGCCGAGCAGCGTGAGGTCCCAGGTGCGCGACCGGGTCGCGCCCGCCGCCTGCGCGGGGGCGGCGGCGATCAGCGGGGCGGTCGCCGCCGCGGCGGCGACGGCGAGCACCTGGCGACGCGACGGACCGGATCCAGAGGTCATGACGTGCCTTTCCATGGGGGTGGACGCGCCTCGTGAGCGCCTCGCGCACCATAGCCAGCGCCTGTCACTTGCGCCACGCCAGCCCCGGTTTTCGCAGGCCGTCGCAGGGTAGGGCGCTCTCGACGAGGTCGCGGGGGAGCCGCCCGCACGGTGCGAGGAAGAAGAAGTACGGGTTCGCGGGCGGTGGCGTCAGCGGGGCCAGGTGGTGAAGCGGTGGCGCACCCGGGCGACGTCGTCGGCGTCCAGGCCGTAGCGGCCGAAACGCTTGTCGGACAGCCGGTCCAGGTAACGCCCGGCGGCCCGTACGTCGGCCGGGTCCAGCGCGGGGTCGACCTGCCGGGCGAGCATCAGCAGTTGCGTCACGTCGTAGTGCTCCAGGGCCGCCGCCACGTCGATGAAGTCTCGGACCTCCCGCCGGTTGACCAACGCCGCGATCTTGTTGGCGACCAGGTCGCGCACGTCCATCACCGGGCCGAGGTCCATCACCACCGGGCTCTGCTGCCGGTCCAGCCGGGCCAGGCTGAGCCGGATCTGCCGCCCGTCGCGGCTCACGACGAAGTCCTTCATGTCCTGGCCGTACCCGTCGAACAGATCGGCGAGCTCGCTGTCCGGGTCGGCGTCTGTGACGGTGAACCCGGCCCGCTCCAGCGCCACGCGCACCCCGGCGGTGGCCGCCGCGGCAGCACCCTCGACGTCGGCGAAGAGGTCCACGTCCTCGGTCGGCCGGGCGACCAGGCCGTGCGCGGCCCAGGCCACCCCGCCACCCAGCACGAACCGGTACGGCCCGGCGGCGGTCAGCGCCACCCGGGCCACCTCCCGGTAGAACTCGTGCAGATGTGGTGCGATCACGCCGCGCGCAGGCCGCGGTGCCGGCTCTCCCAGGCGAGGCGGACGCCCCGGGGCAGGTTGAGCAACCGCCACACCCGGCGCAGTGTCCGGCCGTTGATCAGGATGCGCAGGTCGTCGGCGCTGGCGGTCTCGCGCAGCACGTTCTCGTACATCCAGAGCAGCTGGTCGGGGTCGCCGAGGTCGAAGGTGCGCTCGGCGTTCCACATCAGCCGCACCGGCAGCTCGACGACGCCGTGGGTGGGGCCGGTGAGCTCGGTGAGGGTGCGCGCCACCACGGCCGGACGACCCGGGCGGGCCAGGAAGACCACGCCGGTCGCGGTGGGCGAGACGGCCTGCATGCTGTCAGGGTAACGCCCGCCGGTCCCGGTGTCGCTCAAGCGACCTTCCTCGGCCTGCGCGCACGTCCCGGCGTGGTTGAGGAGAGCTGCCGGATAACCGACAGCTCGCCCGGTTCTTCAGGGCTAGGGTGGCCGCTTCCCGGTGTCATCTGAAGGGACTCGCGGTGAGCGGTTCGTCAATGTCGTTCGAAACCGCCCGCCGAATTCTCGGCAAGCACGACGCGGGGTGGAGTGAGAAGCTCGGCAGCCTGCTGGGATTGGCGGCTCTCGGCAGCGGCGGCGCTGGCGCCCTGTTGCCGGCGATCAGCGCCGCGTGGGGATGGATCGACCAGAAGAACGAGCTGGTCCAGCAGATCACGATGGCCGTCGAGCGTTTCCGTGACCGTACCCTTCGGCGCGAAGGGTCGGGAACGGCACGAATTGATCGCGGCCGCGCACACCGCGGTGGTGGCGGGCGCGTTCTTCACTGCCCTGAACGAGGTGGTGGGCAAGGGGTACTCGAGCCTCCGTCTCACCGAGGTCGAGAAACAGAAGATGGTTCCCGGCGGGGGCGCTGTCACGCACGACACCATCGTTTCGTACCTGCTGGGGGTGGAACTGCCGCTGCCGTGGGCGGGCTGTGGGTTCGAGGCCAACCTGATGGCCTCGGTGATCCCGTTCTACGAGTCGATGACGGAGCGCTGTCTGGGTTTCTTCCGGGGCCTCGCCGCCTGGGAGAAGATCGAGGTTGACCTGGGCTACCAGTTCGGGCATTTGATCCAGGCGCGCATCGTCGACAGCGCGATCAGAACCTACCGCGACGACTACCGTCGACTGGCCGCCGACGTGCCGGAATTCGGCATGTGGGCGTTGCTGGACCAGATCGGGTTCGTGGCGGCGACCCAGGAGGCCGCGCACCGCACGTCCGTGCAGTTCCAGCAACGGTCGCTCGCGCTCATGGAGCAGCTCCTCAACGACCTGCCGTACCTGGCGAACAGGCAGCACGGACCCGACCGGACGATCATGGCGCGGCGTAACCGCCATCTCCTGTCGGAGCCGATCGCCCAGGTCACCGAGATGGATCAGATGTCGGGCCTGCGGATGCCGACCACCGAATCGGGTTACGTAAATCCGCACTTCCAGTGGGCCGTCACCGACGGTCAGTCCCGTACCTGGGAGGAGGAGTGGTGGAAGCAGCAGCGGAACGGGCACCGGCTGGATCATTTTCTCGCCGCGTACTTCGCCTCGGCTCGCAGCGCGGAGCGCCCGCTGGTGATTCTCGGTCATCCGGGCGCCGGAAAGTGTGCGGTGGCGTCAGCTGTCCGACGCCAGTCAGGACGTCACCAGAGTGGTCCTCCTGGACGGTCTGGACGAACTGATGCAGGCCACCGGCGCGACCGAGTCCGGCTTCCTGCACGAGGTGCAGGAGTTCCAGGAAAGGAGGCGTCGATCGGTTCGCCGGTCGCCGTCGTGGTGACCTCCCGTACCGTCGTCGCCAACATCGCCAACATCGCGAACATCCCGGCCGGCTCGCTGGTGGTCAAGTTGCGCGATTTCGACCACGAGCAGGTCGGCGCGTGGGTCGACATGTGGAACGAGGTCAATCGGGAGCCGATCGCCAACGCGACGGTCAAACCGCTCGCCGCGGACGCCGTGTGGTCGATGGGCGAGCTGGCCCGTCAGCCGCTGCTCCTGCTCATGCTGGCGATCTTCGGGGCGACGGACGACCCGCCGGTGGACGGCGCCGGTCAGGTCACGCAGGGGCAGCTCTACCAGTGGCTGCTCAACGGCTACGTGAGTCGTGAGGTCACCAAGGCGCCCCGGCCGGCGGGTCGACCGCTGGAGGGCGACGAGGCCGCCGCCCAGGCGGACCGCGAGCTGTGGCAACTCGGAATCGCGGCGTTCGCCATGTTCAACCGGGGGCAGCAGTCGGTCAGTGGCCAGGACCTGGACGCCGACCTGGCGCCGATGCTGCTGTCGTCGGCCGCGTACACCGGGAACCGGAAGCGGTTGTCCCGCCCGCTGGACCCGGCGATCCGTACGATCGCCCGGTTCTTCTTCATCCACGCGGCGGACGTCAACAGCAGTCTCGTCACCGGCAGCAGCTACGACTCCTGCACGCGACGTTCGGTGAGTACCTGATCGCCTACCACGTGTTGCATCAACTGGACGGCCTCGCGAACGCGCGGCGATACCTGCCGGTCGGTCAGGAGTGGACCGATGACCAGTTCATCCGTTCCAGCCAGGAGCGCGAGACGTTCGGCCGGTTCCGGGACTACAACCCGTCCGGGCGCAACCTGCTCGGCCGGGTCGCCGCCTACCTAGGAGGATCGTCCGGCCCGGTGATGAGTTGTCGCGCCCGCACCCGTCATACCTGCGACGGGACACGACGAGACGGGAGCATGACGTGACGAGTGCGCACACGGACGAGCAGATGGGTGGGGTCGACGAGCCGGCCTTCGTAGGGCTGGCGGGTCGGCACCGGCGGGAGCTGCACGTGCACTGCTACCGGATGCTGGGGTCGTTCGAGGATGCCGAGGACGCCGTGCAGGAGACGTTGCTGCGCGCGTGGCGGCGGCGGGAGACCTTCGCGGGGCGGTCGTCGTTCCGGGCCTGGCTGTACCGGATCGCCACGAACGCCTGCCTGGACCTGCTCGCCAGGCGCCGCCCGGAGCCTGCGACCGGCGGCGAGGTGCGGTGGTTGCAGCCGTACCCGGACCGGCTGCTCGACGAGCTGCCGGCGGGAGACGCGGACGAGCCGGAGACCGTCGCGGTCGCGCGGGAGACGATCGAGCTGGCGTACCTGGTGGCGGTCCAGCACCTCGCGCCGCGCCCCCGGGCCGTGTTGATCCTGCGGGACGTGCTGGGCTGGCCGGCGAAGGACGTCGCGGAGCTGCTCGGGGACTCCGTCAACTCGGTGAACAGCGCGCTGCAACGGGCCCGCGCCGGCATGCGCGAGCACCTGCCCGCCGAGCGGCAGGACTGGACCGGCGGCGAGGAGGACGCCGGGACGCGCGAGCTGGTGCGCCGCTTCACCGACGCGAGCGTGGCCAAGGACATCGACGCGCTCGCCGCCATGCTGCGCGACGACGTCCGCTGTTCGATGCCGCCCACTCCCGGCGTCCACGTCGGCCGCGACGCGGTGCTGGACGACTGGATCCAGGATGGGTTCGCCGACCTGGGACGCCTACGCGGCGTCTCGACCGCCGTGAACCGGCAGCCCGCCGTCGCCTTCTACCTGTGGCGGGAGTCCGAGGGCGCGTACCTGCCGCTGACCATCGACGTCCTGCGCGTCACCGGCGGGGCGGTCGCCGAGATCGTCATCTTCCACGACGACCAGTTCGCGCGGCTCGGGCTGCCGCAGCGCCTCCCGTCGGACGGTGCCAGGTGAGCGCCGCGGCCCCGGCGTCGGGCCGGACCAGCCGTACCCACCGACTGCGCCGGCTCGCCGGTGTCGGGCTCCTCGCCACGCTGGTCGCGGTGCTGGCCACCACCGTCGCCGCCGCGCTCGCCCGGGCCGCCGGCGTCGACTTCGCGGTCCCCGCTGGTGGCGAGACGATCCCGACACCCGGGTTCGCCGTGGTGACCGGCGTCTTCTCGGTCGTGGGCATCGTCATCGCCGCCGCTCTGCTGCGGTGGAGCGTGCGCCCCGCCGCGCGATGGGTGTGGACGGCGGTGTCGCTGACCGCGATCTCGTTGGTCGCGCCCCTGCTCTGCGGGGGCAGCGCCGCCACCGTCACCGCCCTTGCCGGACTGCACCTCGTTCCCGCGGCCGTGATGATCCCCGCGCTGAGATGGAGCCTGCGCACCGAGTGACGGTGCCGCGACGCCACCCTCTCGATTAGCGAAGACTCCTCATCTGACTTATGTTCGTGAGGTCGCTCGCGTGGGAGGGGGTGTCGGGGATGGGTCTGCGGACGTTCATCGAGGGCTGGCCGGTGTATCGGCAGCTCACCGGCACGGACCCGTTGGGCCGGGGCGCGGCGGCGAAGTCCGCGCGCTCGGCTGGCCTGACCGCCCGCACCGAGACCGCCGAGAGCGTGGCCCGGTCCGTCTGTCCGTACTGCGCGGTGGGGTGTGGGCAGCGGGTGTTCGTCAAGGACGGGCAGGTCACGCAGATCGAGGGTGATCCGGACAGTCCTATCTCGCGAGGTCGGTTGTGTCCGAAGGGTTCGGCGAGCAAGAGTCTGGTGACCAGTCCGTTGCGGCAGACGACGGTCCGCTACCGGCGGCCGTACTCGACGCAGTGGGAAGACCTGGACCTCGACACCGCGCTCGACATGATCGCCGACCGGATCCTCGCCGCCCGCGAGCAGACCTGGGAGGACGTCGACGAGCAGGGCCGGCCGCTCAACCGGACGTTGGGGATCTCCAGTCTGGGCGGGGCGACGCTGGACAACGAGGAGAACTACCTCATCAAGAAGTTGTTCACCGCGATGGGGGCGCTGCAGATCGAGAACCAGGCCCGTATTTGACACTCCGCCACCGTCCCCGGTCTGGGGGCCAGCTTCGGTCGTGGCGGTGCGACGGATTTCCAGCAGGACATCGCCAACGCTGACGTCATCGTCATCCAGGGTTCGAACATGGCCGAAGCGCACCCGGTGGGTTTCCAGTGGGTGATGGAGGCCAAGCGTCGTGGGGCGAAGGTGTTCCATGTCGACCCACGGTTCACCCGTACGAGCGCGGTCTCCGACGCGTACCTGCCGATCCGGGCGGGCACCGACATCGCGCTGCTCGGCGGCGTGGTGCGCTACATCCTGGACAACGAGCTGGACTTCCGCGAGTACGTGCTCGCCTACACCAACGCGGCGACGATCGTCAGCGAGCAGTTCAGCGACACCGAGGCCGGCGACGGCTTCTTCTCCGGCTTCGACCCGGAGACCGGCAGCTACGTGCAGGACAGCTGGCAGTACGAGGGTCACGAGAGCTCCTCCGGCAGCGGACACACCGCCCAGGAGCGCGACAACGCCGCGGGGTTGGCGCACGAGTCGCACGGCGCGCCGGTGGGCGGGCAGACGCAGCGGGACGAGACGTTGCAGCATCCGCGCTGCGTTTACCAGATCCTCAAGCGGCACTTCTCCCGCTACACGCCGGAGATGGTGGAGCGGGTCTGCGGCATTCCGCAGGAGAAGTTCCTCGAACTGGCGCAGGCGTGGACGGCGAACTCGGGCCGGGACCGCACCGGCATGCTGATCTACTCGGTGGGGTGGACGCAGCACAGTGTGGGCGTGCAGTACATCCGTACCGGGGCGATCATCCAGTTGCTGCTGGGCAACATGGGCCGCCCGGGCGGGGGGGTGATGGCCCTGCGCGGTCACGCCAGCATCCAGGGTTCGACGGACATCCCGACCCTGTTCAATTTGCTGCCCGGCTATTTGCCGATGCCGCACCACGCCGACCACCCGACGTTCGGCGAGTGGGTGGACAGCATCCGGCACCCCGGCCAGAAGGGCTTCTGGGGCAACGCCGAGTCGTTCGCCGCCAGCCTGCTCAAGGCGTACTGGGGTGACGCGGCGACGCCGGAGAACGACTACTGCTACGGCTACCTGCCCCGACTGACCGGTGACCACGGCACCTATCAGCAGGTGCTGGACATGATCGATGGGAAGGTCAAGGGGTACTTCCTGCTCGGGCAGAACCCGGCGGTGGGCTCGGCGCACGGCCGGGCGCAGCGCCTGGGCATGGCGAATCTGGACTGGCTGGTCGTGCGGGACCTGTTCATGATCGAAAGCGCGACCTTCTGGCAGAACGGTCCCGAGGTGGCCACCGGCGAGATTGTGCCCGAGGAATGTCGTACCGAGGTGTTCTTCCTGCCGGCCGCCTCGCACGTCGAGAAGGAAGGCACGTTCACCCAGACGCAGCGGTTGTTGCAGTGGCGGGAGAAGGCCGTCGAGCCGCCGGGCGACGCCCGATCCGAGCTGTGGTTCTTCTACCACCTCGGCCGCAAGCTGCGGGAGAAGCTGGCCGACTCGACGCTGCCGCGTGACCGTGCGCTGCTCGACCTCACCTGGGACTACCCCACGCACGGTCCGCACGCCGAGCCGAGCGCCGAGTCGGTCCTGCGGGAGATCAACGGGTACGACGTGACGACCGGCCGTCCGTTGTCCAGTTTTGCCGAGGCCCGTGCGGACGGCTCCACCGCGATCGGCTGCTGGATCTACACGGGCGTGTACGCCGACGGCGTCAACCAGGCCGCCCGCCGCAAGTCCCGACACGAGCAGGACTGGGTGGCCGCCGAGTGGGGCTGGGCCTGGCCGGCGAACCGCCGCATCCTCTACAACCGCGCCTCGGCCGACCCGGACGGCAACCCGTGGAGTGAACGCAAACGCTACGTGTGGTGGGACGCGGAGAAGGCCGAGTGGACCGGCTACGACGTGCCGGACTTCGAGAAGACCAAGCCTCCGTCGTACCGGCCGCCGGCCGGCGCGTCCGGGCCGGAGGGGATCGCCGGCGACGATCCGTTCGTCATGCAGGGCGACGGCAAGGGCTGGCTCTACGCGCCCAGCGGCGTGCTGGACGGGCCGCTGCCAACGCACTACGAGCCGGTGGAGTCGCCGGTGCGCAACCCGCTCTACCGGCAGCAGGCCAACCCGACCCGCAAGTCGTACGCGCATCCGGTGAACTCGGTCAACCCGAGCCCGCCCGAGGAACACAGCCAGGTCTTCCCGTACGTGTTCACGGTCAGCCGGCTCACCGAGCACCACACCGCCGGTGGGATGAGCCGCACGGTGCGCCCGCTGGCCGAGTTGCAGCCGGAGATGTTCGTCGAGGTGTCGCCCGAGTTGGCCGCCGAGGTCGGGTTGGCGCATCTGGGGTGGGCGCACCTGGTCAGCGGGCGCGCGGTGATCGAGGCGAAGGTGCTGGTGACCGATCGACTCACGCCGCTGCGGGTCGACGGTCGGATCATCCACCAGCTGTGGCTGCCGTACCACTTCGGTTACGAGGGTCTGGTCACCGGCGACTCGGCCAACGACCTGTTCGGCATCACCCTCGACCCCAACGTCCTCATCCAGGAGAGCAAGATCGGTACCTGTGACGTCCGGTCGGGCCGCCGGCCCACCGGGACGGCGTTGCTCGACCTGGTCGCCGACTACCAGCGGCGGGCCGGGATCACACCGGGCGGACACGCGCCGGCCGTCACCACCGACCAGGACGTGGAGGGGCGCGATGGCTCCTGACCCGAACAGCCTCTACGGGCCGCTCGATCCGGCGCCGGACGCCGGTTATGTGGACGCGCCGCCGCGGATGGGGTTCTTCACCGACACGAGCGTGTGTATCGGGTGCAAGGCGTGCGAGGTGGCCTGCAAGGAGTGGAACGGCGTTCCGGAGAGTGGTCTGGATCTGCTGGGTATGTCGTACGACAACACCGGGGCGTTGACCGCGAATTCGTGGCGGCACGTCGCTTTCATCGAGCAGCCACGCCCGGCGGGGCACGGCGGTGCCGCGTTCGCGGGTACGCCGACCGGCGCGACGGTCAGCGCGGCGTCGGCGGCGGTCGCCGCCGGCGCCAGCGGCCCGACCGGCACCGACCCGGGCCTGCCGCCCGGGTCACCGTCGGCCGCCGCCCGCATGGCCACCGGCACCCCGACCAACGGAGAGTCGGTGCCCGGCGGCCGGGTCGACGTGCTCGGCGACCCGGCCGCCGCGCACGGCACACACCCCACCGTCACCCGAGACGGCCCCACCGGCGCCAACGGCGGCGCGGGCCCGCAGTTCCTGGGGATGCCGGGTGGGCAGCCGCCGGGGCGGGGCACTGGTGTGGAGCAGCGGTCGGATTTTCGGTGGTTGATGATGTCGGATGTGTGTAAGCACTGCACGCATGCGGCTTGTTTGGATGTGTGTCCGACGGGTTCGTTGTTCCGGACGGAGTTCGGGACGGTGGTGGTGCAGGAGGACATCTGTAATGGGTGTGGGTACTGCATTTCGGCGTGTCCGTATGGGGTGATCGATCAGCGTAAGGGTGATGGTCGGGCGTGGAAGTGCACGCTGTGTTATGACCGGTTGGGTGCGGGGATGACGCCGGCGTGTGCGCAGGCGTGTCCGACGGAGTCGATCCAGTACGGGCCCCTGGACGAGTTGCGGGAGCGGGCGGCGCAGCGGGTGGACACGTTGCATGAGCAGGGGGTGTCGGAGGCGCGTCTGTACGGGGAGGATCCGAACGACGGTGTGGGTGGTGACGGGGCGTTCTTCCTGTTGCTGGATGAGCCGGAGGTGTACGGGTTGCCGCCGGATCCGGTGGTGACGACGCGGGATCTGCCGGCGATGTGGAAACGCGCCGGCCTCGCCGCGCTGGCCATGACGGCGGCGACCGTCGCCGCGTTCGTCGTCGGAGGATCCTCGTGAGCACAGAGCGCCCCCGGGTGGGCGATCGGTTCCGCCGGTTCATCAACGCCCGCGACGAGATGGCCGCACGGCAGCCCGGTGGTGACTCGGTCGCACGGCAGCCCGGCGGCGACCCGGCCCGGCGGGCGGGCCGGCGGCGCGGCCGGGGCGGCGGCGAGGAGCTGCGGGTTCCGGAGGCCGAGTTCACGTCGTACTACGGGCGGCCCATCCTGAAGGCGCCGGTCTGGAAGTGGGACATCGCCGCGTACCTGTTCACCGGCGGGCTGGCCGCCGGCTCGTCGCTGCTCGCCGCGGGAGGGCAGCTCACCGGCCGGCCGGTGCTGCGCCGCGCCGGCCGGGTCACCGCGTTGGGCGCCGTCAGCGCCAGCGCCGTCTTCCTGATCCGGGACCTGGGCCGGCCGGAGCGGTTCCACCACATGCTGCGGGTGGCCAAACCAACTTCGCCGATGTCGGTGGGCACCTGGATCCTCACCGCGTTCGGGCCGGCCGCCGGGGTCGCCGCGATCGCCGAGGGCGCCGGCCTGCTGCCCCGCCGCGGGCTGCTCGGGTTGGCCGGGCGGGCACTGCCGCCGGTCGGGCACGCCGCCGGGATCGTCGCCGCCGCCACCGCGCCGGCGCTGGCCACGTACACCGGGGTGCTGCTCGCCGACACGGCGGTGCCGTCGTGGCATGAGGCGTACCCCGAGTTGCCGGTCATCTTCGCGGGCAGCGCGCTGGCCAGCGGGGCCGGCGTGGGTCTGCTCGCCGCGTCACCGGCGCAGGCGGGGCCGGCCCGCCGGATGGCGGTGGCCGGCGCGGCCCTGGAGCTGTACGGCGCGCACCGGGTGGAGACCCGCTTGGGGTTGCTCAGCGAGCCCTACCGGTCGGGGCGGCCCGGTCGGCTGCTGCGCGCCGGTCGGCTGCTGACCGTCGCCGGGGTGGCCGGGGCGCTGCTCGGCCGGCGCAGCCGCGCGGCGGGCGCGTTGTCCGGGGTCGCGTTGCTGGGCGCGTCGGTGGCCACCCGGTTCGGCATCTTCTACGGTGGCGTCGCGTCGGCGCGCGACCCGCGCTACACGGTGGTGCCGCAACGCGAGCGGGTGAATGCTCGACGGACCGGGGTGGATCCGGCGGCTGACTGAGCGGCCGCTTGGGCGTTGTGATCGAATGTCCGACGGAGGCGTTCAGGCGGCTGGTGCCCCTCCCGGTCTTCAAAACCGGTGTGGTCCGGGACCCGGGCCAGGCGGGTTCGATTCCCGTCCGTCTCCGCCAACGGCGGCAGGAGTGACGTGATGCGCGACGGCAGCGTGGACCCGCGACGCCGGGTGCCCCGCACCGACACGCTGCTCGCCGACCCGCGGCTGGCCGAGGCCCTCGCGACCCTCGGCCGGGACCGGGTCAAGGCCGCCGTCGTCCAGGCGCAGGAGCGGGCCCGCCGCGGTGAGATCGAGCCCGACGAGGTCCCCGACGCCGTGGTCGCCGGGCTGCCCGCCCCGGGTCCGCGGACGGTGCTCAACGCCACCGGCGTCGTGCTGCACACCAATCTGGGTCGGGCGCCGCTGTCACCCGCCGCCGTCGCCGCGGTCGTGGCGGCCGCCGGCCACACCGACGTCGAGCTGGACCTGCGCACGGGGCGACGCGCACGTCGTGGCCGGGACGCGATGGACGCGCTGGCCGCCGCCGTGCCGGACGCCGCCGCCGTACACGTGGTCAACAACGGCGCCGCCGCGCTGGTGCTGGCCGCCACCGCGCTGGCCGCCGGCCGGGAGATCGTCGTCAGCCGAGGCGAACTGGTCGAGATCGGCGACGGTTTCCGCCTGCCGGACCTGCTGGAGAGCACCGGCGCCAGCCTGCGCGAGGTGGGCACCACCAACCGCACCACGCTCGACGACTACGCCGCGGCCGTCGGACCGCAGACCGGCTTCGTGCTCAAGGTGCACCCGTCGAACTTCCAGATCACCGGCTTCACCTCGGCCACACCGGTACGCCAACTGGCCACGCTCGACGTGCCGGTGGTCGCCGACATCGGCTCCGGGCTGCTCGCGCCGGATCCACTGCTGCCCGACGAGCCGGACGCGGCCGGCACCCTGCGCGCCGGCGCGGCCCTGGTCACCGCGAGCGGCGACAAGCTGCTCGGCGGCCCCCAGGCCGGACTGCTGCTCGGCGACGCCGCGCTTGTCGAACGGCTACGCCGCCACCCGCTGGCCCGGGCGCTGCGCGTGGACAAGCTGACCCTGGCCGCGCTGGCCGTCACCCTGCACCGCCCGGACACGCCGACGCGGACCGCGCTGCACGCCGACCCGGCCGCTCTGCGCAGCCGGGTGGAGCTGCTGCGTGACCGGCTCGGCGCGGAGGGACGCAAGGCGGAGGTCGTCCCGGCGGTCGCCGTGGTCGGCGGCGGCGGCGCCCCCGGCGTCGAGCTGGACTCGTGGGCGCTGAGCCTGCCCGAGCGGTACGCCGTGCCGCTGCGCACCGGTGACCAGCCGGTGCTCGGCCGGGTGGTGCGGGGCCGGCTCCTGCTCGACCTGCGCTGTGTTCCCGTCGACGCCGACGAGGCGGTCCTGGCGGCCGTGCTGCGCGTCGGAGGGGACGACTGATCATGTTCGTCGTCGCCACCGCCGGGCACGTCGACCACGGCAAGTCGACCCTGGTCCGGGCGTTGACCGGGATGGAACCCGACCGATGGGCCGAGGAACGCCGCCGGGGCATGACCATCGACCTGGGTTTCGCCTGGACGACGCTGCCGTCCGGCGCCACCATCGCCTTCGTCGACGTGCCCGGGCACGAGCGGTTCGTGCCGAACATGCTCGCGGGGGTCGGGCCGGTGCCGGCCGCGTTGCTCGTGGTCGCCGCCGACGAGGGGTGGATGCCGCAGTCCGCCGAGCACCTGGCCGCGCTCGACGCGCTCGGCGTCGGGTACGGCCTGCTGGTGGTGACCCGCGCGGACCTGGCCGACCCCGCGCCGGCGGCGGAGCGGGCCCGCGCCGAGATCGGGGCGAGCAGCCTCGGCGCGGTGGAGACGGTGGCGGTCAGTGGGCTGACCGGTGCCGGCCTGCCGGAGCTGCGGGCCGCGCTGGAGCGGCTCACCGCCCGGCTGCCCGCCCCCACAGTGGACGCCCCGGTGCGCCTCTGGGTGGACCGCAGCTTCACCGTGCGGGGCAGTGGCACCGTCGTCACCGGCACGCTGGGCGCCGGCCGGTTGCGCGTCGGCGACGAGTTGGAGCTGGCCGGGGCCGACGAACTGGTTCGGGTTCGGGGCCTGCACTCCCTCGGCGAGGCCCGTCCGGAGGCGGCGGCCGTGGCCCGGGTGGCGGTCAACCTGCGCGGTACGCCCCGTGACCGGCTGGGCCGCGGCGACGCGCTGCTCACCCCGGGCCGGTTCCATCACACCGACGTCATCGACGTACGGCTCACCGGCGACCCGGCCGCCGACCTGCCCGCCACCCTCACCCTGCACGTGGGGTCGGCGGCGGTGCCGGTGCGGGTCCGGCCGCTCGGCGCGGACACCGTCCGGCTGCGGCTGGCCCGCCCGTTGCCGCTGCTGGTCGGCGACCGGGCGCTGCTGCGTGATCCCGGCCGACACCACGTGGCCGGCGGCGTACGGGTCCTCGACGTGGCGCCGCCACCGCTGTCGCGGCGGGGCGCGGCCGCCGCCCGCGCGACGGTCCTCGCCGACCTCGACGGTCGACCCGACCTGGCCGGTGAGCTGCGCCGCCGTCGGCTGGTGCGGGTCGGCGCGCTGCGCCGGATGGGTGTGCCGGTGCAGGCCACGCCGGTGGCCGGTGACTGGCTGGCCGACCCCGCGCACTGGCAGCGGCTCGGCGAGCAGCTCACCGAGGAGGTCGGCCGGTACGCCCGGGAGCACCCGTTGGAGCCGGGCATGCCGGTGGACGCGCTGCGTCAACGCCTCGCTCTGCCCGACCGGGCGCTGGTCGAGGCGCTGATCCGCCCGCCGCTGCGGGTCCACGGTGGGCGGATCGGCACGGCCGCCGTCGACACCCTGCCGGAGCCGGTGGCCCGAGCCGTGCAGCGGGTCCGCGCCGAATACGCCGACCGGCCGTTTCGCGCCCCCGAGGCGGACCGCCTCGTCGACCTGGGCCTGGGCCCCCGGGAGATCGGTGCGGCGGTACGCGCGGGCGCGCTGCTGCGGCTGGCCGACACGGTGGTGCTGCTGCCCGACGCCCTCGACGCGGCGGTCACCGTGCTGGCAGGGCTGCCGCAGCCGTTCACCCTGTCGGCGGCCCGGCAGGCGTTGGACACCACCCGCCGGGTGGCGGTGCCGCTGCTGGAGCTGCTGGACCGCCGCGGCGTCACCCGCCGCCTGCCCGACGACGCCCGGGTCGTCGTCACCTGAGCGCGCCACCGCGATGATCCGGGGCGGACAGGATTGCGGCGGGCTGCCAGGGTGAACAGATGGCCGAGCTGTCCCCGTCCCTGTCCCCGTCGCGGCCGTTCGCTGACCGGTGGCGTGGTGTCGTCTCGGTCCCGCTGCGCTGGGGGTTGCCGCTGCTGTGGGTGCTGTGGGCTTCGCTGGCATGGTGGGTGGCGCCGCGCGAGGCGACGGCGGGCCAGCTCGACCGGGATCTGGCGGCGGGCCGGGTGGTGAGCTTCCAACGGGCGTCGGGCTGGGCCGACGACGACGCGTACTGGGGCAGCCGGCCGCAGCCGCGGTACGACCCGCAGGGCGCGATGATCGCCTGGAGCGTGCCGAGTGGCCGGGTCCGGTACGCCTTCGTCGAGCCGCCCGACGCGCAGGCGGAGCCCGCCGGGCCGCAGTCGACGGAGCGGCCCGCCGGGTTGGACGCGAGACTGGCCGCGTCGGCGGACCTGTGGCAGAGCGCCGGCGCTGCCGCGCACCGGATCGCCGACGCCGCCGGGCTGCTCGCCGGCGCGGTGACCCTGCTGTGGCTGGTCCGGCTGGTCGGCGGCGCCCCGCCGCTGGTCGGCACCCGGTGGTTCTGGTACTGGATCGGGCTCCTGCCGTTCGGGGTGGGCGTGCTGGCCTGGTCGTACCGGGAGATGTGGCGGCCGCCGCCGGTGCCGCCGCCCGTTCGCGCCTCGGGGTGGCGCGGCGTCGGTTGGCTGCTGCTCGCCGGGATCGGCATCGTCCTGCTGGTGTCCGCCGCGCGTGCCGTGCTCGGCGTCGCGGTGGTGCCGGGCTAACCGGCCCCTCGACCGTCGGCGGTCACCTACGGTGACGCCATGGACCCTTCGGCGGTCTGGCGGGACCGGCAGCACCAATGGCGGATCGAGGCGTACCGCGCGCCGGATCTGCGGTTCGCCATCTACGCGACCAACGGCCCCACCGAGTCGGTGCCGCTCTGGCTGTTCGGCATGTCGGCGCTGGCCCGGTGGCTGATGACCCACTCCATCTCGCTGGACGACCTGGAGGTCGACTGAGCGCCCCGCCGGCCGGAAACGGGGCCCGGAGCCGGGCGCGCTGCGGTTAGGTGACCTCAGGCGGTCAACGGGGGTGGGCGGTGGGCGGTCAGCTGGGGCAGTTGGCGCTGGTGGCCGTGCTGGTGCTGGTCAACGCCGCGCTCTCCGGCAGCGAGATGGCGCTGGTGACGCTGCGGGAGGGGCAGCTGCGCCGGTTGGGTCGGCGGACCCGCGCCGGTGACCGGCTGGTCCGGCTCTCGCGGGACCCGAACCGCTATCTGGCCACCATCCAGCTCGGCATCACCCTGGCCGGGTTCCTCGCCTCGGCTGCCGCGGCGGTGTCGCTCGCCCAGCCGCTGGTCGGCCCGTTGGGCTTCCTCGGCGCGGCGGCCCGCCCGGCCTCGGTGCTGCTGGTGACCGTGGCGCTGACCTTCGTCACGTTGGTGCTGGGCGAGTTGGCGCCCAAGCGGCTGGCCATGCAGCGGGCCGAGCGGTGGGCGTTGCTCAGCGCCGGGCCGCTGGACCTGCTCGCCCGGGTGTCCCGCCCGGCGGTGTGGCTGCTCAGTCGGGCCACCGACATGGTGGTCCGGCTGGCCGGCGGGGACCCCCGGGCCAGTCGGGAGGAGATGACCGAGGAGGAGTTGCGGGAGATGCTGGTCAGTCAGCGTGGCCTGTCGGCGCAGCAGCGGGAGATCCTGACCGGCGCGTTCGACATCGCCGGTCGGACACTGCGGGAGATCCTGGTGGCCCGCCGGGAGGTGACCACGCTGCCGACCGACGTGGCCGCCGACGAGGGGGTACGCCTGCTGGCCGCCGCAGGCCGCTCCCGCGCCCCGGTGACCGGCCCCGGCGGTCTGGACGAGGTGGTCGGCGTGGTGCACATCCGCGATCTGGTGCGGGCCGGCACCGGGACGGTGGGGGAGCGGGTCCGGTCACCGTTGCTGCTGCCGGTCACCCTGCCGGTGGCCGACGCGTTGCGCCGGTTGCGCCAGGAACACCAGCAACTGGCCCTCGTCGTCGACGAGCACGGCGGCATCGACGGCATCGTCACGCTGGAGGACCTGCTGGCCGAGGTCGTCGGCGAGTTGTACGACGAGACCGACCGCGACGTGCGCGGCGTGGCCCGGGAGCCGGACGGGGCGCTGCTGGTGCCCGGTGACTTCCCCCTGCACGACCTGCCCGATCTGGGGGTGCGACTGAGCTTCCCGCTGTCGCGGGAGTACACGACGGTGGCCGGGCTGGTGCTGGCCCGGTTGGGTCACCTGCCGGGTGAGCCGGGCGAGACGGTGCGGTTGCCCGGGTTGACCATCGAGGTGGTGGAGGTCGCCGACCGGGCGGTGCGGCGGGTGCGGCTGCGCGGGTTCGTCGCCGAGCGCTGAGCGCGTCGCCCAGAAGAGGGACAACACGGGCGAAACACCCCCTAGCGGATGCTCCTCGCCTACCGTGCGGTACGTGAAGGACCGAGGGTTGCGTACGTTCGTCACCGTGCTCGCCGGTCTCGCGGTGATCTACTTCGGCAGCGCGGGCCGCAGCCCCGAGGAGGGCCGTGGCATCTCCGGCGGGGTCATCGTCCTGGCGCTGCTCGCCGCGCTCGGCGTGTGGCACCTGACCCGACCGCAGGGAGACAAGCCGGTCAAGTGAGCGCCTCACCCGGCGGCGACACGGGTGACCTCGCCCGCGGACTCCTCGCCGAGCGCCACCCGGACCAGCGCCGACGCGAGCCGGCCGAAGTCCGGTTCGGCGACCAGCCCCGCCAGCCGGTCCGGTGAGCCCGGCAGGCCCAGCCGCTTCGCGCCGGCGAGGGCCCGACGATCGGCGTACGGGCGCAGGTCGGACCAGACCGTCTGGGCCTCGCGCAGGTAGATGTCCGCGCCGGTGGGCCCGATGCCGGGAAACTCGGTGAGCCGTCGGCGCAGCCCGGCCGGGTCGCCCTGGGCGTCCCGGTGCAGGCGCCGCAGGTCGCCGTGCCAGCGGTCCAGACACAGCCGGGCGCCAGTGCCGAGCATGGTGGCGGTGCGCTCGTCGTAGCGGCGGTAATGACCGCGGCCCAGCGCGTCGACCCGCTGCTGCCAGCTCGCCGCCTCCATCGCCTGCGGCGTGCGGTAGCCGGCCGCGAACAGCTCCCGCGCGGCGTCGACCGCCACGCACGCCCGGATCCGGGTGCTCAGCAGGGTGGCCAGCACCAGCAGCTGGTAGAGCGGACCGGGGCGGTCGGCGAGCCGGATACCGGCCTCCTCGGCGTACGTGTGGCTGCGCCGGTCCAGCAGGACCCGCACCACCGCTCGATCGTCACCCACACCGGGTGGGTACCCACCCTGGGCGCGGCTAGCCCTGCGGGCGCGGGGCGGGACCGGAATGCCGCCCGGCCGGACGGGTATGCCGCCGGTGGAGGCGGTCGATGCCGCCTGCCGTACCCGGAGGGAGACACTCGTGGTCAACCCGCAGCAGGAGGAGTTCCGGCGCAACGCCAAGGGAGCGACGAGTCAGGACAGCAAGGGGCCCCAGCCGACCGGGCATCCGCTCAACCGCGGCACGTCGCGCGGAGACGCCGGTCGGCCGGTGCCCAAGGGCCAGGTGTCGCCGTACGGCCCGGCGGGTGAGCCGGTCGCCGAGGACGACAGCGACGCCCGGGCCTAACGACCGTGACCGGACGGCCGCCGCAACCTGTTCCAGGTGGCGGCGGCCGTCAGTCCGTATGCCAGGTGCGGGATGATGTCGGAGATCCAGTCGGAGCGCCGCCAGGTGCGCGGATCGCTGATCCCCAGCGCGGTGATGGACCCGTCGGTCATCGCCATGACGCCGGCGCCGAGCACGCCGGTGGCCATCGGCAGTGGCTGGCGCCGACCACCGGCGTAGAGCGCGAACGCCACGCCGGCGGCGATGCCCAGCCCGTAGCCGATCAGGGGCCCGAGCCCCGAGCGGCGGTTCGCCGCCCGGGGCCCCGACCCCAGGTCCACGTGCGCGATGCCGGCCAGCCGGTCGACGGTCTGCTCCGGTGTGCTGCTCGCCGGCCGTGCCCGCAGAGCGATGTCCAGGTAGCTGACCACGTTGAGCGCGGTGCTGCCGACGGCGCCCGCGATGGCGCCGTCGGCCACGTCGACCCCCCTCACTTCGGGTCGCCTGGTTCACGCTCGCTCTTGGGGCCGTAGGTGCGCTCGCCGCGTACGACGCCCCGTTGGCCGCGATCCTCCTGCAGGATCCGGTTCGCGACCTGGTTGGCCTTGCCGTCGGGCACCCGGCGTCCGGAGTCGTCGATCGCGTTGCGCAACCGCGCCCGCTGCTTGTCGTACGCGTTGCTGCCCGGCCGTGGTCCTGGCATCTGCTGCCTCCTTCGTCGCCGTTGGCGTACCGCGGCCGTCTACCCGTCTGGCGGGGGGCCAACCCCGGGGTGTCAGCGGGGGCCGCGGACCACGGCGACCGGGCAGCGGGCGTGGTGCAGCACCGACTGACTCACCGACCCCAGCAGCAAGCCGGTCACCTCGCCGCGCCCCTGCCCCCCGACGACCAACAGTTGGGCCGAACGGGACGCCTCGGCGAGCACCGCGCCGGCGCGGCCGTGCGCCGCCCGCCAGGTCAGCCGCAGCCCCGGGTGGCGGTCGGTCAGCCCGTCCAGCCAGCCGGTGAGCATCCGCTCCTGCTCGGCGTGCAGCTGCGCCTCGTCGTACACCAGGGGTTGCATGTCACCGGGGCCGCTGCTGCCGGGGTGCCGGTAGGCGTGCACCGCGCGCAGCGGCACGCCGCGCGCCACCGCGGTCTCGGCGGCGAAGTCGGCGGCGAGCCGGGACGCCGCCGAGCCGTCCATCGCCACCAGCACCGGCTCGTCGGGGCGTTGGTCGCCGCGGGCGACGAGCACCGGGCAGCCGGCGTACGCGCAGACCTGCACCGCCACCGAGCCGACGACAAGCGCGGAGAAGCCGCCCAGCCCGCGGTCGCCGAGCACGATGAGCGCGGCGGTGGGGGACTCACCCACCAGCACCGCGGACGCCTCGCCGTCGATGATCTCGCCGGAGACCGTCAGCCCGGGCGCGGTCGCCTCGGCCTCGGCCACCGCGGCGGCGACCAGCTCCTCGGCCCGGTGGCGCAGTCCGGCGCCGGGCGGCGCGTCGGGAGCGGGGGAGACCGGCACGTGCAGCACCGGCCAGATGAACCCGTGCACCACCCGCAGCGGCCGGTGCCGGCGGACGGCCTCGGCGGCGGCCAGGCGCACCGCGCGCAGGGACGGCTCCGAGCCGTCCACGCCGACCACCACCGCCGCGCTGTCCGCCGAGTTCACCCGTCTCACCTCCCGCCGAGCCAGTATCGCGGGCGCGGCGGCGCGACGGAGCGATACCGCCGGTCGGGCCCGGGTCGGTACGCTGGCGGCGACCGGACGGGGAGGAGCGTCGTCGATGGATGAACCGGACGAGCCGAGCACCGCTCGCATGATCGACTTCTGGCTCGGCGGGAAACACCACTTCGACGTCGACGTGGCCGCGGCGACCGCCTTCGAGCAGGCGTACGGGCCGTGCGCGCCGGTCTTCCGGGAGTTGCGGGCGTTCCTGCGCCGGGCGGTGCGGGCGATGGTCGAGCAGGGCGTGGACGGGTTCCTGGTGTTCGGCGCGGGGGTGCCCACGATGGGCAACGTGCACGAGGTCGCCGCCGAGGCCACCGTGCTCTACACCGACGTCGACCCGGTCACCATCCGGCTGGGGCAGCGGATCCTCGCTGACAGCGACCGGGCGGGCTACGGCTACGGCGACGCCACCGACATCGGCACGATCGACCCGGCCCAGCTGCATCGATTCGTACCCGGGTGGGGGCGGCGGCCGGTGGGGGTGGTCTTCCTCGGGCTCGCCGCGTTCCTCGACGACGCCACGCTCACGCGCACCCTCGACGAGCTGTTCGCCGCCGCGGCGCCGGGCAGCCTGCTGGCCGTGGACTTCGACACCGAGGAGCTGGCCGCCCACCCGCAGGCGCTGGCGATGATGGGTCCGGCGTTCCGGATGCGTCCCCCGTCGGCGTTCGCCCCGCTGCTGGGCCGGTGGACGCCGACGTCGGACGGGATCGTCCCGGTCCGCCGGTGGCGGCCCGCCGGCCCGCCCGCCGATGTGCCGGACGCCTTCCACGGCGTACTGGCGACACGGGACGCCGACTGACCCGCGACGACCGGCTGTCCGGTGGCGTCCGTATGATGCTTGCCCTGTAGCAAGTTTCTGGAGGGACGACCAACCATGGTGGACGCGCCGGACGGGGTGTCGCGCGCGCTGCGCGAGGCCGCGCCCGACCAGTTGGCGGAAGCGGCGGACCGGGCGATCCGGTCGGCGTTGGGCGCGTTACGCACCGACGTGTTCGTCGCCGACTACCGGATCAGCGGGCTCTGGCCGGTGCTGGATCCGGACCTGCCGGCGGCCGGAGCCCTGGCCCAGCACACCGTGGCTCAGCGCTGCTTCTCCAGCCAGCAGCCGGTGCGCGACGGGCTGGACGACGGAGTCTGCCGGCTCTACCTGCCCCTGACGGTGTGGGGGGAGCGGCTGGGTGTGCTGCTCATCGAACTGCCGACCGTCCCGGGCCCGGCGGTGACCGGGCGCGCCACCGACATCGCCGGCGACCTGGCGGTGGCGATGCGGGCTGCGGACCGGGAGACCGACCGTTATCGGCGGGCCCGTCGCCGGGAGCGGCTCAGCATGGCCGCCGAGATGCAGTGGGACCTGCTGCCCGGTCGTAGCGTGGCGCACCGCGCCTTTCACCTGGCCGGGCAGTTGGAACCGGCGTACACCGTCGGTGGCGACCACTTCGACTGGTCGTTGGACGGTGACCGGCTGACCCTGACGGTGCTCAACGGCGAGGGCACGGGCCTGGCCGCGTCGCTGCTGACGGCGGTCACCGTGAACGCGATGCGCAACGCCCGCCGCTCCGGCGGTGGCCTCGTGGAGCAGGCGGAGCTGGCCTCGGACACGGTCTACTACCAGCACCGGGGCCGTCGGCACGTGGCCACGCTGCTGCTCGAGCTGGACATCCGCACCGGGCGGGTGCGGGCGGTCGACGCCGGTTCGCCGCACCTGCTGCGGATGCGTGGCGCGACGGTCGAGCCGGTGGAGCTGGAGCAGCAACTGCCGCTGGGCATGTTCGCCGAGACCCGCTACGAGCTGCAGGAGTTCCAGCTCGCGCCGGGTGACCGGGTCTTCGTCGTCAGCGACGGCGTGTGGGCGGCCGAGCCGGCGGGGCGGGAGCCGTACGGGCAGCGGGTGATGGCCCGATCCCTGCGGGCCACACGGTTGCAGCCGGCGACCGAGGCGGTTGGTACGGTGATGCGCGAACTACACGCCTATCACGCGGATTCCGATTTGCGCGACGACGCCGTCGTCGTCTGCCTCGACTGGCATGGTCCGCGTGAGCGGGACGGCGGATGAGGGTTGCCGCCGCCGCGCCGGGCGGGCACCAGCGTGACGACGGCAGGGGACATCGGGTGGAGCGACCTGCGGATCTCGCCTCGGCGATCGACGCGGCCGCCGAGACGCTGATCGCCGTGCTCGACTCGGCGGCGTCGCGGCATCAGGTGCCACCGACCCAGCTGCGGGTGCTGATGCTGATCAGCGGCCGGCGGGAGACCAACGTCAACGGTCTCGCGGAGCTGCTGGACGTGGTGCCCTCCTCGGCCAGCCGCCTCTGCGACCGGCTGGAGGCGACCGGTCTGTTGCGCCGGGTGGCCGACCCGCGCGACCGGCGGGAGGTGCGGTTGGTGCCGACCGCCGCCGCCCTGACCCTGCTGCGGGAGCTGGCGGAGCGGCGCCAGCGCGCGGTGCAGGCCGTGTTGGACCGGATGCCGCCCCGGATGCAGCACGACCTGTTGCTGTCGTTGCTCGCCTTCGGTCGGGCGGCAACGCAGACGGTGCCGGAGCAGCAGACCGATCAGGCGGTCCAGACGGCCTGAACCGCCGTCCCCCTTCCACTAGTATCCTAGGACGCTCTACGCGTGGTGATCCACGCCACAGTGCGGCACAGCCGCACCGACAGCACGCGGCGGCGGCCGAGGAGTGCGGGGAAGCCCGATATAGTGGCAGCGCACTCACCCGGCCCGCGATCATCGAGATCGCGGGCCGCATCAGGACAGAGGTCCCAACCCGGGGCCGCAGGGGAGCCGGCGGTTGCCGGCCCGACAGCGCGTACGACCTCCGCCGCGCCCGATCTCGGTCTGGCGTCGGGGCGTGCGGTGGAGGAGGTTCGGGTGTCGCGTCGGCCGGCTCGGGCAGAGCATCCGCGGGACACCGGTGACCAGGCTCCCGGCGACCAGGTGCTCACCCTGCCCAACCTGATCAGCTTCGGGCGCCTGCTGGGCGTACCCCTGTTCCTCTACCTGTTCCTGGTGGCCCGCGCGGACGTGGCGGCGGTGGTGGTGCTGGCCATCGGCGGCACCACCGACTGGGTCGACGGTTGGATCGCGCGCCGGCTGAGTCAGGTGAGCCGGCTCGGGGAGCTGCTCGACCCCCTCGCCGACCGGCTCTACATCCTCGCCACGCTGCTTGCCTTCACCGCCCGGGAGATCGTGCCGTGGCAGTTCACCGCGGCGCTGCTGGCCCGGGAGGCGTTGCTGCTCGGCTCACTGGCGGTGTTGCGCCGCTACGGGTACGGGCCGCCACCGGTGCACTACGTGGGCAAGACCGCCACCTTCCTGCTGCTCGCGGCGTTCCCGGTGCTGCTGTTGGCCACCGAGTGGAGTCAGGCGGCGACGGCGACGGCCGCGATCGGCTGGGGGCTGGCCTGGTGGGGGCTGGTGCTCTACTGGGTGGCCGGCGCCATGTACGTGGTGCAGGCGTCGCGGCTGGTGCGCGCGGCGCGCGACCCGGGAGCGGCCGCGTGAGCGCGACGCCGCCGGAGCGTCCCCGCCCGGATCGGGTGTACGCCCCGGACTTCCTCACCGAGCTGTTCCGCAACCCCCTGGATCCGGGGTACGCGGACGCGGCGGCCGCGCGCGAGCGGGTGGCGTCGTCGCAGGACGAGTCCCGGGGTTGGCCGGCGCGGTCGGTCAGCCTGGTCGTGGTGGTGGTGCTGGGTTTCCTGTTCGCGGTGGCGTATCGCCAGACGATGGCGGACGAGCCGGGGCGTGCTCAGGCCCGCTCCGGGTTGGTGGCGCAGATCAAGGAGCGGGAGAGCCAGACCGACCGGTTGTCGGCGCGCGCGGATCAGCTGCGGGAGGAGGTCAGCCGGCAGCGGGACGCGGCGTTGAGCGGGTCGACCGCGGCACGTCTGCGGGACCTGGAGGCGGTCACCGGGCTCGGCCGGGTGCGGGGTGACGGTGTGGTGGTGCGCCTGGCGGACGCCCCGGGCAACGCGGACGCGGTGACCGGTAAGGGCGCGGGGCCGCCGCAGGTGCTGTACAGCGATCTGCAGGGTGTGGCGAACGCGTTGTGGAGCGCCGGTGCCGAGGCGATCGCGATCAATGGGCAGCGGTTGACGTCGACGTCGACGATCCGTACGGCGGGCGAGGCGATCCTGGTGGATTTCCGGCCGGTGACGGGGCCGTACGAGGTGTCGGCGATCGGGCCGGGGTCGATGCGGCGCAAGTTCGAGGACAGTCGCAGCGCGGCGGTGATGCAGGACGTCGCGCAGAAGACCGGCCTGTCGTTCGGTGTGCGCAAGGCGGAGGACCTCACCCTGCCGGCGGCTCCGGAGCCGCAGCTACGCTACGCCAAGCCGTCGGTCAGTCCGAGCCCTTCGGGGTCGGGTGTCCGGTCCGGCAGTCCTGGGTCGTCGGGTTCGCCGGGGACCGCTAGTCCTTCCGGAGGTGGCGGATGATCGCGGTGCTGGCGTTGCTCGCCGGTGTGGTGCTGGGCGTGTGGCTTGATCCCACGGTGCCAGCGGCGTTGCAGCCGTACCTGCCGATCGCGGTGGTCGCCGCGTTGGACGCGGTGTTCGGTGGGGTCCGGGCGAAGTTGGACCGCATCTTCGACGACAAGCAGTTCGTGGTGTCGTTCATCTCGAACGTGCTGGTGGCGGGTCTGATCGTGTATCTGGGGGATCAGTTGGGGGTGGGCGGGCAGTTGTCCACCGGTGTGGTGGTCGTTCTGGGTGTGCGGATCTTCGGGAATGTGGCGGCGATCCGTCGGCACCTGTTCCGGGCGTAGGTTTGACAGCGATGAGCGACGAGCAGGCGGAGACGGGGACGGGCTGGCCGCAGCCGGCGGTGCCGGGGCGGCCGGGTGGGCCGGCGGGTGAGCCGGATCCGCGGCCGGACGCGCCGGATCCGGACGAGTTGAGTCCGTTGGCGCCGCACGGTCCGACGAAGGAGCCGGAGTCTCCGGATGCGGAGCCCGGGGTGGCCCCGGTCGATGACGGCGCGACGGTGGACCTGAGCGCGGTGGCGCGGGCGGGTGAGCCGGTGGACGAGCCGGTGGCGGAGTCGGCCCCTGCGGTGGCGGCGGGTCGGTCGCGGTTCAGCGCGGCCGGGGTGATGATCGCGGCGTTGTTGGCGTTGCTGGGGTTCACGCTTGTCGTGCAGTTGCGGACGACGTCCGCGGATCCGACGTTGGGGGCGACGCGTCAGGAGGACCTGGTGCGGATCCTGTCGGATCTGGATGCCCGCGAGAACCGTCTCCAGCAGGACATTCGGGCGTTGGAGGAGAGCCAGCGGCAGTTGGCCTCGGGTGCGCAGGGTCGGCAGGCGGCGTTGGACGAGGCGACTCGTCGGGCGGACGAGCTGGGGATTCTGGCGGGCACGTTGCCGGCGGTGGGTCCGGGGTTGACGGTGCAGTTCTCCAGCAACGGGGTCAAGCCGATCACGGCGGACCGGGTGTTGGACGCGGTGCAGGAGTTGCGGGGCGCGGGCGCGGAGGCGATGCAGATCTCCGGTGGTGACCGGGCGACGGTGCGGGTGATCGCATCGACGTACTTCCTGGATGGGGACAACGGGTCGTTGATGGTGGAGGGGCGTCGGTTGACGGGGCCGTACACCATCACGGTGATCGGTGATCCGGCGACGATGCGTACGGCGTTGAACATTCCTGGTGGGGTGGTCGCGTCGGTCCGGGGTGACGGCGGTAACGTGACGTTTGGGGAGCGTGAGGTTGCCGAGGTTTCGGCGCTGCACGCGCCGACCAAGTAGGAACACGCCCGTCCGGTCTCCTGACCGGCGCGGCCGCGCCGGGCCCGGGTGGTCCGGGGCACCGATGGATGAGGACGCGTCTGGTGATTCCCGAGGATCTGCGATACACCGCCGAGCATGAGTGGGTGGCGGGTGACGGTACCGGCTCGGTGCGGGTCGGCATTACGCACTTCGCGCAGGACGCGTTGGGTGACATCGTGTACGTGCAGTTGCCGGAGGCGGGTGCGGTGGTCGCGGCCGGTGACTCGCTGGGTGAGATCGAGTCGACCAAGAGTGTGTCGGAGATCTACGCGCCGGTCGCGGGCACGGTGGCGGCGCGCAACGACGCGCTGGGTGACACCCCTGAGCTGATCAACACGGATCCGTACGGTGCGGGTTGGCTGGTGGAAATCACTCCGAACGATCCGACGGCGACGGACGGGTTGCTGACGGCGGGCGCGTACCAGAAGATCACCGAAGGCTGAGTGTGCTTGATCCGGTGTGCGGGATGTCTGCGCGCGTCCGGTTGCCCTGCATTTCGGCGCTGGCTAGGCTCGCCCAGTCGACCGAGAAGAATCCATTAGTTGAGCGTTGTGGAATTGCCTTCCCGGGCACGGGGAGCCAGCCGCCGGGTGGACGAGCGCCCGGCGGCCAGACCCGCCATTACCCGACGCCGACCGAACAGATCCGTGAGGTGGTCCCATGACGCGCCCAGACGACGAGTTCCCCCCACTCGACGTCACCTCGACGCTCAATCTCGGCTCGCTCGACGAAGTGCTGGAAGGGCCGGACACCGATGTGGTGCCGAGCCGGATGTCCGGTTCGTTGCCGCCGGGTATGGCGCTGCTGGTGGTTCGTCGCGGCCCGAATGCGGGTGCCCGGTTCCTGTTGGACCACGATGTGACGACCAGTGGCCGGCACCCGGACAGTGACATCTTCCTCGACGATGTGACGGTGTCGCGCCGGCACGCGGAGTTCCACCGTGATGGTGGGACGTTCACGGTGCGGGACGTGGGTAGCCTGAACGGCACGTACGTGAATCGTGAGCGGGTCGAGGCGGCCACGTTGAGCAATGGTGACGAGGTACAGATCGGTAAGTTCCGGGTGGTGTTCATCGCCGGTCCGCGCCCGGAGGAGGAGGCCGGCCGGGGGTGAACGAGCCTGCGGCCTCCACGCCACCCGGGGCGGCCCGGTCCCAGCCGCTGATGAGCATCGGTGAGGTGCTGGGGCAGTTGCGGGTGGATTTCCCGGACACGACGATTTCGAAGCTGCGGTTCCTTGAGGCCGAGGGGCTGGTTGAGCCGCAGCGGACGGCGGCGGGTTACCGGAAGTACAGCTGGGACGATGTGGCGCGGTTGCGGTTCGTGCTGACCGCGCAGCGGGACCGGTACCTGCCGTTGCGGGTGATCCGTGAGCAGTTGGCCCAGTGGGATTCGTCTGGCGAGCAGCCGGAGCGGTCGCGGCCGGCGTTGGTCGCGGTGGGGCCCGATGGTGCGGTGCCGGGTCGGGAGTCGGCGGAGCCGGCCGAGTCGTCGCAGGTGCGGCTCGGCCGGGCTGAGCTGGTGGCTCGCAGTGGGATCGACGAGTCGACGCTTGTGGAGTTGGAGCGGCTCGGTGTGCTGGTGTCGGATCCGCCGGGGTGGTACGACGCGGATGCGTTGATCATCGCGTCGGCGGTGGCGGGTTTGGCGGCGTACGGGTTGGAGCCGCGGCATCTGCGGGGTTACCGGAGCGCGGCCGATCGTGAGGTCGGGTTGTTCGCGCAGTTGGTGGCGCCGTTGGCGCGGCAGAGTGATCCGGCGGCGCGGGCGCGGGCGGCGGAGACGGCGCGGGAGTTGGTGGCGTTGTCGGAGCAGTTGCACGCGGCGTTGGTGCGGGTGGGGCTTCGGTCGACGTTGGGTCGGTGAGGGTGCCCGGCAGGCGGCGGTGGAGCGGAAAGATCTCTTCTCCGAAGCGTGCCGTAGGCTTGCCGGGGTAACCCCTCTCTGACGCGGGCGTGGTGCTGTAGCGCATCGGACGACCGTGTTGCGGTCCGTGTACCGTGCAGGGAAAGGGCGCGGTGCGGCGTAGGTGACAACGACACGGAGGCGGCGGTGCGCGAGCTGAGCGTGGTCGGAGTTCGGGTGGAGCTGCCGAGCAACCAGCCGATCGTCCTGCTCAGGGAGGTCGAGGGCGACCGCTATCTGCCGATCTGGATCGGCGCGGTCGAGGCCACGGCTATCGCTTATGAGCAGCAGGGGGTCAAGCCGGCCCGTCCGTTAACGCATGATCTTTTGCGGGATGTGTTGGCGGCGTTGCAGGCGCCGTTGCAGGCGGTGGAGATCACCGAGCTGAAGGAGAACGTGTTCTACGCGGATCTCCTGATCGGCGATGGGGTGCGGGTGTCGGCGCGGCCGAGCGATTCGATCGCGTTGGCGTTGCGGGTCGGTGCGCCGATTCGTTGTGCGGAGCAGGTCCTCAGCGAGGCGGGGATCGTTATCCCCGACGAGCAGGAGGACGAGGTGGAGAAGTTCCGCGAGTTCCTGGAGCAGGTGCGTCCGGAGGATTTCGCGGGCTGAGTGGCTCGGTTCCGCGCTGGTGTCACGGTGGGTGACGTCGGCGTGTGGTTGGTGATCTTTCTCGGTGGCTGCGCGGCGTGTCGCGTCGGTTCCTCCGTGGTAACCCCTGAAGGTGGCGTTAGGGTTGCCGTGTCGAGGGGTGCGCGTCCCGGAAACGACGCGTCGCCGCACTGACGGGGAGGTTGTCCGGATGCACGAGCCGCAGGATCCTGATCCGGGTACACAGTTGGGTGAGCCGGGTGCGTCGTCGCCGGGTGTGGCGACTGAGGGTGACGGCTCGGTGGGCTACCGAGGTGTGACGGCGTGTCACGCGGTGGGCATCAGTTATCGGCAGTTGGATTACTGGGCGCGCACGACGCTTGTGGTCCCGAGCGTCCGGGACGCGTCGGGTTCGGGGACGCAGCGGTTGTACTCGTTCCGCGATCTGGTGGTGTTGAAGGTCGTGAAGCGGTTGTTGGACGCGGGGGTGTCCCTGCAGAACATCCGCAAGGCGATCGAGGCGTTGCGGTCGCGTGGTGTGGAGGATCTGGCGGGAATCACGCTGATCTCCGACGGGACGACGGTGTACGAGTGTCGGTCCCCGGAGGAGGTGGTCGACCTGTTGCAGGGTGGGCAGGGCGTCTTCGGGATCGCGATCGGTGGGGCGTTCAAGGAGATCCAGGGGTCGTTGTCGCATCTGCCGACGGAGCCGGCGGCGAGCGGCCCGGCGGAGCCGGTGGTGGGGCCCTCGTCGGATCCGGTGGGTGACGAGTTGGCGGCGCGGCGGGCGCGGCGGCGGGCCGGCTGAGTCGCGCTGCGCGTCCGCTGGTGCCCGGTCCGGCGATACGGGTGACTCTTTTGGCTACGGCTGTCTGGTGACTGCGGGTCAGGTCGTGGCGTCCGGGTGACGGTTTCCCCGGGTGACGTTTTCCACAGTGGATACCGTGGGTGATCTTCTGGTTGCCGTGGGTGGATCTTCGGGGTCCACTGTGGTGACGATGCGTGTGCGTCGACTGTCGGGAAACCGATAGGGGGGCCCTGACCGGAGGTTGCGGGCACGCTATGGTCCGTCACGGTCCCCGGTGTGCCGCAGCGGCTTGACGGTGTGGCGTCGGTGGCCGTTGCCCCTGCGCGTCACCGCGCGCGCGACCTGTCACCCCGGAAGGAACGACCGTGACGGTTACGGAAGAGACCGCTCCCGCCTCGAATTACGACCGCATCGGCGGAGCGGGTTCGGTGAAGGCGGCCGTGGAGCTGTTCTACGACAAGGTGCTCGCCGATCCGGAGTTGGCGGGTTATTTCGCCACTGTGGACATGGCGGGCCAGCGTCGGCACCTGGCGTTGATGTTGACGGTGGTGCTGGGCGGCCCGAACGAGTACACCGGTCGCGGGTTGGCCGAGGCGCACCAGCCGTTGGGCATTCCGGTGGCGCACTACGCCAAGGTCGGTGAGTACCTGATCGCGACGCTGACCGAGTTGGGTGTTCCGGCCGACGTGCAGGACGACGTGCGGGCGGTGCTGGCGCAGGTGCAGGACCAGGTGGTGGCCACCGGAGAGCGTCCGGGCGTCTGAGCGTGGACGCGGCCCGACTCAAGCAGAGTTGGTCCCTCGTCGCCGGGCACGGCGACGAGGTGCCGCTCTACTTCTATTCGACGTTGTTTCTGGCGCATCCCGAGACGCGGCAGATGTTCCCCACGAACATGGCGGGGCAGCGGGACCGCCTGGTCACCGCGCTGGGCCACATCGTGTCCCACGTGGATCAGGTCGATCGGCTGGTGGGTTTCCTGCAGGACCTCGGCGCGGATCACCGTAAGTTCGCGGTCCGCGCGGAGCACTATCCGGCGGTCGGTGAGGCGCTGTTGGCGACGTTGCAGCATTTTCTCGCCGAGCAGTGGACCGATGAGCTGGCCCAGGACTGGGCGGCGGCGTACGGGCTGATCGCGCAGGTGATGACGGAGGCGGCGCAGGCCGCGGAGGCGGTGAACCCGCCGTGGTGGGTGGCGGAGATCGTGTCCCATGAGCGGCGGGCGTTCGACGTGGCGGTGTTGACGGTGCGTCCGCAGTACCTGTTGCCGTTCACTCCGGGTCAGTCGATCGGGGTGTCGCACCCGTCGGTGCGGTCGTGGCGGTACTACTCGCCGGCGAACGCGCCGCGCGCGGACGGCACGCTGGAGTTGCATGTGCGGGCCGCTCCGGGTGGCGCGGTGTCGTCGCGGCTGGTGTACGGCTCGGCGGTGGGGGACCGCGTGCATCTGGCCGCTCCGGTGGGGGAGCGTCTGGCGTTGTGGGCGGCGGGTTCCAGTGATCTGTTGCTGCTGGCGTCGGGCACCGGCTGGGCGCCGGTGAAGGCCCTGGTGGAGCAGGTCGCCGCGGAGGGTTCCGGTCGTCGCGTGGATCTGTACGTGGGTGCGCGGTCGCGCAGCGAGTTCTACGACAGCGACGCGATCGACAAGTTGGCGTCGTCGTGTCCGTGGTTGACGGTGACGTACGTGGTGGGCGCGGACGCGAACCGGCCGGGTGAGTTCGTGTACGCGGTGGACCGGGCGTTGGCCGATGGTGACTGGCGTTCGCGGCACGTGTACGTGTGCGGGTCGGACGAGATGGTGTCGCACGCGGTGCAGACGTTGGCTCGGGCGGGTTACCACGAGGGTCAGGTGCATCACGAGGGTCTGGGCAAGCAGTGGTACGGCCCGGCGTGGCGTACGGCGGTCCAGCAGTCGAGTGAGGGGGGTGAGAGGTGAGCGCGACCCCGATCAGCCGGTACGACGGGATTCAGGTGTCCGGCGGTGTGCAGGTGCGGATGACCTCCGACCGGGTTCGGCGGTGGGAGTTCGGGACGGCGCCGTTCGCGCGGCGTGGCTACGACAACGCGGACGTGGACCGGTTCCGGGTGCAGGTCGCCGACGAGTTGGATCTGTTGGCGACGCAGATCGCGAACCTGCGGGCGGAGAACGAGCGGCTCACCGACCGGGTGGAGTTGCACCGCCACGGGGTGATCCCGAGCACGGGCGCGGCGGTGAAGGTGCCGGCGGCCAAGGAGGTGAATCTGCTGTCGGCGGCGCAGCGGGAGGCCGAGCAGATCATCGCGCAGGCGCACGACTACGCGCGGCGGGTCGCCGAGTACGCCCGGTTGCAGTACGAGAGTTACATGCGGGCGGCGGCGGAGGAGGCGAAGCAGGAGGCCGAGCGGGCGGTGGCGGAGTACCGCAGTACGGCCGGGCCGAGCTTCGACGACACGGTGGCGACCCGGGAGGCGTTGCGGATCTTCGGCGAGATGATGGTGTCGCACATGCAGGCGGCGGCGCGGCATCTCGACGACGGCAGTGAGCAGTTGGCGCGCACGATGGACCGGATCGCGAAGGAGACGCCGGGGGCGCCCTTCGTGGGTGGCGTGGTGGGGCAGGCGGCGTTGCCGCGTCACCACCAGCGTTGACCGCCCCGGGCTGGGGTCACGTACCGCGACCCCAGCCCGGGGGTCATCTCGCGGCGGCGCGGACGGCGTCGGCGATCGGTGTCGTTCCGCCGACGAGTTCCAGGGTCGTGCCGGCGGTGCGGGGTTCGTCCAGGAGCGCGGCGAGGACCAGGGCGACGTCGGCGCGGCTGATGTCGCCTCGGCCGGCGTGTTGGGTGAGGGTGACGTGCCCGGTGGGTTCGTCGTCGGTGAGCCGGCCGGGGCGCAGCACCGTCCAGGCCAGGTCGCGGGCGCGCAGGTCGTCCTCGGCGGCTCGTTTGGCGCGTAGGTAGGCGGCCCACACGTCGTCGGTGCCGGCGGCGGGTGGGTTGTCCACGCCCATGGAGGAGACCAGCAGGTAGCGGTGGACGCCGGCGCGGGTGGCGGCGTCGGCGAGCAGCGCGGCGGCGGCCCGGTCGACGGTGTCCTTGCGGGCGGCGCCGCTGCCGGGGCCGGCGCCGGCGGCGAAGACCACCGCGTCGGCGTCGCGCAGGTGCGCTGCGACCTCGTCGACGTCGGCGTGTTCGAGGTCGCAGACGACCGCGGTGGCGCCGGCGGCGCGCAGGTCGTCGGCCTGGTCGGGGTTGCGGATCAGGCCGACGGCGGAGTCGCCGCGGCCGGCGAGGTGCCGCTGGAGCAGCAGGGCGATCTTGCCGTGGCCTCCGGCGATGACAACACGCATGGGCCCAACCTACCGGCGGCGGTGTCGCCGGGCTTGACCTTGACCTGTGGGCAACCCCCAGGGTGGTGCGTGCCGGTCGCCGTGACCGGCGCGAGGAGGATGCCGACGTGGGGTTGCTGACCATCGGGGCGTTCGCCCGGGCGGCGGGACTGACGCCGAAGGCGTTGCGCCTGTACGGACGGGTGGGAGTGCTGGCGCCGGCCGCGGTGGATCCCGAGTCGGGATACCGGCTCTACGACCCGCGGCAGGTGCCGCTGGCCCGGCTGGTGGCCCAGTTGCGTCGCATCGGCATGCCGCTGGCGCAGATCCGCGCCGTGTGCGACCTGGAGCCCGCGGCGGCGGCGGAGGCGGTCACCGCGTACTGGCGGCAGGTGTCGGTCGACACCGCGGCTCGCGCCCGGCTCGCCAGCCTCCTCGTGGATCACCTGTCCGAAGGGAGCGCCACCGTGTCGAGAACGAACCGCACAGTCGCCGTCCGCTACGCCGCCGGTTGTGACACCGGAACCGTGCGGGACAGCAACGAGGACGTCGCGTACGCCAGTGACCGGTTGCTGGCGGTCGCCGACGGGGTGCGAGGGCCCGGCGGCGGGGCCGCCAGCGCCGCCGCCGTCGACGCCCTCACCGCGTTGGATCTCACCGACGGGCCGGCCGTCGACCTGCTGACGATGCTGGCGGGGGCGGTCACCGACGCCGACCGGGTCGTACGCGAATTGGCGACCGACGACCACCAGCCGGCCACCACGCTGACCGCGCTGCTGCGCAGCGGCACCCACCTGGCGCTGGTGCACGTCGGTGACACCCGGGCGTACCTCCTGCGCGACGGTGAGCTGTCCCTGTTGACGCAGGACCACACGTGGGTGCAGGCCCAGGTGGATCAGGGCCGCCTCGACCGCGACGAGGCGGGCGCGCACCCCCAGCGGGCGCTGCTGGTGCGCGCGCTGGGCGGCGGTCAGCAGGTCGAGGCCGACCTGGCGCTGCGGGCGGCGCTGCCCGGTGACCGGTACCTGCTGTGCTCCGACGGACTGTGGGCGGTCGTCGACCGGGCCGCCCTGTTCTCGACGCTGAGCGCGGCCGCCGATCCGGAACACGCGGTGCGGGACCTGGTCGCCGCGGCGCGGGCCGCGGGGGCGCCGGACAACATCGCCTGCGTCGTCGCTGACGTCGTCGCGGTGTAGACGGCGACGGGCTGGTTGTCGCGGGTGTGCGGCGCCGCCACGTGACCGCCGCCACGTGACCGCTGCCGGGTGTTCGGCGTCGGCGGGTGCGCTGAGGCAGCATGAAGGGGTGACGAAGAGCCTGGAGGCGTTGACCTCGCTGGTGGCCGGTGGTGGGGTGGTGGTGCTCAGCGGGGCGGGCCTGTCCACCGAGTCGGGTATCCCGGACTATCGGGGGCCCAGTGGGGTGGCCCGCCGGCACACCCCGATGACCTTCCAGGCGTTCACCCGGGATCCCCTCGCCCGGCGGCGGTACTGGGCGCGCAGCCACCTGGGGTGGCGGTTGATCGCGCGGGCGGCGCCGAACGCCGGGCACCGGGCGGTGGCGCGGCTGCAACGCGCCGGCCTGGTCGACGCGGTGATCACGCAGAACGTCGACGGGTTGCACGGCGCCGCCGGCAGCGACCGGGTGGTCGAGTTGCACGGCCGTCTCGACGAGGTGGTCTGCCTGGACTGCGGCAACCTGACCTCCCGGGAGGAGGTGGACCGGCGGCTGCGCGAGGCCAACCCGGACTTCGTGGCCCGCGTCGCCGCCGTCAACCCGGACGGTGATGTGGATCTCCCCGACGAGCAGGTCGCCGGGTTCCGGCCGGTGGACTGCGGGATCTGCGGGACGGGGATGCTGAAACCGGACGTGGTGTTCTTCGGCGAGACGGTGCCGCCCGAGCGGGTGGCGCGGTGTTTCGCGCTGGTGGAGCAGGCGCGGGCGGTGGTGGTGCTCGGGTCGTCGTTGACGGTCATGTCGGGGCGCCGGTTCGTGATTCGCGCCGCGAAACACGGCATTCCGGTCGCGATCGTCAACCAGGGGCCGACCCGGGGTGACGGGTACGCCACGGTGTGCGTCGACGCGCCGTTGGGGGCGCTGCTGCCGGTGCTGGCCGACCGGGTCGTCGGCGGGGCCGCGCCGCTGGCCGCGCCGGCCGGCGTGTGACGTTCAAGGGGTAGGACATCTGCCGGAAACACCGGCGCTGGTAGCGTTGACCATGCCGGTACCACCCACGTGGGAGAGACCGCCCGACAGCAGCAGGGGCGGCGCCGAAGGGGCAAATCCTCCCCGGAACCTCTCAGGCAAAAGGACCTCGTGGGCAGGCACTGTGGAGCGCTGTGCGGGCGCGACAGAGGGGGAGGCCGATCCGTCGACCTCGCCCGGGAGCGCCCCTGATGTCCGTAGAGCAGTTCGCCACCCGTCACATCGGTCCCGGCCCCGACGATGAGCGTCGGATGCTGGAGGTCGTCGGGCACGACTCGATCGACGAGCTGATGGACGCCGCGATCCCCGAGGTGATCCGCTGGCACGGCACCCTCGACCTGCCCGATCCCGCCACCGAGGCCGAGGCGATCGCCGAGCTGCGGGCCCTCGCGGCCCGCAACACCGTCGCCGTCTCCATGATCGGCCTGGGCTACCACGGCACGCACACCCCGGCGGTGATCCGCCGCAACGTCCTGGAGGACCCGGCCTGGTACACGGCGTACACGCCGTACCAGCCGGAGATCAGCCAGGGCCGCCTCGAGGCGCTGCTGAACTTCCAGACCATGGTCACCGACCTGACCGGCCTGGCCACCGCGAACGCCTCCATGCTCGACGAGGGCACCGCCGCCGCGGAGGCCATGACCCTGGCGCGGCGCGCGTCCAAGAGCAAGAGCGGGGTGTACGTCGTCGACGCCGACGCCCTGCCGCAGACCATCGCGGTGATCACCAGCCGGGCGGTGCCGCTCGGCATCGACGTGCGGGTCCTCGACGTCGAGCGCGACGAGCTGCCGGCGGAGTTCTTCGGACTGCACCTGCAGTACCCGGGCGCGTCCGGGGCGGTGCGGGACCACGCGCGGCTCGTCGAGGCGGCGCACGCCGTCGGGGCCCTGGTGACCGTCGCCGCGGACCTGCTGGCGTTGACGCTGCTGCGCGCGCCGGGGGAGATCGGCGCGGACATCGCCGCCGGCACCACCCAGCGTTTCGGCGTACCCATGGGCTTCGGTGGGCCGCACGCCGGCTACCTGGCGGTCCGCGCGGGCCTGGAGCGGATGCTGCCCGGGCGCCTGGTCGGGGTGTCCCGCGACGCGGACGGCAACCCGGCGTACCGGCTGGCGTTGCAGACCCGCGAGCAGCACATCCGGCGGGAGAGGGCGACCAGCAACATCTGCACCGCGCAGGTGCTGCTCGCCGTGATGGCCGGCATGTACGCCGTCTACCACGGCCCGGACGGGCTGCGCGCCATCGCGGCGCGTACCCACGCCATGGCGGCGCGGCTCGCGGCCGGGCTGCGCGCCGGCGGCGTCGACGTCGCGGACGTCGCGTTCTTCGACACGATCACCGCCCGCGTGCCGGGCGGCGCGGCGTCTGTCGTCGCGGCGGCGGCCGAGCGTGGGGTGAACCTGCGGCTGGTCGACGCCGACCGGGTGGGCATGTCCTGCGACGAGACGACCACCGACGCGCACCTGCGCGCGGTGTGGGCGGCGTTCGGTGTGGACGCGTTCGACGGCGACGCCGACGCGGCCCTGCCCGTCGGCCTGGCCCGGACCTCGGACTTCCTGACCCACCCGGTGTTCCGCAGTCACCACTCGGAGACGGCGATGCTGCGCTACCTGCGGCGGCTGTCGGACTTCGACTACGCCCTGGACCGGGGCATGATCCCCCTCGGGTCGTGCACGATGAAGTTGAACGCGACCACCGAGATGGAGCCGGTCAGCTGGGCGGAGTTCGCGCACATCCACCCGTTCGCGCCGGACGACCAGACCGCCGGGTACCGGGAGATGATCGGGCAGCTGGAGTCGTGGCTGGCCGAGGTGACCGGCTACGACGCGGTCAGCGTGCAGCCCAACGCCGGCTCCCAGGGTGAGCTGGCCGGCCTGCTGGCCATCCGCTCCTACCACGCGTCGCGGGGTGAAACGCACCGCGACGTGTGCCTGATCCCGTCGTCGGCGCACGGCACGAACGCCGCCAGCGCGGTGATGGCCGGCATGCGGGTGGTCGTGGTGGCCTGCGACGACGACGGCAACGTCGACCTCGTCGACCTGGACGCGAAGATCGACAAGCACCGCGACGCGCTCGCCGCGATCATGGTGACGTACCCGTCGACGCACGGCGTGTACGAGACGGGCATCGCGTCGCTGTGCGCGAAGGTCCACGACGCCGGCGGTCAGGTGTACGTCGACGGGGCGAACCTCAACGCCCTCGTCGGGTTCGCCAAGCCGGGCACGTTCGGCGCGGACGTGTCGCACCTGAACCTGCACAAGACGTTCTGCATCCCGCACGGCGGCGGTGGCCCCGGTGTGGGTCCGGTGGCGGTGCGCGCGCACCTGGCGCCGTTCCTGCCCGGTGACCCGCTCGGCGCGCACGCCGACGCCACCCCGGCGATCTCGGCGGCGAAGTACGGGTCGGCGGGGATCCTGCCGATCCCGTGGGCGTACCTGCGGATGATGGGCGCCGAGGGCCTGACCCGGGCGACCGGCGTGGCCGTCCTCGCCGCGAACTACGTGGCGGCGCGGCTGCGCGGGCACTTCGGCGTGCTGTACGCCGGCAACAAGGGCCTGGTGGCGCACGAGTGCATCCTCGACCTGCGGCCGTTGACGAAGGCCACCGGCGTGAGCGTCGACGACGTGGCGAAGCGGCTCATCGACTACGGCTTCCACGCGCCGACGATGTCGTTCCCCGTCGCCGGGACGCTGATGGTGGAGCCGACCGAGAGCGAGGACCTGGCCGAGCTGGACCGGTTCTGCGACGCGATGATCGCGATCCGGGCGGAGATCGAGCAGGTGGGGTCGGGGCAGTGGCCGGCGGGGGACAACCCCCTGGCGAACGCGCCGCACACCGCGGCGATGGTCAGCGGCGACGAGTGGCCGCACCCGTACCCGCGGTCGGTGGGCGCGTACCCGGGCGGGACCGACCGGGCGGGGAAGTACTGGCCGCCGGTGCGGCGCATCGACGGCGCCTACGGGGACCGGAACCTGGTCTGCTCGTGCCCGTCGCCGGAGGCGTTCGAGGACTGACGTCGGCGGGCCGGGGCGGGCGGTTCTGGCCGCCCCGGCTGCGCCGCGACCTGGGCGGAGACGTCCCGTACCGGGGGACTAGCCTGGGTCGACGGCGGCGGTGTGGTAACTCTGGGTGGTCGTTCAGGCCACGAGAGCGTGGCGGGCGGGGCCGCGGTGCGGTGCGATGCTGCTGCCGTCGGGGAGCAACTCGCCGGTGTCCTCGAAGACGATGACACCGTTGCAGAGCAGGCTCCAGCCCTGCTCAGGGAAGCAGGCGAGGACCCGGGCGGCTTCCCGGTCGGTGGCTTCAGCTAAGGGGCAGGTCGGTTGGTGCTGGCACATCGGGTTCTCCGGACTGTGGGGGCACTGTGTCATGGTTCACATGACCAGTGACGCACAGTACCAAGCGAAAGTGTCCAGCATCGAGCAGGTGCCGGCCTGGCGTACGGGAAATCCACTGAACGGATGAGGAAGGTCGGACCATACGGCGTGGAAACGCTCCCACAGGTGCTGGTCGATGTGCCGGCCGCGCCCACCGCGTGTCGCGACACGCTCGCTGAACGCGCCCGCCTGCACTGGCGCCGCACCGACGGCGGCGACCCCGCCATCCTGGCCGAGGAGTTCCTCGCCGCGCACGGCCTGAACCTGCGCGACCTCACCCGACCCACCCCCACCCACCACGACACCGGGGCCTGCGGCGCCGCGCTCTACCTGTCCGCCGCCGCCGGAGCACACCTGGCCGGCGCCCCCACCGCGGCGCCCGAACCCGCCCCGGCCCTGCCCGACCTCGCCGTCGTCGTCTACGACCACGGCCCCACCCGATGCGCCCCCGCCCGCGCGGCGACACCCTGGTGGCTCGGCGACTGGACCGACAGCTGGACACCCGAGCAGCACGCCGCCGCCGTCGACGCCATCCGCGCCGCCATCGGCCGCGGCGACGTCTACCAGGCCAACCTCGTCGGCCACGCCGCCGCCCCCTACACCGGCGACCCGCTGCCCGCCCTGCTCCGCCTCGGCGCGCTGCCCGGCGCCCGCTACGGCGGCGTCCTCACCGGCGACGACTGGGCCATCGGCTGCGCCTCCCCGGAAACCCTCATCGAGGTCCGCGACGGGCACCTGATCACCCGACCCATCAAGGGCACCCGCCCCGCCACCGCCGCCGGCCGCGCCGAACTGCTCACCAGCGCCAAGGAACGCGCCGAACACATCATGATCGTCGACCTGGAACGCAACGACCTCGCCCGCATCGCCCGCACCGGCACCGTCACCGTCGACGACCTGTTCACCGTGCGCCGCTGGTGCGACCTGTGGCAGGCCGAGTCGACCGTACGGGCAGCCGCCGCCGACGGCCTCGGCCTCGCCGACCTGCTGCGCGCCACCTGCCCCGGCGGCTCCGTCACCGGCGCACCGAAACTCGCCGCCCTGACCCACATCGCCGGCCTCGAACCCGTCGGCCGCGGCGCCAGCATGGGCGCGCTGGGCTGGGTCGCACCCGGCCGCGTCGACCTCGGCCTGACCATCCGCACCGCCGCCGCCGACGGGGAGTTGCTGCACACCTGGGCCGGCGGCGGCATCACCTGGGACAGCGACCCCGCCGCCGAGGTCGCCGAAGCCGCCGCGAAGACCACCCCCATCCGCGCCACCCTGGCCGGACGCTGACCCCACCACCGACGGCGATACGCTGACCCGCATGACCATGCGGCCCATCCGGATCATCGGCGACCCCGTCCTGCGCACCGAATGCGAGCCGGTCACCACCTTCGACGCCGAGCTACGCGCCCTGGTCACCGACCTCATGGACACCCTGCTCGGCGAGCCCGGCCGCGCCGGCGTCGCCGCACCGCAGATCGGCGTCAGCGCCCAGGTGTTCGTCTACGACGCCGACGGACACCGCGGCCACCTCATCAACCCCACCCTGGAACTGTCCGACGAACTCCAGGACGACGAGGAAGGCTGCCTGTCCATCCCCGGGCTGTACTTCCCCACCGTACGGGCCCTGCACGCCACCGCCCACGGCGTCGACCAGCACGGCGAACCGCTCACCATCAGCGGCACCGGTTTCCTCGCCCGCGCCCTGCAACACGAAACCGACCACCTGCGCGGCACCCTCTACGTCGACACCCTGCGCGGCGACACCCGCCGCCGGGCCCTGCGCGAGATCCGCGCCGGCCGCTTCGACTCACCCAGCCGCCGCGCCTAGGGCGGGCCCACCCGCCTCCGTCAGCGGGCCACCCACTGGTCGTGACCCAACTTCGCGACCAACGCCAGCACCACCACCAGCAGTACCACCCGCACGAAACCCGAACCACGGCGCAACGCCATCCGCGCACCCAGCACCGCGCCCGCGATGTTGCACACCGCCATCCCCGCGCCCAGCAACCACCACACGTGCCCGGTCACCCCGAACACCACCAACGCACCCAGGTTCGTGCCCGCGTTGACCACCTTCGCCATCGCCGACCCGTGCACGAAGTCCGCACCGATCAGCGCCGTGAACGCCAACACCAGGAACGTGCCCGTACCCGGACCGATCAACCCGTCGTACAGGGCGATGCCCAACCCGGCCACGCCGATCGCCACCGCGACCCGCGCCGGCGTGCGCCGCGCCGGCACCGCCACCACCCCCAGCCGGGGACGCAGCAGCACGAACACCGCCACCGCCACCAACACCACCAACACCACCGGCCGGTACGCCGACGCCGGCACCGCCCCGGCCAGCGCCGCACCCACCCCCGCGCTGACCACCGCCAACCCCGCCGCCGGCCCCACCACCCGCCAGTCGAGCTTCGTCCGCCGCGCGTACGTCGCCGCCGCCGTCGCCGTACCGAAGATCGCCGCCAACTTGTTCGTGCCCAACGCGGTGGCCACCGGCAACCCCGGCGCGGCCACCAGCAACGCCGGCAACAACAGCAGCCCACCACCGCCGACCACGGCGTCCACCCACCCGGCCATCGCGGCGGCGACCAGCAACGTACTCAGCGATACGGCGTCCACGGGCGGCAATTCTCCCCACCCCACCCGACCCACCGACGCCCGAAGTGGCCAGCCTCACCCGTCAACGACCCCGCGAACGCCGCAACCACACCCCCAACATGCCAACCGCCACGAACACCAGCATCGAACACAGCAGCACCTTCACCACACGGCAACCCTGCCACGGGGACGTAGGGTGCAGGAGTGCGCCTGGCCACCTTCAACCTGCTGCACGGACGATCCCTGACCGACGGGCTCGTCAACCCCGACCGACTCGCCGCCGCCGTCCGCGCCCTCGACGCCGACGTCCTCGCCCTGCAGGAGGTCGACCGCGACCAACACCGCAGCGGCAACCTCGACCTCACCGCCATCGCCGCCCGAGCCCTCGACGCGCCACACCACCGCTTCGCGGCCGCCGTCGTCGGCACCCCCGGCGAACAGTTCCGCCCCCTGCGCCACGACGACGACGGCCACGGCGAACCCTGCTACGGCATCGGCCTCATCAGCCGCCACCCCGTACGCAGCTGGCACGTCACCCGACTCAAGCCCGCCCCCGTCCGCTCACCGGTCTACGTCCCCGGCCCCGGCGGCGGCCTCATCCTGCTGCACGACGAACCCCGCGTCGTCCTCGCCGCCGTCCTCGACACCCCACACGGCCCCCTCACCGCCGCCGCGACCCACCTGTCGTTCGTGCCCGGCTGGAACGCCCGCCAACTCCGCCAGACCGTGCGCGCCCTCCGCGCGCTACCCGGCCCCCGCGTCCTGCTCGGCGACCTCAACCTGCCCGCCGGCCCGGCCCGGTTCATCTCCGGCTGGCGCCCCCTGGGCCGACTCCCCACCTACCCCTCCGGGCAGCCCCGCGTCCAACTCGACCACGTCCTCGCCGACCGGCACGCCCTCAACCAGCTCCCACCCGTACGGGCCGTCACCGCACCACCGTCCACCATCTCCGACCACCGCCCCCTGCTGGTCGACCTCGGCTGAAGACCGACCCGACCTCCACGCAGCCAGCGCCGAGCCGCAAGATTGCCTCAAGATCATTGCATCGACGAACTCCGACGATCATGCTGGGCGGGTCGCGCCACGATCAAACAGTCGGAGGCCACATGAGACGCCAGCGATCCACCCTCGTCGCCGCAGCAACCCTCATCGCTCTCACCCTCACCACCGCACCCACCCCCGCCAACGCCCAGAGCGCCGCACAACCGAACCAGGTCGCCGACCTCACCGTCCGCCAGGCCGACGGTTACGCCACCCTCGCCTGGACGCCCGTCGACGGCGCCACGGACTACCAGATCGAACGCACCGCCATCGACACCAACGGCACCCCCACCGGCGCACCGACAATCGTCGGCGTCTGGCGCCCCAACCGCCAGATCAACCAGCAGGCGCCCACCTTCGCCGACTCCGGATTCAACCCCGGCGACAGCTTCCAGTGGCGCGTCCGCGCCCGCACCGGCACCACTGAACAGCCCTACTCCGACCCCGTCACCGCCACCACCACCGCACCCTGGGGCAACCCCGACACCCCCGGCCAACAGCTGCGCACCCAGTGGGAGACCACCCACGCCGCGCAGTACACCAGCGACACCGACGAGTACGCCTACACCGCCGCCATCGACGCCCTCAGCGACCGGGTACGCGTCGTCGAACTCGGCCGCACCGTCCAGAACCGGCCCATCAACATGCTGGTCATCGGACATCCCACCCCGGCCGCCACCCCCGCAGCCGTCGCCGCCACCGCACCCGTGGCCATCAACTGCAACGTGCACGGCAACGAACCCGGCGACCGCGAAGCCTGCCTCATCATGGCCCGGCAACTCGCCTTCAGCACCGACCCCCGCATCACCGACCTGCTCAGCCACACCACCGTCCTGATCGTCCCCACCATCAACGGAGACGGCCGCGCCGCCAACACCCGCGGCAACTCCACCGGCCAGGACCTCAACCGCGACTACTCCCTGATCCGCCAACCCGAAACCGCCGCGTACATCACGATGGTCCGCGACTACCGACCCGTCGCCGGCTACGACGGCCACGAGTTCGGCAACTCCCGCGCCGGCGACCTGCCCATGCTGCCGCCCCGGCACCAGAACGTCGCCCAGCCCATCTTCGACCAGTCCCAGGACATGATCGAAGGCCACATGTACGCCAAGGGCGCCGAAGCCGGCTGGTGGCCCTGCCCCTACGGCTGCGAAGGCGGCGGCAACGTCGGCCTCAGCGAGGAAACCATCCTGCGCAACACCCTCGGCCTCAAGAACGTCACCAACTCCCTGCTGGAGCTGCGCAGCTCCGGCGGCCAGACCCGACCCGACGAGGGCAACACCGCCAACAACCGGCGCCGCAAGACCTACTCCGCCCTCTGGACGTTCCAGCAGTTCCTCGACTACCACCGCACCGACCGCGGCGACATCCTCACCTCCCGCGCCGAGGCCATCGAGATCCAGGCCGCCAACACCGGCCGCCTCGTCTTCCGCGGCTCCCGCCCCATCCCCGCCCACCCCGCACCCCACCCGGGCGACAGCCCGCCGCCCCTGGACGCGCCCCCGGCCAACCTGATCCTCGACAACGCGCCGTGCGCCTACAAGCTCACCGACGCCCAGTACAACGGCCCGCGCACCGACGGACCCGGCGGCGTCGGCACCACCGTCGCCCAGCGCATCGCCGCCCACGGCTGGAAGGTCATCAAGACCACGGACGGCTGGTACGTCCCCCTCAACCAGCCCGAACGAGGCCTCATCCCACTGCTGCTCGACCCGTTGGGCGTGGAGAAGCTGACCGACGGCGAACGCGTCTACCCGACCCTCACCGGCCGACGCAACGGACCCCTGGTCGTCACCGGCTTCACCTGCGCCGCCAACGCCACCGTCAACGGGCCGGTCACCGTCCGCGCCGGCGCGGCACTCGTCACCACCGGCACCACCATCAGCGGCCCGGTCACCGCCAGCGGCGCCGCCGGCGTCCTGCTCGCCGACAGCACCGTCAACGGCCCCATCCAGATCGCCAACACCACCGACGCGGTCTCCATCATCGACGTCACCGTCGCCGGCCCGGTCAGCCTGACCGGCAACACCACCGGCACCGACATCCCACTGCTGGCCGGCTCCACCATCCGCGGCCCTCTCACCTGCACCGGCAACAACCCCACGCCGACCAACCTCGGCATCGCCAACACCGTGCACGGCCCCCGCACCACCCAGTGCGCGGCACTCTGAACGCCAACTAGCCGCACCGGCGGCGCGGGCCCCACGCTCGCGCCGCCGGTCCACCCCGAACCCGTGGAGGCCGTCGTGTCGCACCCCGCCACCGCAGCGCGACACCCCCGACCGCGAAGGCTCCTCCTCCTCGCGCCGACACTGCTGCTGCTCGCCGCCTGCACCGGCGCCCAGGACGCGTCAGCCGCCACCACACCCCAGGTCACCGGACCCCTCTGCGCCGCCCTGCCCACCGGCACCGACCCCGGCAACCCGACCTTCCTCGCCGGTCAACCCGTCGATGAGGCACTGCGCTGGATCCCCACCCTCACCACGTTCGAAGCGGCTCTGCGCACCAGCGGCGTCCTCACCGACCTCCCCGCCGGCACCGCCGTCACCGTCCTCGCACCCACCGACGACGCCTTCGCCGCCACGTTCTCCGAGGACAACTGGGACGACCTCATGACCCACCACACCGACCAGCTCCGCACCCTGCTCAAGGCCCACCTCAGCACCGGAGCCCACCCGATCGGCGACCTCGCCACCGCCGGCTCGACCACCACAATCGACGGCGCCACCATCACCGTCACCCGTACCGGAGCCACCACCCGCCTCGCCGACCGCGCCGACACCGTCTGCGCCGACTACCAGGCCACCAACGCCCGCATCCACATCATCAACGCCGTCCTCGGCCCCCTTCCCGTCACCACCGACGGCACCGGCCACCGCGCACACTGACCCCGCTCAGTCCTGGTCCACCCCGACCAGAGCAGCCAACGCGCGATTGGTGCGGTTGGCCCGCACCGCGTCACGCTGCTGCCCGGCCGTCACCTCGATGTACGTCTGCGACGACGCCAACGACGCGTGCCCCAGCAACCGCATGATCTCCGCCGCGCTCGCCCCGTCCTCCGCCAACCGGGTCGCGAACGTGTGCCGCAACGCGTGCAGCCGCGCCCCGCGCGGCACCCGGTCACCGATGCCCGCCCGCCGATAACACGACTCCACCAGATACTGCAGACCACCGCGGCGCAGCGGCTCACCGCGCCGGTCCACCAGCAACGCCGAGTCGGGACGTACCGACCGCGACCCGAAACGGCGCCCGCGACTGTCCAGGTAGTCCCGCAGCACCCGATCCAGGTCCGCCTCGATCGGCACCACGCGTGGCCGCCCGCCCTTGCCGACCACCTCGATCCGCCGCTCACCCGGCCGACCCGCCAGCGAACCGACCCGCAGCGCTAGCAGCTCCGACAGGCGCAGCCCCGCGCACAGCGCCACCGCCAGCACCGCCACGTCCCGCTCCGGCCACGGGTCGCGCTGCCGTCCGTCGTCGCGGGCGACCGACGCGAGCAGCACCTCGGGGGTGTCCGCGCCCCGCAGCGGTTTCGGCTGGGGGAGTAGCGCCCGGGGACGGCCCACCGCCGGCATCGGATTGCCCGCCACCACCTGATCGGCGACCAGGAACGTGAAGAAACTGTTCCAGGTGGACCAGGCCCGGTGCACCGACGCGGGCGCCCGGGGCGCGGCGAACCGGGCGAACGCCGCCCGCATGACGCGGGGGGAGAGGTCGGTGATCGACAGCGCGTCCAGGGGGAGGGGAGTGGTGTCACCCTCGGCGACCAGGGCGGCCACCGTGTACAGGTCTCGCCGGTAGGCCGCCAGGGTGTGGGGGGAGGGCTTGCGGGTCGCGCGGGCGGTCAGGAACTCCTCGATCAGCACCCCGAGCGATTCGTCCTTTTTGTCATGCATAAGGGATATTATGCAGCATTTTCGCGTTCCCGGGAAGCGGGGGGAGAGGAGCGAGAACATGCGCGAACCACCGCGGTATGTCCTGACCGGAGCACCCGGCGCCGGCAAGACGACCCTGCTGGAGGCACTCCGCCACAGGGGACACGTCACGGTCCGAGAGGCCGCCACCGACATCATCGCCGAGCGCCAGGCGCAGGGGTGCGCCGAGCCGTGGCACGAACCCGACTTCGCCGACGCCGTGATCGCCCTGCAGAGCCGCCGCCAGATAGACGCCACCATCGCCGCACGCCGATGCGCTGGCCTTCGCCCGCGTGCACGAGCAGGTGTACGAGGCGTACGGGCACCACCTGGTCCACGTGCCGGCCGGACCGGTGTCGCAACGAGTCGCGCTGATCGAGAGGCACGTGTCGTGCCGGGCATGACCCGCGACTGCCCGCTGTCGAGGGGACCCCCGAATCGGCTTACTTTACATAATGTGCATTATCGAAGGTGTTTGGGCGGCACCCGGGAGTCGACCGGGTGGGCTAGCGTGTCGTCGATCTACTGGGGAGATTCCCAGCATCCTTCGGGGAAAGAAGCACACGTGTCACTGTGGAAGAAGACCGCGGTGGTGACGCTCTCGGCGATCACCGCACTCAGCGCCTCGGCCTGCGGCGTGGCGTCCGGCTCGTCCGAGGCGCCGAAGCAGCCCAGCGTCCTTGAGCTGCTCGCCAGCGACCTCAAGGGATCGCTGCAGAAGACGATGGACGTCACCGACAAGAGCGATTCGGTGACGATGACGATGACGGGCACGGTCGGTGGCGAGAAGATCTCCATGCAGGGTGTCATGGACCTGGGTGACCCGGTCAAGGCCGAGATGACGACGGCGGACCCGGACGGCGACACGACGACCATCCGGTTGATCGGCACCGTGATCTACGTCGAGGTGCCGACGAAGGACCGCGCGAGCATGGGCGGCAAGCGCTGGATGAAGATGGACATGACCAGCATCGGCCAGCAGGCGGGGATGGACTTCAGCAAGCAGTTCGAGGACATCGACCCGACCAAGCAGGTCAAGACGCTGCTCGCCGCCGAGGGCGTGACGGTCATCGGTGCGGAGACGGTGAACGGGGCGCGTACCGTCCACTACACCGTCACCACTCCGGTGGCGACGCAACTGGCTCAGGTGGACGCCAAGCTGCGGGCCGGCGTCGAGAAGCAGTTCGCCGCGGCGGGCGTCAAGGAGATCAAGGTCGACCTCTGGGTCGACGAGCAGTACCGGCCGCGCCGTGCGGGCACCGTCATGGGCGCGATGGGCGACATGGTGGTCGACTACACCGACTACGGCAAGGCGGTGACCATCGAGACGCCGCCGGCGGCGGAGACCAGCGACTTCGCCGAGATGCTGCAGGGGTTGAAGAACCTGGGTGCCGGCAGCTGACCGCAGCCGCGAGAGTGCCCGGTCGGCGAGGGTTCTCGTCGGCCGGGCACTGCCCGTTTCCGCGTCGCCTCTCCCCCAGCCCGGATCGGCCATGATCGCCTGTGCGGGGGCGCCGTGCGCGGTCGGTCACTCGAAGTGGTCGGCCAGCTTTCGCAGTTTGCTGACGTACGCCGGCCAGTCGTACCCGTCGGGGATGCTGGTGCCGTCCTGGTGCCAGCCGATTCCGCCGTCGTGCTGCTCGCGCATGATGTCCGCCTGCCCGGCGTGCCGGGCGAGGTCGCCGGTCACGTGCATGATGATCCGGTCCAGGGTCACGTCCTGGTGCCCTGGCCGCCACCAGGGCACCTGCCCGGGCGCGTCGAGCGGCAGCTGGTCGATCGTCTCGTCCGCGAACAGCGCGACCCGGCGGTACAGGTCGATCAGGCCGTCCTTCGTCTCGTCCTCGCGCGCGTACCAGTCGGCCTGCGGGTCATCGTCGAATGCCTCCAGCGGAACGAGTTCCTCGGGCGTCGGGAACTGGCGGCCGAAGGTGGGCCCGAAATAGCCGGCTTCGACGTTGAGGCAGTGTTTGACGACTCCGAGCAGGTTGTTGCCGGTCACGGTGCGGGGTGTTCTGGCCTCGCGTTCGCTCAGACCGTCGAGCTTCCAGATGAGGTCGTCGCGCGTCCGCCGCAGGTAGTAGTGCAGCGCGGCCTTCGTATCGCTCAGGTCAGCCATGCCGGCCATTGTCGCGCAGGCGCTGCGCCGTCGTGTGCCGTGGCATGGGCGAGGTCAGCGTCCGGTGTAGCCAGTCCTGGGTGAGCGCGCGCAGCAGTGCTGGTTGTTCGAAGGGCAGGTAGTGTCCGGCGGCGTCGATCGTGGTGAAGGTGCCGTGGGGGTAGCGGCGCATGGCGTGGAACTGGTCGGTGTAGCCGACGATGCCGTCCTGGCGGCCGGTGAGGACGCTGACGGGGCCGTCGTAGGGGGCGTCGGTGGCCTCGTCGGGTAGCGCGTACCCGGGGTCGGTGCGCAGTGTCTGGAGGAAGGTGTCGTCGCCGGGGCCGCCGGCGTGCAGGGCGGCGAGCACGGTGGCGACGACGGTCGGGGTGCGGTGGCCGAGCGCGGTGTCGAGGTGGGTGCGCAGTTCGGTGGGGGCGTTGTCGAGCCAGCCGGCGGGTCCCGGGGGTGGGCGGTGGTCGGGCAGGGTGCGGCTGGCCGGTGCGATGGTGATTCCGGGGCAGACGAGGAGCAGGCCGCGGACCAGGTCGGGGCGTTGGCGGGCGATGCCGGCGGCGAGGTAGGCGCCGTAGGAGGCGCCGGCGATCAGGACCGGTGCGTCGACGTGGTGGTCGAGCCATGCGCAGACGGTGTCCAGCAGGGCCTGGGAGGTGGGTGGGCAGGTGGCGGGGCTGTCGCCGTGGCCGGGCAGGTCCAGGTATGTCGCGCGCAGGTCGGCGCCGGCGAGGGCGGGGCTGAAGGCGGTGGCCGTGGCGGTGCGGGTCATGCCGAACATCGGCAGGCACACCACCTCGGGGTCGGCTGCGGCGGATCGGTCGACTGCCAGGTTCATTCTGGGGTCCTCCCCTGTCGCGCGGAGCGTTGCTGCCCGTCTTCGGTCGTGGCGGATACGCGGGAGGGGGTGGAGCGTCGGGGTTGGCGGGCCTTAGGATGATCGAGATTCGTCGATCAGGGTTGGGTGTCGCCCGCGTCACACTCTGATCGGTGGACTTTTCAGGGTGTGCGCCGTCGCTGTCGCCGACCTCACGTGTGTCGTTGCCGGGGAATTCCTCCTGTGGGCTCGCGGTTGTCCGTTCGGAAGATCAGGTTTCCACATGATCGGATGGAAGTGCCATGCACGTGCGCTCAGACGCGGTAGTGCTGTTCGGCGTGACAGGTGATCTCGTCTCGAAGAAGCTGTTTCCGGCGCTGTACGAGTTGACCCGACGTGGTCGGCTCGATGTCCCGGTGATCGGGGTGGCCCGCTCCCCCTGGGACGATCAGCAGTTGATCGCGACCGCCCGCAAGTCGGTGGCCGAGGCGAGTGACGAGGTGGACGACGAGGCGTTCGACGCCCTGGCGGGCAACCTGTCGATGATCTCGGGCGACTACGCGGACCCGGTGACGTACGAGCGGCTGGCGGAGCGTCTGCGCGACGCCGAGCGTCCGGTCTTCTATCTGGCGATTCCGCCGATGGTGTTCGGTGCGGTCGTGCGGGGGCTGGCGGCGGTCGGGCTGGCCGATCGTGGTCGGGTGATCGTGGAGAAGCCGTTCGGGCGTGACCTGGCGTCGTCCGCGGAGTTGGATCGGACGTTGCGGGGGGCCTTCGATCCGACGCGGGTGTTCCGGATCGACCACTACCTGGGCAAGGAGGCCGTGGAGAGTCTGTACGCGTTCCGGTTCGCCAATCGGCTGTTCGAGCCGTTGTGGAACAGCGAGCACATCGACAACGTGCAGGTCACTCTGGCCGAGGGTTTTGGCACGCAGGGTCGTGCCGGGTTCTATGACACCGTGGGCGCGACCCGTGACGTGTTGCAGAACCACATTCTCCAGGTGGTCGCGTTGATCGCGATGGACGCGCCGGCGGGTGACGACATGGACGCGTTTCGTGAGGCGGAGGCCGCGGTTCTGCGGCAGATCGAGGCGTTGTCGCCGGAGTTGACGGTGCGGGGGCAGTACGCGGGCTACCGCGACGAGCCGGGTGTCGCGCCGGATTCGAACACGGAGACGTTCGTGGCGACCCGGTTGACTGTCGACTCTCCCCGGTGGGCGGGTGTGCCGTTCTATCTGCGGACGGGCAAGTCCCTGGCGGGGACGGCGACCGAGGTGGTGGTCGAGTTCAAGCAGCCGCAGCGTGCGTTGATCCCTGCCGCGGGTGGGGCGGCGGCGCCGGCGAATCTGCTGCGGTTCCGGCTGGGTCGTGGGGACGGCATCACGATGTCGATTCAGGCGAAGAGCCCGGGTGCGGAGGTGGCGAGCCGTCCGGTCGACCTGTCGGTGGACTTCGGGGCGGCGCTGGGTCGCCGTCAGGAGGCGTACGAGCGGTTGCTCGACGATGCGATGGACGGGCAGCATCTGCGGTTCGCGCGGGCGGAGACGATTCGGCAGGAGTGGCGCATCGTCGAGCCGATCCTGGATCTGGCGACCCCGGTGCGGCCGTACGACAGGGGTGGTTGGGGTCCGGCGGAGGCCGACGCGTTGGCCGGCGGCTGGCACGTGCCCGACCTGGGGTAGCCGGCAGGGAGGGGCTGAGTGACCGCTCAGCTCACCGGAGGGACCGTCCGGCGACGGTGAGGTTTGCCGCGGGCGTGGGGTGTGGGCATGTGGGGGTGTCTCACGTCCTCTTCGGAGAGGAAGCAGCGCATGCTTTCCGCACTCGATCGTCGGCACACCGTCGCGCCGCCCGGCTACAGCCGGTGGCTCATTCCCCCGGCGGCGTTGGCCATCCATCTCTGCATCGGCCAGGTTTACGCCACAAGCGTCTACAAGAACTCGTTGATCGCCCACTTCGACACCGGTCAGACCGCGATCGGGGTGATCTTCAGCATCGCGATCGTGATGCTGGGGTTGTCCGCGGCGGTGGCGGGGACGTGGGTGGAGGCGAACGGGCCGCGTAAGGCCATGTTCGTCTCGGCCTGCTTCTGGGCGACGGGCTTCCTGGTCGGGTCGCTGGGCATCGCCACGAAGCAGCTGTGGCTGCTGTACCTGGGCTACGGCCTGCTCGGCGGCATCGGTCTGGGCATCGGGTACATCTCCCCCGTCTCGACGCTGATCAAGTGGTTCCCGGACCGGCCGGGTCTGGCCACCGGTCTGGCGATCATGGGGTTCGGTGGTGGCGCGATGGTGGCCTCTCCCCTGTCGCGTCAGCTCCTGTCGTTCTACGACCCCGGTTACGACCCGTCCAACGCGGGCTCGACGGCGTCGGGCAGCGCGCTGGTGTGGCTGTTCGTGACGCTCGGCCTGGGCTACTTCGTGATCATGATGTTCGGGGTGGCGAACGTGCGGGTGCCGGCCGACGGGTGGCGTCCGGCCGGCTTCGACCCGGCGGCGGTGGCGGCGAAGCCGCTGGTGACCACGGCGAACGTGTCGGCGGCCAACGCGGTGAAGACCCGCTCGTTCTGGCTGCTGTGGGTGGTGCTGTTCTGCAACGTCACGGCCGGGATCGGCATCCTGGAGCAGGCCAGCCCGATGATTCAGGACTTCTTCCGGGACAACGGGACGTCGGCGGTGTCGGTGGCGGCGGCCGGCGGGTTCGTGGGTCTGCTGTCGCTGTTCAACATGGCGGGCCGGTTCGTCTGGTCGTCGACGTCGGACGTGATCGGCCGCAAGCCGATCTACCTGGTGTACCTGGGTGTGGGCATGGTGCTGTACGCGCTGCTGGCCGTGTTCGGGCAGACGGCGACGGCGCTGTTCGTGCTGTTCGCGTGCGTGATCCTGTCGTTCTACGGCGGCGGGTTCGCGACCGTGCCGGCGTACCTGCGGGACCTGTTCGGGACGTACCAGGTGGGTGCGATCCACGGGCGGCTGCTGACCGCCTGGTCGGCGGCGGGGATCGCGGGGCCGCTGATCGTGAACGGGTTCCTCGACGCGCAGGGCAAGCCGGGCACGTTGACGGCGGCGGCGTACCGGCCGGCGCTGTTCACGATGGTGGGTGTCCTCGCGGTGGGCTTCGTGGCGAACCTGCTGGTGCGGCCGGTGCCGCAGCGCTACCACGAACCGGCGGCGGAGCAGGGCGTGGACGACGACACGACGGTCGAGAGGAGTGGTACGCGATGAGTGACGACGGTCGGCACGGGCAGCAGGCCCGGTTGTGGATTTCCTGGCTGGTGGTGGCGGTGCTGCTCGGCTACGGGGTCGTGCAGACGGTGATCACGGCGGCGAAGCTGTTCACTCACTGAGGTGTGAGCCGGGGCGCCGCGCGCCCCGGCTCACAGGCCGCCGGAGACGCGCAGGACGGTGCCGGTGGCGTAGGAGGCGTCCGGGCTGAGCAGCCAGGCGATGGCGGCGGCGACCTCGTCGGGTTCGCCGGCGCGACCCAACGGGATGCGGCCGGCGGCGCGGTCGGCGCGGTCGGGTACGCCGGAGTCGGCGTGGATGTCGGTGCGCACGATGCCGGGGGCGACGCCGTTGACCCGGATGCCGCGCGGGGCGAGTTCCTTGGCCAGGCCCACGGTGAGGGTGTCGGTGGCGGCCTTCACGGCGGCGTAGTGCACGTACTCCCCCGGGCTGCCGAGGGTCGCGGCGGCCGAGGACACGTTGACGATGGCGCCGCCGTCGGTGAGGCGGCGGGCGGCCTGTTGCGCGCTGAGGACGTACCCGATGAGGTTGATGTCGACGACCCGGCGCAGGTCGTCGACGCGCAGCTCGGTGAACGGGCCGATGGGGCTGGTGACGCCGGCGTTGTTGACCAGCCCGGTGAGCGGGCCGAGTTGCGCGGCGGCGTCGAACAGGGCGGCGACCTGGTCGGGGTCGGTGGTGTCGGCGCGTACCGCGATGGCCTGCGCGCCGGCGGCGTGCAGGTCGGCCAGGACGGTCTCGGCGGCGGCGTGGTCGCGGCGGTAGCACAGGGCGAGGTGGTGCCCGGCGGCGGCGAGTCGGCGGGCGGTGGCCGCGCCGATGCCGCGACCGCCGCCGGTGATGACGGTGACGGGTGGTGCCACGATGCCTCCGGGGCTGTCGGGTGGGGTGAGCCGACGCTACCGTGACCGGCGCGGGTTGGTCGTCGAGAGGAGGGTCACATGCGGCGGGCGTTGGTGCTCGGCGGTGGCGGGGTGACCGGGGTGGCGTGGGAGTTGGGCCTGTTGGCAGGGTTGGCCGAGCGGGGTGCGGCCCTCACCGAGGCCGATCTGGTGGTGGGCACGTCGGCGGGTTCGGTGGTCGGCGCGCAGGTGCGCTCCGGGGTGCCGCTGCGGCGGTTGTACGAGGAGCAGTTGGCCCCGCCGACGGGTGAGGTGGCGGCGCGGCTGGGGTTTCTGGCGGTGGCGCGGCTGGTGTGGGCCGGTGGTCGTACGCGGGACGCGGTGCGGTCGAGGGCGCGTATCGGGGCGATGGCGGTGGCGGCGCGTACCCCGTCGGAGGCGTCGCGGCGGGCGGTGATCGAGGCGCGGTTGCCGGCGCGGGAGTGGCCGGCGCGGCGGTTGTTGGTGACGGCTGTCGACGCGGCGTCGGGTGAGTTCGTGGTGTTCGATGGCGCCGACGGGGTGTCGTTGGTGGATGCGGTGGGTGCGAGCTGCGCGGTGCCGGGGGTGTGGCCGCCGGTGACGATCGGGGCGCGTCGTTTCGTCGACGGTGGGATGCGCTCGTCGGTGAACGCGGATCTGGCGGCGGGCGCGCAGCGGGTGCTGGTCCTCGCGCCGACGTCGGCGGCGTTCGGGCCGATGCCACGGTTGGCGGCGCAGGTGGCCGAGCTGCGGGCGGCCGGGTCGCAGGTGGTGGTGGTGACGCCGGACGCGGGGGCGCGTACGGCGATCGGCCGCAACGTGCTGGACCCGGCGCGGCGGGCCGGCGCGGCGCGGGCCGGGTGGGCGCAGGCGGCGACGGTGGCCGACGAGGTGATGGCGCTCTGGGTGTGATCGCTTACGCTCACCGCGCGTTCGATCGGACAACGGAGGTGCGCGGTGGCGGGTGTGGGTGTCGGCGATGTGGTGCAGGACTTCGAGCTGCCGGATGAGACGGGCACGCCGCGGCGGCTGTCGGAGTTCCTGGCGACCGGGCCGGTGGTGCTGTTCTTCTACCCGGCGGCGATGACCCGGGGGTGCACGGCGGAGAGCTGTCACTTCCGGGACCTGGGCGCGGAGTTCACGGCGTTGGGCGCGTCGCGGGTGGGCATCAGCCGTGATCCGGTGGCGAAGCAGGCGGAGTTCTCGACGCTGCACGGTTTCGATTATCCGTTGCTGTCGGATGCCGACGGGACGGTGGCGCAGGCATTCGGGGTCAAGCGGCGGGTGCCGCTGGGGCCGCTGAGCACGAAGCGGATGACGTTCGTCATCGCCGCCGACCGGCGGGTCATCGAGGTGATCCACAGTGAGGTCAGCATGAACGACCACGCGGACCGGGCGCTGCGGGCGCTGGGCGGCTGAACCCCCTTGCGGCGGCTGTCGCAGCCGACTGGTATCAAGACAGCAATCAAACAGGTGTACGGAAGAGGGTTGTGATGGATGCCGGCCAGGGTTTGTCCACTGACGAGGTGCAGAGCATCCGGGAGGCGTTGGCGGCCGGTCGTAAGCCGCGGGTGGTGTTCACCGCGTCGGCGGGGCAGATCGCCGGTCAGGTCGGCCAGGTGGTCGAGCTGACCGATCCCGAGGTGTCCGACGAGTTCGTGGTGGTGCGTTTCGGCCGCGACGAGTTGCCGTTCTCCCCCGCCGACCTGGCGGTGGCGCCCAAGGGCGCGGGTCGTCGGGTGGCGGAGCCGAAACCGGAGCCCGAGCCGGAGCCGGCGGCGGCGCCCGCGCCGGAGTTCGTGTTGGACACGCCGCGGGTGCCCGCGCCGCGACAGGAGGAGCCGAAGGTGGAGCAGACCGAGAAGGCCACGCCGGCCCGGCGGGTGGTCAAGGCCGCCAAGCCGAAGAGCCCCGCCGGTCTCACGGTCACCCTGGCGTACGCCGACGGCGAGTGGACCGTCGCCGCGCAGCAGGGCAGCAAGGCCCTCGCGAAGCCGTACGTGGTGAAGCCGGCCGAGGCGTTGAAGATGGTGGCGCTTGTCGACGTGCCCGGTGTGCAGGAGGCGGTGGAGCAGATCCTGGGCACCGAGCGGGCCGAGGCCGAGCAGCAGGCGGAGAAGCTGCGCGCGGAGCTGGCCGAGATCGAGGCCCGGCTGGCGGAGCTGCGCGAGGCCCGCTGAGCGCTGCGCGCGTCGGGTTTTCGCTGGTCGCGGCGGGTCTGCCCCGGTGGGGCGGGCCCGCCGTGGCGGTGTCGGCGTCAGTGGCCGCTGTGGTGCTCGAGCAGTCGGGTGAGCAGGCGGGTCAGCTGGTCGCGTTCGGCGCTCGACAGGGGTGCGAGCAGGTCGTCCTGCACGCGGGCGACGGTGTCGGCCATCCGGTGGGCCTCGTCGGCGCCGGCCTCGGTGAGGCTGATGACGTTGCGGCGACGGTCGGCCGGGTCGGGGGCGCGTACCACGAGTCCCCGACCGGTCAGGTCGTTGACGGCGGCCACGACGTCGCTACGGTCGATGGCGCAGCGACGTCCCAGGTCGGCCTGGCTCGCGGGTCCGCTCTCGGCCAGTGCGGCGAGCAGCCGGTAGTGGTAGCCGCGCAGGTCGTGCGCGGCGAAGCCGGCGCTGATGAGTCGTCCGGCGTGGGTGGCGGCCTGGTTGAGCAGCCAGCTCGGGGTGGTCCGCAGCCCGGCGGGTGACTGCGGGGCGGTGGCGTCCATGGCGGCAGCCTAACAGTAATCGTTGGCGTGACCCACAAACCGTGTTACGTTGGTTCCACCAACGTTGGTGTAGCCAATGTTTCTGAAGGAGGCATCGTGTCCACTCTCAACGGTCAGGTCATCGGTCAGGCCCACTTCGCCACCCGGGCCCTGCTCGAACGCGCCGTCGCGCCCCTGGGCGTCGACTTCGGCCAGGTCCTCACCCTCAACGCCCTCGCCGCCGGCCCCGTCGCCCGCACAAGTCTCGTGCAGCGCATCACCAGCACCCGAAAGGTCGACGAGTCGGCCGTGCACGAGATGATCACCGGCCTCGTCGCCGCCGACCTGGCGCGGCTCGACGACACCGCCGAGCCGCAGGTACGGCTCACCGACGCCGGCCACGCCACCCAGGCCCACATCGCCGACGCCGTCGAGGGCATCACCGCCCGGCTGTACGGAGACATCCCGCCCGCCGAGGCCGACGCGGCCGCCCGCGTCCTCTCGCTCATCACCGAGCGGGCCAACAACGAACTGGCGGGCGTTGCCTGAACCGACAGGGGCTCAGGTGAGTCGGTTCGTGGCCGCCCGGATCTTCAGCCAGGACGGGTCGGTCGCGGAGGTTTCACTGACCGCGTTCAGGTCGCCCGACTGCCAGACCCGCGTCCCGTCGGTGAGGTCGAGTTGGTCCATGTCGACAACCGACGCCTCGGCGGTGCCGGCGGAGGGTGTCCGCTCGAACCGTTCATAGCCGATGTCCTCGACGTAGACGGCCGAACCCACGCCGAGGGCTCCGCACTCCCGCAGATGTCCGTCCCCGTACTCCCAGATCCGGATCGCCGGACGGTCGTCGTCCCAAGCCGCCACCAACGGAAGGCGCGGATGGGACAGCAGCCGCTGCACCGTCGCTCCAGACCGGACACGAGCCAGGATTTCCACCGGCACACCTTAGCGGCGAGGGCGGACGGCCACCCGTCCCCGCCGGGGACGGTCCTTGCCCGAGCGCACGCCGCACGGGCCGTCAGAAGTAGTCGAGCAGTTGTGCCGGGCCGCCGGCGCCCAACAGGTCCAGGGCGGACGGGTCCGCGTCACCGGCACAGTCCAGCAGGCCGGCCTGCGCGACCGAGCGGGCGCGGGCCGCCCCGGCGTAGAGCAGCGCGAAACCGCGCACGTCCAGCCGCAGGTCCGCCTCGCCGCTGATCCGGGTCAACTCGGCGGCGCCGTCGGCGACAGCCAACCGCCAGGCGCCGGTGTTCCAGTCGGCGAGCGGATCGGTGAGGTGAAAGTCGACGGCGCCCCGGGCGTGGACAGGCCAGCCACGCGCGCTCACCGCCCGGGCCACGTCCACCGGCCGGTGCATCCACAGGTCCCGCGCGTGGTCGCGGGCCGCCTCCAGCGGCAGGTGGGCGCTGACGGCGTCGCCGTCGAGCGGGCACAGCCGCAGCGTCGGCGCGACGCTGGCCCAACTGCCCAGCACACCGACGAGTTCCCGGGCCGCGTCGGCGGTGACGGCCAGCACCTCGTCGACGGTGAGCACCGAATCGGCGCCGTAGCCGCGGCCCCGCTGCCAGGTGGCGTAGCCGACCAGGTCGCCGTCGGCCTCGACGAGGGTGAGACCGTCGCCGGGCAGGTCTCCCTTGGCGTTGAAGTGGTCGAACAGCGCGCCCTGGCGGGTGAGCATGCCGTTGCGGTGGCGGGAGACCCGCTCGTACAGGTCGGCGACGGCGTCCAGGTCGGCGGGGGTGCCGGCCCGTACGCTCAGGTGCGCGGCGGGCCGGCGCCGGGGCAGCGCGACGGTGCTCAGGTCGACGGTGCGCAGCACACCGGCGGCCTCCCAGCCGCAGGAGCGGTAGGGGGCGGCGACGGTCGGGTACAGGGCGCTGACCGCCGCGCCGCGCTCGTGGGCGCCGCCCAGCAGAGCGGTGAGCAGGGCACGGGCCACCCCCCGGCCACGGGACTCGGGTGCGACCGCCACACCGCCGACGTCGGCCGCCGGGACCGCCCGCCCGGACCACCACTGGTCGTGGTGCAGGTCGACGGCCTTGCCGACGAGCCGACCGCTGCCGTCGAACGCGCCGTAGCGGATCATGCCGGGCACCTCGACGCTCGCGTGCGCGGGCCGCTGCGGGTTGGAGCCGAACGCGAACCGACCCAACTCCCAGGCGGCGTCGAGGTCGTCGGTGGTGAGCTCACGAACGTGCACGGCGTCGGGCATCGGCACACCCTAGCGGGCCGGATCCGCGCCGACCGCCGGTTTTCTGGCGGGTGCGAGGCCGGCTGGCCGGGGCCGCGTGTTCGGTGTCCGAGCCGTGCCGGCGTGGACCGGATCAGGCAAGCGCATCGGTCAGCCCGAGTGCGTCCAGCACCTCGATGAGCGCCTGCCGGTCGTGCGCGAGCTGCGGAACGTACTCGGTGATTCCCACTCCGATCACCTCGTGGTGGGCGCGCAGCGCGGTCAGCGACCGCGCCAGCTCGGCGGCTGTCACGCCACCGGGGGTGGGGACGGCCACGGCCGGCAACGCGGACGGGTCCAGCACGTCCAGGTCGAGGTGCACGTACACCGCGGCGCCGGGCGGGGGCGGGGCGGCCAGCCGGGTCGGCTGCGCGCCCAGCGTCGGGGCGTCCACCACCGTCAGGTCGTGCCGGTGCACGTACTCGACCTCGGCGGGGTCGAGGTCCCGGACCCCCACCAGGGCGACCTGCCCCGGCGAGAGGCAGCGGGGCGCCGGCAGTACGCCCTGCGCGTCGTCGTCGAGCAGCAGCCGCAGGGGCATGCCGTGCGCGGTTGCGCTCGGCGAGCTCGCGGGCGTGTTGAAGTCGGCGTGCGCGTCGATCCACAGCACGAACAGCCGTTGCGCGTACCGACCCGCGAGGTGGGCCACCGACGCGACCTCGACCGCGCAGTCCCCACCCAAGGTCAGCAGCCGCCGCGGACGGTGCCGCGCGAGCACGTCACGGTGCGCGCGGTACGCGTCGACAACCGCAGCCCGGTGCCGGACACCGCCCTCGCGCTCCGATCCGCCGGCCGGGACCGGCACCGTGACCCGCCGCGTCCCCGGCACGGTGAGGGCGGCCAGCGCGGCCGGGCCCTCGCGCACCCGGAGGTCATCCGCGCCCTGCCACATCGGCACCAGTACGTCGAGATCCCGGCTCCACATGGCGACGATCTTTCCAGCGGCCTCTCGCTCCTGGGCACCGTGCGACCCCGCCCGCCGGTCAGTGCTGCGGGATGTTGGCCACGCCGATGCGCTTGCGGAACACCCAGTACGTCCACCCCTGGTAGGCAAGCACCACCGGCGTGAAGATCACCGCCACCCACGTCATGATCTTCAGGGTGTACGGGGTGGAGGCGGCGTTGGTGGCCGTCAGCGTGCCGGCCGCGTCCAGGGTGGACGGCAACACGTTCGGGAACAGCGCCGCGAACAGGGTCGCCACGGCCAGGCCGATCGCCACGGCGGTGCCGGTGAACGCCCAGCCCTCCCGGCGTACCCGGGCGGCGGCCACGCCACCGAGCAGGGCGAGGGCCGCGCCGACGGCGAGCACGACGGCGGCCGCGCTGGAGCGGATGCTCAACGTCCAGGTCAGGAACCCGACCGCGAGCACGGCGGCGCCGACACCCAGGCGCACCGCGAGGGCGCCCGCGCGCTCGCGGATGTCGCCGGTGGTCTTCAGGGCGAGGAACACCGCGCCGTGGGTGAGGAACAGCGCGAGGGTGGTCGCGCCTCCGAGCAGGGCGTACGGGTTGAGCAGGTCGAACAGGCCGCCGACGTACTCGTGGTCGGCGTCCAGCGGCACGCCGCGCAGGATGTTGGCGAAGGCGACGCCCCACAGGATCGCCGGCAGCAGCGAGCCGACCACGATCGCGGCGTCCCAGCGGCGTTTCCAGGACGCCTCGGGACGCTTGTGCCGGTACTCGAAGGCCACCCCGCGGGCGATCAGGGCCAGCAGGATCAGCAGCAGCGGCAGGTAGAACCCGGAGAACAGGGTGGCGTACCACTCGGGGAACGCGGCGAACATGGCGCCGCCGGCGGTGATCAGCCAGACCTCGTTGCCGTCCCAGACCGGGCCGATGGTGTTGATCAGGACGCGGCGTTCCCGGTCGTCGCGGCCGAGCACGGGCAGCAGCATGCCGACGCCGAAGTCGAAGCCCTCCAGGATGAAGTAGCCGGTGAACAGCACGGCGACGAGGAGAAACCAGATGGTGGTCAGGTCCACGATGGGCTCCGGGGATCAGTAGGCGAAGGCGAGCGGGCGCTCGGCGTCGTCAGTGGTGTCGTCGATGGGGTGCTCGTCGTTGACGTCGGGCACGCCGGCCCTGGCGTAGCGCAGCAGCAGCTTGACCTCGATCACGGCGAGGGTGGCGTAGATCAGCGTGAAGGCGGTGAACGAGGTGAGCACCTCGGCCAGCGAGACGCTGCGGGACACGCCGTTGCGGGTGAGCATCTCGCCGAAGACGATCCACGGCTGGCGACCCATCTCGGTGAAGATCCAGCCGAAGGAGTTGGCCAGCAGCGGCAGCACCGGCATGGCCAGCCCGGCGCGCAGCAGCCATTTGCTGCGCGGGGTACGGCCCTTGCGCTGGCTCCAGAGGACCAGCAGGGCGATCGCGGCGGCCGCCATCCCGAAAGCGATCATGAAACGGAAGCTCCAGTAGGTGACCGGGATGATCGGGGTGTAGCTGCCCGCGCCGTACTGGGTGGCGTACTGGGCCTGCAGGTCGTTGATGCCGTGCACGGTGCCGTGCGGGTCACCGGTGCCCAGGTACGACAGCAGGTACGGGATCTTGAGGGCGAACACCTCGCGGCTGCCGTCGAGGCTGCCGATGGTGAGCACGGAGAACGAGGCGGGGCTCTCGGTGGTGTAGAGGCCCTCGGCGGCGGCCATCTTCATCGGCTGCACGTCAGTCATGATCTTGCCCTGGATGTCACCGGTGAACAGCACGGCAGCGGAGGCGACCAGGACCACCCAGGAGCCGAACCTGGTGGCGAAGCGGTACGCGCCGGCGTCGGCGGAGTCGCGGTTGCGGATGACGTGGAACAGGCCGACCGCGACGATCAGCGACCCGGCGACCAGGAACGAGCCGGCCAGGGTGTGCGGGAACGTGATCAGGGCGACCTTGTTGGTCAGCACGGCCGGGAAGTCGGTCAGCTCGGCACGCCCGCTGTCCGGGTTGATCCGGAAGCCGACCGGGTTCTGCATGAACGAGTTGGCCGCGAGGATGAAGTACGCGGACAGGTTGGTGCCGATCGCGGCGGCCCAGATGCTGGCCAGGTGCGCCCGCTTGGGCAGCCGGTCCCAGCCGAAGATCCACAGGCCGATGAAGGTGGATTCGAGGAAGAACGCGACAAGCGCCTCGATGGCCAGGGGTGCGCCGAAGATGTCGCCGACGAAGCGGGAGTAGTCGCTCCAGTTCATGCCGAACTGGAACTCCTGCACGATGCCGGTGACCACGCCCATGGCGAAGTTGATCAGGAACAGCTTGCCGTAGAACTTGGTGAGCTTGAGGTAGCGCTCGTTGCCGGTGCGGTGCCACATCGTCTGCAGGATGGCCACCAGCACGGACAGGCCGATGGTCAGCGGCACGAAGAGAAAGTGGTAGACGGTCGTGACACCGAACTGCCACCGGGCGACGTCCAACGCGTCCACCTGTTACCCCCAGCTATGCGTACTACGAGACGTAGTAAATACTACTGCTCGTCGTAGAGAATGCGGCAGGGCCGGGCGGCCCGAACCGGCCCGGGACCAATGACCCTGATCACCCCGAACATCCGGCCGACCCGCCCGCACCACTGGGCCGCCGCGTGCGACGATGGCGCGCTGATGAACACCGCGCCCTCCCCCTGGCAGCCACCATTGATCTGGCGCGCCGCCCTCGTGCTGGCCCGCGTCCTGGTCGGTCTGCTCGCCCGCCTCGAGGTCACCGGCGACGTCCCCGCGCACCTGCGCCGCGGCCCGCTCGTGCTGGCCGCCAACCACATCAGCCCGTTCGACCCGGTGGTGATGATCGCCGCCTGCCAGACCCGCGGCATCGCCCCGCGGATCATGGCGACCGCCGGGCTGTTCCGCGCCCCGGTGCTCGGACCCGCCATGCGCCACGCCGGACACATCCGGGTCGACCGGGGCACCAGCGCCGTGCACCGGGCCCTCGACGACGCCGCCACCGCCGTGGCGGCGGGCTCGGTGATCCTCATCTACCCCGAGGGACGCATCGGCCTGGACCCCGGCATGTGGCCCGAACGCGGCAAGACCGGCGTGGCCCGACTCGCCCTGGCCTGCGGCGCCCCCGTCATCCCGGTCGCCCAGTGGGGCGCGCACGAGGTGCTGCCCTACCGGGCGCCGAAGGGAATGCTGCGCGGCATCGCCCGCGCGCTGTGGCGCCGCCCGGTGATCCGGGTGCACTTCGGGCCGCCCGTCGACCTGGGCGAGGCGAACGCCGCCAACCCCGGCGCCGCCCGCCGGGCCACCGGCCGGATCATCGACGCGCTCACCGACGCCCTCGCCCCGCTGCGCCCCGACGAACCCGACGGGCCCCGACACATCGACCCCGGCCGCCCGGCCGACCCCAGCCGCGCCCACCGCCGGTCGAGCTAGCGGACGCCGCCGACGCCGAGGTCGACCCGGCTTTCGGCAAACCGGGGCTTGCCGTGCCTCGGACGCCCCGCCTTCAAGGAAACCGAGTCGATCACCGCCGGCGTCCGTCCCTTGGCCGAGGGAGCAGGCTGGCTCGGTGGAGGGATGAGGTCGCCTCGGCCCGCGCTGATGCTGGAACGTGTCAACCGAGCAACCGACCGAGGAGGAATGGTCATGTCTGGTTCACGTGTGGCGGCGTTGGGGGTGGTGGCGGCCGTGGTGGTCGCGGCATCGCCCGCGGCGGCATGGGCTCAGCAGCCCGAGACGAGGTCCGCCGCGGCGACCCGGTGGTCGACGGTCACCGGGCTGGGGCATTTCGTGTACGACGAACCCAACATGGTGGGGCACCGGATCTGGTTCGGCGTCTCGGCGTTCTCGACCGCCGACGGATCGACGTACGGCCAGTTCCTCTACCGGCACGAACGGGCGGACGGCACCCTGGCCGAGCAGGGACGGGCCGACGTGACCTGTCTGCGGGTCACCGGAAACGTCGCCCTGTTGACCGCGATCGTGCCCGAGGGCGAAGGCGCGGTACGGAACCACGGCTACTACGTGAAGATCATCGACGGCGGGAGGCTGCCGGATGTGATCGTCGACGCGCAGGCGCAGAACGGGGACGAGCCGCCACCCACGCACTGCCTCGACCCCGAGACCGACCTGCCCCCGGGCAACCCCCAGCGGCCCCGGTACCCGATCCTCGCCGGCGGATACGCGGTGCATGGCGCTGAGCCGAGCCGAACGGGCACCGGACACCAGTCCCGGCCGTAACATGCGGTGACGTTCACCGCGGGACGGGCACCGGACACCAGTCCCGGCCGTAACATGCGGTGACGTTCACCGCGGGTTGGGTGCGTACGGGGGCGGCCGGCGGGGACCGGCTTCCGTTCGCGCCAGCCGCCCTGGCACGAAGGGCAGGAGATCATGAGCGAGCAGACCGTGCTGATCACCGGCACGTCCTCCGGCATCGGCCTGGAGATCGCGCTCGGCTGCGCCCGCGCCGGCTGGCGGACGGTGGCCACCATGCGCGACCTCGGCCGCGCCGAGCGGCTGCGCGCCGCCGCCGACACCGCGGGCGTCGCCGACCTGATCGACGTACGCCGCCTCGACGTCACCGACCCCGACTCGGTGAGCGCCTGCGTCGACGAGGTGGTCGACACCTACGGCCGGCTCGACGCGGTCGTCAACAACGCCGGCGCCGGGCACGTCGGCACCCTGGAAGTCGACAGCGTCGACGACGTCCGGGCCGTCATAGAGGTCAACTTCTTCGGCGTGCTGCACGTCAGCCGCGCCGCCCTGGCCCACCTGCGGGCCAGCCGGGGCCGCCTGATCACCGTCTCCAGCGTCGGCGGGATCGTCGGGCAGCCGTTCAACGAGGCGTACTGCGCGGCGAAATTCGCCGTCGAGGGGTACATGGAATCGCTCGCCCCGCTCGCCGCGACCACCGGGGTGCGGGTCACCGTCGTCGAGCCGGGCGCGGTGGCCAGCGAGTTCGTCTCCAGCATCGGCATCGATCCCGACGCCGCCAGCGACGCCGCCGGGGTGTACGGGCCGGCTCTGCGCGCGTACCTGGCCCGCACCGGGCAGGCGTTCGCCGCCGCGCAGTCCTCCGCCGACGCCGCGGCGGTCGTGGTGGCGACGCTGATGGACCCGACGCCGCCGGTGCGGGTGCAGACCTCCGACGGGGCCCGGCAGTTCGCCGCCGTCAAGCTCGCCGACCTCGACGGCGCCGCGGTGGCCCGGCTGACCGGCGGCTGGCTGGCCTGACCCTCGCCGCCGGGCGACGAATGTTGCCGGCAGGCCACCGGGGGTCCACCAGCGGCAGGCATACTGCGTCCCGTGCTGAACCGATTCGGCTACCTGGACGCGCCCGCGCCGCTGGCGTTCGCCCACCGTGGCGGCGCGGCCGACGGCGACGAGAACACCACCGAGGCGTTCGCCCGGGCCATCGGGCTCGGCTACCGGTACGTGGAGACCGACGTGCACGCCACCGCCGACGGCGTCGCGGTGATCTTCCACGACCCGACGCTCGCGCGGCTCACCGGCGAGGCGGGACGCATCGCCGAGATGAGCTGGGCCGACCTCGCCTCGGTACGCGTCGGCGGCGCCGCCGTCGTACCCCGGCTCGACGAGGTGCTCAGCGCCTGGCCGCAGGTCCGATTCAACATCGACGTGAAGGCCGACGGCGGCGTCGCGCCGACGGTCGCGACCGTGACCCGGGTCGGCGCCGCCGACCGGGTGCTGCTCGCCTCGTTCAGCGACGCCCGACTGACCCGGCTGCGGGCGCTGACCGAGGGACGCGTCGCCACCAGCCTCGGCATGCGCGGGGTGGCCCGGCTGCGGCTCGCCTCGCTGCACGGGCGCCCGCTGCGGCTGCCGCAGTCGGTGGTCGCCGCGCAGGTGCCGCCGCGCTACGGGCGGGTGCCGGTGGTGGACCGCCGGTTCCTCGACTACTGCCACCGACTCGGCCTGCAGGTGCACGTCTGGACGATCGACGAACCCGCCCAGATGCACGAGTTACTGGATCGTGGCGTGGATGGCATCATGACCGATCACGTCGGCGTGCTGCGCGACGTCTACCGCAGCCGCGGCCACTGGGCCGCCTGAGCGTCGAAGGACCCCCGATGGCCGAGACCGTGACCCCCACGGTGGACGACACCCCGCCTCCGGCGAGCACTCGCCGGGAGCGGCGCGGCTGGTACATCTACGACTGGGCCAACTCGGCGTTCCAGACCACGGTGATCACCGTGTTCCTGGGACCGTTCATCACCACCGTCGCCGAGCTGGCCGCCGGCTGCGAGCTGGGCGCGGACACCTGCGACGGGTACGTGCACCCGCTGGGCATCCGGGTGGCAGCCGGGTCCTACTACCCGTACCTGATCTCGCTGTCGGTGTTCCTCACCGTGTTCGTGCTGCCCGTCATCGGGGCGATCGCCGACCGGTCGGCGCACAAGAAGCGGCTGCTCGGCGGGGCCGCGTTCACCGGCGCCGGCGCGACCATCGCGATGGCCTTCGTCACCGGCGACCGCTACCTGCTCGGCGGGGCGCTGTTCCTGATCGCCAACATCTCCTTCGGCGCGGCCATCGTGGTCTACAACTCGTTCCTGCCGCAGCTCGGCGGCCCCGACGAACGCGACGGCATCTCCAGCCGCGGCTGGGCGCTGGGCTACCTCGGCGGTGGCCTGCTGCTGGCGCTCAACCTGGTCGCGGTCACCCTGCTCAGCGAGGACGACAACCCGCAGCGCACCCTGGACCTGGCCCGCTGGTCGATCGTGTCGGCCGGGGTGTGGTGGGCGGCGTTCACGCTGGTGCCGCTGCGCTGGCTGCGCGAACGCCCCAGCGCGGTGGCCCTCGCGGCGCGCGGCAACGTGCTCACCGACGGGTTCCGGCAGCTCGGCCGCACCCTGCGCGAGGTCAAGGCGTACCCGCTGACGTTGTTCTTCCTGCTCGCGTTCCTGGTCTACAACGACGGCATCCAGACCGTCATCACCCTGGCCAGCCAGTACGGCACCGAGGAGCTGCGCCTGGAGCAGAGCACCCTGATCATCACCATCCTGCTGGTGCAGTTCCTCGCCTTCGGCGGCGCGTTGAGCCTCGGCGCGCTGGCCCGGCGCATCGGCGCGTGGAAGACCGTGCTGCTCAGCCTGGTGCTGTGGACCGGTGTGATCCTCGGCGCGTTCCGGCTGCCCGCCGAGGCGCCGGTGCCGTTCATGATCCTCGGCGCGGCCATCGGCCTGGTCCTCGGCGGCAGCCAGGCGCTGAGCCGGTCGCTGTTCAGCCAGCTCATCCCCGCCGGCAAGGAGGGCGAGTACTACGGCTTCTACGAGATCAGCGACAAGGGCACCAGCTGGCTCGGCCCGCTCGCGTTCGGCCTCGTGTTCCAACTCACCGCCTCCTACCGCGTGGGCCTGGTCTCACTGCTGATCTTCTTCGTGGTCGGGTTCCTGCTCCTGGCCGCCGTGCCGATCCGTCGGGCCATCGTCGCCGCCGGCAACACGCCACCCCGGGTGCTCTGAGCACGCATCCCGCACCCGACGGATCAGGGGCGGTCGATCAGCTAGGCTGCCCGACCGTGACCGACGACGCCGCTGCCGCCCCGACCTGCCTGGCCCACCCGTTCCCCGGCCAGCCGCACGCTCCGGCGGGCTGCGCGGCCGCGCGCGGGCTCGACGGGCGTCCGGTGCACGCCGCGGCGTTGAAGTTCTTCTGGGGGCCGATGGACTGCGGCAAGTCCACCATGGCGTTGCAGATGAACTACAACCACGCCCGACAGGGTCGTCGTGGGCTGGTCACCACCCGCATCGACCGGTCGTTGGGCCCGCAGGTCACCACCCGCATCGGCCTGGCCCACGAGGCCATCGAGGTCACCGACGACCTGGACCTGCGGGCGCTGGTGCGCGGCCGCTGGGCCGACGGGGTCCGCGTCGACTACCTGATCTGCGACGAGGCCTGCTTCTACACAGTCGAACACGTCGAGCAGATGGCCGAGCTGGTCGACAGCTACGACGTGGACGTGTTCGCGTTCGGCCTCGCCACCGACTTCCGGTCCTGCCTGTTCCCCGCCGCGCAGCGCCTGTTCGAGCTGGCCGACGAGGTGGCCCGCATCCAGGTCGAGGTGCTCTGCTGGTGCGGCCGGGAGGGGCTGCTCAACGCCCGCGTCGTCGACGGCCGGGTCGTGCGCGAGGGCGCGCAGGTCGTCATCGGCGACACCGTCGACACCGCCGACGTGCGCTACCAGGTGCTCTGCCGCCGGCACTACCGCAGCGGCGACCTCGGCCCCCGCGACTGAGGCCCCCAGGAACGCCCCCGACGTCACCAGGTCCACGTGCGACGTGAGGGTGCTGCCGGTGACCAGGATCGACTCGCCGAGCGCGATCAGGACGAACGCCGCGCAGCGTTCGGCCAGGTGCCCACCCTCCACCATCCACCGCTCGGGGCGGCTGCGCTCCCGACCCGGCAGCGGGCAGCCGATCGACAGGCCAACCACCTCCAGCACGATCACCGCCGCCCACACCACCTCCCGGGCCGGCGTGTCCACCAGGCCGCCGACCACCACGAGCACCGACGTGGCGCCGATCCACGGCAGCGACTTCTGAAACCCGTCGACCAGCCACGGACTGCCCTGCGTCGCCCACAACGCGAACATGGTCCGGCCCACCTGCACGCCCGCGTAGACCACCGCGAAGAGCAGGCCGGTCCCGGCGAACGCCTGCGGGATCGCCGCCGACAACAGCAGGCTGCCCAGCGTCACCCCGATCAGCATCGCCCGCACCGGGCCCTGATCCGGTTGCAGCCAGTTGGTCACCAGGTCGACGGCCGGCGGCTCAGAACGGGTCACCGCACACCCGCCAGTCGCCGTTCTCACGGACCACCGGCAGGCGGCGTTCCTCACTGATGCCGCCGTCGCGGGTCAAGCGCACCGTCACCGTGCCACGGGGACGCCCGCCCTTGGTGGCCACCGACACGTCGGTGATCTCGTAGTCGGTCACCATCGGTGGCGTCCGCACCCAGCTGGTGAACCCGATCGCGCTCCACCGGGTACGCGCGTCCGCGCAGAGCCGCTCGTACGCCTGGTCGCTGTCGCCGAGGGCCACCTCGCTGAGGAAACCGTCGGCGGTCTCCCGGATCGGGCCGGATGCCTGCCGCACCGTCTGCAGGTTCCACGCCCCCAGCCCGGCCACCCCGACGCAGCACAGCGCCATGCCGAACCCGGCGAAGGCCAGCCCGGTGCGCATCGGGCGGTGCCGCCGGGCCGGTCGGCTCCACGACTGGCCGGCACCCACGACTACCGACCGTAGAGAACGCCATCGCGGTGAGGCAGGACAAGCGGGAAATCGGGTGTGCCCGAGGCCCTGTTCGCGGCGGCGACGCATCGTCTACCGTCGGCGCACACCCCCAGCAGCGCCAGGAGTCGATCGATGAGCCGCTTCGTGCAGCCGGTACCACCCCCCGCCGACCCGTACGCCGGTGACGCCCTGCTGCGGTCCTGGCTGGAGCGTCACCTCGGCCCGGCCGGACACGCGGCCGCCAAGGGTCGCCTCGCCGAGCTGGCCGCCGACGTCACCGGGCCGCTGCGCGCGGCGCACGCCGACGCCGAGGCGCACCCGCCGACGCTGGTCCGCTACGACCCGTGGGGCGCGCGGATCGACCGGATCGACACGTCCGCCGGCTGGCAGGCGCAACGGGCCGCCGCCGCCCGGCACGCCGTGGTGGCGCTGCCCTACCTGCCCGACGCGCGCGGCACCTGGGGCGCCGCCGCACGGGTCGTGCAACACGCGCTGCTGCACCTGTACGGGCCGGAGTCGGCGACGTTCTCCTGCCCGGTGGCGATGGCCGACGGGGCGGCGGCGCTGCTCAGCCTCCCCGACGTCGACGCGGGTGTCCGTGACGCGTGGCTGCCCCGGCTGATCTCCACCGACCCGGCCACGGCGATCACCAGCGGCCAGTGGATGACCGAGTCGCAGGGCGGCTCCGACCTGGGCCGCTCCGGCACCGTCGGCCGTCCCGCCGCCGACGGTTCGTGGCGGCTGACCGGGGAGAAGTGGTTCTGCTCCGCAGCCGACGCCGCGATGGCGGTGGCGCTGGCCCGCCCCGAGGGCGCCGGGCGGGGCAGCCGGGTGCTCGCCCCGTTCCTCGTACCCCGCTACGCGGTCGACTCGCCGCTGGCCACCGGCGCGGCGCCGGACGCGCCCGCCCCCGGGGTCACCGTGCACCGGCTCAAGGACAAGCTCGGCACCCGGGCGCTGCCGACCGCCGAGATCGGGCTGCGCGACGCGTACGCCCTGCCGTTGGGCGACCCGGCGGTGCCCGGCCTGGTCCGGGCGATGACCCTGGTCGTGGTGACCCGGGTGCACAACGCCGCCGCCGCGGCCGGCGGGATGCGACGCGGGCTCGCGTACGCCCGCGCGTTCGCCGACGCGCGGCACGTCGCGGGCGGCGCGTTGGCGTCCTCGCCGCTGCACCGCGCGACGCTGGGCACCCTCGCGGTCGACGCGGCGGGCGCGTTCGCCCTCGCGGGGCACGCGTTCGCGCTGCTCGGGCGGGTCGAGGTCGGCGCCGACCCGGAGGCCGCCGCCGAGCTGCGCATCGTGGCGCCGCTGGCGAAGCTCGCCACCGGTCGGCTCGCCGTCAGCTCCGCCAGCGAGTACGTGGAGAGCTTCGGCGGCGCCGGCTACGTGGAGGACACCGGCGTTCCCCGGCTGCTGCGCGATGCGCAGGTGCTGCCGATCTGGGAGGGCACCACCAACGTGCTGGCCCTGGACGTGCTGCGCGCGCTGACCCGGGAGGACGCCGGGACGCCGCTGCTGAGCCGGCTGACCGCCGCCGTCGACCTGGCCCGGCCACTGTCGCCCGCGCTGGCCGACACCCTCGCCGCGGCCGCCGGGCAGCTGCGCGACACCATCGCGGCGGTGACGGCCGAGCCGGGCGCGGCGGCGGTGCTCGCGGGCGCCCGTGGCCTGGCGCTGCGCCTGGCGTACGCGCTGACCGCCGCCCTGCTCGTGGAGCACGCCGCGTGGGGTGACGAGCAGGCGGAGCTGGCCGCCCGGCTGTGGGCGCGGCGGTGGCTGCGGCAGGAGGACATCGCCGAGGACGCCCACCACCACCTGGAGCTGCTCTGCTGACCGGTCGACACGAGCGGGGGTGACGGCCGGTGGACGTCCTGACCGGGGCGCTCCCCCGGCCCACCGTCGGGCGTCGGGCGCGCCGTCGCGGCGGTGGCGGGTGGCGCTGCTGCTGGCGGCGTGCGCGCTGCTCGGCGGCGCCGCCGCTCCCGTACGCCTGTCGGCGCGGGTGGGGCCGCCGGTGTCCGGCGACGAGACACTGCTGGGCGCGGGCCCGCTGCTGCTGGTCGTGGACCCGCCGACGCTGAGCGCGTACGACGTGGCGGCGCCGTACCGCGCCCCGCGCTGGCGGGTCGCCGTGCCGCCCGCCGCCGGGTGGTCCGCCGAGGCCGCCGGTGACGTGCTGCTGCTCACCGAGCGCGATCAGGTGCGTCAGGCCGTGGCGACGACCGCCCGGTCGATGCGCACCGGCGCGGCGCTGTGGCGGCGACCCGAGCGGGTGTACGCGGTCGGCGAGGCGGCGGTGGCGGTCAGCGAGGTCCGCAGCGCCGCCGAACCGGGTGCGCGGCCCGCTCCCGGCGGGGGTGACCGACTGCCGGCGGGCCGGCAGTGGCCTGGCCTGCCGCGAGAGCGCCTCGCGGGTGACGGTGTGGCCACTCGGCGCGCCCTGAACCCGGGCGTCGTCGGTGTCGAGAAACGCCCGACGTACCTGACATCGGTTGGCAGGTACACCGGTGCAGACTGCCCGCATGACGACAACCGCCGACCTCGCGATGGTCAACCTGGACAGCTCCGACCCGGCCGCGCACGCCGCCTTCTACCACCGGGCGTTGGGCTGGGAGATCACCCACAGCCAAGCCGAGTACGCGATGATCAGCGGCGGTGGCGCGTCCATCGGCTTCGGCCTGGTCGAGGGCTACCAGCCGCCGTCCTGGCCGGACCCGGCCGGGCAGAAGCGCTACCACCTGGACCTCTACGTCGACGACCTGGCCGTGGCCGAGAAGGAGTTCGTCGCCGCCGGCGCCTCGAAGCCGGAGTTCCAACCCGGCGGCGACCGGTGGGTGGTGCTTCTCGACCCCATCGGGCAGCCGTTCTGCATCTGCCCCCGCCCGCAGGGCTGACCTGCGGGCGCGGGAGGGACGCTCAGCGCAGCGGACCTCGGGCCACCGCGGCGCGCATCGCCGCCGGGTCGCCGACCGGGACGTACTCCAGCCACCAGGTGGCCCCGGCGGCGGCCAGCTCGCGGAGGTAGGCCCGTTCGGCGCGCTCGTCCGGGCGGCGGCGTCGCCCGCCGATCGCCACGTCGAACGGCTGGCCGTCGGCCCGGGTCGGTGGCATGGCCGCTACCAGGTCGCGGACCTCGTCGGGGGTGAAATCGGCCCAGCCGTCGGTGTCGGTGAGCTTGTACGGCACGATGCCGTCGGCGCGGGCCGCGCGGCGTCGCACCGCCCCGGCCTGGGTGCTGCCGCCGACCCAGACCGGCACCCGGGGCGACTGCACGGGCGGTGGCCGCAGCGCCACCCGGTCGGCGCGGTAGTGGGCGCCCCGGTGGTCGACCCGCTCACCACTGAGCAGGCCGGTCAGCAGGTCGAGACCCTCGTCGAGCATCGCGGCGCGCACGGCCACCTCGGTCGGCTCGCCGAACGCGGCCAGGCCACGGTCGCCGGGGTCGCCGACACCGACCGCCACGGTGGCCCGGCCCGCGCTCAGGTGGTCGAGGGTCAGCACCTCGCGGGCCAGCTTCGCCGGACGGCGGCGGGGCAGCGCCGTGACCGTGGTGCCCAGCCGCACCCGGTCGGTGCGCCCGGCGATCGCGGTGAGCACCAACCACGGGTCGTAGGTGAACGGGTCGTCGCCGCAGTGGTGGATCAGGTAATCCTCCAGGAACACCCCGTCCCATCCGGCGTTCTCGGCCAGCTCACCCAGATCGACCAGGGTGGACACCGCGACGGCGCCGCCACCGCAGGGGATCTCCAGACCGTGTCTCATCCGCCGACCGTAGGCCGGGGGTGGGACAGTCAGCCGCGGCGACGGGACCGGGCGGCCCACACCGCGTACGCCGGGTCACGGTCGAGGTTGTGCCGGTCCCGGTCGTAGCGGCGGGTGGTACGCGGGTCGGCGTGGCCCATGGCGTCCTGCACGTCTTCGAGGGGAACACCCTCGGAGCGGGCGGTGGTGGCGAACGCGTGTCGCAGCGAGTGCGGGGACAGCCGCGCCCAGGCCGGGATGCCCGCGGCGCGGGCGAGTCGGCGGACCATCCGGAACACCGAGTGCCGGTCGAGCCGGGCCCCGCTGGCGGTGACCAGCAGGGGCCCGGTCAGGTGGGTCACCGGCACGCCGGTGGTGGCGGCCCGCTGCGCCAGGTACGCGTCCACCGCGTACGCGGTGCCCGGGGTGAGGGCGCGGCGGCGCTGCTTGCCGCCCTTGCCGACGAAGCGCACGCTGCGGTGCCCGCGTTCGGTGCCGAGATCGGTCAGGTCCAACGAGACCAGCTCCCCGACCCGCAGGCCCAGGTCGGCCAGCAGCGCGATCGTCGCCCGGTTGCGGGCCGCCGTCGGGCCGGTCTCCGCGTCGGCGGCGGTGAGCAGCGCGTCCACCTCCTCCGGGGTGAGCCCGACGGTGGCGGAGTGGTCCCGGTCGACGCGGGGCCGGTCCGCGCCGGAGACCGGGTTGGCCGGCACGCCGCCGAGCTTGACGAGGAAGTCGTACCAGCTGGACAGCGCCGACAGCCGCCGCGCCACGGTCGCCGGGGTCAACGGTCGGCCGCTGCGGACGACGAGAGTGGACTCCAGCGCGCGGGCGTACTCGTTGACGTGCAGGAAGCTGGCCCGCAGCGGATCCAGGTCGTGCCCGGCGCACCAGCTGAGCCACGCGGTGACGTCGCGCCGGTAGGCGTCGCGGGTGTGCTCGGACAGCCGGCGGTTGCGCAGCCACGCCTCGGTGACGTCGACCGGTCCGCTCGGCAGGGCCGGTCGGGCGGTCGGGCGGGCGAGCACGGGAGCGTCGGAGGACACCATGTGAAAAAGGTTCTCAGCAGCGGATGGGATTGCCACGCAGGCGCGCCGACGCCGGCCCGCGCGGCGGCGCGGACGGTGTCGGCTACGGTCGCACGGTGCGTGCCAGCCGGCTGGTCTCCCTGCTGCTGCTCCTGCAGGCCCGGGGGCGGATGACCGCCGCCGAGCTGGCCGACGCCCTGGAGGTGTCGGTTCGCACGGTGTATCGCGACGTGGAGTCGCTGGGGGCCGCCGGTGTGCCGGTGTACGCCGAGCGTGGCCCGGCCGGCGGTTACCGCCTGCTCGACGGCTACCGCACCCGGCTCACCGGCCTGACCGCCGGTGAGGCCGAGGCGTTGTTCCTGGCCGGTGTGCCCGGCCCGGCCGCCGAGCTGGGCCTGGGCTCGGTGCTGGCCAGGGCGGAGCTGAAGCTGCGCGCCGCGCTGCCGGCGGACCTCGCCGACCCCGGCGGCCGGATCCGGCAGCGGTTCCACCTGGACGCGCCGAGCTGGTTTCGCGAACCCGAGCCCACACCCCACCTGGCCGCGCTGGCCACAGCGGTGTGGGAGGACCGTCGGGTCCGGGTGCGCTACCGGCGGTGGCAGGCGCCCCGGGAGGTGACCCGGACCCTCGACCCGCTCGGCGTGGTGCTCAAGGCGGGCCGCTGGTACCTGGTCGCCGCCGCGTCCGGGCAGGTGCGCACCTACCGGGTGGGCGCGATCCTGGAGTTGACCGTGCTGGACGAACCCGCCGAGCGGCCGGACGGGTTCGACCTGGCGGGTTGCTGGCAGGAGCACGCCGAGCGCTACGAGCGGGGCGTCTACCGCGCCGAGGCCCGGGTGCGGATGACCGTGGCGGCGCTGGCGCGCACGACGCACCTGCTCCCACCAGCGATGAGCCGCGCGGCGCAGGACCACGCCGGTGCGCCGGACGCGGACGGCTGGGTCACGACGACCGTGCCGATCGAGTCGGTCCGCCACGGCTGCGTCGAAATGCTCAAGCTCGGCGCGCAGGTGGAGGTGCTCGCCCCGCCCGAGCTGCGGGAGCTACTCGCCGGCACCGCCCACGCGCTCGCCGCCCTCTACCCACCGCCCGGCGACGCGCCCGCCGAGCGGCGCGACGCGCCCGCCGCAGAGCCGAAGCGCGGCGACGCGCCCGCCGGGGAGCGGGAGCCCGGCGACGCGCCGACGGCCGGCGCCTCGGGGCGGGTGCCGGCCGTCGAGGCCGTCGCGGTCAGGCGTTGATCTGTCGACGTGCGTCGCCGTTGGCGCTGATGGTCACCCGACGGGGCTTGGCCCGCTCGGCGACGGGGATGCGCAGCGTCAGCACCCCGTTCTCGTAACCGGCCTCCAGCCGGTCGGTGTCCAGGGTGTCGCCCAGGAACAGCCGTCGGGTGAAGGTGCCCATCGGGCGTTCGGCGGCGACCAGCTCGACACCGTCGCCGGTGGGCCGGCGGCGCTCGGCGCGGACGGTGAGCACGTTGCGCTCGACGGTGCAGTCGATGGTGTCCGGGTCGACGCCCGGCAGGTCGAACGCCGCGTAGAAGTGGTCCCCGTCGCGGTAGGCGTCCAGGTGCATCATCGCGGGACGGGCTGCCGTACCGAAGAACTGCTCGGCGAGCCGGTCGATCTCGCGGAACGGGTCGGTACGCATCAACATCGCTGTGCCTCCTCGGTTCTCCTGGCCGAAGGTGATGAGTTGAGCCGTGGTGACTCAACTTCCTCTTCTTATTTAGCGCCTTCCGCGACGGACGTCAACTGCTTCTCGAACCAGTGCTCGGCGTACGGGCCGTGCGTGTACGCGGGGATCTCGGCGTAGCCGTGCCGGGCGTACAGGGCGCGGGCCTCGACCAGGTCGGATCGGGTGTCGAGCCGGATCCGGTCCGCCCCGACCGCCCGCGCCCGCTGCTCGACGGCGGCCAGCAGCGCCGCGCCCCCACCGGCGCCCCGGTGCGCGGGCCGGACGTACACGCGGGTCAGCTCGGCACAGTCCGGACGCCACCGCAGCCCGGCGCAACCGGCCAGGTCCGTGCCGCGGTGGGCGAGCAGGAGCAGACCACCGGGGTACGCCAGGTCGTCGCTGGGCATCTCGGCCAGCGCCGCGTCGACCTCGCCGGGTCGGGCCGGGCGGCGGTGGTAGCGCACCACCATCTCGGTCATGTACTCGCGCAGCAGGACTGTTGCGTCCGGATGGTCGGGACGGACGGTGGAGGTCACCCAGGAGGGTCGAACGGTCGCGGTCACCCGTCGATCGTCACTGCCCGGTCAACGGATTTTCGGCCTCCGTCAGCTGGTAGACGCCCTGCTCACGGGTGAGCAACCGCTCGTCCACCAGGTAGCGGCGCAGGGTGGCGTGGTCCGACGCGCCGGCGGCGCACCACGGTTTGAGCGCGTCGTCGACGGCCCGCTCCGGATAGCGCGTGCCCGGCTCGAACGACTGCCGGGCGACGTGTGCCAGCAGCACCCGTCGCCGCCCGAGCTGCGCCGGCATGCCCGTCAGGACGCCGCCGCGCAGGAACGTGCGCAGCACCGGATCGTCGGCCGGCGCGGCGTCGTCGGCCGGGCGGCTGTCGCGCGCCGCCGCCCGCAGCGACGCCTCGTCGACCGCGAGCGCGCCGTCAGCGCCGGTGACCAGACCCGCGTCGGCGAGCCGCCGGAGCCCGGTGAGCACGACCCGCGCCGCCAAGCCGGAGCGCTGCACGACCTCGGCCACGCTTGTCGATCCCAACGCGACCGCCGCGAAGACCCGTCGCCGTCCGTCGTCGGCCAGGGCCCCGGCCAGAGCGTGCGCAGTCATGCCGGTCACCCTCCCATCGGCGTACGAGCGCCGCCAGGCGATTTTCCGAGTACGCGCCCACGCCAGCTGTCGCCGGCCTGCTGGTCCGCACCTCGAGGTTGAGGAAGATCGGTTCAGCGGTCAGCTGTGGGATTGATCCTGGCGACGGGTTCACCGCGGCGAAGTGAACCCCGCAGGCGCCGCGCGGGGTGCGTGGCAGCGGTGGGGGCGAGAAGACGACTGAAGCGTCGAATTCGACGGCAGGAGTATCCGTGCGGGCGAAGGCTGGCACACGGATACGGCGGGAACCATTCATGGTTTCGGCGATTCCAAGCTCTCGGCAGCAGGCACTGGGGGCCTCCCGGATCCAGTGGCGGGTAGCCGGCGTCTCGGCGCGGAGGGGCAGACGGGGAGGTGACTCGAACCCGTCCTCATCGCGCACGTGCGCCGCTGGTCACTGATCCATGCCCGTCAGCATGGTCAACCCGTGGCTGCCGGGCAACGGATTTCCGGGTGGCCTCGCCGTCGGGGGCGCGGAAAACCGCTGTCGGTTGTCGAGGGGCGGTGGTACAAAGCCGCGGTGAAAGAGACCCTGGAGTTCGCCGACCTGTTGCGGCTGATGGACGAGCGGTCCACCGCCTTCCGGGCGGCGGTCGCCGCGGCGCCCAGCCTCGACGTACGGGTGCCGACCTGTCCCGAGTGGACGCTGTTCGACCTGGTGCAGCACCTGGGAGAGGGACGCTTCAGGTGGGCGGCGATCGTGGCCGCGGGGCCCGCCGACGCCCCGCCGGCCATCTCCACCCCGGCGCCGCCCCGCGAGCGCGAGGCCCTGCTGGCCTGGTTCGCCGCGTCGACGGCAGAGCTGCTGGCCGCGTTGCGGGAAGCCGGCCCGGATCGTGGTTGCTGGACGTGGTGGGGTTCATCGCAGGCGCCGCAGACCGCCGGTGCCGTTGCCCGGCACCAGCTTCAGCAGGTCGCCGTGCACACCTATGACGCCCAGGTCGCCGTGGGCGCCTCGCAGTCGCTACCGGACGAGGTGGCCCTCGACGGTGTCGACGAGTTCCTGACCACCTGCGTCGCGACGACAGCCACCTGGCCGCACGAGCCCGCAATCGTCGACTACCACGCCACCGAGGGCCGTTCCTGGCGGATCTGGTTCTCCGCCGACGGGGCACGGACCGCCCGGCTCGTCGCGCCGGTCGCCGACGCGGGCCCGGGGACGGCCTATGTCTCGGCCCGGGGTACGGCCAGTGAGCTGGTCATGTTCTGCTACGGCCGCATTCAGATGGACTCGCTGCAGGTCGAGGGCGACCGGCGCGTCTTCGACCAGCTGATCGCCTGGGAGCCAGAGGAGTAGGACGCGGCTACGGTTGCTCGGCGACGCGCAGCACCCGGCGCAGCAGGTCGGAGAGCAGTCGCCGTTCGGCCGGGGTCAGCGCGTCGAGCAGCCGGTGCTCCTCGGCGCCCTGGACCTCCATCGCTGCGCGCCACGCGGCCTCGCCCGCGTCGGTGAGCTCCACGTCCACCCGACGGCGGTCCACGGTGGACGGAATCCGGCGCACGAAGCCCCGTCGGAGCAGGGTGTCGACGCGCGCGGTGATCGAGGCGGGTGCCACGGACAGGTCCGCGGCGAGGTCCGAGGGAGCCGCCCGGCCGCGCCGGCCGGCCAGGGCGTGCAGGGTGTCGTACTCGTGCGCGGGCAGGTCGAAGTCGGCAAGGGCCCGTTCCTTGACCGCCCGCAGGTGCCGGGTCAGGTGGATCATCCGGACGACCGTGCCCTCGACGTCCGCGTCGAGGTCGGGCACCACGGGCAGCCACCGCTCGACGTGCCGGTCGACGGCGTCCGGAGTGTCGGTCACGATCGCCAGCTTAGCTCACCAGCGAAATATTCATTGCCGAAAGGTTCGGCGTCGAACTAGATTGCGGCTATGGCTCACCCCCTACGCACCCGCTCCTTCCGGCTGCTGTTCCTCGGCCGTACCGTCTCGGCCGTCGGGGACGCGGTGGTGCCCGCCGCGCTCGCGCTGGCCGTGCTGCGGGCCACCGGCTCCACCGGGGCGTTGGCCGTCGTCCTCGCCGCGGCGATGGTGCCCCGGCTGCTTCTGCTGCCCCTCGGCGGCGTCGTCGCCGACCGGTTCGCCGCCCGACGCGTCGCCCTGTTGACCGACCTGGTCCGCTGCGCGACCCAACTCGCGATCGGCGTCGAACTGCTCGGCGGCGAGGTGTCGCTGACCACCGTCGTGGTGGCCTCCGCGCTCGGCGGCACCGCGTCGGCGTTCGCCATCCCGACCGCGTCTCCCCTGGTCGCCGGCACCGTCGCGCCCGCCGACCGGCAACGGGCCAACGCCCTGATGGGAGTCACCGCCAACGCCAGCCGGCTGCTCGGCCCGGCGTTGGCCGGCGCGCTGATCTGGGCCGCCGGGCCCGGATGGGCGTTCGTGATCGACAGCGCGTCGTTCGCGCTCAGCGCGGCCCTGCTCGCGCTGGTCCGGGTCCGACACGTGCCGGTGCCCCGCCGCTCGGTCCTCGCCGACCTGCGGCACGGCTTCGGCGAGGTGCGCGCCCGCGACTGGTTCTGGACCAGCCTGCTCGGGCACGGCGCGTGGAACGGCGCCGCCGCCGTGCTGATGACCCTCGGCCCGGCCGTCGCCATCAACCGCCTCGGCGGGGAGGCGACGTGGGTGCTGCTGTTGCAGGCCGGCGCGGTCGGCATGCTCACCGGCTCGCTGCTGGCCGGGCGGGTCCGACTCCGCCGGCCGGTGCTGCTGGCCAACCTCGGGCTCGCCAGCTACGCCGCGCCGCTGTTCCTGCTCGCCGTCGCCGCGCCCGCCCCGGCCGTGATCGTCGCGTACGCCGTGGCGCTGACCGCCCTCGGCTACCTCAACCCGGTCTGGGAGACCGTCGTGCAGCACCACTTCCCGCCGGAGGTCCTGGCCCGGGTCACCTCGTACGACTGGCTGGTGTCGCTGGCCGCGATGCCGCTTGGCTACGCGCTGGCGCCGCTGGCCGCGGACGCCTTCGGCGCGCCCGTACCCCTGGCGGTCGCCGGCCTGCTGGTCCTCGCCTCCTGCGCCGGCACCGCGCTCGTGCCCGGCGTACGCCGGCTCACCTGGCCGGCGGCCCCACAACCGCAACCGGCCGAACCGGCCGGCGTGCGCTGATGAGATCGGGCCGGCCGCACGCGGGGCTCCCGGCGGCGCCGGGAGCCCCGCGTGCGATGTGGACGGTCAGCGGGCGTCGCGTGCCATGGCGACGAAGCTGCGCCACGACTGCGGGCTGAACGTGAGCGTCGCGCCGTCGCGATCCTTCGTGTCGCGCACGAGGACCACGCCCGGGAGGTTGTCGGCGACCTCGACGCAGTTGCCGCCGTTGCCGCCGCTCTTCGTGCTCTTGCGCCACCGCGCGTCGGTCAGGTCCATGATGCCGCCGCTTCTCTGAGAAGGTCCAGGGAACGCCCCCGGGGCAGCGCCTCGCCGCGAATGCGCTCCCACCGCCGCTCCAGGCTAACAAGCTCCGATGTCTGGTCGAGGATCTGCGCCTGCGCGGCGCTGTCGACGTGCGCGACCCGCGAGCCGTCCGGCAGGTCGGCGATGGTGAACGGCCCGTCGAGCCCGGGGTAGCTGGGCGCGTCCGCCGGGACGATCTGGAGCTGGACGGTGTCCGTCTCGACGTACCCGAGCAGGTGCGTGAGCTGCGCCGCCATCAACGCGCGGTCGTCGCCGACGCGCCGGCGCAGCACCCCCTCGTCGAGCAGGGCGATGAGCAGCGGCCCGTCGCTCTCCCGGTCGAGAATCGACTGCCGGCTGATCCGCGCCCCGGCGAACTCGTCGACCGCGTCCGGCGTCAGGACCCCGCCGGCCAGGGTCGCCCGCGCGTACGCCTCGGTCTGGAGTAGACCCGGCACCCACGTCAACTCGAACGACCGCAGCGTCAGCGCCTCGCGTTCGAGGTCGACCCAGGGTCGGAACCACACCGGTTCGCGGCGCCGGAGGGCGTCCGGCCACAGTGCCTCGGCGTCGCGGGCCAGCAGCTCCGCGACGGTCGCGCGGTGTCGACTCTGGGGAACGTGGCCCGGGTTCGCCCACCGGGCGACGGTCTTCGGATGCACACCGATCCGATCGGCGAGGCTCTCGGCGGTGTGACCCGCCTCGGCGAGCGCTGCGACAAACGCGTGGTTCATGCCGTCCCTTCCCTGGGAGCAAATGGGCTGCGCCAAGGAGATTACGTAACGCTGTGTGGTTGTCCAGAGACTCCCGGCAAAGTGGGGTATCGACGGCGCGGCCGGCAGGGACCCGAACCCGGCGGACGCGTTCGTGGCGGGGCCGCTTCCGCGACCAGAAGCGGCCCCGCTTCCAACAGCCGACCCAGGAGGAGGACCAGTGCTCCACACCGAAGGAAAGGCCAGGAAGTCGACGCACTCCCCGTTGCGCCCGTCGTGGCGCTGCCCGGTCTGCGGCATCCTCTGGCCGTGCTCGACCGCGAAGCTTCGCCTGCTCGGCGAGTACCGCGAGGATCGGCCCGGCCTGTTGACGCACCTGGCGACCATCCAGAAGGAGGCCGAAGCGGACCTCACCGCGCTCAACCCCGGCGTGGCGCTGCCCGACCTGACCCCGCGTTTCGTCGGCTGGGCGCAAGCCCGCTAAGCCAGGCGGGCGTGCAGGTGCATGTCGTGCCAGCCGTCGGCGTGGCGCATCGACTCGCGCGTCACCCCCTCCAGGGCGAAGCCGCCCCGCGTGGCCACCCGGCACGACGCCGCGTTGGCGGTGGAGTGCTCCAGGGCCAGCCGGTGCAGCCCCGCCGCGAAGCTCCACCGGGTCAGTGCGAGCAGCGCTTCGGTGGCGACGCCCGCGCCACGCGCGGCGGGCAGCACCCAGTACGACACGTCCGCCGACGCCTCGGCGAGTGACACCTGCCGCAACCCCACCTGACCGACCGGCCGGTCGTCGTCCTCGACGATCGCCCAGCTCACGGCGGTCTCGGCGCTCCAGCGGGCCGCCCACTGCGCCGTCCACGCCCGCGCCTCGTCGTCGCTGTCCAGCCTGCGAACGTGCCAGCGCTGGATCGCCGGGCAGTCGAACGCCGCCCGCACGAGCGGGGCGTCGTCGTCGCGCCACGGCCGCAGCGTCAGCCCGGGGCGTACCGGAAGGTGGGGTTGTTCCTGGGCGGCGAGGCTTCCGGCGGGCAGCGCGGGCGCGACGAGCAGCGGCATCGGTCCATTATCGAGCAGGCGGCCTCACTCTCCGGTCGGGCCGCCCGCCAGCTCGGCGACCACGTCGAGGTGGCCCAGGTGGCGGGCGTACTCCTGCACCAGGTGGAACAGCACCCGTTCCAGTGACGCCGGGTCGGCGCCGTTCCAGCGCGGGCCCGGCGCGCCGATCTCCGCGAGGTCGTGCGCCGAGACCACCGCGCTGGTGTGGGCGCCCTGCGCGCGCAGCGCCGCCACCAGGTCGGCGAGGGTCTCCTCGGGGGCGACGTACCACCGGTCACCGCGGCGGTCGCCCCACGGCTCGGCGACCGCCCGACCCTCGAAGCCCCACTCGATCCAGCGCAGCTCGACGTGGCGCAGGTGCGTGAGCAGCTCCAGCGGGGTCCACCCGGACGGCAGCCGGCTGCGCCGCAGCTCCGGCTCGTCCAGCGCCGACACCTTGGCCACCATGGACTCCCGGAAGTAATCCAGGTAGCGCAGGAAGATCTCGGTGCGGCTGCCGGCCGGGGTGGTGGGTTCGGGGAACGCCGTCATGAGCCGGTCGGTAGGTCACGACCGCGCTGGCGCACACCCGCGCCGCCGTACGGGTAGTCGCCCACCAGCGGGGCGCTCGCCTCGTCCAGCAGCCGCATCTGCTCGGCGTCGAGGACCAGGTCGGCGGCGGTCAGGTTGTCGTCGAGCTGGTCGGTGGTCCGCGCGCCGAGGATCACCGAGGTGACCGCCGGTCGGGCCGCCAGCCAGGCCAGCGACACCGCCGACATGGAAGCGCCGTGTTCCCCGGCGACCTGGCGGACCGCGTCGAGCACCCGCCAGGTGCGCTCCTCGGCGTTGCGACCGGCGTACGCCTCGACGCCGCGCTGCGGGTTCTCGCCGAGCCGGGTGGCGCCGGTGGGCGTGGTGTCGCGCTGGTACTTGCCGGTCAGCCAGCCGCCGCCCAGCGGCGACCACGGAAGGATGCCGATGCCCTCGTTCTCGCAGACTGGCACCAGCTCGAACTCGATCTCCCGGGCCAGCAGGTTGTACTGCGGCTGGAGGGTCACGATCGGGGTGAGGTTGAGGTGCTGGGTGAGCAGGGCGGCCTTCTGCAACTGCCAACCGGTGAAGTTGCTGACCCCCGCGTAACGGATCTTGCCGGCGCGGACCGCGTCGTCGAAGAAGCGCAGCGTCTCCGGCAGCGGGGTCAGCGGATCCCACGCGTGCGCCTGGTAGAGGTCGACGGCCTCGACTCCGAGCCGCCGGAGGCTGGCGTCCAGGGCGCGGGTGAGGTGCACACGGGACAGGCCGGCGTCGTTCGCCCCGGGGCCCATCGGGAATCGGCCCTTCGTGGCGATGACGAGGCGGTCGCGCAGGTCGGGGCGGGAGCGCAGCCAGCGACCGATGATCTCCTCGGAGACGCCGGTGGAGTAGACGTCGGCGGTGTCGAGGAAGGTGCCGCCGGCCTCGACGAACCGGTCGAGCTGGGCGAAGCTGCCCTCCTCGTCGGTCTCCGCGCCGAAGGTCATCGTGCCCAGACACAGGGTCGACACCACCGTGCCGGTGGCGCCCAGAGTGCGGTATCGCATGTCGTCCTCTCGGTCCGAGTTACGAAGCTGATCTTCGCACCTGCTCAGACCACCTGCATCCGCAGGCGTCGGGGCCCCCACGCGGCGGCTTCGCGGGCGATGATGGGTCGGTGAGCGAGCCCGCCATCGACACCGATCGACCGCACCTGCCGGCGCGGTCGTCCGCGCCGGCCGAGCTGCCGCAGCCCGGTCCCCGTGCGCTCGGCCCGTGGCTGGTCGCCGCCGCGACCAGCGTGACGTTGCTGCTGCTCGCCGGCCGCTACGGCTATCACCGCGACGAGCTGTACTTCCTGCTCTGCGGCCGGCACCTGGCCTGGGGCTACGTCGACCAGGGCCCGCTCGTCCCGGCGCTGGCCCGCCTTCTGGACACGATCGCGCCGGGCAACCTGGTGGTGCTGCGGACGCCGTCGGCGCTGCTGGCCGGCGTCGCGGTCCTGCTGGTCGCCGCCATCGCCCGCGAGCTGGGCGGTGGCCGGGGCGGGCAGACCTTCGCCGCGGTGCTGGCCGCGCTGTCCGGCATCGTGCTCGCCGGCGGGCACCTGCTCAGCACCACGACCGTCGACCTGCTGGTCTGGCTCGGCGTCGCGTGGTGCGCGGTGCGGCTGCTGCGCACCGGGGACAGCCGGTGGGCGCTCGCGCTCGGGCTGGTGCTCGGCGTGGGCATGCTCAACAAGCTGCTGCCCGCGTTGCTGGCCGTGGGTCTGCTCGCCGGGGTGGTGATCGCGGGGCCGCGTCGGCTGCTGCGCGACAAGTGGGTGCTCGCCGCCGCCGGGATCGCCGTGCTGCTGGCCGCGCCGAACCTGATCTGGCAGGCCGCGCACGGCTTCCCGCAGCTCGGTGTGGCGGCCTCCATCTCCGATGGCGACAGCTCCTACAGCGGTCGCCTCGACGCGCTCACCCTGCAGTTCGTCATCATCAGCCCGTACGCCGTGCCGATCTGGATCGCCGGCCTCGTCGCCCTGCTGCGCCGGCCGGCGTGGCGGGCGTACCGCGCGGTGGGTTGGGCCTGGGTGGTCGTGGTCGGCATCGTCCTGGTCGCCGGCGGCAAGGGTTACTACGACGCGCCTCTGCTGCTCGTGCTCACCGCCGCGGGCGCGGTGGTGAGCGCCGCCCGGGCCTCGCGCGGGTCGGCGTGGCTGCGTCGGGGGGTGCTCGCGGTGCCGTTCCTGCTGCCCACCGTCGTGCTGTTGCTGCCGGTGCTGCCGGCCGATCGGCTGCCCAGCTTCGTGGTCGACGTCAACTACGACGCTGGCGAGACCATCGGCTGGCCGGAGTTCGCCGACTCGGTGGCCACCGTCCATCGTGCCCTGCCGCCGCAGGAACGTTCGCGGGCGGTCATCCTCACCGGCAACTACGGGGAGGCCGGGGCGATCGCCCGCTACGGGCCGGCCCGGGGGCTCCCCCGGGCGTACTCCGGGCACAACAGCATGGTGGATTTCGGCCGCCCACCCGCCGACGCGGACGTGGCGATCGTGGTCGGCTGGGAGCGCCCCGACGCGCTGAACGCCTGGTTCCAGGAGTGCACGCCCGCCGGGCGGGTGGACCAGCGGGTCGAGGTGGACAACGACGAGAACGGCGGCCCGATCCTCGTGTGCCGGGGGCTGCGGCGGCCGTGGGCGCAGATCTGGGACACCGAGGTACGCCACACCGGCTGAGCGTGCTCAGCCGGCGCGGTCGCCGGTGAGCCAGGCACTGACGCCGGCCAGGGCCTCGGGGCCGGAGTCGACGTCCACGTCGCGGGCGAGGTCGGCGATCGTGATCCCGGCCAGGGCCTCGCGCCACGCCTTCTCCGCCGTGGACATGGCGCGGGCGATGGGACACGCGCGGGTGCAGGACTCGGGTGGGCTGGCCAGCGGGCCGCGCTGGCGGATCTCGGTGCAGACAAAGGCGGGGCCGGGCCCGTCGACGGCGTGGACCACGTCGAGCAGGCTGATGCTCTCCGGAGCGCGGGTCAACGCGTAGCCGCCCGACTTGCCCTGCACGGAGTAAATGAGCCCGGCGCGGGCCAGCGACTGGAGCTGTTTGGCCAGGTAGCTGCCGGAGACGTCGTGCAGCTCCGCGAGCCGGGCCGCCGGGACGGGCCTGCTGCTGGCCGTGAGCACGACGCAGCAGTGCAGCGCCCACTCCACCCATAGGAAGTCCGAGTTAAGTGCCGTAGCGGCATGGCGGACAAAACAGACAGGGAAGGTGGAACGGATATGAAGATCGCCGTGATGGGCGGGACGGGCCTCATCGGGTCCCAGGTCGTCCGGATCCTGCAGGCGGCCGGGCACGACGCGGTACCGCACTCGCAGTCGACCGGAGTCGACCTCCTCACCGGGCAGGGTCTGCCCGAGGCGCTCAAGGACGCCGACGTCGTCGTCAACCTGACCAACTCGCCGACCTTCGACGACGCCTCCCCCGCCTTCTTCCAGACGACCATGGACAACCTGCTGACCGCCGCCGAGCGGGCCGGCGTCGGCCACCCGGTCGTCCTGTCCATCGTCGGCGTCGACCAGGTGCCCGACCTGGCCTACTACCGCGCGAAGGTGCTCCAGGAGGACATCCTCAAGGCCGGCAAGGTGCCGTACTCGATCGTCCGCGCCACCCAGTTCTTCGAGTTCATCGACGCGGTCATCTCCTGGACCGCCGACGCCAACGGCGTCCGCCTGCCCAGCACCCCCGTGCAGCCGATGGCCGCGGCCGACGTGGCCCAGGCCGTCGCCGACGTCAGCGTGGGCGCCCCCCTGCGGGGCGTCCGCAACGTCGCCGGCCCCGACGTGTTCGGGCTCGACGAACTGGGCCGGATCACCCTCGCCGCGCACGGCGACCAGCGCACCGTTACCACCGACGACAGCGCCGGCATGTTCGCGGCCGCTCCCGGCGACGCGCTGATCGCCACGGAGGGCGCGGTGCTCGCGCCGACGTCCTACCGGGAGTGGCTGGCCCGCTGACTTTCCACCCGCGGTGTTCCGGCGTACGCCCCGCGCCGGAACACCGCACACCTCAGTGCCGCAGGAGCTCGCTCATCTCGATCGGCGGCACGTGGCCGCTGGGCGGCAGGCCACGATGCAACGCGAGCCCCGCGTCGACGACGACGGAGCGTTCCAGCTCGGCGACGCTCGCCAGCGGTGTCCACTGGGCCCGGTCGGTCGAGCCGCCCGTCTCGTGCCGAAGGTCGCCGCCGGTGATCCGCACCCGGTAATAGATGGCCAGCATGTGCAGCTCGGCGGCATCGGCGTCGCCCAACGGCACGTACCTCGTCCGCGAGTGCACACCGAGCAGATGCTCGACCCGCACCTGGTAACCGGTCTCCTCGGCCACCTCCCGGACGACGGCGTCGTACGGGTCCTCGGCGTGCTCGACCCCGCCGCCGGGCAGCGTCCAGTGGCACGCCGAGCTGTCCGCCGACACGAAGCGGGCGAGCAGCACGTGCTCGTCCCGCGTGCACACCGCGTAGGCGGCGACCCGCAGCCGTTGCGCGATCACTTCGACTCCTTGCCGGTCGGTCGGCGGCCCCGACCGGCAGGTCGCGCGGTCGTTCACCTCTTCGGGCGGACCGGCCCGGGATGCTGGACGCCCAGGTGCGAGCGGGGCGACCGCCGCGCTCCGGACCGGCGCCGCGACAGCGAACGGATCAGGTCGGCGTGCACCCGCTGCTCGTCACGGGTGCTGAGCCCGAGCTGATTGTGCAGCAGGTGGACCAGGTCGAACGTCATCCTGCCCTCGTATCCCGGTGCACGACGGAACGCCTCCAGCAGGTGTGCCCAGCAGGTCAGCGGGTGGCGTTCGGTCTTGAGCGCGGTGGTGATCCGCTGCCAGCGGACGCTCGGCAGGGCGGCCACCGCCTCGGACGTGACGAGCTCGCTGTCGCCCCGCAGGGCGGGGCAGTTGCGCATGGCCGCCACCATCGCCAGGTCCACGGCGGCGCCGAGGCGGGCCTGCCGCCCCGGGGTCATCCCGATCAGGTCGACCGCCACGTCGACCAGCCGTGGATCGCGCGCCAGCGGAGCGGCGAGGTGTGGCACGTGCACGGGCCCCTCCGCCCCGACCGCCACGCAGAGCCCCGCCAGTCGGGCCGCCAGCAGTCGCGGCGCGCTGCCGAGCAGGTGCAGACAGACCACCCGTGGCGACTGTCGGGTGAACGACCAGGCGGACAGCTCACCGGCAGCCTGTAGGCCGTGCAGCAGCGGACTGATGCCCCGGGTGAGGAACGCGTCGGCCACCGCGGCGCGCGGCGGCAAAAGACACTGAAATGCGTGCCATCGTTCCGGCTCGCTCAGCATCACCTCCGCATCTGACGAATTGTCCAGATAGGATCGATAATGAACGGTCATCCGAAGTCCCCCCAGAAGGCGTCGCACCGCCGGGGTCGACATTAAGCGACGGGGAACGATGCGACAGTAGGGGAAACCCCACATTGTCGTGAACTCACCGCAACCGCCGGTGTGCGCTGTGTCAAGAACCAAGTCCGCTATTTCGGTTTTTGGGCAGCAACATTTGCTCTCTTAGGCAATAGGACCAACCGGTCCCGCGATCGCAGTTCTTGTCGCGCGGACCTAGAGTTGCATCTGCCGCTCGCCCGAGCGCCGGCAATTGGCACCGCTGGCATCGGGCACGCCGAGAGGCCCGAACGGGACAGATCCTGGGGGTGGCAGTTGAAGCTGGGCCAACACTCGCCGCATTCTCGCGTCCGACCTGGCCGTCGGGCCGCCGCCGGGCCGAGTCCGACCACGACCGACCGATGGCGTACGCCGGTGGACCGCGGCGCGCGGGCGCCCGTCGTGGAGCGCCGATGAACATCAGCGAGGAGGAGTTCGCCCCGCCGCCGTCGGGCGACCCTCTCGACCCCCTGGTCGGGCGCAACTGCGCGCTCGACCTGTTCGACCGCGCCCTGGCCGGGGTCCGCGACGGCCAACCCGCCATGATCGAGTTCGTGGGTGACCCCGGCACCGGCAAGACGCGGCTGCTGCGCGAGGTCGCCGCGCGAGCCCGACGAGCCGGGGTGCCGGTGCTCGCCGCCGCCGGCCGCGACGGCCACCAGGTCGGACAGGCCCTCGCGGCGCTGACCGATGAGCCGTCGGCGGCGGTCCGCGCCGGTGGGCCGCTACTGCTGCTCCTGGACGACCTGCACAGCGCGTCACCCGCGACGGCCACGCTGCTGCGTCGGCTCGCGCAGGCGCCGCCCCGGGGTCTGCTGTGGGTCACCGCGTACCGGCCGCGGCAGATGCCGTCGTGCGTGACCACCGCGCTCGCCGCCGGCATCCACCTGAGCCGCCGGCCGGTCACCCTGACACCGTTGGATCCGGCCAGCGTCGCCGCGCTGCTCGGGCTGGTGGAGGGACGCGCCGCCCAGCGGGTGCACGTGCTCTCCGGCGGCGTCCCCCGCTACGTCCTCGCCTACCGCCCGGGCGCCCTGGACGGCCCGGTCGCCGCCCTGCGGGGCCTGCCCGCCGAGCTGCCCGTCGACGTCACCGGCGCGGTTCAGCTCGACCTCGACGCGCTGACCGACGAGCAACGGCAGATGCTGGAGGCCGTCTCGGTGTGCCCGGACGGGTTCGAGCCGGCGCTGGCCGCGGCGCTCGCCGATCGCGGCCCCGAGGTCACCAGCGACCTGCTCGACGCGCTGGTGGCCGCCGACCTGCTGCGGACCGACCCCACCGAGGCGTCGACCCTGCGGTTCCGTCACGAGGTGGACCGCACCGTGGTGTACCGCGCGTTGTCCCCCGGCCGGCGGCGACGCCTGCACGCGACGGCGGCCCGCGTCCTGCGCGAGCTCGGGCATCCGGTCACCCGGTACGCCGAACACCTGTCGGCCAGCGGGCAGTGCGCCGAACCGGCGACCGCCGACGCGCTGATCGAGGCGGCGGAGAGCGGTCTCGTGCCCCGGCTCGACGCGATCCGGTGGTTGACCAACGTCCAGCGGCTGCTGCCCGCCGCCGAGGTCACCGAGCCACGTCGTACGCGGCTGGAGTTCGCGATGGCGGACGCGCTGGTCGGCGCGGGTCAGCTGCGCCAGGCCCGCACCCTGTTACAGGAACTCACCCGCCGCCCTCTCGCCGACTGCGACCAGCGGCTGCGGGCGGTGGCCGCACGAGCGCGGGTGGAGCGCCTGCTGGGCCGGCCGTTCGACGCGTACGCGCTGCTGCTGCCGTACCGGGACGGGCGGGTGGAGCCGCACACGCAGTTCCTGCTGACCGTCGAGGCGGCGATCGCCGGCGCCCTCTGTGCAGCGCCCGACGCGGCCGAGCACGCCCGGAGTCTGAGCCTGCTGGCGGAGCGGACCGGCTCGGCGGTCAGCTCGACCACCGCGGCGGTGGTGCAGTCGTTCGTGGCCGCGTACACCGACTGTGGGATCCGGGCGCCCGAGACGCTGGACCGGGCGTCGTCCGAGGTGGACGCGTTCGCCGACACCGACCTTGCCCGGCACCCGGACCTGCTGGCCCTGCTGGGCTGGGCCGAATACTTCCACGAGCGGGAGCGCTCGGCCCTGCACCACTTCGACCGCGCGCTGGACATCTGCTGCCGCGCGGGTCTCGTGGCGCTGACTCCCTGGCTGCTGGTCGGCCGTTGCGCGGTGACCGCCCGACTGGGCAGCCTGGACCGGGCCCGGGTCGAGGGTGAGGACGCCGAGGAGGTGGCCGTCGCCATGGGCATCGACCCGATGGTGGCGCTGGCGCGCGCGTACCGGGCCATCGCGGTGGCCTGGCGCAGCGGCCCGAAGGCGGCCCGCCACCTGGCTGACACCGCCGTGCTGGACGCCAGCACCCGCCGCGAGAACTGGTACGACGGGGCGAGTCAGCGCGTGTCGGTGCGTCTGCGCTTCCTGGCCGGGGACCGGGCCGGCTCGACGGCGACGTTGCTGCGCGCCTGCGGCGGGGATGGTCTCGACCAGGTCGAGCTGACCAACCGGGCCTGCTGGGCCTCGGCCCTGGCCGAGATGGCCCACAAGGCCGGTCGGTGCGACGAGGCCAGGCGCTGGTTGGACGTGGCGGAGGGGTACGCCGAGCGGCTGGGGCTGCGGGGGCAGAGCGCGTTGACCCGGACGGCCCGGGCGCGGCTGACCCTGGAGGCGGATCCGCGCTGCGCCGCCGAGCTGGCCGCCGCGGCCGCGGACTCGTTCGCGAGTCTGGGGTGGAGGCTGGAGGAGGCGTCGGCGCGGTTGGTGCGGGCGCGGGCTCTGTGCGAGGCCCGGGAGTGGTCGGCGGCGGAGGTCGAACTCGCCGAGACCCGCCGCATCGCGGAGCTGGTCGACTCCCCGCCGCTGCGCCGCTCGGTGGCCGGCGAGCAGAGCCGCGCGGCCGGGGCCGCGGGCCGTCTGCCGGCCGCGGCCGCGGGCGGGGAGCTGACCCTGACGCGGCGGGAGTGGGACATCGCCCGCCTGGTGGCGGCCGGTGCGAGCAACGCCGAGGCGGCGGACCAGGTGTACGTGACAGTCAAGACGGTGGAGGCTCACCTGACCCGGATCTTCCGCAAGACGGGGGTGTCGTCGCGGGCCGGGCTGGCCGCGTTGCTGGTGTCCCGGGCTGTCGACCCGCGATCCGCTGTCGAGGATCGAGGGTCTGCGACCCGCAGGGCCCGATTTGAGCGTTGATGCCCACAATAAAACGCAGATGAAGGATAGGCGTCCCGTGACGAGTGTCGGATATCTCGCCTTCTGCCTGCGGGAATCTGATATCTTGTCTCCCACCACCGGTCAAACCCGACAGGGCTGACCGGGGGGCCGGAAGCCGCACTGGCTCGCCCGGAGATGCGCAGGAAAGGCATCGTCGTGAGTCAATACATCATCACCATCGTGCCCGTGGAGGACGACGGTGAGGAGATCACCGGCCCGGTGGCCCAGACCGTCGTGCGTCTGGAGACCGGCAACGGCCACCCGGTCGTGCGGGAGCTCACCGTCCGCGCGCCGCAGAGCGCCGGGCTGACCGGCGAGCTGCCGTACGTCGACTTCGACGCCCTGCTGCGCGCCTTCATCCCCCCGCAGGACCGGGACCGGAGTCGCGCCGAGGCCGTACCCCGTCCGGCCGTGACGGTCGGGCCGGTCCCCGCGACCACCGCGACCACCGCACCCCGGCCGCAGCCGCCTCGACCGGCACGCCGGGCCGGCGAACCGGACCGGCTCAGCCGACTCAAGGCCGGTCGCGCGTACCGCCGGGCGCCCGACCCGGCGGACCTGGAGGCGGTCTACGAGCAGGTCGGCACGATCAGCCGCGTCGCCGAGCACTTCGACGTTCCGGTGCACACGGCACAGGGCTGGATCAGCCGGATGCGCCGCAAGCACGACACCGAGGTCAGCGCCGGCTGACTCCGGGCTCGGCCGGCACGCCGGGCACCACGGCCAGCGCGTCCACCACCGCTGGCGTCGCCCGGTCCAGCCAGCGCTCGATGCCGACCTCCGCCGTGTCGAACTCGCGCTCCAGCACGCACAGGCCCGCCGTGGGCACGCACGCGCCCACCTCGGCCAGCAGGGCGCCCAGGTAGGTGTCGACGATGTGCCGGTGACCGGACCGGGCGGCGGTCATCAACGGCACCGCCACCACCCCGGTGAGCGCACCCCGGGGCAGCACGTCGACGAAGAGCTTCAGCAAGCCGCTGTACGCCGCCTTGAACGTGGGGCTGGCCACCAGCAGCAGCCCCGGTCGGCGTACCGCCTCCAGCACCTCGTCGAGCGTCTCCGGCCGGCTGCCCTGACCGACCAGCTCGGCCGTCAGCTCGGCCAGGTCGATCACCGTCGGCGTTCCGACGGGGGTCGGGCCGTGGGTCAGTCGGGAATGCAGTGCCGCCGCGGTGGCCAACGCGACGGTCCGCGTACGGGAATGGGGTTTCGGGTTGCCGATCAGCGCGGTCATCGGCAACTCCGCGACCGGCCCGGTCATCGGCCCACCGCCAGCTCCGGGGTCCGCCGGGCGGCCCCGTCGTGCGTGCCGGCCCCGTCGTCCGCGTCGGCCCCGCCACTCAGGAGACCGTCGTGGCGCAGCAGCGGCAGCACGCCCTCGCCGAACCAGTACGCCTCCTCCAGGTGTGGCTGCCCGGACAGGATCAGATGGTCCACCCCGGCGGCGTGGTACTCGGCGATCCGCTCCGCGACCTCCTCGTGGCTGCCCACCAGCGCCGCGCCGGCACCGGGCCGGATCAGGGAGTAGCCCGCCCAGACGTTCGGGTACACCTCCATCCGGGCGTTGCCGTCCGCGTGCAGCGCCGCCGCCCGCCGCTGGCCCTCCGAGTCGGTACGCGCGAAGCGCTGCCGAGCGGCGGCGATCCGCGCCTGGTCGACGCCGGCGAGGAGACGGTCCGCCTCGGCCCACGCCTCCCGCGCGGTGTCCCTGGTGATCACGTGGAGCCGACTCCCGGTGCGCAGCGTGCGGCCGGCCTCCGCCGCCTGCTCACGTGCCCGACCCAGCAGCTCGCCGAGCTGGGCCGGTGTCTCACCCCAGGCCAGGTACACGTCCGCGTGCCGGGCGGCCGCCCGCTGCGCCGCCGGCGAGGACCCGCCGAGGAACACGGCCGGAGCGGTGGCCGGTGGCCGGGCCAGCAGGGCGGCCTTCACCCGGTAGTGCTCGCCGCTGTGGTCGACCGGCTGGCCGGTCCACAGTCCACCCAGCACGGTGAGGAACTCCTCCGCGCGGGCGTAGCGGGCGTCGTGGTCCAGCCAGTCGCCGTAGCGGCGCTGCTCGTCCGGGTCGCTGCCGGCCACGATGTTGAGCAGCACCCGGCCCGCCGAGACACGTTGCAGGGACGCGGCCATCTGAGCTACAAGCGTGGGCGAGGCGAGCCCCGGCCGTAACGCGATCATGAACTTCAGCCGTTGCGTCTGCGCGGCCAGCGCGGACGCCACCACCCACGGGTCCTCGCAGAACAGGCCGGCGGGCGTGAGCACACTGGCGAAACCCAACCGGTCGGCGGCGCGCGCCACCTGCGCCAGATAGCCGATGTCCGGCGGGCGGCGGGTGATCCGGGCCGGCCGGCCTCCGCCACCGCGGGCGGGCTCGGCCAGGTCACGGCCGTCTCCGTGCGTCGGCAGGAACCAGTGCAGGTCCAGTGGCATGGGGTCACTCCCCTTCGGGCGCGACGTCGAAGCGCGCGGGCATCGCGGTGACGGCGTTCATGAAGTTGGTCCGCATCCGGCGTACCGGCCCGGTCAGTCGGAGCCGGGCCAGATGCGGACGGATCGCGGTGAGGAAGGCCGCCATCTCCAGCCGCGCCAGGTGCGCGCCCAGGCAGAAGTGCGGACCGATACCGAACGCCAGGTGCGGGTTGGGATCGCGGGCGAGATCCAACCGGTCGGGATCGGTGAACGCGGCCGGGTCCCGGTTGGCCGAGATGTAGTAGACGACGACCTTGTCCCCGGCGGCGATGTGGGTTCCGTCGAGGACGGTGTCGCGGGTGGCGGTGCGCCGGAACTGCATGATCGGCGTGACCCAGCGCAGCAGCTCCTCCACCGCGCTCGCGGTCAGGTCGGGCTCGGCGATCAGCCGGTCCCGCTGCTCGGGATGCTCCAGCAACGCCTGCACCCCGTTGGAGATGAGGTGCCGGGTGGTCTCGTTGCCGGCGATGACCAGCAGCAGCCACAGCTGGCACAGCTGCGCGTCGGTCAGGCCCCGGCCGTCGGCCTCGGCGTGCACGAGGAGGCTCAGCAGGTCGTCGGTGGGCGCGGCCCGTCGCTGGGCCGCCAGCTGCCGGACGTAGGAGAAGGCCGCCGCGAAGGTGTCCCGGTAGCGCTGCACGCTGCCACCGCCGTAGCGGGGATCGTCGAACCCGACCAGGTTGTTGCTCCACTCGAACAGCAACCGGCGGTCCGCCCGGGGCACACCGAGCAGGTCGGTGAGGACGAGCAGCGGCAGCTCGGCCGCGAGGTCCGCCACCACGTCGATGTCGCGCGCGGCCACCGCCCGGGCGATGACCTCCTCGGCATGCCGGGTCACCAGCTCACCGAGGCGACCCACCGCGCGGGGTGTGAACGCCCCCGCCACCAGCCGCCGCACCCAGGCGTGCTCCGGAGCGTCCATGTTGATCAGAAGCTGCCGGTTGCGGTGCAGATCCTCCGGGGTCCGGGGGTCGGCGAGGAACGCCCCGCCGGCCGCCGACGAGAACGTCGCCGGGTCACGGGACACCGCGGACACCGCGGCGTGGCGGGTGACGGCCCAAAAACCCGGCCCCCGGGACCGCACCGACCGGTCCTGGTCGGTGCGGGTCAGCTCGACCTCCTCGACCCAGGCCACCGGCGCCGCCCGTCGGCGGCGGGCGAACTCGTCGTGCGGCACGCCGGTCAGGAAGGTCGCCGGGTCCGCGAGCAGGCCCGGCGACACCGTGGCCCGCCGGTAGCGGTCCCGCAACGCCCGGCGGGGCACCTTGCCGGTGGGCTCGCGCGGGATCCGGTCGACCACCTCGTACGAGCGCGGCACCTTGAAGCCGGCCAGGCTGGTCCGGCAGTGCGCGTCGAGGGCCTGCTCGACGCCCTGGACCGGCCACGCCGGATCGAGCTGCACCACCGCCCGGACCTGCTCGCCGAACTCGTCGTCCGGCACACCGATGACCACGCTGTCCTGCACGGCGGGGTGCGTCGACAGCACCGCCTCCACCTCGGCGGGATAGACGTTCACGCCGCCGGTGACGATCAGCTCCGCCGAGCGGCCGGTGAGGAACAGGTAGCCGTCGGCGTCCAGGTGGCCCAGGTCGCCGACGGTGAAGGTGTGCGGGGCGACGTGCGCCTGCTCGGTCTGCTCCGGAGCGTTGTGGTAGTGGAACCCCCGGCCCGGGGGCCGCCGCACGGCCACCCGGCCCTCCTGCCCGGCGGGCACCGGCCGGCCCTCGTCGTCGACCACCACCACCTCGGTCGGCGGCGCCGGCCGGCCCACCGTGCCCGGCCGGGCCAGCCAGGTGTGCGAGTCGGCCAGGGTGACGATGCCGGCCTCGGTCGCGGCGTAGTACTCCACGAACACCGGCCCCCACCACTCGATCATCGCCCGCTTGGTCTCCGGCGGGCAGGGGCCGCCGCCGTGCCAGATCCGGGCGAGGCTGGCGCCGGAGAACGCCGCCCGGGTCCCCGCGTCGACCCGCAGCAGGCGGATGAACTGGGTCGGCACCAGATGACTGATGGTGATCTTCTCGTCGTCGATCACGCGCAGCACCTCGACCGGGTCGAACCCGCGGCGCAGCACCAGCCCACAGCCGCGCAGCAGCGGAAACTGGGCGAAGAACAACTGCGCCGAGTGGTACCAGGGACCGACCAGCAGCGCCTGCCCCTGCGTCGGAATGCCCAGGCCGCCGCCGAGCGCCTCGGTGGTGGCGGCCACCCGGTCGATCGGGGCGCCCACCTTGAGCAGCGGGTTGACCACTCCCTTGGGGCGTCCGCTGGTGCCCGAGGTGTAGAGCAGCACGCCGCCGGAGAGCGCCGGGACGCCCGGGCCCGCCGGCAGGTCGTCCACCGCCGTGAACCCGTCCCCGCCGTCGACAGTCACCAGCAGGTCGGGGCCGCCCGGCGTACGCGCCACCGCGTCGCGCACCGTCGGCGCGTACGCCGCCTCGGTGAGCACCGCCCGCGCGCCGCAGTCGGTCAGGATGTGGGCGATCTCCGGCGCGGTGAGGTGCCAGTTGACGGGCACCGCCACCAGACCCGCGTGCACGCAGGCGAGCAGCGCCTCGAACGTCTCGTGCCGGTTGCCGAGCACGAACGCCACCCGGTCACCGACGTCCAGGCCGGCCCCGCGCAGCACGCCGATCCACCGGTCCACCGACCGGTCCAGCTCCGCCCACGTCCGGGTGGTCCGCTCGTCGGTCAGCGCGACGTCGCCGGCCCGGTCCCGGACCATGGTCTTCAGCAGCTCGGCCACTCGTCACTCCTGTCTGGGCGTGGTGCCGTGCGTGAGGTCGGGGCTGACAGCCAGGACGTGCTCCGCGACCGGCCGGAAGTTCAGTCGGGCGATCTGCGCGGTGCCGATGTCCGCCCGCGCGGCCCGAGCCGCGTCGGCGGGGATCACCACCAGCTCGCCGGCCGCCTGGGCGAGCAGCTGCACCTGGCAGCAGCGGTCCATCGCCAGGAACCACCAGGCCGCCTCGGCCACCGAGCCGCCGACGGTGAGCAGCCCGTGGTTGCGCAGGACGACGGCCTTGCCGGTGCCCAGCGTCGCCGCGATGCGGTCACCCTCCGCGCCGTCGAGGACGACGCCGCCGTACTCGTCGTGGACCTCGTGGTCCTCGAAGAAGGCGCACGCGTCCTGGGTGATCGGCGCGAGCGGCCGGCCGAGCGCCGAGAACGCCCGACCGTGGATCGAGTGGGTGTGCGCGGCGGCCACCACGTCCGGGCGGGCCTTGTGGATGGCCGAGTGGATGGCGTACCCGGCGGGGTTGATCCGGCCGGAGCCGTCGACCACGTCGCCGGTGTGGTCGACGCGCAGCAGGTCGTCGTCGCGCACATGGGCGAAGTGCCGGCCGAACGGGTTGATCCAGAAGGTGTCCGGCTCGATCGGGTCCCGGGCGGTGACGTGGCCGCCAGCGCCCTCGTCGAACCCCGCGAGGGCGAACGCGCGCAGCGTGAGGACCAACTGCCGGCGGCGGTGGGCGCGTTCCTGTTCCGGGTCTCGTCGCTCAGCCACAGCCGCCTCCGGTGTCGGTGTCGTACCCGCCCACGCCCGCCGGCACCGCGGGGGGCGCGACCGGCGCGCCGGTCCGCTCGGCGTACGCGGCGAGGAAGTCGTCGACCCGGTCCACACCCCAGAACCGGTGTGGACCCAGCCGCAGGTAGGGAATGCCGAAGATGTCCTCCTCGTACGCCCGCAGCAGGCACTGCGCCCCAGCCGCCCGGACGGTCTCGTCGTTCACCGCGCCGAGCACCACCGCCGGGTCCACCCCGGCCCGCTCGGCCACCTCGGCGATCACCTCGGGGGTGCACACGTCCTCGCCCCGCTGCCAGCGGGCGGCGATCACCTCCCGGTAGAACGCCTCCCCCGCGCCCTGTTCCCGGGCGGCCAGCCAGCCCAGGTGCGGGACCTCCCACCACGGGTCGATGTCGATCGGCCAGCGCATCGGCAGGCCCAGCCGCTGGGCCTGCCGCTTGGCGTCCTGGAGCAGGTACAGGTGCTTCGGCTTGCTCATCTGCACGTAGTGGAAGGCGCCGCCACGGGCGGTCAGCGCCTCCTGCGTCCGCGCGTCCGGGTCCCAGTAGGGGATGAACTCCAGCACCTCCTGCGGCCGGCCCAGCGCCCGGGTCAGCCGCTCCACGGCCAGCCAGCTGTACGGGCTGCGGAAGGAGAAGTACAGGCGGGGCTGCTTGGTGGCCATCACCGCCGCCCGCCGGTCAACGCCGCCACGGTGTCCCCGTCGAGGGTGGCGAGCCGGCCCGCCTCCGGGCCGCGGCTGACCGCGTACCCGTGCAGGATGCTGGCCGTCGCCACCCGGACCAGGCGACCGTCGCGGACGACGTGGCAGTCCATCCGCGCGTCGTACGTGACGTCCTTGAGCACGTCGGTGACGGTGAAGCTGACCCACACGGGCTCGTCGAGGTGGGCGTCGCCGAGCACCTCGATGCGGGCGCGGGAGACCACCGGGATCCAGCCCCGCTCGCGCAGCATCCGGCCCACCGACACACCCCGGTCGGCGAGGTAGCGGTCCACCACCTCCTCCAGCAGCCGGACGTACCCGGAGTGCTGCATCCGCTGCGAGTACTGGCAGTAGAAGTAGGGCACCCGCCACGGCCACACGAATCCCGCCCCGGCGGCGCGCAACTCATCGGCCGGGTCCGCGCCGGCGGGGGCGCCCGGCTCGCCGGGGGCCGGCTCCTCGACCAGGCCGGCCAGCTCCGCCGGCAGCGGCGCCGCCTGCGGTACGTCCGCCTCCCGCACCAGGGCCACCCGCACCCGGGCCCGGCACACGGTCACGTCGGCGTCGCGGCGCACACCCATCCGCACCGCGAACCGACCGTTGGCGGCGGTGCTCGCCACCACCGTCGCGGTGTCGTCGACGTCGAGGACGGCGGGCAGCAGCAGCGAACAGTCCCGGATCGACAGCCCCACCCCGTGCTCGTGGTAGAGCCGGCCGGGCCCGTGCCCCCGCTCCCGGAACCACTGCAGCACACCCTGCTCCACCAGGTACGCGAAGTGTTTGAAGCCGATCCAGGTGCGGATGTTCGCGCCCTCGAACCCGGGCCGGGCCGACAGTGTCACGGATGCGTTCTCAACCGCCGTGGTCACGGCGTACCTCCTCGGATCGCGGAGTCGGGGCAGACCTTCTCGACGAAGCCCGCGACGTGTCGGGCCACCTCGGCCGCCCGGTCGAGATGACAGAAGTGGTGAAAATCCGGCTCCACGACGACGTGCGCGTCGGGAAGTTCGGCCCGCAGCGCGCCGACGCGCGGGCCGTCGAGGCCGGGGTCCCGGCCACCGGTGAGCACCATGGTCGGCACGGTCACCGCGTGCAGCGGCAGGCCGGCGGTCGCGGTGAAGTGGTCGAACAGCGTGGTGAAGCCGACCGGCCCGATCCGGTCCACCATGATGTCCCGCATGGCGGTCAGGGTCTCCGCGTCCAGGTCGGCCAGCCGGGGGCCGAGGCGGTGGCGCAGCCCCTCGTCGATGATCTGGACGAAGTTGGCCTGCGCCCGCTCGTGCACCGCCCAGGTGACCGCCAGGTCGGGCGGGCAGTAGAACGGCGCGATGAGCATCGCCCCGCGCGGCGCGACGTCCGGTTCGGTGGCGAGCATCTCCAGCACCGCGTTCGCGCCGAGCGAGTGGCCGACCACGACGTCGGGGGGCGTGGCCAGGGCACGGATGGCGGCGGCGAGCCAGGCGCCCGGGGTGCCCCGACGCCGCCAGCGGTGATCGGTGCCGGCCTTCCACGGCAACTCGGCCGCGAGCAGCCGCCAACCGGTGGGCAGCCGCTGCGCCAGGGGTCGCCAGCTGCGCCAGGCGTCGGACATACCGTGCGCGAGCAGCACGGTCGGCGTTCCGGTGTCCGGGCCGGCGAGCCGGTGCACGGCGACCGCCGGTGGCGTGCCGCTCATCGCCGCGCCGTCCGGACGTCGAGTTCGCGCATGCCGTCGACGGGGTCGCCGCAGCGGACCGTGACGTTCGGGGTGGCGCCGACCAGGCGTACGGCCAGGGCGGTGTGCACGACCCCCGCGGCGCCGTAGTGGTCGCCCGCCACGGCGGCCGCGTCGACCAGCGGGCCGCGTGGTGTGCCGTCGACGGGTACGCCCGCCCGCACGGGCCCCAGCAGGGCCAACGGGTGCGGCGCGGCGTCGACCCGGCCGAGCAGCAGGCAGGCCGCCCCGGCGCGCAGCGGGCGGGCGGCGGTGGCGCCGTCCCGGGCGGCGTGCAGGGCCTGGGCCTGCGGGTCGTCCGGCTCGGTGCCGACCACGACGGCCCGGTCGGCGCGGCCGGTACGAAGCAGCAGCCCGGCCAGCCAGATCGCGTCCAGGCCGGCGGTGGCCCCGGAACAGACGGTGAGGTTGGGGCCTCCGAAGCGGAACCAGATGGCGATCGCGCCGGCGATGACGTTGCTGGAGGCGTTCGGCGCCTCCAACGGGCCGACCTCGCGCGGGCCGCCCTCGCGCAGTCGGCGGGCGATGTCGCCGACGGTGGCGACGTTGCCCAGGTTGGAGCTGACCACCACGGCGGTACGCGGATCCGCCGGCCCGCTCGGGCGGGGCGCCTTCGGCGCGCGGCCCAGCGCCCGATGCACGGCGCACAGGGCGAGCCGGGTGGCCGGCTCCTTGGCCAGCAGACCCTTGCGGCCCAGCAGGTCGGCGGCCCGCTCGGGTGGGCAGGCGGGATTCTCAGCGGCCCACGCCTCGCCCACACCGGTCGGCAGGTCGACTCCCGGCAAATGCAGTGCCGCCGCGAGAACGGCGGCCACCGGTCGATCCGGGTCGGCCCCGGGCGGCGTGTCCGCCGTGGACCGTCCCGGCCGGGTCACCTGGCCCGGCCGGCGGGACGCGGACGGCGGCACGCTGCGATCCGGCGTCGGGGCGAGGTGCCCGGCGTGGGCGCGGCCGGTCATCGCACCGCCTCCAGGAGGGTGACGGCGTTGAGACCGCCGAAGCCGAACGCGTCCACCTGAGCCACCCGGACGTCCGCCCGCACGGCCGCGTCGCGGACCAGCCGCAGCGCGGCCGCCTCGGACGCCGGCCGGGTCAGCCCGACCACCGGCGGCACCCGGCCGGTGCGCAGGATCTCGACGGCGACAGCGACGCTGAGCAGCGCCGATCCTCCCGACGTGTGGCCGACGGCGCCCTTGAGGGCGGTGACCAGGGGGCCGGGCTCGCAACCGGCGAACACCTCGGCGATGACCCGCGCCTCGGTCTCGTCGTTCAGCGTCGTGCCGGTGCCGTGCGCCAGCACCAGGTCGACCTGGTCGGGCCGGCGCGCGGCGCGGTGGTGGGCGTCGTGGACCGCCCGCAGGATGCCCGCCGGATCGGGCGCCGTCTCGTGTCCGGCGTCGCAGGACAGCCCGGTGGCGAGCAGCCGGGCCAGCCCGCCGGGTCGTTCCGGCTCGACCACCAGCACCGCCGCGCCGTCGCCGAGCAGCACACCGGCCCGGTCGGCGTCGAAGGGCTGCACCCGGCTGGTCGGGCGGGCGGCCACCCGGCCGATCATCGCGAGCATGGAGGCGCTGCTGCCGTCGGTGCCGCCGACCAGCACGGCGTCCGCCTCGCCGGTCTCCACCAGGTCCTGGGCCAGGGCGAGGGCGGAACCGCCGGCGCTGCACGCGTTGGCCAGGGTGACCACTTGCCGCACGCCGGGTGCCGCGCTGGCGACGGCGGCGGCGAAGTGCAGCCGCTCGGTGGGGAAGTCCACCGAGCCCGCCAGCGCCGCCCGTTCCACCTCGGCCGACTCGCGCAGCCCGGTGCCGACGAGACCGACCACCCGCTGTCGACGGGGATCGAGGCCGGCGGCGGCGACGGCCTCGGCCACGCAGTCGGTCAGCCAGCGGCTCGGGCCGAACGGGCCATCGTCGTCGATCGGGTAGCCGTGGCCGACCCCCACCCGGGCCGGGTCCGACCGCCGCAGCCCGGCGGCGCCGCACGCGCCGCGCAGCAGCGCCGCGACGGTGGCCGGGCCGTCGCCAAAGCAGGTACGGACCGCTGTGGCGGTGATGGTGGCGGCCATGTCCTACCCCCGCACCACGGCCGCGGCGACCGCGCCGTCGCGGGACCGCCCGACGATCAGCGCGGGCCGACCGCGCGCGTCCGGGTCCTCGGCGTAGCGGCCCAGCAGCACGCCCAGCGCCAGCGCGCCGGTGGCGGACTGACAGTCACCGAGCGCCGGACGCACCGACAACCGCTGCGCGGCCGTCGGCACCACCTCGGACAGGCTGTCGGCGTCGAGATCGCCGCTCGCGATCGCCCACACGTCGGCCGGTCGGACCTTCGCCGTGGCCAGCGCCCGACGTACGCAGCCGGCGAGCCCGTCGACGCTGGGCTCCGGCTGGAAACCGGTGGCCACCGCGAGCACCTGGGCGCGCGGCGCCCCGGTGCGGCCGGGCGTCGGGCGGCAGAGCAGGTAGACCGCCGCGGCCTCACCGGCCGGGCCGGCGCCGGTCAGCTGCGCCGCCCACGCCGTGTTCGGCGTGTACTCCTCGACCCCGCCGACAAGCAGGGCGTCGACGTACCCCCGGCGCAGGGCGTTGAGCGCGTAGCGCAGCGCGTACAGGAAGGCGAGCGGGCCGCCGGCCACTGTGGCGTTGACGCCGCGCAGCCCGTAGCGGATCGCGGCCTGGCCGCTGGCGCAGTTCATCACCGTGTTCGGGAACAACACCGGGTTGACCAGGTACGGCTTGTCCTGCACCAGCGTCTCGCGGGAGAAGTCCATCGTCGACTTCAGGCTGCCGGTGGTGGTGCCCAGCACCACGCCGACGCGGTGCCGGTTGTCGTCGTCGGGGGTGAGGCCCCCGTCGGCCAGCGCCCGCCCGCAGGCCACCATGGCCAGCGCGGTCGCCCGGTCCAGGAAGCTGGTGCCCTTGCGGCCCAGCAGCCGGCGTACGTCGAAGTCGGCGATCGCCGGCGCCTGCTCGGTGGGCAGCGGCTCGTCGAAGCGGTCGCGCACGTCGACGCCGACGACCGTGCCGGCGCGGACGGCGGCCAGCAGCTCGGTGACCGAGTCCCCGGCCGCGCTGAGCACTCCCCAGCCGGTCACCAGGCCGGTCACCGGATCGCCCCGAAGATCGTGATGGCGTTGTTGCCGCCGAACGCGAAGCCGTTGTTCTGCGCGACCCGCACCGTGGCCGGCCGGGCCGTGTTCGGCACCGGGTCGATCCACGACAGCTCCGGGTCGGGGGTGGCCCAGTTGATGGTCGGGGGCAGGAACCCGTGCCGGATGCCCAGCGTGGTGGCGATCGCGCCGAACCCGCTCGCCGCGCCCATCGTGTGGCCGAGCATCGACTTGATCGAGCTGACCGGCGGCACCCGGTCGCCGAACACCGCCCGGATGGCCCGCGCCTCGCACAGGTCGTTGGCGGGTGTGCCGGTGCCGTGCGTGCTGATGTAGTCGATGTCCTCCGGTTTGACGCCGGCGTTCTCCTGGGCCAGCCGCATGCACGCCGCGACGCTCTCCTCGTTGGGCGCGACCATGTGGTGGGCGTCGCAGTTGACGCCGTACCCGAGCACCTCGGCGTAGATCCGGGCGCCCCGGTCCTGCGCGTGCTCCAGGGTCTCCAGCACCAGAGCCGCACCGCCCTCACCGGTGAGGATGCCGGAGCGGTCCCGGTCGAACGGTCGACAGGCCCGCTCGGTCAGCGCGCCGAGCCGGTAGAAGCCGGCATGCGCCCACCGGCACACCGAATCGGCGCCGCCGGCCACCATCACGTCCGCCTCACCCCAGCACAACAGGTCGTACGCGTACCCGATGGCGTAGTTGCTGGCCGAGCAGGCGGTGGTGAGGGTGACCGACTCCCCGGCCAGCCCCAGCTCCGCGCTCACCGCGTAGGACAGCCGCTCGGCCGGCGCCTGCCGCAGCGCCTCGGCGGACATGGCCGGGTACCCGCCGGCCACCAGCTCGGCGGTCAGCTGCTCCACCACCGTGGACTCGCCGCTGGTGGTGCCGACGACCGCGCCGACGCGCGCCGGGTCGGTGGCCGGCAGCGACAGACCCGCGTCCATCGCGGCCAGCCGGGCGGCCGCCGCCGCGAACAGCGCCGAGCGGCCCCAGTCGGCGACCCGCAGCCTCCGCAGCAGCGTCTCCGGCCGGAACGCGGGCACCTCACCGGCGAAGTGGTGCGGGAATCCGCTCGCGTCGAAGCTCGTGATGGGCGCGGCGGCCGACCGGCCGGAGCGCAGCCCGGCGGTGAACTCGTTCACGCCGATGCCGATGCCGGACACCGGCCCGAGCCCGGTGACGACCACGCGGTGCACGGTCAGTCCTGCCAGCCGGCGTGTCGCGCCACCACCTCGTGGACGGCCTTGAGGCTGCGCATCTCGTTCAACTCGGCCTGCGGGATCTCCACCTTGTACTTCTTCTCGATCCGGGCCAGGATCTCGATCGCCCGCAACGAGTCCGCCTCGTACTCCTCGACGAAGTCGGCGGTGTCGGCGACCTCCTCGGGTTCCAACTCGAGCACCTCCGCCACGATCTCCCGCAGCTCCGCCATGTGCTGGTCGCGTTCACTCATCGGGGTTCCCTCTTCCTCTCATCGTTTCCGCTCCGCGATGGCGTCGACCGGTCGGACGACCGCCATCATCGAGCCGAACTCCGCCACCTGGTCGGTCCCCACCCAGCTGGATCCGGCGGCGAACGCGGCACCGTGCACGACCTGTTCCAGTCGAACCCGGTGCCGGATCACGTCGCCCGGGTACACCGGGCGCAGCAGCACGCAGTCCCGGGCCGCGGTGAACATCGGCAGCCCGGTCGTGCCCGGCCCGCGCGACAGCAGCCAGAGCACCGCCGCGCCCTGACCGAACGACTCGATCAGCAGCGAGGCCGGGTAGGCGTACCGGTCGGGGGCCTGCCCCTCGGCGATCCCCCGATAGCAGGGCTCGCAGCCGGTGACCGCCTTCACGGCCTCCAGGCGCACTCCCGGCTCGACGCTGTCGACCCGGTCGAGCAGCAGCATCGGGTACCGGTGCGGCAGCAGGGCCCGCAGCTCGCCGTGTTCGAGTCTCATCAGGCGTTCCCGCCGTCCGCGCTCGGCCAGCGGTAGACGGCGCGCACCGTCGCCGCGTGGACCCCGTCGCCGCGTACGCACCGGGCGGCGACGTCGAAGGACTGGTCGTCGCCGACCGGGCCGACCGACGCCTCGACGGTGAGCGTGTCGCCGGCCAGCAGCGGGGCGAGGAACCGGGCGGAGCGCAACCGGTGCAGCTGGGGCAGCCGGCCGGCGCAGTAGCCGACGGCCGACGTCACGGCCTGCCCGATCGTCTCCAGGGTGAACACGCCCGGATAGACGGTCAGCTCGGGGAAGTGCCCGGCCAGGTAGACGTCGGCGGCGTCGACTGTGGTGCCGGCGCGCAGGCTGATCCCGCCGCGCGGCCCGGCGGAAACCTCGACCCAGTCGATGGCCGGCAGAGGCGCCGCAGCGGCCTCGTACGTGTCGACGGGGCGGGTCGCGGCGCTGAACGCGGGTGCGGCGGTCACAGCACGATCCCCCCGTCCACCCGGATCACCTGGCCGGTGACGTAGCCGGCGCGGTCGGAGAGCAGGAACTCGACCAGGTCGGCGACGTCGGCGGGCGCACCGAAGCGGCCCAGCGGGATCTGCCCCAACGCCTGCTCGCGCAGCTTCGCCGGCAGCGCGGCGGTCATGTCGGTCTCGATGAAACCGGGGGCGACGACGTTGACCCGTACGCCGTACCCGGCGACCTCCTTGGCCAGCGACAGGCTGAGCCCGATGATGCCGGCCTTGCTGGCGGCGTAGTTGGTCTGCCCGGTGTTGCCGGTGACCCCGGCCACCGAGGACAGGTTGACGATGGCGCCGCGGCGTCGCTTGAGGAAGCGGAACGCGACGGTCCGGCAGGTGTTCCAGGTGCCGGTGAGGTTGGTGCCGATCACGTCGTGCCACTCGTCCGGGGCCATCAGCACCAGCGGCCGGTCCCGGGTGATGCCGGCGTTGTTGACCAGCGCGGTGAGCGGCCCGAGGTGCCGCTCGGCGGCGGTGACGAACGCGTCGACCGCGTTCGGGTCGGTCACGTCGCACGGCCCGAACCACGACCCGACCCCGTACGCCTCGACCTCCGCCCGGGTCTTGTCCGCGGCCTCGCTCGGCGCGCTGTAGCAGCCCGCCACCGCATACCCCTGCGCCGCGAGTCGCAGCGCGACGGCCCGGCCGATTCCCCGGGACACCCCGGTCACCAGCGCGCAGCGCGGCGCGTCGCCTGCCGTTGTCATGTCACCCCCTGCTCATCCGATGGCCCGTTGCGCGCGCAGCCGGTCCCGCGTGGCCGCGTCGACGCCCACCTCGTCGAGAACCCGGTCGGTGTCCGCGCCGGGCTCGGGGGCGCCGGAGCGGACGGCGGTCGGTGTCCGGGAGAACTTGACCGCCGGCCCGGTCAGTGGCGCGGTGCTGCCGTTGGACAGCACCGTCTCCTGCACCATGGCCCGGGCGTGCACCTGCGGGTCGGTCGCGGCCTCGGCGAAGGTCCGCACCCGCTCGGCGGTGATCCCGTTGGCGTCGAGGATGTCGACCACCTCGGCGCAACTCCGCCCGGCGCACCAGTCGGCGAGGACAGCGTTGACCGTGGCGCGGTTGTCGCGGCGTTCCTCGTTCGTCGCGTACCCGGGCGCGCGGGCCAGTTCCGGGCGGCCGACGACCTCGGCCAGGCGACGCCAGGAGCGGTCCAGGGCGACCGCCACGTAGACGTGGCCGTCGGCGCACCGGAAGCAGCCGGCCGGCACCACGAAGTCGGCCTGGTCGCCCCAGCGGCGCAGCGGCACCCCGGTCGCACCGAGGGTGAGGTAGCCGTTGCTGGAGAACAGCAGCGAGTCGAGCATGCTCACGTCGACGTGCTGACCCTCGCCGGTGCGGTCGCGGTGGCGCAGCGCGGCGAGCGCGCCGATCACCGCGTGCAGCCCGGCGAGGTCGTCGGCGAGGAAGGTGGGCGCCTTCAGCGGAGCGCCGTCGGGGTCGCCGTTGAGCGCCATCCAGCCGGCGGCCGCCTGGGTGGTCGGGTCGTACCCGGGTCGCTGCGCGTCCGGGCCGTACTGGCCGTAGCCGGAGACGGAGACCAGCACCACGTCCGGCCGGACCGCATGGCACGCCTGGTAGCCGACGCCCCAGGCGTCCAGCGTGCCGGGCTTGTAGTTCTCCACCACCACGTCCGCGGTGGCGACGAGCCGCAGGAAGACCTCGGCCGCGCCGGGGCGGCGCAGGTCGAGCCCGATGCTGCGCTTGTTGCGGTGCACGCTCTGGCGGAACCAGGACAGGCCGGTGCCGGGAATGTCCGGGGGCATCAACCCCTCCCGGTTGCCGGGCATCTCCACGCGCAGGACGTCCGCGCCGAGGTCGGCCAGGACGCAACTCGCGATGGGGCCGGACCAGACCTTCGTGACGTCCAGGACCCGTACGCCGTGCAACGGCCCGGTCAGGTCGTGGCGGGCGTCGGCGTAGAAGGCCGCGGCGTCGCGGGCCGGCGCGGTGCGCGTCTCGGTGTCCATGCCGCCTACTCCCGCACCAGCAGCGACGCCGTGCCGAGCGAGCCGCCGCAGCACATGGTGACCAGGGCTGCCTCGCCGTCGGCGCGTTCCAGCTCGTGCAGGGCGGTCACCAGCAGCCGGGTGCCGCTGCTGCCCAGCGGGTGCCCGAGCGAGATGGCGCCGCCGTTGACGTTGACCCGGTCCAGGTCGGCGTCGTGGTGCGCGGCCCAGGACAGCACGACCGCGGCGAACGCCTCGTTGACCTCCACGACGTCGATGTCGTCGAGGGTCATGCCGGCGCGCTTGAGCAGCTTGCGGGTGGCCACCGTGGGGCCGTCGAGCAGGTAGTAGGGGTCGGCGCCGGTGACGACCTGGTGCGCCAGCCGGGCCCGGGGCCGCAGGCCGTGCGCGTCGGCCCGCTCCCGCGACATCCACAGGATCGCCGCGGCGCCGTCGGAGATCTGCGAGGTGGTCCCGGCGGTGTGGATGCCGTCCGGGAGCACCGGACGCAGGGCGGCCAGCCCTTCCGCCGTGGTGTCGCGGATGCCCTCGTCGGCGTCGACCGACCTGCCGTCGGGCAGCGGCACGGGCGTGATCTCCCGGTCGAAGCGGCCCTCGTCGCGGGCCCGCGCCGCGCGCTGCTGCGAGCGCAGCCCGTAGGCGTCGGCGTCCGCGCGGGTCAGCCCCTGCCGGGCCGCGATCCGCTCGGCGCCGCCGAACTGCGCCTTCGGCGGATCGTCGTACGGGTAGTCGGGTGTCTTGTAGTGGCCGGGCCCCTGGTAGAGGTTGGTGCCGACGGGCACCCGGCTCATCGATTCCACGCCGCAGGCGATGCCCACGTCGATGGCGCCGGCGGTGATGAGCGCCGCGATCAGGTGGTTGGCCTGCTGCGCGGAGCCGCAGGAGGCGTCGACGGTGCTCGCCGCGACCTCGTAGTCGAGTCCACTGTTGAGCCAGGCGTTGCGGGTGACGTTGAGGCTCTGCTCGCCGACCTGCGTGACGCAACCGCCGATGATCTGCTCCACCTCGCCGGGTGCGATGCCGGAGCGGCGCAGCACCTCGACCTGCACGTGCCGCAGCAGCTGCACGGCCTTGAGGCCGGACAGCGCACCCTCGCGCCGGCCGATCGGCGTCCGCACCGCCTCGACGATCACCGCCTCCGGCATGGACTCCCCCTCCTGGTCGGCGCGTGGTGGTTCGCTGGTGCTCAGGCCGGGACGAGCCGGACGCGCAGCTCCTCCAGGCCCCGGAACGTGCTGCTGTGCCGCCATTCGAGGTCGATCTCGTCGGCGTCCGGGTCGGCCAGCTCGATGACCGCGAACCGGTCCACCAGGCGGCGGAAGGCGATCTGCCCCTCGGCGCGGGCGAGCTGCGCGCCGAGGCAGTGGTGCGGGCCCCAGGCGAACGACAGCGGCGTCTCCGGCGGTTCGGCGCCGGCGAAACGGGCGATGTCGAGCCGGTCCGGGTCGGCGTAGCGGGCCGGGTCACGGTTGGCCGCGCCGATCAGGGTGATGACGTGTTCGCCGCTCTTGAGCGGGGTGCCGTCGACGAAGGTGGTGTCCTCGAAGGCGGCCCGGCCCAGCACGTGCACCGGGGAGTCGAAACGCAGCAGCTCCTCGACCGCGGAGCGGGTCAGCTCCGGTTCGGCGCGCAGCCGCTGCAACTGGTCGGGGTTGCGGCACAGCGCGTGCGTGCCGAGCCCGATCAGGTCGGTCATGGTCTGGAAGCCGGCGCCGAAGAGCAGCACGATCACCTGGATCAGCTCGTCGACCGAGAGCCGGTCACCGTCGATCTCGACCTGGCCGAGCGCGGAGGCGAGGTCGTCGCGGGGATCCTCACGGCGCTTGCGGACCAGGTCGGCGAAGTACTCCTCCATCTCGCCGAGCGCCTGATCGGATGCCTTGAGCACCTCCTCCGGGGCGAAGATCTCCAGCCCGCCGGACGCGGCGCGGGTGAGCCGGCGCAGCAGCGGCCAGTCCTCCGGCGGCACGCCGACCAGCTCGCCGATCACCATGACCGGCAGCGGGAAGCCGAACGAGCCGACGATGTCGACCTCGCCGCCACCGGGGCCGATGCGGGCGGTGATGTCGTCGAGCAGCCCGTCGACGAAGGCGGTCAGTCGGGGGCGCAGGGTCTCGGTACGCCGCGGGGTGAACACCCGGCTGACCAGCCCGCGCAGCCGGGTGTGCTCCGGCCCGTCGAGGAACAGCAGGGTGCGGGCGCCCTCGCGGCCACGGGAGTCGCCCATCCGGGGGCGTTGCGCGGACTTGTCCAGCGACGGGTTGCGCAGCGCGGCCCGGCAGTCGTCGTACGCGGTGAGCACCCAACCCACACCCTGACCGGGCTGTTCCATCCGGTACTTGGGCGCCGCGGTCCGCAGCGCGTGGTAGTGCGGGTACGGGCTGCTGACGGTGGCCGGGGCCTTCATCAGCAACTCCATCGCGATGATCCGGGGGTCAGCGCTCACCACGGTCTCGGTCATGGCTCGGAAGCCTAATAGTGTTTCGCGTATCTCGGAAGTACTTGTTTCTCGTATCTTTGGTTGAGCATACTGGCGGGCATGACCTCGGCCCGTACCGGCATGCCGCCGAGATTCGACGCCCGTGATCCCGCGGTGGTGGCCGACCCCTATCCCACCTACGCGGCGCTGCGGGCGGCCGGCCCGCTGTGCCGGATGGGCCCCGGCAGCTGGGGTGTCACCCGCTACGCCGACGTCGCCCGGCTGGTCCGCGACCCGCGCCTGGGCAGCGAGTTCCCGGCCGCCTACCACCGGATGTCGGCCGGCGACGGCGCGGCCGGCGACTTCTTCGGCAGCATCATCCTCTACCGCGACCCGCCCGAGCACGGCCGGCTGCGGCGCCTGATGGCCAAGGCGTTCAGCCCCGCCCTGGTCCGCCGGCTGCGCCCCCGCATCGAGCAGATGGTCACCGAGCTGCTGGCCCCGGCGACCCGCACCGGACGTTTCGACGCGGTCTCGGATCTCGCTTTTCCCCTGCCGGTGATGGTGGTCTGCGCCCTGATGGGCATCCCGCCGGCCGACCACGAGCGCATCCGCCCGTACGCGCTGGACCTGAGCAAGGCGTTCGCCGCGATCGTGCCCGACGACGACCGCCCGGCCGCCGACCGGGCGGTCGAGTGGCTGCGCGGCTACCTCGGTGAGATCCTTCAGCGGCGTCGCGCCGAACCCGGTGAGGACCTGCTGTCCCGGATGCTGGCCGCGACCGACGACGACGGCGCCGTGCTCGGCGACGACGAGATCGTGGACAACGCGGTGTTCGCCTTCTTCGCCGGCTTCGAGACCACCACCAACCTGATCGCCACCGGGGTGGCCGCCCTGCTCGATCACCCCGACCAGCTCGCCCTGCTCCGGTCGGACCCGACCCTGACCCCCCGGGCCGTCGAGGAGTTCCTGCGCTACGACGCCCCGATCCAGGGCGTCGCCCGCCTCGCCCGGGAGGATCTGGACGTCGGCGAGCGCACCATCCGCGCCGGCCGGGTGCTGATCCTGCTGCTGGGCAGCGCCAACCGCGACCCCGACCAGTTCGCCGCCCCGGACCGCCTCGACATCACCCGCGCGGAGAACCCGCACCTGTCCTTCGGCGGCGGCATCCACCACTGCCTCGGCGGCTACCTGGCCCGGGTGGAGGCGCAGGTCGCGTTCGAGACCCTGCTGCGCACCTTCGGCACGCTGACCCCGGCCGGCCCGGCCCGCCGGCAGACCGACGGGACGCTGCGCTCGTACGCCAGCGTGCCCGTGGCGGTGCGGCCGTGAGCCCCGCCGGCCGCGTCCTGCCGGCGCGGATGGACCCGCTCGCGCCCGAGGTCGTCGCCGACCCCTACCCGACGTACGCGCGGATGCGGGCGGCCGGCCCGCTGTGCCGCTTCGGGCCGGCGAGCTGGGGCGTGACCCGGCACCGGGACGTGGCCGCGCTGCTGCGCGACCGCCGGCTGAGCAACACCTTCCCGGAGGACGACCCGCAGTTCCGGATGGCACAGGATCTCTCCCGCGAGGTGTTCCGCCGCATCATCCCCACCCGCGATCCGGACGACCACAGCCGGCTGCACCAGCAGATCGTCCGCGCGTTCAGCCCCGGCGTGGCCCGGCGCACCGCGAGCCGCGTCGGCGACCTCGTCGACGAACTGCTCGCCCCGGCGCTGGACGCCGGCCGCCTGGACGCCGTCGCCGACCTGGCGTTTCCGGTCGCCGCGACAGTCGTGTGCGAACTCATCGGCCTGCCGGCGGCGCGGACCCGGGCCGAGGTCTGGCCCCGCTCGGCGGCGCTGGGCCGGGCCTTCACGCCGTTCGTGCCCGAGGCCGACCGCGCGGCGGCCGACGAGGCCCTCGCTTGGCTGCGCGGGTACGTCCGCGACCTGCTCGCCGACCGACACGCCGATCCGAACGGCGACCTGCTCGACCGGATGCTCGCCGTGGCGGACCCCGCCGAGGGGATCGACGAGGTCGTCGACAACATCGTCTTCCTCTGCTTCACCGGCTACGAGACGACCATGAACATGGTCTGCACCGGCAGCATCGCCCTGGCCGACCGGCCCGACGAGTGGCGTCGGCTGCGCGCCGACCCGTCGCTGGCCGCCACCGCGGCCGAGGAGTTCGTCCGGTTCGACGCCCCGATCCAGTACACCGCGCGGCTGGCGTTGGCCCCGATCCCGGTCGGCGACCGGGTGATCCGGCCCGGCCGGTCGGTCTTCCTCCTGCTCGGCTGCGCCAACCACGACGAGGACGTCTTCGCCGACCCCGCTCGCGTCGACATCGGCCGGCACCCCAACCCGCACGTCGGCTTCGGCGGGGGCGTACGCGGCTGCCTCGGCGCCGCGCTGGCCCGCATCGAGGGAGCTGTCGTCTTCGAGCGGCTCGCGCACCGGCTCACCGACATCGACCTGGCCGCCGACCCGGTCCGCGAGCCCAGCGCCCTCTTCCGGTCGTACGCGTCGATCCCGCTCGCCGTCACCCCCGCCTGAGCGGGCGCCGGGCCGCAGCAACCAGGAGTCGCAGATGTCACTGATCGGCCGACCGGTCCGGCGTACCGAGGACCGCGCCCTGCTCACCACCGGCGGCACGTACGTCGACGACGTACGGGTGCCCGACTCGCTGGAGCTGGTCATCGTCCGCTCGACGGTGGCCCACGGCCGGTTGCGGGGCGTGGACACCGACGCCGCCCGCCGAGCCCCCGGCGTGGTCGCGGTCTTCACGGCGGCGGACGTGGACCTGCCGCCGCTGCCCCCCGAGGCCGGGGTGCTGAACCAGAAGATGACCACCCCGGTGCTCGCCGACGGCGTGGTGCGCTTCGTCGGCGAACCCGTCGCCGCGGTGCTGGCGACCAGCCGCGCCGAGGCGGTCGACGCCGCCGCCCTCGTCGCGGCCGATATCGCGCCCCTGCCGGCCCTGGTGGACGTCGAGGAGGCCCTCGCCGACGAGCTGGTGCTGCACCCCGAGGCCGGCACGAACATGGTGCTCAAACTGGGCTTTCGGCGCCCGGCCGGACGCGCCGAGCTGCACGAGGGCGCCGAGGTGGTCGTCCGGCAGCGGATGCGCAACCCCCGGGTCGCGCCCTGCCCCCTGGAGGCCCGCGCCGGGCAGGCCGAGTGGGGGCCGGACGGGCTGCGCTACCGCGCCGGCAGTCAGGCCGTGCATCTGTGGCGCGGCCAGCTCGCGGCGGCCCTCGGTGAGCCGGAGGACCGGGTCCAGGTGGTCAACGGCGACGTCGGCGGGGCGTTCGGCTCCAAGGCGTTCGCCAGCCGGGAGGACGTCCTCGTCGCCTGGGCCAGCCGTCGGCTCGGCCGCCCGGTGCGCTGGGCGGAGACCCGCAGCGAGAGCATGACCGCCGCCGGGCACGGCCGGGCCCAGCACCAGAGCGCCGAGCTGGGCGGCACCCGCGACGGGCGGATCGTGTCGTACGCGCTGGAGGTCGTGCAGGACGCCGGGGCGTACCCGCGCATCGGCGCGATCCTGCCGTTCTGGACCCGGACGATGCTCACCGGCCCGTACGCGATCAGCCGGGCGAAGTTCAGCTCGTCCAGCGTCACCACCACGACCACGCCCGTGGTGTCGTACCGGGGCGCCGGGCAGCCGGAGGCCGTCGCCGCGCTGGAGCGGATGGTCGACGTGTACGCGGCGGAGATCGGCCTGGACCCGGCCGAGGTGCGTCGGCGCAACCTGCTGCCGCCGGAGAGCTTTCCGGTCACCACGGTGACCCGCGCCCGCTACGACACCGGCGACTACCCGGCGGCGCTGGATCGGGTGCTCGCCGAGGCCGACTACCCGGCGTTACGCGCCGAGCAGGCGGCCCGCCGCGAGCGCGGCGACGTCCAGCAGCTCGGCATCGGCCTGTCCACCTTCGTGGAGATCACCGGCGCGGACACCCGCAGCGAGTACGCCTCGATCCGCGTCGACACCACCGGCCGGTTCACCGTCCACTCCGGCACCTGCCCGCACGGGCAGGGCCACGTCACCGCGTGGGCGATGCTCGCCGCCGACGTGCTCGACGTGGCGCTGGACCGCGTCGACGTACGCCACTCCGACACCGCGACGGTCCCGGCGGGTGGCGGCACCGGAGGGTCCCGGTCGTTGCAGACCGGCGGCATGGCGGTCCGCGAAGCGGCCCTGGCCCTCATGGAGCGGGGCCGGGACGCGGCGGCCGGACACCTGGGCGTGGCCCGCGACGAGGTGGAGTACACCGAGGGACGGTTCCGCTCGACCACCGGGCACGTCGTCCACTGGACCGAGCTGGCCACCGCCGAAGGGCCTGACGGTGGGCTGTCGGCGGTGGCGACCTTCCAGCCAACGGCGGCGACCTGCCCGTTCGGCGCGCACCTGGCGGTGGTGCTTGTCGACACCGAGACCGGTCAGGTGACCCTGCGGCGGGTGGTGGCCGTCGACGACGCGGGTGTGCTGCTCAACCCGCTGCTGGCCGAGGGGCAGGTGCACGGCGGCCTGGCGCAGGGCGCCGGTCAGGCGCTGGTGGAGGAGGTCCGCTTCGCCGCCGACGGCACGCCCCTGCACGGTGACCTGCACCGGTACGCCATGATCGGCGCGGCCGAGCTGCCCTCGTTCGAGACGGTGGCGACGCAGACCCCCACTCCGGTGAACGCGCTGGGCGCCAAGGGCCTGGGCGAGTCGGGTGCGGTGGGACTTCCGCCGGCGGTGCAGAACGCCGTGGTCGACGCCGTCCGCCACCTGGGCGTGCGGCACATCGACATGCCGGTGACCGCCGAGCGGGTCTGGACGGCCATCCGGGAGGCGTACGCCGTCCGCTAGCTCCGACGCCACCGCGCTTCGCGGGCGGCGGGCGGCGGGGGATGTTTAGGCCCGTCCTTTGCTCTGCTTCAACCCACGCAACACCACGCGTCCGTTATCCGGACACCGGGTGTTGCCTCCGTTGAAGCAGAGCAAAGGATCCGATGCGCAGGCGTAGCCCCTACGTCCTCGACCCGGTGCAGGCACGGGCGTGCCGGGATCGGGTACGTCGTCAGTCGTCCACGACGGACAGCGCCTGCTTCGGGCAGCGGCGGGCGGCCTCGCGCACCCGGTTGGCCAGCGAGCCTTCCAACGGCTGTTCGGTGATGTGCAGACGGTCGTCCTCACCGACGTCGAACACCTCCGGCGCCTGCCCCACACAGACCGCGTTGCTCTCGCAGCGGGAGAAGTCCACGACCAGTCGCATCGCTCACGCCTCCGTCTTCGCGACGATCTCGAGGATGGGGAACATCATGGTGGGCACGCTGCGCGCCAGCCGCAGGTCGGCGGCGTCCAGCAGCCGTTCGATGTGCTCGCGGGAGCGGGCGCCGCCGCCGACCATGGCCAGCAGGAGCAGGTCGTAGAGGCGGCCCACGTCGAAGCGGTCGCCGGCCTCGACCACCGGCTCCAGCACCAGCAGCCGACTGTCGGGCCGCATCGCCGCCCGCACGGCGCTCAGCAGTCGTACGGCGTTGTCGTCGTCCCAGCCGTAGAGGATCCGCTTGAGCAGGTACGCGTCCGCGCCGGCCGGGATGGTCTCGAAGAAGCTGCCGCCGGTCACCGTGCACCGCTGGGCCACGCCGAGCTTCTGCAGCACCGGTTCGGCCTCGGCGACCACGTGCGGCAGGTCGAACAGGGTGCCCTGCAACTGCGGGAAGCGGGCCATGATGCCGCCGAGGAAGGCGCCGTTGCCGCCGCCGACGTCGACGACTGTGGTCAGCTCACCCCACGGGTACGCGGGCAGCGCGGCCCGCAGCTCCAGCCGCGTGGCCGCCTGCTGGGAGGCGTCGAAGCGGGCGCTGTCGTGCGGATGGGCGGCCATGTACGGCCAGTAGCCCTCGGGGTGGACCTGGTCGAACGACGCCTGTCCGGTGCGGATGCTGTGGTCGAAGTGGGCCCACGCCTCGATGTCGGGCTCCAGCAGCGGGTACGCGTCGCGTAGCGACAGCGGGTGGTCGGTGCGCAGCGGCTCGGCGAGCTTGGTCAGGCCGAACACCTCGGGTTCGACCTCGGTGAAGATGCCCTTGCCGGCGAGCGCCCGCAGGGCGCGCAGCAGCGACGGGGCGTGCGCGCCGGTGGCCTCGGCCAGTTCGGCCACCGGCCGTGGCCCGTCGACGAGCTGGTCGGCGACGCCCAGCTCGGCGACCGCGCGCACGGTGAACGGCACGATGTAGTCGGCCAGCTCGGTCAGTCGGAACACCGACTCGATGTCGATCCGGGGTCGGCTCGGGGCCATCGATACCTCCTAGGGGGATGTCAGCTGCGGCCCGGCGGGACCGGCGGCGATCACGGTGAGCGTGGGCGTGGCGACGACCCGGTCCAGCCGCAGGCCGGCGCCGGCCAACAGGTCGATGAGGTCGTCGCGGGTGCGGTGCCGACCGCCGGTGAGCACCAGGGTGTGCAGGTCGACGAGCTTCGCGACGTCGAAGACATCGCCGGTGGGGATGATCGCTTCCAGCAGCAGCAGCCGGCTCCGCGGGCCCATCGCCGCGGCGATGCGGCGCAGGATGGCCGTGGCGTCGGCGTCCTCCCAGCCGGGCAGGATCGTCTTGAGCACGTACAGGTCGGCGCCGGCCGGCAGCGGGTCGAAGAAGCTGCCGGCCACGATCCGGCACCGGTCGGCCACCCCGGCCCGGGCGAGCAGAGCCGGCGCGGCGGCCACCACGTGGGGCAGGTCGAGCAGCGTGCCGTGCAGCTGCGGGCAGCGGCTGAGCAGGCCGGCCAGGAACGCGCCGTCACCGCCGCCGACGTCGACGACGTGGCCGGCCTGCGCCCACGGCCACGCCGGCAGCACGGTGCGCAGGTGCAGCCGGGTGAGGCTCGACATCCAGCGGTCGACGGCGAGGCTGTCGGCGGGGTGCCCGGCCAGGTAGGTCCAGTAGTCGGCGCCGTGGACGCGGGGGAAGGCGGCCTCCCCGGTGCGCAGGCACCGGGTGAGCCCGGCCCAGGCGCGCACGTCCGCGGCCATCAGGGGGTACGCGTCGCGCAGCGACAGCGGGTGGTCGGTGCGCAGCGGCTCGGCGAGCTTGGTCAGGCCGAACACCTCGGGTTCGACCTCGGTGAAGATGCCCTTGCCGGCGAGCGCCCGCAGGGCGCGCAGCAGCGACGGGGCGTGCGCGCCGGTGGCCTCGGCCAGCTCGGCCACCGGGCGCGGCCCGTTGACGAGCTGGTCGGCGACGCCGAGCTGGGCGATCACCCGGATGGTGAGCGGCACGATGTAGTCGGCGAGTTCGGTGAGCCGGGTCAGCGCACCGAGGTCGGTACGGGGCCGCGCCGCCAGCATCAACCGCCTCCACTATCACGTGTCTTGTATCTCGTGTATCTGCACACTAGCTTGTGAGCGGGTCGCTGTCACCGTCGTTCACGGGAGGCACGGGATGCTGGACGGATGTGTGAGCTGGCCGCGGGAGCTGGCCGAGCGCTACCGCGCGCAGGGCTACTGGCGCGGCGAATCCCTCGCTGACCTGGGCCGGGAGTGGGCACGGACCGACCCGGAGCGCGCCGCGCTGGTCACCGACGGGCAGCGGGTGAGCTACGGCGACCTCGACCGCCGGGCCGACCGGATGGCCGCCGGGCTGCGCGCCCACGGCATCGGCCGGCACGACCGGGTGGTGGTCCAACTGCCCAACAGCGTCGAGTTCGTGGTGCTGTGCCTGGCCCTGTTCCGCCTGGGCGCGCTGCCCGTCCTGGCCCTGCCGGCGCACCGGCGCGCGGAGATCGGCCACCTGTGCGCGCACACCGAGGCGGTCGCGTACGCGACCGTCGACCAGGTCCAGGGCTACGACCTGCGCAAACTCGCCGCCGACGTACGGGCCGAGACGCCGTCGCTGCGGGAGGTGTTCGTCGTCGGCGACCCCGGCGAGTTCACCGCCCTGTCCGACGTGGACGCAGACCCGGTGCCGCTGCCCGCTCCGGACCCGTCGGACGTCGCGTTCTTCCTGCTCTCCGGCGGCTCGACCGGCCTGCCGAAGCTGATCCCCCGTACCCACGACGACTACGCGTACCAGCTGCGGGCGACCGCGGCCGCGATGGGGTTCGGGCCGGACGGGGTCTATCTCGCCGCGCTGCCGGTCGCCCACAACGCGGCGCTCGGCTGCCCCGGCGTCCTCGGCGCGCTGCGGGTCGGCGCCACCGCCGTGCTGGCCGGCAGTCCCAGCCCCGACGAGGCGTTCCGGCTGATCGCCCGCGAGCGAGTCACCCTGACCACGCTGATGCCGCCCTTCCTGCCGCTGTGGGCCGACCTCGCGCCGATGCTCGGCGCCGACCTGAACGGCCTGGTGGTCGAGGTCGGTGGCGCCAACCTCAGCCCGGCGGTGGCCGAGCGGGTGACCCGGGAGCTGGGGATCCGACTGGCGCACTTCTTCGGCATGGCCGAGGGCCCGATCTGCTGCACCCGCCCGGACGACCCGCCGGAGCTGGCCGCGCACACCCAGGGCCGTCCGCTGTCCGACGCCGACGAGTTCCAGGTGGTCGACGACGCCGGCCGGCAGGTCGTGCCCGGCGAGGTGGGTGAGTTGATCGTGCTCGGTCCGACCACCCTGCGCGGCTACTACCGGGTGCCGGAGTACAACGCGCGCACCTTCACCCCGGACGGCTTCCTGCGCACCGGGGACCTGGTCCGCTGGACCCCGACCGGCGAGCTGGTCGTGGTCGGCCGGATCAAGGAGGTGGTCAACCGGGGTGGCGAGAAGGTCCCGGCCGGCGAGGTCGAGGAGCACCTGCTCGCCCACCCGGGGGTCCGCGAGGTCGCCGTGCTCGCCGTCCCCGACCGGGTGCTGGGCGAGAAGACCTGCGCGGTGGTGGTGCCCCGCGCCGACGCCCCCACCCTGGGGCAGTTGCGGGACTTCCTCACCGGGCGGGGGCTGGCCGCGTACAAGCTGCCGGACCGGTTGGAGCTGCGCACGGCGCTGCCGCACACTCCGGTGGGCAAGGTGGACAAGCGGACGCTCGGCGCCGAGCTGGCGGGCTGAGCCGGCGCGGGGGACGGCGTCGCCGCCCTCCCCCGCCCCCTCTCAGCCGGTCAGGTGGTACAGCCGGTGGAACCGGTCGTCCACCGGCACGATCTGCACGTCGGTGAAGCCCGCCTCGGTGGCGAACCGGCGGACCTGCGCGGGCCGCAGGACCGTGCCGCTGGCCGTCGAGTCGGGCCCGGCCAGACCGGCCGGCAGGCAGTGCAGCACGCTTGTGGCGTACTGGAAACGCTCGATCTCGTCGCCGGGTGCGACGAACCGGTGTGCCACCTTGGCGTCGAGCACAAGCACCGCGCCGGCGTCGGCGCGCAGCCGCCGGCACGCCCGCAGCACCGACACCGGCTGGCTCATCTCGTGCAGCGCGTCGAAGACGCAGACCAGGTCGTACCGGCCGGCCAGCTCCGGGTCCACGGCGTCGCGCCGGTGGAACCGCACGCGGTCGGCCACACCGGCGGCCGCGGCGTTCGCCTGCGCCGCGGCCACCGTCGGCGCGTCCAGGTCGTAGCCGTCGACCTCGGCGAGGGGGTACGCCCCGGCCAGCGCGATCGCCGCCCAACCCGCGCCGCAGCCGATGTCGGCGATCCGGCTCGGCGCGGCGGCGAGCCGCTGGTGAAGGTGCGGCAGCGCCGAGGAGAGCCAACCGGGCAGGGAGTACGTGAACAGCGCCCGGTTGGCGCCCGAGTGCCCGTGCCGCCAGTCGTCGCCGTACATCTCGTCGGGCACCCCGGCGCCGGTGCGGTACGCGTCGAGCAGCGCCGGCAACGCGCCGGCCACCCCGCCCAGCGGCAGCATGGTCAGCGACACCAGCGACAGCGGGCTGTCCGAGGCGAGCAGCACCTCGGCGTGCCCCGGCGGCAGCCGGTAGACCCGCCGCTCGGGGGCGGCCGTCACGTCGTCCACCTCGATGAACCCGGCGACGGCCTGCTGTTCCAGCCACTCCCGCGCGTACCGGCTGTCGATCCCGGTACGCGCGCACAGCTCGGCCACGTCGGCCGGGCCCCGGTCGAGCGCCTCGTACAGCCCCAGCCGGGCGCCGAGGTAGCCGGCCAGCAGCTCCTGGGTGTGCAGCATGGCCAGGAACAGCCGCAGCGACAACGCCCGGGCCCGCTGGTCCGACTCGCCGGGCGTCGGGCCGCGCAGTGTCGCCGCGCCCGGTGCGTTCCCCGGGCGGCCGGTCAACTGGCCAGCTCGCCGCGCGAGCGCAGGATGTCCTTCACGTGCTCCACCACCGCGTCGATCGTGACGATCTTGCGGGCCGTCGTCTCGTCGATCGGCGGCAGCTCGAACTCGTCCTCCAGGGTGAAGGCCAACTCCAGCAGCGCGAGGGAGTGGAAACCGAGGTCCTCGACCAGCCGCGAGTCACCCGCCCCCTCGGTCTGCTCCGGGTTGGGCGCCAGTTCGGTGACGATCGCCGTCACCGAGTCCCGCACCTCCGCCTCGGTCCGCACCTCGGCTGTCGTCGACCTGGTCGCGTCGGTCATTCCCGCCTCCTGTCCGAACGTCCCTCAGGACGCCGTCGTCGTCTGCTCGGTCTGGTCCCGCTGACCGGCCGCTCCCGTGGTGACCACGGTGCCGGGCAGCCGGTCATCGACGAACGCCTGCCACAGCTGGCGCCGTTTGGGTTTGCCGCTGGAGGTGCGGGCGATGGTGCCGCGTGGGGCGTCCACGATGACGACCTGCGCGCCCTCCGCCCGGCGGCGCAGCTCGCGCTCCGCCTGGGCTAGCCACTCCGGCTGGGCCTGCTCGAACACGGCCACGACTGTCGCGGTGCCGCCCCGGTGGCCCAGCAGCGCGGCCATCCGCTGCGCCGGCACCCCGGGGCGGCAGATGGCCCATTCGAGGTCCTCGGCGAAGACCGCCCGGCCGCGGACCTTCATGCTGTCGCCGAGCCGGCCCAGCACGTGCAACTGCCCGTCGTGCAGGAACCCGGCGTCGGCGGTGCGCAGCACCCCTGCGCCCAGCGCGGTCTGCGACGCCGAGTCGTCGGCGTTGACGTACCCCTGGGCGACGGACGGGCCGTGCACCTCGATCTCGCCGACCACCCCGTCCGGCAGCGGTGTGCCGGCCTCGTCCACGATCCGCACCCGTACCCCGGTCAGCGGCCGGCCGCAGCCCACCACCGGGTACGCCTCGACGCCGCCGTCGACGCCCTCGGCCGGGTCCGGGACGGCCCGCGCGCCCAGCCGCAGCCGGTCGGGGCGCAGCTCGACGGCGTGGTACAGCTCGTCGAGCGGCAGCCCGGTGACGGCCAGGGTCGCCTCCGCCAGCCCGTACGCGGGCAGCAGCGCGCGGGGGTCGAAGCCGTGCGGGCCGAGCAGCGCGCAGAAGCGGCGCAGTGCCTCGGCGTCGACGCGTTCGGCGCCGACGATGACCGCGCGCCAGGCGGAGAAGTCCAGCCCGGTCAGCGCCTCGGGGCGCACGCGGCGGGCGATGTACTCCAACCCGAAGTTCGGCATCGAGGTCAGCCGCGCCCCGCGTGCCCCGAAGCAGCGCAGGTAGCGCCCGGGGTTGCGGACGAACTCCTCCGGCGGCATCAGCCACAGGTCGCTGGTGTTGACCACCGGGGTGACGAGGCAGCCGATGAGGCCCATGTCGTGGTGCACCGGGAGCCAGGACGCGGTCGGGTCGTCGGGGGTCATCGCCAGCCACCGCCGGATCGCCGCGACGTTGGCGGCCAGCGCGGCGTGCGGCACCTGCACGCCCCGGGCGCGGCCGCTGGAGCCGGACGTGAACTGCAGCAGCGCGAGCGGGCCGGGCGCCGCGACCGTTCCCCGGGAGCCGCCGGCGGCGTCGGCCAGCTCGTCGGCGCTCAGCACCCGCCGGACCCCGGCGGTGGCGGCCAGCGGCGCGATCGCCGCGGTGAGGGTGGACGCGCAGACCACCACCCGTGGCGCGGCGGCGCGCAGGAGGCCCAGGACGTGTTCGCCGTAGACCGCGCGGTCCTGGAAGTTCAGCGGCGGGGCGATCGGTGAGGGCGCCGCCCCGGCGGCCATCGCGGCGAACAGCGTGGCGACGAAGTCGGGGCCGGCGGGCTCGACGATGGACACCACGTCGCCCGGGACCACCCCGACCGCCCGCAGGCCGGCCAGGATCACCCGGGTCCGCTCGGCCAGCTCCGAGTACGACAGGAAGGTCCAGTCGTCGCCCGCGGCGGCGAAGTGCACGCCCCGGTCCTGCCGGGGATGCTCCAGCCAGCTCAGCAGCGGCGATTCCGCAACGGCGCGTTCGGTCATCGGCCCGTCACCTCCTTCCCCAGTACGTCTATCCGAGATTGATAGCAGATACAAGGCTAAACAAGATACGAGGAAGGCGATAGAGTCCAACCGTGACCAGTACGCTTCCCCGCGTCGACGGACTGCTCCCCGCGCTCGCCGAGCGGGCGGCCGAGATTGACCGGGCGGGCCGGGTCCCCGAGGACGTTCTCGCCGAGCTGAGCGCCGCGGGCTGCCTGCGGATGCTGGTGCCGGCCGCGTACGGTGGCGCGGACCTGCCGCTGGGCGAGGCGCTGCGCGTCATCGAGCAGCTCTCCACGGCGGACGCCTCCACCGGCTGGCTGATCGGGCAGGTCGGCCTGGCCCACCTGCTGTTCGCCTGCTTTCCCGAGGCCGCCCGCGACGAGATCTACGCGCACGGCCCGGACGTGCTGGGCGCCGGCGCGGTCGCGCCGAAGGGCCGGGCCGCCCCGGACGGCGCGGGCGGCTGGCGGGTCAACGGCCAGTGGCCGTTCGTGACCGGCAGCCCGCAGGCGAGCTGGATCTACCTGAACTGCATCGTGCTCGACGGCCGGACCCCCCGCACCCTGCCCAACGGGGCTCCGCTGACGCGGATGGTGCTCTTCCCCGCCAGTGAGCTGGAGCAGGTCGACACCTGGCAGGTGCTGGGCCTGCGTGGCACGGCCAGCCAGGACGTGCGGGTGGCCAGCCGAATCTGCCCCGAGCACCGCGGCTTCAGCCTGGTCGGCGACGGCGACGACGTGCGCCGCACGGTCTTTCGCATCGCCCAGGCCGGGCTGCTCATCGCCGCCGTCGACCTCGGCATCGCGCAGGGGGCCGTGCACGACGCGGCGGCCCACGCCGCCGCCGGCCGCCGGCGCACGTTCAGCACCCGCTCACTGGCGGACTCCCCGGTGTTCCACGACCGGCTCGGCGAGGCCCACGTGGCCCTGCGCGCGGCCCGGGCGCTGCTGCACCGCGAGGCGGCCACCGCCTGGGAGACCGCGCGGCGCGGCGAGGTGCTCGGCGCGCTGGACCGCGCCTGCCTGCGGGCCACCGCGACGCAGGTCACGGCCACCGCGCTACAGGCCGTGCAGACGGCGTACGCGCTGGCCGGCGCGTCGACGGTGTTCGACTCGTCGCCGCTGCAACGGCGGCTGCGCGACATCAACACCGCGACGCAGCACTTCGTCAACAGCCGCGACAGCTACGCCACTGTCGGCGCGCTGCTGGCCGGCGCGGACGTCGACACCACGATGTTCTGACCGCACGGCGCCGGCATCTCAGCCGGCCGTGCGAGCCGGCCGTGGGCTCTGCGGCGTCCGAGCCGGCCGTACGTTCTGCGGGTCAGCCGCGCGCGGCGGCGGGTTCGGCCGGCGCCTGCGTATCCCGGGCCGGCACCCGGGCCGGCACGGGCGCCCCGGCGCCGAAGTAGCGCTCCCGCAGGGTCCGCTCCGCCGGGTCGTACGCGGTGCGGAACAGGCCACGGCGCTGCAACTCCGGCACCAGCAGGTCGCAGATGTCGTCGATGCCCTGGGTCGTCGGGCAGGGGATCAGGTTGAAACCGTCCACGTCGGCCACCGCGCACCACTCCTCCATCCGGTCGGCGACCTGCTCGACCGTGCCGAAGAGGGTCACCGGCGCTCCGGTGCGGGGCCGGCGGGCGGTCGCCACCAGGTAGCGCACGTCGCCGACCGTCCAGGTGCGCTCGGGTCCGAGCCGGCGCAGGAAACCCACGAAGCTCTGGCTGCCCTGCCCGGCGATCTCCGCCACCGGCGTCTCGTCCGGGTACGCCGCGAGGTCCACGTCCATCCAGCCGCACCACTTGGCGAGCTGGCCCTCGCCGCTCCACAGCGCCACGTACTCCTCGGCACGTCGGCGGGCCTCCGCCCGGGTCGGGGCGACCATCACCATGCTGCCCTGCAACGCCTTCACCGAGCGCGGGTCGCGCCCGTGTGCGGCCACCTCGGCGCGCAGCCGGGCCACCTGCGAGGCTCCGCTGGCCGGGTCCGCCATGGTCAGGAAGACCACCTCGGCGTGCCGGGCCGCGAACGTCATCCCCCGTCCGGACGCCCCGGCCTGGTAGAGCACGGGGGTGCGCTGTGGCGACGGCTCGCACTGGTGCGGGCCCCGCACGGAGAACCAGCGCCCCTCGTGGCCGATCTCGCGCACCCGGTCCGGGTCGGTGAAGACGTTCGCGGCGACGTCGCGCCGGACCGCGTCGTCGTCCCAGCTCTCCTCCCACAGCCGCCGGGCCACCTCGACGTACTCGTCGGCCCGGTCGTAGCGCTCGTCGTGGTCCAGGTACGAGCCGAGCCCGTTCGCCGACGCGGACCGCAGATACGAGGTGACGATGTTCCAGGCGACCCGTCCGCCGGTGAGGTGGTCCAGCGAGCTGAACACCCGGGCGCACTCGTACGGGGCGTGGTAGGTCGTCGAGTAGGTGACGGCGAGGCCCAGCCGGGAGGTGGTGGCCGCGATCGCCGGCAGCACGAGCAGCGGGTCGATCGACGGGATCTGCACGGCGTGCCGCACGGCGGCCCGCCAGGAGCCCTGGTAGACGTCGTAGGTGCCGTGCACGTCGGCGAAGAAGAGCGCGTCCAGGCAGGCGGCCTCCAGCCGGCGACCCAGCTCGACCCAGTAGCCGAGATCGCGGTAGCCGGTGGCGCTGCGGTCGGCGGGGTGCCGCCAGAACCCCTTGAACTGCGGCGACGGCGAGCACTGGGTGAACAGGTTCAGATGCACGTATCAAGTGTCTCGTATGCTATCTGGTATCGCAACGCTCGACCGGATACCGTACGGACATGTCCGTGACGCCTCGCATCGACCTCGCGTCGGTCACCCGCCTCACCGAACTGGCCGACTACATCGTTCCGTTCACCATCCGGGTCATGTGTGACCTCGCGGTCGCCGACCAGCTCATCGAGGGTCCGTTGCCGGTGGACGTGCTGGCCCGGCGCGTCGGCGCCGACCCCGGCGCGTTGACCCGTGGCCTGCGCGCGCTGGCCGGGCGGGGCATCTTCACCGAGGTCACGCCCGAGGTCTTCGGGCTCACTCCGCTGGCCGAACCGCTGCGCAGCGACCACCCCTTCTCGGTCCGCGAGTGCTTCCCCCTCATGCCGCCGGACATCTACTCGTGGGCGCGGCTGACGCACAGCCTGCGTACCGGCGAGACCGCGTTCGGGCACGTGCACGGCGGCACGCGCTACTACGACCACTTCGCCGACCACCCCTACGAGTGCGTCCGGTTCGAGCGGTCGGCCGAGAGCGTCAACCCGTTCGTGCTGCGCACCGTCGCGCCGGCGCTGGATCTGGGCACGGCCCGGACGCTTGTGGACGTGGGCAGCGGGCACGGCACCTTCGTCGCCGGCCTGCTCGCCCGCCACCGCGAGCTGCGCGCGATCCTGCTCGACCTGCCGCACGTGGTGACCGAGGCGCCGGACGTGCTGGCCCGCACGGGTGTCGCGGACCGGTGCGAGGTCCGCGGCGGCAGCTTCTTCGACCCGCTGCCCGAGGGCGCCGACGTGTACCTGCTCAAGACGATCATCCACGACTGGCCGGACGAGCAGGCCGCCGCGATCCTGCGCAACGTCCGCGCCGCCGCCCGGCCCGACAGTCGACTGGTCATCGTCGAGTCGGTGAGCCGCTACGGCAACCACGACGACACCGGCAAGGTGATGGACGTCAAGGCGCTCGCGCTGTTCGGCGGGCGGACCCGGACCGAGCCGGAGTTCCGCGCGCTGCTCGACGACGCCGGGTTCCGGCTGTCGCGGATCACGCCGACCTCGTCGATGTCGGTCCTGGAGGCCGTGCCGGCGGTGCCCGCGCCCGACGGCGGCCAGCCCCTGGGCAGACCGGCCGTCGCGGCGGCCGGCCGGACGGCCTGAGGAGACCGGCGATGCCACGCCTGGACGGTCGCAACCACATCAACCTCACCGTCGTCGACCTGGAACGCAGCACCGCGTTCTACTGCTCGGTCTTCGAGATGGTGGTGGTCAACGACGTCGCGCCACCCGAGTCCGGCTTCCGCTTCCGTACCCTGCTGCACACGGCGTCGTTCGCCTCGGTGGTGCTGGGCTGCCTCGTGGACCCGCCCGACGGCGGCGTCGACGGCGACCGCTTCGACGAGCGGCGCCCGGGGCTGCACCACCTGGCCTACCACGTGCCCGAGCGCGCCGACCTGGACGAGTGGGTGACCCACCTGGACGCCGTCGGCGTCACGCACTCCGGCATCACCACCTCCAAGCACGAGGCGGGCTCGCAGATCTGGCTTCGCGACCCGGACAACATCTGGCTGGAGTTCTACTGGGTGAACCGGGACTTCTTCGTCGACCGGCTCCGCCAGGTGTGGCGGCGCGACCGCCGAACGACCCGCGTCTGAGGCGCTCGACGCGAGGGGGCCGCCCGACCGGGCGGCCCCCTCGCAGGTCAGGCCGGGAGGTCGGCCTCGCTGCGGGCCACCACCGCGTCCCCGAGCACCAACAGGTCGATCTCCTTGGCCCGTACGAAGGTGTCGACCGCGTCGGCGGCCGAGTTCACGATCGGGTCACCGGCCAGGTTGAACGACGTGTTGACCACCGCCGGCACTCCGGTGAGCTGCCGGAACTGCTCGATCAGCGCCCAGTAGCCGGGGTTGGTGTCGCGGTGCACGGTCTGCGGGCGGGCGGAGCCGTCCACGTGGGTCACCGCCGGAACCCGCAGCCGGGCGTCCGGGCGCAGCGACGCGGCGGCCAGCATGAACCTCGACGGTTCGCCGACCGGCCCCTCGATCAGCTCCGACACATGCTCGGCGAGGATGCTGGGCGCCACCGGACGCCACATCTCCCGGCCCTTGAGCACGTTGAGCCGTTCCAGGTTGCGCCGGGATCGCGGATCGGCCAGCAGGCTGCGCGCGCCGAGCGCCCGCTGCCCGATCTCACCCCGCCCGCGCGCCCAGCCCACGATCCGACCCCGGGCGAGTTCACCCGCGACGCAGCGGGCCAACTCGTCGTCGCCGAGGCGGCGGTGCACCATGCCGGCGCGCGCGGCCGCCGCCTCGCCGGCCTCCGTGGTGATCGGCTGACCCCAGTACGCGTGGTCGAGGCGGGTGGGCGTGAACTCCCCGCACTCCCGCGCCGCGACCAGCGCCGCCCCCAGGGACACCCCCGCGTCGGTGGGCACCGGCGGGACGTAGACGCGGTCGAAGAGTCCACTGCGGACCAGCACCCCGATCATCGTGCAGTTCATCGCCACCCCGCCGGCGAGCGCCAGCACCGGGGTGTCCACCCGCCGACGCAGATCGGCGGCCAGGGACAGCACCGTCTCCTCCAGCCCCTGCTGGATCGTCGCGGCGAAGTCCGCGTACGCGATGGGTTCCTCGCCGGTGCGCGGCGCGTACGGGAACAGCTTGCCGAACTCGGGTTTGAGCGACTCGGCGACCGCCGGGTAGTAGGCCATCAGCGGGCCGAGCGTCGCGGCGCGTCGGGTGGGGACCTCGGCGGTGGGCGTGCCGCAGACCAGCTCGTACCCGCCGGGAACTCCTCGCACCGGCGCTCCGGGACCGGGTCTGCCGTAGGCGGCGAGGCCCATCAGCTTGCCGGTGCCCCAGTAGCCCAGCCCGGCCCACTCGGCGGCGGCGTTGTAGTAGAAGCCCAGCGACTGCTCCACGGGCCACTCCCGCAGGATCTCGATCTCGCCGTCGGCGTACCTGCCGAACGAGGTCGACTGCGTCTCGCCGGCGCCGTCGAGGACCAGGACCGCGGCCTCGTCGCAGTCGCAGCTGTACGCCGCGCTGGCCGCGTGCGCGACGTGGTGCGGCACCCAGCGGACCGCCGGCATGCTCAGGTCCTCGTCGTCGGGGAAGAGCATCGCCCGCAGCCCCTCGGTGGTGAATCGCCGGTTGCGGCCCAGCGGGATGTCCCGGAAGTCCCAGCCGATGGCGACGGTGTCCACCTCCTGCGGGGCGATGCCCGCCATCGCCAGGCACGCGGCGACCGCCTCGGCGGGCGGCTGGCCCACCGCGTGCTTGCGGCGGCTGACCCGCTCCTGCTCGACCAGGGCGCAGAGCGCGCCGTCGCGGACCAGCGCGGCGCTGGAGTCGTGGAAGCCGATGTTCACCCCGAGTACGTAACGCGCCGACATGGTCGGCCTCCCTTCCGATCTCTGGCGGTCATCCGGCCTGTCGGGCCTCGTCGAGGGCGAGCACGGCGCGGACGATGTTGTGGTAGCCGGTGCAGCGGCACAGGTTGCCCTTGAGGGCGTGCCGCACGTCGTGCTCGGTGAGCGGTCCCGGGTTCTCCTTCAGCAGGCTCACCACCGCGAGGACCATTCCCGGGGTGCAGAAGCCGCACTGCAGGGCGTGGTGCTCCCGGAACGCCTCCTGCACCGGGTGCAGCCGGTCGCCGTCGGCGAGCCCCTCGGCGGTGCGGATGTCGGCGCCGTCGGCCTGCGCCGCCAGCAGGGTGCACGACTTGACCGACCGACCGTCGAACAGCACGGTGCAGGCACCGCAGGAGGAGGTGTCGCAGCCCACCGTCGCGGCGGTCAGCCCCAACTCCTCGCGCAGCAGGTGGACCAGCAGGGTGCGCGCCGGCACCCGGCGGCTCTCCGGGCGGCCGTTGACGGTGGCGGTGACGGCGACGGTCGTCGTACCGGGCCGGGCGTCGATGCTCATCGTGGTTCCTCCACAGTGGCGCCGGAATCGGTCAGGGCACGGGCCACCAGCACCCGGCTGAGGTGCCGCCGGTACGCGACCGAGGCCCGCCCGTCGTCGGGCGGGTCGCACCCCTCGTCGGCCCGCGCCGCCGCGACCGTGACACCGGCGCCCTGCGCGAGGGCCGACTCGACCCCGTACGCCCGCCGGATGGTCGGGCCCATCCCGGCCAGCGCCACCCGGGAGTCGGCGACGGCGACGGCCACCAGGGACCACTCCAACGCCGGCCGGGCGAACGTCCGGTAGCGCCACCGCGCCGGGCCGGGCAGCGGCACCCGGACCTCGGTGACGAGTTCGTCGGGCCGGCAGACCGTCACACCCGGCGCGACGGCCAGCTCGGCGACGGGCACCTGTCGTACGCCGGTAGCGCTGCGCAGCACCACCACGGCGTCCAGCGCGACCAGGGCCAGCGGCACGTCCGCGGCCGGGTCGGCCTGCGCGAGCGCCCCACCCACGGTGCCCAGGTGTCGCACCTGCGGATCACCGACCGCCGCGGCCGCGGCCGCCAGCAGCGGAACGTGCCGGTCGACGAGCGGGTCGTCGAGCAGCCGGTGGTAGCGGGTCAGCGCGCCGACGGCCAGGTGGTCATCGCGGTGCGCCACGTACGACAGTTCGGTGACCCGGCCGAGGTCCAGCAGGGTGTCGACGCGGTCACGGCGCAGCTTGAGCGCCGGCAGCAGCGACTGCCCGCCGGCCAGCGGCCGCAGCTGGTCGCCGTACGCCTGGCGCAGCTCCAGCGCCTCGGTGAGGTCCCGGGCCCGGTGGTAGTGCACGCTCGCCGGGATCACGGGCCGGCCGCCGACCAGGTGGGCACCGGGCTGCGGTGCGTGGCCCGCAGGATGGTGTCGATGAGCTGGTTGCGGCGTGCCAGCAGGTAGAAGTGCCCGCCGGGGAAGGTGTGCAGGGTGAACCCGCCCCGGGTGCGCGTCGCCCAGTCGCCGGCCTCGTCGGCGGTGACCTCGGGGTCGTCCGCGCCGACGCAGGCCAGCACCGGCGCTCGCAGCGGCACGGGTGGCTGCGGACGGTACGTCTCGGCGATCCGGTAGTCGGCGCGCAGCACCGGCAGCGCGATGGCGCGTACGCCCTCGTGGTCGAGAGCCTCGCGGCCGGTGCCGCCGAGGCGGCCGGTCTCCGCCCACAGCGTGTCGTCGTCGGCCAGGTGCACGCTTGTGGCGCGCAGCCGGCCCGGCCCGGGGCGACCCGAGACGACCAGCGCCCGCAGCACGCTGCCGGGCCCGTCCAACCGGCGTGCCGTCTCGTACGCCACCGACGCGCCGAGGCTGTGCCCGAACAGGACGACAGGCGCGTCGGCCGGCAGCGCCCGCACCGCCTGCGCGACACCCTCGGCCAGGCTCGGCAGGTCGGCCGCGAACGGCTCCGCCGACCGGTCCATCCGGCCCGGATACTGCACGCCGTGCACCTCGACGTCGTCGGGCACCTGCGCCGACCACGACCGGTAGAACGCGGCGTTGCCGCCGGCGTGCGGGAAGCAGACGAGACGCAGCCCGGGCCAGCGCAGCGGCCGGAAGCAGCGCAGCCACGTCCGCGCGACGGGGGTCACGGACGCGCTCCGATCGGCTGCGGTTCCGCGCCGACCGGCGAGTCGACCGCCCCGGCCGCGGCGTCGGCCAGCTCGGCCACGTCGGACGCCACGAACATCCGCGGCGGTACGGAGTGCACCAGCTCGGGTGGCCCCAGCCGGGCCGTGACGTCCTGCCACAGCTGGCACAGGCTCAGGTGGTACTGGCCGTGGCGGGCCAGCTTCCTCCCGCCCAGCGCCGCGGCGTGCAGGTTGCCCAACGCGTACCCGACACCGGCCGGCCAGACCTCCTCGAAAACCCTGCGATAGCTGGGCGCGACCGCGTCGGCCAGCGGCTGCGCGCTCGGCACGTCCAGGTGGTCCGGCTCGTCGCCGTCGCCGTCGGCGAAGTGCGGTCGGCCCACACCCCGGTCCTGCACCTGCTGCGGGAAGTCCGGCCGAGGGCTCCACACCGTGGGCCCGTGCGTGCCGACCAAGGTCAGGTTGCCGGCCTCGGTGCCGATGGTCACCCGGTGCAGCAGGTGCGCGTAGTTGTCCGGGTCCGCCGGGTCCATCTGGTTCTGCACCCGCAGGGTCAGCGGCACACCGGCGAGCACCCCGTCGAGGCTGCGGAACGGCACGTCCACCCGGGACAGCCGGCGTACCTGCTCGGGCAGGTCGACCGCCGGGCCGAGGCCCCACGGTCGGACGCCGCCGAGGGCCTGACCGAGGATGTCCAGCAGCGCGTACGCGACCTGGAAGCCGCAGGCCGCGTCGACGTAGCGGGCCGGTTGCCGGGCCAGCAGCGCCCGGGCGGCGGCGAGGAACCGGCGCACCGGCGCGGTGTGCACGTAGAACGAGTTCAGGTGGTAGACGACCCCGGCCCGGCCGGCGGTGCGCAGGCACTCGACCAGCTCGTCGTGGTGCAACGGATGCTCCTGCAGCACGTGCAGGCCGCGCCGCATCAGCGCCCGGGCCACCTCGCCGCCCGGCCCGCCCAGCAGGCCACCACGGATGACCACGCAGGCCAGCGTCACGTCCTCGGGGACCTGGGCGACGTCGGTCCACAGCGGCACCTCGTAGTGCCGGGCACAGGCCACCGACCGCGCACTGCCCCCGGCGAGGATCCCGGCCAGCTCGAACGGGAAGTCCGGCTGCCGGAACGCCTGCAGGTACACCTGGCCGAACTTGGTGCCGGCGACCAGCACTCTCGGTTTCACGCCACCCCCTCCTCGATCAGGTCGTACGACCCCGGCGGGCCGTCCTCGACGCGCAGTGACGTGACCGCCGGACTCGTGCGCAGCACGTCCACCGCCCAGGCCGGGTCCACCGCCTCGGCCAGGTGGTGCACGCCCGGTGGCACGTCGCCGGCGGCGACCGCCAGGGCGCTGAGGGCGACCGCCGCGCCGGTGAGCGCGTTCGCGCCGGTTCCCCGGCAGGCCAGCACGCGGGCGCCCGCCGGGCCGGTCAGCTCGACGACCAGCAGCTGGTAGCGCGGCCGCCCGAAGGTGTCCAGCTCGGCCGCCCGGCACAGCTCGGCGGCCGCGTCGGCGAGCTGCGCCGCCGTCGCGCCGTCGCGCGCTCGGCGGGCGCCCGCGGCGAGCGCCGCCGGCAGCCGGCTGCCGGCGAACGCCGACCACCAGTCGACGTCGGTCAGGCCGAGCCGGCGGGCGACCCGCTCGGTCTCGGTGCTGAGGTACGGCTGCAACAGCACCGGCTCGTCGAAGAACGGCACCGGCACATCCGTCCGGGCGGCGAGGGCGCGGCTGCGTCGCGCGCCGTCGCGCCACGCGGCCGACGGCTCGCCGTACTCGGCGGTGCCGGCGGCGAGGAAGTCCAGGGCGGCGCCGGGCGTGAAGCCGTCGCGGCCCCCGACGTACCCGGTCATCCGCCGCGCCCCCGGGATCTGCGCGGCGAGGTAGGCGGGGAGCAACCCGGACAGGCCGGGCATCAGACCGGCGGAGAGCACCGCGACCCGGTCGGCAGCCCCGGGCAGGGCGGACACCGCCGCGTGCAGCGGGTCGTCGCCGGCCGCGTCGACGTAGCCGGCGCCGCAGCGGGCCGCCGCGCGGGCCACCGTGTCGCCGATCGAGGCCGCCGGCCCGGCGCAGTTGACGACTGTGTGGCAGCCGGCGCAGAACGCGTCCAGGCTCGCCGGGTCGGTGACGTCCACCGCCCGCAGCTGGACCCGCGGGTTGTCGCAGTCGAGTCGGCCCGGCTCGCGGGCGCCGGCGCGTACGACGTCCACGCCCCAGGCCAGCAGGTGAGCCAGGGCGTGCCGGCCCACCCCGCCGGTGGCGCCCACCAGGGCGACCGTCGCGGCCACGTCAGCCGTCCCCGGCGATCGGACCGGCCCACTCGCCCGGATCGTCCGGCACCCGTCGCACGGTCAGCTCGCCCAGGCACACGTCGCGCCACCAGTTGACGCTCGTCGGGTCCGGCTCGGCCGCGCACAGCACCGTGACGTCACCCGCGTACGGGGAACTGCCGTAGCCGTCGCCGTCGACCGGGTCGGCGATCACCAGGGTGGCGACGTCCACCCCGGACTCGGTGAGCTGCCGGGCCAGCTCCAACGCCAGGACCCCGGCCGCACCCCGCCCCACCAGCACCAGCTCCCCGGCCGACACCTGCCCGGCCAGCGCGGTCGTGTAGTCGGCGGCGAGGCGTTGCACCAGCGGCGCCGGGTCGAGACCCGCGTAGCGGTGCAGGCCACCGTCGACGATCCCGCACACGGCCCCGGTGGCGGCCAGCCGCTCGGCCAGCCCGGCGTACCCGTCGAGGCCGCCGCTGCCGTCGTGCACCAGCACGTAGCGGGGTGGGCCCTCGCCGGCCAGCGTCACCACCTCGCCGGTGTCGCTGACGGCCGGCTCCTCGTCGGGCCGGCCGCCGCCGACGGCGGCCAGGTGATCGGCCAGGTCGGCGACGGTCGGGTGCTCCAGGATTCGGCGCAGCAACTCGTCGAAGAACACGTCGGCGGCGGCCGGCACCCGCTCGGCGAGCTGACCGGCGAGTTTCGCGGCGAGCAGCGAGTCACCGCCGAGGGCGAAGAAGTCCGCGTCCCGCCCGACCCGTTCCACCCGCAGCACGTCGGCCCAGACGGCCGCGATCTGCTCCTCCAACTCGGTGAGCGGGGCCGCGGCGGTCGCCTCGGGACCGGCCGTCGTGGCCGCCACCAGCCGGCGTACGGCCGTGCGGTCGAGCTTGCCGTTGGCCGTGCGGGGCAGCTCGTCGACCACCTGCAGCACGCTCGGGATCATGTAGTCGGGCAGCCGGTCGGTCAGGTGTGCCCGCAGCTCGTCGGGCACCACCCGCCGCCGGTCGGCCTTCACCCGCGCGGCGATGATGCGCATGCCGAGCCCGGCCATCGGGTCGGCGGCCGGCGGCAGGTCGAGTACGGGCGACGCCCCGGCGGCGGCGAGCAAACCACGCCACTCGTCGCCGGTGAGGAACGTGCGGTCGGTGCCGTGGCGCAGGTCGGCGAAGTCGCCCAGGTCGTCGTCGAGCCGCACCAGCAGCTCCAGCGACGTCATGATCTGGTAGTGCTCCCGGGTCATCTCCAGCAGCACCAGGTGCCCGCCGGGGGCGAGCAGTCCGCGCAGCCGGGCCAGGGTGGCCGGTACGTCCCGGGTGGCGTGCAGGACGTCGCCGGCGATCACGATGTCGGCGCTGTTCGGCGCCATCCCCTGCCCGGCCAGGTCGGCGTCGAGGTCGAGCTGCGCGAAACGCAGCCCCGGCCGGTCGGCGAAGCGTTGCCGGCCGGCGCCGAGGAAGAACGCCGACAGGTCGGTGTAGAGGTAGTCGACGTCGAGACCGTCCAGTGCGTCGAGCACCGCAGCGGTCGTACCGCCGGACCCGGCGCCGACCTCGACGATTCGCACGGGCCCGTCCAGCCGCTCGGCCAGTGACCGGACGGTCGCCGCCGCGACCGCGTTGGCCCACCTGTTGAACAGGGCGTCGGCGTAGAGGTTGTCCGACACCTCCAGCTCACCACCGGGGAAGAGCAGCGCGAGGGGGTCCTCGTCGCCGCGCAGCAGCGCCGGCAGCGCCGCGGCGCTGGCCTGGAAGTAGCGGACCAGCTCGGGGGACTCCCCGACCGCCGCCGCCCGCTCGGCCACCGCGTCCCAGGCCCGCGCGGCCGGCGGTGGCCCGCTGGCCAGCCGGTAACCGTCGTCGTCGTGCCGCAGCACCCCGCTGTCGGTGAGCGCCCGCAGCCAGCGGCGCAGCAGCCGGCGGTGCCGGGGTGCGACGCGGGTGGCCGCGTACACCTCGGTCAGGCGGTGCGGGCGGTCGTCGAGCGCGAGACCCGCGGCGCGCAGCGTGTCCAGCATGGCGGCGAGGCCGAGCTGGTCCAGCTCGTGCAGGTACGCCTCGTACGCGCCCAGGTCGGTCCCGGCGACGAGCGCCGACCCGGCCGCGGTGGGTCCGGCCGGGTCGACCGGCTGCCCGGGGCCGGGCTCGACGGCGGCAGGCTGCACGACGGCGGCGAGCCGCCGCTCCAGTGGACGGTCGCCGTCGACCACCGCGATCGCCCCGCCCACGCCCGGGTGCGCCAGCAACGCCGACTCGACCTCGGCCAGCTCGATCCGGTGGCCGCGGATCTTGACCTGGAAGTCCTCCCGGCCGAGGAACTCGATCGTGCCGTCGGGCAGATAGCGGCCCAGGTCACCGGTGCGGTACAACCGCTCGCCGCTGGACGGGTCGGTGACGAACCGCTCGGCGGTGCGCGCCTCGTCGCCGAGGTAGCCCAGCGCCAGCCCGGCCCCGCCGATGTACAGCTCCCCGGCGACCCAGTCCGGGCGAGGCCGCAGCGCCGCGTCCCGGACGTGCCAGGTCTGGTTGGTCAGCGGCACCCCGTACGGGATGCTGCGCCAGGATGGGTCGACCCGGCCGATCGGGTGGATGATCGACCAGATGGCGGCCTCGGTCGCGCCGCCGAGGCTGACCACCGCCAGACCGGGGACGAGGTCGCGGATCTGGTCCGGCAGGGTGACCGGGATCCAGTCGCCGCTGAGCAGGGCCAGCCGCAAGGACGGGATCCGGACCATCGGCGCGGCCGCGAGATAGTCGGCGAGCATCTGCACCTGCGCCGGCACCGAGTTCCAGATGGTGACCTCGTTCTCGGCGACCAGCTCCGCCCAGTGGGTCGGGTCGCCCCGGCGCTGCGGCGCGGGCAGCACCAGCGCCGCGCCGACCGCCGGCGGGCCGAACAGGTCGTAGACGGACAGGTCGAAGCCCAGACTGGCCAGGCCGAGGACGCGGTCGTCCGGTGACACGTCGAACCGGGTGTTGATGTCCGCCACGGTGTTCAGGGCCGCCCGGTGGGTGATCACCACGCCCTTCGGGGTGCCGGTCGACCCGGAGGTGTGGATGACGTACGCGCGGTCGTCCGGGCCGACCGCGCGGGCCGGCACTGCCGTCGGCGCCGGCCCGTCGAGGTCGTCCACCGCGATCGGCGTCACCCGCGCCGGCCAGTGGCCCTCCACCCGGTCGGCCTCGGTGAGGACGTGCCGGATACCCGCGCCGTCGAGGATCAGGTCGCGGCGCACGGGCGGCTGGTTCGTGTCGACCGGCACGTACGCCCCACCGGCCAGCAGGACGCCGAACACCGCGACCACCTGCCGCCAGCCCTTGTCGGCGACCACCGCGACCAGGTCACCGGGCCGGCAGCCGGCCTCGGCCAGCCGTGCGGCCACCGCCGTGGCACGGCCGGTGAGCTGCCGGTAGGTGAGGGTGCCGTCGGCGGCCACCACGGCCACCCGGTCCGGGGTTCGCAGCGCCTGGGCGAGCACCCCCTCGTGCAGCAGCCCGTCGGGCAGCGGCGCGGCGGTGTCGTTGACCTCGGCGCGGCGACGGGCGCTCGCCTCGGGCAGCGCCACCGGGGCCAGCTCCTCCCACGCCTCGTCGGTGGCTGCCAGCCGGCGCAGCAACGCGGTGTACGCGGCGAACATCTCGTCGACCACACCGTCGGGGAAGACGCCCTCGCGGACGTCCCAGTTGGTGGCCAGCCCACCCGAGCGTTCGATGTTCTGGCAGTCGATCCAGACCTGCGGGGTCTGGCTGATGCCGTACCCCAGCTCGCCGAAGCCCTCCACGCCGGTGTCGCCGCCCAGCCCGATGGCGCTGGTGAAGACGATGGGCATCAGCGCGGCGTCGGCGCCCCGACGGCGGGCCAGCTCGCGGACGACGTCGACGCCGGAGAACCGGCGGTGGTCCAGGTCGGACCAGAGCTGCGCCTGGATGCGCTTGGCCCGCTCCTGCACCGGCGCGTCCGGGCTCTGCTCCACGGCGAGCAGGCTGACCGAGGTGAAGTCGCCGACGATCCGGTCCACCTGCGGGTGCGTCGGCGTCCGGTTGAGCAGGGTGACGTCGACGGTGAAGCGCGGGTGCACGCTCCACGCGGCGATCACCTCGACGTACGCGGCGAGCACCGCGCCCGACGGGCTGACGCCGTGCTGCCCGGCGCGCTGGCGCAACCCGGCCCACTCGATCGGGTCGAGCCGCAGGTCGAGGCGACGGAAGCGGGGCGGCGCGGCCGTGGCGTCACCGCGCAGCGGCAGCTCCGGCGCCGCAGGCAGGTCGTCGAGCCGGGCCAGCCACCAGTCCCGGTCGGCGTCGTGGCGGGGGCCGCCGCGCAGCGGTTCGGTGGCCAGCAGGTGATCGCGGAACGTCAGCGTCAGCTCGTCGGTGGGCGGCTCACCGGCGTAGCGGCGGCCCAGCTCGTCGAGCAGGATGTTGATGCTGACGAAGTCGCAGATCAGGAAATCGATCGAGAAGTGCAGGACGCTGCGGTGCGGGCCGCGGGTCACCCGCAACGCGAACAGCGGCCACTGCTGCGGGTCGTAGCGGCGGTGGTCCAGCTCCGCCCGGGTGGCGGCCACCGCGTCGGCGAAGCCGGCCGCGTCGGCGTCGCGCACCTCGATGCGGTACGCCGGCACGTCGGGTCGTACCTGCTGGGAGCCGTCGCGGTTGACGACGGCCCGCAGCATGTCGTGCCGGGCGACTACCTCGTGCCAGGCGCGTTCCAGCCGGTCCACGTCCAGCTCGGGAAACGTCAGTTCGCCGTAGCCGTGGCAGCCGACCCCGCCGTAGGCGAACGAGTCGCCCCGCCCGAGCAGGTACGCGCTCTGCACGTCGGTGAGCGGGAACGGCTCGTACCGCTGCTCGGGGTGCGGCACGGCGGTGGGCGCGGCGGCGTCGCGCAGCACGGCCAGCACCTGCTCCCGGTGCTCGCGTAACGCGGCGCGGCGCTGGTCGGTGAGAACGCCGGTGGGGGCCCGGAAGCGGAGCTGGCCGTCTTCCTCCCAGAGCTGCACACCGAACTGCGCCAGCTCGGCGATGAGGTCCTGCCCGTTCATATGGCCGACCCCGAGTAGCTCCCGGCGTGGGCGGTGGTGAGGTTAGGGATCACTTTCGGCGTTATGTTGGTTTCCCTCATAGCGCTTGACCACCTCCGAGGTCGCGGCACCGTTTGTGGCGATGAAGTAGCCCTTGATCCAGAAATCTGGAAGCCTGACTTTGAAATGCGAAGATTCCTGCCGCAGAAGTCGCGATGACTTGACCTCGACATGCTTGACGAGTCAATCGATGCCGTACTGCGCGTCGTGGACAACCCGCAGGTGGATGGCATTGTCGCTGGATCTGACCTCATCCACACCGGCACCAGGCGACGTCGTGTTCTAGAGTGAATTCCGTGCTGGAGGTAGTGCGTTACACTTACCGGCTGCGTCCCGGCGCGACCGCGACGGCCGCGCTCCTCGCCGAATGGGGTCGCTGCCGATTCCTGTGGAACGAGGCAGTGCACCAGCAGAAGATCGGCGCGAAGCCCACCTTCGGCGGCCTGTCCAAGATGCTCACTGAGGCCCGCGCGCGAAACGCGTGGCTGCGCGACGGCTCGCAGGTCGCCCAGCAACAGACCCTTCGTACCTACGCGGCCTCGTTGCGCCAGTCGTTCAGTGTCAAAGGGCGTGGGCTGCCGACGGTGAAGACCCGCAAACGGTCGTTGCCCAGCATGGAATACACCCTGCGCGGCTTCACCATCGCCGACGGGCGGTTGCGCCTTGCCCGTGGTGTCACCGTGCCAGTCGTTTGGTCGCGGGATCTGCCGTCTCCGCCGACCAGCGTGCGCGTCTACCAAGACAGCCTGGGGCACTGGTACGCGTCGTTCGTCGTCCGCCGCGAGGCCGCCGCCGCGCCCGAGGCGTCCGGGGTAATCGGGGTTGACTGGGGCGTGAAGACCACCGCCACAACCACCGACGCGCGATTCGACCTGCCGCACCTCGGGCATCGCAGGCGGTGCGCCGCCGAACTGGCCAAAGCGCAGCGGAAGATGTCCCGTCGCCGTCGATCCGGTGGGCACGGACAGTCCAACGGCTACCGCAGGGCCAAGCGCGCGGCGGCGAAGCTGCACAAGAAGGCCGCCCGGCAGAACAGCCACGACTCCCGGCAGTGGGCGAAACGGGTCGTCGACCACCATCAGGTGATCGCCGTGGAGGATTTCAAACCGACGTTCCTGGCCAGGTCCACGATGGCACGTAAGGCCGCTGACGCCGCGATCGGCGCGGCAAAGCGGGAACTGATCCAGCAGGGCACGCGGGCGGGCCGGAAGGTGGTGCTCGTTCCGCCCGCCTACACGACCATGACGTGCTCCTCGTGCGCGGCGAGAGCCAAGCAGCGCATCGGGTTGAACGTCAGAGTCTTCGAGTGCGCGGCCTGCGGTTTCACCGCTTGCCGCGACGCGAACGCCGCGAGGACGATCCTCGCCACGGTAGAGCGCGACCGTGCCGGTGCTGACGACGTCAGACATGCGATCACCTCCTTTCGAGGTACGGGGTCGAATGCGGTCTGAGCCGGGAATCCCCTGGATTCATCCTTGGGGAAGCGTTAAATCGCGCCTTCCTCGTACGTGCCGGCGGCGTGCTGCACGGCGGTGGCCAGGTCCGCGATGGTTGGTCGGTCGAGCAGCCCGCGCATCGGCAGGTCGACGCCGTAGCGTTCCCGCAGCTCCGCCAGCAGGCGGGTGGCGAGCAGGCTGTCCCCGCCGAGGCTGAAGAAGTTGCGGGTGCGGCCGGGAACGGGGCAGTTCAGCAGCTCCGCCCAGAGCGCGCCGAGGTCGCTCTCCAGGCCGGCGTGGGGTGGCTCGTCGGCCGGTCCGCTGTCTCCACTGGCGAGCAGGGTGACCACCGCCGCTCGGTCGATCTTGCCGTTGCCGCTCAGCGGCAGCGCGTCGAGCACGGCGACGTGCTCGGGCACCATGTACGCGGGCAGCCGGTCGACGACGAACGCCCCGGTGGCGTCCGGGTCGAGGGTGACGCCCGGCTCGGGCACGACGGCTGCGGCGAGCCGGCGGGTGTTGGTGCCCACGGCCACCACGACTGCCTCGCGCACGCCGGGGCAGTCGGTCAGCGCGGCCTCGACCTCACCCAACTCGATGCGATGACCCCGGATCTTGACCTGGAAATCCGCCCGCCCCAGGAACTCCAGGGTCCCGTCCGGCCAGTACCGGCCCAGGTCACCCGTGCGATACCAACGCATCCCGTCATGGCTCACGAACCGCTGCGCGGTGCGCTCCGGATCGCCCCGGTAGCCGGCCGCCACCCCGGCCCCACCGATCCACAACTCCCCCACCACCCAGTCGGGGCAGTCGCGCCCCCGCCCGTCCACGACCCGGTAGCGCTGGTTGGGCAGTGGGAAGCCGTACGGGATGGACCGCCAGTGCGCCGGCACCTCGCCGACCTCGAAGGCGTTGGACCAGATGCCCGCCTCGGTGGCGCCGCCGAGGGCGGTCAGCCGGGCGTCCGGTCGGCGGGCGACCAGCCGGTCGCGCAGGTCCAGGCCGACCCAGTCGCCGGAGACCAGGGCGTGCCGCAACGCGTCGAGCGGTTCGTCGCCGGCCGCGGTGAGCAGCATGTCGAGCAGGGCGGGCACGGTGTTCCAGATGGTGACGTCGTGCTCGCGGACGAGCCGCAGCCAGGCGCGGGCGTCGCGTCGCTGCCCCTCCTCGACGAGCACCACCGCGCCGCCGACGCCGAGCAGGGCGAAGATGTCGTACACCGAGAGGTCGAAGTCCAGCGCTGACACGGCGAGGACCCGGTCGTCCGGGCCGAGGCGCAGCCGTTCGTTGACCGCCGCGATGGTGTTCCCGGCCGCCGCGTGGGACACCTCGACGCCCTTGGGCTCGCCGGTCGAGCCGGAGGTGAAGATGACGTACGCCAGCGACGCCGGCTCCACCGGGACGCAGCCGTCGAGGGCGGGGCCGCCGTCGCCGGCCGGGTCGAGCCCGTCCGCGCCGACGACCGTCTTCACGTCGGCGCGGGTGAGGATCCGCTCCCGCCGGACCACCGGCTGGTCGACGCCGACCGGCACGTACACGCCACCGGCGGCGAGCACAGCCAGCACCGCGACGATCTGGTCGACGCCCTTGGGCAGGCACACGCCCACCGCGTCACCGGGCGCGACCCCGGCCCGCGCCAACGCCCCGGCCAGCGTCAACGCCCGCGCGGCCAGGTCCCCGTAGGACACCGCCACCCCGTCACCGCGCAACGCCACCCGAGCCGACTCCCGGGCCGCGGTGTCGAAGAACCCGTCATGCAGCAGACCGGGCATGATCGGCGCGGCCGTCGCGTTCACCCGCTCACGCACCGCCCGCTGCCCGGCGGGGAGCCCAACCGGCACGGGCCGCGCCCAGTTCCCGGCCGCGAGGGCGGTCAGCAGCTCGACGTACGCGGCGAACATCGTCTCCACCACGTCGGGCGGGAACAGCTCCGCCACCACGTCCCAGTTGATGCTCAGGCCACCGTCGCGTTCCATGACCTGGTTGTCCAGCCACACCTGCGGGGTCTGCGAGGCGCCCCAGATCTGCTCGCCGAACGGCAGGGACATGCTCACCAGTTCGTCGCTGATGCCCAGCGCGCTGGTGAAGACGACAGGCATGGCGGCGGGGGCGCCGGTGCGCCGCGCGATCTCCCGCAGCACCCAGATGGCGGAGACGGCGTTGTGCTCCAGGCCGTCCCACATGCGCTCCTGCAGGCGGCGTACCACGGTCAGGAAGTCGTCGGCCGCGCCGGGGCGGTGCGGGACGAGCAGCAGCGAGGTGAAGTCGCCGAGCACGTGGTCGATGTCGGGGTGCACCTCGCGGCGGTCGAAGAGGGTCAGGTTGAGGGTGAGGTCCGGCCGCGCGCTGAAGGCCGACAGCACCTCGGCGTACGCGGTGGCGAGCACGGCGGCCGGGCTCACCCCGTGGGCGCGGGCGGCGCCGACCAGGGCGGTCCAATCGGCGGGGCCGAGCCGCGCCGCGTGGCGGACGAAGCGGGGGGCGCGCACCCGGTCCGGGTCGACGGCGAGCGGCAGCCGCGGCGCGGGGGGCAGCTCCGCGGCCTGCGCCGACCAGTAGCGCTTGTCGGCCTCGACTGTCGCCTCGTCGGGCCGGGCGGTGAGGACGTAGTCGCGAAACGACACGCCGATCGGGCGCAGCGGCGCGTCGAGGTCGACGTAGAGGGCGGACAGCTCGGCGAAGACGGTCACGATGCTGAGCGCGTCGAGCACGATGTAGTCGAAGCTGAACGCCAGCCGGACGCGGCGCTCGCCGTACCGGACGGCCTCGATGGCCACCAGCGGCCAGCGGGTCGGGTCGGCGACCCGGTGTGACAGCCGCTCGCGCAGGTCGGCGAGCGCGGCCTCGCCCTCGCCGACTTCGATGCTCACCTCGGGCACCTCGGGCTGGACGCGTTGGCGTCCGTCGGGGTCGAAGACGGCCCGCAGCATCTCGTGCCGGCGAACGAGGCGGTTCCAGGCCGCGGTGAGCCGGTCGAGGTCGACGTCCTCGCCGTCGAACTCCCAGTACCAGTGGGAGCCGACCTCACCGAGGGCGAAGTCGCCGCTGCGACCCATCCAGTACGCCCGCTGCACGTCGGTTGGCGGGAACGGCTCGTGGCGGTGCGCCGGGTCGGCCACGAAGGTCCCGGTCAGCGTGGCGCCCGTGTCGAGGCGTACCCCGGCGGCGAACCCGGCGAGGGTCGGCTCGGCGAAGAGGCGGCGCAGTTGTCCGCCGGCCAGCCCGGCCGAGCGCATCCGCCCGAGCAGGCGGGTGGCGAGCAGGCTGTCCCCGCCGAGGGTGAAGAAGCTGTCGGCGCGGCCGACGGTCGGTACGCCGAGCAGGTCGGCCCAGAGGGTGGCCAGCGCCGTCTCGACCGGTCCGACGGGTGGCTCGACCGCTGTGGACCTGCCGGCGCCCTCGGCGAGCCGTCGTGCCAACGCCGGGCGGTCGATCTTGCCGTTGCCGCTCAGGGGCAGCGCGTCGAGCACGGCGACGTGCTCGGGCACCATGTACGCGGGCAGCCGGTCCACGACGAACGCCCGTACGGCCTCCGGGTCCACGTCGGACGCCTCGGGTACGACGGCTGCGGCGAGCCGGCGGGTGCTGGTGCCCACGGCCACCACGACTGCCTCCCGGACGCCGGGGCAGTCGGTCAGCGCGGCCTCGACCTCACCCAACTCGATGCGATGACCCCGGATCTTGACCTGGAAGTCCGCCCGGCCCAGGAATTCCAGGGTCCCGTCCGGCCAGTACCGGCCCAGGTCACCCGTGCGATACCAGCGCACCCCGTCATACGTCACGAACCGCTGCGCGGTGCGCTCCGGATCTCCCCGGTAGCCGGCCGCCACCCCCGCGCCACCGATCCACAACTCCCCCACCACCCAGTCCGGGCAGTCGCGCCCCCGCCCGTCCACCACGCGACAGCGCTGGTTGGGCAGCGGAACCCCGTACGGGATGGACCGCCAGTGCGCCGGCACCGCACCGACCTCGAAGACTGTCGAGTGGATGGCGGTCTCGGTGGTGCCGCCCAGGGCGACGAGCCGGGCGTCCGGGCGCAGCGCCACCAGGCGGTCGCGCAGATCCAGGCCGACCCAGTCACCGCCGAGCAGGGCGAGCCGGAGGTGGTCCAGCCCGCCGTCGGCCTCGGCGGCGGTCAGCAGCATGTCCAGCAGCGCGGGGACCGACTGCCAGACGGTGACCCGGTGCGTGTCGACGAGCCGACGCCAGGCGTTCGCGTCGCGTCGCTGCTCCTCGCCGATCAGCACCACCGCGCCGCCGACGCCGAGCAGGGCGAAGATGTCGAACACCGACAGGTCGAAGTCCAGCGCCGACACGGCGAGGACCCGGTCGTCAGCGCTGATGTCGAACCGCTGGCGGATGGCCTCGATGGTGGTGCCGGCGGCGGAGTGCGGCACCTCGACGCCCTTGGGCTCGCCCGTGGAGCCGGAGGTGAAGATGACGTACGCCAGCGACGCCGCGTCCCCGGGAACGCAGCCGTCCAGGGGCGGGCCGCCGTCACCGGCCGGGTCGAGCCCGTCCGCGCCGACGACCGCCCTGACGCCGGCCCGCTGCCAGATCCGGCCGCGCCGGGCGGCGGGTTGGTCGATGCCGACCGGCACGTACACGCCACCGGCGGCGAGCACTCCCAGCACCGCGACGATCTGGTCGACGCCCTTGGGCAGGCACACGCCCACCGCGTCACCCGACGCGACCCCGGCCCGCGCCAGCGCCCCCGCCAGCGTCAACGCTCTTCCCGCCAGCTCCCCGTAGGACGCCGCCACCCCGTCACCGCACAGCGCCACCCGAGCCGGCTCCCGGGCCGCGGTGTCGAAGAACCCGTCGTGCAGCAGGCCGGGCGTGATCGGCGCGGCGGTGTCGTTCGCCAGCCGCCGGACCTCCCGCTGCTCCTGCGGCAGCAGGTCGCCCGGCGACGCGGCCCAGTCCCCGTCGATCAGGCCGGCCAGCAGCCGGACGTACGCGGCGAACATCGCCTCCGACACACCCGGTCCGAACAGCTCCGCCACCACGTCCCAGTTGAGGTACAGGCCCCCCTCACGCTCGGTGACCTGGTTGTCCAGCCACACCTGCGGGGTCTGCGACGACGTCCACACCGGGTCGCCGAAGCACTCCCGCACGTCCGCGCCGAAGAGGTCGCCGAGGCTGAGCGCGCTGGTGAACACCACCGGGGCGAGCACGGCCCGGTCGGAGCGGGCGCGGGCCAGGTCGCGCAGCACGTCCACTCCGGAGTACGCGCTGTGCGCCACGTCCCGGGCGAACTGCTCGCCCAGGCGGCGGGCCCTGTCGACGAACGGCACCTCGTCGGTGGCGTCGACCTCCAGCAGCAGCAGGTTGGTGAAGTCCCCACTGAGCAACGGCACGTCCGCGTGGTACGGCGTCCGGTCGTACAGCGGCAGGTTGAGCAGGAAGCGTTGCCGGCTGCTCCAGGCGGCCAGGGCCTCGGCGAAGGCCGTCAGGAACACCATCGACAGGGTGACGCCGTGCTCGCGCGCGCGGGCGGCGAGCCGGTCCCGGTCGGCGCCGGAGAGCCAGTGGTGGTGGCGGACCACCTGGTGCCCGCTGACCCGCTCCGGGGCCACTGCCACCGGCAGGTCGGGCCCGCCGGGCAGGTCGGGCACCCGCTGGCGCCAGTAGCCGGCCGCGGCCTCGCGGGCGTCGGCCCGACGCCGCTCGTGGGTGGCCAGATACTGGGGATAGCTGTAGCCGATGGGCGGCAGCGGTTCGTCGGGCCGGCGGTAGAGATGGGCGAGGTCGCCGAGGAGCACCCGGAAGCTGTGCGCGTCGGCGACCAGCATCTCGATCTCCACGTGCACCCGGCTCGCCCCGTCGGGCAGCAGGCAGAGCTGGACGTCGAACACCTCGCCCCGGTCCACCCGCAGGGTGCGGTGCGAGAGGGTGGCGCGCAGGTCGGCGAGCCGCCGGTCCCGCTCGTACGCCGGCAGGTCACGCAGGTCGTGCACGGTCAGGCCGGGCCACGCGCCGTCCGGGGTGATCTGCTGCCGGCCGTCGTCGAGGAAGCGGGCGCGCAGCATGTCGTGGCGGCGCACCAGGGCTCGAACGGCCCGGTCCAGCCGGTCCGGGTCCACCTGACGGCCGTCGAACTCGTTGTAGAAGTGCGCCCCCACACCGCCGAGGGCCTGCTCACCGGCCCGCCCGACCCAGTACGCGTGCTGCATGGTCGCCAGGGCGAACGGCTCGTCCGGGTCGACCGTCACCTCGTCGTCGGCGACGGCGGCCGGCTCGTCGACGGGCGACGCCGGGTGGGCCAGCGCGTGCCACTGTCGGACGGTGCGCAGCTCGATGAGTTGGGCGAAGGTGAGACCCGCGCCGGCCCAGCGGGCGGCGAGCCGCATCAGCCCGATCGAGTCGAGGCCGCGCTCCAGCAGATCCTCGTCGGGTGACACCGGCTCGTCGAGCAGCGACGCGACGTCGTCGCACATGCCGTCGAGGGTCAGCGTGGTCGGCACTGGCATGTCTCCTCCCGACTCCTCAGGCGCGGGGAACGCGGATCGAGCGGTCGGCGAACCCGATGAGGTCCAGCCGCTCCAGGCCGTCGCGGACCCGGGGAGTCAGCAGGCCGATGTTGGCCAGCGCGGTGACCACGCGGGCGAAGATGGCCTGCCGATACTTGATCATCAGCTCGTTGTGCGCGGCGAAGTCGACGCCCTCGCCGCGGTCGACCTCGATGCGGTCCCAGACGTCCTCGAGCAGGAACCGGCGGCGCATGAGACTCGCCGAGTCGAGCACCATCTCCTCGCGGTCGGCCAGTTCGGCGCTGGTCATCTCGCGGTAGATGCCCTCCAGCGACAGCACCCCGAACGACACGTGCCGGGCCTCGTCGCGGGCTACGAGGCGGGTGATGTCGCAGATGAGGCGGTCGTGGAAGGTGCTGTTGGCGAGCCGGAACGCGGCCATCGCCAGGGCCTCGACCACGATCTGCATGCCCAGCGCGGTGATATCCCACCGGGAGTCGGAGAGCAGGTCCTCGATCAGCTCGGACAGCGCCGGGTTGATCGGGTACGGATGCGGCACCTTCTCGCGCAGGTAGCGGGAGAACGCCTCGACGTGCCGGGCCTCGTCGGCGGCCTGACTCGCGGCGTAGTACTTGCTGTCGAGGTCGGGCACCACCTCGACCAGGCGCGCGGCGACCACCAGCGCGCCCTGCTCACCGTGCAGGAACTGGCTCACCATCCACGACTGGAGCTCCCAGCGGAACGTGTCCCACATTCCACGGCCGCGCCGCGCCAGCGGGGACGCCTCGAACGACGCCATGGCGAACGCGGAGTCGTCGGGCAGCGGCTCACCGAACGGCACCTCGATCGACCAGTCGACATCCGTGCTGGCGTTCCACTGTGCGCTCTTGGCCCGTTCGTACAGGGAGAGGACCCGGGGCATCTCGGACTCGTAGTGCCACGTCAGCTGCGCACGCACGGGGGTGGTCACCGACAGACCAGACATGCGCCCAAGGTACCGAGAGACAACACAAGATGCCAGACCCTTGATGACAGATACAACGACGAGCGGTACCGTCGTGGCGTGGCCCCCCGACCCGTACCGGCCTCCGTGGGACAGCGGCTGCTCGGCATCATCGAGCACTACCGGGCGGACCACGGGGCGTTGAACTGCCCGCTGCTGTGCCGCCTCAGCGGCGGCGCGGTCGACCTGACCGCGCTGGAACGGGCGCTCACCGCGTTGACCGCGCGGCACGAGGCGCTGCGGACCACAGTCGTGGGACGCGGACCACGGCTGTCCCAGCTCGTGCACGATCCGCGACCCGTCGAGCTGCGGGTGGTCGACCTGCGCGGCGAGCCGGATCCGCACACCGCCGCCGACGACGCCGTCACCACCGAGCTGGCCACCCGGGTGGACGTCACACAGTGGCCGACCCGGGCCACCGCCTGGCGGGTCAGCGACCGCGAGGTGACCGTGTGCTTCACCATGCACCATCTGGTCACCGACGCGTGGTCGTGCGGGCTGCTCTTCGAGGAGCTGCGCACCCTCTACGCCGACGCGCAGGCCGCGCTGCCCCCGGTGCGCTGGCAGTACCCGCAGTTCGTGGCCTGGCAGGAGGATCGGCTGGCCGGTACGGAGCTGGACCGGCAACGCGAGTTCTGGCGCGGTCAGCTGACCGGGCTGCGGTTGCCGCGCCTGCCGTACCGCGAGCCGCCCCCGGACGCCACCCCGGGCGTGCTGGCCCGGGACCTCGACGCCGACGTCGCCGACGGGCTGCGCGCCCTGGCCCGGCGACACCGCACGACGCTGTTCACCGTGGCCCTGGCCGTCTACTACGCCGTCCTGCACCGGGTCACCGGGCAGGGTGACCTCGCCGTCGCCTCGCTGTTCGCCAACCGTGCCCGGCCGGAGAGCCAACGCACCGTCGGGTTCTGCGCCAACATGGTGGTGCTGCGCACCCGGCTGCCGCCGTTCGCCACCTTCGCGGCCCTGCTCCAGGCGACTCACGCGACGACCGCCGCCGCGTTCGCCAACCAGGAGCAGCCCTACCAGGCCGTCGCCACCGGCAGCGCCAACCTGGGCGGCCGGGTCGACGACGTGGTGTTCCAGATGATGGCCGAGCTGTCACACCGCGTACGCGTCGGTGACACCGAGTTCGAGTTGCTCGTCCCCGAGGCGATCGGAAGCCGCTTCGGCACCGAGCTGGCGCTCGCCCCGCGCGGCGACGGCCTGCGGGTGGTGCTGTTCCACACGCCACGGCTGGCCCCGGCCGACGCCGTACGCCTGCTCGACGGCTACGTCGCCGTGGCGCGGGCGGTGGTGGGCAACCCCGCCGTCGCGCTGTCGGCGCTGCTGCGACGCTAGCCCGCGATCAGCTCGGCCCCGCGTTCGCCGATCATGATGCTGGTCAACGCGGCCGGCGCGCGCAGCGGCACCGGAACGATGCTGGCGTCGATGACCCGCAGGTTGGCCACGCCGCGTACCCGGCACCGCCCGTCGACGACCGCGCCCGGGTCGTCCGCCGCGCCCATCCGCGCGCCGCCGACCAGGTTCAACCGGCTGTACGTGGTGGCGCGCAGCAGATGGTTGAGCTGCTCGTCGTCGCCCACCACCGCGTCGTCGACGAGCGCGAACCGGGCGACGGTCTTGGTGAAGGCGGCCTGGTTGGCGATCTCCCACGCGTGCCGGTACGCGTCGCGCATCCGGGCCAGGTCACCCTCGGCGGTGTAGAACCCGAGGTCGACCACGGGTGGGCTCGCCCCGTCGGCGTCGCGCACCGAGATGCGTCCGCGCGAGGCCATCGCCATGTCGCCGATCATCACGGTGTTGACCTGGTCGACGCCGATGATCCGGTCCAGACCCGCGCCGGCGCCCCGCGACGTGCTCATGCCAGTGAACAGGCTCAGGTAGAACGCCTGGTCGGCCGCGTGGCCCGGGATGCCGGCGAGCCGCGCGATGAGCTGCGTACGCGGCCAGTCGCCGCCGATCGTCTCCGGCTCGGGGACCACCAGGATGATCGCGCCGGGCTGATCGATCACGTCCGCGCCCACGCCGGGCAGGTCGACGAACGGCGTGACGCCGGCGGCGCGCAGCTCGTCGGCGGGGCCGATCCCCGAGCGCAGCAGCAGAGCCGGAGTGTACGGCGAGCCGGCGCAGAGGATGACCTCCCCGGCGTCGATCCGCTCCCCCGCGACCTGCACACCCACCGCCCGCCCGTCGTCGAGCAGCACCCGCTCGACCTCGGCGTCGCCGCGAACGACCAGATTGGACCGCGACCGGGCCGGGTCGAGGTGGGTGAGGGCGGTGGACATCCGCAGCCGGTCGCGCCGGTTCTGCGGGTACATCCCGATGCCCACGGCGTCGGGGGCGTTCATGTCCTCCTGGTAGTCGTGGCCCAGGCCGAGCGTGGCCTGCAGGAAGCCGTCCATCGCCGGCGTCAGCTCACCGCGCGGCCACCGGGTGATCGGTACGGGCCCGTCGGCGCCGTGGTGGTCACGGTCGCCGAACTGCTGGTCGGCCTCCAACCGGCGAAACGCCGGGAGCACCGCCGGCCAGTCCCACTCCGGCAGGCCGCGGGCGCCCCAGGAGACGAAGTCGGCGGCCGGGGCCCGCATCGCGCCCCGGTCGTTGATCTGCGTCGAGCCGCCGACCACCCGGCCGCGCCGCAGCGGCGCCTCCCGCCCGGCGACGACCGTCGCCCGCAGGGGCCAGTCGAAGCCGTCCTCGGCCTCCACCGAGCCGGTCCGCAACGCCTCGGGCACCGCGGCCCCGACGAGGTCGGGGCCGGCCTCCAGCAGCAACACCGAGCGGCCCGGGTCCTCGCTCAGGCGGGCCGCGAGCACCGCGCCGGCCGCGCCCGCGCCGACGACCACGAAATCGTAGCGAAGCATGGGCTCAGCGTAGCCGAACACACGACATGCCAGGACGCATCACATGTGCTATCCGCGATTCTTCATTAGACTCTCGGGTATGAGCAGAGGCCCGGAAGTCATCCCCACCCTGCGCTACCGAGACGCGCCGGCCGCCATCCGGTGGCTGGTCGACGTCGTCGGTTTCCGCGCGGAGCTGGTCGTCCCCGGCCCGGACGACTCCATCAGTCACGCGCAACTGACCTGGGGCAACGGCATGGTCATGCTCGGTTCGCAGACGGACGGCAGTGACGGCCGGCTCGTTCTGGACACCGGGCCCGCCGCGACCTACGTGGTGCTCGACGACGTGGCGGCGCACTATGAACGGGTCGTCGCCGCCGGCGCCGAGGTCGTGCAGAAGCTCCGCGACGAGGACTACGGCGGCCAGGGCTATTCGGTCCGCGACGCCGAGGGCAACCTGTGGAGCTTCGGCTCCTACCGACCCGGCTCGTCCTGACCACCGACGGCTGATCCCCGACGCGCGGGCGGCGTGGGCCGGACCCGCGCGCCTGCGGCCGGGTCAGTCGTCCAGCAACAGGCCGGCCAGTTCGGCCCGGGTGTCGGCGACCGTGCCGTCGAAGGTCGCCAGCCACCACGCCCGGCGGTACCAGTGGTGCAGCGGCTGCTCCCACGTGAAGCCGCTGCCGCCGTAGGTCTGGATGGCCACCTCGCAGGCGGTCATCGCGGCCTCCCGGGCGGCCACGCTGGCCGTGAGCACGGCCTGGTCGGCGACCCGGCCCGGCTCGGCGTCGACCGCCCACGCGGCCCGGTAGGCCAGCGACCGGGCCGTCTCGACCTGGCCGTAGCACTCGGCGAGGGGGTGCGCGACCGCCTGGTTGGCGCCGATCGGCGCTCCGAACTGGGTGCGGGTGGCGGCGTACCCGCTGGCCCAGGTCAGCGCCCTCGCCGCCACGCCGACGGCCTCGGCGGCGAGCAGCGCCAGGGCCCGCCGCCGGGTCAGCGCGAGCACGTCGGCGGCGGCGTCCGCGGCCACGAGGAGCGTCGAGGGTACGCAGGTCAGCTCCACCGTCGAGACGGTGCGGCTCTCATCGAGCGCCTGCCCGCCGGCACCGGCCGGCGTCGCCTGCACCGCCGACGCGTCGACCAGGCGCAGCTCCACGCCGGACGCCCCGGTCGCGGCCACCACCAGGTCCACCGCGTCGAGCGCGTGTGGCACGCGGACCGCGCGGCCGGTCAGCGTGCCGTCGGCCGCGACGGCGCAGCCAACACCCGGGGCGTCCGTCGACGAGCGTGCGCCTGTTGGTCGGCGGGCGGCGGCAACCGCCTCGGCGAGGGTGCCGGGGCCGATCGCCCACGCCCAGGCCAGCGTCGCTGCAGCGGCGATCGGCCGGCCCGCCGCCCGCAGCGCCGGGCCGGCCAGGCCCACGGTGGCCCACCAGGGTGATGGGCTGCGCGCCCAGCCCATCCGTTCGGCGAGCAGCGCCAACTCGACGGTGCCCAGCTCCGCGTCGAGCCAGCCCAGGTCGGTGACCTCGGCCCACGCCTGGCCGTCGTCGGCGGCCCGGTCGTCGGCGAGGTACTTCGCCGCGGTGTCCCGCAGCGCCTCCTGCTCACCGGTCAGTGCGAAGTCCATGAGGTCTCCCCTCGTCGTGGGCGAGTCGGCGGTCAGTACGACCGGGGCAGGCCCAGTACGCGCTCGGCGACCAGGTTGCGCAGCACCTCGGAGGTGCCGCCCTCGATGGTGTTGGCGCGGCTGCGCAACATCTGGTGCCGCCAATAGGGGTCCCAGCCGTCCGGTTCGGCGTCGTCGCCGAGCAGCTGCACGGCGAGGGTGGTGAGCCGTTGGTGCGCCTGCGACCAGCGCAGCTTGATCACCGACGTCTCCGGGCCGGGCACCCCGGTACGCGCCAGCGCGGCCAACCCCCGCCGGTTGGTCCAACGCAGACCCTCCAACTCGACGTAGCGGGCGGCGAGCTGGTCGCGTACGACCGGGTCGGTGTCGCGGCCGCGGGCCTTCGCGGTCGCGACCAGCCGGCGGAACGCCACGTCCAGCCGAGCGGTCAGGGTGAACCCGAAGGTGCCCCGCTCGTGGGCGAGGGTGGTCATCGCGACCCGCCACCCGTCGTCGAGCGCACCGACCACCGCGTCGAGCGGCACCCGCACCTCGTCGAACTCGATCTCGGCGAACTCGGCCTCGCCGGTCATCTGGCGGATCGGGCGCACCGTGACGCCGGCCGAGCGCAGGTCCACCAGCAGGCAGGTCAGCCCGCGGTGGCGGCGCTGCTCGGGGTCGGTGCGCGCCAGCAGCAGGCAGTGGTCGGCGAGGTGCGCGTACGACGACCACACCTTGCGCCCGGTCACCACCAGCTCGTCGCCGTCGCGGCGCGCGAGCGTCCGCACGGCGGACAGGTCGCTGCCGGCCTCCGGCTCGGAGAAGCCCTGACAGAAGATGATGTCCCCGGTGAGGATGCGCGGTAGATACCAGGCGCGCTGCTCGGGCGACCCGCAGGCGATGATGGTCGGCCCGACCATGCCCAGGCCGATGACTCCGATGTGCTCGGCGGCCTCGGCCCGGGCTGTCTCCTCCAGGTAGATCGCCTGGTAGGCCGGGGACAACCCGCGCCCGCCGTGCTCGGCCGGCCAGGTCAGGCCCGCGTACCCGGCGGCGTGCAGCGCGCGGGTGAACGACCGCACCGCCTCGATGTCGCCCCACCGCCCCTGCGGCGGCGCCCCGTCCGGGCCGACGGTCACCGGCACCACGCCCGCCAACCAGGCACGCAGGCCCGCCCGGAACTCGGCCTCCTCGGCGCTGTCACGCAGATCCATGCGCCGCATCGTACTCGTATCTGGTTTTGATCTGCAGTATCTTGTTTTCACGCGTCCCGACGCCGGAAGGGGTCCTCGATGGCCAGTCTCGCGGACGACGCCGCGGTACGGCAGACCGCGCCCGGTCACTACCAGGCCCACCTGTCGGAGGACTGGTCGGTCTGGGGGCCCAACGGCGGTTACCTGGCCGCGATCGCGCTGCGCGCGGCGGGCGAGGAGGCCGGCGCCATGCTGCCGGTGAGCCTGAGCTGCCAGTTTCTCGCGCCGCCGCGCTACGGCGAGGTCGACGTCGAGGTCACCCGCGTGCACGGCACCCGACGCGCCGCCGCCCTGCACGTCACCCTGCGCCAGCGCGGCCGGATCCTGCTCGCCGCGTACGTCTGGACCATCGCCGCCGGCCTGCTCGGCCCCGAACGGCGCTGGATGCCACCACCGGACCTGCCCAAACCCGACGAGCTGCCCACCCTGGTCGAGCTGATGCGCCGCGACGGCCTGCCGGTGCTGCCGATCTGGGAGCGGTGCTACGAGGTACGCCTGGCCGGCTGGCCGGCCGGCGGCTGGCAGCCGCAACGCGACGGCGTGCCCACCATCCGGGGCTGGCTACGGCTGCACGAGGAGTTGCCAGCCGACGCGGACCCCTGGCTGGCGGCGGCCCGCCTGGTCTTCGCCGTCGACGTGGTGCAGTTCCCGGCGGTGGTGCAGGCGTTCGAGCGGACCACGTTCATGGCCCCGAGCATGGACCTGTACGTGGGCTTCCAGGGCGGCGACGACGGCACGGGCTGGCTGCTGGTGGAGGGCGAGGCCGCCGCCGCCACCGGTGGAGTGCTCGGCGCCCGCGCCCGCGTCTGGTCCGACAGCGGGCTGTTGCTGGCCACCGGCGGGCAGCAGATGCTCTACCGGATGGCCAGCCCCGTCTGACGAGGGCTCAGCCGTCGGCGCGGCGGCCGAACCGGCGCACCGCCACCAGCAGGCAGACCGTGCCCAACCCGAGCACCCACGCGAGGGTCTGCAGCACCGGCCACAGCACCGGCCCGCCACTGGACAGGCCGACCAGCGCCTCGGTGGCGACCGAGAACGGGTTGGCCCGCACCACCGGCTGCACCACCGAGGGGAACGCCGACACCGGCACGAACCCCGAGGAGAAGATGAACAGAAGGGTCGCCGGGCCGGTCAGCGACGGCGGCAGCGACTCCTCGTCACCGGGACCGGAGCCCCGCCACAACGCGATCGCCGCCCACAGCAGGCCGAACAGCGCGATCACCGCGAAGAAGCCGACGACGGCCAGCGGCCCCTCCCGGAACCGGAAGCCCAGCAGCATCGCCACGCCCGTGGTGAGCGCTCCGATTCCGACGATGCGCAGCACGTCACCGACGACCCGACCGGCCAGCAGCGCCCCCGGCGCCACCGGCATGGTGCGCAGCCGGTCGACCAGCCCGCCGCGCAGGTCGCGCAGGAAACCGACGGCGCTCGACGGCGACCCGAACGCGGCGGTGGACAGCACCACCAGCGGGGCCAACCGCTCCAGGTAGTGCTGCCGGTCGCCGTCACCGACGATCCGGCCGAAGACCGCGTACTGGGTGAGCAGGAGCAGCACCGGGAACGCGAACGCGTAGACCAGCGCGGGCGGCGCCCGGAAGAACCGGCGAAGGTTACGCCCGGCGAACAGCGAGGCCTGCGTGACGGTACTCATCGGCTCCTCCGAAACGAACGTGCCGCGGCCGCGCCGAACAGCAGCCCCAGGACCAGCAGCCAGACGAGCGCCGGCCACACCCTCTCGTCGGCGCCCTCGGTGGACAGCGCGCGCAACGCGTCGACCTGGGCGGAGAACGGTGACACCTCGACCACCGGCTGCAGCCAGCCCGGAAACGCGTCGACCGGGACGAAGGCGGTGGAGACCGTGGTGAGCACCAGGTACGGCAGGGTCAGCGCCGAGTACACCTGCTCGGGGTCGCGGGCGCCCAGCCCCAGGGCCGCGCAGCCCGCCGCGAGCACCACCGCGAAGCCGACCGCCAGCGCGACGAAGCCCGCGGCGCGGGCCGCCCCGGCGGTGAACCGGAAACCGACGAGCACCGCGGCGACGAGGATCACCGCCACCGCGACGGCGGCGCGGGCCGCGTCCACCACGAGCCGGGCCAGCGGCACCACGACCGCGCTCATCGGCAGCGTCCGGTACCGGGCGATCAGCCCGCTGCGCGCGTCGCCGGCGATCAGGTAGCAGGCCGACATGGCGACCAGGGCGGTGGTCTGCACGACGATCGCGGGCGGAAGGAACTGCTCGTAGGCGATCCCGTAGTCGGACATCAGCCGCTGGAAGACCACCATGAAACCGGCGAAGAACGTCAGCGGAAACACGACGGTCAGGCCGACCGACCGGCCCGCGCGAGCCTGCCGCAGGTTGCGGGCGGCCAGGACGGCGAACTGCCGCGGCCCGCTGGCCGCCACCGCCGTCGTGGTGCTCACCGGCCGGCTCCCGCCGCGTCCGCCCCGACCGCCTTCTCGGTGTCGACGGGCCCGGTCAGGGAGAGGAACACCTCGTCCAGGGTGGGCCGCCGCACGGTGACGTCGTCGGCCTCCACACCCGCCGACTCCAGCCGCCGCACCACCTCGGTCAGCGTGCCGGAGCCGGCGGCCAGCCGCAGCACGTCCTCGTCCTCGGTCAGCCCCTCGAACGCCGCCCGTAGCTGCCCGGCCGCGACCGCCCGGGCGCGCGGGTCCTCGATGCGCACCTCGCAGACCGCGCCGCCGAGCTGACGCTTGAGCTCGTCGGGGGTGCCCTCGGCAGCGACCCGACCGTGGTCGATGAGCAGGACCCGCCCGGCCAACTGGTCGGCCTCCTCCAGGTACTGCGTGGTGAGCAGCACGGCCGTGCCGCCGTCGCGCAACTCCCGGACGACCTCCCACAGGGCCCGCCGGCTGCGCGGGTCGAGGCCGGTGGTCGGCTCGTCGAGGATCAGCACGGGCCGGTCGACCACCAGGCTCGCGGCCAGGTCGAGGCGGCGGCGCAGGCCACCGGAGTAGGTGCGCACCGCCTTGCCCGCCACCTCGTCCAGGTCGAAGCGGTCGACCAGCTCGTCCGCGCGGGCGGCAGCCGCCTGCCGGCCCAGCCCGAGCAGCCGGCCGAACAGCACCAGGTTCTCCCGGCCGGTCAGCAGCTCGTCGAGGGCCGCGAACTGGCCGGTGACCGCGATGCTGCGGCGCACCTCGGCGCCCTGGGCGACGACGTCGAAGCCGGCGACGCGGGCGGTGCCGGAGTCCGGCTTCAGCAGCGTGGTGAGACAGTGGATCGTGGTGGTCTTTCCCGCGCCGTTGGGCCCGAGCAGGCCGACCACCTCGCCCGCGGCCACCTCGAAGCTCACCCCGTCGACCGCCGTCGTCGCGCCGAACGACCGGCGCAGATCGCTGACCTGGATCAACTGTTGTGACATCGCACCACCCTCATGCCAGGAATCCCGGAACCATATCAACGCTTGTCTGGGTAAAGCCAGATACGAGAACGGATAACTCATCCGTCGACAGGGCTGCGCCGGCTACGTAGTCGCTGGCGCGACGAGGCCGCGAAGGCGGCGGCGATCCGCTCGACCACACCCGAGCGGACGCACTCCCCGGCGATACGCACGCTCGCCTCGACGTCGACCGCGGTGGCCGTTCCGTGGCAGATCACGCACACACCGCGTACGCCGAGCAGCGCTCCCCCCGGCTCGGCCGCGAGCCCGTCGCGCACCGCCCGGGTCACCCGCCGCCGCCGCTCACGCGCCAGCGCCCCGATGGGTGAGAACGCCCGCACCGCGTCCAGCGCCAGGCCGACTGTGGCGTCCAACGTCCGCTCGTACATCTTCAACGCCACGTCGCCGGTGAACCCGTCGGTCACCGCCACGTCGACCCGGCCTCCGAGCACGTCGTACGCCTCGATCTGACCGCTGTAACCGGGCATCGTGGCCAGCAGGAGGTGCGCGTCGCGGCGGACCGGCCCGCCCTTGACCGCCTCGTGTCCGTTGGACAGCAGGCCGATCCGCGGCCGCGCCAGCCCCAGCCTCCCGCGCGCGTACTCCGCGCCCAGCACTGCGAACTCGACCAGCCACTCCGGTACGGCCGCCGCCGTCGCGCCGATGTCCAGCAGCACGGTCGGACCGGCGCCCGGCACCGGCAGCACCGTCGCCAGGGCCGGGTTGCTCACCCCCGGCACCCGACCCAGCCGGACGGCGGCCGCGAGCACCGCCGCGCCGGTGTTGCCCGGCGTCACCATGGCATCCGCCCGACCCGCCGCCACCTCCCCGGCGGCGACCAGGAGCGAGGAGCGCCGCTTGGCGTATGTCGCGGCCACCGGATCCTCACCCATGCCGACCACGTCCGGGGCGTGCACCACTCGTACGCCCGCCGGCGCGACACCGCCGGGCAGCAGCGGTCGGATGAGCGCCTGCGGGCCGACCAGCGCGATGTCCACCGTGGCGGCCGCGGCCAGCGCGCCGGCGACGACGGGCTCCGGCCCGAGATCCGCGCCGGCGACGTCGACCGCCACCCGCAGCCGCCGCTCCGGCGATGCTTCCTGTCCCGCCACCCGCAGCCGCCGGTCCGGTGACGCGCCCTGACGCGCCATCACCGCATCCCGGCGCTGAGCCGGTCTGCCGTCGCGGATCTGCCGGTCATGCCGTCGCCGTCGGGTCCGTCCGGCGTCGGTGGTCCTGCGAGCGCGTCCGTCGCCGCCCGCTCGGCGGGTGGCGATGTCAGCCAGTGGCGCAGCGCGGCACGGGCCGGCGCCAGCTCGCAGGCGAACGCGCCGACCAGGTCCGGGTGACCGGGTGCCGTGTCGGCCGGGCGGTCGGCGCGCAGGTCGGCGGCGAGCACCTGGACCCGGGTGGCGAGGTCGGCGCCGCGCCAGCCCAGTGCGTAACCCAGCGCCGCCTCGTCCCGGGCGGCGGCCCGCCCGGGCAGGCCGGCGACGGCACGGCACTCGGGGTCGATCAGCTCGACGGCGGCGAGCAGCGCCTCGGCCTCGGCGAGGACGCCGGCGGCGGCGAACCGCCAGGCCTGGTCGGCGGCCCACCGCCCGTCGCGGCGGGCCTCCCCGACCAGGTCGACCAGGCGGGTGAGAAGCGCGCCGAGCGCGGCCACCGCCGGACGACCGGTCCGGGCGGCGAGCGTCGCGGCGCGGGCGGCCGGGCCCGGGGCGTACGGGCGCAGCCGCAGCCGCGCGGCCCGCACCAGCGGTTGCGGTGTCCGGGAGTACGCCTCGGCCAGCAGCCGATAGCCGTCACCGGAGCGGTCCGAGCCGGCGGCGAAGCGTTCCAACCGCCACTGCAACTGGTCGAGCAGGATGTGGCGGGTGCCGTCGAACACGCCGTAGAGCAGCACGTCACGGACCCGCGCCGCGTACCCGAACTCCTCGACGAGGGCCCGCGATCCCAGCACCGCGCGGCCCTCGGTGACTGCCTGCTCGGCCAGCTCGCAGCAGGCGTACTTGGCCACGGCGGCGGCGTACGCGGCGGCCGGCCCGAGCGCGTTGATGAGGAACGTGGCCTTCACGGCGGTCGCCGCGACCAGCACGTCGAGGGCCGCCGCCCGGACGAGGTGTTCGGCGATCGCGCCGAGGTGCACGATCGGTTCGCCGTAGACGTCGCGCTCGCGGGCGTACCGCACGGCCTGGGCGAGCGCGCCGCTGGCGGCGCCGGAGGCGAGTGAGCCGATGCCACCCCGCGACAGCGCCAGGGTCAGCTGCAGGATGGTCAGCCCGTCGCCGGGCGCGCCGATCGGCTGGGCCGGAGTGCCGGCGAACCGTACGCCGGAGATGTCGGCGGCAACGGCGGGCAGCGTCCGCCACCGGGGCAGGGCCGTCACCGTGTCGTCGCGTTCGGCGAGAAACAGGCCGAAGCGGTCGGTGTCGGCAAGCCGGGCCAGGGTGACCAGCAGGTCGTGCCGGGTGCCGCCGTTGATCAGTTGCTTCTCCCCGGTCAGCCGGTACCCGCCGTCGACCGGGTCGGCGCGGGTGCCGGTGCGGGCCAGGTTGCTGCCGTGCGCCAGCTCGGTGAGCAGCATGGCGGCGGCGCCACCGTCGCGCAGCACCGCGCCCGCCCGATCGCGCTGCTCCGGCGTGCCGGCGATGCAGAGCGGCAGCAGGGCCAGCGCGTTGACCCCGAGCGTGATGGCGAGGCTCCCGCTGTGCCGCGCGGCCTGCGCGTTGAGGGCGTTGACGTGCACGGCGGTGGCGCTGTCGGGGTAGTACACGGCGGCGACGCCGATCTCCCGCAGCTCGGCCAGGACGTCGTCCGGTGGTGTGCGCCCCGCGTCGGCCGCCGCGAGCCGGCGGGCGGTGTCGGGGTGACCCAGGTGACGGGCGATCGCCGGCAGCGGGTCGACCTGGGCCATCGGCAGGGGGCAGAGTCGTTGCCACGCCGACGTCTCGTCCGGTGTCATCCGGCACCTCACCGTAAATACGTGACAGCAGATACGAGATGCATGCTAGCGGTCCCGGCCGACCGGTTCACCCCCGGAAGCCCATCCCGATCCGACGCCGAGGGGCGCGCGGCTGACTACGCTCGGCCCATGGTGACGGCGGGACTGCTCCTCGCGGCCGGCGCCGGGCGTCGACTCGGCATGCCGAAGGCCCTCCTGCCCTACCGGGGGCGACTCCTGGTGGACCACGCGGCGGCGATCCTCACGGCCGCCGGCTGCCAACCGGTCGTGGTGGTGCTCGGCGCGCAGGCCGACCAGGTCCGCTCCCGGACGCGACTGCCGGGCGTGGTGCTCAACGACGACTGGGCGACAGGCATGGGCTCGTCCCTGCGGGCCGGGCTGTCCGCCCTGACGGCCAGTCCGGCCGTGGCCGTCGTGGTCACCCTGGTCGACATGCCCGGCCTCACCCCCGAGGCGGTACGCCGCATTGCCCGCGACGCCACCGCCGACTCCCTCGCCGTGGCCACCTATGCGGACGGTCGACGCGGGCATCCGGTGCTGCTCGGCCGACAGCACTGGGCCGACGCGGCCGAGGCGGCCACCGGAGACCGGGGCGCGCGGGACTACCTGCGGGCCCGGGGCGACGAGGTACGGCTGGTCCCCTGCGCCGACGTCGCCGACGGCACCGACGTGGACCTGCCCGAGCAGGCGGCCCGCCTCCCCGGATAGGGTGACGGCGTGCTCAGCGGGGTCAACGGCCTGTCCCGACACTTCACCGAGGACAGTCTGCGTGAGTATCTGCTGCAGCGTTCGGTCCGGCAGGCCGACGGCTGCCTGATCATCCGCGGCTACGGCTCACAGCGCGGCGTCTACCAGAAGGTCGCCGGCAGAGCCTGGGCGCACATCGCGGCCTACGCCGTCTTCGTCGGCGGGTACGACCCCGACCTGGAGGTCGACCACCTCTGCCCCGCAAAGGACTGCGTCGAGCCCACCCACCTGCGGCAGGTCAGCCACGCGGACAACTGCCGCACGAGAACGCAGACGCCGACCTGCCGCAACGGGCACGAGCGCGAACTCGACGAGTCGACGGGCCGGTACCGCCGCACGTGCCGCGCCTGCAACCGGGACAGCCAGCGCCGCTGGCGCGAACGCCAGGCAGCCGAGGTGGCTCAGGCGCGCTCGGCGTACGTCCCGGGATAGGGCTTCGTCACCAGCTCCTCATCGCGCCGGTTCGAGCTGTGCGCGGAGCGCGGCGGCGATGTCATCCTGCTGCGCCTCGTCAAGGCGGTCACCCTCGGCGGCGTTCAGGTAGCCGAAGACCGCAGGGCCGCGGCGATCAGCCGGGAGATCTGGCATCCGTGGCACCACGTGGAAGTGCACGTGGGCGAAACCTTCCTTCTCGGCGAGCTGGATGACGTAGGTCTTCGCGCACCCCGTCACGGCGTGCAGGGCGCGCGACAGCCGGACCTGCCACGTGCCGAGGCTGGCCGCCTCGGCGTCGGACAGCTCAGCGATCGACGTCACGTGCCGGCGCGGAACGAGCACCAGCCACCCGGGCAAGGTCGAGTCGAACGCGTGGGCGACCCGCCAGTGCTCGTCAGCGGCGACGAGCTCACGGGCCGGCAGGGTGTCGATCCGCCGATTCTGGTCACAGACGTAGCAGTCCACGGTCGAACACTAATGCCGCGGCCTCCTGCGGTAGAGCCTCGTCAGGCCCGATGGGCACCCGTGACGCCAGCTGTCCGCGCTCCGCGAGGCTGGACAGCAGCCGCGATCTCGCGCGTACACCATCCTGACCCCTTACGCACAATAACTGTCATTATGATGTGCGCACGGTATGCCCCTTTTGTGGGAGTGGATTATCGGATTATCGTTACTGGTAAACCGAAAATGAGCGCCGACTGGCCCGCTGCTCGCTCCTCTACGCTCAGGAGCCGACGACGCCAGAACGCTATGAAGGGGCCTTGGGCTTGCGATTCACGCATCGCGACACCGATGCGGACGCGGTCAACGCGGACCCTCCAGCGGCAGCACCGCGCGATCACCGGCCTGTCGCGGATTGCCGCGACCCAGAGCGACCGTGCGAACGCCGCGGCCACGATGCTGCGCGACGGTCTCGACTGGTGCGCGGTTGTCGAGGCGCTGGGGTACTTCGACCAGGCTCACCTGGCACATGCGCTGCGGCGCTACGTCGGGCGCACCGCGCGAGGGCTACGGGCGGGCGACGACCCGACGATGTCGTCCCGTACAAGACCGGCCCGCGGCCGGGCAGCTAGCCTCCGCCTGCCGCACCGGCATCGTCGACGCCGCGCGCCGGCTCAAGGAGCTTCCCGGCCGAGAGCTCCAGGTCCACGGCAGTTGGAGGCTCGTGCAGGCGCTACACCAGGCAGATCATCGCAGGCGCGAAAGCGCGTCTCAGGCCCGCCTGGGCGCTGCCGCGCCGGTAAGCGATATACCTCAGAGGTATGAATATGACTCTGAGGTATATCCCCTTCCAGTGACACACCGCAGTACCCGGTCGTCGTCGGAACCGGGAAACGCCTGTTCTGACGCCCACGACCCTCGGCGTGATCTCCACGGGCGCGTACACCGTGGACGAGGGGCGATCGACGCCAGTCCTCGACTGACGCCGACGCTCGGCCGCCCGCCGCGTGGCGCAACACCGGTCTTCCGTCAGAGTCGGCGACCCTGGTCGGCGGGCTCGCCGAACCAGCGCGACAGGTGATCGTCCAGGTCCTGCTGGTCGTCGCCGATCCAGGCGACGTGACCGTCTGGGCGCATCAGCACACCCGGAACGTCCAGGTCCGCGGTCGGGTCCGCGAGGTGGTCGACCCGGTCTGACCAGCCGCCGACGCTGAGGCGTTCGGTGCGGTCCAGCAGCAGGCCGCGGCCGCGGTGCAGCAGAGCGTAGAGGTTGCCGTGCCGCAGGTCGACGTCGCGCAGGCGGCGGCCGAGCAGGTCGGGGCCCTCGCCGACGTCGTACCGGATCCCGACCCCGGTGATCTTCTCCAGGAGATGGCGGTTCACCTCGTCGAAATCCATCAGTTCGGTGAGCAGCCGGCGTACGGCCTGCGCGCCCGGTTCGCTGGACAGCAGTTCCGTCTGGGCGCGGGTGTTGTCCAGCACGTCCGCGGCGACCGGATGACGTTCGGCCTGATAGGTGTCCAGCAGCGTTTCCGGCGCCCAGCCACGGACCTGCGCGGCCAGTTTCCAGCCGAGGTTGACCGCGTCCTGGACACCCAGGTTGAGGCCCTGCCCGCCGATGGGCGGATGGATGTGGGCGGCGTCGCCGGCCAGCAGCACCCGCCCGACCCGATACCGCTCGGCCAGCCGGGTGGCGTCGCCGAAGCGGGACATCCAGCGCGGGGAGTGCACGCCGAAATCGGTTCCGGCCACGGCCCGCAGTCGTTGTCTGAAGTCCTCAAGCGTGGGCCGTCGCGCGCGGTCGCTGACGTCCGCCGCTGGGACCACGACACTGTAGACGCCGACGCCTGCGGGACGGAGCCACAATCGCTTATGGGTCTCGCGGAACGTGGCCACCGTGGCGGCGACCTCCTCCGGCGGCACACCCACCTCCATCTCGCCCATCAGCGTCTCGGTGCGCGCGGGCTCGCCGGGGAAACCGACGCCCAGGAGTTTGCGCACCGTGCTGCGCGCGCCGTCACAGCCGACGAGGTAGCGCGTGCGCAGCTGTTGCCCGTCGGACAGCTCGACGGTCACACCCTCGTCGTCCTGCGCGAGACCGGTGACCGCCTGGCCGCGCCGGACCTGCGCGCCCAGATCGATCGCGTGCTGTTCGAGCAGACGTTCGATGACCGGCTGCGGTATGCCCAGCAGATAGGCGTACGCGGAGTCCAGCCCGGTGGGCGCGGGCTTGTTGATGGCGGCGAAGAAGCCGGCGGCCGGACGCTTTCGTCCATGCTCGAGCAACCGGGTCAGCAGTCCGCGCATCGCCATCAACTCGAGGCTGCGGATGTGCAGGCCGACGATCCGGACGGCCGAGGTCGGCTCGGTCTCCTTCTCCAGGACGAGGACCCGCCCGTCGTGCAGGTGCAGCTCGGCGGCGAGCATCGCACCCGTCGGCCCACAGCCGGCGATGATCACATCGAAGATGGGGCTCGGCGATGAAAGTTCGGAGGCGTCGTTCACGATGGGGTCGCGCCGGCCCGTGTCGGTCGACGGGGGTTCGGCGGTGACGTGCGCGGAGGGCACAGGAGTGGCCTTTCGGGAGTGCCTTGTTGTGAGAGGCGCTCCCGGCGACACCTACGTCAGTCGCCCAAACCGTGACGGCAGGGGGAGCACCCACATCGAACCAGCGTTCATGGGTCTCACCTCCTCGGGCGGTGTCGCGGTCCCCTGCAAACTACAAGCCCGTACATGATCGCGTCCAGTTCTTTGAACCGGCGCCGCCATCCGCTTGACCCTCGACCCGGTCGAGGCCCGAGCATCGGCGACGTGAACGACCAGCCGGCACCCGATCCGACCATGACCCGCATCATCGAGGCGGTGCAGCTCGGCCAGACCGGCGCACCCGCCCAGGCCCGTGAGCTGCTCACCACGCTGTGGGACGAGATCGGCCCCGCCGGTGACGCCCTGCACCGTTGCACCCTGGCCCACCACCTCGCCGACCTGCAGGACACCACCGAGGCGGAGCTGGCTTGGGACGAACGGGCCCTGGCCGCTGTGTCCGAACTGACCGCCGAACGCGCCCAGCGTTACCTGCCCTCGCTCCAGGTGCAGGCGTTCCTGCCGTCGCTGTACCTGAACCTTGCCGACTGCCACCGGCGGCTGGCCAACACCGGCCCGGCCCGGGAGTACCTCGCCCGAGCCCGCGAACACCTGGCGCAGCTACCGGACGACCCGTACGGCGAGACCATCCGGGCCGCTGTCCGTGACTTCGTGGCGGACGACCCGACCGATCGCCGGCGGCGCTAGCGGTTCCGCACACCCGGCCGCCTCGCCACGGTGCAGGGAAGAACGGGCGGCTGGGGAATCAGTCACCGTTCTCGGTGCGCGATGGCCATCCGGTACGCCTGCGGTGAACGTCCGTAGCGAGCACGGAAGAGGCGGCTGAAGTGAGCCTTGTCCGCAAACCCCCAGCGTGCGGCGATGACATGGACCGGCTGGCGCAGGTGCAGCGGGTTGCTGAGATCACGCCGGCACCGCTCCAGGCGCTTGGCGCGGATGAGCTCGGCAGCCGTCGTCGCCTCCCCTTCGAACAGGCGATGCAGCGACCGCAGCGAGATGTGGTGGGCGGCGGCGACGCTACGCGGGCTGAGCTCGGCGCTGTCGAGGTGGCGGTCGATGAAGTCGACGACGCGGGCGCGCAGGGCGGTGTGCCGGGCCTCCGGTGAGAGGGTGTCCTCGATGTCGAGGTGCTGAGCGAGCGTGGCGGCGAGCAGGTCCAGCGTCACGGTGCCCAGGACCTCGGCCTGCGCCGCCTCGTACTGCTCCGGGTGGGCCGCGATGCTGCGCAGGTGGTGGGTCAACAGCCCGCCGACGCCGAGGCGTGCGGGCAGCGGCGTGGCCAGCAGGTGGCGCAGCCGGTCCGGTGCCAACGGCAGCGCCGCGCGGGGTATCTGCACGGTGATCGTCGCGGCGAGACCGGGGCCGTCCGCGCGGTGCCGGGCGATGTACGGGCGCGCGGTGTCCAGCAGGGTGAAATGGCTGGCGGCGACGAGCGTGGTCTCGGTGCGGTCCTGGACCAGGGTGCTGCGACCCGTCAGTGGCAGCGCGAGCTGGTAGATGTCCGCCTCGGCTCGGCGGATCAGCCCGGCGGGCCGGGTGGCGTGCAGCGAGGGGTACCGCAGTGAGGTCAACCGGATCCGGCCGAGGTCGATGGCCTGGGCGTACGCGACGAAGTTGTCCAGCCGTGCGCTGGTGATGTGCGCGGGCGCAGCCTCCTGGGCGACCAGGGCGTACCAGAAATCGAACCGCTCCGGCGGCGGCAGTACCGTCGTGTCCACCACCAGGCTGGGCAACATCCTGTTCGCCTCCCCCGATTGCGAGGATGGATTCTTGCACGGATCGACCTTTCACGGTGCTGGCCACCGGGGCCACGGGTGTCCACGGTGACCGGCGCCGACCTGCGGGAGGCGTCCGACGAGATGACGCGGGCGCTGACGCCGCACCGCGAACGCGACTGGTCGGTGCCCGCCGGCACGCTGACGTGGAGCTGCTGGACCACCGCGGCGCACATCGCGCACGACCTGCTCGCGTACGCCGGCCAGGTCACCGGCCTCGCACAGGACGGCTACCTGCCGTACGACCTGCGGGTCTCCCCCACCGCGGACCCGGCGCGGGTGCTCGACGTGGCGCGCGCCTGCGCCGGGCTGCTCGCCGTCGCCGTCGACGCCGCCGCACCGGACGCGCGGGCCTGGCACTTCGGCCCCTGCGACCCGGCCGGCTTCGCCGCGATGGGGGTGGCCGAGACGTTGCTGCACACCCACGACATCACCCTCGGCCTCGGTGTGCCGTGGCGGCCGTCGCCCCGACTGAGCGCGCTGGTGCTGCGGCGCCTCTTCCCGGACGCCCCGGCCGGCGCCGCGCCCGACGTGCTGCTGTGGATGACCGGTCGCGGCGAGCTGCCCGGTCGGGCACGGCGCACGTCCTGGACGTGGCGCGCGGCGGTGGACTGATCCGTTCTCAGCCCCGGCGGCGCCAGCGCAGCCACCAGCGCCGGCGGGCTCGGCGGGCCGGCGCGACGGCCGGGTCGGTGACGGTCGCCGGGTCGGTGGCCGTGACCGTGACCTCGGGTCCGGCGCGCTCGGCACGCCAGCGACGGACGACCTCGTCGGCGTTCACCGGCCGCACGGCCACCCGAGGCCCCTCGGGGTTGCGCAGCCAGGCGACGATCTGCGTGTTGAGCTGTCCCACGAAGTCCCGCACGGACTGCTCGGTGGGCAGGCCACGGACCTCGTCGGGGACCTGCTCGATGCGCCGGCGCAGTTGCAGCGGGGTGGGCAGCAGCAGGTCGCTGGGTAGCTTCTCGCGCTCCAGGAAACTCTTGATCCACCACGACTCGTCGTACGGCATTCCGCGCCCGGGGATCGGCTTGCCCATGCCGGGCAGGTTGTCGAACTCGCCGCGTTGCACGGCTCCCCGGATCTGCGCCTCCACGGCCGCGTCCCACGCCTCGGTCACCCTGCGGCACCTCCCCTGGCCACCGTAACGCGCCGCCTCCGGCTCGCGGCGACACACGTGCCACAGGTCAGCGCGTCCAGGCGGGTGACCATTCCCGCGAGGTGGTTTGCGCCCGCGCGACCGATTCGCAGGCCACCATCGGTGAGGTGGTCCTGGGCCGGGGCCGCCGGTCGGTCTAGGTTCTCCTCCAGGCGGCGGCGAACGGGGGCAACGTCATGATCGGCACGGGTGCGCTGCTGGGGATCGCGCTGGTGGCGCTGGGACTGGTGCTCACGCCCGGCCCGAACGTGGTCTACCTGGTCTCCCGCTCGGTGGCGCAGGGCCGCCGCGCCGGGCTGATCTCGCTGCTCGGGGTGGCCGCCGGGTTCGGCGTCTACCTGGCCACCGCGGTCGCCGGCCTGGCCGCCGTGTTCGTCCTGGTCCCCACGCTGTACGCGGTGGTGAAGCTGGCCGGCGCGGGCTACCTGCTGTGGCTGGCGTGGCGCACGCTGCGCCCGGGCGGCGGGTCGCCGTTCACGCCCGCGCCGCTGCCACCGGACCCGCCGCGGCGGCTGTTCACCATGGGCCTGGTCACCAACCTGCTCAACCCGAAGATCGCCATCCTGTACGTGTCGCTGCTGCCCCAGTTCATCGACCCGGCGCGGGGGCACGTGGCGGCGCAGAGCCTGCTGCTGGGCCTGACCCAGATCACCGTCGCGCTGAGCGTCAACGCGCTGATCGTGCTCAGCGCCGGCGCGCTGGCCGGTTTCTTCGCCCGCCGGCCGGTGTGGCTGCGGGTGCAGCGCTGGGTGACCGGCACGGCCCTCGCGGCGCTGGCCGTGCGCATCGCCGCCGACCGGTCCCGCGCCGCGGTCGCCACGCCCTGACCTGGCGGTCACCGCCCCCGGTGGCGGCGCAGCATCCCGGCGGCCAGCGGCGCGGCGTCCAGGTCACCGGCGGCGAGCCGGGCGGCGAGGGTACGGCGCACCAGCCGGTCGGCCAGCGCGGGCGCGTGCCGGCCGACGGCCATCTCCAGCCGGCCGCGTCGGGTGGTCGCCACGTCCCGGGGCGCCCGTCGGGCGGTGGCGGCGCGCAGGATCGCCGCGACGACACCCTCGACGGGCTCCGGGCGGGACACTCCCCGCAGGGACAGCCCGGCCTCGGCGGTGCTGTCGTGGATCGGTGAGGCCACCATGCTCGGGTAGACGACGCTCACCCCGACGTGGGTGCCCACCTCGTGGCGCAGCGCGTCGGCGTACGCGACGAGGGCCCGCTTGCTGACCCCGTACGCGGCGGCGAGCGGCAGCGGCAGCACCGCCATCCGGCTGGCCACGAAGATCACCCGGCCGCGCGCGGCGAGCAGCGGGGGCAGCGCGGCGGCGGTGGTGCGCCACGCGGCGAGCAGGTTGACCTCCAACTGCTGGCGGACCACCTCGTCGGGTGGCAGCTCGGCAGGGGCGGGGCCACCGACCCCGGCGTTGTTGATCAGCAGGTCGAGCCCGCCGAGGCGTTCGACGGCGGCGTGCACCGCGGCGGGGACGGCGGCCGGGTCGGTCAGGTCGCAGCCGAGCACCGGCAGGTCGTCGTCGCCTCCCGCGCGCAGGTCGAGCCCGACCACCCGGGCGCCGGCGGCGTGCAGCGCGGCGCCGAGGTGCCGGCCGAAGGTGCCGCTCGCGCCGGTGACGAGGACCCGCCGGCCGGTCAGGCCCGTCACCGGCGCGCTCCGGCCGGGCGGGCGCGGCGGGCGCCCGAGGCCAGTTCCCGGGTCAGCTCAGCCAGGTAGGCGTCGAAGTCCACCCGCATCGCCGGGCGGCGTTGCCCCCAGCGGGCCGTCGCCGCCCGCAGCTCGGCCCGGCAGGAGGCCCGCTGCCGGGCCGGGTCGGGCAGCGAGTACCGGCCGGCGAGCTGCGCGGCGATCAGCTTGGCCTGCGCCTCGACCAGGGGGAACGCGGAGCCGGTGGACTGCATCAGCCCGACGAACATCAGGCCGGGGGCCTCGGGGTGGAACACGTGCCGGTACAGCGGCAGGGTGTCGGCGCCGCCACCGAGCAGCTCGGGGTCGAGAAACCCGATCTCCACCCGGTACCCGGTGCACCAGACGATCAGGTCGACCTCGTCGACGCGGCCGTCGGTGAACTCGACCCGATCGCCGTCGAGGGCGGCGACGCCGGGGCGGGCCTCGACGTCGCCGTGGGTCAGCCGGGACAGCAGCCCGTCGGAGAGTGTCGGATGGTCCTGCAGGAAGCCGTGCGTGGGCGCGGGGAGGCCGTAGCGGGCGGGGCTGCCGACGGTGGCGGTGAGCATCGTCTGGCTGATGCGCTGGCGCAGCCGCCACGGCAGCCGGCGGGCCAGCGCGCCGTTGAGGGTGTCCGACGGGCGGCCCAGCAGGTACTTGGGCACCACCCAGACGCCCCGGCGCAGCGACAGCAGGGTCCGCTCGGCGGCGTACGAGGCGTCCACCGCGATGTCCATCGCCGAGTTGCCACCCCCGACGACCAGGACGCGTTTCCCGGTCAGCTGCTCGGGGCCCCGGTAGTCGTGGCTGTGCAGCTGCTCGGCGGTGCTGGCGCCGGGGTACGCCGGGTCGGGCAGCCGGGGCGCCCGGTTGTGTCCGTTGGCGACGACCACGGCCTCGACGGTGACCTCGACCGGCCCGTCCGGCCCGCTGGCGGCGACCGTCCACGTGCCGTCGGGTCGCCGGGTGACCCGCTCGACGGTGTGCCGCAGGCGGATGGCGTCGTGCAGCCCGAACCGGTCGGCGTAGTCGGCCAGGTAGCCGGCGACCCGCGTGTGGTCCGGGTAGTCGGGCCAGTCGGCGGGCATCGGGTGGTCGGCGAACTCGGTGCGGCCGCGGCTGGTGTTCAGGTGCAGCGTGCGGTACGCGGGCGAGTCGGGCGCCCCGTACACCCAGAGGCCGCCGACCTGGTCGGTGGCCTCGAAGCAGACCACCGCGACGGCCGCGTCGCGCAGTGCCTTGACGGCGGCGAGCCCGGCCGCGCCGGCGCCGATCACCGCAACCCTGGGTGGTGCCTGCATCGCTGCCCCCAATTAATCCAACGTCCGATGGATAATCGTCGGGTGGCGGCGGCCCGTCAAGGCCTCGGGGGTCCGTAGAGCCCGTCCAGGAGGCGGTGCACGAACGCCCGGAACTCGCGCCGTTCCCGAGCGCCCGGCGCGCCCGCGGCCAGCGCCACGACGTGCCCGTGCGTCGCCCAGACCAGGCTGCGCACGGTGATGTGCGGGGTCGGCTCGGCCAGCGCGCCGGCGGACGCCGCGGCGGTCAGCAGCTCCGCCACCAGCCGGTAGAGCGGCTCGGAGTAGCGCTGGTCCAGCTCGGCGTGCCGCTGCGGCTCCAACCAGCGCCGCAGCCACAGCGCGGTGGTTTCCGGATGGCCCTGGAGGAAGTCCACGAACGCGTCCACCAGGTCGTGCAGCGCCCGCCGCGCCGCGTCCGGCCCGGATTCGAGGGCCGCGCGGGCCCGCGCGGCGGCCTCGGTGAGGACCTCCCGCTCGACGGCGAACACCCGCGCGAAGCACGCCTCGTACAGGGCCGCCTTCGTACCCGTGTGGTGAGCGACCGTGGCGACGTCCACCCCGGCGGCGGCGGCGACCTCCCGCAGCCCGACGGCGTCGAAGCCGCGTTCGGCGAACAGCGCGGTGGCTGCGGTGAGCACCACCTCGCGGGTCGGTCGGGTCTCGTCGCGCCGGGGCCGACCCGGACGGCGTCGGGGCATGGTCATGGCCGCCATTCTGCCCCTAGAATCCAGCAACTGTTGGATTGCGGAGAGGATGCGGCGATGACCGGGCTCGACCGGCGGCCCGCGGCCGCCACCGACGCGACACTGCCCCGCGGCCCGCTGGCCGGCTTCGCGGCCGGCTCGCTCGGCATGGGCGTCTGGGTGACCGTGCCCGGCCTGCTGCTGCTCTACTTCCTCACCGACGTGCTGGCCGTCGGGCCGTGGCTGGCCGGCCTCGCGCTGCTGCTGCCGAAGATCGCCGACGTGCTGCTGCACCCCTGGATCGGGCACCGCGCCGACGTCGCGCAGGCCCGCCGGGGCGACCGGCGGCGGCTGCTGCTGCTCGGCTGCGCCCTGCCGGTCGCGTTCGCCGCGCTCTTCGCCGTGCCCGGCGGCCTGACCGGCGTGCCGGCCGCCGCGTGGGTGGCCGTGTTCTTCGTCGCCGGCAACCTGCTCTTCGCCGCCTACCAGGTCCCCTACCTGGCTACCCCGGCCGACCTGCGCATCGGCTACGACGAACGCACCCGGCTGATGGCGTTCCGGATGGTCGTGCTGACCCTCGGCATCCTGGCCTCCGGGCTGCTGGCCCCACTGGTGACCGGCGGCGACGCCGCGACCCGCGCCGGCTACCAGCGCATGGGCGTGGTCCTGGCCGTCGGGATGCTCGCCGCCATGCTCGTCGGCGTGGCCGGCATCGCCCGGCTGCGCGGCGCCGCGGCGAGCACCACGACGGCAGGCCACGGCGGGTGGCGGGCGCTGCGCACCGCCCTGCGCGACGCGCAGTTCCGCTGGCTGGTCGCCGCCTACCTGGCCATGTCCACGACCACCCACCTGGTCCTGGCCGGGGTGCCCTACTACGCCGAGTACGAGCTGCGCGCTCCCGGCCTGACCACGGTGCTGGTGGCCGCGTTCGTCGCGCCGGCGCTGCTGGTCACTCCCGGTTGGCTGCTGCTGGCCCGCCGTGTCGGCAAGCAGCGAGCGCTGCTCGGCGCGCAGGGCGCGTTCGCGGCCGGGTCGCTGGTGCTGGCGGTGGGTCGCCCGGCGGGCCTGCCGGTGCTGGTGGCGGCGGTGGCGGTGCTCGGGGTGGCGTTCGCCGGCATGCAGCTGCTGCCGTTCTCGATGCTGCCCGACGTGATCCGCGCGGCCGCGGCTGACACCGGCGCCGGTGCTGCGACGGGCGCGGGGACCTACACCGGGGTGTGGACGGCCACCGAGGCCACCGGCGCGGCCCTCGGCCCCTACACGTACGCGCTGTGCCTGGCCGTGGGTGGTTTCGTGGCGTCGACGGCGGGCGAGTCGCCGGTGCAGCCGGACGCGGCGCTCGCGGCGGTCCGCTACGGCTTCGGGCTGCTGCCCGCGGCGGCGATGCTCGCCGCGCTGCTGCTGCAACGCCGCTACACCCTGGACACGACCGCCCGGGCCGCGAGCTGAGCGGCCGGCACTAGACTTCGCCCTCGATGGACGCCCCGCTCACCCCCACCGAAACTCGCCCGTGCGCCCACTGTGGACGACCGGTGCCGCAGCGTGTCGGCGCGGGCCGGCCGTTTCGCTACTGCCGCGACAACGACGGCGCCTGCCAGCGCGCCTCGCGCAACAGCCGGATGCGTCACCGCAACGCGCCCGGCCTGCCCGGTCAGGTGGCCCGCACCTGGGAGGCGGTGGACCGCCTCGACCAGATCGTCGAGACGTTGACCGAGGCGTTGCACGCCGAGCTGTCCCCCGGGGGCGTGCAGCGGCAACTCGCGCAGGCCCGCGCGGAGGCCGCCACCGAGATCGCGGCGGCGCAGACCGAACGCGACGAGGCCCGCGACGACGCCGAGACGGCGGCGGCCGACGCGGCGCGCGCCCGCGAGCAGGCCCGCGCGGCCCGCGCCGAGGCCGACGACGCCCGCCAGCGCGCCGAGCAGGCGGCGCGCCAGGCCACCGCGGCCGACGAACGGGCGCAGCACGCCGAGGCCGCCCGCGATCAGGCGCGGCACGACGTCAGCGCCGCCGAGGCCCTGCGCGCCCAGGCCGAACGGGACCGGGACCAGGCCCGCAACGAGGTGCGTGACCTGCGGGCGCAGCGCGACACCGAGCGGCAGCGCGCGGCCGACCTGACCGTCGAGCGGGACGCGGCGCGGGCTGACGCCGAGCGGGCCAGCCGGGCCGCCGCCGAGGCGACCGAGCGGGCCGGACGATGGCAGGCCGAGGTGCAGGACGTACGCCGCCAGATCGACCAGGCCCGCGCCGACGCCGCGCGGACCCGCGCCGAGGCCGCCGACGCGGCCCGGGCCCGGGAACAGGCCGACCGGGCCCGCGACCGCGCCCAGGTCGCCGCCGCCGAAGCCGACGACGCCCGGCAGGAGGCCGCCGAGCTGGCCGCCCGGCTGCGCGCGGAGCTGACCGCCACGGCCGCGCAGCGCGACGCCCTCACCGCCGACCTGACCGCCGCGCGGCAGGCCGCCGCCACCGCCGAGGGCCGGCTGACCGCCCTGACGGTACGGCTCGACGCCGCCGAGGCCGACCGTGACGTGGCGCAGCGGCGGGTGGCGCAGCTCGGCGACCAGGTCAGCGACCTGGCGTTGGCGCTGGCTCGCCTGGGCGCCGCCGCACCCGGCGGTGCGGGCGCTTCCGATCGGGGTGCGCAGCCGGCGCAACCTTGACCGCGCTCGGGCGGTTAACATCCCCGGTGGCAGTCGCGACACGCCACCGCCGTGGCGTCACCGTCTCAGCCGGCTACCCTTGGGTCCGGCTCACCCGTGGACGCCTCACGCCCTCGGGCGGGAATGGGGCGACGGGAAAGCACCGTTACACCCAGAAGACCAGCACCACGAACGAGGGGAAGTCGATCATGGGCGAGCGTATGCTGCGCGGAAGCCGCCTGGGCGCGGTCAGCTACGAATCCGACCGCAACACGGAGCTCGCGCCGCGTCAGACCCGCGAGTACCTCTGTGCCAAGGGCCACCAGTTCGAGGTGCCGTTCGCCGTCGACGCCGAGGTCCCGACGACCTGGGAATGCAAGTTCGACGGCAGCGTCGCCCGACTCGTCGACGGCAGCGAGCCGGAGCAGAAGAAGGCCAAGCCGCCGCGTACCCACTGGGACATGCTGCTGGAGCGGCGCTCGATCGCTGAGCTCGAGGACATCCTCGCCGAACGCCTCCAGGAGGTTCGGACCCGCCGCGGCCGCGCCTGAGCCGCACCCGCACGACACGGCGCCCCCGGGGATTCCCCGGGGGCGCCGTCATGTGTGCGCTCAGTTACGGCCTGGCTCGACGATCTCACCCTCGATGGCCCGGCCACCGTCGACGACCACCGGCTGCTCCGGCTCCGGACGCGGCGTCGGCTGCGGCGCGCCCTGGCGCACCCGCACCGTACGCGGCCCGAACAGGTCACCGGCGACCATCGACGACACCCGCCGCTCGGCGGTGCGTTGCACCCCGGAGCGGGCCAGGCGACGCACCGGCGGCACCATCAGCAACAACCCGACCAGACCGCTGAGAAGACCCGGCGCCGCCAGCAGCAGCGCGCCGGCCAACCCGACGAGCCCGTCGGTCACCTGCCGCCCCGGTCGCTGCCCGGCCTGCGCGGCGGTGCGGAACCCGCGCCAGGCGCGCATTCCCTCCCGGCGCAGCAGCACCAGCCCCAGCAGCGACGCGGCGAACACCAGCAGCACCGCCGCGCCGAACCCCACCGCCCGCCCCACCAGGACGAACACCGCCAACTCCAGCACCACCGCCAGCAGCAGGGCGATCGGCACGAACCTCAGTCCTCGGCGCATCTCACCTCATCGCCAATCCGCGGCACACCGACACGTACCGCACATCCAGCATGACACGGCCGCGCTCACGGCCACCGCACCTGACCCGTGGGGGTGCCGTGCAGGCCGCGGCGTACGGCCTGCCGCCGGTCCTGCACACCCCAGCGGGTGATCCGCCACAGCGCCTCGGCGACGATGCGCGGGCTCATCTTGCTGTCGCCGCGTTCCCGCTCGGCGAACGTGATCGGCACCTCCACGATCCGCACCCCGGCCCGGTGGGCGAGTCGCGACAGCTCCACCTGGAACGAGTAGCCCTGCGAGCACACCGACTCCAGGTCGATGGCGTCCAGGGCGCTGATCCGGTACACCCGGTATCCGCCGGTGGCGTCCGACACGGGCATGCCCAGCGCCAGGCGCGCGTACAGGTTGCCGCAGCGCGACAGCAGCAGCCGCCGCAGCGGCCAGTTCACGACCTGCGCGCCGCTGGTCCACCGTGACCCGATCACCACGTCGGCGTCGCGGGCGGCGTCCAGCAGCGCCGGCAGGTCCTCGGGGGCGTGTGAGCCGTCGGCGTCCATCTCCACCACGGCCTGGTAGCCGCGCTCGCGCGCCCACCCGAACCCGGCCAGGTACGCGGCGCCGAGGCCCTGCTTGCCCTCGCGGTGCAGCACCTGCACGTGCGGGTCGCCGTCGGCGAGCGCGTCGGCGATCGCGCCGGTGCCGTCGGGACTGTTGTCGTCGGCGACGAGGATCTGCACGGCGGGGGCGGCACGGCGGACCCGCCCCACGATCGCCGCGACGTTGTCGGCCTCGTTGTAGGTGGGGATCACCACGAGCACCCGCCCCAGGCCGGGCACCTCGTCCGGACGCCGGATCGTATCGGTCGCCTGGATCACGGTTCCTCCGCTCCCGCCGGCGTACCGGCTGTTGCTATCCGGGCACGACCCGCTGCCGTCGGCGCAGCACGCCCGCTCCGGCCAGGGCGGCCACGGCCAGCCCAGCGAGGGCCAGCTCCGGCCACCAGCCGAGGCGGGTGGCGAGGGTACGCCCGCTGTCGAGCCGTAGCTGCCGCACCACGACCTCCCGGGTGTTGAACCCGGTGGCGTCGCTTACCCGCCCATCGGGGGCGACGAACCCGGACACCCCGACCGTGGAGGCCATCAACGCCGGCCGGCCGTGCTCCACCGCCCGCAGCCGCACCATGGCCAGCTGCTGGCGGGCCTCCGCCTCGTCGAAGGTGGCGTTGTTGGTCTGCACCACCAGCAGCTGCGCGCCGCCGGTGACGGTGTCGCGGACCACCTCGTCGTAGGCGACCTCGAAGCAGATGACGTCGCCGAGCACGGCCGGGCCGGCGCGTACCACGCCCGGGGTGCTGCCGGGCACGAAGTCGCTGCGGATCAGGTCGACCTTGTCGCTGACCATGCGGGCGATGTCGCGCAGCGGCACGTACTCGGCGAACGGCACCGGGTGGCGTTTGGTGTAGAGCTGCCCCATGTCCGCGCCGGTGTCGGGCCGCCACAGGATGCCCGCGTTGCGGACCTGCCCCGGGCCGGGGCCGAGCAGCACCGCGCCGACCAGGATGGGCGCGCGGATCGTGTCGGCGGCCTGGGAGATGCGGGCCCCGGCGGCGGGGTTGCGCAGCGGGTCGATGTCGCTGGAGTTCTCCGGCCACACCACCAGGTCGGGTTGCCGCTCCGCGCCGGCCGCGACCCGCGCGGCCAGTTCCAGGGTGGCGTCGACGTGGTTGTTGAGCACCGCCTGGCGTTGGGCGTTGAAGTCCAGCCCGAGGCGCGGCACGTTGCCCTGCACGATGGCCACGGTGACGGGCTCGCCCGACCCGGCGGCGGCCAGCGGCACCAGCAGACCCGCCCCGGCCAGCGCGACCGCGGCGACGGCCGGCACGGCCACCGGCGTCCACCGCCGCGCCGACCCGGCGCCGCTGGGCCGGGTGGCCGGTTCGATGTCGCTGGTGTCGCGGGGGCGGCTGGTCGCGTCGGTGTCGCCGAGGCCACCGGTCGTGTCGGGGTCGGTGCGACTGGTGGGGCGCAGAATGGCCCAGGCGTGCCAGCCGGCGGTGACCAGCAGCCCGCCGACGACCGCCACCGCGAAGGTGACCAGCGGCGCGCCGCCGAGGGCGGCCAGGCGCAGCAGCGGCGAGTCGTCCTGGGTGAACGCGAGCCGGCCCCACGGGAACCCGCCGAACGGCGTACGGTCGCGCAGCGCCTCCTGCCCCACCCACAGCAGCCCGGTCAGCGCCGGCAACGCCCAGCGGCTCCGGTCGCCCAGTGGTGACACCCAGGCGGTGGCGGCCCCGAGCAGCGCCAGGTAGCCGGCCTGCAGCAGCGACAGCAGCACCCACGGCAGGTAGCCAGTGTGCAGGTTCGTCCAGGCCAGCAGCGGCGCGAACAGCGCCACTCCGGTGAGGAAGCCCACGCCGGCGCCGGCGCGCAACCGCCGTCGGTGGGCGGCGGCGGCCAGCAGCGCCACGCCGACCGGCGCGAGGGGCCACACCCCGTACGGCGGGAACGCCAGCAGCAGGGCCAGCCCGGCGGCGACCGCCATCGGCGCGGCGACGCGCAGCGGCAGCGGCCGACCCACGGCGACCGGCGCGCTGATCACCGTGGGGGCGTGGCTCTCGTCGCGGTCCAGGGTCGTCACCGCTGCTTCACCTCGATCACCCGGCGAAGGCTACCCGGCCGCCGCCCCCACCGGCCGCATCGGCCCACGATGAGGGGCCCGCCCGACCCCTGCTCCGCGATCTTGCACTGTCGGTCGTCGACGCAAGGGCGTTCCCGCTCATGTCGGCGACCGAACCTGCCAGATCGGCGCGCGAGTGGGGTGGGGGTATGAAATCGGGGCGCGGCTTGCGCCGCGCCCCGATGCTCCCAGGCCCTCCCCGGCCGGTGCGGCGAGGATGGGGCACGCCGACCTTCGGACCGACCAGGCGGTTGACTGGCTGCCCCCGCCGGGCCGTTGTCTACTGGCCGTGCACCTCACCCTGCCCGTACACCGGTAACCGCGACCGGTTCGCGCCGCCCCGCCGACCCCCGCCCGCTGGACCTGGCCGCCGCGACGATGACGCTGAAATAGTCGCTCGGCCAGCGGACGAAGGGACGAAGCGAACAACAGCCGCTTCCCGTGGTAGGACTCAAAGACGGTACGTGCTGCACCCCGCCTCCTGTCAACCCACCCCCGGCCTGTCGTGTGTTGCGCCACGGCGTGTCGGGTCGGCGTGTCTCACTGCGTGCTCAGATGGTGGCGCAGCAGCGCCCCGGCGGCCGTCCGGTGCTCCTCGGCGAGCAACCCACCGGCGGCCAGCACGTAGTCGACGTCGACGACCGCGCGGGCGGCGCGCGGCAGCGCCCACCCGCCCGCGTGATCGGCCAGGACTGCCGCCAGGACCTGCCCGGACGCGTCGGCGGGCGCGTGCCGCAGCACCCCACCGGAGCCCACCAGCAGCCGCACGTCGCGCAGGTCCCGCCCGGCCCGCTCGCCGGTGGCGGCGCCCCGGGCGTGCCGGCGCAACGCCACCGTCGCCGCCAGGGTGGCGATCCGGGCGTCCACGGCCCGCTCGACGTCGTCGGCGGCCAGGAAGGCCGGGTCGGCGGCCCGGCGGTCGGCGGCGGCGGCCAGGCCGTCGGTCTCGTCGGCGGCGAGCAGCCGCTCCTCGGCGGCGGCGCGCACCACGCCGGGGGCGCTCCACCGCATGCCCAGATCGCCCTCGACGGTGCGGGCCCGCCACAGACTGCCCGCGACCTCCCGGCCCGGCCCGGTGGCCCGCTCGTCGGGCGTGAGGACCGAGTACACGTCGGTGGTGGCCCCACCCACGTCGACGACGGCGAGGTCCCCACCGATGGTGTCGGCGAGCACCTCCACGCCGGTGAGGACCGCGTCGGGCGTGGCCGCCCGCACCAGCCGCGCGAACCGCGTGCCCCTGGACAGTCGTTTGCCGCCGATGACGTGGCGCAGGAACACCGCGCGGATCGCCGCGCGCGCCGACGCCGGGGCGAGCACCCCGATGCGCGGCAGCACGTTGTCCGCACCGGTCACCGGCACCCCGGCGGCCTCCAACAGCCCGGTCAACTCCGCACGGACGTCGCTGTTGCCGGCCAGGACGACCGGCACCCGCCAGCGGGCCCGGGCCAGGCGGGTGGCGTTGTGGGTGATCGTGTCGCCGTCGCCGCCGTCGGTGCCGCCCACGAGCAGCACCACGTCCGGCCGGGCCGCCCGCAACGCCGTCAGGTCGGCGGCGCCGAGCCGACCGGCCGCCACGTGCACCACGTGCGCGCCGGCCGACAACCCGACCCGCCGGCCCGCCTGCGCGGTCACCAACGCCTCGTAGCCGAGCACGGCCAGCCGCAACCCACCACCGGCCGACGAGCAGACGTACCACGGCACGTCCCGCACCCCGAGCCCGGCGGTGGCCGCCGCGACGGCGGCGTCCAGGCCGTGCAGCACGTCGCTGCCCACCGTGGTGGGCGCGGCCGCCGCGCCGACGAGGACACCCGCGGCCAGGTCCACCACGGCCGCCTTGGTGTACGTCGAGCCGACGTCCGCGCAGACCGCCAGGGTCACGAGTTTCCCTGTTCGCGACTGCGGGGCTCGCAACCCCGGCTCACTCCTCGCGACTCACTGATGCGGCGGGTACGACCACGGTGCCGGTCGCCGTGACCGCGACGATCGGCGGGTCCAGAACCTCGGCGGCGGACGCCGAGCGGTCCGGGCGACCCCGACACACCACCGTGCAGCTCAACTCCAGGGTGCGGCTGCGACTGCCCACCCGGGACACCTGGGCGGTCACCTCCACCACGTCACCGGCGCGGATCGGCGCGGTGAACCGCACGTCGGAGTACCCGGCGAACAGGCCCTCGTCGCCGTCCGTGCGGATACACACCTCCGTGGCGACGTCGCCGAACAACCCGAGGGCGTACGCCCCGTCGACGAGGTTGCCGGCGTAGTGGGCGTGCGCGTACGGCACGTACCGCCGGTGCGTCACCGTCAACCCGAGCCTGGTGTCGGTCATGCCATCGCCTTCCGCTGCGTGATCAGGGCGTGCACGAGGTAGCTGGCCACCTCGCCGGGCGTGGTCCCCCGACCGAAGATCCGGTCCACGCCCAACTCGTCGGTCATCGACTCGTCGAACCGGGGGCCGCCGACGATCAACAGGGGCCGCTTACCCGCCGGCATGGCCTCCCGGAACGCCGCCGACATCTCCCGCGTGTTGTGCAGGTGCGCGTCGCGTTGGGTGACGACCTGCGACACGAGCACCGCGTCGGCCTTCTCCACCCGGGCGGCCTCCACCAGCTCCGGCACGCTGACCTGCGCGCCCATGTTGGTGACCTTCAACTCCCGGTAGTACTCCAGGCCCTTCTCGCCCGCGATGCCCTTGACGTTGAGGATCGCGTCGATGCCCACGGTGTGCGCGTCGGTGCCGATGCACGCCCCGACCACCGACAGCTTGCGGCGCAGCCGCTGCTTGACGACGGTGTTGACCTCCTTGGCCGACAGCAGCGGGAAGTCCCGTTCCACCACCTGCACCGCGTCGACGTCGACGAGGTGGTTGACCCGCCCGTACACGACGAAGAACGTGAATCCGTCACCCATCGGCTTGGCGTGCACCACCATCGCCGGGTCGATGCCCATCTTGTTGGCCAGCTGCACCGCCGCGCCCTCGGCCCGCTTGTCGTGGGCCACCGGCAGGGTGAACGACACCTGCACCATCCCGTCGCCGGTGGTGTCCCCGTACGGACGCACGATCTGCTTACTCACGCCGTCGCTTCGCGACGGCGCGAGCGCGTGGCTGCTGTGCTGGCCGGTTCTCTCGCTGCGCTCGCTCACGACGCCGCCGCCTCCAGGATGTCGGTGGCCGGGTTGCAGTAGTCGGCCTCGTGCGCGGCGACCCCGTCCAGACCCTTGCCGCGGTCCGCCGGCCGCTTCATGATGCCGAACGTGCCCTCCGCGATCGCGGTGAGCAGCGTCTGCTCCCCGATGCGCTCCAACAGGTCCAGAGCCTCACCGAGGACCTGGTTGGCGCGCCGGCGGATGAACCCGCCCGCCGCCGGCACGAAGTCCTCGTGCAGCCCACCGGCGGCGCCCAGCACGTAGCGCACGTTCTGCAGGGCGATGTCCCGGTCCGACAGCCACGGCGTCACCACCGCCTCGGTCATCATCCCCACCAGCAGGATGCCCTGACCGGTCAGCGCGCCCGCCAGGTTGAAGAACCCGTCGAGCAGGTTGCCCCGGAACACGTCACCGGTCATGTGCTTGGTCGGCGGCATCCACTTCAACGGCGCGTCCGGGAACAACTCCCGCGCCAACAGCGCGTGCGCCAACTCCAACCGGAACGACTCCGGCACCTCCGGGTTGATCTCGAACGCGTGCCCCAGGCCCAACTGCCAGTCCGCCAGGCCCGCCTCGTGCGCGAAGAACTCGTTGAGCAGCTGCGACACCGTCACCGTGTGCGCCTCGTCAACCGCGTCGGCGGTGGTCAGGTAGTTGTCCTCACCGGTGTTGATGATGATCCCGGCGCGGGCGTGCACCTGCCGGGAGAACCGCTGGTCGACGAACGTGCGGACCGGGTTGATGTCGCGGAACAGGATCCCGTACATCGAATCGTTGAGCATCATGTCGAGCCGTTCCAACCCGGCCAGGGTCGCCATCTCCGGCATGCACAACCCCGACGCGTAGTTCGTCAGCCGCACGTAGCGGCCCAACTCCTTCGACGACTCGTCCAGCGCCGCGCGCATCAACCGGAAATTCTCCTGCGTGGCGTACGTGCCGGCGAAACCCTCCCGGGTCGCGCCCTCGGGCACGTAGTCCAGCAACGACTGCCCCGTCGAGCGGATCACCGCGATGACGTCCGCACCGGCGCGCGCCGCCGCCTGCGCCTGCGGAATGTCCTCGTAGATGTCGCCCGTCGCCACGATCAGGTAGATCCACGGCCGCTGCTTCGGGTCCCCGTGCCGCTTGACGAGGCGCTCGCGCTCCGCGCGCCGCCTGTCGATCCGCCGGATACCCGCGCCGACCGCCTTGCGGGCCGCCGACCGGGCCGCCGACCGGGCCGCCGTCGCCGACCGACCGCTGGGCAGCGCGAACCGCACCGACCCGGCGGCGGCCTTCTGCGCCAGCAACGTCACATCCGTGATCCCCTCGCGAGCGAGGGCGTCGAACACCGGCACCGCCACCCCGTGCCCCAACCCCACGTCCGCGACGACCGCGTCCACGAGCCGGTTCACCCACGGAATGCCGTCCGGGTCGGCGCCGCTCACCCCGGCCAGCCGCAGCACCGCCCGCTCCACCGACACCGTCGTGTGGCTGCGGGCCAGGTCGACCACCGGCTGCCCGGCCCGCCGCGCCAACTCCCGCGCCCGCGCCACCAACACCGGATCAAGGTCAAGTTTCCCGGTCACGACGACCCTTCCTCATAGATGACCTCACCACGCAGCACCAGCCGCCGGCACACCGGCAGCGGCGTCGGATCGTCCGGACCCCGCACCTCCGGGTCCTCGGCCACCAGCACCGGCAAACCCCGTTCCACCCCCGCCGGCGTCGACCACACCGCGAACGTCGCCGGCGCACCCAGCGCCAGGACACCCTCGACGTCCAGGTGCACCGCCCGCCACCCACCGCGGGTGTGCGCCGCGAACGCCGAACGCACACTCATCCGCTGCGCCGGGTTGTGGTGCGCCGCCGCCGCCCGCACCGACCCCCACGGGTCCAGCGGCGTCACCGGCGAATCCGACCCGAACGCCAACGCCACCCCCACCGAGTGCATCGCACCCATCGGGTTCGACTCCAACGACCGGTCCAACCCCAACCGCGCCTCGTACATCCGGCCCGCGCCACCCCACAACCGGTCGAACGCCGGCTGCATGCTCGCCACGATCCCGTACTCCACGAACCGCGCGATCATCCGCTTGTTCATGATCTCCGCGTGCTCGATGCGGTGCCGGGCCGCGCGCAGCCGCTCCACACCCAGCGTCGCCGCCGCCGCCGCGAACCCGTCGAGCACCGTGCCGATCGCCGCGTCCCCGATCGCGTGGAACCCGCCCTGCAGGCCCTGCGCCGCACAGTCCAACAGGTGATCACGCACCTGCTCGGCGCTGAGATACCCGTGCCCGCAGCCGTCACCGTCGCCGTACGGCTGCGACACGTGCGCCGTGCGCGACCCCAACGCCCCGTCCGCGAACAGGTCACCGCCGGCGCCCACCGCGCCCAACTCCCGGGCCCGCGCCGCGCCACCCAGCTCACCCCAGTACCCGTACACCTCCGGCAACCCCGCCCCGGAGATGCCCAGCAGACCGGTGAAGTCCTCCTCGTCGGAGATCTCCGGACCGCCGCACTCGTGCACCGCCGCGATGCCCAACGACGCCGCGTGCGCGAGCGCCACCCGCTGCGCGGCGACCCGCTGCGCCCGGCTCACCGACCCCTGCGCCGCCGCCCGCACCACATGGTGGGCGTCACGCCGCAACCAGCCCGACGCGTCGTACCCGAGCGCCTCCGCCGCCTGCGGACACGCCGCCAGCAACGCCGACGACACCAACGCCGAATGGATCGACGCCTGCGACAGGTACACCCGCCGCCCACCGGCCGCCCGGTCCAACGCCGCCGCGTCCGGCAACGTCTTGTCCGACCAGCCGGACTCGTCCCAGCCGTGCCCCAGCACCACCGCGTCCGCCGGCAACCCCGCCGCGAACCCGGCCACCGCGTCGAGCAACTGCCCCGCCGAGCGCACCCCGGACAACTCCAGCCCGGACAACGCCAACCCGGTGTCGGTGGCGTGCACGTGCGCGTCCACGAACGCCGGCGTCACCAGAGCGCCGTCCAGGTCCACCACCCGGTCGGCCGGCGGCGCGTCACCGTCGGTGCCCAACCAGGCAATCCGCCCACCGGACACCATCAGCGCGGTCGCGCTCGGGTCGGCGGGGCAGTGCAGCACGCCGCCGCGGTACAACGTCGAGGGGTTCGTCATGACCTCAGTCTGCCGCGATCCGCGCCGCGAACAGCCGACGCACCCCCGGCTCGGCGCGCAACAGCCCCAACGCCAACTCCGCGTGCCCCGGCACGTACCCGTTGCCCACCAGCATCGTCACGTCCGCCGCCAACCCCTCCGCGCCCAACGCGGCCGCGGAGAAGCTCGTCGCCATCGAGAAGAAGATCACCGTGCCGCCGTCCGCGGTGGCCAGCACCGCCCCGTGCTCACAGCCCGGCACGTCCACGCACACCACCGTCACGTCCGCCGGCGCGCCCAACGCGGTGGTCACCGCCGTGGACAACCCCACCGGGTCGCGCGCGTCGGCCAACGCCACCACCGACGCCAGCCCGGCGTCCGTCAGCGCGTCCCGCTCCACCGCCACCGGAACCACCCCGACGGTACGCGCGGCGCCCGCCCGTCGCGCCGCGGCCAGGGACAGCGACCCGCTCTTGCCGGCCCCACCGATCACCGCGACTCGCACCGGCGTCGGATCACCGCTACGCCGACGATCCTGCACGTAGCGCGACACCACCCGGGCGGTCAGCGCGGGCGCCCCGCACACGTCCAGCACGGCCAGGGACAACTGCGGATCCTCGTCATCGGGCAGCACCGCCGCGATGGACCGCGCGAACAGGATCGCCCACCCGTCACACGGCACCTGCTCGCTGCGTCCGTCCCAGCGGGCCAGCCCGTCGGTGATCACCAGGGGCGTCAACGTCAACGACACCAGCGTGGCGACCCGCTCACCGGCCTTGAGCCCCAGCGGGGACCGCCGACCCGCCTCCTCGACCGTGCCGATCAGCATCCCGCCGGAGCCGGTCACCGGGTTCTGCATCTTTCCCCGCGTGGAAATGATCTCCAGCACCTCGGCGCGCACGGCAGCCCCGTCACCGCCGTGCTTCTCCGACAACTGCCGAAAACTCGCCGCGTCCAGGTTCAGCCGCTCCACCCGGATCCGCACCTCGTTCGGCGCAATCGCCGCGGACGCGTCCAGCCGCCAGGCCGCCTGCGGCAGCACCCCCGCCGGTTCCACGACGCGGTGCAGTCCCACCGGTGACGTCACGCCGACCTCCCCTGTCCGGCCGCCCGAAGCCCCGGTCAAGGCTCGCGTAGCGGGAAAACTTACGGCAGACTAGTTTCTGTACCGAATATTTTCCAGTAGCCTTCGGATTTCGATGATCCACCGCACCACCGAGGAGGGGCCGTGACCCACACCATCCCGCAACCCCGTCACGCCCCGGTCGCCGTACCGACCGCCGGGCAGCCGTACGAATACCACCGCCGCCCCCTGGTCGAACCCGACTGGACCCGCTTCCCCGGCTGGCGCACCGTCACCCGCGACCAGTGGGAATCCGCCCAGTGGCAACGCGTCAACTGCGTCAAGAACATCAAGCAGCTCCGCGCCGTCTTAGGCGACCTCGTCGACGACAGCTTCTACACCGACCTCGAGGCCGACCAGAAGGCCCTGGCCACCATGTCCATGCTGGTGCCGCCACAAATGATCAACACGATGGTGCCGTTCGCGCCGCTGACCACCGAAGCGCTGCTCGCCGACCCCATCCGCCGCTACATGATCCCGGTCGCCTCCGACCGACGCACCGACTGGCCCTCACACCCCTACGCCAGCCGCGACAGCCTGCACGAGCACGACATGTGGGTCGCCGAAGGTCTCACCCACCGCTACCCCACCAAGGTCCTCGCCGAGCTGCTCTCCACCTGCCCCCAGTACTGCGGCCACTGCACCCGCATGGACCTGGTCGGCAACTCCACCCCCGCCGTCGACAAGCTCAAACTCACCCTCAAGCCCGTCGACCGCTACGACGCCCACATCGCCTACCTCAAAGCCCACCCCGGTGTACGTGACGTCGTCGTCTCCGGCGGCGACGTCGCCAACGTCCCGTGGCGCGGGCTCGAGTCGTACCTCATGCGCCTGCTGGAACTGGAGACGGTCCGCGACATCCGCCTCGCCACCAAGGCCCTCATGGGCCTGCCCCAGCACTGGCTGCAGCCCGACGTCGTCGAGGGCCTCGAGCGCGTCGCCCGCACCGCCGCCCGCCGCGGCGTCAACCTCGCCATCCACACCCACGTCAACCACGCCCAGTCGCTCACCCCGCTGGTCGCCAAGGCCGCCCAGACCGCCCTCGACGTCGGCGTCCGCGACGTCCGCAACCAGGGCGTCCTCATGCGCGGCGTCAACGCCACCACCCCGGAACTGCTCGACCTCTGCTTCGCGCTGCAGGGCGAAGCCGGGATCCTGCCGTACTACTTCTACATGTGCGACATGATCCCCAACGCCGAACACTGGCGCGTCCCGGTCTGGCACGCCCAGCAGCTCCAGCACGACATCATGGGCTACCTGCCCGGCTACGCCACCCCACGGATCGTCTGCGACGTGCCCTTCGTCGGCAAGCGCTGGGTGCACATGCTCACCGACTACGACCGTGAGCGCGGCATCTCCTACTGGACCAAGAACTACCGCACCTCGATCGAGTCCGCCGACCTGGAGGCGCTCAACAAGCGCTACGCCTACTACGACCCGATCGACACCCTGCCCGAGGGCGGCCAGCAGTGGTGGAACGACCACCGCGACGACTGACCCACCGCAGGTGCTGGCCGCCGACTCACCCGGCGGCCAGCACCTCGGACAGCGGGGCCGGCACCAGCCCCCGCTCGGCCAGCCCGGCAAGGATGTGCGGCAACGCCTCATCGGTCATCGCCGCGTTCGCCTCGGTCACATGCATGATCACCACCGACCCCGGGCGGGCGTGGTCCACCACCGCCCGCACCAACGGCTTCCACGCCGTCGCGAACGGATCGCCGCTGACCACGTCCCCGTCGACGACCGTCACACCGAGCGGGGCCAGCGCGTCCAACGCCGCCGCGTCGTGACAGAGCCCCGGAAAACGGAAGTACCGGGTCTGCCGACCCCCGTACGGCTCGATCACCTCGAACGTCTTCGCCACGTCGCCGCGCAACTCGTTCACCGGCTTCGAGGGCAGGTCGTAGCAGTGACCGGTGAACGCCGCGTGCCCGTACGTGTGGTTGGCCAACTCGAAGCGCGGATTAGCGGCGATCCGCCGCGTCACGTCCGGATACCGCTGCACCCACTTGCCGGTCAGGAAGAACGTAGCCGGGACCCGCTCCCGTTCCAGCAGGTCGAGGATGCGCAGGTTGGCGTACGACTTCACCCGACCGGCACGCAGGTTGCCCAACATCGCGTCGGTCATGTCCGCGTCGAAGGTCAACGCGACCTTGTTACCGGTCCGCGGCCCGTGGTCCACCACCGGCGCCCTGGTCCCGGTCGGCGTCGCGCCCGGCACCGAGGCAACCGCCGGCGCAGACGGGACACCAGCCGACGGGACACCGGCCGACGAGGCGACGGACGGCGTCGATGGGCCGGACGAGCCGACGAAGAGCGGCTGGTCCGAGGGCGGCACCCGGGACGCTTCACACCCGGCACTGCCGAGGATGGCCGCCACGACCACTACGCCAAGAAACGGGCAAAGCCCAGCTCGGATCACGCCGCAGATCATCGCAGAAGCGAAAGCGCCTCACTGCCCCCCGCGTGCCACCACGAGGGCTCGTGGGCGCGCGTCGCAGGCCCGCTTGGGCGGTGCCGCTCCGGTAAGCGATATACCTCAGAGGTATGAATATGACTCTGAGGTATATCGCCTACCAGTGACACACCGCCTGCGAGGTCACCCGGGCGCGGGTCAGGCGGAACCACCACGCGGGGCGTACATGATGACCGCGACGCCGAGCAGGCACAGGGCCGCGCCGGTCAGGTCCCAGCGGTCCGGGCGGAAACCGTCCACCACCATCGCCCAGCCCAACGAACCCGCCACGAACACCCCGCCGTACGCGGCCAGGATCCGGCCGAAGTTGGCGTCCGGCTGGAACGTGGCCACGAAGCCGTAACAGCCCAACGCGACCACGCCGGCGGCGATCCACCACAGGCCGCGCTGCTCCCGCCACCCCTGCCAGACCAGCCAGGCGCCGCCGATCTCGGCCAGGGCGGCCAGCACGAACAACGCCAGGGAACGGAGAACTGTCACGCCGCCGACCCTAACGGCCCACATGCGTCGGGTCCCCGGGCAGCACCTGCCCGGGGACCCGACGACCGCTCAGGTCACTTGTTGAAAGCGTCCTTAATCTTGCTGCCGGCATCCTTCATGTTCTGCTTGGCGCGCGCATCACCCTGCTGGCTCGCGCCCCCACCACGCATCGACTCGTTGTCGGTCATATCGCCGACGCGCTCCTTCGCGGCGCCGGCCATCTGCTCAACCTTGTTCTTTGCCTTCTCGGTGAAGCTCATCGCGCCTCCTCGGTCTGGCGGTTGTCGAGGCTCGGTTGCCCGGTTTCCCGGTGCCGAAACCGGTGGTGCCGGTCGGCACACCCCGTAAGGCATCCTAGGAAGATAGGTTGAGAGAGGGCGGCACTGGCTGCCCCGGCGCGATGGTTAACTGGCCGCATGGGAGAGCTCCTGCTGATCCGGCACGGCGAGACCACCTGGAGCGCCAGCCTGCGGCACACCTCGTACACCGATCTGGAGCTGACCCCCGACGGCGAGCGACAGGCCCGCACCCTCGCCGCGTTCCTGGCCGGCCGGCGCTTCGTCACCGTCCTGGCCAGTCCCCGCTCCCGGGCGCTGCGCACCGCGCAGCTGGCCGGGCTCACCGTCGACGCGGTCGACGAGGACCTCAGCGAGTGGAACTACGGCGAGTACGAGGGCCGCACCACAGTCGACATCCACGACGACGACCCGCACTGGAACATCTGGACCGACGGCTGCCCCGGCGGGGAGTCACCCGCGCAGGTGGGTGACCGGCTCGACCGGGTACTGGCCCGCGTCACCCCACTGCTCGACCGGGGCACCGTGGCGTTGGTGGGCCACGCGCACAGCCTGCGGGTGCTCGGCGCCCGCTGGATCGGGCTGCCCCCGTCCGCCGGCGGACTGCTGCGCCTGGACACCGCCACGGTCAGCGCGCTGGGTCACGAGCACGGCCGGCAGGTCATCCTGCGGTGGAACCAGCCGGCTCCTCCGGCGCCCGGGACCGCGACCGACTCGGTGCCCCGGCACTGATCTTCGGCGGGCGGTTCTCGTACGGGGTGGACAGCACCACAGTCGTCCGGGTCGTCACGTTCGCCGAGGTGCGGATCTCCTGCAGCACCCGCTCCAGGTCCGCCGGGCTGGCCACCCGCACCAGCAGCAGGTAGAAGTCCTCCCCCGCCACCGAGTAGCACGAGTCGATCTCCGGCAGGTGGGCCAGCCGCTCCGGCGCGTCGTCCGGCTGCGACGGGTCGAACGGCCGGATCGCCACGAACGCGGTCAACGGCAGGTCCAGCGCCTCGAACGACACCCGGGCGGCGTACCCCTTGAGCACCCCGCGCTGCTCCAGCCGGCGCACCCGCTGGTGCACGGCGGACACCGACAGCCCCACCTTCTCGGCCAGGTCGGTGTACGACAGACGGCCGTCAGCGGTCAGCGCGGCGACGATGGCGCGGTCGATCTCCTCCACGGCGAGCAACCTACCGGGAAATCGGCGCGACGGCGACGACGAACGCCGCGCGGGCCCGCCTTCTCAGCTCTTGGCGAGCGCCCGGGAGATCACCAACCGCTGGATCTGGTTGGTGCCCTCCACGATCTGCAGCACCTTCGCCTCGCGCATGTACCGCTCGACCGGGTGGTCGGCCACGTAGCCGGCGCCGCCGAGCACCTGCACGGCGTCGGTGGTCACCCGCATCGCCATGTCGGTGGCGAAGAGCTTCGCCTTCGCCGCCTCGATCGAGTACGGACGCCCCGCGTCGCGCAGCCGGGCCGCCGCCAGGGTCAGCGCGCGGGCGGCGGAGATCTGGGTGGCCGCGTCGGCGAGCAGGAAGCCCAGGCCCTGGAAGTCGATGATGGACCGGCCGAACTGCTGTCGCTCCCGGGCGTAGCCGACGGCGTAGTCGAGCGCGGCCTGGGCCAGCCCGACCGCGCAGGCGGCGATGCCCAGTCGACCCGAGTCCAGCGCCGACATCGCGATGGTGAAGCCCGCCCCCTCGCCGCCGACCAGCCGGTCGGCCGGCACCCGCGCCTCCTCGAAGGCGATCTGCGCCACCGGCGAGGACCGCAGCCCCATGGTCCGCTCGGCGGCCTGCGGCGCGATGCCGGCGGTGCCCGCGTCGGCGACCAGGCAGGAGATGCCCTTCGGGCCGGGCCCGCCGGTGCGGCAGAAGACGTTGTAGAAGTCGGCCACCTGGGCGTGCGTGATCCACGCCTTGGTGCCGGAGACGACGTACGCGTCGCCGTCGCGGACCGCCCGGGTGCTCAGCGCCGCCGCGTCGGAGCCGCCCTGCGGCTCGGAGAGGCAGTACGCGCCGAGCAGCTCGCCGCCGAGCATGTCCGGCAGGAGCTTGCGCTGCTCCGCGCTGCCGAACGCGGCGACCGGGTAGCAGCTCAGGGTGTGCACGCTTACCGCCTCGGCGACCGCCAGCCACCGGCTGGCCAGGATCTCCAGCACCTGCAGGTACACCTCGTACGGCTGCGCCGCGCCGCCGTGTTCCTCGGCGTAGGGCAGGCCGAGCAGGCCGGCGCGGCCGATGGTGCGCAGCACCTCGCGGGGGAACTCGGCGCGTTCCTCGAAGCCCGCGACCTTCGGCGCGAGCTCGCGGTCGGCCAGCTCGGTGGCGAGGTCCAGCAGGTCGTGGGCCTCGTCGGTGGGGAGGATCCGGTCGACAGTCATAGCGCGATGAGCTCCGTGGGGGTGGTGTTGAGCCGCTGCACGCCGTCCGTCGTGCAGACGACGATGTCCTCGATGCGGGCGCCGTGTCGGCCCGCGAGGTAGATGCCCGGTTCGATGGAGAACGCCATGCCGGCCTCCAGGGGCCGGTCGTTGCCGGCCACCAGGTAGGGCTCCTCGTGACCGTCCAGGCCGATGCCGTGCCCGGTGCGGTGCAGGAATGCGTCGCCGTAACCGGCGGCAGCGATCGGCTCCCGGGCCGCCGCGTCGGCCGCCGCGCCGGTGATCCCGGGACGGACCGCCGCGACCGCCGCACGCTGGGCGGCGTGCAGCACCGCGTAGTAGTCCACGAAGTCGGCCGGCGCCGGCCCGCCCGCCACGTAGGTGCGGGTGCAGTCCGAGCGGTAGCCCGACGGCATCGTGCCGCCGATGTCCACCACCACCGGCTCCCCGGCGCCGATCGGCCGATCCGAGGTGCCGTGGTGCGGGCTGGCCCCGTTCGGGCCGGCGGCCACGATGACGAAGTCGACAGTCACGTGCCCGGCGTCGCGGATCGCCGCCGCGATGTCGGCCGCCACCTCGGCCTCGGTGCGGCCCGGGCGCAGCCACTGGCCCATGCGCAGGTGCACCTCGTCGATGGCCGCGCCCGCCTCGGCCAGCGCCGCGACCTCCGCCGGGGTCTTGCGGATCCGCAGCTCGCGCAGCACCTCGCCGGCGAGCCGCTGCGCGGCGCCGGGCAGCGCCGCGCGCAGGGCGAGGACCTGCTCGGCCCACATCCGGTCGGCGAGCCCCACGGCCGCCGGCGGGCCGTCGAGGGCAGCGACGACCAGGGGGTACGGGTCGACGCCGTCGGGATGGTCGACGATGCGAACCCCGGTGTTCGGCGCCGCCTCCGCGGCCGGACGCTCCAGCCTGGGCACGATGAGCGTGGGCACCCCCTCGGCGGGCAGCACCAGGCAGGTCAGCCGCTCCCCCACGTGGGCGTCGTACCCGGTCAGGTAGCGCAGATCGGAGCCGGGCGTGAGCAGCAGCGCGTCCAGGCCGGCGGCGGCGGTGGCGCGCTGCGCGGCGATCAGCCGGTCCGGCGGGTACAACTCATCGGTTCCCACCCCGTGAGCTTAACGGTCGTTTGGGCATCCTCAGAAGCCCACATCCGCCCGGGCGAGGAAATCCACCGGCGTTGATTGACTCCGACAGTTAACACTCTTTAAGATTTGGCTGCCTCGAGGCCCACCCGTTCCTGCGTACCGCGTTTCCCGCCCGCGACAACCCTGCGCGGGCGGGCGTCGTCCCCCGCCCACGGGAAGGCCCCCGATGTCCTCACCACTGCGCCGCGCCCGCACCGCCGGCCTGCTCGCCCTGGCCACCGCCGCCGCCACCGTCACCCTCGTCCCCACCGCCGCGCAGGCCGTGGTGCTGCCGAACAACTTCAAGAGCGTCGGCTACATGCCCTCGTGGGCTGGCAACGTCAACACCATCCAGTACAACAAGCTCACCCACATCAACTACGCGTTCGTGCTGCCCAACAACGACGGCAGCCTGCGCGCGGTGGAGAACCCGAGCAAGCTCTCCTCGCTGGTCTCCCAGGCGCACGCCAACAACGTCAAGGTCTCGATCGCCGTCGGCGGCTGGAACGACGGCAACGACTCGGCCTTCGAGGCCCTCGCCGCCAACTCCGGCAGCCGGACCGCCTTCGTCAACAACCTGGTCAACTTCGTCAACCAGTACAACCTCGACGGCGTCGACATCGACTGGGAGTACCCGGACCCGGGCGCCTCGGCGAACAACTACAGCCAGCTCATGACGCAGCTCGGCAGCGCCATGCACAGCCGCGGCAAGCTGCTCACCGCGGCCGTCGTCTCCGAGGGCTACTACCTCGACGGCGTGCCGACGGCCGTGTTCGGTCAGGTCGACTGGCTCAACATCATGGCGTACGACGGCGGCAGCCCACACTCCAACTACGACTGGTCGATCAACAGCATCAACCTGTGGAAGTCCCGCGGCCTGCCGGCCAGCAAGGCCGTCCTCGGCATCCCGTTCTACAGCCGCCCCGGCTACTACACGTACTCGGCGCTCGTCGCCCTGGACCCGGCCAACGCCAACCGGGACTGCACCACAGCCGGCGGCGCGCAGCAGTGCTACAACGGCGTCCCGACCGTCAAGCGCAAGACGCAGTGGGCCCTCGCAAATGCCGGCGGCGTCATGAACTGGGAGCTGTCGCAGGACACCACCGGCTCCACCTCGCTGGTCAGCGCCATGTACGACACCATCATGGGCGGCACCACCCCGCCGCCGTCCGGTCGTACCGGCCAGATCACCGGCCTCGGCGGCAAGTGCGTCGACGTGGCCTCCGCGAGCACCGCCAACGGCACCGCCATCCAGCTCTGGGGCTGCAACGGCACCAACGCGCAGACCTGGACCGTCGCCAGCGACGGCACGCTGCGCGCCCTCGGCAAGTGCGCCGACATCACCAGCGGCTCCACCGCCAACGGCGCCAAGGTGCAGCTGTACGACTGCAACGGCAGCGGCGCGCAGGTCTGGCAGGCGCAGTCCAACGGCACGCTGCGCAACCCGCAGTCCAACAAGTGCCTGGACGTCACCGACAACAGCTCCGCCGACGGCGCCCGGTTGCAGATCTGGGACTGCTTCGCCGGCGCCAACCAGCGCTGGACCCTCCCGGCCTGAACCTGAACCTGACGCTGCGATCCCCGGCCGACGCCCCCGCGTCAGCCGGGGATCGTCGCGTGGTCGCGGGCCAGCGCCAGCATCTCGTCGACCGATCCGGCCGGATCGGTGACCGGGAACTGCACCGCCCGCACCACCGACGTCGGATCGATGAGCATCGTCAGTCGCTTGAACCGGGTCACCCCGCCGGCGGAGAAGACCGGCAGCAGCAGCCCCGCGGCGAGCCGACCGTCCTGATCGGACAGCAACGGAAACGGCAGCCCCGCGTACGCGGCGAACTCGGCGAGCTGGTCCGGTCGCTGGGTGCTGATCCCGCGCACCCGCACCCCGGCCGCCTCGAAGGCCGGGTGCCGGTCGGCGTACGTGGTCGATTCGAGGGTGCAGCCCCGGGCGCCGGGGATCTCCGCCCAGCCCGGCGGGTAGCCCTGCGTTCCCGGCGCGTACGCCCCGGGGAAGAGGTAGAGGACGCTCCAGACGTCCGGCGCGGTCACCGCGACCGGCCGCCCGTCGGCGCCGGGCAGAGCGACCTCCGGCAGCCGTCGGCCCACCAGCGCGTGCGCCCGTCGGGCCTCGGCCGAGGCGTCGTCGGCGGTCGCGGTCAACTCTCCGTCACCCATCAGGTGCCTCGTTCCCCAGTCCTGGAGGGCGATCAGGACCGGCAGCAGGCCCGCGCCCTTCGTGGTGAGCAGATAGTCGTGCCGGGGCGGGTGCGTCGAGTACGGGCGGCGTTCCAGCACGCCGTGCTCGACCAGGGCGGCGAGGCGTTCGGTAAGCGCCCGCCGACTGACACCCAGTTCACGCTGGAGCGCGTCGAAGCGGGTCGTGCCGCCGGCGACGTCGCGCACGATGAGGAACGTCCACCAGTCCCCCAGCACGCCGAGCGCCTGCGCGATGCCGCAGTCCGCGTCCGCGAGATCCTCTCGTCGCACCCGCTTCCTCCCTCCGTCCGACACGACTATAGTCCGTTCCAGATTGGAACGGACCATCACGGGCACGCGCCAACGGCACGCACCGACACCGGGAACGCATCGGCGCGACGGACGGGGGCCGACGACATGCACGTCGACGAACGGGCCGGAGTGTTCTGGCGCTGGTGGACCGCCGGCACGACCAGTCTGGTCGGGTCGGCGGTCGGCGCGGTGGCCCTGCCGCTGACCGCGCTCACCGTCCTGGACGCCTCCGCGTGGCAGATGGGTCTGATCGCCGCGGCCAGCTACGTCGCCTGGATCGTGATCGGCCTGCCCGCCGGTGTGATCGTGCAACGCCTGCCGCTGCGCGGCACCCAGGTCGGCGCCGACCTGGCCCGCGCCGTCGCCGTCGCGTCGATCCCGCTGGCCTGGTGGTGGGGGCAGCTCACCGTGACCCACCTGGTGGTCACCGCGCTCGTCGTCAGCTTCGCCAACGTGGTGTTCGACGTGGCCAACTCGACGTTCCTGCCCAGCATCGTCGAGCGCGAGCAGTTGCAGTCGCGCAACAGCCTCACCTCGGCCACCCACGCCGCGACCCTGCTCAGCGGCCCATCGCTCGGTGGGCTCGCCGTGCAGGCACTCGGCGCGGTGCCCACCCTGCTCGTCGACTCGGCCAGCTACCTCGTCTCGGCGGCTCTGCTGCGTACCCTGCCCGCGCGCCGCGTCGACGCGCCCGAGCACTGGCCGCCGGTCGGTGAGCTGATCCGCGAGGGCTGGCGCTACGTCGCGTACCACCCGGTCATGGGCCCGTGCATGTGGGCCGCGACGGCCATGAACTTCGTCTGCGGCGCGCAGTTCGCGCTGCACCCGCTCTACCTGGTCCGCGACCTGCACGCGCCGGCCGGCCTGGTCGGCGTCCTGCTCGCCGTCGAGGGTGTCGGCGCGCTGGTCGGGGCTGCCCTCACCACGTGGATCACCACCCGGCTCGGCAGCGCCCGCGCGCTGGTCGCCGCCGGGTTCACGACGGTCGCCGGAGCGTTCCTGATCCCCGGTGGCACCGGTTGGCCGGCTTACGTCGCCTTCGCCGCCGGCAGCATCGTCTTCTCTCTCGGCACGGTCGTGCTCAGCGTGACCACCCGGACGTACCGGCAGATCGCCAGCCCACCCGAACTCCTCTCCCGGGTGATGGCGACCGTGCGGTTCGTCTCCTGGGGCGCCATCCCGGTCGGCGGGCTGGTCGCCGGCGGGCTCGCCGGCCCGCTCGGCGCCCGCGCCACCCTGTTCGTCTTCGCGGCGACCCTGATCTGCGCGCCCCTGGTGCTGCTGCTCTCCCCCGTCCGGCGCCTGCGCGACCTCACCGACCACGACCGCGACCGCGACCAGGGCCGGCGTCCGGCCGTCACCATTGGTCGGTGACCGCCGCACCCGACCACAGGCCGTCGGCCATGCGGCGAGCCCGGGTCGCGTCGCTGAGCACATCGACGCTGTGCACGTACTGGTCGACCGCGCCCAGCAGCGGTCGGTCGCGCAGCGTCGGGTCGGTCACCGCTGCGCGTAGTGCGGCGGCGACGCGCTCGGCACGCAGCACCAGGAACGGCCGGAAACGCCACCCCGGCAGTCTGCGCCGTTCCAGGGCCTGCCCGCACTGTGGTTTTCCGGGTAGGACCGGGGCGGGGGCCATAGCCTGGGATCGGGACGCCCGCATGGGTGGCACCGACCGGGAGGGCCGACGTGGCAGCGAACGACGCGAACCGGGCGGCGACCCGCCGTCGCTGGCAACTGTGGGCCGGGGTCCTCGCGCTCGTCGGCCTGGTCCTGCTGGTCATCGGGTTCACCGTGGCCGACGGCGTCGCCGCCTGGGTCGAGGTGCTGGTCGCGATCCTGCTGCTGGTGACCAGCTACGTCGTGCAGCACCTCGCCCGCCGCGACACCGTCTACCGGCACGACGAGCAGCGCTGACGCCGCCGGGCGGCCGGGCGTACCGCTGATCGTCGCAGGGCTGTGCCAGGCTGTCGGGCGTGGCACACCGATCCCCGATCCTGCTGATCGACGCACCCAGCCTCTACTTCCGGGCCTACTTCGGCATCCCGGAGTCCGCCGCGCGCGCCGAGGACGGCACGCCCGTCAACGCGGTACGCGGCTTCCTCGACATGCTCGCCACGCTCATCCGCGGTCGGGGCGCCGACCGGATGGTGTGCGCTCTGGACTACGACTGGCGGCCGGCGTGGCGGGTCGAGCTGCTGCCGACGTACAAGGCGCACCGGGTGGCCCCGCAGGGCGGTGAGGTCGTGCCTGACACGCTCTCCCCGCAGGTGCCGATGATCCTGGAGGTCCTCGACGCGGTCGGCATCACCGCCGTCGGCGTGACCGGTTACGAGGCCGACGACGTGCTCGGCACGCTGTCGGTGACCCAGCCGGGCCCGGTCGAGGTGGTCTCCGGCGACCGGGACCTGTTCCAGCTCATCGACGACTCCCGGGACGTGCGGCTGCTCTACGTCGGGCGCGGCGTGGCCAAGCTCGACGACTGCGACGACGCGGCGGTGCGCGCCCGCTACGGGGTGCCCGCCGACCGGTACGCCGACTTCGCCGCCCTGCGCGGCGACCCCAGCGACGGACTGCCCGGGGTGCCGGGCGTCGGCGAGAAGACCGCCGCGCGACTGATCGAGCGGTACGGCAGCATCGACGGCATCCTGGCCGCGCTGGACGACTCCGACTCTTCCTTCGCGCCGGGCCTGCGCACCAAGCTGGCCGCCGCCCGCGACTACCTGGCCGTCGCGCCGACGGTGGTCCGGGTCGCCCTGGACGTGGCCCTGCCGGAGCTGCCCACCGCGCTGCCGACCGCCCCCGCCGACCCGGAGCGGCTGCTCGAGCTGGCCGGCCGGTGGAACCTGGCCGGCTCCGCCCGCCGCCTCGTGGACGCCCTGGCCGCCCGCGCCGACGCCTGACCGGGCGGCGCCCTTCACCGTCGCGCGCCGCCCGCACCCGCGGCACCGGCCGCCGCTGAGGACGCGCCGGTCGGCCGGTGCCTCACGCGCGCAGGTTGGCCGCCAGGTCACCGATCGCGGCCATCGCGTAGCGCTGCATTCCCGGGCCGAACGTGATGCGCGTGGCGCCGTGTCGGGCCAGCTCGGTCACGGACTCCCGGTTCGGCGCGGCGGCCATGTTGATCGGGCCGGTGATGCCCTCGCGCAGCACCGCAAGGACCTCAATCGGCGCCCGCAGCGGGTACACGCAGTCGACGCCCGCCGCCACGTACAGCTTCGCGCGGGCGACGGCGTCGGCCGGGTCACCCGAGCCGAACAGGAACGTGTCGACGCGCGCGTTGATGACGAGCGCGTCGCCTGCCGCCGCCCGCACCTCGGCCAGCCAGTCCGCGTGCCGCTGCGGATCCTTGAGCGTGGCGTGCCCCTCGGAGTCCTCCAGGTTGCAGCCGACGACGCCCGCCTCCAGCAGCCGCTCGACCAGCTCGGCGGGGGCGAGCCCGTAGCCGTCCTCCACGTCCGCGGACACCGGAACGGAGACGGCCCGGACGACCCTCGCCACCGCGGCGAACATCTCGGCGGGCGGGGTGGCGCCGTCCTCGTAGCCGAGGGAGGCGGCGACCCCGGCGCTCGGCGTGGCGAGCGCTTCGAAGCCGGCGTCGGCGAAGACCCGGGCGCTGCCCGCGTCCCAGGCATTCGGCAGGACGAGCGGGTCGCCGGCGGGGCGGTCGTGGTGCAGGGCACGGAAGGTGGCGGCTGTCATCGTTCAGGTCTCCCGACGGGATGTGGAGGGACGATGGCGAGGGCAGGGCGACTGCCCACCATGGACCGTACCGTCATCGCCCGTTCCAGGCGGCGTGCCGTGCCCGGGGCCAATACGCAACCATCGGTTGCGCGAGGCGCCCCGAGCGTTGTAACCTGACGCAACCAAAGGTTGCGAAAGGGTGGTACGCATGGAGTACGGAGTCATCGAACGCGACATCGACGTCAACGCCTCGCCGGAGGTGGTCTTCGAGGTGATCAGCCAACCCGAGCACGTGCGGGAGTGGTGGCCCGACGACGCCCGGTTCGAACCGGTCGAGGGCGCTCCCGGCGAGTTGGTGTGGCGCGACGCGCAGACCGGCGAGACGACGACCGTCGACCTCGCCGTCGTGGACGTCGACCCGCCGAAGCGGTTCTCCTTCCGGTGGTCCTTCACCGAGCCCGACCGGGGCGGGCAGTCGCTGCTGGTCACCTTCGACCTCGTCCCGATCGCGACGGGGACCCGCGTCCGCATGACGGAGACCGGTTTTCGCGAGATGGGCTGGGAGATCGCCCTGCTCGAGAAGCAGTACCAGGACCACGTCAGCGGGTGGAACCACTACATCCCCGCGCTCGGCACGTACGTCGCACGGCTGGTCGCCACGTCATGAGCACGGTCGTCGACGACGCCCTGTGGTCGGCGATCGGCGACCCGATCCGGCGCAGCATGATCGACCTGTTGCTCGCCGGCGGGCCCGGCACCGCCACGTCGCTGAGCGAGCGACTGCCCGTCACCCGCCAGGCCGTCTCGAAGCACCTGGCCGTCCTGGACCGGGTCGGCCTGATCCACTCCGCGCCGGCCGGTCGCGAGCGTCACTACCAGGTCGACGAGGCGCAGCTCGCGCGTGCGGTCGCCCAACTGACCGCCGTCGGCGCCACCTGGGATGCCCGACTCCGCCGGATCAAGCGGATCGCCGAGACGATCGAACGTCACCGTACCGACAACCAGGGAGAATGAGATGGTCGACATCCTGCACCGGGTCGGCGTCGTCGCCCCGCTCGACGACGTCTACCGCGCGGTGGCCACCCCGGAGGGCCTCGCCGCCTGGTGGACGGCCGACACGGTCGGCAAGAGCGAGGTCGGCGGGCAGTTGGCCTTCCGGTTCGGCGACGCCGGGGGCTTCGACATGGAGGTCCTGGAGCTGGACCCCACCGGCCACGTCCGCTGGCGGGTCACCGACGGCCCCGAGGAATGGGTCGGCACCGAGATCGACTGGCGCCTCGACCAGCGGGGCGACTACACCGTCGTCCTGTTCAGCCACGAGGGCTGGCGCGAGCCGGTCGAGTTCATGCACCACTGCGGCACCAAGTGGGCGACGTTCCTGATGAGCCTCAAGGAGCTGGTGGAGACCGGGCGGGGCAGGCCGGCGCCGGACGACGTCCAGATCAGCGACTGGCACTGAGCCCGGCCGCTACTTCACCTTCCGGGTGGACCGCACCACGATGTCCTCGTACTCCGGGTGCTTGACCAGCCACTCGGCGAGGAACGGGCAGATCGGCACCACGGTGCGCCCCCTGGCCCGCGCGTCGTCCATGACCGCGCGGGCCAGGGTCGACCCGACGCCCCGGCCCTCGTACGCCGGATCGACCTCGGTGTGGGTGTAGGCGATGATGGCGCCGGTCAGCTGGTAGGTGACCACCCCGGCGACCGCGCCCGTCTCGTCGCGCGCCTCGAACCGCTCCCGCGCGGGCACGTCTGTCACGGTGAACTCCACCGAATCATCCAAGCACAGCGCCCGTGGCGACAGGTCGTCGCCACGGGCGCGTGAGGGCCGGCGGGCCCGGCGAGGGAGCGGGGCGTCAGGGGCGTCGGCGGCCCAACACAGCGGCGGCGCCGGCCACACCGATCGCGGCGAACACGACCTGCAGCAGCAGTTCGATCCAGTCGATGCCGGCGGTCTCGTCCACGCCGAGCCCACCGGCCACGAGGGTGCCGAGGATCGCGGCGAGCACGCCGATCGCCAGGGTGAGCACGATCGAGATGTTCTGCTTGCCGGGCACCACGAGCCGCCCGAGGGCGCCGATGACCAGGCCGATGATGATTGCGGTGAAGAAGCCCTGGATTTCCACGGGGGCCGTCCCTTCCGGAGAATTTTTCGTCAGCGACGCTCTGGTGCCCCGGCTCGGGCACCGTCGAAACCCGTGATCGGCGTGCCGGCCAATTTGTCACGCGATTGTCATGAGCGGGCCGGTATGCCGACGCGCGGCTGGTCCCGGTCGGAAGTGGCGTCTCCGGGCGCAACGGCGGATCCGGGGTTGGACAGGCACGGACGGGCACTGGACGCCCCCATCCCCCCTCGCGGCCTCGCTGACCAGGCGTTGTCGGTGCGGTAACGGGAATCGCAGAGCCGCCAGCAGGCTCTGGGAGGAGACGCCATGACCACGCCATCGCCGCACGGATCGGACGCCGCCGGTCAGCCGGAACGGCCGACGGAGGGCGGCGGCGTCGCCGTCGTGGAACTGTTCACCTCCCAGGGCTGCAACAGCTGCCCTCCCGCCGAGGAGCTGCTGACCGCGATCGAGCACGACTCCCGGGCGCGGCGCGAGCCCGTCTTCGCCCTCGGTTTCCACGTCGACTACTGGGACGATCTGGGCTGGCCCGACCAGTTCGCGGACGCGGCGTACACGGCACGGCAGGAGGCGTACGCCCGGGGCTTCGGCTCGGGGCGTCTCTACACCCCACAGATGATCGTCAACGGCACCGTGGAGTTCGTCGGCTCCGACCGTGGCCGGGCGGCGAGGGCCGTCGCGTCCGCCCTGATGTCGCCCGCCGCCGCGCCCCTCACCCTGTCCGTTCCGGAGGTCGCCGACGGCGGGCAGCGGATGGTGCTGGGCTACCGCGCGCAGCGGCTGTCGCAGCCCGCCGTGGTGAACGTGGCGCTCGTGCAACGCGGCCTGCGCAGCGAGATCGCCCGCGGAGAGAACGCCGGCCGGACGCTGCGGCAGGACAACGTGGTGCGCGCCTTCGCGTCGGTGCCCCTGGACGCCGAGCAGGGACAGGTGGAGCTGGTCACGCCGCCGGATCTCGACCCCGGCCAGTCCACGGTGATCGGCTACGTCCAGCGCGAGGGCGACCGGGCGGTCGTCGGCGCCACGGCCGTCGACCTGTCCGCCGCGGCCGGCTGACGCCGCCGGTGGGCGGCCCGCCCGCCACCTGTCGGTCCCGGTGCGTAATCTCGGCGCATGCGGATGGCATGCGCGGTGCGGGGTCTCGGTGGCTGACGCCGACGACGTACGCCGCCTGGCCCTGGCCCTGCCCCACACGGTCGAGATCGAGAGCGAGGGCTTCGACTTCCGGGTGGCCGACAAGGGTTTCGTCTGGTCCTATCCCGAGCGCAGGCCGGGCAAGCCGCGGGTGATCCGGCGCGACATCGCGGTGCTGTTCGTCGGGGACGAGGCCGAGAAGCAGGCTCTCCTGCTCGGCGAGCCCGAGGTCTTCTTCACCACGTCCGGGTACGACGGCCTGCCGCTGGTGATGCTGCGCCTGGCGGCGGTCGACGTCGAGCGCCTGAGCGAGCTCGTGACCGACGCGTGGCGGATGCGCGCGCCGGACGCGCTGCACGCCGACCTGGACGGGCTCGGCGTAGCGGAGAGTTAGCCACCGCGGCGCGGTGGGCGATCAGTTTGCGACATCAGCACGCAACCGGACTGACACATTGACGGGGATCTCCGGGGTCGATTACCGTGCCGACTGAGAGAGCGCTCTCTCGATCGACGTTTTCCACAATTCAGACGCTACGCGCCCGGGTCGGCACGGTCCGTACCGGGACGCGCGATGGAGGCACCATGAAACCTCCCGTCCCCCACCGCCGCTGGGCCCTGGCAGCCGCCACCGCCCTGGCCCTGGTCGTCGGTGGCCTCACGATTCCCGTCACCCGCGCCGCCGAGGCCGCGCCCGTGGGCGCCGGCAGCTACACCACCACCCCCGTCGGCGCGCTCCCCACCGGCTGCGGCGCGATGTCCAGCAACCCCCGGCAGTTCGCCACCGCCAACGCCCCCGCCGGTGCCGTACCCACCAACGACTGGTGGTCCTCGCTGCTGTGGAAGCGCACCGACTGCGCCTTCAGCGAGCCCCTGCACGCCCACCCGACCTCCTACGACACGTTCACCGACGGCCTCGGCTTCTCCGCCAACTCCACACCCGCCATCAGCGGCACGGCCACCGGCGTCGGTGAGTACCACTACCCGTACGTGCAGGACATCCGCGTCGGCGTGGCCGGGCTCGCCGCGCCCCAGGTGAAGGTGGACGGCTGGACCGACTGGACGGTCAGCCCCTACTGGAGCGACGGCACCCGCACCCTGCGCGCCACCATCGGCCACGGCCTTCCGTTCGCGTACTTCCAGGCCAGCGGCGGCGACGCGGTGATCGGCACGTCCGGCACCCCCGACGTCTGGTCCGCCAACGGCGCCACCATCGGCTTCCGGGTCAACGGCCACGACTACGTGGCGTACGCCCCCAGCGGCGCGACCTGGACCGTCAGCGGTGGCCGCATCTCCTCCACCCTCGCGGGTCGCGGCTACTTCTCGGTGGCCCTGCTGCCCCCGACGGCGAACGCCACCGAACGCGCCGACCTGGCCACCACCTACGGCCGGTACGCGCACGCCCACGTCACCGGCACCCGCGTCTCCTACGCCTACGACCCGTCGACCAACGGCCTGAGCACGACGTACGCGTTCACCACCACCGCCCGGGAGGGCACCGCCACGCAGACCGTGGTCAGCCTCTACCCGCACCAGTGGAAGTCGCTCGCCGGCTCGACGCCGATCACGCCGACCTACCCGTCGGCGCGCGGCCGGATGAAGGTCCTCACCGGCGTCAACCAGTTCCGGACCGCCATGGCGTTCCAGGGAGTCCTGCCCGAACTGCCGGCCGTCGGCGACGGCAGCGGCGCGGACCTGACCACGCTCACCGGCCACCTGGCCGCCGCCCGCGGCAACCCGATGGACCAGCGGGGCAACGACACGTACTGGACCGGCAAGGGGCTCGGCCGGGCCGCCCGGCTCGCCGAGGTCGCCGACCTGGTCAACGACACGGCCACCCGCGACAGCGCGCTGAACGCGATCCGCAGCACCCTCACCGACTGGTTCACCGCGTCCAGCGGCAAGACCCAGCGGCTCTTCTACTACGACGCCAACTGGGGCACCCTGATCGGCTACCCGGCGTCGTACGGCTCCGACCAGGAACTCAACGACCACCACTTCCACTACGGCTACTTCATCGCCGCCGCCGCGACACTGGCCAAGTTCGACCCGTCCTGGGCCGCGACCAGCCGCTACGGCGGCATGGTGGACCTGCTGATCCGCGACGCCAACAACTACCGCCGCGACGACACCCGTTTTCCCTACCTGCGCGACTTCGACATCTACGCCGGCCACGACTGGGCGTCCGGGCACGGCTCGTTCGGCTCCGGCAACAACCAGGAGTCGTCCTCGGAAGGGATGAACTTCGCCAACGCCCTCATCCAGTGGGGTCAGGTCACCGGCGACACCGCCGTGCGTGACGCCGGCATCTTCCTCTACACGACGCAGGCCGCCGCCATCCAGGAGTACTGGTTCGACGCGAGCGACCAGAACTTCCCCGCCGCCTTCGGGCACTCGACGGTCGGCATGGTCTGGGGCGACGGCGGCGCGTACGCCACCTGGTTCAGCGCCGACCCGGAGATGATCCAGGGCATCAACCTGCTGCCGGTCACCGGCGGGCACCTCTACCTCGGCAACAACCCGGCGTACGTGCGCACCAACTACGCCGAGCTGGTCCGCAACAACGGCGGCCCGCCGACGGTGTGGCAGGACATCCTCTGGCAGTTCCAGGCCCTCGGCGACCCCGACGCGGCCCTGGCGAACCTGCGCGCCAACCCGGGCTACACCCCCGAGGAGGGGGAGAGCCGGGCGCACACCTTCCACTGGATCCGCAACCTGGCGGCACTGGGCACCGTCGACACGACGGTCACCGCCAACCACCCGCTGAGCGCGGTCTTCTCCCGCAACGGGGCACGCACCTACGTGGCGTCGAACCCGACGGCGAACCCGATCACCGTCACGTTCTCCACCGGCACCCGGCTCACCGTGGCCGCCGGTCGGACGGCCACCACCGGGGCGTACACCTGGAGCGGCGGCAACGCCTCCGGCGGGGTACCGCCGAGCACGACCCCACCGACCACCGCGCCGCCCACCACGGCGCCGCCGACGACCGCGCCGCCGACCACCGCGCCGCCGACCACGCCGCCACCGAGCTCGGGCTCGCCCACGCGGTACCTGCTCGCCGGTGGCGGGCTGGGCGCCGCCGGCAGCGCGGGCACGACCACGGTCGCGGCCGCCAACGGAAACCACGACGGTACGCCGACCAACCCGCAGGTCTTCACGGCGACCGGCCTCAACCTCGCCTACTCCGGGGCGCAGACCACGTTCGACCTGTTCCTGGACGCCGGCACGGCCGTCGGCAACGGGGTGCAGGTGCGCGTCTCCTACGACCTGACCGGAAACGGCAGCTGGGACCGGACGGAGACCTGGCGCTACTTCGCCACCGACCCGGTCCCCGGCTACGAGCACTACACCCAGAACGCCGGCCTGGCCTCGGCCACCGGCACGTTGGGCACGTTGAGCAACGGCACGGTACGGGTGGAGGTCTGGTCCGCCATCGGCAACAACCCCACCTCGCTGGGCGTCGGCAACCAGTCGGTGCTGCGCCTTCCGTACTCCTGATCCGTCCACCCGCGCTCGCCGCCGGCCGCACCTCGGCCGGCGGCGAGCCTTCGCGGCGACTGGCGACCGGGTGCGAGGCTGGCGGCATGTCGTCCGTACGCGAACCGCAGCCCTCCCCGCCGCGGGCCGGGACCGCGCGGTGGCGGCTGCGGTTGGTGGGGTGGCTCGGCCCGGCGGGTGCGGCCGTGGCCCTGAACCAGCTGGCCACCGTCCTCCCGCCGGTCGCCGTCGGCGCGGTGATCCTGGTGGTGGCGGTGGTGTACGGCCACAATCGACTCGACGAGCGCGCCCCGCTGGCCGAGGCGCTGCCCCGGATCCTGCTCTACGTCGCGGTCGCCGGTGTCGCGCTGGCCGTGACGACGCCGTCGTCGTGGGCCGGGCCGCTCACCCTGGTGGCGGTCGTGGCGATCGCCTGCGCCGCGCTGGTCGCCCGAGACCGGGCGACCGCCCTGACCTCGCTGGCGGGGATCAGCGTCTGCACCGCGGGCCTGTTCGTCGTCACCGACGCCGTCCACGTCGAGCGGGCCGGCGCCCGGTTCGTCGGGGTGACCCTGGGGACCTTCGCCGTGGTGTTGGGCCTCCTCGTCCTGTACGACCGCCGGCACCTCTTCGGCGCGGACAGCCCCGGCCTCGCGGTGCTGCGGGAGGCCCGCGTGTCGTGGTCCCGAGCCGGCGCGCTGGGCGTGCTCAGCGTTCCCGCCAGCGTGAGTCTGGCTCGCGAGGGATCCCTGGTGACCGCCGCCCTGGTCGCGGTGGCCGGCCTGTGCTGGCTGGGCGTGACGCTCGTCTTCGTGTTGGCCGAGCGGCGCGACGCCCTCGCCGGGGCGCTGCTGGCGCTCAGCGGGGCGGCGGTCACCGTGCTGGGCCTGCTGGCGTTCCACGCCCGGGAGTACCCGGTCGGCATGATTGCCGTCACGGCGGGCGTGGCGATGGTGGGCGGCGGAATCTCGATGCTCGAATCGACGGGCGCGCTGGGGCGCCTGGGCGGTTGGCTGGCCCACCTGACCAAGCCGGCGGCTCAGCGCGCCGATGGCTGAGGGCCCTCCCCGGGTTGTGCCTGTCGCCGGGGCGTCACCTTCGTCCCGGCGGAATCGTTGCCGGGAATGAGGATTTGCACAATCCGGCAATCCCATCGACCACCGTGGACGGCCGAGACGCGATCGGGCCTGCCGCCGAGGATGGAGCTGGCAAACACCGGGGTGCAAGGTGCAGCCGGCCAGGGCCGGAACGGTTCCGCGAGGAACAATTGTCACGCCATCAAATAGATAGCGACCAATCTTGACTTGTGCATCGAGCCGGCGCACCGTGAAGGGCGCGCGGCAGATGCGCACCATTGTCGGCCCGCCTTCGGCGACGTACGGAATGCGAGCGCCGCTGGTTTCGCGCGGCGCGTCAGGAGGCGTTCGATGCAGTTGAATCCGTTTTCCGGGGTCTATCTCACCGATCCCGCCAGCGCCTGGCGACGCATTCTCGACGATCCCGACCGGGTGCCCTACGCCGAGGATCTGGACCTGTGGCTGATCAGCCGGCACGCGGACGTCCGACACGCCCTCGCCGACGCCGCGACGTTCGGCAACGCCCTCACCCTCGCCCCGATCTACGAGGTCTGCCCGGAGGCGATGAGCGTCATCATGCAGATCGACGCGCCACCGACGACGGCCGCCGCCGACCCGCCCACGCACCCCCGCACCCGCCGCGCCCTGCGGGCCACCTTCGCCAACACCGCGGACCGGGCCGAGGCCGAGTACGGCGCGATCGTCCGTCGCCGCGTCGACGACCTGGTGTCCCGGCTCGTCGCCCGAGCGGGCCGGCGGGCGGATCTCGTCGGTGAGTTCACCACCGAACTTCCGCTGCTGGTCATCCTGGACATCCTCGGGGTGCCGGACGCCGACGTCGACCAGATCCGGCGGTGGGCGGACGGTCAGCTCGCCCTGATCTGGGGGCAGCCGGACCCGCAGGAGCAGGTACGCCTGGCCCGGGGTCTGCTGGAGTTCTGGCACTACTGCCAGGACCTGGTCCGGCAGCGGCTCGACAGTGGACACGACGGCGCCGACTTCATCAGCCGGGCGCTGGCCTACCGCGACGACGACGACGCGGTGCTGACGGTGACCGAGGTGGCGAGCCTCGCCTTCAACCTGCTGGTCGCCGGGCACGAGACGACCGCCGGCCTGCTCGCCCACGCACTCGACGAGGCCCTGTCCGACCGGCAGCGATGGCAGGCGCTCGTCGCCGACCCGCGATCCGTGCCCGACTTCCTGACCGAGACCCTCCGGTTCGCGCCCGCCATCGACGGTTGGCTGCGGGTGACGCGCCGCGACGTCACCCTGGGCGGGGTCACCATTCCGGCGGGCGCGCGCTGTCTGCTGATGATCGGGGCGGCGAACCGGGACCCCGCGGTCTTCGCCCACCCGGACCGGTTCGACCCACGCCGCCGCGACGCCGCCGACCACCTGTCGTTCGGCCACGGCCCGCATTTCTGCATCGGCGCCGCATTGGCGCGACTGGAGGCCGGCGTGACTCTCACCCGACTCGCCGCTGCCATTCCCGGCCTCCGACTGGCACCCGAGCACCGCCGGTCGTTCAAGCCCAATGTTTCATTTCGCGCGCACCACACACTCGTCGCGACAATCGATATTCTGGCGCCTGCCGACGACCCGACGGAAGCTCCGGCCACCGCCACCGAGGCACACGCCGTCTGACGACGAGGACACCGGCGGCGGTGACCTGCGGGCCGACCGACGCGGCCGGATCGGACCGACACGACACGCCCCGGCCGCGCGGCGCGTGGCCTCGCGCGCTTTTCGCGGCGATCCATCTCGGCGCATGTCTTCACACCCATCGCGTTCAGGGTTAAGAATTGCCCCCTATGAATGTTCAGCCCGCCGGCCAATCTCGATCTGACACCTGCTGCTGATTCGCGGGTGCCACGAAGGTGAGCGCATGGAGCACACGCCCCCGCCGAGCGCAGCTCACTCCGCGGCCAGCCAACAGTTCCGCTGGGAGCTGCGCAGCTGCCGGGTCCGACGGGGACTGACCCAGCGGGCCCTGGCGGACCTGGTGCGGTTCAGCCGGGAGACGGTCGCCGCGGTGGAGTCGGGCCGCCGCTTCGGCAGCCACGAGTTCGCGGTGCGCTGCGACGACGTGCTCGACACCGGCGGCCTGCTGGCGTCCCTGTGGCCGCAGGTCGCGGCCGAGCAGTTGGCGGCCGACGGCCGACGGGGCCCACGATCCCCGGAGCAGGCGCGACTCGATCCGCCCGTACCGCGCCAGCGGAGTCGGCGCGACGCGCGCGACCCGGGCGCCGTGGTGGACGCCATCGACGAGCTGCGCGAGCTGATCGGCCAGGTGCTCAGCAGCCAACCGGAAGCGGACGATCCCGGGCCGCGCCGCGCGCCCGAGCACCTCGACGACCAGCGCTGAGCGCGGGCGCCCACGAACGACCGCCGTGCGCCACCGGCCGCTGACTCTGGGTACAGATGCTGGTACGGCCAGTTTGTACCACCGCCAGGTCTGGCCTCCGAGCGCGGGTTCCGGCGGAATGGGACTTGCATTCGGCAAGGTGCGGATAGACCGTCATCGACGAGTCGCGGGAGTCAATCTTGGCGTCGAGCACGAGGTCCCACGCGGCCCGACCCTACCCGAGGAAACGACGCGCCTGGAAGATCGCCGGCCGGATGCGCCTCATCGTGGCGGCGCCACTGGTGGCCGTGATCGGGTTCGCCGGCCTCGCGCTGACCGAGAGCGCACGCCAGACGACCCGCGCCAGCGACCTGGAGGTCGTGGCACGCCTCGGCGCCGAGGCCGGCGACCTGGCGTACCGGCTGCAACGCGAACGGGCCGCCGCCGCCGACCTGCTCACCCACCCCGACGCGGAGCAGCAGGACGCCTTCGGCGTGGAGCTGGCCGCCACCGACGCCGCCGTCGAGCGGTACCGCCGACAGCGCGACAAGGTGCCCGCCGACGCCAACGCGGCGCTCCTGCGCCGCGTCGACGCGGCGTTGGACGGCCTGCCTCCGCTGCGCACCCAGGTCCGCACGGCCGAGCACGCCTCGGTGTCCGCGATGACCTTCAGCTACCGCATCGCGATCGCCGACCTGATCACCTTCCGGGAGAACGTCTCGCACAGCGTCGTCAACGCCGGGCTCGCCGACGGGATCCGGGCCTCGGCCGCCCTGTCGAAGACCGCCGAGGCGATCGGCCAACAGCAGGTCGCCGTGCTCCGCGCCGTCGCGGCCGGCGAGTTGACCCCCGCCACCCAGCAGGACATCACCGCCGCCCGCACCAGCTACACCGAGTCCAGCCTGTCGTTCCTGGCCCTCGCCCCGACCGAGTGGAGCATCTGGTGGGAGCAGGCCGGCACCGGCAAGGAGGCGCTCGCCCTGCAACGGATGCAGGACGAGGTGTCCCGCGCCCAGCCGGGCACGCCACTGCGCCTGGAGACCGCCGACTGGGTGGCCACGACGCAGCAGCGCGCCGCCCGCCTCGCCGACCTGCGGGGGCGCGTCGACGTCGCGGTGCTCGACGACGTCCGGGCCGCCCACGCCAACCAGCGTCGCAGGGCCGTGGCCGAGGCGGTCGGCGTGCTGCTGGCGCTGCTGCTCACCGCGCTCGTGACCTGGGCCGTCGCCCGGCAGATCACCCGCCGGCTGCGACGGCTGCGCGACGCGGCCAACGCCGTCGCGTTCGAACAACTTCCCGCCGTGGTGGCCCGGTTGCAACGCCCCGACAGCGCGAGCGTCGACCCCGACGAGCTGGCCCGTCAACAGTCCACCGCGGCCCTCGAACCCTCCAGCGACGACGAGATCGGCGAGCTGGGTCAGGCGTTCAGCGCGGTGCACCAGGCCGCCGTGCGGACCGCCGCCGAACAGGCCGTGATGCGCGCCAACACCGCCGACATCTTCATCCACCTGAGCCGGCGCGAACAGCGGCTGGTCGACGCCGTCCTGGCTCAGGTCGACCGGGTCGAGCGGGACGAGACCGACCCCGACCGCCTGGACCAGCTCTACACCCTGGACAACCTGGCGACCCGGATGGGCCGCATCAACGCCAGCCTGCTCGTGCTCGGCGGCGTCGGCGTCGGCCGGGTACGCCAACACGACGTGCCGCTGCAACAGGTGCTCCAGGCGGCCCTGTCCCAGATCGAGCACTACGCGCGCATCCGGCTCGGCATGGTCGACGGCGACGTCGCCGTCGCCGCCAAGTCCGTCGACGAGGTCGTGCACCTGCTCGCCGAACTCATGGACAACGCGACCGCCTACTCGCCGCCGGGCAGCGAGACCTGGGTGAGCGGCCGCAGCCTCGGCGACCGGGTCATCATCCAGATCAGCGACGAGGGCGTCGGCCTGCCCCCACAGCGGTTGCAGCAGCTCAACGAGCTGCTGGCCCGACCGCCCGCCATCGACGTCGCCGCCGTGCGGGCCATGGGGCTGGTCGTCGTGGGTCAGCTCGCCGCCCGCCTGGGAGCCAGCGTCCAACTGCGTCGCGGCCCCCGCCGCGGCACCCTCGCCGAGGCGACGCTGCCCGCGGCGATGATCCGGTCGTTGCCGCCGGAGGAGTTCCTGCTCGCGCCGGGCCGGCTGTCGCGGCGGGCAGCCCGCACCTCCGCACCCCCGCCGTACCGGCCGCGGTCGGAGCCGACCGCCGGGCACGCCCCCGCGGCGCGGACCCTGCCGGCGGCGCCCGTGTTCCGCCCGACGCCCAGCGCGGACCGCGGCGACGCGCCGACCGAGGAGCTGCTCATCTTCGAACAGGTCAACCACTGGTTCCACGCCGATGTCGTCGACGCCTCCGACGGTCGGCAGTGGTCCAGCCCCGCCGACGACGCCTGGCGTACCGCCGCGCAGGCGCACACGCCCGACGTGGCCGCGACCACCAACTCCGGCCTGCCCAAACGACAGCCGCAACGGCACCTGGTGCCCGGCGGCGTCACCGTGGGGCAGCAACAGCAACGCTCCGAATACCGGGACCCGGCCCAGGTCGCCAGCGCGATGGCCGCGTACGCGCGCGGAGTGGCGGCCCGCCGGCGCACCCCGATCAACCTCGGCAACTCATGACCGACAGGGAGAGCACGTGACCGACCACCAGGACCTCGGCTGGCTGCTGGACAGCTTCGCCGAGCGCGCGACCGAGGTCAGCCATGCGATCGCCATCTCCAGTGACGGCCTGATGGTGGCCGCCACCCGCGACCTGCCCCCGGACCGGGCCGACCAGCTCGCCGCGACGGGCAGCGGCCTGGTCAGCCTGCTGCGCGGCGCGGCGGCCTTCTTCGACGCCGGGGCGGTGATCTCCAACGTCACCCAGCTCGAAGGCGGCTTCATGTTCTCGATGGCCTTCAACGACGGGGCGTCGCTGCTGGTGCTCGCCGCGCCCGAGTGCGACGTGGGCAAGGTCTCCTACGAGATGACGGAGCTGGCCAACCGGATCGGCGACGCGCTGACCCCCGCGGCCCGTGCGGCGCTCGCCCGCAGCCGCTGACCCCACCGACAGACCCCTCCCCTTCCCCTGGAGACGACATGTCCCTCACCACCCCTGCGCGCAGCCGTGCCCTCGCCGCCGTGCTGCTCGCGCTCGTGCTGACCGTCAGCACAGCCTGCGCCGACGACGAGCCCGGCACGACCGGCGGCGGATCCATCAAGATCGGTCTGCTCGCCTCGCTGTCCGGGACGTACCAGTCCGTCGGCAAGGAGATCCGCGACGGCTTCGAGCTGTACCTGGACACGCACGACGGCAAGCTCGGCGGCCGGCAGGTCGACCTCGTCGTCGCCGACGAGGGCAACGGCGCCGCGACCGCCGTGCCGGCGGCGACCAAGCTGCTCAAGCAGGACCGCGTGGCCGCGCTCACCGGCATCGTCGGCGGCGGTTCGGTCGCCGGCGTCTACCCGCTGCTGCAGGAGACCAAGGTCCCCCTCGTCGGCTCCAACGGCCGGCCGGAGATCAAGGACGTCACCCGGGTCTGGCACACCTCGTACCTCTCCGACGAGCCGGGCGCCGCGATCGCCCAGCACGTCCGGGACAACGTCAAGGGCTCGGTGTACGCCATCGGCCCCGACTACCAGGGCGGCTGGGACGAGCTGCGCGGCTTCACCGAGGCGTTCGCCAAGGCCGGCGGAACGCTCGCCAACCCCGACGGCAAGACCACCTTCACCCCGTTCCCGGCCACCACCAACTTCACGCCGTACTTCGCCCGCATCAAGGCCTCCGGCGCGCAGGCGGTCTACACCTTCTACGCCGGCAGCGCCGCCGTCGACTTCGTCAAGCAGTACGCGCAGTCCGAGATCAAGGACGTTCCGCTGTACGCGGCGGGTTTCCTCACCGAGGGCGGCGTGCTCAACGCGCAGGGCGAAGCCGCCCGGGACATCTTCTCGGTGCTCAACTACTCCCCCGACCTCGACAACGCCGAGAACCGTGGCTTCGTCGCGGCGTGGAAGGCCAAGCACGACGGGTCGCCGACGACGTACGCCCTGGCGTCGTACGACGCGGCGGCGGTGCTCGACCGGGCCATCGGGGCCGCCGGGAGCGACCCGACCCCGGAGGCGATCAACGCGCAGATCGGCAAACTCGGGCAGGTCGCCAGCCCGCGCGGCGCCTGGCAGTTCTCCACGGTCACGCACTCGCCAGTGCAGAAGTGGTACCTGCGTCAGGTCCGCCAGGACGGCCGGGCGCTGTCCAACACCGTCGTGGGTGACCTCGCGACCATCGGCCGGTGATCACGGTGGCGGCCGGCCCGAACCGGATCGACCCGTACGTCATCCCGGCGCTGGACGGTGTCGCCTACGGGCTGCTCGTCTTCGTGGCGGCGGCGGGCCTGGTCTTCTGTTTCGGCGTCGCCAACATCCTCAACCTGGCGCACGGCATGCTCTACGCGATCGGCGGCTACACCGCCGCGGCGCTGTTCGACGGCGGCTGGGCGAGTCTGGCCCTGGCGCTGGGTGTCGGCGTGCTGGCCGCCGCCGCGACGGGGGTGCTGCTCGCCGGCCTGCTCACACCGGTCGCCACCGGCAACCACCTCACCCAGGCGCTGCTGACCTTCGGGGTGGCGCTGGCCGGCGGCAGCCTGCTCGTCGCCGGCTTCGGGCCCGACGATCCGCAGGTCCTGGTGCCCGCCGCCCTCGACGGGTCGGTGGCGGTCGCCGGGCACCGCTACGCCGCGTACCGGCTGGTGTTCATCGTGGTGGCCGCGGCGCTCGCGGCCGGGCTCTACCTGACGGTGCGGCGGACCCGGGCCGGAATGCTGGTCCGCGCCGCCGTGGACGACGCGGAGATGGTCGCCTGCCTGGGCGTGAGCCCCGCGCGGATCAGGGTGGGTGTGCTCGCCGCCGGTGGCGCGCTGGCCGGCGCGGCCGGGGTCCTGGGCGCCCCCATCATCGGTCCCGGCGCGGACACCGCCGACACGGTGCTGCTGCTCTCGCTGGTGGTCGTCGTCCTCGGCGGCCTCGGATCCATGGTCGGCACCCTGCTCGCGGCGCTGGCGATCGGGGAGATCCAGACCCTGGGCGTGGCGCTGCTGCCGTCGGCCGCCCCGTTCCTGCTGTTCGCCGCCATGGCCGCCGTACTCGCCGTGCGGGCACGGGGCCTGGCCCTGCGGTGGGCGGCGACGTGAGGGACGAGGTGATCCGCCGGGTACGCGTCGCCGTCGCGACGGTCGTCCTGGCCGGCCTGGTCGTGGCGCCGTGGGTGGTGGACGACTACACCGCGGCGATCCTCGCCCGGACGCTGGCGCTGGGCCTGGTCGGGGTGAGCGTGGCGCTGCTCACCGGTGTCGCCGGCATGCCCACCCTGGGCCAGACCGCGCCGTACGCCGCAGGCGCGTACGCCAGCGCCGTGCTCGGCAGCCAGGTCTCCGACGTCGGCGTCGTGCAGGTCGCCGTGGCGGCGCTCGCCGGGGCGACGCTGGCCGCCGTGACCCTGCCGCTTGTCGTCCCGGCCCGGGGCGTCATCGTGCTGATGATCACCCTGGCCGTCGGTGAGCTCGTCGTGACCGTTCTCGGGCGTTGGCGGTCGGTGACCGGCGGCACCGACGGCCTGGCCGGCATCGATCCGATCCGTCCACTGTGGGGCCTGCCGATCCTGGCCACCGACCAGGCCCGGTATCTCTACACGCTGGTCGTCGTGGCGGCGCTCGTCGGCGCGGTGCTCCTGCTGCTGCGGACCCGGGTCGGGTTGCTGCTGCGCGCCGGCCGGGACGACGAGATGCGGCTGCGGGCCAGCGGGCACCGCGTGGGGCTGTACCTGTCCGGCGCGCACGTCGCCGCCGGGGCGATCGCCGGCGCCGCGGGCTCCCTGCTCGTCGTCGCCCAGCAGTACATCTCCCCCGCCGACTTCGGCTTCGACACCTCCGCGCTGCTCCTGCTCGGCGTCGTCATCGGCGGCACCGCCTCGGTCGGCGGCGCGCTGGTCGGGGCGGCGCTCGTCATCGCCGTACGCGACTGGTTGTTCGGGGTGCTGCCCGGTCACGCGCCGCTGGTGCTGGGCGCCCTGTTCGTGGCGACGGTCTACCTCCTGCCCACCGGCGTCACCCGGGTCCGTCGACCGCGCGGCAGCCCACGACGACCGATCCCCGCGCCGGGCCACCCGGACGCGGCACCCATCCCCGACCGCGGCCCGACGTCGGAGCTGCGCGTATGAACTGCCTGCTCAGCGCCGAGAAGATCAGCGTGCGGTACGGCTCACTCGCCGCGCTCACCGACGTCGACCTGTGCGTGCACGACGGTCAGCGACACGCCCTGATCGGGCCCAACGGGGCCGGCAAGACGACCCTGCTCAACGTGCTCGGCGCCACGACGCGGCCACAGCGCGGCACGGTGCGCTTCGCCGGCCGCGACGTCAGCCGGCTCGGGCCGGCGGCACGGGCCCGCCGCGGCATCAACCGGATCCACCAACGACCCGCGGTCTTCGCGACGCTCACCGCGACCGAGAACATCGAGGTCGCCGCGCTGCCCCGAACGATCCGGCGGCGCAGGTGGTGGCCCGGTGGGACTCGGGACGCGGCCCGCCAGCGCGCCACCGGGTTGCTGGACCAGCTGGGCCTGTCCGACCTCGCGACGGTGCCGGCCGGTCACCTCGCCCACGGCCAACGTCGGCAGTTGGAGATCGCGATGGCCCTCGCCGGCCGTCCCCGCCTGCTGCTGCTCGACGAACCGGCGGCCGGGCTGTCGGCCACCGAGGTCGGCCGGCTGGCCGAGCTGCTGGCGGCGCTGCCCCGGCAGGTCGCCGTGCTGCTGGTCGAGCACCACCTCGACCTGGTGTACGCCCTCTGCGACACCGTCACCGTGCTGCGCGACGGCCGGACACTGGCCGCCGGCACACCGGACGAGATCCGTACCTCGCCGCTGGTGCGGCAGGCCTACGCCGACGGGGTGTCCTGATGCTGTACGTGGAGCGGCTCTGCGCCGGTTACGCCGGGGGAATCGTGCTGCACGAGGTGACCCTGCGGGTACCGCCGGGCAGCATCCAGGCGGTGGTGGGCCGCAACGGGGCCGGCAAGAGCACCCTCGTGCACACCATCGCCGGGCTGGTGCGCGCCTCCAGCGGCCGCATCGAGATCGGCGGCGTCCACGTGGCCGGGCGGCAACCCCACCGGGTCGCCCAGTCCGGCGTCGGCCTCGTCCCGCAGGGCCGGCGCGTCTTCTCCCGGTTGACGGTGGCCGAGCACCTCGTCCTGGCGGCGGCGCCGTGGCGGGCCGCGACACCCGGCGGCGAGGGCTGGACGGTGCCCCGGATCCTCGAACTGCTGCCCCGGCTGGCGGTCCGGCTGCGCCACCGTGGCTGCGAACTGTCCGGCGGCGAGCAGCAGATGCTGGCCATCGCCCGCGCGCTGCTCGGTCAACCACGGGTGCTGCTGCTCGACGAGCCCTGTGAGGGGCTCGCCCCCGACCTGGCCGCGCGGGTCCGCGACCTCATCGGTCACCTGGCCGCCGGCGGGTTGACCGTGCTGCTCGTCGAACAGCAACTCCGCCACGCGCTGGAGATCGCCGACCGGGTCGCGGTGCTGGAGTACGGCCGGGTCGTCTACGACCGGCCGACCGCCGAGGCGCGCAGCGACCCGGGCCCCCTGGAGGCGATGGTCAGCATCGCCGCCACCGGGCCGCCCCCGGCCACCCGATCGACCCCTCGGCTCTGGGCCGACACCCCGTAGGTCACCCGATCCCTCTCGGAGAGGCAGAAGACGATGGCGACTCCCACAGGCGATGCCGCGTACACCTTCGACAACGGCGCACCGGACGCGGTCCCGCAGATGCGGGCGCTGGAGTCCTTCCTGGACCCGATCACGATGCGCCGCCTGGCCCGCCCGGTCCTGCGCCTCGGGTCGACCTGCTGGGAGGTCGGGGCCGGTGGCGGCTCGATGGCCCGACGGATCGCCCGCGCGGTCGGCGCGGACGGCCGCGTGCTGGCCACCGACATCGACCCCACGCACCTGCGGGCGGAGGGCAACCTGAGCGTACGCCGGCACGACGTGCGCACCGAGGCCCCGCCCGGGGACGCGTTCGACCTGATCCACGCCCGTCTGGTGCTGCTGCACCTGCCCGAGCGCCGACGGGTCCTGCGCACCCTCGCCGGCGCGCTGACGCCCGGCGGCTGGCTGGTCGTCGAGGAGTTCGACTGCACCACGCCGGTGCGGGTGCTGAACGCGCCGAGCGACGACGCGGCGAAGCTGTTCGCGCAGGTGATGGACACCATGATGGGTGTGCTGCAGGACCACGGCGCCGACCTGGGGTGGGCGCAGGACGTGCACACCGAGATGACGCTCGCCGGCCTCACCGACGTCGACACCATCACCCACTCGCAGAGCTGGGCGGGCGGGTCGACCGGCACGTCGCTCTACGAGACGAACTCCCGTCAGTTGGAGCCGGACCTGCTGGCGGCCGGCCTGACGCCCCAGCAGCTGAACGCCTTCCGTCGACTGACGCGCGACCCCGCGTTCGCCGTCATGTCGTACCACTTCGTCTCGACGCGCGGCCGTCGGGCCGGTTAGGTCACCGGTGTGACCCGCAGCCGGTGTGCGTGGCGGGCCACACACCCCCTAAAGCATCCTAGGAAAGATCTGCGGCGTCGTTGGCGGGGTTCAGGTGCGCGATCGGGTACTCATGACGTCTTTACAGCTTGCCGGTGAGCGGGTTCTCCACCGACAGTTCGCCCTGATCGATAAGCCAGCTCACGGACTCGAGGATCGCGTCTTCCGGTTCCCAGGCGGGTGCGTAGCCGAGGAGGGTGCGGGATTTCTCGATGGACAGCACGTGGTTGCGCTGCAGGTGGCCCCAGCTGTCTTCGGCGAATTCGGGCGTCGTAATGCTGCGGAACTCATCCCAGGTGATTGATTCGAGTGTCGCCTGCTGTCCGAACCAGCCGGCCGCGATGGTGGCGTAACCGCGCACGTTCAGTGCGTGTGCGGCAACGGCGTGGAAGTCTTCGCCTGCCGCGGCGTCACGGTGGGTGGCCGCGAGCTCGAACACCTGCGCGACGTCGTCGGCGTGCACGTGATGCATCGATTCGGCGCCGCTGCCGGGGATGCGCAGAGTGCGACCGGCGGAGATGTCCGCCCAGGTCTCGGGGTTGGTGTTGCCGAGCACACCCGTCGGGTGCCATCCGGGTCCGACGATGTGACCCGGGTGCACGGAGGTCGTCACCAGGCCGCCGCTCGCGGTTTCCCGTTTGAGGTACTGGGCGATCATTTCCTTCTGGGTGCCGTACTCGTCGATGGCGGGGGTGCCTTCGCCTTCGCTGATGGGCAGCTTGATGCTGGGGCCGTACCGCCACAGCGATCCGCAGTGCACGAGGTGGTCGACCTGGCCGCGGATCGTTTCGACCAGGGCGGTGGTGCTCTCGATGGTGAAGCTGAGCAGGTCGATGACGACGTCGGGGTGCTGCGCCAGGACGGTGGCTCCGAAGGTGCCATCGATGTCCTGCTGCTCGCGGTCGACCACGACCTGCGTGACCTGTTGCCACTCGGGGCTGTCGGAGTACGCCTTACGGGTTCCCCGGCTCATGCTGGTCACGTCGTGGCCGGCGCGTACGAGGCGGGGAACGAGAAAGGTACCGATGTGGCCGCTGCCACCGACGACGAGTACGCGCATGATGATCCGTTCGTTCAGAGGGGCCGGCATGTAAGGGCGGGGTCGCCGCGAATTGAGCGCTTCGGCTCGGTCCGGATCAGGTGAGGTTAGGCAGAGAGCGACTCACGCGCCCGCTGGTCGATGTGCTCCGTGCCGGCCCGTGCGCGACGACTCTGCAGGAACTCTCGCACGTCATCCCGGTGACTCACCCCTCCACGCTACGACTGGGCGGTACGGCGTATGCGGGCCAGCCGAGCCGTCCCGGCGGCTATGGAGAAAAGGTGGCAAACACCCCGAAGGTGACGTCTGGGCATTCACGCCGAGGATCGGGCGGAGATCGACGCCCGCGGCTCGACAGCCAAAAAGTTTTGTTGGGTTCCTACAACACAGCGACGGTTGGTTCGGCGGTTGCGCCATGGCGCTGTCCGTCCGGAGCCGGAAAAGTGACCACTGCCGGGAGCCGTCGACGTCCGGCACGCACATCATGGTCTACCAAAGGGGTCAGTCGGGTGTTCAACCGTGTCGCCATCGTCAACCGTGGTGAAGCCGCCATGCGGCTCATCCACGCGGTCCGAGAGCTGGCCGCGGAGACGGGCAGCCGGATCGAGACGGTCGCCCTCCACACCGACGTCGACCGCACGGCCACCTTCGTACGCGAGGCGGACATCGCGTACGACCTTGGTCCGGCGTCCGCCCGCCCGTACCTGAACCTGGCGACGCTGGAGCGCGCCCTGACCGAGACCGGCGCCGACGCCGCGTGGGTCGGTTGGGGCTTCGTTGCCGAGGATCCGGCGTTCGCGGAGCTGTGCGAGAAGATCGGGGTCACGTTCGTCGGGCCGAGCCCGGAGGCCATGCGCCAGCTCGGCGACAAGATCGGTGCGAAGCTGCTCGCCGAGGAGGTCGGCGTGCCGGTCGCGCCGTGGAGCCGCGGCGCCGTCGAGACCCTGGACGCCGCCCGGGCGGCGGCGGCCGAGATCGGCTACCCGCTCATGCTGAAGGCGACGGCCGGCGGCGGCGGGCGCGGCATCCGCGTGATCACGAACGAGACCGAACTCGCCGACGCGTACGAGCGCACCAGCCAGGAGGCGGCGCGGGCGTTCGGCAGCGGCATCGTGTTCCTGGAGCGTCTGGTCACCGGCGCCCGGCACGTCGAGGTCCAGGTGATCGCCGACGGCCAGGGCACCGCGTGGGCGCTCGGCGTGCGCGACTGCTCGGTGCAGCGGCGCAACCAGAAGGTCATCGAGGAGTCGGCCTCGCCGGTGCTCGACGCGTCCCAGGCGGCCGAGCTGAAGACCTCGGCGGAGCGGCTCGCCGTGGCGGTCGGCTACCGGGGCGCGGCGACCGTCGAGTTCCTCTACCACCCCGGCGACCGGCTGTTCGCGTTCCTGGAGGTCAACACCCGCCTGCAGGTCGAGCACCCGATCACCGAGCTGACCACCGGATTCGACCTGGTCAAGGCGCAGCTGCACGTCGCGTCCGGCGGCCGGCTCGTCGGCGAGCCGCCGGCCGAGCGGGGGCACGCCATCGAGGCCCGGCTCAACGCCGAGGACCCCGACCGGGACTTCGCGCCGTCACCGGGGCGCATCGCGCGGCTGGACCTGCCCGCCGGCCCGGGTATCCGGGTGGACACCGGCGTGAGCGAGGGCGACACCATCCCGGCCGACTTCGACTCGATGATCGCGAAGATCATCGCGTACGGGCGTGACCGCGACGAGGCGCTCGGCAAGCTGCGCCGGGCGATGGCCAACACCACGGTGATCATCGAGGGCGGCGCGACTAACAAGAGCTTCGTGCTCGACCTGCTCGACCAGCCCGAGATCATCGACGCCAGCGCCGACACCGGCTGGATCGACCGGGTCCGGGGCGAAGGCCGACTCGTGACGCACCGGCACTCCGCGGTCGCCCTGGCCGCCGCCGCCATCGAGTCGTACGAGGAGGAGGAGCGCGCCGAGCGGCAGCGGCTGCTGTCGACCGCCGCCGGTGGCCGCCCGCAGGTGCAGCACGCCAGCGGCCGGCCGCTGGACCTCAAGCTGCGCGGGGTCACCTACCGGATGCGGGTGGCGCGGATCGGGGCGCACCGGTTCCGCGTCGGCATCGAGGCGGGCGGCGCCGAGCGCACCGCCGACGTCGAGCTGGACCGCTTCGACCGGCACACCGGCCAGATCGTCGTCAACGGCATCCGGTACCGCCTGCTCACCGGCACGCACGGGCCGACCCACCTCGTCGAGGTTGACGGTGTGACGCACCGGGTCAGCCGCGACGAGGGCGGCGTCCTGCGCTCCCCCATGCCCGCGCTTGTCGTCGCCACTCCGCTGGAGGTCGGCGCCGAGGTCGAGGCGGGGGCGCCGGTGCTGGTGCTGGAGGCCATGAAGATGGAGACGGTGCTGCGCGCGCCGTTCAAGGCCCGGCTCAAGGAGTGCGCCGTCTCGGTGGGCAGCCAGGTGGAGGCGGGCGCGCCGCTGCTGCGGCTGGAACCGCTCGCCGACGAGGCCACCGAGACCGCGGCCGGCCCGAGCGTCGCCAGCGTCGAGCTGGACCTGCCCGCCGCCGACGACAACGCGGGGGCGTACGAGCGCAGCCGGCGCGGTCAGGAGGATCTGCGCGGCCTACTGCTCGGTTTCGACGTGGACCCGCACGACGACCGCAGGGTGCTTGACGACTACCTCGTGGTGCGACGGTTGGCCGCCGAGGACGGGCACCGACCGCTGGCCGCCGAGGTGGACCTCGTCGACGTGTTCGCCGACCTGGCCGAGCTGAGCCGGAACCGGCCGACCGGCGAGGACGGCGGCGCCCACGTCCGCAGCGCCCGGGAGTACTTCCACACCTACCTGCAGAGCCTCGACGTGGAGCGGGCCGGGCTGCCCGACGCCTTCCAGGCCAGGCTCGCCAAGGCACTGAGCCACTACGGCGTCACCGACCTGGAGCGCTCCCCCGGCCTGGAAGCCGCCGTGTTCCGGATCTTCCTGGCCCAGCAGCGCGCGTCCGCCGACGCCACAGTCGTGGCGTCGCTGCTGCGCGAGTGGCTGCGGGAGACCCCGCCGGACGAGTCGCTGCGCGAGCCGGCCGGTCTGGCGCTGGAGCGGCTGATCGCCGCGACGCAGGTCCGCTTCCCCGCCATCGCCGACCTGGCCCGGGGCGTGGTGTTCGCCTGGTTCGCGCAGCCGCTGCTGCGCCGCAACCGGGCCCGCGTCTACGCCCAGATCCGGGCGCACCTGCGACACCTGGACGCGCACCCGGACGCCCCCGACCGCGCCGAGCGCATCGCCGAGATGGTCCGCAGCACCGAGCCGCTGGTGCGTCTGCTCGGCCAGCGCCTGGTCCGTGACCACCTGGACAACACAATCATGCTGGAGGTGCTCACCCGCCGCTACTACGGCAACAAGGCCCTCACCCGGGTGCGGACCCGCGAGGTCGCCGACTGCGCCTTCGTGGTCGCCGAACGCGCGGACTCCAGTGTGGTCTCCACGGCGGTAAGCTTCGACGCGCTGGGCGGGGCGCTGCGTGGGCTCGCCGAGCTGGCCGGCGACGAGGACTCCGTCGACGCCGACATCTACCTCGGCTGGGAGAACCAGCCGGAGGACTTCGACGCGATGGCCGCCGCGCTGCTCCAGGTGATCACCGCACATCCGCTTCCGGCGCAGGTCCGCCGGCTCACCGCCACCGTCGCGGGTCGCGGCGGGGCGGTCATGCACCACCACTTCACCTTCCGCCCGTCGGACGGCGGAATGGTCGAGGACCGGCTGATCCGCGGTCTGCACCCGTACATCGCGCAGCGGATGCAGCTGGAGCGGCTGCACAAGTTCGACCTGACCCGGCTGCCGTCGTCCGACGAGGAGGTCTACCTCTTCCAGTGCGTGGCGCGGGAGAACCCGGCGGACGAGCGTCTCGTGGCGTTCGCCCAGGTGCGCGACCTGACCGAGCTGCGCGAGCAGGACGGCCGGCTGGTGGCGCTGCCGACGACCGAGGACGCCATCGCGGCCTGCCTCGACTCGATCCGCCGGGCCCAGTCGCGGCGGCCGTCGAAGACGCGCTTCACCACCAACCGGATCGTCGTCTACGTCTGGCCGCCGAGCGAGCTGACCCGCGAGGAGATGGAGATGATCGCCGGGCGCGTGCGTCCGACGACAGTGGGCGCCGGGCTGGAGGAGATCCTGTTCATCGCGCGGCAGCGCGACCGTCGCACCGGCGAGCTGACCAAGATCGCGGTACGGATCTCGTTCGACGCCGCGGGCGGCGCGGAGCTGGCCGTCGGCACGCCCCCGGTCGAGCCGGTCGAGCCGCTCGATGAGTACCGGCTGAAGGTGCTGCGGGCCAGCAGCCGCAACACGGTGTACCCGTACGAGTTGACCAGCCGGCTCGGTGACTTCGTCGAGTACGACCTCGACGACGCGCACGCGCTAATTCCGGTGGACCGGCCGAAGGGGCGCAACCGCGCCGCGATCGTCGCCGGTGTCGTCACCACGCCGGCCACGCTGCATCCGGAGGGTGTCACCCGGGTCGTGCTGCTCGGCGACCCGACGAAGTCGTTGGGCGCCCTGTCCGAGCCGGAGTGCCGGCGGGTGATCGCCGCGCTGGACCTCGCGGAGCGGATGCGGGTGCCGCTGGAGTGGTGGGCGCTGTCCGCCGGCGCCCGGATCTCGATGACCTCGGGTACGGAGAACATGGACTGGGTGGCCGCCGCCCTCAAGCGGATCGTCGAGTTCACCCAGGCCGGTGGCGAGATCAACATTGTGGTGGCGGGCATCAACGTCGGCGCGCAGCCGTACTGGAACGCCGAGGCCACGATGCTCATGCACACCAAGGGCGTCCTGGTGATGACGCCGGACTCGGCGATGGTGCTCACCGGCAAGCAGTCGCTCGACTTCTCCGGCGGGGTGTCCGCCGAGGACAACTTCGGCATCGGCGGCTACGACCGGGTGATGGGGCCGAATGGGCAGGCGCAGTACTGGGCGCCGAACCTGACCGCCGCGCGGGACGTGCTGATGGCCCACTACGAGCACACGTACGTCGCGCCCGGCGAGGACGCGCCGCGGCGGGCGAGCACCACCGACCCGGTGGACCGCGACGTCTCCACGTTCCCGCACGACGTGGCGGGCAGCCCCTTCCGCACGGTCGGTGAGATCTTCTCCGCCGAGGCCAACCCGGACCGCAAGAAGCCGTTCGACATCCGGACGGTGCTGCGGGCCCTCGCCGACCAGGACCACCCGGTGCTGGAGCGGTGGGCGGGCATGGCCGACGCCGACACCGCGGTCGTGCAGGACGCCCACCTCGGCGGCATCCCGGTGTGCCTGCTCGGCATCGAGTCCCGGTCGGTGCCGCGGCGCGGGTTCCCGCCCACCGACGGCCCGGACACCTACACGGCGGGCACGTTGTTCCCCCGCTCGTCGAAGAAGGCCGCGCGGGCCATCAACGCCGCCAGCGGCAACCGGCCCCTGGTCGTGCTGGCGAACCTGTCCGGCTTCGACGGCTCGCCGGAGTCGATGCGCAAGCTGCAACTGGAGTACGGCGCCGAGATCGGCCGGGCGATCGTGAACTTCCAGGGCCCGATCGTCTTCTGCGTGATCTCGCGCTACCACGGCGGCGCGTTCGTGGTGTTCTCGAAGGCGTTGAACCCGAGCATGACGGTGCTCGCGCTGGAGGGGTCGTTCGCCTCGGTGCTCGGCGGCGCTCCCGCCGCGGCGGTGGTGTTCTCCGCCGACGTCAACGCCCGTACGGCCGCCGACGAGCGGGTGCGAGCCCTGGAGGCCCGCGTCGCCGCCGCGGCCGGCACCGAGCGCGCCGCGCTGGCCGCCGAGCTCGACGAGCTGCGCTCGTCGGTGCGGGCGGAGAAGCTCGGCGAGGTGGCCACGGAGTTCGACCGGGTGCACAACATCCAACGCGCCGTCGAGGTGGGCTCGGTGGACGCCGTCATCCGCGCCGCCGAGCTGCGTCCGCGCGTCATCGAGGCCATCGAGGCGCGTCTGCGCGGCTGATCAGCTGCCGATCCCGCATGGTGGGGACGGCGCCGACCCATCCCGGTCGGTGCCGTCCCCACTGCCGTTGGCAGGCCGGCCGCACCGCGCACCCGTCGAAACTTTCATCTGATGACTCTCCACAGTCGCGCAGCTCACCCGAGTTTTTTCCGGAAGTTTTCAGAGTTGACGAGCCCCATCGACGGCCATAATGTTTCGAACGAGTTTCCGGTGCTTCGGAGAGCACCACCGAACCCGAGACCGCACCCCGCCCACTCATCCCCGGGCCGCACCCTCCCTTCAAAGATCGACGTTTGTCGATCATGCTCGAAAGGAAGGCAGATGAAGCCAAGACGGTGGATCAGCGCCGGCCTCGTCGCCGTCGCGACCGCTGCGGCGTTGAACGCGATGCCGGCCACCGCGAGCCGGCCGTACGACCCGACCACGCAGAGCCTCGCGACCCTCGGCCAACGTCACGGCCTGAAGATCGGCACCGCGGTGAACGCGACAGCCCTCAACGACGCCAACGACCCGCAGTACCGCCGGCTGGCCGCCTCCGAGTTCTCCTCGGTCACGGCCGAGAACGCGATGAAGTGGGAGAGCCTGGAGCCCACCCGGGGCACCTACGACTGGACGGCCGCCGATCAGCTCGTCGAGTTCGCCAAGCGCAACAGGCAGGCCGTGCGCGGCCACGTGCTGGTCTGGCACAACCAACTGCCCGCCTGGCTGACCAGCGGCGTCGCCGACGGCAGCATCTCCAAGCAGGAGCTGCGTGAGCTGCTGCGCAAGCACATCACCACGGTCGTCAACCACTACAAGGGCAAGATCTGGCAGTGGGACGTGGTCAACGAGGCGGTCAGCGACCCCTGGGACACCCCGTCGACGTTGCACTACAAGGGCTTCTGGGCGCAGAACCTCGGCCCCGACTACATCGCCGACGCGTTCCGCTGGGCCCGCGCCGCCGATCCCAACGCGCTGCTGTTCTACAACGACTACAACATCGAGGCGTTCGGCTCGGGCAACCCCGCCGACGACAAGACGCAGTTCGTCTACGACATGGCCAAGAGGCTGCGCGCGCAGGGCGTCCCGATCGACGGCGTCGGCTCGCAGGGCCACCTGGGCACCCAGTACGGCAACTACGACACCCTGCAGGTGACCGCCGCCCTGAAGCGGTTCGCCGCGCTCGGCCTGGCCACCGCGTTCACCGAGGTCGACGTCCGCAGCGAGATGACCGAGGCGGTCCGGGCCGGCAACTCCGCCGAGATCAACCCCCGGTTGCAGGCGTCGGCCGCCAACTTCAGCGTGCTGATGAAGGCGTGCCTCGCCGTACGCACCTGCCTGTCGTACACCGTCTGGGGTTTCAGTGACAAGTACTCGTGGGTGCCGGACTGGTTCAACGACCCGCCCGAGGGTCTGGCCACCATCTACGACGAGAACTACCAGCCCAAGCGGGCGTACCAGGAGCTGAAGTCAGACCTGATCTTCGCCGGCCCGCCGTACGTCCTGCCGCGCATCGCGCCCAGGCCGCACCGCTGAACCGGCACGGGTCGTGCGGGGTCCACCCTCCCCGCACGGCCCGTGTCAGCGCGGCACGGCCAGGTCGTCATCCGGCAGGAGCGGGCGCATGAACGTCCGCTCGTAGCGCACCACACAACCCGACTCGTCGCGGATGGCGTCGGCCGCGACGAACTCCGGGTCGTCGCCGAACCGTGCGCGGTACCGCTCGTACGCCGCCAGGCTCTCGAAGCTGAACAACGCCTCGGCCCGGTCGCTGGCACCCTCGGCGGGCAGGAAGTAGCCGTGGTGCACGCCGCCGTGGCGGGCCACGAGCCGCATCCATGCGCGGGCGAACCGTTCGAACGCGTCGATCTGCGCGGGGTCGATGGTGTAGTGCACAACGCACGTGATCATTGATCCACCATAGGGCTCGCGCCGGGCCCTGCCGCGCGACGGCCGGCAGTAGGATCACGGGCACCTCGGCGAAGACTGTCGCCTGCCCTGCCGGAGCCCGCATGTCGACAGATCCGCCCGGCGACACCACCCGAATCCGAGGCGCGCTCCTCGGCCGCCGTGGCGCCGGCCCGTATCGCGCGATCCGCCGAGCGCTCGCCGCCGGCTGCCTCATCGCCGTCGCCGGGGTGCCGGCCCAATCGCCGGTGGCCGGGGCTCCCGCGCCCACGACGGTCCGGGTGCTGCAGATGAACCTCTGCAACAGCGGTCGCGCCGGCTGCTGGACCGGGCGGGCGTTGACCAGGGCCGCCGAGGTGATCAGGGCCGAACGACCAGCCCTGGTCACCCTCAACGAGATCTGCCGGGACGACGTGCCCACCCTGGAGGCGGTGTTCGCGGCCACCCACCGCGGCGCGGCGGTCGTGTCCGCCTTCCAGGCCGCCGGCGACCGCCCCAGCGGCGCCGACACCCGATGCCGCAACGGCCAGGCGTACGGCATCGGGTTGCTGACCCGGCTGCCGGCGGCCGACAGCCGGTACGCCGTGCACAGTGGAATCCACCCCACACAGGACGTCGCGGACCCCGAGGAACGACCCTGGCTCTGCGTCCACGTCGGCGGCGCCCTCAACGCCTGCACCACCCACCTGGCGGCGACCAGCCGCGCCGTCGCGCTCACCCAGTGCGGCCACCTGCTCGACGAGATCCTGCCCGCCATTCGTCGGAGCACCGGGTACGCGCCCACCGTGCTCAGCGGCGACCTCAACCTCCGCCTCGGCGACGACCCCGACGTACGGTCCTGCACGCCGCCCGGTTACCTGCGCGTCGGCGACGGCGCGGTGCAGCACATCCTGGCGAGCACCGACATCGTGCTCTGCTGCACCCGGTCGGTGGGCATGGGCGGGGCGACCGACCACCCCGCCCTGCTGGCCACCCTCGTCATCGAGGACACACGGCCGACCCGCCGCTGACGACAGCCGCCAGCGGGTGCGCTCGGCAGAACAGTTCCTACGGCGCTTCTCGTCGGAGGGTCGTGCCATGCTGCGGCTCATCTCAGAGCAGGGAGCACAGGGCATGGTCACGGTGATCGTTCGGGATGAGACAGCGACCGGCAGAGCCATCGAGAGCTGGCCGTTGGCGGGCCTGCCGGAGCGCATCTCGGCGCGGGAACTGGTCCGGCTGCGGGTGCGCGAGGAGGTGGCGCGGTTCAACGCCCAGCAGCCGCGGCACTTCCGGGGCCTGGTCCAGCCGACCGACACGGAGGCGACGCTGAACGGCTACCGGGTCACCCCGGGCAGGCGACTCGACTGGGTGGCGCAGGCGGATCGCGCCTGCGCCGCGTTCGCCCGTAACGGTTTCCTGCTGTTGGTCGGCGACCGCCAGATCGAGGACCTCGACGAGGAGATCGACCTGCGTACCGACCCGGACGTGGCGTTCGTCCGGCTCGTCGCGTTGGTGGGTGGCTGACATGGGCGACTGGACGGCGCTGCTGCCCCACCTGAGCGATGCGGACCGGCGACAGGTGGAGACCGGTGTCGCCGAGGCCGACGAACGGATCCGGGCGGTGTTGAGGATCGCGAGCACGTACTTCTGGGGTTCCTCGGTGACAAGCGTGCCGGAGTGGGCCACCGTCGAGTCGTGGCCAGCCGAGGAGCGTCGCCGCGCCGCCCTGGCCGTGCACCGGGAGTCGGCGAGCGGCTCGATCCCCACCGCGCTGAACGACGTCGTACGCAGCCTCGCCGCCGAGGACGTCCCGTTCACGCGGGCGGACCTGGTGTGGTGCCTGGACGTCCTCGCTCGCGGCGCCGGCTTCGACAACGGCGCCGACCTGGAGCTGCCCGCCCTGATCGCTCCGCGCCTGCCGGCCGCCGAGCTGGCCGACCTGGTGCCGGCGCTGTCCGCCCTGGTCAGTGAGCTGGTCGACGACTATTTCATCGCGGCGGGGCCCCGCCGACGTGCCGTGACGCTGCTCGGGCGGGCCATCGACCGGGCCACCGGCAGTCGCCTGCCGTCGTCGCTGTTGCACGGCGGGGACACCTTCGGGCCAGCCGTACGCGCCGACCTGGGCGCCGACCTCGTCGCGCCGGGGGTGCCGGAATTGCTGGAGCACTGCGCCGCGCTGGACAAACCGGCGGCGACCGCGAAGTGGCTGCGCCGCCTCGACGAACTACTCGCGGCCGCGCACGGCGGCCGGCAGGTCGTACGCCGGCTGCTCGACGCGTTCACCGCCCACGGCCGGACCGTCCACGACGACTCGGACCGCCTCCTGCGCGGGCTGGTCTGGGCGCTGTCGCGCGAGCGCGACGAAGGAGCGACGGACCTGCTGGCGCGGGTCACCGCCAGCGCGGCGGCAGCGCCGCGCCAGGCCGCCGGGTTCCCGTACGCCCCGCGCACGGCGATCGCGGCGGTACGACTGCTGACCGACCGCGACGGCGACGTGCCGCTGCGCACGCTGGCCCGGCTGGCCGTGACGGTGCGCAACAAGGCCGTGCGGAGCCGGGTCCAGGCCGCGCTGACCCAGCTCGGCGCGCGACGCGGGTGGACGCTCAGCGAGGTCATGGAGCTGACCGTCGACGACCACGGGCTCGGGCCCGACGGGTGCCTGCGCACACCGGTCGGCCCGTACGAGGCGACGGTCGAGATCGTGGGCGACCGGGCACGCCTGGTCTTCGCCCGCGACGGCGTCGCGCTCAAGGGCGTCCCGGCCCAGGTCAAGCAGGCGCACGGCGACGAGCTCACGCACCTGCGGGACGTCGTCAAGCGGATCGGCGCGACCCTGGTCAGCGAGCGCCAGCGGGTGGAGGGGCTGCTGTCGGAGGAGCGCACCTGGTCGTACCCGGACTGGTCGTCGCGCTTCCTCGACCACCCGGTCACGGCGACCTACGGGCGGCGCCTGCTGTGGGAGACCAGCACCGACGGCCAGCGCTGGACGGCCGGCCTGCCCCGACGGGACGGCGACGGGTGGACGATCGTCGACCGGGACGGCCGGTCCCTCACGCACGGGTCGGTCCGGCTGTGGCATCCCGTCCGCGCGAGCACTGCCGAGGTGCTGGCGTGGCGTGGGCACCTGGTCGCCGCCAGCCTGACGCAGCCGTTCAAGCAGGTCTTCCGGGAGGTCTACCCGCGCACGCCGGCCGAGGAGAAGACGCACACCTACTCCAACCGGTTCGCCGGGCACATCCTGCGCTACCGGCAGGCCAACGCCCTGCTGCGCGCCCGTGGCTGGCAGGCCGGCTACCTCGGCACCTGGGACGGCGGGTACGACAGCGAGGCCACGAAGGCCTTCGGCGGCGGGGCGTGGCGGGCGTCCTTCCACCACGCGCTGGTCGACAACCCGGATCCACACCACTACGACGTCGAGTACTGCTCCACCGACCAGGTGCGCTTCGCCCGACACGACGGGACGACCTGGCTGCCCGCCCCGGTCATCGACGTGCCACCGCTGGTGTTCAGCGAGGCCATGCGCGACGTGGACCTCTTCGTCGGCGTCACCTCGATCGCCACCGACCCGCAGTGGGCCGATCGCGGCGACGAACGGTTCTCCGCCTACTGGCAGCGCACGGTGGTCGCGGAGCTGACCCCGTCGGCGCAGGTACGCCGGGACGCGCTCGCGCGGCTGCTGCCCCGGATGGCCATCGCCGACCGGGTGGACCTCACGGACCGGTATCTGCGGGTCCGGGGGACCCTGCGCGCGTACCGGATCCACCTCGGGTCGGGCAACGTCATGATGGAGCCCGACGACGCGTACCTGTGCATCGTCGCCGCGCGCGCACAGACCGGGCGTCTGCACCTGCCGTTCGACGACGACCCCATGCTGTCCACGATCCTGTCCAAGGCGATCATGCTCGCCGCCGACGACCGGATCACCGACCCCACCGTGCTGAGCCAACTGCGACCCACGGAGATCGGCTGACGCCGACCGAGGTTGGTCGAGGGACATCCCGGTAAAGGTGTCTACGTAGCCGAGGGATGAGCTCAGGCCGGCCGGGGTCAGGGCAGCAGGACGACGTGCAGACGGCGCGGGCCGTGCACCCCCTCCACCCGGATCAACTCGATGTCGCTGGTGGCCGACGGCCCACTGATCCAGGTCAGCGGGCGGTGCGGCGTCAGTCGGGCCAGGGCCTCGGGCACGGTGGCCACCACCTGGTCGGCGCGGAGGACGCACACGTGCCGGTCCGGTAGGAGGCTGAGCACCCGGCGGCCCTGGTCGGGCGAGCCGTCGAGGACGATCGTTCCGGTCTGGGCGATGGCGACGGCGGCGGCGGTGACGACGGCGTCCGCGGCGCCGATCCGCGCGTGGTCGAGGCCGTCGTCGGTCAGCGTGGTCACCGTCGGCGGCAGCCAGGCGGGCGGCAGACCCGGCGGTACGACGACGGTGCCCCCCGCCGGCAGGAGGTCGGCGATCGTGTCGGCGACGGCGGCCTCGGCGACCCGGTGCACGTGCGCCCGGTAGTCGGTCAGCCGCTGCGCCAACTGGTCGAGGTCGACGGCGTCGGCCTGCCGGTAGTCGCGGGGCGCCGGCGGCGGCGCGGGGCTGCCGGTGGCGAGCGCGGCCCGCAGCCGGCCGAGGACGAGGTCCCGGGAGGTCACCGCCCGGCCCACCATTCGCGGAACGTCTGGGCCGGCGGGTCCGGCAGGTCCCGGCTGGCGGTCCAGCCGTTCAGCGGTGGGGGCAGCCCTCGGCCACGCCGACCGGCGAGCCGGCTCAGCCGCGCGGCGCGCTGCCCGGCCGCGTACAGCCGGGGTCGGTCCATCGTGTACGCGGCGGCGGCCATCGCGATCGACTCGGCGGTGGGCCGCGGTCGCGACTCGACGGCCTCGGCACGCAGGTGCACCAGCAGCTCCGGGATGTTGATTTTGACGGGGCAGGCGTCGTAGCAGGCGCCGCAGAGCGTCGACGCGTACGGCAGGGAGGCGTTGTCCTCGATGCCGGTGAGCTGGGGCGACAGCACCGCCCCGATGGGCCCCGGGTACACCGACCCGTAGGCGTGGCCGCCGGCACGCTCGTAGACCGGGCACACGTTGAGGCACGCCGAGCAGCGGATGCACCGCAGCGCCTGCCGGCCGACCTCGTCGGCGAGCACCGCGCTACGCCCGTTGTCGAGCAGGACCAGGTGGAACGCCTGCGGCCCGTCGCCCGGGGTCACGCCCGTCCACATCGAGGTGTACGGGTTCATCCGCTCCCCCGTCGACGCCCGCGGCAGCAGCTGGAGGAAGACCTCCAGGTCCCGCCAGGTCGGCACCACCTTCTCCACGCCCATGACGGTGATGAGGGTTTCCGGCAGGGTCAGGCACATCCGCCCGTTGCCCTCGGACTCGACCACGGCCAGGGTGCCCGTCTCGGCGACGGCGAAGTTCGCGCCGGACACCGCCACCGGCGTACTCAGGAACGTCTCGCGCAGGAACCGGCGCGCGGCGGCCGCGAGGGCCGCCGGGTCGTCGGTGAGCGCCGGGTCGACGCCGGGCATCTCCCGCAGGAAGATCTCCCGGATCTCGGCCCGGTTGCGGTGGATCGCGGGCACCAGGATGTGGCTCGGCCGGTCGTCGCCGAGCTGCACGATCAGCTCCGCCAGGTCCGTCTCGATTGGGGTGATCCCGGCCGCTTCGAGGGCCTCGTTGAGGCCGATCTCCTGGGTCGCCATGGACTTGACCTTGATGACCCGGTCCGCGCCGGCCGCGCGGACGAGGTCGGTGACGATCCGGTTGGCCTCAACCGCGTCCGCCGCCCAGTGCACCACGCCGCCGGCCTCGGTGACCTTCTCTTCGAGCTGTTCCAGCAGGTCGGGCAGGCGGTGCAGGGTGTCGGCCTTGATGGCCGCGCCCGCCGCGCGCAACTGCTCCCAGTCCGCCTGCTCGGCGATCACACCCGCGGACTTGGCCCGGATCGTCGACGTGGCGTGGCGGAGGTTGCGCCGCAGTTGCGGGTCGGCCAGGCTGCGCCGCGCGGCGCTCGGGAACGACTCGTCGCCGCGCAGGTGCCCCACGCCCGCCGGCGCGGTCACCGGTGGGGTGGTCGCCGGCATGCCGAGGAACGTCCGGCGGGTCACGACCGGACCGCCGACCGGGCGCTGACCGTGCCGCTCTGCTCGGTCGAGGCCAGGATCTCGGCGAGGTGCACGGTGCGCACCCCGGTCCGCAGTCGCGACAGGCCGCCGCCGATGTGCATGAGACACGAGACGTCCCCGGCGGCGCACACGTCGGCGCCGGTGGCGAGCACGTGGCGCATCTTGTCCGCCAGCATCGCCGTGGACGTCTCCGGGTTCTTCACCGCGAACGTGCCGCCGAACCCGCAGCACTGCTCCGCCGCCGGCAACTCGACCAGGTCGAGGCCGCGCACCGCGCGCAGCAACTGTCGCGGCCGGTCACCCACCCGCAGCATCCGCAGCGAGTGGCAGGTCGGATGGTAGGTGACCCGGTGCGGGTAGTACGCGCCCACGTCGGTCACCCCGAGCACGTCGACGAGCAGCTCCGACAGCTCGTACGTCCGCTCGGCCACCGACTCGGCCCGGCTGGCCAGCCGTACGTCGCCGGCCCGCCGGGCCACCATCGTGTGCTGGTGGCGCACCGACCCGACGCAGGAACCCGACGGCGCGACGATCACGTCGTACGGGTCGAAGACCCGCACGTGCCGGCGTACCAGGGGAACGGCCTCGCGCTGGTAGCCGGTGTTGACGTGCATCTGCCCGCAGCAGGTCTGCTCCGGCGGGAAGACCACCTCGTGGCCGAGCCGCTCCAGCAGCCGCACCGTCGCGGTGGCCGCCTGCGGGAACATGGTGTCGGCCAGGCAGGTCACGAACAGCGCGATCCGCACCGCACACCCCCGCCCGTCGTCACGGCCGGACCCGCAGATGGGTGAGGCCACCGTCGACGTCCAACACCGTACCCGTGGTCGACGCCGAGAGCGGCGACGCGAGGTAGACGATCGCGTTCGCGACCTCCTGCGGCGTGACCAGTCGTCCGATGGGCTGGCGGGCCTGCAACGCCAGGCGCTCGGCGGCCGGGTCGTCCGCCTGCGCCAGCAGTCGTCCCACCCAGGGCGTGTCGGCCGTGCCGGGGCAGACGCAGTTGAACCGGATGCCCTCGCGGACGTGGTCGGTGGCCATGGCGAGGGTCAGCGACAGCACGGCGCCCTTGCTGGCCGAGTAGAGCGCCCGGCCGGGCAGTCCGTTGAGCGCGGCGATGGACGAGAGGTTGACGACCGACGCGTGCTCCGAGCGGCGCAGCCAGGGCAGGGCCGCGCTGACGACGCGCGCCATGCCGACCACGTTGACGTCGAGCACGCGGTGCCACTCGTCGTCGGTCTGGTCGGCGACGGTCCCGGTCGCGCCGATCCCGGCGTTGTTGACCACCACGTCGATGCCGCCGAGCGCGTCGGCGGCCGCGGCGACAGCCTGTTGCACCGACGGGCGGCTCGACACGTCGGCGGCGATGCCGGCGATGCCCTCCGGCAGGCCGCTCGGGTCGAGGTCGAGGACGGCCACCCGGGCCCCCCGCTCGCGCAGCTCCACGGCGGTGGCGCGGCCGATGCCGGAGGCGCCTCCCGTGACCAGCGCGGCCAGCCCGGCGAACTCCGCGCTCATGCCGCCACCAACGTCTGGCGTGCCCGCCCCAGGCCGGCGACCTCCAGCTCCACCACGTCGCCGGCGCGCAGGTACGGGTGGTCCGGAAGGCCCAGCGCCACCCCGGCGGGCGTGCCCGTGTTGATGACGTCGCCGGGGTACAGGACCATGAACTGGCTGAGGTACCAGACGACGTGCGCGACCGGGAAGATCATGTCCTTGGTGGACCCGTCCTGGCGGAGAACCCCGTTGACCCACAACCGCAGCGCCAGCGACTGCGGGTCATCGACCTCGTCGGCCGGCACGAGGCTCGGCCCCAGCGGGTTGAAGGTCTCGCAGCTCTTGCCCTTGTCCCACTGGCCCCCGCGCTCCAACTGGAACGCCCGCTCGGAGACGTCGTGCGACGCCGCGTACCCCGCGATGTGCCGCATGGCCTCCTGCGGGGAGTCGGCGTAGCGGATGGTCGTGCCGACGACGACCGCGAGTTCGACCTCCCAGTCGGTCTTCGTCGAGCCGCGCGGAACGAGAACGTCGTCGTACGGCCCGACGATCGTCATCGGGTCCTTCATGAAGACCACCGGCTCGGCCGGCAGCGCCGCACCCGTCTCCGCCGCGTGATCGCGGTAGTTGAGTCCGATGCAGACGATCTTGTGAGGTCGGGCGATGGGAGCACCCACCCGCAGGCTGTCCGCGTCGGGCAGCTCGGCCAGCTCGCCACTGTCGAGCGCGACCCGCGTCCGCGCGATCCCGTCCGACGCCCAGAACGCCCCGTCCAGGTCTGCGGTGAGCGGCCGCAGGTCGAAGGTCGTACCGTCGCGTTGGACGACCGGGATCTCCTGGCCGCTCGGGCCGAGGCGCTGGAAGTTCATCTCACTCTCCTCTGTGTCCGGGCTGACCGGCGGGTGGCGGACACCCCCGCATTCAACACCGACACGCCCCGCGACCGGCACAGCGGGAGCACCTCGGTCAGCTCGGTGGGACCTCGTCGCCGGCCCGTACGCCGAGGGCGCGCAGCGTCGCCGCGTCGGCGGGGAAGAACGACTCGACGGCCAGCCCGGCGACGGTGACATCCAGCGGGGTGCCGAACACGGTGGTGGTGCTGAGGAAGGACAGTTCCCGGCCGTGGTGGCGGTACCGGAGTCCGACGGCGACCCGCGAGACCGGGTCGTCCAAAGCCTGCGAATGGCCGTTGCCGCCGGGATAGCCGCGCAGCTCCTCGTACAGGTCGTGCAGGGCCGCGTCGCCGGTGGCGGCGGCCGTCTGGCGCAGCCGGGTGAGCAGGTGCGTACGCCACTCGGGCAGGTTGCCGATCCGCGGGGCCATGCCGTCGGGGTGCAGGCTGAGCCGCAGGACGTTGACCGGAGGGACGAGCAGGTGCGGCGCCGCGCCGTCGGTGAACAACGCCACGGCGGGGTTGGCCTCGACGAGTTGCCAGTGCCGGTCGATGAGCGCCGCCGGGTACGGGCCGTGGCCGTCGAGGATCCGCCGTACGGCGGCACGCACCGGGGCCAGCTCCGGGTCGTCCAGCTCGTGGCGGGGGTAGGCGGGCGCGTACCCGCCGGCGAGCAGGATGGTGTTGCGGTCCGCCAGCGGTACGTCGAGCTGCTCGGCGAGCCGCAGGATCAGCTCGGGGCTCGGCCGGGACCGCCCGGTCTCCACGAAGCTCAGATGGCGAGCGGAGATCCCCGTCTCGATCGACAGGTCGAGTTGGCTCATCCGGCGGCTCTGGCGCCAGTCGCGCAGCAGCTCGCCGACCCGTCGTACCGGCCTGGTCGTCGTCACGCGACCGACCCTAGTGATCGCGCCGGCGCACGGACCATTACCTCCGACGTAATCGACAGCGCCCCGGGCGGGCCGCAACCATCTCTCCCGAGAGCGGCGCCCACCGCCGCTCGTCACCCGACGATGAGGAGAGAGCCATGGCTACGAGCTTCGACGCGCTGGCCGAGCGGTACATCGCGATCTGGAACGAGACCGACCTGGCCCGTCGCCGCACGCAGATCGCTGACGTGTGGGCCCCCGACGCCCGCTACGTCGACCCGCTCACCGTCGCCGAGGGCCGGGAGGCGATCGACGCGACGATCGCGGCGGTGCAGGGCCAGTTTCCCGGCATGACGTTCCGGCTGGCCGGCCCGGTCGACGGCCACCACGACCAGGTCCGGTTCACCTGGGAGTTGGGGCCCGACGGGGTCGAGGCGCCGGTCGTGGGCTTCGACGTCGCCGTGCTGGACGGCAACGGGCAGCTCAGCCAGGTGCTCGGCTTCCTGGACCGGGTCCCGGTGGCCTGATCACTCCCTCCCCGGGTGCTGAACGTCAGCGCGGCGGGGTGTCCCGGCGCGACGGGAACGGGGTGCCGGGGTGCCCCAGGGTGGAGCGCGCACGCAGCCCGACCGGGTCCGGAGCGGCCACCGGCGCAGCCGGGGCCGGCTCCGGTCCCCGGCGCGCGTCGAGGTACGCGGCGGCGGCCCGGTCGTCGTCGGTGGGCGCGGCGAGCAGGGCGTAGAGCAGCCCGACCACCCCGAAGATCACCGCCACGATGATCGGCACCAGCAACGCGCTCACCCTGGTGCCGGTCACCCCGTCCGCACGTTCGTGCAGGTGCACCGAGAGCGCGCTCATGCCGGTGAAGTGCATGCCGTTCACGGCGACGCCCATGACCAGCGCGGACGCGAAGATCGCCAGTGGGCGACGGACGGTCATCGCGAGCCACAGCGCGACGGTGGCGGCGACGACCGCGACGACCACCGAGAGGATGACGCGGGTGCTGTCGTAGCCGAGGCTGCCGTTGAGGCGCATCGCCGCCATGCCGGTGTAGTGCATGGCGGCGACGCCGACGCCGGTGAAGACGCCACCGGCGACGAGGCGTACCGGATTCAGCCGGCCGGTGCCGACGATGGCCAGGCCGATACCGACCGCGACCACCGCGATGGCGGTGCTGGCGGCGGTGAGGGGCACGTCGTACCGGATGCGGGTGCCGCCGACGGCGAAGCCGAGCATGGCCATGAAGTGCATCGCCCAGATGGCGGTGCCGCCGAGCGCCCAGGCGGCCAGCAGACCCCACCAGGCGCGCTGACCGGCGGTACGGGCGGTACGGATGCGACCGGCGCAGACGAGCCCGAGGATCGAGCCGAGCACGGACAGCGCGTAGCTCAGCGCGGGTGTGATCCACCCGTACTCAAAGTGATTGATGTCCGCCACGGCGGTCCTCTCCCCCATTCGTTACCGGCGCGTAAGTACGGCGCTCGGGCAATGATCAGGGGTGCCCCGACCAGGCGCAACAGCGCCCCCCGGGCTGTTCGGGGGGTGCCGTCGCGGTGACCGTCCGATGCGTCGGTTCGCGGGCGACGCTGACCGAAAATGATGATCAGGCGGAGGTGTGGTACGCCAGCACGCCCCGGTTGATGGCCGCTATCGCCTGTCGGGCGGTGGAGCGCAGCTCCGGCGAGGCGCCGCCGGAGTCGGCAAGTTGACCGAGCAGGTCGACCACCTGCCGGGCCCACCGGACGAAGTCACCGGCCGGCATCTCCCCGTCAATCTCGTGCCCGCTGCCGAGCACCTTGGCCAGCGCCTCGCCCCGCGCCCACCGGTAGACCGGCCAGGCGAAGCCGAGGTCCGGCTCCCGGGTCGCGGCCAGACCGCGCGCCGCCTCGTCGGCTTCGATCTCACCCCACAGCTTCAGCGTCTCGTCGACGGCGTCGGCCACCGGGCCGCGCGGCAGCGACGCCCGCTCGTCGACGTCGCGACGCGCCTCGAAGACCACCACGGACACCGCGGCGGCCAGCTCGGCCGGGGAGAGCCCGTCCCACACCCGTCGGCGCAGACACTCGGCGACCAGCAGATCCGCTTCCGTCCAGATCCGCCCGAGCATCCGACCGGCGTCGGTGACCACGCCGTCGCGGGCGAGGTAACCACGGTCGGTCAGCAGCGCGACGATCCGGTCGAAGGTCCGCGCGAGGGACCCGGTGCGCCCGGACACCCGCTCGCGCAGCTCCTCGGTGTCCCGCTCCAGCCGACGGCGCCGCTCCGCCCAGCGGGCGTGCTCCTCGCGCTCCGGGCAGGCGTGGCAGGGATGGTTACGCAGCTCGGTGCGGAGTTGGGTGAGCCGGTGGTCCTCGCCGGGCGCCTGCCGGGAGCGGCCACCGCGGCGACCGCCGTGCCGGTCCAGGCCGGTGCCGCTGACCTCGGCGGCCAGGTCCCGCCGGGCACCCGGCGAGCGGTGGTTGAAGTGCTTGGGCACCCGGATGCGGGCCAGCACCTCGGCCGGAGTGGTGAAGTCGCCGGGGCTGACCCGCCCCGCCCAGCGGTCCTGGGTGAGCACCAGCGGACGAGGCTCGCCGAAACCACCGGTCGCCGGGTCCAGCACGACGGCCAGGCCGGCCCGCCGGCCCGACGGCACGCGGATCACGTCGCCGACCCGCAGGCGCTCCAGCGACGCCACGGCGGCGGCCTTGCGCTGAGTCTGCCCCTGCCGGGCGATGGCCTTCTCCCGGTCGGCGATCGCCACCCGCAGCGCGAAGTACTCGTCGAAGTCGCCGTGATGGCAGGCGGCCTCCACGCCGTACGCCTCGATGGTCTCGGTGTTGCGCTGCACCTGCCGAGCCAGGCCGACCACCGACCGGTCGGCCTGGAACTGGGCGAACGAGGACTCCAGCAGCGCCCGGGCGGGCTCCGCGCCGACCGTGCCGACCAGGTTCACCGCCATGTTGTACGAGGGCCGGAAGCTGGAGCGCAGCGGATAGGTGCGGGTGGAGGCGAGCCCGGCCACGTGCCGTGGGTCGGTCTCCGGGGACCACACCACGACGGCGTGCCCCTCGACGTCGATGCCACGCCGACCGGCACGGCCGGTGAGCTGGGTGTACTCCCCCGGGGTCAGGTCGACGTGCGCCTCGCCGTTGTACTTGACCAGCCGTTCCAGGACCACGCAGCGGGCCGGCATGTTGATGCCCAACGCCAGGGTCTCGGTGGCGAAGACCGCCTTGACCAGACCCCGGACGAACAGCTCCTCGACGATCTCCTTGAACACCGGCAGCATGCCGGCGTGGTGGGCCGCGAGGCCACGCTCCAACCCGTCGAGCCACTCCCAGTAGCCCAGCACCGTCAGGTCCTCGCCGGGGATGGCGGTGACCCGGGACTCGACCAGCCGGCGGATCTCGGCCCGCTCCTCGGGCGAGGTGAGCCGCAGCCCGGCGGCCAGGCACTGCTGCACGGCGGCGGCGCAGCCGGCCCGGCTGAAGATGAACAGGATCGCCGGCAGCAGCCCTTCGCGGTCCAGCCGGTCGACGATGTCCGGGCGCATCGGCCCCCGCCAGCGGGGGCCGCGCCGACCGGCGCCCGGCCCGGCGCTGCGCCCCTCCCCCAGCTCCAGGCGGCGCATCTGGTCGCGTGTGTAGCGCAGCAACTCCGGGTGCACGTCGTGCTTGCGGGCGGCGTCGGCGTCGTGGAACAGGTCGAACATCCGCTTGCCGACCAGCATGTGCTGCCACAGCGGCACCGGCCGGTGCTCGCTGACCACCACGGCGGTCTCGCCGCGCACGGTGACCAACCAGTCGGCGAACTCCTCGGCGTTGGACACGGTCGCCGACAGCGAGACCAGGGTGACCGAGGCGGGCAGGTGGATGATCACCTCTTCCCACACGCCGCCGCGGAACCGGTCGGCGAGGTAGTGCACCTCGTCCATCACCACGTACGCCAGCCCCTGCAGGGTGCTGGACCCCGCGTAGAGCATGTTGCGCAGCACCTCGGTGGTCATCACCACCACGGGCGCGTCGCCGTTGATCGCGTTGTCGCCGGTGAGCAGGCCGACCTGCTCGGCGCCGTACCGGGCGACCAGATCGTGGTACTTCTGGTTGGACAGCGCCTTGATCGGCGTGGTGTAGAAGCACTTGCGCCGGGTCGGTGGCGTCGCGGCGTCGTCGGCCGCCGCCGGGTCGTCGGGCCGCCCGCGCAGCGCCAGGTGTACGGCGAACTCGCCGACCACGGTCTTACCCGCGCCGGTGGGGGCACAGACCAGCACGCCGCTGCCCCGCTCCAACGACTGACACGCCTCGCGCTGGAAGTCGTCGAGATCGAACCCCAGGTCCAGGGCGAACTCGTCCAGTGCCGGGAACTGCGCGGTCTGCGCGGCCCGGCGGCGCGCCGCTGCGTACCGCTCGGCGGGGCTCGACATGGCACCAAGATTAGTGCGTGCCGGGACAGTGCACCCCACAAGGCCGTCCCGAGGGGCCGTCGGCGGGGGTCGGTAGGGTGCACGGCGTGCCGGACCATGCCGAACCGCCCCAGACCAGTCCGCCGGACAGCGTCGCGGACGCCAGCGCCCCCCGGGCGTCCCGACGGCCCGTCAAGGCGGTGCTCTTCGACTTCCACGGCACCCTGGCCCAGGTGGAGGAGCCCCGACAGTGGGTCATCGAAGCCGCCGCCGCGTGCGGGGTCACCCTGGACCGGGTTCGCGCCACCTCGCTGGCCGACCGGCTGCTCACCGCCGGCCGCGCGGGCGGCCCCCTGCCGGCCCGGGTGCCGCCCCGGCTGGCCGAGCTGTGGGCCGACCGGGACCTCTACGCGCACGCGCACCGGGGTGCGTACACGGGGCTTGCCGAAACCGTGGACGCGGGCATCGAGGGTTTCGCCGACGCGCTCTACGAGCGGTTGCTCGTCGCCGAGGGCTGGCTGCCGTACCCGGACACCGCTCCCACGCTGGCCGCGCTGCGCGACGCCGGTGTGCGGGTGGCGGTGGTCAGCAACATCGGCTTCGACCTGCGGCCGCACTTCGACGCCTGGGGGTTGACCGACCTCGTCGACGCGTTCGTGCTGTCGTACGAGGTGGGGCGCTGCAAGCCCGACCCGGCGATCTTCTGGCGGGCGTGCGGGATGCTCGGCGTCGACCCCGAGCAGACGCTGATGGTCGGCGACAGTCCGGCGGACGCGGGCGCCGTCGCCGCCGGCTGCGCGGCGCTGGTGCTCCCGGCCGCCGACCCGGGCCGGGAGAACGGCCTCGGCGCGGTCCTGGACCTGGCCCTGCCGACCTGAGCCGCGCCCGCGGAAACCGTCAGGTCGGGATGTGGATGACCGGCAGCTCGCCGTCGCCGTACCGGTCCTCCCCGGTCAGGATCGAGGCGTCATGGTCGAGTACGGCCAGCACGTGGTGGCGAGATCGGCGCGACCCGTCACCGTCCGCCAGTAGCTGAGCTCGTGCCAGGAGCGCCCCTCGGTGGAGAGCACCGCACAGGCGTCCAGGGTCAGCAGCCGGTGCAGGGTCGCCCGTTCCTTCGGGTCGCTGACGATCGCCAGGGCCTCCGCCGCGGTCACGGCGGTGACACCGAACCTGTTGCGGTCCTGGATGACCTCGTGCAGCGGCTCCCCGACATGCACCGACCCCGCCAGATAAGCCAGCAGCGCTGACCGATCCAGCACGAGCCGAACCGGCCGGTCGTCCGCGGCGCTCACGCGGCCGGCTGGTCGGTGGTGTCCAGCAGGTGTTGGCGTGCCCGCTCACGCAGCGCATTCCGGCGCTCCGGCGACCAGTCGGCCTCAACGGCGGCACGACGGGCGCGCGCCTCGGCCACACCCTGCTCGGTGATCTGGATGCCCTGGTGGGCCAGCTCCGCGTCCAGGGCGTCCAGACGCATCCGGTCCCGGACGGCCTGGGTGATGTACGCGCTGGCGTTGGACTCGTGCTCCAGGCGCTCCGCCACGTCGGGTGGGACGGAGATGGACAGCTTCCGCATCGCGCTGGTCATACCCAAGACCGTACGCCGGTAGCACCGCGTCGGCGAACACCTACGGCCGTGTCCCGCGCTCGGGTGCGTGCGGGGTCGAAGGGCCACGCCGGGGCGGCCGGCCCCGAACGGCGGAAGCTCGCCGTCGTTCGGGTCAGCCGAGTCGACCCGGCATCCCTGCCGGGTCAGCCGGTGGCCGCCTCGGCGGCGGCGTGGTCGCG
>NZ_JBIAKM010000005.1:0-335246 GCF_042872525.1 Micromonospora sp. NPDC005254 | reverse complement strand
CCCCGGGGGGCCCCCCCCCCCCCCGCGGGGGCGGGGCCGGGGGGGGGGGGCCCCCCCCGCCCCGGCGACCGCCTCCCGCAGGGGCCGCCAGGCGATGGCGGCGATCGCCGCCATCGCGACGGCGGCGATCCAGAACGGTGTGGTGATCTCCCAGGCGCTGGCGAACAGGCCGCCGAGGAGCGAGCCCAGCGCCGCGCCGCCGAGATCCAGCAATGCGTACACGCTGCCGACCCGGCCGCGCAGGTGCGCAGGCACGACCCGTTGCCGGACCGAGGTGACGGTGATGCCCCACACCATGGCATGGATGCTGAACACGACCAGCACGACGGCGGCGACCCAGGGTGTCGTCGTGGTCGCGAGGCACACGTGCGTCACGACCTCGATCACCAGGCCGGCACGCAACACGGTGGCGCTGCCGAGCGCGCGCGTGAGCATCGTGGCGACTGCGGTGCCGACCAGGCCGCCGACCGCGAACGCGGACAACAGAAATCCGTAGCCGACGGCGGATACACCCAGGCGCTCCCGGCAGTAGAGCACGAACACGGCGAACGCGGCACCGAACGCGATGTTGCCCAGTCCCATGCTCACGGCGAGGGTCCGCAGCAGTCGGTGCCGCCACAACCACCGCACGCCGGCGGCGACCTCGGCACGCAGCGAGGCCCGCCGAGGCGGATCGCCAACGACGGGGACGCGCCGGATGCCCGCGATCAGCGCTGCGGACGTCGCGAAGGTGAGCGCGTCGACCCCGAACGGCACCGCCGCCGCGACGACGAACAACCACGCGCCCAGCGGCTTCGCGACGAACTGGTTACCGATGGTGAAGCTCGCGTAGAGCCGAGCGTTGGCGCGCGGCAGTTCCTCCGGGGCGACCACCGCCGGGAGCAGGGCACCCAGCGCGGTGTCCGCGAGGGTTTCGCCCGTACCCAGAAGGAAGAGCACCGCGTAGATGACGGCCACCGAGACAGTTCCGGTCGCGATGGTCGTCGACAACGCCGCCAGGGCCGCGGCGCGGGCCAGGTTGACGACCACGACCAGACGGCGACGGTCGAGCCGATCGACGTAGGCACCGCTGACCAGGGCGAACAGCAGCCAGGGCAGTTGCTGCGCGAAGACGGCGCCGGCGATGAGGGCCGGGTTGTCGCTGACGGAGGCGACCAGCAGCGGGCCGGCGGCCATGGTGACACCGTCGCCGACGTTGGACACCGCCGCAGCGGTCCACAGTTTGGTGAAGTCCGCGCCGAGACGCGCGGATATAAGGGCACGCACAAGAGCTCCTCGAGCCAGGGAAGGAAACGGTCGTCGTGGGACCGCTCCGCGGCGAGGAGCACCAGACCCCCGGAGGTGATCTCCGGCGGCGCCCGATCAGTGCCGGGCGTGCCCTCGCGGCGAAGCGGAGACCGTGACCATGGCGAGGCGCATGCCAGCTCCCAACTGTGGATCAATACCGGTCCGAGCAGGATAGCTGGCCATCGACGCTCTCGTATCCCCGAAGCGCGACCCGCTCGCCACCAACCGGGCGACGCGGCTCGCGTTCTTCCGACGGTCGACACCGCCGGAGAGCACTGCGGGCTGACCGCCTAGCGTCGTGCTCGTGACAGAGACCCTGCTGCCCGCACCGCGCCCGGCCGACGCGCCCCCGCAGCGCCGCGGCGGCGTCCTCGCCGTGGGGCTGGTGCTCGGCGGGGCGCTGTCGGTGCAGTTCGGCTCCGCCCTGGCCGCGCTGCTCTTTCCGCGTACCGGGGTGGCCGGGGCGGTCACCCTGCGGCTGACGATCTCGGCGGTGCTGCTGCTCGTCGTGTGCCGGCCCCGGCTGCGCGGGTACGACCGCTCGGCCTGGCTCGCGGCCGGCGCGTTCGGGCTGGCCCTGGCCGGCATGAACTCGCTGTTCTACCAGGCCATCGAGCGGATCCCGCTCGGCCCGACGGTGACCCTGGAGGTGCTCGGTCCGCTGGCGCTGTCGGTGTTCACCGCCCGTCGGCTGGCGAGCTGGTGCTGGGCCGGGCTCGCGCTGGCCGGGGTGGCGCTGCTCGGGCAGGGCGGCTTCGACCGGCTCAACCCGGCGGGGGTGGCCTTCGCGTTCGGCGCGGGCGCGATGTGGGCGGCGTACATCGTGCTCAGCGCGCGGGTCGGCGGCCGGTTCCCGGGCGCGGACGGGCTGGCCCTCGCGCTGACCCTCGCCGCGCTGGTCACCCTGCCGCTGGGCATCGTCGACGGCGGCGCCGTCCTGCTCGACCCGAGGGTGCTGGCGCTGGGCACCGCCCTCGCGGTGCTCGCCTCCGGGCTCCCGTACACCCTGGAGCTGCTGGCGCTGCGCCGGATGCCCACCGCCACCTTCGCGGTGCTGATGAGCCTCGGCCCGGCCATCGCCACCCTCGCCGGATGGCTAGTGCTGCGGCAGGCGCTGACGCTGCTGGAATGCGCCGCCATCGTGCTGGTCATCGCCGCCAGCATCGGCGCGGTACGGGTCAGAGCAGCAGTCGCAGAGCCCCCGGCACGGCAGTGATCGTCACCGGCAGGCGCAGCGAGCGTTCCCCGTCGGCGTACGTGACGATGTCGTCGGCGGCCAACTCCACGGTGCGGGCCCGGTAGCTGCTCACCAGCGGGTGGCTCACGTGGGTGCCCTGGTAGATGCGCGGCTTGACCCGGATCAGGGTCCGCCGGTCGACCCGACCGGCCACCACCACGTCCAGCAGCCCATCGGTCGGATCGGCCTCGGGACAGATCCGCATCCCACCGCCGTACGTCGGGCAGTTGCCCACCGCCACCAGCACCGCGTCCATCTCGTGCGGCACCCCGTCCAGGCGCAGCGTGTAGCGGCGGGGCCGGAGCCGGGCCAGCTCGACCACGATCGCCAGGTCGTACCGGCGGGGGCCGCGCGGCCAGCGCATCCGGTTGGCGCGCTCGTTGACGATCGCGTCGAAGCCCGCCGCGAGGACGGCGCCGTACCAGCGCTCGGCCCCGTCGGCGCCGGTCATCCGGGCCAGGTCGACGACGCGGGTCCGGCCGGCGCGCAGCGCCTCGGCGATCACCGCCACGGCGGCGACGGGATCGGCCGGAAAGCCGGTGTCGAGGGCGAAGTCGTTGCCGGTGCCGGCCGGTACCGGCCCGAACGGCACGTCGGTGCCGGCGGCGGCCTGCATGGCCCGGTGCACGGTGCCGTCCCCGCCGATCGCGACCAGCGCGCCGACGCCGTCGGCGACAGCGGTACGACACGCCGCCTCCGCCTCGTCCGGACTGGACGCCGACAGCAACCGGACCGGGCGGCCGGCGGCGGCCAGCCCGTCCAGCAGTCGGGGCAGCAGCGCCCGGTGCCGCCCCCGGCCGGCCGTCGGGTTGGCGAGCACGGCCACCGGGCCACCCTCGTCCCGGGCGCGGTCGACCGAGTCGCGGGCGGGCGGGGTGCGCTCGATCGGCCCATCGGTGGGCGGGCCGGGCAGGTGATCGTCTGCGGTCACGGGCAGCACCGTACCGGTCGGACACCCGCCGTTCACCAGGGGCGGCCGACGTCACGATCAGTCTCACCGCCGGCGCGTGGGGTGAGCGTCTGACGGGGCCGCTGACGCGACGACGCCGCCCCCGGCAGGCGGGGACGGCGTCGGTGGACTCCGGCGGCGCGGGGCCGTCAGGTCATGTCGTCGTAGCGGCGTTCGATGGGCGCCGGCTTCGCGATCGGCTCGGGCGCGCCGATCGGCGCGGTCGCGTCGACCCGCTGCCCGGCCACGACCGGGTCCGTGTCGAACTCCAGCGGCGAGACCTCGTCGTCGTCGAGACCGGCGTAGACCTCCTTGCCCCGCCCACGCCGCTTGTCGTTGATGAACGCGACGCCCACCGCGCCGAAGTAGAGCGCGGAGAGGCAGACCGCCAGGGCGGTCATCCCGAACGGGTCCGGGGTGGGGGTGACCACGGCGGAGAACGCGAAGAACACGAAGATCGCCACCCGCCACCAGCTGAGCAGCCGCTTCGCGCTCGCCAGGCCGACGAAGTTGAGCATCAGCACGACCAGCGGGAACTCGAACGCCACACCGAACAGCAGGATCAGGTTGGTGACGAACGAGATGTAGCGGGTGACTTCCAGGGTGGTCGAGATGTCGTCGCCGGACACGTTCATCAGGAACTCGAGGCCCTTGGCGGTGACGAAGAACGCCAGCACCGCGCCGGCGGCGAAGAGCGGTGCCGCCAGGGCCGTGAAGGCGTAGGCGTAGCGCCGCTCGTGCCGGTGTAGCCCGGGCGCGATGAACGCCCAGAGCTGGTAGAGCCAGATCGGCGCCGCGATGATCAGGCCCACCCACAGGCCGATCTTCAGGTTCAGCAGGAAGACGTCCGCCGGACCGAGCTGGACGAACAGGCACTTGTTGGTCTCCGGGTCGACCGACCCGGGCAGATCGCAGTACGGCTTCGACAGCAGCACCCGGACCGGCTCGGCCAGCCAGATACCGAAGCCGAAGCCGATCATGATTGCCAGCGACGCGCGGAAGAGACGGTTGCGCAGCTCACGGACGTGCTCGATGAGCGTCATCGAGCCGTCGGCGGCCCGTTCGAAGGTGCTCGGGCCGCGCTTACGCAGGGCGAAGGCCACGGTGGTGGGGCCCTTCGGTCAGTTGTCGCGGACGCGGTGCACCGGGTCGACGACCGGCTGCTGCGCCGGCGCCTGCTGGTACGGCGCCTGCTGCGGCTGCCCGGCGTACGGCGCCTGCTGGCCGGCGTGCGGCGGCAGCGGCTGGTAGCCGGCCTGTGCGTCGGCCTTCTCGGCCAGGTCGCGGTCGTCGTCCTGCAGGCTCTTGGTCTCGGCCTTGATGATCCGCAGCGAGCGACCCAGCGAGCGGGCCGCGTCGGGAAGCCGCTTCGCACCGAAGAGCAGGATCAGCACAACCACGAGAACTGCGATGTGCCACGGCTTGAGGGCACCCATGAGAAGCTCCAGTCGCTCTGTGTCCGGGGGGTGATACGCAGCCCATCGTACGTGTGGATGGACCGAATGCCACCTGCCGGGGATGATGATCAGGGCCCGGCCGGTGAAGTCTTGACCAACCGCGATGATCAGTCAACCATCGCCACCCGGCCGGGGGACGACGGTGGCCGACAGAGGTCGGTCAGCCGCGCTTGGCCTTGATCACGGCGAGTCGCTGCTGGGCGGTGTCGAGCTGGCGCTGGACACCCTCGGCGCGCTGCTGCAACGCCTCGGCGGTCTCCCGGAGCGCCTCCGCCTCAGTGGCCCGCCGCTGCAACGCCACCGCGGCGCGGCGCAGCTGGGGCAGCCGGCTCAGCACCGGGCGGACGGCCAGCGCGAGCGCCACGAGCGGGAGCAGCACCACCGCGAGCACGATCCAGATCAGCACGCCGGTCAGCCTACTGGGTGCGGGCGGCCACCGCCGGATCGCCCGACGGCACGCCGGCCGGCACGGAATCGGCCGGCGCACGCCGGGGAACAGCCGCCGGCACGGCGTACGCGTCGAGCGCGGCGGCGGCTGTCGCCCGGACCTGTTCGGCCAGCTCGACCGGGGCGACCACTGTGACGTCCGGGCCGAGGCCCAGCACGAACCGCCGCGCCCACCCCAGGTCGGTCACCCGCAGCGACACGAGCCACTGGTCGCCGTCGCCGGCCTCGACCCGCTCGCACGGGTAGTACTCGGTGATCCACCGCTCGCCCCGCCCGATCCGCAGTGTGATCAGCGGCAGGTCGGGCGACGGCCGGAAGACACCCTCGGTGAGGTCGTGCGGGACAGCCTGCGGCGGGACGGTGGCCGGCTCGTCCAGTTCGGTGATCGCGTCGATCCGGTCGGCCCGGAACAGCCGGACCGCCTCCGCGCGCCGGCACCACGCCTCCACGTACGCCCGACCGCCGACCATCAGCATCCGCAGCGGGTCGACGACGCGCTCGGTGGTCTCGTCCCGGGCCGCGGTGTAGTAGGTGATCCGCAGCGCCTTTCCGCCCTCCACGGCCGAGCGCAGCGCCTCGACCCGCCGGGTGTCCCCGGGCAGCCGGACCGCGACCGGTGCGCCCACCAGGTCACCGGCGGCGTCCTCGATCTTCGCGAGGGCCCGCTCGATGGCCTCCCGGTTGGCCACGCCTGGGGTCTCGGCGAGCATCCGCAGCGCCACCACGAGCGCGAGGGCCTCGTCGGGGGTGAGCCGCAGCGGCCGGTCGATGCCGGCGTCGTAGGTGATGGTCACCCGGTCGCCGTCGAACGCCATGTCGATCAGGTCACCGGGGCCGTAACCGGGCAGCCCACACACCCACAGCAGCTCCAGGTCCTCCCGGAGCTGTCGTTCGGTGACGCCCAGGTCACCGGCCGCCTCGGCGATCTCGATGCCGGGCCGGGCCAGCAGGTAGGGAACCAGGTTGAGCAGCCGCGCCAGTCGGTCGGCGGAGGCGCGGGAACCGCCGCGGGCGGCCGGGCGGGTCACCGGGCACCCCCGGAGACGGTCAGCTCGTCGTGCCGGACGGCGATCTCCTTGAGTCGCTGGATGACCGCCTCGCGGACCTCCGGCGGGTCGAGCACCCGCACGTCCGGGCCGTACCCGACGAGCTGGCCGGCCAGAGAGTCCGGGTCGGCGTACGGCAGGACCAGCTGGTCGCCGTCCGGCCCGGCGGTCACCTGCACCGCCCAGCGACGCAGGCCGGCGGCCCGCCCGGGCGTCGCCAGCACGGTGGCCCGGCCGGTGCGCTCCACCGGCCCGGACCAGCGGGCCACGTGGCTGATCAGGTCGACGCCGGCCGGCGGCTCGTACGCGCCGGGTGCGCCGGTCACCCGGACCGCGCCGACCACCCGGGACAGGCGGAAGCAGCGGGTCGCCGCGCGGTCCAGGTCGTGGCCGACCACGTACCACCGCCCGCGCCAGCAGACCACGCCCCACGGTTGCAGCCGGCGGCGGCTGGGGGCGTCCCGGTCGGGCACCCGGTAGTCGAACCCGACCTCGCGGCGGTCCCGCGCGGCGGCGGTCAGCGGCGCGAACGCGGGATCGACGGTGACCATCGGCTCCATGCCGAGGGTGGCCTGCGGGTCGACGTCCACCCCGGCGGCGCGCAGCTTGGCCAGCCCGGACGACGCGGCGGCGGCCAGCCCGGCGTGCTGCCACAGGCGGGCGGCGATGCCGACCGCGGCGGCCTCGTCGGGTTCCAGGGGGATGTCGGGCAGCGCGTACTCGCGGTGGGCGATGCGGTAGCCGGGCTCGGCGTCGAAGACGCTGGCCGTGCCGGTCTCCAGCGGGACGCCCAGCTCGCGCAGCTCGGCCTTGTCCCGCTCGAACTTGCGCTGGAACGCCTCGTGGTCGCGCGCGTCGTCGGGGTCGTGCTCGTAGCCGGGCACGGTCGCGGCGATCTGCGCGGCGGTCAGGAACCGTCGCGTGGACAGGAGGCAGATCACCAGGTTGACCAGGCGTTCGGTGCGGGTCCGCGACACGGGTAGACGCTAGCAGCCGACGCGGCGCAGGCGTGCACCCACGCGGGCATGCCGCACACTTGTTCGGATCGGACCCCTCCCCCGGCGCGTCGCCGCCCGCGGCCATAGTGTTGCCCTCATGTCGCAGGGCGAGATGAATACCGAGAGCGAGAGCGTCGGCACCGTGGTCGTCGCGGGCGCCGCCAACCTCGCCATCGCGATCGCCAAGCTGGTCGCCGGGCTGATCTCCGGGTCGGCCGCGATGCTCTCCGAGGCGGCGCACTCGGTCGCCGACACGACCACCGAGGTGCTGCTGTTCCAGGCGCTGCGCCGCGGGGCCCGCCCGGCCGACCAACGACACCCCTTCGGGTACGGCAAGGAGAGCTACGTCTGGGCGTTCTTCGCCGCCATGTTCACCTTCGTGGCCGGCGCCGGCTTCGCCGTCACCCACGGTGTCACCACCATCCTCGTGCACGAGCACAGCGGCAACTATCTGATCTCGTACATCGTCCTCGCGGTGTCGTTCGTCATCGAGTCGATCTCGCTGGCCCGGGCCGTGCGGCAGGTCCGCCGCGAGTCCCAGCGCTGGGACACCACACCCCGCCGGTTCCTGCGACTGACCGCCGACACCACCGTCAAGGCGGTCTTCCTGGAGGACAGCGCGGCCCTGATCGGCCTGCTGCTGGCCGCGCTCGGCGTCGGCCTGTCCCAGGCCACCGGCGACGAGGTGTGGGACGGCATCGCGTCGATCCTGATCGGGTTGCTGCTGCTGGCCGTCGCCGGGATCCTGGCCAGCAACAACCTGTCGCTGCTGGTCGGCCGGGCCGTCCCGGAGCGGCTGCGCCGCGAGATCGAACGCGACCTGGCCGGGCTGCCCGAGGTCGAGCGCATCGACACCCTGCTGACGATGCAGCTCGGCCCGGACGACATCCTCGTCGCCGCGAAGGTCGACTTCCGTGACGAGGCCACCGGCGCGGCCATCGAGGCCACCGCCGACGAGGCCGAGCGGCGGCTCACCGGCCGGTACCCGGAGATCCGCTACGTCTTCCTCGACCCGACCCGCTCGCTGCCGGGAGCCGCCGGGCGGGCGCGCGACACCCAGGCCAGGCCGAGCGCGGACGCCGGCGGCGAGCCCGACCCCGCCTGAGGGGCGGGCCGACCCGAGCGCGGGCCGGCTGGTCCGCGCGGCTAGCGTGCCCGTCATGGTGCGATGGCGGACGGGGACGGTGGCGGCGCTGCGGCGGCAGTGGACCGGGGCGGTGGAACTCGACGTCGACCTGCCCGACGGCACGCGCATGCGGGCGCTGGCCTATCCCGAGCTGGTCGGCACGCCCGAGCCGGGTGACCGGGTGCTGCTCAACGCCGGTGCGCTGCTGATGGGGTTGGGCACCGGCGGGTACGCCCTCGTGGTGGCCCTGCCGGACCGGCTGCCGCCGGACCCGCCGGACGCCGGTGACACCCGCGACGCCGGGCACCTGGTCAAGGCCCGCTACACCCCGTTGCAGCCGATCCTGCTCGGCGTCGACGAGGAGGCCAGCCCGCACCGCGCCCTGCTGGCCGACGCCGACGACCTGGGTGGGATGCCGGTGGTCACCGCCGACCTGCACTCGGCGCTGCCGGCGATTCTGGCCGGCATCCGGGCCGAGGCCCCGCACGCCCGGGTGGCGTACCTGCTCACCGACGGCGGGGCGTTGCCGGCCTGGTTCTCCCGCACGCTCGCCGGGCTGCGCGACGAGCTGGCCGGGACGATCACCGTCGGGCAGGCGTTCGGCGGCGACCTGGAGGCCACCACCCTGCACGGCGGCCTGCTCGCCGCCCGCCACGTGCTGGACGCGGACGTGGCGATCGTGGCCCAGGGGCCCGGCAACCTGGGCACCGGCACCCGGTGGGGTTTCTCCGGCGTCGCCGTCGGCGAGGCCGTCAACGCGATCGCCACGCTCGGCGGCCGGCCGGTCGGCTCACTGCGCATCTCCGACGCCGACCCCCGCCCCCGACACCGGGGCGTGTCGCACCACAGCCTCACCGCGTACGGCCGGGTGGCCCTCGCCCCGGCGGAGCTGGTGGTGCCCGACGACCTGGACCCGGCCCTCGCGGCCGAGGTCGACGCGGCGCTGGCGCCGCTGACGGCCCGACACCGGATCGTCCGAGTGCCCACCGCCGGCCTGGACGCCGCGCTGCGCGCCAGCGCCGTGCCGCTGTCCACGATGGGCCGCAACCTCGACGCCGACCACGCCTACTTCGTGTCCGCCGCCGCAGCCGGCCGCCACGCCACCACCCACCTCCCCTGACCGCACCCCGCCCCAACCCCCACCCGCCCGCCCGCCCGCGTTGATCATGAAGTTATTGCCCCGACACGCCGGGCGGGCGGGCAATAACTTCATGATCAACCCCGGGCGGGACCGGGGTGGGGACCGGGTGGGACGCGGGCGGGACCTGGGTGGGAGGGTGACGGTCGGGTCAGCGGATCACCCGAACCGGGGCTTGCGGAACATCTCCAGGAAGACCAGCGGCTCGGTGCCGAGGTTCTCGATGTAGTGGCCGTAGGCGAACGGCACGTACCCGACGTCACCCGAGCGCATGTCGAAGGTGCCCGCCACGCCCTGACTGGCGAACACGCCCATCCGGCCGTGGCCGGAGAGGTAGTACTGCCACTCGTCGTCGGTCGGGTGCCAGTGCAGCTCGCGCAGCTCGCCCGGATCGACCTCGACCAGCGCGGCGCAGATCGCGGTGGCCGCCGGGAACTGGGTGACGTCGGCGATGCGGACCTGGCCGCCCGCGAACCGCTGCGGCTGCTGCGCGAGCAGCCGGTGGCTCAGGCTGCGGGGCACGTCCCCGCTCGGGCTGACCACCTTGTCGCGGTCCAGCGGCGGCGGCACCTGCCCCGCGAAGATGTACTTCTCCCGCTCCGGGATCGAGTCGAGCTGCTCAGGCCGCCACCCGAAGTTCTTGGCCAGCACGTCCTTCGGGGTGTGCGCGAAGAAGTCGCTGATCAGGAACGTGCTGTTCTCGGTGAACGCGCCGTCGTCGAAGACGAGCAGGAACTCCACGCCCTCGTCGAGCGCCTGGATGTGGTGCGGCACCCCCTGCGGAAAGAACCACAGGTCACCGGCGCGTACGTCGTCGAGGAAGTTGCGGCCCTCCTGGTCGACGGCGCTGATCCGGGCGCTGCCGCGCGACACGTACGCCCACTCGGACTGCTTGTGCCAGTGCAGCTCCCGGTACCCGCCCGGTTCCAGCGCCATGTCCACGCCGCTGAGCTCGGTGGCGACCGGCAGCTCCCGTACGGTCACCTCGCGGGTCCAACCGCCGCCCTGCACGCGGGCGTGCGCGTCGGAGAACGAGAACCGCAGGTTGGGCAGTGTCCCCGCGTCCGTGCTCGGCGGGGTCAGCAGATCGGGGTTCTGCCGGTCCCGGACCACGTCGCGCGGCCCGGGGTCCTGCCAGCCTCCCCCACCGCGTTCCGGCTGCGGCACCGTCCGGTCGTCGTCCATGATCGCCTCCCGCGTCGTCGCGTCCCGGTGTCGTCGGCGCAGTGGGCGGGCGGACCCGCCCGCGACGGCGACGTCGGCGGATACCCGTCGACGCGACCCGGCCGGGCCAACCTCTGGCCCCGGGAGGGTCACCGACGAACACCGCTCCCGCGACAGCGCGGGTGGGTCAGCAACGGACACCGCTCGCGCGACAGCGCGGGGCGGGATCAGGCGAGGAAGATCAGGGCGAGCCAGCCGCCCACGATGAGCACCAGCGCCAGGGCCAGCACCCACGTCGGCACGGTGTACTCACCGCGCCGGTTGCGGTCGATCTCGGCGCGGATCTTCTCCCGCCGGCGTTCGACCCAGTTCTGCCGCTCGGCGCCGCGCCCGGAGCGCTCGGAACGGTCGGATGGTTCAGAAGTCGTCATGGCGCGCCCAGCCTACCGGGCCGGCGGGCCCCGTCGGCGGCACACCACCGCCGGGGCCGGCACACCCGTCACATGCTGGCGATCAACCGCTCCACCCGCTCGTCGTACGCCCGGAACGGGTCCTTGCAGAGCACGGTGCGCTGTGCCTGGTCGTTGAGCTTCAGGTGCACCCAGTCGACGGTGAAGTCGCGCCGCTTCTCCTGGGCGTGCCGGATGAACTCGCCGCGCAGCCGCGCCCGTGTGGTCTGCGGCGGGGTCTCCTTGGCCTCGAAGATCTCCGGGTCGGTGGCCACCCGGTCCACCTCGCCGCGACGCTCCAGCAGCCCGTAGAGGCCCCGCCCACGGCGCACGTCGTGGTACGCCAGGTCCATCTGCGCCACCCGGGGGTGCGACAGCGGCAGGTCGTGCTTACGCTGGTAGCGCTCGATCAGCCGCAGCTTGCTGACCCAGTCGATCTCCCGCGAGACCGGCTCCAGGTCACCGCTCTCCACCGCGTTGAGCACCCGGCCCCACAGCTCGACGACCCGCTTGGCGGCCTGGTCGCCGCCGCGGCGCTCGACGAACTCGGTGGCCTTGGCCAGGTACTCCTGCTGGATGTCCAGCGCGCTGACCTCCTTGCCGGAGGCCAACCGCACCTTGCGCCGCCCGGTGATGTCGTGCGACACCTCGCGGATCGCCCGGATCGGGTTCTCCAGCGAGAGGTCCCGCATGACGACCCCGGCCTCGATCATCCGCAGCACGATGTCGGCGGTGCCGACCTTGAGCAGCGTGGTGACCTCGTTCATGTTCGAGTCGCCGACGATCACGTGCAGGCGCCGGTAGCGCTCGGCGTCGGCGTGCGGCTCGTCGCGGGTGTTGATGATCGGTCGGCTGCGGGTCGTCGCCGAGGAGACGCCCTCCCAGATGTGCTCGGCTCGCTGGGACAGGCAGTAGACCGCGCCACGCGGAGTCTGCAGGACCTTGCCGGCCCCACAGATCAACTGCCTGGTGACCAGGAACGGGATGAGCACGTCAGCGAGCCGGCCAAACTCGCCGTGCCGCGAGACCAGGTAGTTCTCGTGGCAGCCGTACGAGTTGCCGGCCGAGTCGGTGTTGTTCTTGAACAGGTAGATCTCACCTGCGATGCCCTCGTCGTGCAGCCGCTTCTCCGCGTCGACGAGCAGCCCCTCCAGGATCCGCTCGCCGGCCCGGTCGTGGGCCACCAGGTCGGTCACCGAGTCGCACTCCGGTGTCGCGTACTCCGGATGCGACCCGACGTCCAGGTAGAGACGGGCCCCGTTGCGCAGGAACACGTTGCTCGACCGGCCCCAGGACACGACGCGACGGAACAGATACCGCGCGACCTCGTCCGGGGACAGCCGCCGCTGCCCGCGATAGGTACAGGTGACGCCGTACTCGGTCTCGAGGCCGAAGATTCGCCGCTCCATGGTGTGACATTAGCCGCCCGGAGGCCCGGTTCGTCACTGTCACACCACAGGTCGCGCTTCGGGGGTGGTCACATACCGGCTGAGTGCGACATTCCGTCCGGCCCGAGACTGGCCACGAACCGCCGGCAGGCGTCGTACTCCGGCAGCAGGCCGCGCTCGCGGGCCTGCGCCAGGGTCGGCGCGGCGTCGTCGCGGGCGGACAGCAGCGGGACGTCGGCGGGCCACTCGATGCCCAGCTCCTCGTCCAGCGGGTGCACCGCGTGCTCGCCGGTCGGGTTGTACGTGGCCGAGCAGAGGTAGCTCAGCGTCGCGTCGTCGGTCAGCGCGCAGAATCCGTGCCCCAGCCCTTCGCTGAGGTAGACCGCCCGCCGGTCGGTGTCGTCCAGCCGGACGCCCTCCCACCGGCCGAAGGTCGGCGAGCCGACCCGCAGGTCCACGATCACGTCGAGAACCGCGCCGCGCACACACGTCACGTACTTGGCCTGCCCGGGCGGCACGTCGGCGAAGTGGACGCCGCGCACCACGCCGCGCGCCGAGACCGACAGGTTGGCCTGGGCCAGCCGCAGCGGGTGCCCCACCGCCTCGGCGAGGTGGTCGAAGCGGTACCACTCCATGAACATGCCGCGCGGGTCGCCGTGCTGCTGGGGGGTGATCTCCCAGGCGCCCTCGATGCCCAGCTCCCGGATCTTCATCGGCCCACCCGCGCTTCGTTCTTCTCGGCCAGCAGCCCGAACAGGTAGTCGCCGTAGCCGCTCTTGACCAGCGGTTCGGCGAGCGCGCGCAGCTGATCGTCGTCGATGAGGCCGGCCCGCCAGGCCACCTCCTCGACACAGCCGATCTTCAGGCCCTGCCGCTCCTCGATCACCCGGACGAACTCGCCGGCCTGCATCATCGAGGCGAACGTGCCGGTGTCCAGCCAGGCCGTGCCCCGGTCGAGCAGGGTGACGGACAGCTCGCCGGTCTCCCGGTACGCCTCGTTGACCGCCGTGATCTCCAGCTCGCCGCGAGCGCTCGGGGTGAGCTTGGCGGCGATGTCGACCACCCGGTTGTCGTAGAAGTACAGGCCGGGCACCGCGAAGCGGGACTTCGGCCGGGCCGGCTTCTCCTCGATCGAGAGCACCCGCCCCTCGGCGTCGAAGTCCACCACCCCGTACTCCTGCGGGTTGGCCACCGGGTACGCGAACACCCGGCCGCCGACCAGGTCGCCGTGGGCGGCGAGCTGCCGACCCAGGCCGACGCCGTGGAAGATGTTGTCGCCGAGGATCAGCGCCACCGACTCGTCACCGATGAAGTCCGCGCCCAGCACGAACGCCTGGGCGATGCCCTCCGGGCGGGCCTGCGTGACGTACTCCAGCCGCAGCCCGAACTGGCTGCCGTCGCCGAGCAACCGGCGGAACTGGTCCTGGTCCTCCGGTGTGGTGATCACCAGGATCTCCCGCACCCCGGACATCACCAGGGTGGAGAGGGGGTAGTAGATCATCGGCTTGTCGAAGACCGGCATCAGTTGCTTGGACACTGCCCGGGTGATCGGCCAGAGCCGGGAACCGGTGCCGCCGGCGAGTAGGATTCCGCGCACCGGGGGAGCTTAGCCGCTACCAGCCCGCCGGCATGTCGGTGGTCGCCGCCGACAGCCGGCCCACCGCTTCGCGTACACTACTGGACCCGTGAGGATCCTCGTCACCGGCGGTGCCGGATTCATCGGTTCAGAGTACGTCCGCATGCTGCTGGGCGTGCCTGGTGGCACCGCCTCGGGCGTGCCTGCGGTCGACCCCGCCGGCGTGACCGTGCTCGACAAGCTCACCTACTCGGGCAACCTGGCGAACCTCGACCCGGTGCGCGACGACCCGCGGCTGCGCTTCGTGCAGGGCGACATCTGCGACCCCGGTGTGGTCGACGAGGTGGTCGCCGGGCACGACGTGATCGTGCACTTCGCGGCGGAATCGCACGTCGACCGCTCGATCGCCGGAGCCGCGCCGTTCGTCACCACCAACGTGCTCGGCACCCAGACGCTGCTGGACGCGGCGCTGCGCCACGGCACCGGCCGCTTCGTGCACGTGTCGACCGACGAGGTGTACGGGTCGATCGACGAGGGCTCCTGGACGGAGACCTGGCCCCTCGCGCCGAACTCGCCGTACTCGGCCTCGAAGGCCGGCTCCGACCTGCTCGCCCTGGCCTACCACCGCACCCACGGCATGGACGTGGTGGTCACCCGCTGCTCCAACAACTACGGGCCGTACCAGTTCCCCGAGAAGGTCATCCCGCTGTTCGTCTCCAACCTGCTCGACGGCGGCACCGTTCCGCTCTACGGCGACGGCGGCAACATCCGCGACTGGCTGCACGTGCACGACCACTGCCGGGGCATCGCGCTGGTCCAGCAGAAGGGCCGCGCCGGCGAGGTCTACAACATCGGCGGCGGCACCGAGCTGACCAACAAGGAGCTGACCGGTCTGCTGCTGGAAGCCTGCGGCGCCGGCTGGGACCGGGTCGTCCCGGTGACCGACCGCAAGGGCCACGACCGCCGCTACTCGCTGGACATCACCAAAATCAACCAAGAGCTGGGGTACGCCCCGAGCATCGACCTCACCGACGGTCTGGCGCAGACCGTGCAGTGGTACCGCGACAACCGGGCCTGGTGGGAGCCGCTGAAGGCGGCGCCGACCGCATGACCCGGGCGATCACCAACGATCGGTTCCCCCGTTCCATCCCCCGATCGGCGTACAGTGTGCTAGGGCACGGCCGTTGGGCCGCCGCGGGTCTGCCACCCCTCACGGGCTGGCACACCACCCTGGCCGCCGCGTTCGCCTCCGCCGCTCCACCCGCCCCGTGGAAGGTCGCATGAAGCTCACCCTCGTCACCGGCTTGACCGGCCTGATATTGCTGGCCACGATCGTCGAGCTGCTGCGCCGCCGGCAGCTCCGCGAGAAGTACGGCATGCTCTGGCTCGGCGTCCTGGTGATCGTCATTCCGCTGTCGCTCTTCCCCCGCCTGCTGGACAACGTCGCCGAGCTGCTCGGCGTCCAGTCCGGCGTGAGCCTCGTGCTCTTCCTCGGCATCGTCTTCCTCCTGCTGGTCTGCGTGCACCTCAGCTGGGAGGTCAGCGCCCTGGAGGAAGAGACCCGCACCCTGGCAGAAGACTTCGCCCTCCTGCGCGCCGAGATCGACGCGGACCGGGCGGCCCGAGACGAACTGGTGTCGCACGATGGTTAACGGCAAGCGGGTCCTGATCATCATCCCCGCGCTCAACGAGTCCGGCTCGATCGCCGACGTCGTCGGCGAGGTCCGCGGCGAACTGCCCGGCGTCGACGTGCTCGTCGTCGACGACGGCTCCACCGACCGCACCGCCGCCGTCGCCGCGGCGGCCGGCGCCCGGGTCGCCAAGCTGCCGTACAACCTCGGCGTCGGCGGCGCCATGCGCCTGGGCTACCGGTACGCCCGCGACCACGACTACGACGTGGCCATCCAGATCGACGCCGACGGCCAGCACGACCCCCGGTACGTGCCGAAGCTCGTCGACCTGCTCGACGAGACCGACCTGGTGATCGGCGCCCGGTTCGCCGGCGAGGGCGACTACAGCGTCCGCGGCCCCCGCCGCTGGGCCATGGTCATGCTCTCCGGCGTCCTCTCGCGTGTCGCCCGCACCAAGCTCACCGACACCACCTCCGGCTTCCGGGCCGCCAACCGCCGGGTGATCGACATGTTCGCCACCTGGTACCCGGTGGAGTACCTGGGCGACACGGTCGAGACGCTTGTGCACACCGCCCGGCGGGGCTACACCATCCGCCAGGTGCCGGTGGCCATGCGCAAGCGGATGGCGGGCACTCCCAGCCACTCCCCGGCCAAGGCCATGATCTACCTCGGTCGCGCCTTCGCCGTGCTCACGTTGGCGCTCATTCGCCGGTGATCCGCCGGCTCCTGAGTCTCGTCCCACCGGGGACCGTCGCCGTCGGCGCCGGCCTGGCCCTGCTGGGGCTCGCCTCCTACGTCCACCTGGCCGTCGCCGGGCACAGCCTCACCGAGGCCGACTACTCGTCGCTCGCGGCGCTCTGGACGATCGTCTTCACGCTCGGCATCGGCCTGTTCATGCCCGTCGAGCAGGAGGTCGCCCGCCTCGTCGCCGGCCGGCACAGTCAGGGCCTCACCCCCGGGCCCGTGCTGGCCCGGGGGGCCGCCCTGGCCCTCGGTCTGCTCATCGCCATCGTCGCGCTGATCGTCATCGCCCGGGCGCCGCTCGCCGACCGGCTCTTCGCCGGTGACAACGACATGGTCACCGTGCTGATCGGGTCGCTCGCCGCGCTCGCCGTCGCACACACCACCCGCGGCGTGCTCTCCGGCCTGCAACTGTTCCCCTGGTACGGCACCCAGCTCGGCGTCGACGGCGGCCTGCGCATCGTCCTGGTCGCCCTGCTCGGTCTGACCGGCGTCACCTCCCCCGTCTGGTTCGGCGCGGTGCTGATCGCCGCGCCGCTGATCGGCGTGGCGGTCACCGCCCCACCGGTCCTGCGGGTCATCGGCGGCGGCGTCCCCGTCGCCTGGGCCTCGTTCCTGCGCGGCCTCGGTCTGCTCATCGCGTCCAGCCTGCTCTCCCAGGTCGTCGTCAACATCGGCGTGATCAACGTCAAGGTGCTGGACCCGTCCGACGTGGCCACCGCCGGCGCCCTGCTCTCCGCGCTGGTGCTGGTCCGGATCCCGCTGTTCGTCTTCGCGTCGCTGCAGGCGTCCCTGCTCCCGGGTCTCGCCACCTCCGCCACCACCGGCGACCGCACCGCCTTCAACGGCCTCCTGCGCCGGGCCCTGGGCGTCGTCACCGCGCTCGGCCTCACCGGCGCCGTGCTCGCCGTCCTGCTCGGCCCGTGGCTGGTGCAGACCCTGTTCGACGCGCCCGACGTCCTCGGCCACGGCGACTTCGCCTGGCTCGCGGCAGCCACCCTCGCCTACCTCTGGGCGATGGTCCTCGGCCAGGCGCTGCTCGCCCTCGACCGGCACCGGGCGCAGGCCGTCGCCTGGGCCGTCGGCGTGGCCGCGCTGGTCGTCGCCACCCTCGCCCCGGTCGCCACCGCGCTACGGGTCGAGCTCGGCTACGCCATCGGCTCCGTGGTGGTCGCCGCGACGATGGCCGCCCTGCTGCGCGGCACCCGCGCCAGCGGCACGACCCCCACCGACGTCCCGCACCGCGAGGCCGTCACGCCCGGGGTGACCGGAGGGCTCTGACCCCGCGCCGCCCACGCCCGCTGCGTATCGCCAGCGGCCGACGTACCGGCCCGCCCGCGGCACAGGACCCGCGGCCGGGCCGGGCGGGGAACGCAAAGCGGCGGGCGGCCCGGGAACTGGCCGCCCGCCGACATGACCCGTCCTACTTGCCGTCCGCCGGCTTGTCCTCCAGGTCTGCGGAGCCCGCCGACGTCGTCGGCTTGTGCGCCTCCGTGGTCGGCTGCGCCGGCGTGTCCGGCCCGCCCGCCTCGGCCGGCTCCTCCGCTGCCGCGACATCGCCGTCCAGCAGCGCCGTCAGCGCCGCGCCCGTGATCCGGCGGAACGTACGACCCACCCGCTGGCGGTCCAGCACCGCAACCTCGAGCTGGTTCGCGGCGATCGTGCGGGCCGCGCCGCCCTCACCACCGACGGTGCTCAACGCCTGCACCGCCACCCGGGCCGCCTCACCGAGGGACATGTCCGCCCGGTGCTGCGACTTCAGCACACCGGTGATCGCCTCGGCCTGACCACCCATGGCCATCCGGCCCGGCTCGTCGTTGACCGACCCGTCATAGGTGAGCCGGTACAGCTCGTCGTCGTCCGGAGTCGCCCCGACCTCCGCAACGCAGATCTCCACCTCGAACGGCTTCGACTGCTCGGTGAAGATCGCGCCGAGCGTCTGCGCGAACGCGTTGGCAAGCGCCCGCCCGGTGACGTCACGCCGGTCGTAGCTCAGGCCGTTCAGATCGGCCATTCGCACCCCGGCCCGGCGCAGGTTCTCGAACTCGTTGTACCGACCGACGGCGGCGAAGCCGATCCGGTCGTAGATTTCGCTGACCTTGTGCAGGGCGCTGGAGAGGTTCTCCGCGACGAAGAGCACCCCGCCGGAGTAGCTCAGGACCACGGCGCTGCGACCCCGAGCGATGCCCTTGCGGGCCAGCTCGGAGCGGTCGCGCATGATCTGTTCGGGCGAGGCGTAGAACTGCATGGCCACGGCGGCGGTTCTCCTTACGGCGCTGTGCTGACGACTGCGGACTGGTGGGGGTGGACGGGGCTCATCCGCCCGGGTTCTCCATCCGGCCGGCGACCACACCCTCGGCGATCGCCGCCGTCTCGGTGTCGGTCAACCGGCGGGTGCCCTCGGCGGTAGCGGTCATCACCACCGGATAGATCCGGCGGGTCAGGTCCGGTCCGCCGGTCGCGGTGTCGTCGTCGGCCGCGTCGTAGAGCGCCTCGACCGCGAGCCGGGTCGCGTCGTCCACGGACAGGCCCGCCCGGAAACGCTTCTTCAGCGCCGACTTCGCGAAGAGCGAGCCGGAGCCGATCGCGTCGTACCCGGTCTCCTCGTACGGGCCACCCGTCACGTCGAAGCTGAAGATCCGCCCCGCCCGAGCCGGGTCGGCGGCGGCCAGGTCGAAGCCGGCGAACAGCGGCACCACGGCGAGGCCCTGCATGGCCGCGCCCAGGTTGCCCCGGATCATCGACGCCAGCCGGTTGGCCTTGCCGTCGAGCGAGAGCATCGCGCCCTCGATCTTCTCGTAGTGCTCCAGCTCCACCTGGAACAGTCGCATCAGCTCGATGCCGATGCCCGCGGTGCCCGCGATGCCGACCAGCGAGTACGCGTCGGCGGGGTGCACCTTCTCGATGTCACGCTGGGCGATCAGGTTGCCCATGGTGGCCCGTCGGTCGCCGGCCATCACCACGCCACCGGCGGCCGAGATCGCCACGATGGTGGTCGCGTGCGGCGCCAGGTCGGCGGCCATGCCCGGCGGCAGCGGCCGACGACCGGGCAGCATCTCGGGCGCCACCCGGCTCAGAAACGTGGTGAAGGAGGACGTCCCCGCGTTGGTGAACACATCTGGTAGACGCCCGGATGGATCAAAGCCCGCTGCCACGTGGTTCCTCTCAGGTACGTGATCGCCCTGGCCAGCCTCGTAGGACTGTCACGGAACTGGCCAAGACCACCGTTGCAGTTGAAGCAGAGTATCCCGCGCACCCACCCGGTGCGATGATCGTGGTCCAGATGTTGCGGGTCCGCGCCGCCACAGATCGCGCAGACCCCGCCCTGCTCGGCCAGGAGCTCCTGAAACTCCTTCTCCCCCACGCCGTAGCGCCGCTGGAGGTGGTACTCGCGTGTGCCGCCGTAGAGTCGTTGCGCCGTCTCTTTGCCACGGGCGTTGTGGCAGGGTTTGCAGTAGCTGTGCCGACCACTGGCCTTGGTCGAGGTGGTGGGAAAGTCGTTCAGGGGCTTGATCTGCTCACAGTCCGGACACCACTTGAGGCCTTCGCCGACGGGCCTGGGTGATCTCCGCTGCGGAGCAATACCGCGCTTGCGACGGCTTGCCTCCGACCGTGCGGCGGCGCAGACCTTGCAGTAGAAGGCCAGCCCGTCCTTCCTCCGCCGGTCACGGTGGAACTCAGTGCTGGCCAGCACTCTCTTGCACTGCGGACATGCCTTCTCGGCACCGTCCGGCGAATCGGACATATGGTATCATTCACCTCCTTTCTGTACATAGCCCCTCACGAATTCCTCTGCGTTTTCTTCGAGGACGGAGTCGATCTCGTCGAGCAGGTCGTCGACGTCCTCGGTGATCTCGGCGTGCCGCTCAGCCACCTCGGGGTTGGCCTCCGTGGTGACGTCCTCGATCTCCTCGCCCTGGCGGGACTTGCCGGACTGCGACTGGCCGCCGCTGTCATGAGTGGCCATTGCTGCCTCCTCCACGATCGTCTGCGATGAACTTACCTCGCTCGGACGACGAAAAGCCCGCTGCGCGCCGGCTTGCGGCGCACAGCGGGCAATCGGCGCCGCGTTCAGCCGCCGGTCAGCGTCTCCAGGAGGTCCTTGGCGCTGGCGCAGCGGTCGAACAGGGCGCCGACGTGGGCGCGGGTGCCCCGCTCCGGCTCCATCATCGGCACCCGGACCAGCGACTCGCGGCCCACGTCGAAGATCACCGAGTCCCAGCTCGCGGCGACCACCTCGGAGGCGTACTGGGCGAGGCAGCGGCCACGGAAGTAGGCCCGGGTGTCCTCCGGGGGCTCGGTCATGGCGCTGCGGGTCTCCTCGTCGGTGAGCAGCGTCTTCATCGCCCCGCGGGAGACCAGCCGGTTGTAGAGGCCCTTCTCCGGGCGTACGTCGGAGTACTGCAGGTCGACGAGCTGGAGCTTGTGCGAGCCCCAGCCGAGCTTCTCCCGCTCCCGGTAGCCCTCCAGCAGCCGCAGCTTGGCCACCCAGTCCAGTTCGTCGGCGCAGAGCATCGGGTCGCGGCCGAGCCGGTCCAGCACGTCCTCCCAGCGGTCCAGCACGTCGGCGGTCTGCTCGTCGACGTCGGTGCCGTAGCGGTCGTCGACAAAGGACCGCACCCGCTCCAGGTACGCCCACTGCACGTCCAGGGCGGTCAGCCGGCGGCCGTCGCGCAGCCTCATGAGGTGCGTGAGCGAGGGGTCGTGGCTGACCGCGCGCAGTTCGCTGACCGGGTCGGCGATGCCGAGGTCGGGGCCGAGCGCCTTCTCCTCGATCATGGTGAGGATCAGCGCGGTGGTGCCCACCTTGAGGTAGGTGGAGATCTCGGAGAGGTTGGCGTCGCCGATGATGACGTGCAGCCGGCGGTACTTGTCGGCGTCGGCGTGCGGCTCGTCGCGGGTGTTGATGATCGGCCGTTTGAGGGTGGTTTCCAGGCCGACCTCGACCTCGAAGAAGTCGGCGCGCTGCGAGATCTGGAAGCCGCTCTGCCCGCCGTCCTGCCCGATGCCGACGCGGCCGGCGCCGCAGACGATCTGCCGGGTCACGAAGAACGGCGTCAGGTACGCCACGATGTCGGCGAACGGGGTCTGCCGGCGCATCAGGTAGTTCTCGTGGGCGCCGTAGCTGGCGCCCTTGTTGTCGGTGTTGTTCTTGTAGAGGTGGATCGGCTGGCTGCCGGGGATGGTGGCGGCCCGGCGGGACGCCTCGGCCATGACCCGCTCGCCGGCCTTGTCCCAGCGCACGATGTCGCGGGGGGTGGTCACCTCGGGTGTGGAGTATTCGGGGTGGGCGTGGTCCACGTAGAGGCGTGCGCCGTTGGTGAGTATCACGTTGGCCAGGCCGAGGTCCTCGTCGGCGAGAGCCTCGGCGGGGTCGTACGCGGCCCCGGAGTACGTGAAGCCGCGGGCGTCGCGCAGCGGCGACTCCTCCTCGTAGTCCCAGCGGGCACGCCCGCCCCGGTTGAGCTCGGGCCGGGCCCCGTAGGCGTTGACCACCTGGGACGAGGTGACCATCGGGTTGGCTCCGGCCTGGCCGGGCACGGAGATGCCGTACTCGACCTCGGTGCCCATGATCCGTCTTACGCTCATCGACCTACCCGCTTCGCTCGCCCGACCCGGTCCCCCGTCACGTCGAGCGTAGTCCGACTGTTCGGGGACGGGGGCACGGCGGCGTGGGCGGGTTACGGGTGTCGGCCCGTGGCCCGCCCGCCGCGTTCAGTACTTGATGATCATTGGCACGGTGGTGACCCGGGGGCGCAGCTCGGGATACCTGGTCAGCAGCTTGTCGACGCGTCGCTGCGCGGACGGGTCGCTGATCAGCAGCCGGATCGGGCCGCGCGCGCCGCGCAGGATCTTGCGGGTGCGCTCCGGTTCCTCGAACATCGGCAGATAGATGGCCCCTTCCGTCTGCGCGGTGGTGCCCTGCAGAGCGGAGAGGCAGATCGACTCGACGTAGCCGCGGTAGCCGCCCCGGTCCAGCACGACGGTGACGGTGCCCGGTTGGACGGGATGACGGCGGTACGCGGCGGCGCAGACCTGGGCCACTCTCGACGGTTTGTCGACGCTGTGCCGGACCCACAGCTGGGTCCAGCTCTGCTTGTCGACCACGAGCACGCTGCCGCGCCAACCGGTGAGCCCGCAGAGGGTCACGACGGTGAGCACGGCCAGGGCGGCGGCGAGCGCGGGGATCGCGGCGGCGCGGACACCGCGCTCGCCGCCGGACGGGACGGGCAGCAGCCGGACCAGGGCGGCGGTGCCGACGATCAGTCCGACGAGGGCGAGGTGTGTGCCCTTCATGAAGTAGTAGGCGGGCTGGACGCCGGCGACGATGTTGGCCAGGGCGATGGCGAGGGCGAACCCGACGGCCACCAGCACGGCCGCGAGGTGGCGGCGCCAGGCGCGGTCGGCGCGGCGGGCCTGGATCACCAGGCCGATCAGCACGATCGGGGTGAGGCCGAGCAGGGCGTGCCACGCCTCGGCGAGTTCCGGGCCGGCTTTCGCGTCGAGCGCTTCGGTCTGGCCGGCGCCGAGGATGCCGAGCAGCAGGGGCAGCGGGGCGAGAAGCGCGGTGAGCAGGCCGACGCCGAGCAGCGTACGGCGGACCTGGGTCAGCTCGCGGCGGTGCGCGATGAGCCAGCCGAGCACGAGCAGCCCGGCCGGGGGGAGGTACAGGTAGTAGGTGAAGCCGATTCCGGTGAGCAGGGCCCCGAGCATGACGAGTTGTTCCCGGTTGCCGGCGAGGGGGCGTACGACAAGCGCGGTCAGCCCGACGGCGAGGGCGAGCCCGAGCACCTCGCTGGGGTAGCCGGCGATCAGCAGGCGGGGCAGTTGGCTGCCGAGGACGAGGGCGCCGATGACGATGGTCAGGACGACCCGGTGCAGCGGGTGCTGCGGACCGGACAGTCGCTGGGCGGCCCAGAACAGCGTGAGCACGAGGAGGCCGAGGGTGGCGAAGCACCACCATCCGTAGTGGGTGAGGCTGCTGACCCCGCTGGGAGTGCCGGTGGCCGAGCGCAGGTGCGCGTCGAGGAGCGCGGTGGTGAAATGCCAGCCCTGCGGATAGCGGACGAGCAACGAGACGATGTCGTCCCGGGAACCGGCCGGGTCGAGGAAGACGTACCCGCCGTGCCGGCCGATGGCGTCGACGAGGGCGACGTGGCGGAAGTTGTCCTCGCCGAGGGCGAGCAGGCTGAGGCGTCCGGCGAGGGTGGAGGCGCGCAGCCAGGGCAGGGTGAGGTAGCCGACGGTGGCGACGGTGGCGACGATCGGCAGCAGGTCGGTCCAGCCGGGGCGAGGCAGGGTGGGACGTCTACCGGTGGCCGCCGCGATGAGAGTGAGTGCCGTCAGCGCGGCGCCGGTGACCGCGACGGGGTGCAGCCCCCAGGGCCAGACCGAGAAGAGCAGACCGGCGATGGTGGTGGCGCCGACGAGCAGCAGCACAGCGAGCATGAGCCGGTCGAGCAGGGTGCGGCCGCCGCGCAGCAGGCTGGCGGTGGCCAGCAGCACGAGCGGGGGCAGCAGCCAGGCGAGGTGCAGGGGGTACGCCACCGCGGGAACCAGCCAGGCTGCCGCCAGCGCGATGAGCAGCCGGCGGTGGGGGCGGGCGGGCGGCGGGGTGTCCGGGTTGACCGCGGGAGGTGCCGGTGGGTCGGTGACGGTCAGCTCGGACGGCACGCGGATCCTCGGAAAGTCGGAGGGTGGGGGCGCCACAGCGTACCGGGTCAGGTGGGGCTCGTGTGGGATGCCGGCGACGTGCCGGTGGTACGGGCGGGGGGGGGGGGGGGGGGGGGGGGGGGGGCCCGCGGGGGGGGGGGGCGGGGGGGGGGGGGGGGGGGGGGGGGGGGGGGGGGGGTGGGGGGGGGGGGGGGGGGGGGGGGGGGGGGGGGCGGGGGGCGGCGGCGGGGGGGGGGGGGGCCGGCCCCCCGCCGGCCCCCCCCCCCCCCCCCCCCCCCGCGCTGGTCGCCGTCCGTGCGTTCGCTGCTGACGCCGTTCGTGGACTGGGCTGGGTCGTGCGTGCGTTCGGGTTGGCGTGCCGTTCGTGGTCGGGGCGGGTCCTGGTGCGTGTGCTCGCTGCTGGCGCCGTTCGTGGTCTGGGCTGGGTCCTGCGTGCGTTCGGGCTGGCGTGGCCGTTCGTGGTTCGTGTTGGGTTGCCGTCCGTGCGGTCGGGGTTGGGTTGGCCGTTCGTGGTCCGGGCTGGGCGGCTGTCGGTGTGTTCGTCGCTGGGCGCGGTGGTCGCTGGCCCGTGCGGGGGTGGCCGCAATGTGCTCCTGCCCCGATGGAAAGGCGGTCGCCTCTTGATCGACTCGGGTTCCAGGAAGTCGGGGTGTCGTGGGCGCCGGGACAGCCCGACTTCCTGGAACCCGAGTCGATCTGGTCGTGCTGCCCGTCTAACGCCCCCGGAGGTGGCGAAAATCGCGGGCATTCACCCTTTTTGTCCACCGCGCTGGACCGAAGCGGCACGTACGCCGAGGGTGCGGCAGCATGATCGACTCCGTTACGCCGATGCGGCGGCATCCGAGCCCCTCGGACACCGCCACATCGGCGATATCGAGTGGATCTTGCGCTCGGGCCAGGCCCACCGGGCCAGGGCCAGGGCCGGGGCGGGGCGGGCCGGAGTCGGACCGGGACGGTCGCTGCGTTCGGCGGGTGCCCACCGAACGCCTGACCGCCGTGCCCCGAGGGTCGGGGCACGGCGGTCAGGGGTGGCCAGAAAGGGCCGGGGCGGCGGGTCAGGAGCCGGGGGTGTTGCCGCCCTTCGTGGTGGCCGCGAGGTAGTCGCGGTTGAGCCGGCCGATCGTGTTCAGCGGAATGCCCTTCGGGCAGGCCACCGTGCACTCGCCGGCGTTGGTGCAGCCGCCGAAACCGGCCTCGTCGTGCGCGTCGACCATGCCGATCACCCGGGTGTAGCGCTCCGGCTGGCCCTGCGGCAGCAGCGAGAGCTGGGTGAGCTTGGCGGCGGTGAAGAGCATGCCGGAGCCGTTCGGGCAGGCCGCCACGCACGCGCCGCAGCCGATGCAGGCGGCCGACTCGAAGGCGGCGTCCGCGTTGGCCTTGGCGACCGGGGTGGAGTGCGCCTCGGGCGCGCTGCCGGTCGGCGCGGTGATGTAGCCACCGGCAGCGATGATCTTGTCGAAGGCGCCCCGGTTGACCACCAGGTCCTTGATGACCGGGAAGGCGCTGGCCCGCCACGGTTCGATGTCGATCGTCTCGCCGTCGGTGAACTGCCGCATGTGCAGTTGGCAGGCGGTGGTGCCGCGCTGCGGCCCGTGCGCGTCACCGTTGATCATCAGGCCGCACATGCCGCAGATGCCTTCGCGGCAGTCGTGGTCGAACGCCACCGGGTCCTCGCCGTCGAGGATCAGCCGCTCGTTGAGCACGTCGAGCATCTCCAGGAACGACATGTCCGGGGACACGTCGTTGACCGGGTAGGTCACCATCCGACCCTTGTCCTCAGGGCCCTTCTGGCGCCAGATGCGCAGGGTCAGGTTCACTTGTAGCTCCGCTGCGTGGGGTGGACGTATTCGAACTTCAGGTCTTCCTTGTGCAGGACCGAGGGCTCACCGGTGGCGGTGAACTCCCAGGCCGCCACGTACGCGAACCGGTCGTCGTCGCGCTGCGCCTCACCGTCGGGGGTCTGGTGCTCGGCCCGGAAGTGCCCTCCGCAGGACTCCTCGCGGTGCAGGGCATCGATGCACATCAGCTCGGCCAGCTCGAAGAAGTCGGCTACCCGGCCGGCCTTCTCCAGCGACTGGTTCAGCTCCTCGCCCGTGCCGGACACCTTGACCCGCTGCCAGAACGCGTCGCGCAGGTCGCGGATCTCGCCGATCGCCTTGCGCAGCCCGGCCTCGCTGCGCTCCATGCCGCAGTGCTCCCACATGATCTGGCCCAGCTCACGGTGGAAGGAGTCCACGGTCCGGTCCCCGTTGACGGCCAGCAGCCGCTGGATCCGGTCCTCGACGTCGGTACGCGCCTCGACCGCCGCCGGGTGGCTGGCGTCGACCTTCTCCAGCGGGCCCGAGGCCAGGTAGTTGGCGATCGTGGTGGGCAGCACGAAGTAGCCGTCGGCCAGGCCCTGCATCAGCGCCGAGGCGCCGAGGCGGTTCGCGCCGTGGTCGGAGAAGTTCGCCTCGCCGATCACGAACAGGCCCGGGATGCTCGACTGGAGGTCGTAGTCGACCCACAGGCCGCCCATCGTGTAGTGCACGGCGGGGTAGATCCGCATCGGCACCTCGTACGGGTCCTCGCCGGTGATCCGCTCGTACATCTCGAAGAGGTTGCCGTACTTTGCCTCGATGGCGTTGCGGCCCAGCCGGCCGATCGCGTCGGCGAAGTCGAGGTAGACGCCGAGCTTGGTCGGCCCGACGCCCCGACCCTCGTCGCACACGTTCTTCGCGGCGCGGGAGGCGATGTCGCGGGGGACCAGGTTGCCGAAGGAGGGGTAGATCCGCTCCAGGTAGTAGTCCCGCTCGTCCTCCGGAATGTCGCGCGGGTTGCGGTCGTCGCCCTTGGTCTTGGGCACCCAGACCCGGCCGTCGTTGCGCAGCGACTCGCTCATCAGCGTCAGCTTCGACTGGTGGTCGCCGGAGACGGGGATGCAGGTCGGGTGGATCTGCGTGTAGCAGGGGTTGGCGAAGTACGCGCCCTTGCGGTGCGCCCGCCAGGTGGCGGTGACGTTGCAGCCCTTGGCGTTGGTAGAGAGGTAGAAGACGTTGCCGTAGCCGCCGGAGGCGAGCACGACCGCGTCGGCCATCTCGGTGCTGATCTCGCCGGTGACCAGGTCGCGGACGACGATGCCGCGGGCCTTGCCGTCGATGATGACCAGCTCCAGCATCTCGTGCCGGGAGTTCATCTCGACGTTGCCCAGGCCGATCTGCCGCTCCAGAGCCTGGTACGCGCCGAGCAGCAGCTGCTGGCCCGTCTGACCCCGGGCGTAGAAGGTGCGCTGCACCTGGGCGCCACCGAAGGATCGGGTGTCCAGCAGGCCGCCGTACTCGCGGGCGAACGGCACGCCCTGGGCGACGCACTGGTCGATGATGTTGACCGACACCTCGGCCAGGCGGTGCACGTTCGACTCCCGGGAGCGGAAGTCGCCGCCCTTGACGGTGTCGTAGAACAGCCGGTGCACCGAGTCGCCGTCGTTGCGGTAGTTCTTCGCGGCGTTGATGCCGCCCTGCGCGGCGATCGAGTGCGCCCGGCGCGGGCTGTCCTGGTAGCAGTAGGACTTGACGTGGTAGCCCTGCTCGGCCAGCGTCGCCGCGGCCGAGCCGCCGGCCAGGCCGGTGCCGACCACGATCACGGTCATCTTGCGGCGGTTGGCCGGGTTGACCAGCTTGGCCTCGAAGCGCCGGGTCTCCCAGCGCTTCTCGATCGGGCCGGCGGGAGCCTTCGTGTCGGCGATCGGGTCGCCCTGGGTGAAGAGTTCCATGTCAGGACACCAATCCGGTGAGAACGGCGAACGGGACCACCAGGTATCCGGCGCAGAGCACCACGGCGAAGACGAGCGCGGCGTTGCGCGCCCGACGCTCGCCCCGGGGCGTCTGCTGGCCGAGGCTGCGGAACGCGCTGAACGCGCCGTGGCGCAGGTGGAAGCCGAGCGTGACGATCGCCAGGGTGTAGAAGAGCGTGACGTACCAGCGCTCCGGCGCGAAGTCGGCGACGACGTTGCCGTAGGGCTTGCCCTCGTTGCCGACCGGGTTGAGCGTGCCGGTGGTCAGGTCCAGGAGGTGGTAGATCACGAACAGCAGGATGATCACGCCACCCCAGCGCATGGTGCGGGCCGCGTAGCTGCCCCGGACCTTCTTGCGGTGGGCGTACTTCACCGGGCGGGCGGCGCGGGCGCGCAACGCCAGCACGGTGGCGGCCCAGATGTGGGCGACGACGGCCACCACGAGGACGGTGCGCAGGATCCACAGGAACCAGACACCGGGCAGCAACGGCTTGCCGATGTCACGCAGCCAGTGCGCGTAGTGGTCGAACGAGGTCTCCCCCGTGAACACCTTCAGGTTCCCGAGCATGTGCGCGATCAGGAACAGCACCAGCAGGATGCCCGTCACCGCCATGACGGCCTTGAGGCCGACGTTCGAGCGAATGGGCGACCGAGTTTTCGTCATTACCACGGGACCGACGCTAGGAGCACTTCGATCAGTCGTCCAATGCATCAAACTCGCAGTGTTAATAGCCTTAGGCTATGTAGATGCAGCTCCATCAGCTCCGGTACTTCGTTGCGGTGGCCGAAGTACGACATTTCACCCAAGCCGCCGACATCGTCGGCATCACTCAGCCTTCTCTCAGTAAGCAAATTCACGCTCTGGAGACCGACCTCGGGGCACCGCTGTTCGAGCGGGTACGGGGCAACATCGCCCTCACCGCGGCCGGCGAGGTGCTCCTGCCGTTGGCGACCCGGATCCTCGCCGACGTGGAGACCGCGACCCGGGAGGTGCAGGAGCTGGTCGGGCTCCGGCGGGGTCGCGTCCGGCTCGGCGCGACCCCGAGCCTCGCCACCTCGCTCGCCCCGCCCGTTCTGCGCCGGTTCCGCGACGCGCATCCCACCGTCGACCTACGCGTCGAGGAGGGCGGCTCGCAGGATCTCGTCCGGAACCTGCTCCGCGGTGACCTCGACCTGGCCCTGATCATCATGCCGGCCCAGGGCGCGGACCCGGGCCTGCGGGTCGACCCGATCCTGCGGGAGAGCCTGGTGGTGGCCTCGGTGGGGGAGGTGCCCACCGCGTCGCCGACCGGCGAGCTGCGCATCACCGACCTGCGCGACCAGCCGATGGTGATGTTCCGCGAGGGCTACGACCTGCGCGACGCCACCATCCAGGCGTGCCGCGAGGCGGGCTTCGAACCGAGCTTCGCGGTGGACGGCGGTGAGATGGACGCGGTGCTCAGCTTCGTCGAGGCGGGGCTCGGCATCGCGCTGGTGCCGGGCATCGTGCTGGCCCGCAGGCCGGGCGTGCGGATCACGCCCCTCGCTCCGCCCGGGGTGCGGCGGACCATCGCGGTGGCCCGCCGCCGCGACATCGTGCCGACCCACGCGGGTCGGGAACTGCGGCGGATCCTGCTCGACTACATCCAGTCGGCGATCGACCGGGGCGAGCTTCCGCCCGGCGTGGAACCACTGTGAAGCCCTCAGGCCCGGCCGGCCGCCGTCGCGTCCGGCCGGTCCGTCGGTCTCAGCGGCCCTCGGCGTCGTCCATCGCCCGGTAGATCCGCTGTTCGGAGACGGGGTACGGGGTGCCCAGCGCCTGGGCGAAGACGTTCACCCGCAACTCCTCGATCATCCAGCGGATCTGCCGGACGGCCGCCTCCTGCCGGCGTGCCGGCGGCAGGGCGGCGAGCAGGTCGTCGTACTCCTTCTGCACCACCGCGATCCGGTCCTGCTGCTGCCGGTCCCGCTGGGGGTTGCCGCCCAGGCGGTCCAGCCGGCGCTCGATGGCGGTCAGGTAGCGCAGCAGGTCGGGCAGGCGGGCGTACCCGGTCTCGGTGATGAAACCGGCGTGCACCAGCCCGGCGAGCTGCTTGCGGATGTCGGCGAGCGCGGCCACCACGGCGAGGTTGCGGGTGGCGCCGAGTCGCTGTTCGACGGCGTACGCGGCGGCGAGCACCCGGCGGACCCGGTCCATCACCTCGACGACGGTGTCGACCAGGTCGGCGCGAACCCTCTCGCGCAGCGCCGCGAACCCCTCGGCGTCCCACGCCGGCCCACCGGCGTCGCCGATCAGCCGGTCGATGGCCGCGCCCGCCGCGTCCTCGATCAGCTCCTGCACGCCGCCGTGCGGGTTGCGACTCAGCGCCAGCTTCGCCTCGTTGCTGAGCCGGCCCTGGAGGAACCGGGCCGGGGACGGCACGGTGAGCCGCAGCAATCGGCGGGTGCCCGCCCAGTGCGCCGCCTCCGCCTCGGCGGGGGAGTCGAACACCTTCACCCCGACCGTGGCGCCCTCGTCGACAAGCGCCGGGTACGCGGTCACCGCGTAGCCGGCGCGCACCTGCTCGATGGTGCGCGGAAGATCGTCGATACTCCACTCGCGCAGCCCCGTCCGGGCGACCTCCGGCGCGGCGGCCGCCACCACCTGGCGTACCTCCTGGCGCAGTTGGCGTTGCAGGGCCGGCAGGTCCTTGCCCTCGGCGACCGGCTTCTCGTCGGCGTCGAGCACCCGGAAGGTGACCCGCAGGTGTGCCGGCAGCTTGCCCGGCTCCCAGGCGTCGCGGGGCACGGTGACGCCGGTCATCCGCCGCAGTTGGCGGGTGAGCGCGTCCAGCAACGGCTCCTCGCCGGGTGTGATCGCGGCGAGCGCGGCCCGCGCGTAGTCCGGCACCGGCACGAAGTTGCGGCGGATCGCCTTGGGCAGCGAGCGGATCAGCGCGATCACCGTCTCCTCGCGCAGCCCCGGCACCTGCCAGTCGAACGTCTCCGCCGGCACCTGGTTGAGCAGCGGCAGCGGGATGTCCACGGTGACACCGTCGGTCGGCGTGCCCGGCTCGAAGCGGTAGGTCAGCGGCAGACTCACCCCGTCGGCCTGCCACTCGTCGGGGTAGTCGCTCTCGTCCACCCCGGCCCGGCCGTCGTTGATGAGCAGTTCGCGGGTGAAGGTGAGCAGGTCGGGCTGGTCCCGGCGGGTGTTCTTCCACCAGCTGTCGAAGTGCCGGCCGGAGGACACGTCGGCCGGAATCCGCTGGTCGTAGAAGCCGAAGATGGTTTCGTCGTCGACCAGGATGTCCCGGCGTCGCGCCCGGCTCTCCAGCTCCTCGATTTCGGCGAGCAGCCGCTTGTTGTCCGCCCAGAACTGGTGGTGGGTCTGCCAGTCGCCCTCCACGAGGGCGTGCCGGATGAACAACTCCCGGCTCAGCGTCGGGTCGATCCGCCCAAAGTTGACCTTGCGGGAGGTGACCAGCGGGACGCCGTACAGGGTGACCTTCTCGTAGGCCATCACCGCGGCCTGCTTCTTCTCCCAGTGCGGCTCGCTGTAGCTGCGCTTGACCAGGTGTTGTGCGAGCGGCTCGACCCACTCCGGCTCGACCCGGCCGGCGATGCGGCCCCAGAGCCGGGAGGTCTCCACCAACTCGGCGGCCATCACCCAGCGCGGCGGCTTCTTGAACAATGCCGAGCCGGGGAAGAGCGCGAACTTCGCGCCCCGCGCTCCCAGGTACTCGTGCTTCTGGGTGTCCTTCAGCCCGATGTGCGACAGCAGACCCGGCAGCAGCGACTGGTGCACCTTCGGGGTGTCGATCTCCTCCGGCAGGTCCGCGCCACCGCGCCGGCCCCGGCCGGCATCCGCCTCGTCCGAGGTGTCGCGCGCCGGCCGCCCACCCCGCCGGTCGCTCTCCGCCGGGGTACGCAGCACCTGGCGCAACTGGCTGACGATGTCCTGCCACTCGCGGATCCGCAGGTAGTTCAGGTACTCCGCCTTGCACATCCGGCGGAACGCGCTGGACGACAGCTCCCGCTGCTGCTCGCGCAGGTAGCGCCACAGGTTGAGGTACGCGACGAAGTCCGACTCCTTGTCGGCGAACCGGGCGTGCGCCTGGTCGGCCTGGGCCTGCTTCTCCGCCGGCCGTTCGCGCGGGTCCTGGATGGAGAGCGCGGCGGCGATCACCAGCACCTCGGTGGCGCAACCGTTGCGTTCGCCCTCGACCACCATCCGGGCCAGGCGGGGGTCGACCGGTAGCTGGGCCAGCCGCCGGCCCAGCGCGGTGAGCCGCTTCGCCGGGTCGGCCTCGGTCGGGTCCAGCGCGCCCAGCTCGTGCAGCAGGTTGACGCCGTCGGTGATGTTGCGCTTGTCCGGCGGGTCGATGAACGGGAACGCCGCCAGGTCGCCGAGCCCGATCGCGGTCATCTGGAGGATGACCGACGCCAGGTTGGTGCGCAGGATCTCCGGGTCGGTGAACTCGGGGCGGGACAGGAAGTCCTGCTCGTCGTAGAGGCGGATGCAGATGCCGTCGGACGTCCGCCCGCAGCGGCCCTTGCGCTGGTTGGCCGACGCCTGGGAGACCGGCTCGATCGGCAGCCGCTGCACCTTGAGCCGACTGGAGTAGCGGGAGATGCGGGCGGTGCCCGGGTCGACCACGTACTTGATCCCGGGCACGGTCAGCGAGGTCTCCGCGACGTTGGTGGCGAGCACCACCCGGCGCGAGCTGTGCGCGGCGAAGACCCGGTGCTGCTCGGCGCTGGACAGCCGGGCGTACAGCGGCAGGATCTCGGTGCCGAGCAGGGAGCGCTTCTTCTGTACCAGCTTGCCCAGCGCGTCGGCGGTGTCGCGGATCTCCCGCTCGCCGCTGAGGAAGACCAGGATGTCGCCGGGGCCCTCGGCGGCCAGCTCCTCGACGGCGTCGCCGATCGCCTGGATCTGGTCGCGGACGTTCTCCTCGTCGCCGTCGCCCTCCTCCTCGCCGTCGGCGACCTCGACCAGCGGCCGGTAGCGCACCTCCACCGGGTAGGTGCGCCCGGAGACCTCGACCACCGGCGCGGGCACGCCCTGCGGCTCGTCGGCCGTGGGCGGGCCGGCGAAGTGCCGGGCGAAGCGGTCGGTCTCGATGGTCGCCGAGGTGATGATCACCTTGAGGTCGGGACGCCGGGGCAGCAGCTCCCGCAGGTACCCGAGGATGAAGTCGATGTTGAGGCTGCGCTCGTGCGCCTCGTCGATGATCAACGTGTCGTACTGGCGCAGCATCCGGTCGGTCTGCAACTCGGCCAGCAGGATGCCGTCGGTCATCAGCTTGACCAGGCTGCGCTCGCTGACCTGGTCGGTGAAGCGCACCTTGTAGCCGACCACGTCACCCAGCTCGGTGCCCAGCTCGTCGGCGATGCGGTCGGCCACCGTCCGGGCGGCCAACCGCCGAGGCTGGGTGTGCCCGATCAGGCCGTGCACCCCGCGCCCCAGCTCCAGGCAGATCTTGGGGATCTGGGTCGTCTTGCCGGAGCCGGTCTCGCCGGCCACGATCACCACCTGGTGATCACGGATGGCGGCGGCGATGTCGTCCTTGCGCTCGCTGACCGGCAACCCGGCCGGGTACGTGATCACCGGCACCGCCGCCCGCCGGGCAGCCAGCCGTTGCTCGGCCCGGGTCAGCTCGGCGGTGATCTCGGTCAGCGCCGCCTCCCGGCGCTGCGGGTCGCGCAGCTTGCGGGCACCGTCGAGGCGCCGCTGGAGCCGGCGCTGGTCGCGGAACATCAGGGGAGTGAGGCGGCGGTGCAGCTCGCGGACGGGATCGGTCGCGGCGGAGGCGGCTGGATTCTGCATGTCGTGCCCAAGGATAGGCAGCGCGGCGGCGGATCGCCCCTGGGTTACCGCGCGAGGGGTGCGGCAGCGCGGGGACGGCCGTCTAGAGTTGCGGCCGACGTCGAGCGCTGGGGGGCCGGGATGGAGCTGCGGGACACCGACCGGGCGTTGGTGCAGGCCGCCACGGCGGTCGCCAAACTGCGGTGCCGCAGCCAGCGCCATACCGGCGCGTCGGCCGCCCGGACCGCCGACGGGCGGGTGTTCTCCGGCGTGAACGTCCAGCACGACAAAGGGGACATCTGCGCGGAACTGGTCGTGATCGGCACCGCCGCCACGCAGGGCGTGACCGAGTTGGAGACGATCGTCACGGTCACCGACCGGGGACGCGAGGTCGTCGAGCCGTGCGACCGGTGCGGGCAGGTGCTCGCCGCCTACTTTCCGTCGCTGCGGGTGATCGTCGGCGAGGGGGACGACCTGCGGGTGGTCCCGATCGAGGGCCTGCTCGGCTGACGAGCTCGGCTGGCCTCAGTCGCCGGAGGCCGCCTCCAGCATCGACCGGGGCATCGGCACGCTCTCGAACCGCACGTTGCCCTCCGGCACCATCCAACTCGTCACCCGTGCGACGAGCAGGCCGGCGCGGACGGCCGGATCGTCGGCGTAGAGCGCGCGCACCTCGTCCGGGGAGATCGAGAACACGACGAAGCCCCGTAGCTGGCCGTCGTCGGCGTCCAGGAACGGCCCGGCCGCCAGCACCAGCCCCTGCTCCACGAACCCCGCCTGGTGGGCCAGGTGGGCGCTCTGCACCCGGTCGATCGCCTCCGGTGGCAGGTCCGGCGGATCCGACGGCCGGACCAGGAGGACGACCGTGTGCTGGTCGAATCGCATGGTCACACCCTATGGCGCGATGGGCGCGGCGGCCGGGGACGGCGCGAACCGGAGGCGTCCGCTTCGGTATCGACCGACGCCGGTTAGGTCACTTTCTGCAGGTCGGCTAAGGTTAGGCGAACCTAAGCTCGAACGTGCAGGAGGCTCGTGACCACCCTCGTCGACCGGCCGACGCCGGCCCGCAACCGGTCCGGTGCCCGTACCGGCCGACGGGTGGCCGTCACCGTCGGGGCGGCACTGGTGCTGCTGCTCGCCGTGCTGGCGAGCTTCGCGCTGGGCAGCCGGCCACTCGGTGTGGATGCGGTCTGGCACGCCCTCGTCGCGCCGGACGGCAGCGACGCGAGCACGATCGTCCGGGAACTGCGCATGCCGCGTACCGCCCTGGGCCTCGCTGTCGGGCTCGCGCTCGCCGTGGCCGGGGTGCTGTTCCAGGCGCTCACCCGCAACCCCCTCGCCGAGCCCCGCATCCTCGGCATCAGCGCCGGCGCGTCGTTCGGCGTGGTGCTCGCCATCTCCGTCTTCGGCGTCGGCACACTCGCCGGCTACGTCTGGTTCGGCATCGCCGGGGCACTGGTCGCCGGGCTGCTGGTCTTCGCCATCGCCAGCCGGGCCCGCGAGGGAGCGAGCCCGGTCACCCTCGCGCTGGTCGGCGCGGCGCTCGACGCCAGTCTCGCCTCCGGGGTGTACGCGCTGCTCAGCATCGACGCCCGCACCTTCGAGGAGTACCGGTTCTGGGTCGTCGGCGGGTTGGCCGGCCGGGACCTCGGCGTCACCGCCCAGGTGTTGCCGTTCGTCCTCGTCGGGCTGCTGCTGGCGGCGCTGGTGGCCCGGGGCCTGGACGCGCTGGCTCTCGGCGACGACGTGGCCCGAGGGCTGGGCCACCGCATCGGGCTGGTCCGCCTCACCGGTGGCCTCGCCGCGGTGCTGCTGACCGGCGCCGCGGTGGCCGCCGCCGGACCGGTCGCCTTCGTCGGGCTGGCCGTGCCGCACCTGGCCCGCGCCCTGGTCGGCGCGGACCACCGCTGGACCCTCGCCGTCTCCGCCCTGCTCGGGCCCGCGTTGCTGCTCGGCGCCGACGTCGTCGGCCGACTCGTCGCCCCGCCCGGCGAGATACCGGCCGGGATCATCACCGCCCTGCTCGGCGCGCCGCTGCTGGCCGTGCTGGTCCGCCGCGCCCGGGTGGTGACCGCGTGACGACCACCCAGCGCCCGGTCCCCGGCCCGGCCGGCCCCGCCGCCTCGGCCGGTGGCGGCTCCGCACGGCTGCCGGGGCGGTCACTGCTGCGGGTCGGCCCGGCCAGTTTGCAGATCCGCCGCCGGGCGGTGCTGGTCGCCGCCGTGCTGACCGTGCTGCTCCTGCTCGCGATGCTGCTCAGCCTGTCCCTGGGCACCCCGTACGTCGCCCCGGCCGACGTGCTGCGCGCGCTCTCCGGCGCCGGCACCCCGTACGACCTCGTTGTCCTTGATCTGCGGTTGCCCCGGATCGTGCTGGCCGCGGTGGCCGGGGCGGCCTTCGGCGTGGCCGGCACGCTGATCCAGAGCGTGGCGCGCAACCCCCTCGCGAGCCCGGACGTCATCGGCATCACCCAGGGCGCCGGCCTCGCCGCGACCGTGGCGCTGACCAGCGGTGCGGCGGCGGTGCTGGTGGCGCCGAGCGCGCTGGTCGGCGGCCTGCTGGCGGCGGTGCTGCTGTTCGCCCTCGGCGCCCGGCACGGACTGGCCGCGCAGCGGTTCGTCCTCGCCGGCGTGGCGGTCGCGTTCGCCTTCCGGGCGCTCACCGAGGTGGTCATGCTCACCGCCGACCCGATCGACGGCCTGCGGGCGCAGATCTGGCTGATCGGCACCCTCGCCGGCAAGGGCTGGACCGAGGCCGGCTGGATCGCCGGCACCCTGCTGGTGCTGCTGCCGGTGCTGGCCTGGGCCGGCTGGGCCCTGAACAGCACCGCCCTGGACGACGACACCGCGCGCGGCGTCGGGCTGCGTCCGGTGGCCCGCCGGATCGGGCTCGCCGGCACCGGCGTGCTCGTCGCCGCGATGGTCACCGCCCAGGTCGGCGCCGTCGACTTCGTGGCGCTCGTCGCACCTCAACTGGCCCGCCGGCTGGTCCGCGCCGAACGGCCCCCGCTGGTCTGCGCCGCCCTGCTCGGCGCGCTGCTGCTGGTGCTGGCCGACCTGGCCGGCCGGCGGCTGTTCGCACCCACCCAACTGCCGGCCGGTGTGCTGACCGCCGCGATCGGCGGCCCCTACCTGATCTTCCTGTTGCTTCGTGGACGGCGGCCGTCGTCGTGACGCCCTCAAGGAGTCGTGTGATGCTCTCCACCCGCGACCTGGTCGTCGGCTACGACGAGAGGACCGTGCTCGACGGGCTCACCCTGGACCTGCCGACCGACGCGTTCACCGTCATCGTCGGCCCCAACGCCTGCGGCAAGTCCACCCTGCTGCGCACGATGGCCCGGCTGCTCACCCCGCGACGCGGCACGGTCCTGCTGGACGGCGCCGCCATCCGTGACCTGCCCACCCGCGACGTGGCCCGTCGGCTCGGCGTCCTGCCGCAGAGCCCGCTGGTGCCCGAGGGCGTCACCGTGGCCGACCTGGTCGGGCGCGGCCGACAGCCGTACCAGCGGTGGTGGCGGCAGTGGTCGTCGTCCGACGGCGCGGCGGTGGACGAGGCGATGACCATGGCGGACGTGGCCGACCTGGCCGACCGGCCGGTGGACAGCCTCTCCGGCGGCCAGCGGCAACGCGTGTGGATCGCCATGACCCTGGCCCAGGACACCGACGCCCTGCTGCTGGACGAACCGACCACCTTCCTCGACCTGGCCCACCAGGTGGAGGTGCTGGACCTGCTGCACCGGCTACGCGTCGAGCGCGGCCGCACCGTGGTCGCCGTGCTGCACGACCTCAACCAGGCCGCCCGCTACGCCGACCACCTGATCGCGATGCGCGCCGGCGCGGTGGTGGCCGCCGGGCCGCCCCGGGAGATCCTCACCGCGGACCTGGTCCGGGACGTCTTCGGGCTGGCCTGCGTCGTCGTCCCCTGCCCGGTGACCGGTGCGCCGCTCGTGGTGCCCGCGCACACCGGCGGCCCCGCCGCCCGGCCGTCGGGCGCCGGTGCCCCGTCCGCTGACGCGGGCGACCCCGATTCGTCGACGGCGTCCGTCCCGGACGCCCGACCCGCCACCGGCGACGCGGCGACCCCGCTCGCCGGCACGTACCCCTCGAAAGGACTCTGATGCGTCGTCTCGTCGCCGCTCTCGCCGCGGCCGTCGCCCTCGGGGCCGGCCTCACCGCCTGCGGTGAGAGCGACCCGGTCGCCGGCTCCGCCACCGGGGAGACCCGGGAGATCACCCACGCCATGGGCACCACCAAGGTCCCGGCCGACCCCAAGCGCGTCGTCGTGCTCGACACCGACAAGATCGACACGGCGCTCTCGCTGGGCATCACCCCCGTCGGCGCCGCCACCGCCGGTGAGGCGAAGAGCTGGCCGACGTACTTCGGCGCGGACAAGCTCGCCGGCATCAAGGAGGTCGGGGTGCTCACCGAGCCCGACCTGGAGGCGATCAACGCACTCAAGCCGGACCTCATCCTCGGCAGCAAGTTCCGCCAGGAGAAGTTCTACGACGAGCTGGCCGCCATCGCGCCCACCGTGTTCACCGACAAGGTGGGCATCACCTGGAAGGACAACTTCCTCCTCGACGGCAATGCGCTCGGCCGCGAGCAGCAGGCCAAGGACCTGCTCGGCGCGTACGAGAAGCGGGCCAAGGACTTCGGCGCCACCCTCGGCGGCCCCGCCGCGCGCAAGGTGTCGATCGTGCGGTTCATCCCGGGCAACATCCGGGTGTACGGCCCGGACTCCTTCTCCGGCATCGTCATCGGCGACACCGGCCTCGGCCGCCCCGAGCGGCAGTTGCTCGCCAACAAGGAGGACAAGCGCTTCGACCTGGTCAGCCCCGAGCGGATCAACGAGGTCGACGGCGACGTCATCTTCGTGACCGCGTACGGCGACAAGGCCGCTGCCGAGCAGGCCAAGGTGGCCGGCGGCACTCTCTGGAAGGGCCTCGGCGCGGTCAAGGCCGGCAAGGCGTACCCGGTCTCCGACGAGGTCTGGATGACCGGCATCGGCGTCGGCGCCGCCAACAAGATCCTCGACGACCTGGCCAAGTACCTCCCCGCCGCCTGACAAAGCCCCCAGACGCGGGTGCCCACGCAATCGCGGCCCCAAGATCCGCGCAGTTTCGGGGAAACTGCTGCCTCACCAGCTCGCGAGGCAGCAGGATCCCTGAAGTTGCGCGGATCTTGGCCGTTGTGGTCAGCGGGGGTGGGCGCCGGCGCGAGAAGCCAGGGCTTGGCGGAGTTCGGTCAGGAAGCCGGTGAAGTCCTCGCGGAATCGCTTCGCGGTGACGTGCAGAACGATCCAGTCCTCACCGAGTAGACGGTTGAGGCGACGCCGGTCGCGGTGGAACTGCTCGGGATCGTGGTGCCACAATCCGTCGTACTCGACTGTCACTTTGAGATGCGGCCAGGCCAGGTCGAGACGAGCCAGGAACTTCCCGTCGCGCTCCACGACGAACTCGGTCACGGGAGTAGTGACCCCGGCGAGCACGATCCGCACCCGCAGTCGGGACTCCGGCGTCGACTCCGCCCCGGCGTCGGCCAGATCGACCACCCTCGCCATGCTTCTCCAGCCCCGCTTACCGATCTGCGCTCGGGCGTCCGTGTGCAGTTGGGCGAGATCCACCAGGTGTTGGTGGGCAAAGCGGTCCACAATGGCGACCGCCTCCTCTGTCGGCAGCCACTGGGCTAGATCCCAACATGTGCGCGTCGGCGTGGTCAGTGGGACGCCCTGGCGTACCGCCACGTCGGTGATGGCGAGCGTGCCGGTGTGCACGACGAACCCCGATACCGGCCCGAATCGCTGACCGGCGGGCACAAGCACCTCCAAGGGCTGCGCGTCGGCGGCCGATGCGGCGCCGTAGAGCGCTGCCGCGCTGCGGCCAGCGATCACCACGCCCGGTGGCAGCACCCACCGTGCCGCGGCGGCGCAACGAGTGCGATGGGTGAGCGTCAGGTTGGCATCCGCGTACACGTCCCGAAACACGGGGCGCCATGCCGCGCTGCGCAACTCCGTCCGGGTGAGCAGGCCTTGAGCGACGACGTGAGAGCCGCGGAAGACGCGCCCCTGCAGCCTCGCCGGCCGTCGTGGGGAAACAGGCATGAGGTCACCCTGACCGCCGGAACTGCCCGTTGGCAGCCCCTGTGGATAACCCCTCGCCGCTTCCGGAACGCCAAGATCCGCGCAACTTCGGGGTTCTTGCTGCCTCCCGACATCCTGAAGCAGCATCCCTGAAGTTGCGCGGATCTTGGTGAATGTGGGTCTGGGAGGCGGGCGCGGCGGGGGTGGGTCGTTAGGCGGCGGTGGACCAGATGGCGCGGAAGGCGGCGGCTTCGCCGGAGAGCCATCGTTCGATCTGGTCGGGCTTGGCGTCGGCGGGTGTGCGGTGGGCCTGGCCTCGGCGGACGTCGACCAGGACCGGCTCGGCGTGCGGAAGGACCGCGTCCATGTGTCGGGCCATCAGGTGCAGGGTGGCGAGCACCGACTCCTCGGTCGGCGGGGCCTCGTCGAAGTGCAGGCGGACCGCTTCGGCGCGGCCGTCGGCGTGGCGTACCCCGAAATGGGGGTTGATCTTGACGGGTAGGTCGCCCAGCATGGCCAGGGCGTCGCGGGTCTGGGCGAGATCGACGGCGGCCGGCTCGCCGAGGGAGTGCAGCCAGGCCGTGGCGCCGGGGACCAGCGACTGGTAGAGCGGGCGCCAGCGCGGCTTGACCACGTCAACCACCCCGGTCAGGTGGGTGCCGCCGGTGTGAAAGGCGATGTCGGCCTTGAGCGCCTTGACGAACTGGCCGTGCGGGTTGAAGCCGGACCGGCTGGCGCGCTGCTTGCGCAGCCCGCCGACGAAGGTCGCCTTGGTGGGGCCGGTGCGGTCGACGTAGCGGGTGAAACCGAGCAGTGTGGCGTAGGGGGTGATGGGCGTGGAGGTGGGCGCGGTCACGGGCGTCCTCCCAGGTCAGGATCTTTATTAGTACATACATTCTAATCGACAGGTCTGACATTGCCCAGCGAAGTTGAGGGGTGGACCGCTGTCCCGTCCGCCGATAGGTGGCCAGTCCGATCGAAGGTGGCCAGCGGCACCGTCCCGGAGATGCTGCCCGCGATAGAGGCAGGTCCGGGCTAACTTCAAGATCGGCATCGACGGAAGCCGGTGCGCCGGGGTGGGCGCCGTCCGGCCTGGTCATTCCGGTCGGAACGCTCCGGCCGGTTCGCCGCGGATCTGCCAGCCCAGAGCGGAGTAGAGCCCTCGCCCGTCGGCGGTGGCGGATAGCAGCCCCGTGGTCAGGCCTTCGTCCAGGGCTCGGTTAGCGAGGATGGACATCACGGCGCGGCGCGCTTGAGAGAGGACGAAGAGGCGCTCATCGAACCATGATCATGATCCTCGGCTGGATTACGGGCGGGAGAGCTCGTCCTCGACGAACGTGGGCTTGGCCAGCGTGAACGCCGGGATGGCCGCCACGAGGGCGACGGCGAGCAGGAACAGCAGCGGAAGGGTCCACCCGCCGCTCACGTCGTGCAGCAGGCCGACGAGCAGTGGACCGAGCGCGCCGAGCGCGTACGCGACCCCCTGGGCAAAGCCGCTCAGCGCGACGGTGCCGGCCTGGGTTCGGGTGCGTACGTTGATGAGCACGAGGCTGACCGGGAACAGGATCGAACCCGAGCCGATAAGCAGCACCCAGAGCAGTGTGAGGGTCGCGGGCGCGAGCAGCAGGCCGAGGTAGCCGAGCGCGAAGCTGGCGATACCGGCGGCGATTAGCCGGCCGACACCCTGCAGCCGCGTGACGAGCAGGGGCGCAACGAGCGCGATGGGCGCGCTGATGATGCCGGTGACGGCGAGCAGCGCACCGGCTTCGGTCGGCGTCGAGTCGGCGATGTCGCCGAGGATCTCGGGCAGCCACGCGAAACACGCGTAGGTAAGGATCGTGCTGGTCGAGAACACGACGGTGATCGATAGGGCCGTGCGGGACCGCCACAGTCGCGTGACGAGGGTGGTGGGCGAGGACTCGACGGCGTCGGCATCCGGGAGTCGGCGGCGGCGCTCCCGCGCGATGGTGACGAGCCACGGAACGAGCGCGACCCCCGAGCTCGCCGCCCAGATGCCGAGCGAGAACCGCCACCCGACCTGCTCGGCGACCGGGGCGGCGACCGCCGCGGGCAGGGCCGTGCTCACGCCCAGGATGCAGACGTAGACGGCGGTCAGCAGCGCTACCCGGTCGGGGAAGTAGCGCCGCACGATCGGCGGCAGCAGCACATTGCCGATGCCCGTGCCGGCGAGCGCGACGACACTGCCGACGAGCAGCACCGCGTAGTCCGGGGCGGCCGCGCGCACGAGATGGCCGACGGTCATGAGCAGCAGCGCCAGCACGATGCCGCCGTCGAGGCCGATGCCGCGGGCGACGCGCGGCGCGACGAACCCCGATACCGCCAGCAGGATCGGTGGCAACGTGCCGAGCAGCCCGGCGCCGATGTTCGATATCGGGATGTCCGCCCGGATGTCACCGAGGATCGGTGACATCACCGCAACCGTCTGGCGCAGGGTGAGCGCGACGAGCACGATGCCCAGCAGCGCGGCCGCGCGTCCCGCCCACAAGGTAAGGGGCCGGTCCTCTGTCATCCCCTTACTCTAGTGTTCCAGTCGAGATCGTGATCATCGCGGTTCGGTGAGCGCCTGGAAGGCGGATGGCTGTTCAGTTCCGCGCCGCGCCCCCGGCGGCTCAGCTGCTCGGGGTGGCATGGGGTACGGCGTCCGCGCCGAGTTGTCCCAGTCCTGGCCGACGCCACGACTGCTGGCCAGTTACCTGCGGGACCGGACAGCCGCGCCCTGGAGACAGGACGTTTCGTCCGGTCGGGTGAGTGACACGGGTCACTGTCGGTGGGTCTTCGGCGGTAGCATCTGCCCGAGCTCACCGGCCGTTCCCATCCCGGAGTGACGCGGCGTAGGGGCACCCGTATCCGGCATCAGGGCGTCGCGCCGGCCGGGTCGATCCACTCCCGCTCACCTCATCGCAGGAGCATCCGTGATCAATGTCCGATCGTGGCGACGGCGAGCACTGGCTGCCCTCGGGGCGGTTGTGGTCAGCCTCGCCGGGACGCTGGCCTTCATGCCCACGGCGAACGCAGATCCCCCGGGTTTCACCGTCAACCACGAGGCACGGTGCATGGCCGACGGCACCTACCAGATCCAGTGGACCGTCCTTGCCGAGACCGCCCCGACCGACGCGACGCGATACCGGTTCGTCAAGGTCGAGGTGTATCCGCCCGACACCAGCATCGACCCCATCGCTGCCAGCCCCGAAGGCGTCTTCCCGCATTCCCTGGGCAAGCCGGTGACCGGCACCCAGACCCTGCCGGGCACCGCCACCTTCGCCGACCTGGCCGTGTGGGTGCAGTGGGACGACGGCTACTCCGAGACGTCCGGCGTCGCCGCTGGCGCCCCGCTCGACGGCAGGTGCGGGCAGCCGCCCACCGATCCGACGGCCAGTTTCCAGCCTCGGTGCGACGGCACCGTGCTGGTCGACCTGGCTAACCCGCCCGCCGGGCGGACGGTCGATGTGGTGCTCGCGACCTACCCCAAGGGCTACTCACGAACCGTCTCGCTGGCGCCGGGAGCGACGGCGAAGGGCATCGTGGTTCCCCGGGGATACGACTTCTTCTCGGTGACCGTCGCGGGCGCGAGCGAGGCGATCGCCGTGTACTCCTGGGAGTTCGATCCGGGTCACTGCGTCGTCCCGGACATCCGTGCCCGCTCGACCTGCGAAAAGCTCGTCATCGCGGTGTCGGGACCGAATGTCGGTGTGAACTCGTTGGTCCTCTTCAATCCCAACCACGGCCCGGAGCAGCGGCGGCTCGTCGAAATGGGCACCACCGTCGACGTGTCCTTCCCGGCCGTCGCGGGGTTGGCCGTCGCGCTTCGGTCGGACGCGTTCGATCCGCAGGCCAGCCACCTCAACGGTCCGTACAGGTGGGAGCAGCCCGCCGGTTGTGCCGACGGCGGGGGAGGCGGCCTGCCGGTGACCGGTCAGTCGACCGGCGGCGTGCTCGCCGCCGCCGGTCTGCTGCTGGTCGCGGGCGCGACCCTGTTCGTCGTGGCTCGTCGCCGTCGGATCTGGTTCACCGTCTGACGGGCGGCGACGCGTCAGAGCTGGCCGACGTCCGTGATCCGGACGACCGCCGCCCCGACCTCGTCCGAGGCGACGAGGTCGATCTCCGCGCTGATGCCCCAGTCGTGGTCGCCGTCCGGGTCGTCGAAGATCTGCCGGACGGTCCACCGCTCCCGGCCCTGCTCGATCATCAGCAGCGCCGGGCCACGGGCGTCCGGCCCGACGCCGATCGAGTCGTACGCCTCGAAGTACGGCGCGAGGGCGTCGGCCCACGCGTCGTAGTCCCAGCCGTCCTCGGCGTCCAGCTCGGCGAGCAGGTCCCAGCGGCGCAGCGCGGCCAGCTCGACCCGGCGGAACAGCGCGTTGCGCACCAGCACCCGGAACGCCCGCGCGTTGCGGGTCACCGCGGGCGGGCGGTCGGTCAGGGCGGCGTGCGCCTGGGCGACCTCGGCCACGTCGGACGGGTTGCGCAGCCGCTCCCACTCGTCGATGAGGCTGGAGTCGACCTGGCGGACCAGCTCGCCGAGCCACTCGATGAGGTCGATCAGCTCCTCGGTCTTGGCGTCCTCGGGCACGGTCTGGCGCAGCGTCTTGTACGCGTCGGCCAGATAGCGCAGGACCAGACCCTCCGAGCGGGTCAGCCCGTAGAACTGCACGTACTCGGTGAAGGTCATGGCCCGCTCGTACATGTCCCGGACGACGGCCTTGGGGGAGAGCTGGTGGTCGGCGACCCACGGGTGGCCCTGCCGGTACATCTCGTACGCGGCCTCCAGCAGCTCGGCGAGGGGCTTCGGGTGGGTCACCTCGTCGAGCAGTTCGAGGCGGGCCTCGTACTCGATGCCCTCGGCCTTCATCGCGGCGACGGCCTCGCCGCGGGCCTTGAACTGCTGCGCGGACAGGATCTGCCGGGGGTCGTCGAGGATCGACTCGATCACGCTCAGCACGTCGAGCGCGTACGACGGGGACTCGGCGTCGAGCAGTTCGATGGTGGCCAGGGCGAGGGGGGAGAGCGGCTGGTTGAGCGCGAAGTCGAGTTGGAGGTCGACGGTGAGGCGGATCCGCCGGCCCGTCTCGTCGGGCTCGGGCAGCTCCTCGACCACCCCGCCGGCGCGCAGGGCCCGGTAGATGGCGATGGCCCGGCGGATGTGCCGGCGCTGGGCGGCCGGCTCCTCGTGGTTGTCGGTGAGCAGGTGCCGCATCGCCGTGAAGGCGTCCCCGGGGCGGCCGATGACGTTGAGCAGCATCGAGTGGCTGACTCCGAAGCTGGAGGTCAGCGGCTCCGGCTCGGCGTCGACGAGCCGGTCGAAGGTGGGCTGGCCCCAGCCGATCGAGCCCTCCGGCGGCTTCTTGCGGACCACCTTGCGGCGCTTCTTCGGGTCGTCGCCGGCCTTGGCGAGCGCCTTCTCGTTGTCGATGACGTGCTCGGGGGCCTGCACCACGACCCGGCCGATGGTGTCGTAGCCGGCCCGGCCGGCCCGCCCGGCGATCTGGTGGAACTCGCGGTTCTTGAGCAGCCGGGTACGCACCCCGTCGTACTTGGACAGGCCGGTGAACAGCACGGTGCGGATCGGCACGTTGATGCCGACGCCGAGGGTGTCGGTGCCGCAGATGACCTTGAGCAGGCCGGCCTGCGCGAGGGTTTCCACGAGCAGGCGGTACTTGGGCAGCATGCCGGCGTGGTGCACGCCGATGCCGTGCCGGACCAACCGGGACAGCGTCTTGCCGAAGCCGGAGGTGAACCGGAAACCGCCGATCGCCTGGGCGATCATGTCCTTCTCGGCGCGGGTGCAGACGTTCACGCTCATCAGCGCCTGGGCGCGTTCCAGCGCGGCGGCCTGGGTGAAGTGCACGACGTACACCGGGGCCTGCTTGGTCTCCAGCAGCTCCTCGAGCGTCTCGTGCAGCGGGGTCATCGCGTACGAGAAGATCAGCGGGACCGGCCGCTCCACCGAGCGCACGACGGCGGTCGGCCGCCCGGTGCGCCGGGTCAGGTCGTCGACGAACCGGGTGGTGTCCCCCAGGGTGGCGGACATCAGGACGAACTGGGCCTGCGGCAGCTCGATGATCGGCACTTGCCAGGCCCAGCCCCGATCGGGCTCGGCGTAGAAGTGGAACTCATCCATGATCACCTGGCCGACGTCGGCCTTGGCGCCCTCGCGCAGCGCGAGGTTGGCCAGGATCTCCGCGGTGCAGCAGATGATCGGGGCGTCGGCGTTGACGCTGGCGTCGCCGGTGAGCATGCCGACGTTCTCGGCGCCGAAGACCTCGCAGAGCGCGAAGAACTTCTCCGACACCAGGGCCTTGATCGGCGCGGTGTAGAAGGTCGTCCGGCTGTCCGCGAGGGCCGCGAAGTGCGCGGCGATGGCCACCAGGCTCTTGCCCGAGCCGGTGGGTGTGTTCATGATCAGGTTGGCACCGGAGACGATCTCGATGACCGCCTCCTCCTGATGGGGATAGAGGTCGAGGCCGCGCTCCTTCGCCCAACTGGCGAACGCGTCGAAGAGGGTGTCGGGGTCGGCGCTTGTCGGCAGCGCGGCGGTGAGCGTCATATCCCATCCATGGTGCCTGGATCATGCCCCCGCGCGCCAACCCGACCTCCGCCGGGCACCCGTCCGGGCCGGCTCGTCACCGTCGGCGGTAGATCAGGTCGGCCACCGGCCGCCCGGCGATGATCGCCCGCCGCTCGAACTTCGTCACCGGGCGGTGCGCCGGACGCGGCGCGAAGCCGCCGTACGCGTCGACGAGCTCCGGGTCCGCGTCCAGGGTCTCCCGCATCGCCTCGGCGTACTCGGCCCAGTCGGTCGCGCAGTGCAGCGTCCCGCCGGGGACCAGCCGGGAGCGCAGCAGCGCCACGTGCGCCGGCTGGATGATCCGCCGCTTGTGGTGGCGGGCCTTCGGCCAGGGGTCGGGAAAGAAGATGTGCACGGCGTCCAGGACGCCCTCCGGCAGGCCGCTGACCAGCTCCAACGCGTCGCCCTGGGCCACCCGTACGTTGCCGAGGTCACTGCGGTCCACCAGGTCGAGCAGGTTCGCGATTCCCGGCGTGTGCACCTCGACCGCCAGATAATCTCGATCCGGGTCGGCGGCGGCCATCGCGGCGGTGCTGTCGCCCATGCCCGAGCCGATCTCCAGCACCACCGGGGCCCGACGGCCGAACAGGGCGGTCAGGTCGACGGGCTCGCCCGACACGTCCCGGCCGTAGGACGACCAGAGCCGCTCCAGCGCGTCGGTCTGGCGGCCGCTCATCCGGCCCCGTCGGGGGTGGAAGGTGCGGATCGTCCGGCCCGCGGGCGGGACGGTGGCGGGGTCAGGGTCGGTGGTGGTCACAGCGACCCGAGCGTACGCGACGTCGTCCGCGGATCGGATGTGATGTGCGACCGGTAATGAGAGGATCGATCTGGTACGGCAGGCCGGGCGGTCCGCTGCCCGGCGCGGTCCTACGGCGTCGAGAGGGGGCATCGTGGCAGTGACCCGCGGCGGCGTGACCCTGTCGATGGTGACCGTGCTCGCCGGCCCCCTGCTGGCCGCCCTCCCCGCACACGCCGCACACGCCGCTGGCGGTCCGGTGGCCGCCGCGTCGGTGCTCGCCGCGCCGGCTGCCCTCGTCTCCGTCGCCGCCGTGCCCGGTGCGCTCGTCTCCGCTGGTCTCGTGCCCGTCGCCCGCCCGCTCGTGCTCGTCGCGCCGGCGCCCGGGGGTCAGCCCGAGGGCCAACCCGGAGGCGCGCCCCAGCCCGCTCCGCCGGTGGACGTCTTCGTCGAGGTGAGCCCCAGCACGGTGCAGCCCGGCTACCTGGTCGGCATCCGGGCCAGCTGTCGGGACAACTCGGTGGGCGCCACCGTCGTCTCCGACGCGTTCGGCGCGGTCGGCGTGCAACCGCAGCGCGGCGTGCTCACCGCCGCGCCGATGGTCCGCGAGCGCACCCGCCCCGGCAACTACCGGGTCAAGTTGGAGTGCCGCGACGGTGAGACCGCGTCGACCATGCTCCAGGTGGTCAAGAAGGTGCCGTCGCCCCAGCCCAGCCGAGGCCCGGCCACCGGTTTCGGTGGCAGCGCCGGGGGGATGACCGGCAACCTGCTGCTGCCCGGCGGCGCGGCGTTGACCATCACCGGGCTGATCCTCGCCGTGATGGCCCTGCGTCGACCCCGTACCGTCCGTGGCGTCGCGCGCCGCTGAGCCCGCCATGGAAATCTTCCGCCCCACACCCCCGCCCGCCGGCTCCCGCCCGCCCCCGGGTTCCCGCCCGCCCGCCAGTTCGTGGTCGCCCGACGACGCAGAGCCGCCCGCGGGCTCGCGTCCGGCGCGCGATTCGCGTGTCCCCGCCGACCGGCCACCGGTCGCCGACCGACCACCGGTGGCCGCCCGTCCGCCGACCGCCGTCGCTCCTCGGCGCAGCCGTCCGTCGGGCCGTAGCCCCTGGTCGGTGCCGCTGGCGGTGGTGCTGGTCCTGGCGGGCGTCTTCGCCACCGGGGCGGGACTGGGCCGCTCGGTCGGCCCGTTCGACTGGGCCCCGGCAGGTGGTGACCGCCCGGCCCGCAGCGAGACGGTCGGGTTGTCGGCCAGTCGCCCGGTGCGGCTCACCGTCCCGGCGATCAAGGTGGCGGCGCCGGTGGCGCCCGTCGGGCAGGCGCGGGACGGCACGATCGCCGTACCGCCGCTGGAACGGCACAACGAGACCGGCTGGTACGACCGTGGGCCGACGCCCGGCGAGCCCGGTCCGGCGGTCATCGTGGGGCACGTGGACACCAAGAGCGGCCCGTCGGTCTTCTACGACCTGGGCAAGCTGAAGCCCGGTGACCTGATCGAGGTGGCCCGCGCGGACCGGTCGACGGTGGTGTTCAAGGTCGACACCGTCGAGCACTTCCCGAAGGACCGGCTGCCCGCCGAGCGGATCTACGGCCACGACGGCCCCGCCGGCCTGCGGCTGATCACCTGCGGTGGCCAGTTCATCGGCGGTCGTACCGGCTACGCCGACAACGTGATCGCCTTCGCCACCCTCCAGTCGTCGCGCAAGCCCTGACCCGCGCCCGCCGGGCCGCGTCAGCTCAGGAAGTCCAGGAGTTGGCGGGTGGTCTCGTCGGGGGCCTCTTCCGGGATGAAGTGTCCGACCGGCACCGGCCCGCCGCGCACGTCGTCGGCCCACTCCCGCCAGATCGCGAACTCTTCGAACCCGTCGAACATGGCCGGACGCTATCAGCGCACGTCGCCGCCCGGGCGGGTTCCGTCGAGCCCGGGATCGTCGGCAGAGGTGGTCAGGGCTGGGGGACGTGCAGGGCCACCTCGAACTCCAGGAGGCTGGCGCCGGTGGAGACCGGCGGGCGGGGCTTGTCGCCGGGGGCGGCGGCGTGGGCCTCGCGCGACGGGCCGGAGGCCCAGGCCTGGTACGCCTCCTCGCTCTCCCACCTCGTGTAGACGAAGTAGCGGGTCTCGCCGGACACCGGCCGGAGCAGTTCGAAGCCGAGGAAGCCGGGGGAGTTCTCCACCGCGCCGGCCCGCGCCGCGAACCGCTTCTCCAACTCGGGGCCGGCGCCGGGCGGAACCTCGATTGCGTTGATCTTCACGACTGCCATCTGCCCACCCTAGCCAGCGCCGGCGCTCAGAACGCCTCGACGGCGGGGACCAGATCCGCGTCGACCACGATCGGGGCGTGATCGGAGGGGCCCTTGCCCTTGCGGGCCTCCCGGTCCACGTACGCCGAGCGGACCGCCCGGGTGAACGGCGCCGAGGCGTACACCAGGTCGATCCGCATGCCCTTGTTCTGGTGGAACATCCCGGCGCGGTAGTCCCAGTAGGTGAACGGGTGCGGCCCCTTCATCGGGGTCGGCACCACGTCGCTGAGCCCGAGGTCGCGCAGCGCGGCCAGGGCGGCCCGCTCGGCCGGGGTGACGTGCGTGGAGTGGGTGAAGACGGCCGGGTCCCAGACGTCGGCGTCGGTCGGGGCGACGTTGAAGTCGCCGCAGACGGCCAGCGGCAGGCCACCGGCGAGCTCCGCCTCCAACGCGTCGCGCAGCGCCGCGAACCAGGCCAGCTTGTACGCGTAGTGCGGGTCGTCCGGCGTCCGGCCGTTGGGCACGTACACCGACCAGACCCGCAGCCCGCCGCAGGTGGCGGAGATGGCCCGGGCCTCCGGTGCGGGAAAGCCCGGCTCACCCGCGAAGCCGACGCGGACGTCGTCCAGGCCGACCCGGGACAGGATCGCCACCCCGTTCCAGCGGCCGTCGCTGTGGCTGGCCACGGTGTAGCCCAGCTCGCCCACCTCGGCCACCGGGAACGCGCCGTCCGGGCACTTCGTCTCCTGCAGGCAGACGACGTCGGGCCCGGTGCCGGCCAGCCACTCCAACAGCCGGGGCAGCCGGGCCTTCACCGAGTTCACGTTCCAGGTCGCCAGGCGCATGTCTCCACCCTGCCGCATCCGGTGCCGTGTCGCCGGGTCAGCTGCCCGGGGTGTCGCCGGGACGGGTCTGTTCGGCCAGGAACCGTTCCAGCTCCGCGCCGAGCTCGTCGGCGGTGGGCAGCGGACCGGCGTCGGGGGCGAGCAGGTTCCGCTCGCCGCGACCCCGGGCGAACGCGTCGTACTGCTCCTCCAGGGCCTGGACCAGGGCGGCAGCGTCCTCGGTCTGGGCGACCTGCCGGTCGATCTCCACCCGGACCACCTCGGCGGCCGAGCGCAGCCCGTCGCCGGGCAGCAGCAGCCCCGTGCTGCGCGACACCGCGCTCAGCAGCACCTCGGCAGCGGCCGGGTACTCGGTCTGGGCCACATAGTGCGGCACGTGCGCGGCGAACCCGAGCGCGTCGCGACCCTGCTCGCCGAGGCGGAACTCCAGCAGGTGACCGACGCTGCCGGGCACCTGGACCCGTTGCAGCCAGGGCTCGTACCCGCTGATCAACTCCGGACGGGTGGCGTGGGCGGTCACGCCGGTCGGCCGGGTGTGTGGCACCGCCATCGGGATCGAGTTGAGCCCGACGGTGAGCCGTACGTCCAAGCGGGCGGCGAGCCCCGCGACGGCGGCGGTGAACCGCTCCCACTGCAGGTCCGGCTCGGGGCCGGTGAGCAGCAGGAAGGGTGTCTCGTCGTCGTCGTTGAGCAGGTGCAGCTCCAGCTTGGGGGCGTCGAAGCTCTCCCAGTGGTCCTCGACGAAGGTCATCACCGGTCGCCGGGAGCGGTAGTCGAAGAGCTGGTCCACGTCGAAGGTGGCGATCGGCCGCCCCTCGAGCGAGGTGAGCAGCTGCTCGCGGGCCAGCCGGCTGGCGTTGCCGGCGTCCACGAACCCGGTCAGGGCCTGGACCAGGACCGGCTGCCCGAGGTCGGGCAGATCGTCGGTGAGCTGATAGAGCTCGTGTGGGTCGAGCACCGGTGCGGACCTCCCTGGAATGTGCCTACGCGGATGCCGGCGCGGTGGACGGCACCCGATTCGGGCAACGTACCCGCCATCCTGGCGCATTCCTGCGTCGGGCGATCCGTCGACCGCCGACTGGGCGCGATCGGACGAACCACCCGATTACGCCGAACGGCCGATGGGCGGTTCGGCCCAAAGGCCGAGTTTGTCGATCATGTCGGTCCGCGCGGCCCGATGTCCGCACCTGTCGCCGTCCGTGCCGGCCCACGTGCCGCGCCGGTTTCCTCCGGTACGCGAGGTCCGTTCCCCGGGCGGGTCGAGCCGCCCCGCTCGTCCACCCGAGGACCCCGATTCTGTGGCGAGGGCCACGTGATCACCGTGCGTGATCGGGGTTTCCGCCTGCCTAGCCTCGGTTGATGCGTGACGACGGCACCCTCGACGACCCGTACGCCCCGAGCAGCCCCACTACCGAAATGGAGGAAGGCACCTCAGCCGAACGGACAACCGCCGCGAGTCGGCTTCGGGCGTACGCCCGCGACCTGACCGGTCGACGCCGCGCCCAGGTGGCCCTCGCCACCGGCGTGGTCTGCTGCCTCGCTCTGGCCGCCGTCGCACAGGTCCGCGACGAGACCGCCGGCGCGGCGACGCGGGTCGACTCGAGCGCCGAGCTGGCGCAGCGCGCCGAGCAGGAGCGCGCGTCCCGCTCTCTCGACCGCGCCGCGACCCCCTCTGCCACCCCGTCCGCCTCCGCGACCTCCGCTGACCCGGACACCACCTCGCGTGCCCGCACGGTCGCCCCGGCGCAGCCGACCGACCCGGCGCCGGTCGCCGGCCTGGACGACGACCAGATGGAGAACGCCGAGGCGATCGTCCGTACCGGACGCAAGATGGGTGTCCCGCGCCGTGGCCTCGTCATCGCGGTGGCGACCGCCATGCAGGAGAGCAACCTCTACAACGTCGCCAGCGGCGTGCTGCCGGAGTCGCAGGACTACCCGCACCAGGGCGTCGGCTGGGACCACGACTCGGTCGGTCTGTTCCAGCAGCGCTCCAGCAGCGGCTGGGGCCCGGTCGGCCGGCTGATGGACCCCGAGTTCGCCACCCGGCAGTTCCTCAGCGCGCTGGAACAGGTGCCCGGCTGGCAGCAGATGCGGCTCACCGACGCCGCGCAGGCGGTGCAGGTCTCCGCGTACCCCGAGCACTACCAGCAGCACGAGTGGCGGGCCACCCGGGTGGTCGACGCCATCGTGCCGGCCAGGCGGTAGCCTACCGACCACTGTGGACGGTCAGGGTTGAGCCTGTCGCGTCCCGGGTACATCCGTTGCGGGTTCGGGGTACACATGACTGAGGGATCACCGACAGGAGGACGTTATGTCTTTGATGCAGCGGATCAGCACCTTCCTGAGATCGCCCAAGGGTCAGCAGCTGGTGGACCGGGGTCGGCGCGAGCTGGCCAAGCCCGCCAACCAGCAGAAGCTCAAGGGGTTGGCGGCGCGACTGTCCAACCGCCGTCGCTGACCGCGCCACCGGCCGTCCTGCCCGTACCCACCCCTGGGGAGACCCGGTGACCGACACCCCGCCCAGCGGCGGTCAGCCCGCCGCGCCCGAGCCGTCGGCCGGCCTGCCGGCCGTGCCGGCGGCCGCGCCCGAGGGCCCGCCGGCCCGACTCTGGGACCGGATGCGCGACGATCCGCAGTACGCCCCGGAGCACCTCGCCCTGGAGGCGGTGCGCCGGCTCGGGCCGGAGGCCGCGCAGTGGGCCGCCCGCGCCCGCAGCGAGCACCCCGGTGTCTCGTCCGACGTCCTGGCCGACCAGGCGGCCCGCAAGTTCGTCAACCTGGCTCGCCTGTCCGGGGCGGTCTCCGGAGCGGCCGGGCTGCCCGGCGCCGTCCTCGACGTCGGCGTGCTGGCCTGGACCCAGGCGCGCATGGTCCTGCACATCGCCGCCGCGTACGACGTCGACCCGCTGCACAGCGACCGGGCCACCGACCTGCTCGTGCTCCAGCGGGTGCACAAGGTCGCCGAGAGCGCCCGCCTGGCGCTCGGGGTGGCCGCCGGCCGGGAACGCGCCGACGCGCTCTTCGGCCTGGGCGGCCAGCGCCCGCTCGGGCGGGTCATGTTGCAGCTCGGCGTCCGGCTGGCGCAGATGGCCGGCGTCCGGGCCGCCAAGCGACTCGTCGCCAAGATCGTTCCGGGTGCGGCGATAGTGCTCGGCACCTGGGCCAACTCGTCCGCCACCAAGGACCTGGCCGAGCGCTCCCGGGCGCTCTACCGTCGGCGCGGCACCGCCGTCCCGGAGCCTCGCCGCTCCTGAAACGCCTGGGCGGGGTGGTTCAGTCGGCCAGGCCGGACGAGCGCCAGGTCACCTCGGCCAGCCGGCCCTGACCGGTGGCGTTGGGGTGGAACCAGTCCAGCGGGTTGAGCAGGTCCAGGGTGAAGCGGACCTTGTGCGCCGCGCCCCCGTCGTGCCGGCAGCGCGACCCGTACGCCCGGCAGGCCGCCACCAACTGCGCGTTGTACGCGTCGATCCGGGCCCGGACGGCGGCCCGGCGGGCCTTGTCGGCGGGCGCCGTCGACGTCGCGTTGGCCAGTAGCGCCGGGCAGATGCCCCGCCGCCACGCTCGTGCCGCCCGCGCGTCGCCGTGCCCCACCTCCCAGAGCCGGTAGAGGTCGGGGATGCTCACCACCAGCACCCGGGCCTTCGGCCGGCCGGTCCGCAACACCCGCAGGCCCCGGTCGACGTCGGCCCGGAACTGGGTCACCGGGGTCATCGCGTCCACGCCGCCCCGACAGATGTCGTTGGCGCCGATCAGCACGGTGACGTAGTCGGCGCGGTCGCGTACGGCCGCCTGGGCCTGGCCTTCGAGGGCGTCGGCGCGGGCGCCGGGCCGGGCGTGGTTGTACGCCTTGCCGCGGATCGCGGGATTCTGGTCGAGCAGCCGGCGATAGTGGCTCTGCACCCGCAGGCCGTCCCCGGTCGACCAGGAGTTGCGCTCGCAGGAGGTGAGCACCAGGCAGGAGGCGAAGCCGGTGCTGATCGAGTCGCCGAGCGCGGCGATGCCGCCGGGCCCGCCGGACGACGGCGGGCTCTTCGTGGGACGGGGGGAGGCCGACGTGCCGCCCTCGCAGGCCAGCGCGACCAGCGCGGCGAGACAGGCCAGGGCGGCAACCCAGCGTCGAGGCATGACATCCCCCGTCTCGCAGCACAGAGCGACAGCGCGGTAACTCTATGCGCTGGACGTGGTCGGGCGGGAAGTTGCTGTCGGGTATGTGGCCGAGCGCCGTCGAAAGAGCCGCATGAGTGCTATAAGCGCCACCAGCGCGCGCGATTGCTACCGGTTAACAGCGCCGATCGGGGGTAGCTCAGGAGGTATGACGAGATCGCAGCCCCGGCGTGCCCGTGGCACGGTCGGCCACGCGTACAGCGCGCTGAACCTCCGGCTCACCCTCGCCGGCTTCGGGTTGGTGATCATGGTGCTGTTCGCGGTGCTGGCGTTCTGGGCGGGGCTCGCCTGGCTCGGCGTGCTCTGCGCGATCTTCGCAGTCGTCGCCGTGGTCGACCTGGTCGTGATCCAGCGCCGCCGCGCCGCTCGCCGCCGTGAGGAGCCGGGCGTACGACACTCGCTGTTCGAGTGACAGGAGGACGAGATGCCCCACATCGCCACCACCAACCCCGCCACCGGCCAGGTGCTCAAAACCTACGAGGCGATGTCCACCGAACAGCTCGACGCCGCCATCGAGCGCACCAACCTCGCGTACCGGCAGCTGCGCGGCACCACCGTCGACCAGCGCGCCCGGTGGATGAACGCCGCCGCCAACCTGCTGGACGCCGAGCGCGACGAGATCGCCCGGATCATGACCACGGAGATGGGCAAGACGTACGTCGCGGCCCAGGCCGAGGTGACCAAGTGCGCCACGGCCGCCCGCTTCTACGCCGACAAGGCGCCCGCGTTCCTCGCCGACCAGCCGGCCGACGCCGCCGCCGTGAAGGCGACCCGGGCGTTCATCCGCTACCAGCCGATCGGCGTGGTGCTCGCGGTGATGCCGTGGAACTTCCCGCTCTGGCAGGTGATGCGCTTCGCCGCCCCGGCGCTGATGGCCGGCAACACCGGCCTGCTCAAGCACGCCTCGAACGTGCCGCAGACGGCGCTGCTGCTGGAGGACGTGTTCCGTCGCGCCGGCTTCCCCGAGGGGGCGTTCACCACAGTGCTGGTGGGCTCGGACGCCGTCGAGCGGATCCTCGCCGACCCCCGGGTCCGCGCGGCCACCCTCACCGGCAGTGAGGCGGCCGGGCGCTCCATCGCCCAGATCGCCGGCCGGGAGGTCAAGAAGACCGTGCTGGAGCTGGGCGGCAGCGACCCGTTCGTGGTGATGCCCTCGGCCGACCTGGACGCCGCCGCCGAGGTGGCCACCACGGCCCGCTGCCAGAACAACGGCCAGTCCTGCATCGCCGCCAAGCGGTTCATCGTGCACACCGACGTCTTCGACGCCTTCGCCGAGAAGTTCGCCGCGAACATGGCCGCGCTGCGCGTCGGCGACCCCATGGACCCGGGCACGGACGTGGGTCCGCTGGCCAGCGAACGCGGTCGCGACGAGGTGCACGCCCAGGTGCGCGACGCGGTGGACAAGGGCGCGACGGTGCTCTGCGGCGGCGAGTTGCCCGCCGGCGACGGGTGGTACTACCCGCCGACCGTGGTCACCGACCTCACGCCGCAGATGCGGATGTGGTCCGAGGAGGTCTTCGGGCCGGTCGCCGGCCTGTACCGGGTGTCCTCGTACGAGGGGGCGATCGAGGTGGCCAACGGGACCAGCTTCGGCCTCGGGTCGAACGCCTGGACCCGGGACGCGGCCGAGCAGGAGCGCTTCGCCACCGACCTGGACGCCGGCAACGTCTTCATCAACGGGATGACCACCTCCTACCCGGAGCTGCCGTTCGGCGGCGTGAAGAACTCCGGCTACGGCCGGGAGCTGTCCGAGCTGGGCATGCGGGAGTTCTGCAACATCAAGACGGTCTGGGTGGGCGAGGGCGCGGCTTCCGCCGGCGCCGGCGCGCACGCCGAGTAGCTCCCCGCGCGGCACGCATCACCGGACGCCGTCATGGGTAGGAAGTACGCCCATGACGTCGTTCGGATTCCACGCCTCCCACGAGCAGATCCCTCCGCGCGCCCTGCTGGAGGCGGTGATGCACGCCGAGCGGGCCGGCTTCGACGCCGCCATGTGCTCCGACCACTTCTCCCCGTGGAGCGCCCGGCAGGGCGAGTCCGGCTTCGCCTGGTCCTGGCTGGGCGCCGCGCTGCAGGCCACCGGCATGCCGTTCGGCGTCGTCAACGCCCCCGGCCAGCGGTACCACCCGGCGATCATCGCGCAGGCGATCGGCACCCTCGGCGCGATGTACCCGGGTCGGTTCTGGGCCGCGCTGGGCACCGGCGAGGCCAGCAACGAGCACATCACCGGCGACCCGTGGCCGCGCAAGGACGTCCGCGCCGCCCGGCTGCGCGAGTGCGTGGACGTGATCCGGGCGCTGCTGGCCGGCGAGGAGGTCAGCCACGACGGTCTGGTCCGGGTGGACCGGGCCCGGCTGTGGACCCGCCCCGAAGAGCCGCCCGCGCTGGTCGGCGCGGCCGTCAGCGTGGCCACGGCCCGCTGGTGCGCCGAGTGGGCCGACGGGCTGATCACCGTGAACGCGCCGGTGGAGCACCTGCGCGAGATGATCGACGCGTACCGGGACGCCGGTGGCCGCGGCCCACTGCACCTCCAGGTGCACGTCTCCTGGGCGCCGGAGCAGGCGCAGGCCGAGGCGCTCGCGTACGACCAGTGGCGCAGCAACGTCTTCGCCCCTCCGGTCTGCTGGGACCTGGAGACCGTCGAGCACTTCGACGTCGTCTCGGCCGACGTGCCACCCGAGCGGATCGCCCAGGTGGTGAACATCTCGGCCGATCTGGGCCGGCACGTCGGCTGGCTGGAGGAGTACGTGGCGCTCGGCTTCGACCAGATCGCCCTGCACCACGTCGGGCAGGAGCAGCGCGGGTTCATCGACGCGTTCGGCGCCGAGGTGCTGCCGAAGCTGCGCCCGGGCGGCTGATCGGGCGTCGGCCGACCGACCCCTAGGCTCGTACCCCATGGAAAGCCTGTTTCCGGTCGTCGTCTTCCTGGCGATCGCCACCCTGGGCGCGGCGCTGGCCCGCCGGCTCGGCCTGCTCGCGCCGATCGTGCTGGTCGTACTCGGCCTGGCGCTTTCGTTCGTGCCGGGCTTCCCGCAGATCCGGCTCGACCCGGAGCTGGTGCTGATCGGCATCCTGCCGCCGCTGCTGTACGTCGCGGCGTTGGAGACGTCGGTGCCGGCGTTCAAGAACAACATCCGGCCGATCCTGCTGCTCGCCGTGGGCCTGGTGCTGTTCACCGCGTTCGCGGTGGGCGTCGTGCTGCACCTGCTGCTGCCGCAGGTCCCGTTCGCGATCTGCCTTGCCCTCGGCGCGGTGGTCGCCCCGCCGGACGCCGTGGCCGCCACGGCCGTCGCCCGCCGCGTCGGGCTGCCCCGCCGGGTGGTCACGATCCTGGAGGGGGAGAGCCTGGTCAACGACGCCACCGCGCTGGTGCTGCTGCGGGTCGCGACCATGGCCTCCATCGGCACGGCCGTCGGCACCGACAAGATCGCCCTCGAGGTGCTGCGGTCCACCGGCGGCGGCATCCTGATCGGGGCGCTCGGGGCGCTGGTCTTCGGCTTCCTGCACCGGCGGATCAGCGACCCGCTGCTGGACAACGCGCTGTCGTTGATCATCCCGTTCGCGGTGGTGTTCACCGCCGAGCACCTGCACGCCTCCGGTGTGGTCGCGGTGGTCGTCACCGGTCTGGTGCTCGGGCACAAGCTGCCGCAACTGCTGTCGGCGGCGTCCCGGTTGCAGGTCGGCGCGTTCTGGCGGCTGGTCCGGTTCCTGCTGGAGGGACTGGTCTTCCTGCTGGTCGGGCTGCAACTGCGGGAGGTGCTGCGCGAGCTCGACGAGCCGACCGGCTCGCTGGTCCTGATCACCTTCGTGGTGCTCGCCACCGTCTTCCTGACCCGGTTCGTGTGGCTCTTCCCGGCCACCTACCTGGCCCGGTTGGTTCCCCGGATCCGCCGTCGGGATCCGGCCCCGTCACCGAAGTTCCCGATCATCATCGGGTGGGCCGGAATGCGGGGCGTGGTGACGCTCGCCGCCGCCCTGGCCCTCCCGCTGACCCTGGCCGACGACGAGCCGTACCCCCGGGCCCTGTTCATCTGGTTGGCCTTCGCGGTGATCGTGGTCACCCTGGTCGGTCAGGGCGCCACGCTGCCGCTGGTCGCCCGGCGGTTGAAGCTGCCCCAGGACGACCCGGTGCAGGACGCGTTGTCGGCCGCCGGGGTGCAGCAGCAGGCCAGCAGGGCCGCACGGGACCGGTTGGAGGAGTTGGCCGAGAGCGCACCGGGGTCCGTGGTGGATCGGCTGCGCCGGGTGCAGGAGGACCGCACCAACATGGCCTGGGAACGGCTCGGCGGCGACGAGCGGGAGACCCCGTCGCAGGCGTACGGTCGGCTGCGACAAGAGATGATCGACGCCGAGCGGGACGTGTTCCGCGCCGCCCGGGACGCCGGTCGAATTCCTGAGGAGGTGCTGGTGCGGGCCTATCGTGACCTGGACCTGGAAGAGTCGTTGCTGCGGCAGGAGGTCGAGCAGTGAGCTGTCAGCACCTGACCGAGGCCGGCACCGTCGAGCCGCGCACCCCCGACGAGTGCGCCGACTGCGTCGCCATCGGCGACACCTACTGGGTGCACCTGCGTACGTGCCTGAGCTGCGGCCAGGTCGGCTGCTGCGACTCGTCGCCGAACCAGCACGCGAGCAAGCACTTCGCGTCCACCGGCCACCCGGTGATCCGCTCGGCGCAGCCGGGCGAGGCCTGGCGCTGGTGCTTCGTCGACGAGGAGATCGGCTGACCGGTCCCGGACGGCGCTGGCCGGCCTGGCGCTCGGCCACCGCTCACCGGCCGCCGGTCCGGCCCGGCGTCGCGGGGCGGCCGGCCAGGGCCCACCGGGTGAGCGCGGGGCTGGCCAGGCCCACCACGGCGAAGAGCGCGCCGACGGCCAGCCAACCGGGCATCCCGCCGTCGAGCACCACGAGCGCCAACAGGGCCGGGCCGGCGGCGCGGGCCAGACCGGCCAGCATGCCGTCCGCTCCCTGGTAGGCGCCGACCGCGTCCGGCGGGGCGAGGTCGTAGGCGAGTCCCGCTCCACCAGCGCTGTGCCACAGGTCACCGGCGGTGTAGACGACGGTGGCGACCAGCAGCAGTGCGACAGCCGCAGCGGTGGGCAGGCGGGCGGTGGCCGCGTACAGCAGCATCGTGGCGGCCAGCACCAGGCCGGCCCGGCGCATCGTCCGCGCCGCCGCAGCGGCGGTGTCCGCGCCGCGGCTCAGAGGTACCGCCAGCAGGACGGTGAGCACCGTGTTGGTCAGCAGCACCGCCGACACGACCGGCGGGGGCGCTCCGACCACGGTCACCGCCCAGAGCGGCACCACCAGCGTGAGGACCGTCTGATGCAGGGCGAGCACCGCCGACGCGCCACTGACCGCGAGGAAACGGCCGTCACGCAGCGGCCGTCCACGGCGGGCAGTGACCGTCGGGGCCGGCACGGTCGTGGGCTGCGCAGCCGGGGCTGGCACGGTCGGGCGCTGCGCGGTCGTGGGCTGTGCGGTTGGGGCCGGCGCGGTTGTGGGCTGCGCGGTTGGGGGACAGGCCGGCAGCCGCAACAGCAGCGCCGCCGACACGAGATAGGTGGCCGCGTTGCCAGCCATCAGGATCTGGTACGCCAGGCGCGTGTCGGCGGCCAGCGCGAACCCGGCCAGACCCGCCCCGACCGCGATGCCCAGGTTCGCCACCGCCCGTAGCGTGGCGAAGGCGTGCACCCGACCCTGCGGGCCGGCGACGGCGGCGACCAGCGCGGCGCGGACCGCGAGGTTGCCCGAGGTCAGCAGCAGGTCGAGCACCGCCACGACCAGGAACACCGGAAACGAGCCGACCAGCAGGTACGTTGCCGCGACCACAGCCTGGAGCACCTGGAGGACGGCTCGCAGCGTACGCGGGTCGCGCCGGTCGGCCAGACTGCCGAGCGGCACGCTGGCGGTCAACCCGACCAGCCCGGCGACGCTGAGCCCGACGCCCACCTGGGCGGCGGACAGCCCCACGTCCCGGGTGAGATAGATGGCCGCGCCGGTCAGCCACAGTCCCGAACCGACGGTGTTCGCCAACGTGGCGAGGGAGAGGGTGCGCAGCCGCCCGGCCGGCGGCAGCGGCGACACACCCCGCATCAGCGTGAGATGACCATGGCCGAGGCGGAGTCGATGACCCGGTCGCTGTGGGTGGCTGGGTCGCCGTCGGTGGCCTGGGCGCGGCGCGTGGCCCGGTTGTTCCCGGTGGCCCGTTCGAACGTGTCGCCGTTGACCGTCATGGTGGCAACGCTAGGCAGGCCGGGCGGAGTTGGCGGTCCCGAAAGACGCGAGGCCGGTCACACCGCTCCGCCACGATGGCATGCACTCCGGGGGGCATGCCGTCGGCGACGCTCCGGTGCGCGGTACGCCTGTCGTTCCGCCGTCTTCTGGCGGACGAATCGGGTGCGGCACTAGCCAGGAGAGTCCGTAGGGATGCCGCCGGACGGCGAGCGACACCGTCCTCAGGAGGCGGCGGCGCTCGGCGCGCACGCGCGATGTCGTACGCGGGCTTGGGTGCCGGGCTCGTCATGCCTGGCCGGATGGGCCGCGGTCACGTCCGCCGGTGGTAGTGGTTGCGGCGGGGGAGTTGGTCGGGGTCGAGCCAGGCCGGTGGAATGAATTCGGGGTGGCCGTCGAGGCCCAACCGGACGGTCCAGTCGCCGTGGTGGAGGTGTCGGTGGTGGTGCCCGCAGAGGAGCACTGCGTTGGGCAGGCTGGTGTCGCCGCCGTCGGCCCAGTGTCGGATGTGGTGGGCGTCGCACCAGCGGGGTGGGCGGTCGCAGCCGGGGAAGGCGCAGCCGCGGTCGCGCAGGACGAGGGCGCGGCGGAGTGGGCCGGTGATGAGGCGGCGTTGTCGGCCGACGTCGAGGGTCTGGCCGGCGCTGCCGAGGACGGCGGGGAGGATGGCGGCGTCGCAGGCGAGGCGGCGGACCGTCTCCGGGGTGAGGCGGGGCCGGTGTCGAGGGTGCCGGCGTCGAGCTGCCGGGCCAGCGTGTCGAAGCTGGTGGTGACGACGATCTGCGCGGGCTCGCCGCCGTGCTCGGGTAGCTCGCCGGTGCGCAGGGTGAGGCGGCAGAGGTCGGCGAGGGCGTCGTGGCGGCGTTGCCCGGGACTGCGCGCGTCGTCTGGGCCGGACGGCGCGGTCAGCGGGTCGATCGCGGCGCGGAGCAGGCCGCCGGCCTCGGCGTCCAGGGTGCCGCTCAGCCGCAGGCGGCCGTCCGACAGCTCGGACAGGGTGACGTGACGGTCCCGGTCGGAGCGGCGGGCCTCGGCCTCCAACGCGGCCCGGGCAGCGGCTTCGGCGACCTCCGGTGCGACATGGTCGAGGATCCGGGTGCCCAGCTTGCGCAGGAGAGTCGGCTCGAACTGCCCGGCCCACCCGACCAGCACGCCGACCGCCTTGTCGGCGGCCTCGGCGCCGGCGGCCATGTGCACCGTGCTGACCGTGTCGCCGATGACGCGGGCCTGCTCCACTGTGATGTCGCCGCCGGCCAGAGCGGCGCGCACCCCCGGCGCTCCGGTGTCCAGCGCGCTGGCGAGGTCGACCAGGCGGCGGGCGGCGGAGACCGTGAGTCGTAGCCGCTCACGCAACCAGACGGCCGTCGAGGACGCGCCCTGCGCCTGGGCCGTGCCGCGGCCGTCCAGCTCACGCACGAGGGCCAGCTGCACGGCCGCCAGGCGCTGCTCAAGCCGGTGCGCGGTGTCGAGTGCCGCGACGAGGTCGGGCTCGGTGAGTGCCCAGGCCGGCGCGTCGACGCACGCCGCGACCGCCGCCTCAGCCTGCGTCAACTCCTCCACCATGGACCGAGAATAGAACAGGCGTACGACAACTTTGATGCATGCCTACATCGGCGGTCGTCTCATGCGGCTCAGGCTGGTTGCCGGGTGCGGGCCGCTCTGCTGTCCCGATTGCCGCCGGCCGTCAGATCGACAATGGAAGCGGGCCTCAGGGCATGCCGCCGGAGTCGCTGGCGACGCCGCTGTCGTAGGCCCGGTTGTCGTCCCCGCCGTAGCCCTCGCCGCGCAGACTGCCACGGCGCTGGCGGCGCTGCTCGTGCCCGCTGGTCCGGATCGCCTGGCGGGCTCGGCGCATCGCCTCCTCGGGCCCGTCGGCCCGGGTGCGGCGACGGCGCCGCAGTGCGAAGACCGGCAGGACGGCCAGCAGTAGCGCTGCCGCCGCCCCGGCCAGGAGCCAGGTTCGTCCATCCATGCTCGTGATGGTAGGTACGCAGGTCCAGCCGTGCTGGTGGCCGCCCGGGGGAGGGCGGCCACCAGCCGTGCCTGTTCAGGACAGCGAGCAGGGGTTTCCGTTGACGGTGACCAGACCCGGCCTGGGGTTGGCGCCGCCGTTGGTCGTGGCGTTGAAGCCGAACGTCACCGTGCCGCCGGGCGCGATCTTGGCGTTGTACGACTCGTTGCGTGCCGTCACCGTGGCGCCGGCCTGGGTGACCTTCGCCAGCCATGCCTCCCGGACGCGCTGGTCACCGGTGAACGCGAACCGCACGGCCCAGCCGTTGACGGCGGTGGCGCCGGTGTTGCGCACGGTCAACTGCGCCGTGAAGCCGGTGCCGCCCTGCCAGGCGCCGTAGTTGACGTAGCTCACCGAGCAGGTGCTGGCCGGCACCGCGCCGGCCTCGCCCTGGTCGGCCAGGAACGAGGAGATCCAGGCCAACGCCGAGTTCCAGTTGATCGCGACCTCGTTGGTCGAGTACGAGTTGATGTCGTCGACGTAGCAGAACATCGGCTTGCAGCCGGCGAGCAACTGCGCCGCGAACGGATCCTGCAGGGCCGCGTTCGCGCCACCGGCGAGGGAGCCGTCGGGCGGGCGGGGCAGGTCGGGGTTGAGCTGGTGGCCGAAGATCCGGCTGTGCTGGTTCTGCGCGTTGTGTTCGCCCCAGCCGGTGACGTACGAGATGTTCAGGGCGTTGCGGCCGAGGATGTAGTCCATCGCCTGGACGGCACCGTCGCGGTAGGCGGCGTTGCGGGTCAGGTCGAAGGCGGTGGCCAGGACGATGGCGTTGTTGATGATGCTGCTGTTGCCGCCCCAGAAGTAGCTGTTGGCGTCACCGGGCATCGGCAGCCCGTACGCCTGCCGGCGCAGCTCGGCCAGGTACGCGTCGGCGGCGCCGGTGACCGAGGCGCGGACCCGGGTCAGCTCGGCGGCCGGCAGCCCGCTCGGCACGGTGGCCAGGTCGAGGCGGCCGAGCGCCGCGACGCTCTGCCAGCCGAAGCCCCGCGGGTCGAACACGTCGCCGGTGTGGTGCGGCGAGGCGCTCAGGTCGGTCAGGTAGGTCTGCTCCCCGGTGCTGAGGTACAGCTCGACCGCCGCCCAGTAGAACTCGTCGGTGACGTTGCTGTCGTCGTACGCGCCGCCGCCGGTGCCGTCGTTGGGGCTGGCGTACACCGCGGGATGGGCCTTGGCGGCGGCGTAGGCCGTCTTCGCGGCAGTGGCGCAGCGGCGGGCGAACGCCGCGTCGTAGGGGGCGAACAGCCGCGCGCACTGGGCGGCGGTGGCGGCCAGGTTGAGGGTGGCCGCGGTCGACGGCGGGTGCAGCTCACGTGGCTGCGGGTCGTCCTGCGGGGCGAGCGGCAGCCCGGTCCAGTTCTGGTCGTGGATCTTGTGGTGGACCATGCCGGCGAGGGGCTTGCCGGCCGGCACCTGCATGCGCAGCAGGAACTCCAGCTCCCAGCGGGCCTCGTCGAGGATGTCCGGCACGCCGTTGCCGCGCTCGGGCACCCGCAGCGAGCCGTCGGCCAGCCTCGCGCCGCCGTCGGCGGTGGCCGCCGTCTTGGTCCGCTCGAACGTGTTGAGCAGCTGGTAGGTGGCGATGCCGCCGTTGACCACGTACTTGCCGTGGTCGCCGGCGTCGTACCAGCCGCCGCGCACGTCGAGGGAGTAGTCGCAGACGCCCGGCTGGCAGGGCACGCTGGTGTCGCCCCGGTTGGGCGCGACGCCGAGGTGGCCGGCGGGGCGGGCGTACTCGTCGCCGATCAGGTCACCGTCGATGGCGATGCCGCTGCGCTGGGCGTAGAAGAACTGCAACGAGTCGGCGCGCAGCCGGTCGTAGAGGGTGCCGGAGATGTCGAACGGGTGGCTGGTCTCGCCGTCGACGGTCAGGGTCAGCCCGCTGCCCGGCGTGCGGTAGCTGGAGAAGTCGACGGTCTGCACGTTCTGCCCGGAGGCGGCGTCCACGCCGCGTGTGGTGGTCGTGCCGCTGGCCAGGACGGCGCCGGCGGCCGAGCGCAACTGCCAGGGCAGCGGCCCGGTGGCCTCGGTGACCACTGTGGCGTTCTTCGGGCCACCGGGCAGGTAGCCGACCTGGTTGACGCGCACCCGTGGCCCGGTGTCCGGCTCGTACGGCTCAGGCGGCTCGCCGCCGCGCAGCGAGACGTCGTCCAGGCAGATGGTCTGCGTCGCGGCGCTGCCGCCGACCTGGAAGATCAGTTGGGCGTTCGGGTTGTCGTCCGGCACGGTGAAGGTCTTCTCGACCCGCTGGGCGGTGCCGGTCGCGGTGGCGTCCACAGCGGCGTACGTCGTGTACGGGGCGCTGCCGAGCTGCAGCACGGCCTTGACCGCCGCGCCGGGGGTGGCGGAGACGGCGAAGCCGAGGGTGTATTCGGCGCCTGCGATCAGCGGCACCCCGTCCTGGCCGATGCCGGCGTCCCAGGGGTTGGCCAGCCCGCCGGGGACCGTGGTGCAGAGCCGGCCGTCGGTGACCGCGAGCGCGCCGGTGCCGAAGGAGAACCAGGGGCTCACGCCGGCGCTGAAGTCGCCGTTGTCGATCTGCTCGGGGGCGTCCGGTGGAGGGTCGGCGTGGGCCGCGCCGGCGCCCGCGCCGGTGAGGGCCAGAGTGGTCGCCGCAGCCAACAGGAGGCGGCGTCGGGATGGCGTCACGGGGAGTCCTTCCGGGACGGGAAGAGGAACGGTGATGGTGGTGCGGTGGTGTCGGAAACCTGGGAGCGCTCCCAAGTATCGGCTCGATGTTTCCAGCGGCGGATCGCCCTGTCAATTGATCCGACTGGATGGGTTCTGGCGCGCGACGAGGGCGGCCGGTCCGGCCGCGCACTGTCGTCGCGTCGGCCGGGCAACGTGAGATTGGCCGCGCCACGCCCCGTCGTCCTGATCTCCTAGAGACAACTGCGCCCTTCGCCTGGCAGGCTGCCTCCCATGACCCTGAAGCTGCGTTCCGTGGGAACGAGCGACCGTGGGCTGATCCGCAGCGGAAACCAGGACGCCCTACACGCCGGCACCTGGCTCGTCGCCGTCGCCGACGGCATGGGCGGAATGGCCGCCGGTGACCTGGCCAGCTCGCTCACCATCGACGCGGTCGCTCCGCTGGACGTGGAGACACCCGAGGACGCTCTGGTGGCCGCCCTACAGGACGGCATCGCGCTGGCCACCGCCCGCATCCGGCAGGCGGTCGCCGACGACCCCGAGCGCCAGGGCATGGGCACCACGCTGACCGCCCTGCTCTTCGCGCGTACCGGCAGCTGCCTGGCCCTCGCCCACGTCGGAGACTCGCGGGCCTACCTGTTCCGCGAGGGTGTGCTCAAGCAGGTCACCCGCGACGACACCTTCGTCCAGATGCTCGTCGACCAGGGCGTGATCACCGCGGACCAGGCGAGCAGCCACCCGCGCCGGGCGGTCGTCACCCAGGCGTTGCAGGGCGAGGACGTCTCCCCGTCGTACGCGACGATGGTGCCCCGGGCCGGCGACCGGTGGCTGCTGTGCAGCGACGGCCTCTCCAACGTCGTCCGCCCGGACACCCTGGCCGAGGTGCTCACCGGCTACCCGGACCGGTCCGCCTGCGCCGGCAAGCTGATCGACCTGGCGCTGCACGCGGGCGGGCCGGACAACGTCACAGTGGTGGTGGCCGACGTCGTCGAGGAGTAGCCCCTCCTCAGCGCCGACGCGGCGCGGCACGCCGGGTTGGCGTCGCCGTGCCCGGGTCCTCCGGCCACGGATGTCGGGGATAGCGGCCGCGCAGCTCCGAGCGGACCTGCGGATAGCCGGTACGCCAGAACGACGCGAGATCCGCGGTTACCGCCACCGGGCGGCCGGCGGGGGAGAGCAGGTGCAGCAGCACCGGCACCCGGCCGCCTCCGACGCGCGGGGCCGCCGGCCAGCCGAACGTCTCCTGAAGCTTGACCGCCAGCACCGGCGCCGCCGGATCGGCGTAGTCGACCCGTATCCGCGAGCCGCTGGGCACCTCGATGCGTTCCGGCGCCAGCTCGTCGAGGCGCGCGGCCTGGGCCCACGGCAACAGCCGGCGCAGCGCCGAGGTCACGTCCACACGGCTCAGGTCGGCGCGTCGCCGGGCAGCGGCCAGTTCCGGCCCCAGCCACGTCGGGGCGGTCGCGAGCAGCGCCTCGTCGCTGACGTCGGGCCACTCGTCGCCGAGGTGGTGCCGGCAGAACGCCATCCGCTCGCGCAGCCCCCGTGCCGCCGGCGTCCACGGCAGCAGCCCCAGCCCCTCCTGGCGCAGGCCGGACAGCAGCGCCGCCGCCACCTCCGCCCGGTCCGGGCGGTCCAGCCGCCGCGCCACCAGCTCGATCGCGCCCAGCCGGGTCACCTCCCGGGCCACCACGTCCCCGTCGGACCAGCCCACCTCGCGGCGCGTGGACAGCAGCGGGCCGGCCGCCTCTCGGGCGGTCGCCTCGTCCAGCGGGGTGGCCCGGCGGATCCGCGCCGACGGCGCGCCGGGGCGGCGGTCGGCGACGGCCACCGCGAGCCAGTCGGACCCGGCCAGCCCCGACCCGACCGCCAGCTCCGCGGCGGTCCCACCCGTCATGAGGTACGCGGACCCGCCCGGCCGCCGCACCCGGGCCAGCCGCTCGGGGTACGCGAGACCGACCAGCAGCCCGGCGGCGAGATCGTCGGTGAGTCCGCCCGAGGCGGCCCGCCCACCGGCGGGCAGCGCGGCGCGTAACCGGCGTACCTCGGTGCGCCAGCGGGCCGTGGCGCCCGCGTCGGTCCCGGCGCGCAGCCGACGCCAGCCGGCCACCAGGTCGTCGCCCGGGCCGGCCGCGCTCTCCTCGGCGAGCAGGGCCACCACCTCGGCGGCGCGGTCCGCGCCGACCCGACCGGCGCCGTCGAGCAGCGCACGAGCCAGCCGCGGGTGCGCCCCGGCGGAGGCGATCACCCGGCCCCGCCCGGTGATCCGGCCCGTCCCGTCGACCGCGCCCAGCGTCTCGAGGGTGTCCCGGGCCACCGCCATCGCCGCGGCCGGCGGCGGATCGGGCAGCGCCAGCCCGACGCCGTCGGGGCGCCCCCAGGCGGCCAGCTCCAACGCGAACCCGGTCAGGTCGGCGGTGGCGATCTCCGGCTCCGGCCGGGCGGGCAGCCGCTCGTGGGTCGCCTCGGACCAGCAGCGGTAGACGTACCCCGGGGCCTCCCGGCCGGCCCGGCCAGCCCGCTGGGTGGCGGCGGCCCGGGAGACCGGCACGGTGATCAGCGCGCCCAGTCCACGGGCCAGATCGATGCGGGGCACCCGGGAGAGTCCGGCGTCCACCACCACCCGCACGCCCGGCACGGTGAGGCTCGTCTCGGCCAGCGCGGTGGACAGCACCACGCGACGCCGGCCGTCGGGGACGCCGGGACGCAGGGCCGCGTCCTGCTCGGCGGCGCGCTGGCGGCCGTGCAACGGCAGCAGGTCGACGGTGTCCCGCAGGTCGCCGAGCCGTCCGGCGACCGCGGCGATCTCTCCGGCCCCGGGCAGGAAGACCAGCACGTCGCCGTCGTGCTCGCGTAGCGCCCGACGGACGGTGGCGGCCACGTGGTCGAGCAGGGCGCGGTCCACCGGCCCGGCCCCCGGCGGCGCGACCGGCCGCGGCGGCGGCGCCCAGATCCGCCGTACCGGGTGCAGCGCCGACTCGGCCCGGACCACCGGGGCGGCGGCGGTCCCGCCGAGCAGCGCGGCGAACCGGTCGGTGTCCGGCGTGGCGGACATCGCGAGCAGCCACAGGTCCGGTCGGAGGGTGGCCCGGGCCTCCACCGTGAACGCGAGTGCGAGGTCGGCGTCGAGCTGCCGCTCGTGGCACTCGTCGAGCAGCACCGCACCGGTGCCGGGCAGCTCCGGGTCGTGGTGCAGCCGGCGGACCAGCAGGCCGGTGGTGACCACCTCGATCCGGGTGGCCGGGCCGACCCGACGCTCGCCGCGTACGGCGTAGCCGACCCGGTCGCCGAGGCGCTCGCCGAGCAGCTCGGCCATCCGCCGGGCCGCGGCGCGTGCCGCCACCCGCCGGGGTTGGGCGATCACCACCCGGCCGTCGACCCGGTCGGCCACCGCCAACGGCGCGAGAGTGGTCTTGCCGGTGCCCGGCGGGGCCACCAGGACCGCGGCGCCGGCCGCGTCGAGCGCGGTCAGCAGCGCCGGCAACGCCGGACGGACCGGCAGGTCCAGGGTTACGTCGGAGAGCACGGCCCAGTCTCGCACCGGTGCGGGGGACTCAGCCGCGACGGACCTCGGGAAGACCGTGCAGGAACGAACGCCAGGCGGCCGAGCCGAACGCGAGCACCGGGCCGGAGCGATCCTTGCTGTCCCGGACGGCGACCCGACCGTCGACTGTCGCGACCTCCACGCAGTTGCCGTTGCCACTGCTGCGCGTGCTGGTGCGCCAGTCCGCCCGGGTCAGGTCGAGCGCCGTCATCCGTGGTACCTCTCGTCTGCGTCGGCGTGCCGCAGACGCGGTCACGCAAAGTTACGAGAAGCCTCCTTGAGGTGGGTCAGCGACGCCCCCGGATCGAGTGCCATCCGGCACAGCTCCTCGTGCAGAAGGCTATACCCGAGCACATGATCGGCATCCTCCAGAGCCAGGCCCATCGTAAGGTTATCCAGGTAAACCACTGACGCGTCGGCGGCGTCGGCGAAGTTGAGGATCACGTACGGGGTGGTCATCGCCGGATGCTCGCCGGCCGCGAACGGCAGTACCTGAATTGTCACGTTGGGTAACTGGGCGATGTTGCTCATGTGGGCCAGTTGCTCGGCCATCACGGCGGGGCCGCCGACCGGGCGCAACAGCACGGCCTCGTTGAGCACCACCGACAACCCGACGGGGTCCTCGCGGCGCAGCACCTCCTGGCGGCGCAGCCGGGCCGCGACCTTGCGCTCCACGCCGTCCTCGCCGGCCGTGCGGCGGAAGATCGCCCGGGCGTACGCCTCGGTCTGCAGCAGTCCGGGCACCGACTCGGCCTCGTACGTGCGCAGCGCCGCCGCCTCCGCCTCCAGTCCGACGTAGAACTCGAACCACTCCGGCAACACGTCGCTGTAGTTCTGCCACCAGCCGCGCTGCTGCGCGCCCCGGGCGATCTCGATCAGCGCCTCGGCGTCCGCGCCGGTGACCTGGTACAGGGCGAGCGCCGCCCGCACGTCGCGGGGCTTGATGCCGATCTGCGCGGTCTCGATCCGGGACAGGTTGCTCTTGGACATGTCGAGCTGGCGGGCGGCCACGTCGAGGGTCATGCCCGCCCGTTCCCGGAGCTGGCGGAGCTCGCGTGCGATGCGCCGACGGCGCACGGTGGGGCTGGCGGCGGGCCGGATGGTGGAGGCGGCGGTCACCGTCCGAGTCTGTCACGACAAGATCCGCAGGTCGCGCCTGCACGGAGTGCAACTTTCAAATCTGGGAGTTGCGTTGCAGTAGCCGTCGGTGCATCCTTTTCCGGGCGCGAACACTGTGGACACAGCCGAGCGGGAGGACCGTTTGCTCATCGCCGACGAGTTCTTTCTCATCGCCCACAACGACACCCGCGGCAAGGCCAAGCTCCACCCGGCGGCGACCGGCCTCGGCCTGGCCGCCGGGCTCCTCGGTGAGCTGACCCTCTACGGGCACATCACCGTCTCGGGTGGACAGGTCACCGTCATCGACCGGCGCCCACCCGCCGACGCGCTGGCGCACACCGTGCTCGACCAGTTGATCGGTGAGTCGCAGCACCGGGCCGTGAACGTCTGGCTCAGCTTTCTGGCGCAGAGCGCGACGACCTCGGTGGGCGAGCGGCTCGCCCGGGCCGGCGTACTGCGCCGCCACGAGAGCCGGCGGCTGCTCCGTACCTCGGTCAGCTATCTGCCGATCGACCTCAACGCCGTGGCCTGGCCGGCCACCCGGCTGCGGGCGCTGCTGGAACGCCCCGACCCGCCGAGCGTGCCGGACGCGCTGCTGCTCGGCCTGGTCGTGGCCGCCGGGCTGACCCGCGAGGTGCTGTGGAGCGCCGGCCCCCGCGCCCACCACCGGCTGAACGTCCTCATCCCCGCGCTACCGGCGCCCCTGAAGGAGCTCGTCGGGCACACCGAGGCCGCCGTCGGCGCAGCCGTGCTGCGCGGCATCCCCTGATTCCCCCGGTAACCCCAACCCCTCCCCCTCGACATCCGGAGTAGTCGTATGCCATCGACATCGACAGTCGACCGACCCAGCAATGTCTCCGAAGCCCTCGCGAGGGGACGCCTCGGCGTCCCCTCGGTCATCTTCTTCGTCCTGTCCGCAGCCGCGCCGCTGACCGTGGTGGCCGGCGTCGTCACCACCGGCTACGGCGTCATCGGCGTGACCGGCATCCCGCTGGCCTTCCTGGTGGTCGCCGCAGTGCTCGCCCTGTTCTCGGTCGGCTACGTGGCGATGTCCCGCCAGGTCGAGAACGCCGGCGCCTTCTACGCCTACATCTCGCGTGGCCTCGGCCGGCCGGCCGGCGTCGGCGCCGCCTGGGTGGCGCTGATCGCGTACAACGCGCTCCAGGTCGGGCTCTACGGCACCATCGGCGTCGCGGCCGAGCCGGTGCTCGACCGGATCTTCGGCGGACACCCGCACTGGTCGATCGTCGCCCTGGTGGCGTGGGCGCTGGTCGGCCTGCTCGGCCTGCTGCGGGTCGACATCAACGGCCTGGTGCTCGCCGCGCTGCTGGTCGCCGAGATCGTGGTCATCCTCGTCTTCGACCTGGGCCAGCTCGGCAACCCGGCCGACGGTCAGGTGAGCTTCGCCGCCCTGTCGCCGGACAACCTCTTCGTGCCGGGGGTGGGCGCGGTGCTGGTGCTGGCCATCCTCGGGTTCGTCGGCTTCGAGTCCGCGGTGGTGTTCAGCGAGGAGAGCAAGGACCCGAAGCGGACGGTGCCGCTGGCGACGTACCTCTCGGTGGCGATCATCGCCGGGCTGTACGCGCTCTCGTCCTGGACCATGACCGTCGCCGTCGGGCCGGACAAGATCGTCGCTGAGGCCGGGGAGCAGAGCGTCGGGCTGATCTTCAACCTGGCCGCCGCCCAGCTCGGCGACACCGCGGTCACCATCGGGCAGGCGCTCTTCCTGACCTCGGTGCTCGCCGCGATGATCTCGTTCCACAACACCACGGCCCGCTACACCTTCGCGCTGGGCCGGGAGCGGGTGCTGCCGGCGGTGTTCGGGCAGACCTCGCCGCGGACCGGCTCGCCCCGGGCCGCGTCGCTGGCACAGAGCGTCCTCGGCCTGCTGGTCATCCTGCTCTACACCGTCAACGGCTGGGACCCGGTGGTCCAGCTGTTCTTCTGGGGCGGCACCACCGGCGGGTTCGGCGTCCTGCTGCTCATCGCCACCACCTCGGTGGCGGTGATCGCCTACTTCGTCCGCCACGGCGGCGAGACCCTCTGGCGCCGGGCCATCGCACCCGGCCTGGCCACCGTCGCACTCGTCGTGATCATCTGGTTGGCCGTGTCGAACTTCGCCAACCTGCTCGGCGTCGCACCCGACTCCAACCTGCGCTGGGAGCTGCCCGCCGTCTACCCGGTGGCGGCCGCGCTCGGCATCGCGTGGGCGCTGCTGCTGCGCACCAACCGTCCGGACACGTACGCCCGGATCGGTCTCGGCGCGGCGAGCGCCGCGGCGGCCGTGCGGTCGGGGGAGCAGCCGACGCCGACGCCGGCTGGTGCGGAGGTGTCCCGATGAGCGTGGCCGTCGAACGGCTCGGGCCGCAGGACACGGCGCTGGTCGCCAACCGGATCGCCGAGGCGTTCACGGCCCTGGAGGTGACCTCCTGGCTGGTGCCCGACGCGAGCAAGCGCGAGGCCGTGCTGGCCGGGGACTTCGAGATCCTGGTCGACCACGCGATGCGGCACGGGTTCGTGCACGCCACCGCGGACCGGGCCGGAGTCGCGGTCTGGTTTCCGTCGGTCGGTGAGCCGGCCCCGCCGCCGCCTGACTACGACGCCCGGCTCGCCGCCGCGTGCGGCGAGTGGACCGACCGGTTCCAGCATCTCGACGAGTTGTTCGCGGCGAACCACCCGCATCCGGACCACCACCACATGGCCTTCCTGGCCGTGCAGCCGGGACGGCAGGGGCACGGGTTGGGCACCGCGTTGATGAGGCACCACCACGCCTGGTTGGACGCCAACGGGATGCCTGCCTACCTGGAGGCGAGCAGCCCGCGCAGCCGGGACCTGTACGCGCGGCACGGTTACCGGGCCGGCGAGCCCTTCCGGGTGCCCGACGGCACGCCGTTCTGGCCGATGTGGCGGGAGCCCGCCGGCCGCTGACGGGACCGGCCGGGCCGCTGCCCCTGAGGGAGCGACCCGGCCGGTGCGCCGTTCGAACGTCCCGACACACGATGAAGGGCCGGGTCCACGCTGACCCGGCCCTTCATCGTGTGGTGCCTAGTACGTGCCGTCGAGCTGGCCGCGCAGCTTGGTCAGCGCCCGGGCCAGCAGCCGGGAGACGTGCATCTGCGAGACGCCGATCTGGTCGGCGATCTGCGACTGGGTCAGGTTGCCGTAGAACCGCAGGGTGAGGATCTTCTGCTCACGCTCGTCGAGCGTGGCCAGCGCGGGGCCGAGGGCGACCCGCAGCTCGGCCAGCTCGAACTCGTTGTCCTCGCCGCCGAGCATGTCACCCAGCTCGGTGGCCCGCTCGCCGTCGCCGGTCGGGGTGGACAGCGACACCGCGTTGTACGCGCGGGCGCCCTCCAGGCCCTCCAGGACCTCTTCCTCGGTGAGCTTGAGGTGGGCGGCGATGTCGGCGACCGTCGGCGAGCGGCCGAGGGTCTGCAGCAGCGAGCTGTTGGCGTCGGAGATGGCCAGCCGCAGCTCCTGGAGGCGGCGCGGCACCCGGATGTCCCAGGTGCGGTCGCGGAAGTGCCGCTTGAGCTCGCCGATGATGGTGGGGATCGCGTAGCCGGCGAAGTCGACACCGCGGGACGGGTCGAACTTGTCGATGGCCTTGATGAGGCCGACGGCGGCGGTCTGCGCCAGGTCGTCGGTCGGCTCGCCCCGCCCGCTGTAGCGGTGGGCGAGGTGGTTGGCCAGCGGCAGCCAGGCCTCGATCGCGCGGTCCCGCAGAGCGGCGCGCGACGGGTGGTTGGCGGGCAGTGCGGCCATGGCGTTGAGCAGGTCGGCGGCGCTGTCGGTGAGCGCCCGCGGGTCCAGCTTGGTGGTGCTCGTCTGCTCGGCAGCCGTGGTGCTCGCCTGCTCGGTGATCGTTGGCGCGGTCATGGGTGGTCCTCCCTGCACCTCGTCCGCGGACAAAAAGACGTGACGCTTTGGTTTAGCTTCGAATGGGCCGTTCGGGACTCACCTTAACCTGATCGGCTCCGAGAAATCTAGCCGAAAGGTTGATGTACTTAAGGCGTGTTGAACCACAAAACGCGCAAAAGCGGCAGCCGTCGAGCAGGTTGTGGGGTCTCTTACCCATGTGCCGGGCGATCCTGCGGCACCCGGTCGTCCCTCTGGGCCCAACCGGTCGGTGCCGCACCCTCCGCCAAGTGGTCAACATGAAATCCGACATTCGGGCGGCAGTGTCAACTATCCGTCGTTGTCCCGTCGGCGGGACCGGCCGTAGCGTCGCTGGGTAGACACCCGGTTCGGAGGCACCATGCTCGATCCAGCGGCTCCCCAGCTCGTCGTGAACAGTCGCACCCTGTACTTCAGCTGGTTGCCAGCGGATCCTGACGCGGTCGCCGCACTCGTCCCCGCCGGGCTGCGTCCCCGTGCGGACCGGCAGGTGTTCCTCAACCAGTACGTCGTCGAGGACGAGACGCAGACCTCCGGCTTCGGCGCCTACTCGTTGACGTACCTCGGCGTCTCACTCGCGGGCGTGGACGCGCCCGGGGGGCTCAACCCGGGCGGCTGGTGGACCCACTACGTGGCCTCCAGCCGGCTGGTCCGCGAGTACGCCACCGCGCGGGGCGCCCCGGTGCTCGCCGGTCATACCAGGATCGAGGTGAGCGGCGAGGCGCTGCTCGCCGAGACCGAGGCGGACGGGGCGCCGCTGATCCGCGCCCGGTGTCGGGTGGGGGAGACCGGTCACGTGATCAGCAGCGGGCACCACCGCTACTTCACGTGCCGCGACGGCCAACTGCTCAGCTCGGTCTACCCGTTCGTGGCCGAGCCGGTCGCGCCGTTCGAGATCGAGTCGGTGGAGTTCCTGCAACCCCGGCACCCGATGTACGCGCTGCGCCCCGCCAACCCGCTGACCATCGGCTTCGGCTACTTCTCGCCGCGCTCCTCGTTCGCCTACCCCGGCGGCCTGACCGTGCACCCGGGCGGCGCCGGCCTGCCCGAGCCGGCCCGGCAGGTTCACCAGGTGCCGGCCAGCCTGGCGCGCAGCGGCCTGCCGTCGGGGTCGTAGACCAGCCGGTACACCGGCAGCGCCCAGGTGCGGATGTACCAGGGCAGTCGCTCGGGGCGGTGCGGGCGCAGCCGGCCGGGCGGACGATCGCCGACCTGGCCGCCGTCGTACCACCGTTGCAGTTCGTCGGCTGCGGCCGTGATGGCCGCGACGGCGTCGGCCGGGTCGAGCAGGTCGGCGTCGTCCGTGCCGTCCGGGTCCCGGTCCAGGTGCTCGCGCCAGAGCCGCAGCCGCAGGTCCCGGGCGTAGGCGCGTGCCCCGTCGCCGAGGCCCGCCGGGTCGGTGGGCGTCCGCTCGTCGCGCGTGTCGTCGAGCACCGCACAGGACAACTCGCTGTCGTGCGTCCAGGAGCGGCGGTTGAAGTTGTCGCTGCCGACGCTGGCCCAGACGTCGTCGACCACGCAGACCTTCGCGTGCACGTAGACCGGGGTGCCGGCGTGGTTCTCCACGTCGAACACGTGCACCCGGTCCGGCGCGGCACGCTCGCACAGCGACAGCGCCTGCTCCCGGCCGACCATGTTGGGTGGCAGGGCGAGCCGGCCGTCCACGTCCGGGTGCCGGGGCACCACGGCGACCAGGTGCAGCTCGGGATTCTCCCGCAGCGCCTGGGCGAACAGGTTGGCCACCTCGGTCGACCAGAGGTACTGGTCCTCCAGGTAGATGAGCCGTCGCGCGCGGTGGACCGCCTTGGTGTAGCCCCGGGCCACGGTCCGCTCGCCGTCGGGCGCGAAGGAGTAGCGCGGCCGGACGGCGGGGTAGGTGCGCAGCACCTGGATCTGGTGCGGCCCGCACTCGGGCGGGTCGGCGGGCTGCTCGGGCAGCGGGTCCGGCCGCAGGTCCGCGCCGCGCAACCGATCCCGCAGATACGCCATCGGGTTCTCCGAGTCCAGCGGCATCGGGTCGGTCCAGCGCTCCCGGAACACGGTGTCCAGCGCGCCGACCACCGGGCCGCGCACCGCGAGCTGCACGTCGTGCCAGGGCGGGTTCGGGCCGTACCGGGGAGACATCTGCACCGGCTGCGGGTCACCGCCGTGCGCGGCGTCGTCCCGGCGACTGTGGCACAGGTCGATCCCGCCGGCGAACGCTATGTCCCGCTCCGGGGCGCCCGGGTGCCGCAGCACCACCAGCTTCTGGTGGTGCGAGCCGCCGCGGCGGACCCGCTGGTCGAGCAGCACCTCGCCGCCGGCCGCCGAAATCGTCTCGCTGAGGTTGCGGTTCTCGGCCTCGCTGTAGGCCAGCGCGTCCAGGTGTGAGCGCCAGATCAGCCCCTTGACCACCACGCCGCGCTGGGCGGCCTGGGCGAAGAGCTGGGCCACGGTCGGGCCGTCGGGGCGCAGCCGCTGGTCCGGGTCGCCCCGCCAGTCGGTGAAGAAGAGGTGGTCACCGTCGGTCAGCGCCTCCACCTCCTCGACCAGCCGGTCGAAGTACGCCGCGCCGTGAATCAACGGCTCGGCGAGGTTTCCTCTGGTCCAAACGGGTAACCCAGAGACCGGGTTGGCGCGTTCCTGTGCGCTGAGGAACCAGTCCTGTAACGGCACGTCCAGCCCCCCGGAGGTCGACAACGTCCTCACGGTAGGACCCCCGAGGCGGGTCCGCATGCCAGGCCGGCCGAACGGTGACCTGGATGACGACGCGAGCACGACCGAACAGCCGAGGAGGCCACACCATGCACCGCGAGACGACGAACCCCGTGACCGAGTACCGCGAGCCGGCGGTGGAGAGCGAACGGGGTGCGCTGGTAGCGGTGTTGCTGATGGTGATTCTGGGCGTCGCGGGGATTTTCGCGGTCTCCTGACGCTGACGTCTTCGGCCGTCGGGGCGCCGTTGCGTTGATCGTCCGCCGATGCGTTGATCGTCTCCACATCGCCGATGTGGGGTCTTCCGCGCCACGAGATACCCCCACATCACTCATCTGGGGTAGATCAAGGCGAGGGCGGTGGACCAGATGCCGCCTCATCCGTAGGCGTACTCGTCCACGTCGAGCTCTGCCCGCGTCAGTCGGAGGAACTCCAGCACCCGGCCGTCAACATGCCAGCCGAACAACTGGTGCTGACCCGCGAGCTTCTCCAGTCCGTCGACCGGGCCTGACAGGTCGTCTTCCTCGCCGTCCGGATGCTCGAACACACGGACGACCTGCAGACCGATCTGACACAGGTTGACCTGACCGCTCTCGACGCCGGCGAACACGACCAGATCGACTACTGGAAGCCGACGACCGTCGGTGAGCTGCTGTTCAACTTCTGGGATTGAAGACCAGTCCGGGCCGGTGCTCGACACCTGCGTCGTGCCCCGTGATCGTTCGGATCACGCCCTAGGGTGCTCGGGTGAGCTACGAGATGTTCGTCCAGCGGTTCGAGCAGGGCGATGCCGCCCCGATGGCGGCCGATGCGTTCCTGGCCGTCTTCGGGCCCCGCGTCAACCGCCGCGAACCCCCGCACAGCTACTGGCACATCAGCGCCGACGACGGCGGCACGGCAGACGTCTACGCTGCTCTTGTCGACGACACGCTGGGCAGTCTCATGATCAGCCGGTTCTCCGGCGGCGCGGTTCTGGACATGCTCGTCACGTTCATCGGGCTCGCCGATGCCGTTGTGCTTCCACCTGGCTGCCCCACCCTGCTCGCGCACGAAGGGCAGCGGCATCACCTGCCCGAGGGGTTTCGCGCCGACGCAGTGGTCATTCAAACAGGCGCGGACGTTGAACGGGTCCTACAAAGCTGCTAGGCGGTACGTCAACCGTGTGCTGGGCGCATCTGTGTCCTGAGCGATCATCCGGGTACCTCAACCCAGCGGGCGGCCGCGTCGAATGTGTCCATCGGAGTGTTGTTGAAGGCGATCGCCGCCTCGGGCGCGTGCCGACGCACCAGATTGACCACCAGCTCGAACAGTTCCGGCTGATTGCGCACCCCGCCACCAATGACGACGCACTCCCAAGGCTGGGCGCACAGGGCAGTGGTGACCACCGCCTCCACATCGTCGCTGCCGTCGAGGCCGAACAGGCAGAACTCAGCCCCCACTTTGTGTTCGACGAATCGGGCCCTTCCGACTTCGATGCCGTCTGCGACCGGCTTGGGATCCCACGGCCCCGGCACCCGATACGGATCCAACCCGATCACCAGCACGCGGGGTGTGAGGGCTGTTGTGTCCACTGTTGAAGACTACGTGGCGTGGTGCACGGTCATCGACAAGTCAGTTGCAGTCGGACTGCACTTCGTACATCGTGCCGTCCGGTCCCATGCGATACCTCCGAGGCGGCCCCATGGTCCGTAGCGCCTCCGCGTATGCGCCCTCACGGGCTGCCTGTTCCTCGCCGGACCGGTCGGTCACGCGGAAGCCGTGCAAATGCACGGCATCAGCGTCGATATCGTCGGGGGACGGGAGGCCCTCGATGGCGAAGCCGAACAACGCACGCAACGCTTCTTCGCCGAGGTCGAGGGGATGGAATGGCAGCGGGTAGGGGTCCTGGTTGTGCCAGCCTGGTACGGGCTCGACGGGATGCTCACCGGCCCAGTACGGCAACTCGAAGTCGTAGGGCTTGCCGATGCTCTCCTGGATGCCGCCGTCGGGCGACAGTCCCAGCGATCTGACCAATACGCCGTCCTCCCACACCGCGAAGCCGAGCCAGTCCACGACCGAGTGCATCCCGTGGATGATGATTCGGCGGCCCGCTCCAGCTCGGAGCAGGTGCTCCGGTAGTTGGGACGGGCGATCGAGCATGAGCCGTCGGTCGCAGTACAGCTCTGCCCCGGCCAGCACAGTGGCGTACATGACGTCGTCTGGGGGGTAGGTGCCGTCGAGCAGTGTGTTGTCATCAGCGGGTTCGACCAGGTAGCCGGGGTGGATTTGCCGTACCAACGCTTCGGTCTTGGTTCGCTCCGATCGGGTGGCGCCGCGCAGCGTCGGACGGATGTCGCCGTCGGTGAACGCCAGTAGGGCTGTCTTCGCGCCCACGTCACTCCTTTCGGGGCTGCGGTAGGCCCTGTCCCGCAGCCAGCTTTTGGACATGATCGTCTAGCCGAAGGTGTTACAGGTGCGCTGAGACCGATCTGTCACGCAGGTATTGCAACTCGCCTAGGTGTCCGGTCTCGGGACCTGGGTGACACATCGGTATCAGGACCTGCGTGACACTCCGCCAAGTGTTGGTGGAGATGAGCGTGATGGAACAGCGGTATCGAGCCGTCCAGGACGTGCTGGCCGGATCCACGGTCACGGACGTCGCGGAACGCTTCGGAGTCTCCCGGCAAGCCGTGCACCGGTGGCTGGCCTGGTATCAGGATGAGGGCCTGGAAGGGCTGGCCGACCGCTCCAGCCGGCCGCGCTCCTCACCTGGGCAGACTCCGCCGGAGGTGGAGGCGCTGATCTGTGAGCTGCGCCGGAACCATCCCCGCTGGGGCGCCCGTCGCCTCGTCTATGAACTCGGCCGCCGCGACTGTCCCGGCTCGATTCCGTCGCGGATCACGGTGCATCGGGTGCTGATCCGACACGGCCTGATCGATCCGACGCCTCGCCGGCGTCGGCGGGAGGACTACCGGCGATGGGAACGTGGCCGGCCGATGGAGCTGTGGCAGCTCGACATTGTCGGCGGCATCCAGCTGGCTGACGGTGGTGAGGCGAAGGTCGTCACCGGCGTCGACGGTCACTCCCGGTTCTGCGTGATCGCTGCCGTGGTCCGTCGGGCCACCGGCCGGGCCGTCTGCCTCGCCTTCGCCGAAGCCCTGCAACGGTTCGGGATACCGGAGGAGGTCCTGACCGACAACGGCAAGCAGTTCACTGCCCGGTTCGGTCGTGGCGGCGGGGAGGTGATGTTCGACCGGATCTGCCGGGAGAACGGCATCACCCACCGGCTGACCAAGCCCCGTTCACCCACCACCACGGGCAAGGTCGAACGGTTCCACCAGACCCTGCAACGCGAACTCCTGGACGACGTCGAGGTCTGGTCCAGCCCAGAGGAGGCCCAGGCCGCCATCGACGTGTTCTGGCACGAATACAACACCGAACGGCCGCACCAGTCCCTGGGAATGGCGTTCCCATGCGACCGATTCACGACCTCTCCTGCCGACGAGCAGCTGCCACTGCGGCTTCCACCGACGCTGACCACTACCATCCCCGCTCCCCGAAAGCCGCTGCCCGTGCCGCCGTCGACGCAAGGGTCAGCCGCCGACTCGGCCTCCGTCGCCGCCGCACCAGTGGCCGTGGGCGACGATGTCGGCTTGGCCGTGGAGGTCACCCGTATCGTTCCCGCCTCGGGCAACCTCACCGTCTGCGGGCAACAGTTCTGGCTCAGCCCCACCCGCGCCGGACTTCCGGTCACCCTCTGGGCCGACACCACCGTCGTTCACCTGCTCATTGACGGCGTCCGCCTCAAGACCGTCCCATCCCGGCTCACCCCCAGTCACCTGCGGCAACTCCTCGCCGACGACGGCCAACCCGCCGGGCCACCACCGATCACCACCGGTCCCATCCAGGCCGGCGCCCCGATCGAGGTCGAACGGCTCGTCAACGCCACTGGCCTGATCAGCCTCGCCGGCCGACAGCATCCCGTCGGCTACCACTTCGCCGGCAGGCGCGTGACCGTCCGACTCGACCGCGGTCTCCTGCAGATCACCGCCGACGGCGTCCTGCTGCGCAGCCTACCCAACCCCCTGACACCAGCCGAGACCGCCAGCATCCGCGACGCCCGCCCCGCTGGACCACCACCCACCCCGAACCCGGAACCCGTGCGGGTCGAACGCCGCGTCAGCTGCCGAGGAGCCCTGGTCATCGCGGGCCAGCGCATCCACGTCGGCATCGCCCACGCCGGCCGAACGCTCACCGTCGAAGCCGCCGACACCACCTTCCGCGTCCACGACGGCGACCAGCTCCTCACCGAAGTCCCGCGCACCACCGTCAAACCGATCGCCCGGTTCAAGGTCCGCAAGCCGGAGCCCCCGCGACAGCAAACGGGCGGTCAGGTCGAGTCGGAGTACGCGAGGTAACTGCCGCAGTGCCGGCAGCGGAAGAGATAGGCGGTGACCGGGCCGTCCTTGCTCAGCGCTTGCAGATACCAGTCCTTGTCATCGTCCGACCAGCCAGACCCGGCCAACTCCAGCCGAAGGTGTTCCAGCGCGTCCGGAAAGGCAGCCAACTCGTTCGCCCCGACCGAGCCATGGAACTCCGCCGCGTCTCGGCAATGATGCAACCACTGTTCCTGCTGCCACCCCACAAAGCCGGGCGTCCGGCGGAGAACCACCTCGGTCACGTCGGCAGGCACATCGTCCGGAACCCGCCAGCTCACGTCGGTGAACTGCGCGTCGAACATCGCAGCCGCCCTGCCGTCTGCGATGCACCACGGGCACAGCGCCCTGTCCAGCTCTTCCACCGCAAAGACCGGGCCGGCATACGTGAACGGCCGCCGCCGCCCGCAACACGCGCACACCACCTCAGCGGCCACGATCGAACCCGTCCCCACGGGATCCGGGTGATAAGGGAACTGCGGAAGACGTTCCTCGTCAGCCAGCACCCGCCGATCCTAGGGCGTCACGAGCGGCCACCCGAACCCTGAACAGCTACCCTGAAACGAAGATCGTCTAGCCGGACGTGTCACCCACGTCCCGAGACTGGTCTGTCACGCACGTCCTGAGACCCGACACCTAAGGCTCAGCCTCGCACTCTTCGTGCCTTCAACCTGGCAATCCCACCGACCTTCACGTATCCTGTCCGGCTGGCCTCAGATCCGTTAGGAGTGTCGGGTGACCCAAGACGGCAGGAAACGTGACAGCGAGGAACCGCTAGTTCCCTTGTATCGCTTCAACAGTCCGAATGAGCCGGTCTCACTGCACCGTGGATCCTTCAGCGGCCTGGCCCCTGAGTGCCGTGACGGCGTGATTCAACTTTCCTGCGCTCCATCCCCGAGACTCAAATGGTCATTCGAAACGCACGATGAGGACAGCCCTGACTGGCCGGGCGAGATCGACTTCACGATCGAGCGGCATGGTAGGCCGTGGAAACTGAAGGGGATGTGCCGCACCCACGGTGAAGGCTGGATAGATCATTGCGAGTTCGGTGACCCCGACGCGCATCTCGATCGACTCTTGGTGCACTGGATGAACTTGGCCGACATCTTGGGTAACGCCACGCTTGAGGCACGAAGGGACGGTCGGGTTCATTGGTGGGCGGGCCGCTGGCGAGGGGAAGTCGAGGGCTGGAGCATCACTCTCGACAGTCGCCCAGACCTTTCGGAAATCGTTAGAGACGCCCACGCCGACAACGTCTTCGTCCTGACACATGTCATGGAAGTGCGCCGGTCGGACCACGCACCTTTCTCAGTCCAAACTGCGAAGGCGTTTCTAGAGCAGATGCGCGTAGGTCTCTCGTTCGCATTGGGCCGCTGGGTGGCACCCGCGCTCCCAGTCGGATACGGGCCTGACGGCACCGTAATTTGGGAATCTTGGTCGTCAGCCCTCTGCGACCCCCTTCAGAACATCGGCGCGGCATGGCTCTACTACCAGTCTGCGGAAGACTTTGACAACTACGTGCACTCGCTTTTGCGAGCTTTCCGCCAGGATGGTGGGCAAGGTTTACTCAGGTTTCAGATGGTTTCGGCAGTTCAAACCAACAGTGTTGGGTTCGTCGAACAGCGGATAACGACAGCCTTCTCGGCACTCGAGAACATCGAATGGGTCGAGCTGGTCCTTAGCGGTAGAGTAAATGAAGCGGTCTACGGCAAAAGGTGGCACGGCGAAGCGAGCCTCCGTGAGGTGCTCAGATTGGCCTCAATGCCCACCAACTTCAGCGAATTCGACCTTCCCGCTCTTGAGCAATTCGCCAAGGAGGAAGAGTTGACAGACGCGCCTGCGGCGCTGGTCCGCTTCCGCAACCGTCTCGTGCATCCCAAGTCGCCGCGAGACGAGATCTATCACATCGCAGGCGTATCTAAGGACGCTTGGTTTTTGGCGCGGCATTATTTGACCATGCTAATCCTCCACCGGATAGGATACAACGGCAATTACTCGAAGCAGATGCCGCCTTTCGGATGGTTCGGCTCCACCGAGCAAGTGCCATGGGGCAATCGGGCATAACGCCGGCCATGCTACCGGAGGCTACTCTGCGGCAAGGACTGCGTAGAGTAGCGAATCACGCAACTTTCCATTGGTAAAGACATGATCTGGGATGCGGCCCTCATAGGCTGGCCAGGACGGCGGCCAACGGGAATCTAGGTGCCGCCGTGCTGGGTCGAAGGCTCAACGATCGGCCTGCGGAACGGTCCCCATCCCACGAACCGGTCGTACAGGGCTCGCGGGCTCGGCCCGTCGTGTGGGTTCAGGTGGTACAGGTCGCGCATTGCCTCGTACAGCAACCCGGCCAGGTAAATCGACAGGCTCGGCATCTTGTTCTCGTACTCGGCTTTGAGCATGAGTCGCGCGGTCGGGCACGGCCACGGCTGACCGTCGGCACGGCACACCCAGTGCGGCCGTAACGGCGTGTGTGGCGGGGCCTGGCCGTGCCGGCGCGGACGGTCCGCGATCGGCCCTCGCTCGGGGACGGAAACCTGGGCGGAGATCACGCCTGACCCCCGTTCGCCCGGAACTCCGGTGCCCGGAGCAGGTGACCTACTCGGCCGACCTCGTCCACCCGGAACGCCTCAGAGGGAACCGTGGCCCCGGCCGAGCGAGGCAGGGCGGGGCGGGGGCCTGCCCCTCTCAGGATGGATTCGCTGTGCCAGAACGTGAAGCGCACGGTGCCTCCTTGGCGCTGTCGTGGGAAGGGGCCGCCCCCGTGAGGTGCTCGCCGGACAGGGGCGGCCCCGGTACGAACGCGTCCGCCGGGTCTCGGGTGGTCCCTACCGGCCGCGCCGTCTGACGTAACCCTGCCGAGAGTGTTGGGACTGATACACAGCGTTGGTTAAGGTGTTTTGGGTGTCCCGGACGTCCACATGGGAGGTGCTGTGAACCACGGACTCATCGCGGCCATGACCGAGGCAGGCGAGACAGCGGAATCTCTTGCAGCTCAGGTGGGCGTAGACCCGAAAACGGCGCAGCGATGGGTCAATCCTGGACGCGTCCCGCGACCGCGTCACCGTTCCCAGATCGCAAGGTTGCTCGCTCGGGACGTAGGGGACCTTTGGCCGGACGTACTCAAGCGTCGTGAACCGTCGTGGTTCCGTCAATGGGCCGAGATCGAACACGAGGCCACGGTCATTCGATGGTTCGAGCTGGCATGGGTGCCCGGTCTACTGCAGACGGAGGCTTACGCCAGGGCCACGCTTGAGATCGAATCCTTCAGCCCTGACGAGGTCGACGAGCTGGCCGCGGCGCGTTTGCAGCGACAGGCCATCCTTCGCCGGCCGCGGCCCCCGCTCGTCGTCGTGCTGATGGACGAGGCCGTCTTACGTCGGCGGGTCGGACCCAGCGGTGTCATCATGCGCGAGCAGTGTGAGCACATCGCCGTGTGCGCCGAGCTGGTGCAGGTCCATGTGGTTCCGCGCGATACTCCGATGTACCTCGGAATGGGTGGCCCATTCATCCTCGCCGAGGGGCCTGACGGCACGCGTGTGGGGCATCAAGATGGCCAGGTCAAGGCGCACATCACGGACGACGCGGCGGAAATTGCTACCCTCGAACGGCGGTGGGCGCGCATAGTTGGCGATGCTCTACCCAGGACGCAATCTCTCGACCTCATCAGGGAAGCGGCATCAGCATGGACATGACCGGCGCGCAGTGGCGCAAGAGCACGAAGAGCGGCAGCAACGGCGGCGCGTGCATCGAGGTCGCCGACAACCTTCCCGGTGTCGTCCTTGTCCGCGACACGAAGGACCGCGACGGCGGGACGCTCGCCTTCGGGCCGGCGCAGTGGCAGGGCTTCGTCGACATGGCGAAGGCACACGAAGTCGCCTGACCAGTACTACGCAAAGGCCCCCGGTTGGTAACCGGGGGCCTTTCGCATGGTCAGGGTCAGGGACGCGGGCCCTGGCCGTCGGTGTGCGGCACCCGCTCGGTGGGGATGACGCCGAGCCGGCCGGCCTTGAAGTCCTCGAACGCCTGGAGCAATTCGTCGCGGGTGTTCATCACGAACGGGCCGTACTGTGCCACCGGCTCCCGGATGGGCTGACCGCCCATGATGTAGAGGTCCAGCGCCGGGGTGTTGCTGTCCTGCGTGGGGTCCGCGCTGAAGCGCAGCGCGTCGCCCGGACCGTGCACCGCGAGCTGACCGGTGCGGACCGGCCGGCGCTCGACGCCGACGGTGCCGCGCCCGCCGAGGACGTACACCAGGGCGTTGAAGTCGGGGTTCCAGGGCAGGTCGACCTGCGCGCCCGGCTGCACCGTGACGTGGGTGATGGTGATCGGCGTGAACGTCGACCCCGGCCCCCGGTGCCCGGCCACCTCACCGGCGATGACCCGGATCAGCGCGCCGCCGTCGGGCGTGGTGAGCAGAGCCGACTCCCGGCCCCGGATGTCCTGGTAGCGGGGCGGGTTCATCTTGGCCGCGCGGGGCAGGTTGACCCAGAGCTGCGTGCCGTGGAAGAGCCCGCCGCTCAGCACGAGGTGCTCCGGCGGGGCCTCGATGTGCAGCAGGCCGCTGCCGGCCGTCATCCACTGGGTGTCGCCGTCGGTGATGGTGCCACCGCCGCCGTGCGAGTCCTGGTGGTCGAAGACGCCGTCGATGATGTACGTGACGGTCTCGAAGCCGCGGTGCGGGTGCCACGGGGTGCCCTTCGGCTCGCCCGGCGCGTAGTCCACCTCGCCCATCTGGTCGAGGTGGATGAACGGGTCCAGGTCGGTCGTCGAGACCCCGGCGAAGGCCCGGCGGACCGGGAAGCCCTCACCCTCGAAGCCGCTGGGCGCGGTGGTCACCGTGCGGACCTTGCGGAAGCTGGTGGACTCGTCGAGCTTGGGCAGGCGGGGCAGGACGAGGACGTTGTCGACGGTGATCGCGGGCATCGGGGGCTCCTTAACGTGTGGCGTGGGTGTTGCTCGACGTGGTGCCGGCCGCCCGCAGGCGGCGGCCGAGCCGGTCGAAGACCCGGGTGAGGCAGGCGACCTCGGCGTCGTCGAGGTCGTCCATCAGGTGGGTACGCACCGATGCCAGGTGGTGGGGTGCGGCTTCGGACAGGGTGAGCAGTCCGGCGGCGGTGAGCACGGCCTCGCTGCCGCGTCGGTCGTCCGGGCAGGCCTCCTTGCTGACCAGCCCGCGCCGCTGCATCGAGGAGATCTGGTACGTCAGTCGGCTGGGGGAGAAGACCAGCCGGCCGGCCAGCTCGCCCATCCGCAGTCGTTGCCCCGGCGCCTCGGAGAGCAGGACCAGCACGTGGTAGTCGGCGAAGGTGAGGTCGCTGTCGGCGCGCAGGTCGTCTTCCAGCTGGGTGAACAGGCGCTGGCTGGCCTCGATGTAGGCACGCCAGGCGGCCGCTCGGGTGCTGTCCAGGCTCTCGGTCACGCCCATCACGATAGCGCTAGTTCAAAATTTAACTAGCGCTATCGCGCGTTTTCTGCGTCACGTCTGTCCGGTTAGTGGTGTGCTTCGTACAGCTTTGAACAAAGCTCGGGGTAATTGGGCGGCGGCGCCGGCGCGGGGTGTGCCAGACTCCGGCTTCGTGGAACACGTGGAGCTCGCCGCCGACGACCTGCTGCTGCGTCCGTGGCAAGAGGCGGACGCCCCGGCGGTGCGCGACGCCCTGCGCGACCCGGCCATCGCGCAGTGGAACCCGCAGGGTGGCGGCCCGGTCGACGACCAGGCCGCCCTGCTCTGGGTGCGTCGCCGGGCCGACTGGTCGGCCGGTGACCACGCCTCCATGGCGGTGACCAAGGCCGCCGACGGCGAGCTGCTCGGCTCGGTGTCGCTGCACCACATCCACCACGGCGACGCCTCCATCGGCTACTGGACGATGCCGGCGGCGCGCGGGCGCGGGGTGGCGACGCGGGCTGTCATCCGGCTCACCGAGTGGGCGTTCGGCGACCTTCGGCTGCACCGGGTGGAGCTGTGCCACGCGGTGGCCAACACGGCGTCCTGCCGGGTCGCCGAGCGGGCCGGCTATCTCGCCGAGGGGACGCTGCGCGAGGCGTACCAGTACGGCGACGGCCGCCGCTACGACGAGCACCTGCACGCCCGCCTGGCCACCGACCGCTAGTCGAAGGGTCCGCGTCGACGGCCGGACCAGATATGGGGCAGCTCGACAGGGGGCGAACCTGCCCGGCCGGGGCGGTCGTGCTGACCGGCTGATCGGACCGGCGCGGCCCCACCGGGGTGCCGGCCGGCTTCCCCCGCTACTCGGTGACCTTGCGCAGGAACGCCGCGAGGTGGCTGGTGGTGCGGTCGATCTTCTCGGCCAGGGTGATGGTCTCGTCGATCCGCCGCCCGGCGTCCTTCTTGCCGCGCAGGTAGAGCGAGCAGGCCAGGTCGGAGCAGACGTACGCGCCCACGGAGTTGCCCTGCCGGCCGTCCCGACCGGCCTTGCGGGCCGTCATCAACGAGACGCCGTCGCCGGTGTGGGTGGTCAGGCAGAAGGAACACATGCTGCGCCGGACCCGCCCGGTCTGCTGTGGCGCCACCCGCAGCGCGACCCCGACGAGGCCGTCGTCGGCCTCGGCGATCAGGTAGGCCCGCTGCGGCGCGGCGGCCTCGCGCCAGCCGAGGAAGTCCAGGTCGTCCCAGGGGCGCATTTCAAGATCGTTCGGTACGGCCAGCCGCTTCGCCTCGCCCTGCGTGCAGTTGACGAGGGAGGCGCGGATGGCGGGCTCGGTGAGGGCTAACATAGGCATCAGCCTAGCTCTCCTAGGCAAACGACTAACAAGACTAGTTTTTGGGGTGTGGTGCGTGGCACGTGCCGGAGTGACCGCCGAGCGACTGGCCCTGGCGGCGGCCGAGCTGGCCGACGAGGTGGGCGTCGAGAACGTGACCGTCGCCGCGCTCGCGCGGCACTTCGGCGTGAAGGACGCGAGCCTGTACTTCCACATCAGGAGCGCCCATGACCTGCGGGTCAGGATCGCCCTGCTGGCGCTCGCCGAGCTGGCCGACCGGGTCGCCGAGGCGCTCGCCGGCCGGGCCGGAAAGGACGCGCTGGTCGCCTTCGCCAACGCGTACCGGGACTACGCGACACGGCATCCGGGCCGCTACGCCGCGATGCAGATCGACCTCGACCCCGAGACGGCCGCCGCGAGCGCGGGCGTCCGGCACGCCGAGATGACCCGGGCGATCCTGCGCGGCTACCGGCTCTCCGAGCCGGACCAGACCGACGCCGTCCGGATGATGCACAGCACGTTCCACGGCTTCGTGAGCCTGGAGCGGACCGGCGGTTTCCGCCACACCCCGCGCTCGACGGACGAATCCTGGGCCCGCGCCCTCGACGCCCTCGACGCCGTCCTGAGCAACTGGCCTCGGGAGTGACGGCCGGGTGGGCACCCGTCGTGCGCCCACCCGGCCGGCTCCACCCTCGGATCAGGGTGTCGCGGGCGGGCGTCGCCGCGTGGTCCGCTGTCGGAGCAGGACGAAGCCCAGGCCAGCCAGGAACCAGGTGGCGAGGACGGCCAGGGGCACCAGCGTGTGCGAGCCGTTGAAGTAACCGAAGTTGTTGACCGCGCGCACGGCCGCGCCCGGCGGGAGCTTCGCGGAGATCGCCTGCGCCCATCCCGGCAGCAGGTCGATCCCGATGGTCGCTCCGCTCGTCGCGTTGCCGATGGTGGTGAGGGTGAGCACGGCGAGCGCGATTCCGATCGGGCCGAGCCAGGCCCCGAGGGCCTTCGTCGTGAAGGCGCTGGCGGCCGACAGCAGGATGAGCGACAGGGCGAGCAGCGGGAACGGTGCCGTCAGTGACCCGTAGACCGGGCCGGCGACCGTCGCCGCGATCACGCCGATCGCGACGGCGAATCCGCCCACGGCATAGAGCCGGTGCCGCAGGCGCACCTTCGCGGTGGCCGCGGTGAGCCCCTGCGCGAGGACGAACGACGAGAGGGTGACCCCGAACACCACGTAGAAGGCGGACAACCCGCGGCTGTCGTAGCTCGCCAGCGGCACGATGTCGTTCTCCTGGACGGTCGCGCCGGCCTGCCTGGCGAGACCGGCGGCGAGTTGCCGGGCGGCGCCGCTCTCGCTGAATCCGCTCGCGCCGGCGTAGTCGAGCGTCAGCGTGCCGGGGGAGGTCGCGCCGAGCACCGCGACGGCGTCGCCGTCGCGGACCAGGGCCGATCCGTCCTCGACGGTGGTCACCGGCGTGACGGCGACGGCATCGCCGAACCCGGCCTGTGCGGTGGTGGCCAGCTGCTCACCGACCACCGCGATCGGCAGGTGGCGCGGCTCGGGACCGCGTTGCAGCCCGACGTAGACGGCGATGAAGGCCGTACCGATGATCAGCCCGGTGAGCACGAGGGAGAGCCAGGCTCGGCGGTGGGTGACGACGGGCGTTTCCCGCTCGGTACGTGGTTCGGGTGGCGACGTCATGGGTGCTTCCTCGGGTAGTGTGGTTTGAATGTCCAACCAGACGAACCGTAGCACCGGTGGTTTGAATTCCAAACCGTCTCGGGACACGCTCGCTGTGGCGCTCGACGCGGTCAACGACAGGTGGTCGCTGCACATCGTGCGGGCGCTCGCCTTCGGGGCCTCCCGCTACACCGAGATCCTGCGAGCGGTCGGCGCGCCCCGGGACGTGCTCGCCGCCCGGCTGCGAAAGCTCGCCGAGACCGGCATCCTGCAGGCGCGATCGACCGAGGACGGCAAGGTCGCCGGGTACGAACTCACCCAGAAGGGTAGGGACCTCGGGCAGGTCATCCTCGTGCTCAAGCGCTGGGGCGACACCTACAGCGACGCCGAGGTACCCAAGGTCGACTTCATCCACGACGTGTGCGGTGAGGTGTTCGTCGCCGAGGTCTGCTGCCAGGCGTGCGGCAGGCCCCTGCGGTCCGGAGAGTTGTCAATCGATCAGGAGTCCGCCGCATGCTGACCGATCTGGAACTGGCCGACTGGCGGGAGCGGGTGGCCCGGCTGTACCTGTCCGACGTCGACCTCGCCGGCTTCCGCGCCGGCCGCGACGAGCTCTTCGCCACCCACCCGCAGAGCCCGATACCGCCGGCCGAGCGGCCCGGCTTCACCGGTGTGCGCTACTTCGCGCCGAACCCGGAGGCCGTGGTGGAGGCGCCCCTGCGACCGGCCAGCGGCGAGCTGCGGGTGGACACCGGCGGCCCGGACGGGGTCGTCGCGTACCGGCGGGTGGCGGTGGCCGAGACGCCGTGGGGGCCGCTGACGCTGTGGTGGATCGAGGCGTACGGGGGTGGGCTCTTCGTGCCGCTGCGCGACGGCACCTGCGGGCAGGAGACCTACGGCGGGGGGCGGTACCTCACCGACACGGTGAAGGGCACCTTCGGCCGGGGCGTCGAGCTGCTGCCCGGTGACCGGGTCCGGCTGGACGCCAACTACCTCTACAACCCCAGCTGCGCGTACGACGACCGCTGGGCCTGCCCCCTCGCGCCGCCGGAGAACCGGGTCGACGTGCCACTGCGGGCCGGCGAGCTGGCGTACCACGGCTGACCGGCCGCCCCGGCGGACTGCCGGGACGGCCGGTCGTGCCGGTGGATCAGCGGGAATTCGCCGGCGTCGAGCCGGGCTGCTGCATCCGGCCCAGCAGTTGCCGGGCCTGATCGGCGAGCTGTGCGTCGACGGTCACCGCGTACTGGCCGGCGCGCAGCGAGCTGGCCGAGGTGAAGTCGCGCTGCCCGCCGGTCATCGCGTGCGCCACAGCGCCGAACACGGCGCCCCAGATCGCGCCGATGACCAGGCCGACCAGGATCACCGCCAGCCAGTTGCCGACGGTGAAGATGCCGAACAGCAGGCCGATGAAGAGCCCGAACCAGGCGCCGGTGCCGGCGCCGAGCAGGGCCGCGCGGCCGGTGGTCATCCGCCCGAGCACCGTCTCCACCAGCGTGAGGTTCGTGCCGACGATGGCGCTGTGCTCCACCGGGAAGCGGTTGTCGGCCAGGTAGTCGACCACCTTCTGCGCGGACGGATAGTCCGGATACGAGCCGATCGTCACTGTGGGTGGGCCGCTCTCCGGCCCGTGCCCGTCCCCGGCCGGCGTCGACAGGCGGCCTGCCGGCCCGGACGGAAGCACGTCGCCACTGGTTGCGCCGGGCCGCCACGCGGCGGCCGGCCCCGAAGCTGAGGTCATGAGCATCCTCCCTCGTCAGCCGACCGCGTTCCCGCCAGTGCCGGGCGGTAACGCCCGCCGCCGGAGTGGGGTGCGTGTCTCCGGTGAGGCATGTGCGGGGACGGTCCGGGTAGGCAGTCCGGTGCAGAGCGGACAGATCAGCGACCACGGGTTCCTCGCCGACGGCCGCACGGCCGCGTTGGTGGACCGCTCGGGCTCGGTGAACTGGTGGTGCCCGGGCCGGTTCGACGCGCCGTCGGTGTTCGCGCGGCTGATCGGCGAGGACGCCGGTGAAGTCGATCTGCCCGGAGGTCGACTTCACCGTCGAACGCTGCTACCTCGACGGCACCCTCGTGCTGCGGACCGTCTTCCACACCGCGCAGGGCGAGGTGGAGCTGACCGACGCGCTCGCCCTGGAGCCCGGCGCGGGAGAGCGCCCTGGAGGCGGTCGGCGGGGCCAGCCGGCTCGCCCTGGTCAGTGGCCTGCGGCTGACCTGCGGCGAGGGCGAGGCCACCGCGACGTTCACCGTCCGCGCCGGCACGACCCACAACTTCACCCTCGGGTACGCCCCGACCTACGACGCGCCGCGCCGCAGGTGCCCGAAGCCGACCGGACCATCGCCGACACGGCCGAAGGATGGCGCTCCTGGGGCCGGCAGCACGCGTACAACGGGATCTACGCCGAGCACGTGCGGCGCAGCGCGTTGGTGGTGCAGGGCATGACGTACCGACCCAGCGGCGCGGTGGTGGCGTCGGTGACCACCTCGCTGCCGGAGAAGCTCGGCGGGGACCGGAACTACGACTACCGCTACGTGTGGGTGCGCGACTTCAGCCTGACGCTGCGGGCGCTGTGGCGGACGGCGTGTTACGACGAGGTACAGCGGCAGTTCGCCTGGTTGGGTCGCGCGATGGGCCGGATCGACGAGGAGCCGGTGCCCATCATGTACGGGGTGCTGGGGGAGCGGGACCTCACGGAGCACCGCCTGGATCAGCTCGCCGGCTACCGCGACAGCCCGCCGGTGATGATCGGCAACGACGCGTGGCGGCAGCGGCAGACCGACATCTTCGGTGAGGCGTTGGACGCGGCCTGGCTGATGCGCGACCGGCTGGAACCGTTGGAGCCGGACGTCTACCACCTGCTCCGGTCGCTCGCCGACAAGGCGGAGCGGGACTGGAAGCTGCCGGACGCGGGGATGTGGGGGGAGCGCGGGATCGAACGCCACCACGTGTCCTCGAAGGTGCAGTGCTGGTCGGCCCTGGACCGGGCGGTCCGCTTCGGCGAACGACTCGGTCAGCCGCAGGACGTGGCCCGCTGGGCGGCCGCCCGCGACGAGGTGCGCGCGGAGGTGCTGCAACGCGGGTGGAGCGACCGGCTCGGGGCGTACACCGGGAGTTTCGAATCCGACGACCTGGACGCGTCGGTGCTGGTGATGCCGCTGGTGGGGTTCCTTCCGGCCGACGATGAGCGGATGCGTTCGACGGTCCGCGCGGTGGAGGCGCAGCTGTCGCACGACGGCCTGCTGCGGCGCTGGAACGGCGACCCGGCGGGGTTTCTCATCTGCTCGTTCTGGCTGGTGTGCTGCCTGGCGCTGGCCGGCGAGCGGGACCGGGCGCACGAGTTGTTCGACGCGCTGGCCGGGCGGGTCAACGACCTGGGACTGTTCGCCGAGCAGGTCGACCCGTCGACCGGGGAGCAGTTGGGCAACTTTCCCCAGGCGTTCTCGCACATCGGCCTGATCAACGCCGCCGGTGTGCTCAGTGACGTCGAGCAGAACCCGGGGCTGGGTCGCCGCGGTATGCCGCCCGGGTACTTCACACCGACGCCGCGCTGAGCTGCCCGGAGCTGAGCGCCCCCACGAGCGTCCCCGGGTGGACGGCGCCCGCTCGGGGGATGATGCCGGCATGAGGCTGGTGCTCACGGCGGACACGCATCTCCCCAAGCGGGCCCGGGACCTCCCGGGGCCGCTGTGGACGGCGATCGAGGCGGCGGACGTCGTCCTGCACGCCGGCGACTGGGTCGACGAGTCGCTGCTGGACGCCATGACCGCCCGCGCGCGGCGGCTGATCGGCGTGTACGGCAACAACGACGGCCCGGCGCTACGCGCCCGGCTGCCGGAGGTGGCCCGCGTCGACCTCGACGGGCTACGGGTCGCCGTGGTGCACGAGACCGGCCCCCGTACCGGCCGGGAGCAGCGGTGCGCGGCCCGCTTTCCCGACGTCGACCTGCTGGTCTTCGGGCACTCGCACATCCCCTGGGACAGCGTGGCGCCCGGTGGGCTGCGCCTGCTCAACCCCGGGTCGCCCACCGACCGCCGATCCCAGCCGCACGCCACCTATCTGGAGGCCGAGACAACCCAGGCCCGACTGACGCGGGTCCGGCTGCACACCCTGCCGCGCCCCTGACCGCCGAGCTACTGGCCGCGACCCGTCTCGGCCTGCAGTTCGTCGATCCGCTTGGACGCCTCGGCCTTGGTCAGGTCGTCCGGCAGCGTCGCGTCCGCCTCCCGGGCCAGCGTGGCCAGGTACGACTCCTGGGCCGCGGTGGGCGGCTCGTCGCCGGTGACCCACTCGTCCGGGTCCTTGATCGCGCCGCGCGGGTCGGCCTGGTCGTTGCTGTGGTCCGTCATCATCATCACCCTCTCTTCGAACAGGTGTGCCAGTACCCCGATCACCGCCGGTTCATGCCCATCCGTGGCGACCGCCGGCACCTACGATCAACGGATGAGCGTGAACTCCTCGGGCGTGGCGGTGGTCGGGGCGGGCATCGCCGGGGTGGCCTGCGCGGTGGAGTTGGGCCGGGCCGGGGTGCCGGTGCAGGTCCGTGAACGGGGGCACGTCTGCGGCGGCCGGATGGCCAGCAAACGCTTCGACGGCCGCCCCGCCGACATCGGCGCCGCGTACTTCACCGCCAGCGACCCGGACTTCGCCGCCGTGGTCGACGAGTGGCGTGCCGCCGGCCTGGTCCGGGAGTGGACCGACACCTTCTGGTCGTACGACACCAACGGCCGCCACGACGTGCCCGGTCCGCTGCGCTACGCCGCGCCACGCGGGCTGCGGTCGCTTGTCGAACACCTGGCCGGCGCGGTGCCGGTGACCGTCGACCGGCTGGTGCTCGCCGTGGAGCCGGGGCCGGCCGTCGACGGCGAGCCGTACGCGGCGGTCGCCCTGGCCATGCCGGGGCCGCAGGCCGCCCTGCTGCTCGATCCCGCCCTGGCCGACGCCACCCGGGTCGTGCAGGAGCAGACCTGGTCGCCGGCCCTGGCCGCGGTGCTGCGTTTCCCGTCCCGGCGCTGGCCGCACTTCCACGGCGCGTTCGTCAACGACCATCCGGTGCTCTCGCTCATCTGCGACGACGGCGACCGGCGCGGTGACGACGCGCCGGTGCTGGTGGCGCACACCGTGCCGGAGTTCGCCGCCCGGCACCTGGCCCAGCCTTCCGGCGCCGGACCGGCGATCGAGCAGGCCGTCCGGGACCTGCTGGGGCTGGCCGAGGCGGCCACCGACGTGCACGTGCACCGCTGGACGTACGCCAAGCCGGCCGGCGACCTCACCGGGAACACCCACCACCTCGACGCCGACGGGATCGGTCTGGCCGGCGACGCGTTCGGCAAGCCCCGCGTGCAGAGCGCCTGGCGCTCCGGCCGCGACCTCGGTCGCGCGCTGGCCGCCCGCCTGGGTTGAGCGCCGCTGCCCCCTCCTCAGGGGTGCCCGGCGGCGGCGACCGGCCGGGCCTCGGGTTCGGACGGGTCTTCCGTCCGCTCACCCTCGCGGTCCAGCAACTGCATGACCGGGGTCGCCGCGACGCCGTGCACCACCACGGAGACGAGCACCACCAGCCCGACGGTCGCCCACAACAGCTCCGCCTGCGGAAAGTCCGCCTTCGTGGTGGCGTACGCCAGGTAGTAGAACGAGCCCACCCCGCGGATGCCGAACAGCGAGATCACCCAGTGCTCGGCCGGCCGGCCGGGCGCGCCGCGCAGCGACAACCAGCCGACGGCCGGCCGGACCAGGAAGACCAGCGCCAGCCCGACGGCGGCCGCCGGCCAGGTCAGCGGGGCGAGCAGACCGCCCACGATCGCGCCGCCGAGCAGCAGCAACAACACCAGGGTGAGCAACCGCTCGACCTGCTCGGCGAAGTCGTGCAGCACCGAATGGAACTCGTGGGTCCGCTCGGCGGCCCGGATGGCCCGCGCGGCCACGAACACCGCCAGGAAGCCGTACCCGCCGGCCACCTCCACCAGCCCGTACGCCAGGAAGGTGGCGGCCAGCGCCAGGAAACCCTCGGCGTGCCGGGCCAGCCGCAGCTCGCTGGGCGCCCGGAAGAACAGCTTGCCGAGCAGCCAGCCGATGAGCAGGCCGCCCCCCACACCGACGCCCACCTTCCAGAGCACGTCGACGGTGAACCACTCGGCCACCCACGCGCGCGGGGCGAGGCTGGTCGAGGCGATCGCGATGGCCGCGTAGACGAACGGGAACGCCAGACCGTCGTTGAGGCCCGCCTCCGAGGTCAGGGCGAAACGGACCTCGTCCTCGGAGTCCTCCACATCGGTCGGCTCGCCGACCTGCACGTCGGCGGCGAGCACCGGATCGGTCGGCGCCAGCGCGGCGCCCAGCAGCAGCGCCGCGGCCGGCACCAGGCCGGCCCACCACCACCCGAGCAGCGCCACCGCCGCGATGCACAACGGCATCGCGATGGCCAGCAGTCGCCAGGTGGAGGACCACCGGGCCCAGCTCAACGGCCGGTCGATCTTCAACCCGGCGCCCATCAGGGCGACGATCACCCCGATCTCGGTCAGGTGGGTGGTCAGCTCGGGGTGGGCCAGCGGGTCCGGTGTCGGTAGTCCGACCGGCAGCAGGAAGACCAGCATGCCGAGGGTGAGGAACGCGATGGGCATGGACAACGGGCGGCGCTCCAACACCCGGGGCAGGATGCCCGCGAGCAGCGCGCCCAGGCCCACAAGCGCGAACGCGACGTCTACCGGCTCCACGGACACCACCCTTTCGCCGCACCCGCGCGGCGCGGGCAGGTGGCCACAGACCATGCCCCGGAAGACTTCCGGCTATGCGTGTGCGCCCCGGTGAACCGGAGTGAGTCTCACCTCGGCCGGATGAGCGGGGAATCCGCCAGCTCGGCCAGCAGCGCGGCCGGGTCGTCGTACACCGCCACCGCGCCGGCGCCGGCGAGTTCCCCCCGGCTGGTGCCGCCGCAGGTCAACCCGACGCAGGGAATGTCCAGTTTGCCAGCCGCGGCGACGTCCCAGACCGAGTCGCCGACGAAGACGACGCGCTCGGCGGGCAGCCCGGACTGCTCCAGCGCCGCCTCGAGAATGTCCGGTGCCGGCTTGCTCTCCTGCGCGTCCGCCGAGGAGGTGATGGTGTCCACCACGTCGTCGGCGTTCAGGGCCCGGCGCAGCGCACCCACCTCGTGTTCCGCGGCGGAGGTGGCGAGCACCACCCGCAGCCCCCGCTCGGCGCACGCCCGCAGCAGGTCCGCCGCCCCGGGCAGCGGAGTCAGCCGCTCCCAGTACTCGGTGTACAGGGTGTTGTGCGCCTCGCGCAGCTTCGGGTCGTCGTCGCGGTCGCGCTCGGGGCCGAGCAGGTGGTCCAGCAGCTTGTCCGAGCCCATCCCGATCGAGCGGTGCACGGTCGCCATCGGCACCGGGTGGTCGGCCTGGCGCAGCGCCTCCCACCAGCTCACCGTGTGCAGGTAGGTGGTGTCGACAAGCGTCCCGTCGATGTCGAAGAGCACCCCGTGGGGTTGTTCGGTGGCCATGGGCGCACTCCTACCCGTTCGGCGGCCGGCTGATTCGTCCGGGTTCGGCGACGCCGGTCGACCTCAGCGCGGCTCGGCCGGCGGGACGAGGATCTCGAACCAGACCGTCGAGCCGCGCACCGACGGATCGGTGCCCCACGCGTCGCTCAGCTCCTCGATCAGGCCCAGCCCGCGCCCGCGACTGCTCAACGTGTCCGTGCGGGCCCGGGTCACGGTGCCCCGGGTGCCGGAATCGGCGACCGAGACCAGCAGCCGCTCCGGACTGAGATCGATCTCCACGCGGGCGGCCGTGCCGGCGTGCAGCAGCGCGTTGGTGGTCAGCTCGCTGGTGCACAGCACCGCCGCGCCGATCACCGACTCGGGCACCTGCCACTCGGTGAGCTGGCCGGTCATCCAGTGTCGGACCCGGCTGGGCGCGGTCGGCTCGGCCGGCACCTCCATCGCCGCCGACCGGCTCGGCTTGAGCGCGTGCTCGACCGCCAGCACGGCCACGTCGTCCTCGGTGCCGCCGGACACGGCGGCGGTGGCCACCGCGCAGAGGGCGCGGGGATCACTGGTGCCGGCCTTGGCCACGGCGTCACCGAGGGCGTCCAGCCCGGCGGTGAGGCTCTGCCGCCGCCGCTCCACCACGCCGTCGCTGAACAACAGCAGGGTGTCGCCGGGAGGGAATGCGACCGTGACGGTGGTCGGGCGCCCGCCCAGCCCCAGCGGGGGACCGGCCGGCAGGTCCACGTACTCGGCGTGCGACCGGCCGTCCGCGGAGCACCGGCGGATCAGCGGGGCGGGATGACCGGCGCTGGCCAGGGTCAGCTCCCGGCGCTCGGCGTCGATGACCCCGAACGCCACGGTGACGAACAGCTCGTGGGTGCCGGCCTCCACGCCGAGGCTGGCCACGAGCCGGTCCAGCCCGGCCAGCACCGCGTCCGGCGCCGGGTCGGCCAGGGCCAGCGCCCGCAGCGCCGCCCGCACCTGCCCCATCCGCGCCGCGGCCTGCACGTCGTGCCCGGCGACGTCGCCCAGCACCACGCCGAGCGCGCCGGTGGGCAGCAGGAACGCGTCGTAGAAGTCACCGCCGGCCGCGTTGCCGTCCACCCCCGGGTCGTAGCGGGCCGCGATCCGCAGCCGGGGCAGGTCGGGAAGGTGCTCCGGCAGCATGCTGCGTTGCAGCAACTGGGCGGTGCCGTGCTGGGTCTCGAACCGCCGGGCCCGCTCCGCGGCCTGACCGATCAGCTCCGCCGAGGCGGCCAGCAGCGCCCGCTCGGCCGCCGACCAGGAGTGCGGCACCTGGTAGCCGACCGTCAACCCACCCCGGATCACCGAGGTGCCCAGCGGCAGCACGGCCATCGACCGGATCTTCTGGTCGTGGCGGTCCACGGCGGTCTCGCGCAGCGGCTGCCCGTCACGGGTGAACGACGACTCGCCCGAGCGGGCCGCGAGCGCGACCGGGCCCAGCCAGTCCGCCGGCGTCCGCCGCCACAGCGGCGGCAACCGCTCGTCAGCCTCGTCCATCAGCTCGCCGCGGACCCGGCGCACCATCCGCCAGCCACCGCCACCCTCGTCGACCACGAACGAGACCCGGTCGGCGTCGAACGTGGTGATGGTGTGGCGCAGCGCGACCCGGGCCACGTCGTCGAGGGTGAGGGTGCCGGCGAGCGCGGCGGCGACGTCGCTGAGACTCTGCAACTGCTCGGTCACGTGGGTGGTTTCGGCGGCCACCGTCAGGATTCCCACGATCTGCCCAGCGCTGTCACGGACGGCCGAGTGACCCCGGGTGAAGACCACCTGCTCGACCACCCCGGAGCTGTCCCGCATCAGGGGGAGCGTGGACTCCTTCTCCAGGAAGGGCACGCCCTGCCGGTAGGCGCGCTCGATCACGTCACCGAAGCCGGGCAGCGACCAGATTTCGGCGTACACCTGGGCGGCCGGTCGACCGAGGGCAGCGGGGTGTTTGCTGCCCAACAACTCGGCATAGCCGTCGTTGTAGAGCAGGACGAGGTCGTCGCCGTACGCCAGTGCCATCGGCATCGGCGAGGCGAGGATCAGCTCGACCACGGCCCGGACCGCCGGATCCCACCCCTCGCGCGGGCCGAGGGCGGTGGCGGACCAGTCGTGGGCGAGCACGGCGGCCGCACCGGGCCCGGTGGATTCGCCGGGGACCGGGATTGCTGGCGTGGGGACTCGCCCGACCGTTCCTGGCATGTTCGCAGCCTAGCCGGCCGTCGGCCAGCCGCATCCGATCATGTGCGCGGGTCGCGGCCGGCCCCGGCGGGGTGACTGTTAGGGCAGGTCAGGACCCCTGTTTGACGACTTGTCGGAAAAATGGCAGTGAGCCGCGCGGACTGCCGCACCGGTGGCCGGGTATGCCCCCGGCGCAGTCCATGCGACAGGAGGGACATCATGCTGAAAACCCTCGCGGTTCGGCAGGCCGACATCGGCGATGCCATCGCCGACACCTGGAGGTCGGTGCTGCTCTTCATCCCGAAGGCAGTGGCCTTCATCGTCATCCTCGTGGTCGGCTGGATCATCGCCAGAGCGGTCCTCAAGATCGTGGATGCGGTGCTGGAACGGGTGCATTTCGACGAGGCCGTCGAACGCGGAGGCATCAAACGGGCACTGGAGAGAACGAAGTACGACGCCAGCGACATCCTGGCCAGGTTGGCGTACTACGCCGTCCTGCTGTTCACCCTGCAGTTCGCCTTCGGAGTCTGGGGGCCCAACGCGATCAGTAACCTGATCAGCGGTGTGGTGGCCTGGCTGCCGCGCGCGTTCGTCGCGATCGTCATCGTGGTGATCGCGGCCGCGATCGCCAACGCCGCCCGCGATCTGGTCACCGGGGCGCTGGGCGGGCTCTCGTACGGCAAGGTCCTGGCCGACCTGACGGCGATCTTCATCATCGCGCTCGGCGTGATCGCCGCGCTGAACCAGGTGGGTATCGCCACCACGGTCACCACTCCGGTGCTGATCGCGGTGCTCGCCACGGTCGCCGGCATCCTGATCGTCGGCGTCGGCGGTGGTCTGGTGAAGCCCATGCAGAACCGCTGGGACGGCTGGCTCGACCGGGCCGCCCAGGAAGCCCGGGCGATGCAGGAGCATCGGCGGGCCACCTCGGCCGGGCGCGGCGACATGGAGCGGCAGATGGCCGACCGTGGCGGCGACCGGACCCAGGCCATGCCCCGGGTCGACGAGCAGTCGACGATGTCCGGTGGGCGCGGCACGTACCAGTCCGGTGCGGCCGACGAGACCCAGCAGTACCGCCCGTAGCGGGGCGCGACGGCACGATCGTGAGGGGAAGGGCGTCCGCGTTGCGCGGGCGCCCTCTCCGCGTCGTGAGTCGTACGGGGTGACCGGGTGGGTCAGGAACGGCCGAGCGAACGGGCCAGCGCGCAGACGGCGACGAGCCGGGTGAGCGGCCACTCCGGCTCGCTCCAGTCCACCGGGCCCCGCGGCGGCGTCCACCCGTGCTCCAGGGCGGCCTCGCGTACCCCCTCGGCGTAGCCGGCGAGCGTCGCGGCGGTCAACGGCCGCCGGTCGCCGTCCAGGCTGTCCCGCACGGCGGCGGCGTGCTGGTCGACCAGCGCCAGCAGTCCGGGACGCGCGGCGGCGGCGGCGAGGCCGGCGGTGCCCACGGAGACGGTGAGGGCGGCCAGGGTCGACCGCGCCGACTCGACGGCGGTCCGGGAAGCGACCCGGTGCAACGGCACACGCATGGTGACCGAGGCTAACCGACCGGTCACCGGGCCGGCCTCGGCCGCTCGGCGGGTGTCGGTTGTGCCACCGGACGAGTCGGGCTGGCCGCGGGGGTTGATCCGGCACAGACGGGGCAGCAGGAGAGGGACGGCGCAGCCCGGCACAGAGCACGGACGGCGCCGGGTGGGGCGGACAGCAGGGAGGCACCGATGGGGGAACCGACGGACGGGCCGGACGAGCGGCACCGGCGGCCGGCTGGGGTGAGCGACGAGACGGTCGCGGCGCTGGGCAAGCTCAGCGAGGCGCTGGAGTGCGTGGAACGGGCCCGTGGGCACCTGTACTCGCTGCACCAGTTGATCGGGCACGCCGACCTGATGCTCGACGACGCGGTGGAGCAGTTCAGCGCCGCCGGACATCCACACATCGCCGAACGGATCGACGCCGAACTGCTCGGCCGCAACGTGATCGCCGGCCGGTGGACGTTCCAGATCGTCGAGGACTTCGACGACGGTTACCACGCGTTGTTCCGCGAACTGGACCGGCAGGCCCGTGACGAGTTGGTGGGCGGGCGACGCCATCTGTTCGAGGCGGAGATGAAGGAGCGCCGCCGCACCCGGGGCCGACCGGGACACGAGGCCCGGCCGGTCGGCGAGGGCTAGTCGCTGGTCGCGTTGGCCGGCCGACGCCGGGCGGCGTCGTCGGCGATGATCACGGTGGCCACCATGAGCGCGACGCAGACGCTGAACAGCCAGGACTCGTCGGAGACGAGCCAGGCCGACACGGGCGCCTGCAGCGCGGCGAGCAGGAAGCCGAGCCAGGCGAGGCGGCGCTGACGCGTGGAGAGGATTCCGGAGCCTTGATGCATCCCGAAATTCTTACGCGAACTGGCCCCTTTGCCGTCCTCCGATCGGCCGATTCTGGCTGAGCTGTCCGCATTCTCAACCGTCCGGACACCAGTTCTTGTCGCGGCGCACGGGCGGCTCCCGCCGCCGGTAAGGTGCGCTGCGGCAGGATGGGGTCCCGTGTCCACCTCGCCCGCGCCGCCCCGCGCCACGCTGCTCCTGCTGGCCTATCTCGCGTTCGTCAGCCTCGGCCTGCCCGACGGACTGCTCGGCGTCGGCTGGCCGTCGATCCGCGCGGACTTCGGCGTACCCACCGAGGCGGTCGGACTGCTGCTCACCGCAGGCACGGTCGGCTATCTCGCCTCCAGCGTGCTGGCCGGGTTCACGCTGGCCCGCCTCGGCGTGGGCGCGCTGCTCGCCGGCAGCACCCTGCTGGCCAGCCTGGCGCTGACCGGCTACGCCGTGAGCCCCGGGCTGGCCGTGCTCGTGGGCTGCGCGCTGGTGCTCGGGCTGGGCTCCGGTGCGATCGACTCCGGGCTCAACACGTACGCCGCCGGGGCCTTCGGCCCGCGACACATGAACTGGCTGCACGCCTTCTTCGGCCTCGGCGTGGCGATCGGGCCACTGATCATGACGGCGGCGCTCAGCGCCGGGCTGGCCTGGCGGTGGGGGTACGGCATCGTGGCCGGCGCTCAACTCGCTCTCGCCACCGCGTTCGCGCTCACCGTACGCGCGTGGCAGCGTCGCGCTCCCGCTCCCGAGCCGGGCGTGGGGACGACCGACGCCGCGCCCGCGGTCCGGGTGCCGGTCCTGGCCACGCTGCGGCTGCCGGCGGTCTGGTCCGGGGCACTGGCCTTCGCGCTGTACGTGGCCATCGAGGTGTCCGCCGGACTCTGGGCGTTCCTGCTGCTCACCCAGGGGCGCGGCCTGAGCGCCGCCGTGGCGGGCGGCTGCGTCTCCGCGTACTGGGGCAGCCTCTTCGTCGGCCGGGTGGTGCAGGGCGTGGTCGCCGAGCGGCTGGGGCCCCGGCTGGTGTTGCGGGTCAGCCTGGGCGGCATGGCCCTCGGTGCGGCGCTGATCGCGGTGCCCGGGTCGGCCGTGCTGGCCGTGCTCGGCCTGGTCGTGCTGGGGTTCGCCGCCGCGCCGGTGTTCCCCCTGCTCACCCTCACCACCGCCGACCGGGTGGGCGCGGCGCACGCGGACCGGGCCATCGGGTTGCAGATCGGTGCCGCCGGTGTCGGCGCGGCGCTCGTCCCGACAGGCCTCGGCGTGCTGATCAGCAACGTGTCGGTGCAGGTGCTCGGCCCGGCCCTGGTGGTGCTCGCGCTGGCGTTGATCGTGCTCTACGAACTGGGCGCCCGCCGGCCCGCCGCCGGAAGCGGGCCGGAGCAGCCCGGCCCCGGCTCCGATGCGTCCGGGTTCGCAGCGGCCGGGCCCGCCGCGTCCGAGCCCGCCGCGTCCGGGGCGCCGGCCCAGTCCCGGGCCGCTCTGCCCGACGCGGACTATCCGTTGTCCGGTCCGGTCCGGCCGGTCGTCGACGGGCGGTAGGCGCGCTGCGGGTCGGTCGGCTCCCGCCCGGCGCCCTCGGCCTCTCCGCCTCGGTCGGCCGCCGCGGGCCCGTGCCCGAAGGCGGCCTCCTCACCGGCGTCGTTGCCGGTCACGTCGTCGGCCTGCCCGTCGATGCTGGAGCCCGCCACGGCGCGCTCCAACTCCTCCAGCGGAAGCCGTTCCTCGTCGCGCCACACCCTGTCGTCCGTCATGACTTCAGCCGTACCCGGGCGCGATGATCGCAAACGGGTACCAGCCGGCCCGAGACACGACGATGGCCGCCGGGAACTCCGGCGGCCATCCTCGGTCGGTTCGCGGGATCACGGCTGCGGGCGGTCCACCGAGCCACGCCAGGCGCCGGTCTCCTGACCGCGCCGCTCGATGAACGTCTTGAACCGCTCCAGATCGCCCTTGGCCCGCCGGTCGACGATGCCGAGCTTGTCGCCGGCCTGCTCGACCACCCCGTGCGGCTCGAACTCGAGCTGGAGGGTGACCCGGGTCTTGCCCTCGTCCAGGCGGTGGAAGGTCACCACACCGGCCTGCTGGGTGCCGCCGGTGGAGCGCCAGGCGACCCGCTCGTCGGGCAGCTGCTCGGTGATCTCGGCGTCGAACTCGCGCTTCACGCCGGCGATGTCCACCGTCCAGTGGGTCATCGTGTCGGAGAGCTGCCGGACCTCCTGCACGCCCTCCATGAACTGGGGGAACTCCTCGAACTGCGTCCACTGGTCGTACGCGGTGCTTACGGGTACGGAGACCTCGACGTGTTCGGTGACGCCACTCATCAGGAACCCTCCTCTGGTCGCGGGTGATGGCCGGATCGGGGGACGATCCTGCTCACCAGCGAGTTGTCTCGTTCTTGTTGCCGAGCGCGGCCCACACCTCGGAGACCGTCTGGTACTCGGTGCCCTCGGGCAGCCGCTCCAGCGCCGCCACGATGTCGTCGGGCGCCTCGTTCTCCCGGGCGCTGGCGATGAGCACCAGTCGGTCGCCGGGCAGCGCGCTCATGGAGATGAACCGACCGAGCCGGCTGCGCTGCTCGACGTCGGTGGAACTCATCCCCTGCGGCGTGCCGGTGCGCAGGTCGCCCGCCGGTGCCGTGGTGGTCTCCGGCTGGTCCTCGCCGGCCGGTTCCGGCACCCGGGACTCGTCGACCCGAGAGCCACCGGTCCCCGGCCCCTGCACGAGGCCGCTGACCTCCTGGCTCATCTGCTCGTCGATCCTCGGTCCGTGCTTGCTGTTGCCACGCTCCATGCCTTCTGCGCTACCCGGCACCCCGCCCGGTAAACCGGCACCGCGTCACGAACCGGCCCCCGGGCCGGACATCCGGGCGGACAACCGGCGCTTAGGAGTCGGCGGCCTTCCGCGGCGGCAGAATCGGCTCCTGGAGGTCCTTCTCGCCCGCCTGCAACTGCCGGCCGCGCTGCACCTCGGCGTTGATCTGCACCCCGAGCATCAGGGCGGAGTTGGACAGGTAGAGCCAGACCAGGAACGCGATGGCCGCGCCCAGGCTCCCGTACGTCGTGTTGTACGAGGCGAACTTGGCCACGTAGAGGCCGAAGCCGAAGGAGACCGCCGCCCAGGAGACCAGGGCCACCGCGCCGCCGGGGGTGAGCCAGCGGAAGCGGGGCTGGCGCACGTTCGGGGCGATCCAGAACAGCAGGGACAGCAGCACCGCCATGACTATGGCGAGCACCGGCCACTTCGCCACGCTCCACACCGTCCGGGCCAGGCCGCCGGCGTGGATCAGGTCGCCGACCGCGTCGGTGACCGGGCCGCTGACGATCAGCGCGAGGGCGACCACCGCGAGCAGCACCAACGTCACCGCGGCCAAGCCGATCTGCACCGGCCGCAGCTTCCAGACCGGCCGACCCTCGGTCACCCCGTAGATCGCGTTGGAGGCACGGGTGAACGCCCCGATGAAGCCCGACGCCGACCACAGCGCGCCGAGCAGACCGAAACTCAGCAGCACCTTCACGTTGCTCTGCTGAACCACCACGGCCCGGATCACCCCGACCACGCCGCCGTCCTTGTCAGCCACCACCGATCCGGCACCCACCTGCTTGGCGAGGTCGACAACCGTGTCCAGGGTCCGCTCGCCGTCGGAGACCAGACCGACCAGGGCCACCACCACGATGGCGGACGGAAAGAGCGCCAGGACGCCGTAGTAGGTGAGTGCGGCGGCCCAGTCGGAGCAGTTGTCGTTGACGAAGTTCGTCACGCTGCGCACCAGCACCCCGCGCCAGGTCCGCCAGCTCAGCTGCCGCATCCGCCGGGGCACCGGCGCACCCGGCGTGTCGGCGCGCGTCGTACCGGGCTCCGTGGTCGTCATGCCCGCTCCCTGTTCCCCGGCCACCGGATGACCGGTCATCCGGTCGGGCCTGGCCCGGCCGGTACCCGAAGCGGGAAATCGACAAACCCGGGCCGACGCCGCCGTGGTGCGGCCCCGCCCGCGACGCGTTTGCCACCCCGCCCGCGGGGAACGGTGACAGTGATTCTGTCGACACGGAGGAGGACGAGATGCCCGGGCGCGAGGATCTGCCCAGCACGCTGCGACGCTCCCCGGACAAGGCGCAGCGCACCTGGGAGAAGACACACGACTCGGCGGTGGAGACCTACGGCGAGGGCGAGCGGTCGCACCGCACCGCCTTCGCGGCGGTGAAGCACCAGTTCGAGAAGGTGGGCGACCACTGGGAGCCGAAGGGCCGCAAGGGACCGAGCGACCGGCAGGCCGCCGGCGGCGGCCCGGAGCGGCGCGCACCCACCGCCGGTGGGGTGGACGCCAACGCCAGCAAGGACCACCTCATGTCGGTGGCCCGCAAGCTGGACGTACCCGGTCGGTCGAGCATGACCAAGCCGGAGCTGGTCACGGCCATCGAGAAGGCCAACGACCGGGCCACCCGCAAGGCTCGCGGCGACTGACCCACGCACAGCGCGGTACGGGCGGACGCGCCACCCCGGCGTCCGCCCGTAGCGTTCACCAGTGACCGCCGCCGGGCGCCTCGATGTGCACCGCCTTCGTGGCGCTGAACTCGTCCAGCAGCTCCGGGCCGTACCCGAAGCCCTGCCCGCTGGCCCGGCGCGGATGCGCGGCACCGCCGGGCGCCCCGCCGAACACCGAGTTGACTTTCACGGTGCCCACCGGCAGTTCCCGCCACGCCCGCTGCGCATGGCTCATCGACGCGGTCAGCACCGTCGCGGCCAGCCCGTACTCCGAGTCCGCCGCGCAGGTCAGCGCCTCGTCGAAGGAGTCGACCACCACCACCGGGGCGACCGGCCCGAACGTCTCCTCCCGTACCAGCACCATGTCGTGCCGGCAGTCGGTGACCACGGTCGCCGGGTAGTACGCCCCGGGCCCGTCCGGCACCTCCCCACCGGTACGCACCCGCGCGCCGGCCGCCGCCGCCGCGCTCACCTGCCCGTGTACGTGGTCGCGGTGCCGCCGGTCGACGAGCGGGCCCAGCTCGGTGCCCGGGTCCCGACCCGGCCCGACCCGCAGTGCGCCGGCCCGCCGCACCAGCGCCGCCACGAAGTCGTCGGCCACCTCCCGGTGTACGTAGATCCGTTCCACCGCGACGCAGATCTGCCCGGCGTTCGCGAACGCCCCGAGCGCGGCCTGCTCCGCCGCCCAGTCGGGGTCGACACCCGCGTCGACGACCAACGGGTCGCTGCCGCCGTTCTCCAGCAGCACCTTCGCGCCGGTACGGGCCGCGGCGGCGGCGATCTTCCGCCCGGTGGCTGTGGAACCGACGTGCGCGACCACGTCCACGTCCTGTGTGGCCAGTGCCGCGCCGACCTCCGGGCCACCGGTGAGCAGGGACAGCACCCCGGCCGGCAGCGCCGCGTCCAGGGCGCGCGTCAGCAGCCAACCCGTCGCCGGCGTTCGCTCGCTGGGCTTGTAGAGCACCACGTTGCCGGTGACCAGGGCCGCGCCGAGCAGCCCGCAGGACACCGCCACCGGGTCGTTCCAGGGGGTGATGACGGCGACCACGCCCCGCGGCTGGGGCGTCATGAAGTCCACCGCGTCCGTCGCGCCGTTCAACGTCCGCCCACCGCGCAGCGGGGCCAGCTCCGCGTACTGTCGCAGGGTGCCGATCCCCGCCTCGACGCCGCCGCGGGCGTCCGCGAGCGGCTTGCCCATCTCCGCGGTGACCGCCGCCGCCAGCTCGTCGGTGACGGCCGCGACCGCGTCCGCGGCCCGGTGCAGCGCCGCCGCCCGCTCCGCCGGCGCGGTCGCCGCCCACTGCGCGGTCGCGTCCCGCGCCGCCTGGGCCGCCTTGCCGACCTCGTCGGCCGTGGCGACCGGCACGGAGCTGACCGGTTCGCCGTCCGCCGGATCGTGGACGACCAGCTCGCCGCCGGCCCCGCCCGCGCCCCACACCCCGCCCACCAGCTGCGCAACCGTGTACATGCGGCGCTGGATGCCCCGGCCCCGGCGAGACAAACGCGTTTCGCCCGGTTGCGCGCCGGGTAGGCGGATCGGGTGACTACCACCGGCGCGCAGAGCGCGGACGCCGTCGTCGTCGGCGCCGGGCACAACGGCCTGGTCGCGGCGAACCTGCTGGCCGACGCCGGTTGGGACGTGGTGGTGCTGGAGGCGACCGCCGTACCCGGCGGCGCGGTGCAGTCCGCCGAGGTGACCGCCCCGGGCTACCTGAGCGACCTCTACAGCTCGTTCTACCCCCTGGGGTACGCCTCGCCGGTGCTGAACGGCCTCGACCTGGGCCGGTACGGGCTGTCCTGGCGGCACGCCCCGGACGTGCTGGCACACCTGCTGCCCGACGGCCGGGCGGCGGTGATCAACCGGGATCCGGACGTCACGGCCGCCTCGCTGGAGCAGTTCGCCCCCGGCGACGGCAAGCGCTGGCTGAACGCGTACACCGACTGGCTCGACGTGGCCGAGCCGATGCTCACCACCATCACCACGCCGTTCCCCCCGGTGCGCGGCGGCCTGGGCCTGCTGCGCCGGCTGCGGGTCGCGGGCGCCCTGCGGCTGGCCCGCCGACTCGTGGTGCCGGTGCGCAAGCTCGGCGACGAGCTGTTCGATGGTCCGGGCGGGCCGGCGCTGCTCGCCGGCTGCGCCCTGCACACCGATCTGTCCCCCGAGGAGGCCGGCTCCGGCGTGTACGGCTGGCTGCTGGCCATGCTCGGCCAGCAGGTCGGCTGGCCGGTGCCCGACGGCGGCGCGCGGCAGATCACCAACGCGCTGGTGGCCCGCCTGTCCGAGCGCGGTGGCCGCATCCTCTACGGCGCGCGGGTCGACCGGGTGCTCACCGCGCGCGGCCGGGCGATGGGCGTCCGCACCGAGGGCGGCGCGCTGTGGCGGGCCCGCCGGGCCGTCCTCGCCGACGTGCCGGCCCCGGCCCTCTACCTCGACCTGGTCGGGGCTTCGGTGCTGCCGTCGCGGCTGGTCGAGGACCTGGCGCACTTCCGGTGGGACGGCTCGACGCTGAAGGTGGACTGGGCGCTCTCCGCCCCGGTCCCGTGGACCAACCGGGAGGTCGCCGGCGCCGGCACCGTGCATCTCGGCGCGGACCTCGACGGGCTGACCCGCTACGCCGGCGAACTCGCCCGCGGCGAACTGCCCCGCGACCCGTTCCTACTGGTCGGGCAGATGTCCGTGGCCGACCCGAGCCACTCACCGCCGGGCACCGAGTCGCTGTGGTCGTACACCCACCTGCCGTTCCGAAAGGACTGGCGGGCCGAGGAGATCGCCGGGCACGTGCAGCGCATGGAGGACGTGCTGGAGGCGGCGGCCCCGGGCTTCCGGCAGCTCATCGTGGGACGGCACGTCGCCGGGCCCGCCGAGCTGGAGAAGGGCGACCCGAGCCTGGTCGGGGGCGCGCTCGGCGGGGGCACCGCCGCCGCGTACCAGCAGCTGTTCCTGCGCCCGATTCCCGGCCTGGGCCGGGCGGACACCCCGGTGGACCGGCTCTTTCTGGCCAGCTCGTCGGCGCACCCGGGCGGTGGGGTGCACGGCGCACCGGGCGCGAACGCGGCCCGCGCGGCCCTGGCCCGCGACCGTGCCCTGACCGGCGCTGCCTACGCGGCGGCGGTCGCCACCGCCCACCGGGCCGTCTACCCCCCGACCTGATGCGGTGATCAAGAGGTTTGCGTCAGATTCCGGCTCGCCGGTGACGCAAACCTCTTGATCACCGCTGGGGGCGGGGTCAGTTGGTGATGTTGCGGTGTTTGCTGCGGAGGCGGAACGGCATCAGCGCGCTCTCGACCTTGGTCGCCGTGGTCATCTTGGAGACGCCGTCGCGCCGCTCCTCGAAGCGGATCGGGACCTCCAGGATCGTGTGGCCCAGCTTGGTCGCCAGGTAGTGCATCTCGACCTGGAAGCTGTAGCCGTTGGACTGCACGCGGTGCAGGCCGATGTCCTTCAGCGCGTCGGCCCGCCAGATCTTGAAGCCGGCGGTCAGGTCCCGGATGCGCACCCGCAACAGCGTGTGCACGTAGAGGTTCGCCCATCCGCTGAGCGCGCGCCGGTACAGCGGCCAGTTCTCGTCCAGCTCGCCACCGGGTACGTACCGGGAGCCGATCACCACGCCGGCCTGGGTGGAGAGCAGCGCGCCCAGCATCCCCGGCAGCGCCTCCGGCGGGTGCGACAGGTCGGCGTCCATCTGTGCCACGAACTCGGCGCCGCCATCGAGAGCCCGGGTCATCCCGTCGACGTACGCCCGGCCCAGGCCCTCCTTGCCGGCCCGGTGCATCACCTCGATCCGCTCCGGATACTCGATGGCCAGCTTGTCGGCCACCTCGCCGGTGCCGTCGGGGGAGTTGTCGTCGGCGACGAGGATGCGCAGCCCCGGCAGCGGCAGCGCGAGCAGCCGCTCGACCAGCGCCGGGAGGTTGCCCGCCTCGTTGTAGGTGGGCACGACGACGGTCAGGTGTGCGTCTCGCCACGGCGACGGCAGTTGGACGGGCTCGATCATGTCGGACATCCTCGGTTTGCGGACAGGGCTACCTGAGAGGGTAGCCAGTTGCCCGATCCGGATTGAAAAGGCTCCCCGTCGATCGGGCCGGCCGCAGGTGGCGGCGCGCTCAGCGCAGGCGGCGGGCCATCGCGGTGAGGGCCATCGCGCGGCCCACACCGGCGCTCGCGCCGGTCACCACCACCGTCTGCCCCGTCACCGGGAGCCCTTCTGTCGGGTGGCGATGTCGGAGAGCCGGTCCAGCGTCTCCCGGTTGCGCAGGTGCAGCACGAGGTCGTTGGCCTTGTTGCGGATCCAGCGCAGCGGGCCGGCCGCGAAGTCCTCACCGAGGCGGACGCGGGTGGCGTCGCCGTCGACCGGATCCAGGGTGAACGCCACGATCGCCTCGCCGGCCGGCCACAGGCCGGCGCGCAGCACCAGCCGGTGCGGCGGCTCGCAGGCCAGCACCGTCGAGGCGTCCTGCAACGAGAACGGCCACGGCCCGGCCCGGTGGTGCAGTTGGCTGCCCACCCGTGGCCAGGCGTCGTCCACGTCGCGCACGTGCGCGGTCCCGACCACCCAGTCGCTGTACGTCCACCCGTCGGCCAGCACGTCGAACACCCGCTGCGGGGGAGCGTCGATTACTTTCTCCACTATCGCCACTGGGCTCCCATACCCGCCTCGCGACGGAGGTTAACGGGCCGGCGGGTTAGCTTCTCGGAAGCGGCGGGTAAGGCCGACCGGGGCACCGCCGCCGGCGTTGGCCCACGGCGCCGACGACGACGTTTACTCCTCGGGGCGCCGGGAACCCGCCGGCTGTGCGACAGGACCAGGAGGATCCGTATCAGCGCAGGTCAGCCCGGGTTTACGCCGGTGTTGGCCGGGCTGGCCACGGGCCTGCTGAACCCCCCGGGGGAGTCCTGTACGACGCGGTCCTGCTCGACCGCGACGGCACGCTGATCGAGGATGTGCCGTACAACGGCGACCCGGAGAAGGTCCGTCCGGTCCCGGGGGCGCGGGCGGCGCTGGACCGGCTGCGGGCCGCCGGGTTGCGCCTGGCGGTGGTGACCAACCAGTCGGGTCTGGCCCGGGGCTACTTCAGCGAGGAGCAGATGCGGGCGGTGCATGCCCGCGTGGAGGAGCTGCTGGGTGGCTTCGACGCCTGGCTGGTCTGCCCGCACGACGACTCCGACCGATGCGACTGCCGTAAACCGGCGCCCGGTCTGGTGCACGCCGCCGCCCGCGAGCTGGGCACGAGCGCGTCGCGCTGTGTGCTGGTGGGTGACATCGGCCGCGACGTGGACGCGGCACTGGCCGCCGGTGCGGCCGGGGTGCTGGTGCCCACCCCGGTGACCCGACCGGAGGAGATCGCCGCCGCCGGCTGGGTGGCCGCGGACCTGCCCTCGGCGGTGGACGAGATCCTGCGCCGCCAGCGGGCCGTGCAACCCGCCGAGGCCGGCGAGCGGGTGGGCACGGCGTTGGTGGTGCGCTCGGACTCGGCAGGGGACGTGCTCGTCACCGGGCCGGCGATCCGCGCCGTCGCGGCCGGCGCGCGGCGGGTGGTGCTGCTGTGCGGTCCCCGCGGACGCGCCGCCGCCGAGCTGCTGCCCGGCGTCGACGAGATCATCGAGCACCCGCTGCCGTGGATCGACCCCGCGCCGGCGCCGATCGACCCGGACGCCATGCGGGGCCTGACCGCCCGTCTCGCCGCCGTCGGCGCGGACGAGGCGGTGGTGTTCACGTCGTTCCACCAGTCCGCCCTGCCGCTCGCGTTGCTGCTGCGGATGGCCGGGATCAACCGGATCGCCGCGATCAGCGACGACTACCCGGGCTCCCTGGTGGACATCCGCCACCGGGTGCCGGTGGGCGTCCCCGAACCCGAGCGGGCGCTCTCCCTCGCCGCCGCCGCCGGCTACCGGCTGCCGGTCGGCGACGAACCCGTGCTCCGGCTCCGGGGCGACACCGTGGCACTGCGCCCGGCCGCTGCCGGTGACCCCGGTTACGTGGTGCTCCACCCCGGGTCGGCCGCGTCGAGCCGGGCCTGCCCGACCGAGCTGGCGGCGCGGATCGCCGCGGCGCTGACCGCCGCCGGGCATCGGGTGCTGGTCACCGGCGGGCCCGACGAGCGTACGGTCACCGCCCGGGTCGCGGCGGCGGGCGGCACCGACCTGGGCGGCCGGACCGACCTGGCCGGGCTGGCCGCGCTCGTCGCGGACGCCGCCGCCGTGGTGGTCGGCAACACCGGGCCCGCGCACCTGGCCGCCGCGGCCGGGGTGCCGGTCGTGAGCCTCTTCGCGCCGACCGTCCCTTTCGGGCAGTGGGGGCCCTACCGGGTGCCCACCGTCCGGCTCGGCGACGCGGGCGCGCCCTGCCGTGACACCCGGGCGGCCAGCTGCCCGGTCCCGGGGCACCCGTGCCTCAGCGGCCTCGACCCGGCCGAGGTGGTCGAGGCGGTACGCACGCTCGTGCCCAGCGGTGGTGGCAACCGATGAACATCCTGCTCTGGCACGTGCACGGCTCCTGGACCACGTCCTTCGTGCACGGCAGCCACCGCTACCTGATCCCCACCACACCCGACCGTGGTCCGTACGGCCTCGGCCGGGCCCGCACCTACCCGTGGCCGGACAGCGCCGTCGAGGTGGCCCCCGACGACCTGCCCGGCAGCGACGTCGACCTGGTCGTCCTGCAACGTCCAGAGGAGATCGACCTGGCCGAGCAGTGGCTCGGGCGGCGCCCCGGGCGTGACGTGCCCGCCATCTACGTCGAGCACAACACCCCCAAGGGCGACGTGCCGAACACCCGCCACCCGATGGCCGACCGCGCCGACCTGCTCGTCGCCCACGTCACCGGGTTCAACCAGATCTTCTGGGACACCGGCGCGACCCGCACCAGGGTGGTCGACCACGGCATCGTCGCGCCGACCGTGTCGTACACGGGTGAACTGGACCGGCTCGCCGTGGTGATCAACGAACCGGTGCGGCGGGGCCGGGTGACCGGCACGGACCTGCTGCCCGAGTTCGCCGAGATCGCGCCGCTGGACGTGTTCGGCATGGGCGTCGCGGGTCTCGCCGACCATCTCGGGCTGTCCGCCGACCGGCTCACCAGCCACGACGACGTACCCCAGGACCGGATGCACGCCGAGTTGGCCCGCCGGCGGGCGTACCTGCACCTGTGCCGCTGGACCTCCCTCGGGCTCAGCCTCATCGAGGCGATGGCGATCGGCATGCCGGTCGTCGCGCTCGCCACCACCGAGGCGGTGACCGCGGTGCCACCGGAGGCGGGGGCGCTCTCCACCCGGATGGACACCCTGCTCGACGCCGCCCGCCGGTTCATCGCCGAGCCGGCGGCCGCACGTCAGGCCGGCGTGGCGGCACGGGCCGCCGCGCGGGACAGGTACGGCCTCGACCGTTTCCTCGCTGACTGGGACCGGCTGCTGGAGGAGGAAGTATGCGGATCGCGATGATCTCGGAGCACGCCAGCCCGCTCGCCATCCTCGGAGGCGAGGACGCCGGCGGCCAGAACACGCACGTCGCCGAGCTGTCAGCCGCGCTCGCCGCCGCCGGGCACGAGGTGCGGGTCTACACCCGCCGCGACGCCCTCGACCTGCCGGTGACCGTGCGCGCCCCGGACGGGTACGACGTGGTGCACGTGCCGGCCGGTCCGGCCGAGCCGGTCGCGAAGGACGCGTTGCTGCCGCACATGCGCGAGTTCAGCCGCTGGCTCATCGAGCGGTGGCGCGGCGGGGACTGGACGCCCGAGGTGATCCACGCGCACTTCTGGATGAGTGGCCTGGCCGCGTTGACCGCCGGTCGGCAGACCGGGGTGCCGGTGGTGCAGACGTACCACGCGCTGGGCACGGTCAAGCGCCGTTACCAGGGCGTGCAGGACACCAGCCCGGCCCGGCGCATCTCCTACGAGCGGGAACTGGGCCGCTCGGTGGACCGGGTGGTCGCCCAGTGCCGCGACGAGGTCGGAGAGCTGGTCCGGATGGGCGTGCCCCGGTCCCGGATGACCGTCGTGCCCTCCGGGGTCAACCTCGCCTCGTTCGCCCCGCTCGGGCCGGTCGCCGACCGTGAGCCGGGACGAGCCCGCATCCTGACCGTGGGCCGGCTGGTCGAACGCAAGGGTTTCCAGACGGTGGTCCGCGCCATGGCGCTGGTGCCCGACGCCGAGTGTGTGGTGGTCGGCGGCCCGCCCGAGGGGCTGCTGGAGACCGACCCGTACGCCCGCAGGCTGCGCGCCCTGGCCGAGTCGTGCGGGGTCGCCGACCGGGTGCACCTCGTCGGCGCGGTGCCCCGGGAGGAGATGGGCCGCTGGTACCGCTCGGCGGACCTGCTGGTCGCCGCGCCCTGGTACGAGCCGTTCGGGTTGACCCCGCTGGAGGCGATGGCGTGCGGCGTGCCGGTCGTCGGCACCGCCGTGGGCGGCATCCGCGACACCGTCGTCGACGGCACGACCGGCGACCTCGTACCGGCCCGGGACCCCAACGCCCTCGCCGCCGCGATCCAGCGGCTGTTCGACGACCGGATCCGCCGCTTCCGGTACGCCACGGCGGCGCGCGAGCGGGCCCGGTCGCGCTACTCCTGGGAGGCCACCGCCGAGCGCCTGGCCGAGGTCTACGGCGAGGTCGCCGCCGTGCGCCGGCCGACCCGGGTGGTGGCCTGATGCCGGCGGGCAGCCCGCTCGACGTGCACCTGACCAACCTCGCCGCGGCACTGGCGCCGTACCGCCGGTGTGAACCGCAACTGGCGCGCTGGGGCGCGGCCCTCGCGCACCGGCTGGCCGGCGGCGGACGGCTGCTCGTCGCCGGCAACGGTGGCAGCGCCGCCGAGGCCCAGCACCTCACCGCCGAGCTGGTGGGCAAGCTGCACGACGACCGCCAGCCCCTGTCGGCCATCGCCCTGCACGCCGAGACCAGCGCGGTGACCGCCATCGCCAACGACTACGGCTACGGCGATGTCTACGCCCGTCAGGTCCGCGCCCACGGCCGGCCCGGCGACGTCCTGTTGCTGCTCAGCACCAGCGGCACCAGCCTCAACCTGCTCACCGCCGCGCACGCGGCGCGCGACGCCGGCCTGACCACGTGGGCACTCACCGGGCCCGCTCCCAACCCGCTCGCCGACGCCTGCGACGAGGTGCTCGCCGTGCCGTCGGCAGACACCCAGGTCGTCCAGGAGCTGCATCTCGTCACCAGCCACCTGATCTGCGAGTACCTCGAACAGGAACTGCCCGCCGCGCTGGCCGTGACCGGGGCCGCCGCGGGCGTGCCCGCCGAGCCGGCACCGGCCGGTCGGCTCGCGTCCGGGCCGGTGCGGACCGGGGTCGAGGTGGTGCTCGACGGCGGGGCCGGACAGCAGGTCGACGCGTGAGGATGAGGGGGAAAGCGTGAGGGGACCCGTGGTGGTGGTCGGGGACACCCTGCTCGACCGGGACGTGGAAGGGGTGGTGAACCGCCTCTGCCCGGACTCCCCGGTGCCGGTGCTCGACGAGACCTCGGCCGTCGACCGGCCCGGCGGCGCCGGCCTCGCCGCGGTCTTCGCGGCCGCGCAGGGCGCCGAGGTGGTGCTGATCACCGCCCTCGCCGACGACGCCGGGGGCGCGCGGCTCAGCGCGCTGCTCGCCGCGGCCGGCGTGCAGGTGTACCCGCTGAGCCTGTCCGGCGCGACCCCGGAGAAGATCCGGCTGCGGGCCCGGGGCCGGGTGCTGCTGCGTCACGACCGTGGCGGCGCCTCCGGCGAGCCGGGTCAGCCCTCCGACGAGGTGCTGCGGGTGCTCGCCGCGGCGTCGGCGGTGCTGGTCAGCGACTACGGCCGGGGAGTGGCCCGCCAGCCCGCGCTGCGCGCCGCGCTGGCCGCCACCCGCGCGCCGGTCGTCTGGGACCCGCACCCGCGCGGCCCGGCCGCGGTGCCCGGGGTGCACCTGGTCACCCCGAACGAGTCGGAGGTACGCGAGCTGGTCTCCGCGCTGCCCGGCGCGTCCCGGCTGGCCACCGCGTCCCGGGGTGCGCAGGGGCTGCGGCGGCGGTGGCGGGCGGGCGCGGTCGCGGTGACGTTGGGCGGGGACGGCGCGTTGCTCTGCCACGCCGGGTCGACGCCGCTTGTGGTGCCCACCCCGGGCAGCGCCGAGGGCGACACCTGTGGGGCCGGTGACCGGTTCGCCGCCGCCGCCAGTCTCGCGCTGGCCGAGGGCGCGCTGGTCTCCGAGGCGGTGCAGGCGGCGGTCGCCGAGGCGTCCGCGTACGTGGCGGGTGGGGGAGTGGTCACGGCGCTGCCGCCACCGGAGCAGCCGTTTCCGCGCGTCCTGCGGGCGGGGTCGAACCGCGGACCGGCGAGCGGGCACGGGGTCGCCGGCCCGGGGCATGAGCGGGTGGGCATCGCGGCGGTCGCCACGCTGCTCGCCGAGGTGCGGGGTGCCGGCGGCACCGTGGTGGCCACCGGAGGCTGCTTCGACCTGCTGCACGCCGGGCACGTGGCCACCCTGCAGGCCGCCCGGCAGCTCGGCGACTGCCTGATCGTCTGCGTGAACTCCGACACCAGCGTGACCGGGCTGAAGGGGCCGGACCGGCCGGTCGTGTCCGAGGGTGATCGGGCCCGCCTGCTGGCCGCGCTGAGCTGCGTCGACGCCGTCCTCGTCTTCGACGAGCCGACGCCGGAGGCGGTGCTGTCCTGGCTGCGCCCCGATGTCTGGGTCAAGGGCGGCGACTACGCGACCGGCGGCCCAGACGCGGCCGGGCTCCCCGAGGCGGAGGTCCTGCGCCGCTGGGGCGGGAACACGGTGGTGGTGCCGTACCTGGACGGTCGTTCCACAAGTGACCTGATCACCCGTTCGGCCGGCGGGCAGTCCCCCAGCCTGGGCGAACGCACGCAGCAGCCGGTGTCGACGACGCGGGAGCGCAGCCGATGACCACCACGAGGTCCGGCGCCGGGCCCACCGTCCTGGTCACCGGCGGCTCCAGCGGGCTCGGCGCGGCGGTGGTCGCGGCGGTGGTCGCCTCCGGTGGCCGCCCGCTCGTGCTGGACCGGCAGGCACCGGTCGACGGCGTGTCCTGGACCGAGTGCGACCTCGCCGACACCCGCGCCGCCGAGGTGGCCACCCAGCACCTCGCCGAGCAGGCCGGCGGCCTGGACGCGGTGGTCACGGCCGCCGGCATGGACGTGCCGGGTCGGCTCGCCGACGTGCCGGGGGAGATTTGGGATCGGATCGTCGCCGTGGACCTGCTGGCCACCGCCGCGGTGATCCGGGCCGCGCTGCCGTTCCTGCAGACCTCTCGGGGCCGCATCGTCACGGTCGCCTCGACCCTGGGGGTCAAGGCGGTCAGCGACGCCACCGCGTACTGCGCGGCGAAGTTCGGCGTGGTCGGGTTCACCCGCGCCCTGGCCGCCGAGCTCGCCGGCCAGGTCGGGGTCACCCTGCTCATTCCCGGCGGGATGCGTACCGCGTTCTTCGACGAGCGCGACCCGCAGTACAAGCCGGGGCCGGACGCCATCCTCAACGACCCCGTCGACACGGCCGCGGCGGTCATGTTCGCGCTCAACCAGCCGCCCGGCTGCGCGGTGCGCGAGATGGTGGTCTGCGCCGAGCAGGAGACGTCGTACCCGTGATCCTCGTGCTGCGCGCCCTCGGCGTCGGCGACCTGGTCACCGCGGTGCCCGCGCTGCGGGCGCTGCGGGCCGCGTACCCCGGTATGGAGTTGGCGCTCGCCGCGCCCGGCGGCCTGGCCCCGCTGGTCGACCTGGTCGGGGGCGTCGACCGGCTGGTGGACACCGCCGGGCTGGACGGGCCGTCCTGGCCCGGCCCGGCCCCGCAGGTCGCGGTGAATCTGCACGGACGCGGCCCACAGTCGCATCGGCTGCTGGCCGCCGCCCGTCCGGGGCGGCTGCTCGCCTTCGCGAACGCCGCCGCCGGGTTCGGCGACGGGCCGCGGTGGGACGACGACGAGCACGAGGTGGACCGCTGGTGCCGGCTGCTGTCCTGGTACGACATCCCGACCGACCGCCGTGACCTCGGCCTGCGCCGGCCCGGAAAGGCCGGCCGACCAGCCGGCGCCACCCTGCTGCATCCGGGCAGCAAGGTCCCCGCCAAGCGGTGGCCCGCCGAACGGTTCGCAGCCCTGGCCCGGGCGCTCGACGAACGGGGGCATCGGGTGCTGGTCACCGGCTCGGCCGACGAACGCGCGCTGGCCGCTCGGGTCGCCGACGCGGCCGGCCTCGCGCCGGCCGCCGTGCTGGCCGGCCGGACCGACCTCGGCGCGCTGGCCGCGCTGGTCGCCGACGCCCGGCTGGTGGTCAGCGGGGACACCGGCGTGGCCCACCTGGCCACCGCGTACGGGACCCCGTCGGTGGTGCTCTTCGGGCCGGTGCCTCCGGCGGCGTGGGGGCCACCGCCGGACCGGCCCCGACACCGGGCGCTGTGGGCCGGTGCGGGGGATTGGCGCAGGTGGGACGGGGTAGGGAGCCACCCGACACTGACGGCCCTGCGCCTCGACGAGGTGCTGGCCGCCGTGGACGAGGTGGAGAGGGCGGTGCGGGTCTCCGGTGCGGTTGCGGCGTAGCGACCCGGGTCGGCCCGGTTACGGGCGACGCCGGCGCGGTAAGGGCTGGACCTTCGTCGATCCGAGCGGTGCGGTCGTGCGGGATCCCGCGACCCTGGCGCGGCTGCGGGAGCTGGTGATTCCCCCGGCCTGGCAGGACGTGTGGATCGCGCCGCACGCGAACGGGCACATCCAGGCGACCGGCATCGACGCGGCCGGACGCAAGCAGTACGTCTACCACCCGGTGTGGCGCGAGAAGCAGGACGCGGCGAAGTTCGACCACATGCTGGAGGTGGCCCGGCGGTTGCCGGGGCTGCGGGATCGGGTGGGACAGGACCTGGGCGGGCGAGGGCTGGGTCGGGACCGGGTGCTGGCGACCGTGGCCCGCCTGCTCGACATGGGGATGTTCCGGGTCGGCAGCGACCAGTACGCGGCCGGCGACGACCCGACGTTCGGGGTGTCCACCCTGCGCCCGGAGCACGCCCGCAGACGCGGCGGCTGCGTGGTCTTCGAGTTCCCCGCCAAGGGCGGTATCGAGCAGGTGCGCCGGATCGAGGACCCGGAGTTGTGCGAGGTGCTGGTCAACCTGCGCCGGCGTCGCCGGCGGGCGGACCGGCTGTTCGGCTACTGGGACGGCCGGGAGTGGCGCGACGTACGCAGTGACGAGGTCAACGGCTACCTGCGCGACGCCAGTGGCGGCGAGATGACCGCCAAGGACTTCCGCACCTGGCATGCCACGGTGCTGGCCGCCGCGGAGTTGGCCGCGGCCGACCCGGCCCGCTCGGCCACCGCCCGGCGCAGGGCGGTGGCGGCGGTGATGCGTGCGGTGGCCGAGCTGCTGGGCAACACCCCGACGGTGGCGCGGACGTCCTACGTGGACCCCCGGGTCGTCGACCTCTACCACGACGGAGTGGTGGCGCCGGTGGACCCGGGTGCGCCGCGCGAGGAGATCGAGCGGGTCGTGTTGGACCTGTTGGCGAAGGCCTGACCGGCCCCGCCGACGATCCTGGGGGGGAAGCGACGGGGCCGGGGCCTCGGCCCGGGGGCGACACCGGGCGGCCGCCCGCCGCGTCCTGCGGCGGGCGCCTCGCCACGGCCCCCGTTCGTGGCCGCTGTCGAGCCCGGTGCACGGGCGCCGCCTCGGCCACGTCGGTCGTCAGTCTGCCCCGGACGAGTTGACTCTGGACGCCAGGCGGTTGACGGGCCGCGCCGCAAGTGCGTCGCCGTCGCGACACGCCTGCGGGCTCACCCCGTACGCCGCCCGGAACACGCGACTGAAGTGGGCCTTGTCCCCGAACCCCCAGCGCGCGGCGATGACCTGCACGGGCTGGGTCCGCAGCGTCGGGTCGGTCAGGTCACGCCGGCACCGGTCCAGCCGAAGGTCCCGGATGTACGACGCCACCGTGGAGTTCTCGGCCTCGAAGAGGCGGTGCAGTGTGCGCAGCGAGATGTGGTGGGCGTCCGCGACGACCTGTGGGCTGAGCGTCGCGTCGCCGAGGTGGCGGTGGACGTACGCCTGCACCTGGGCGACCAGCGCCCGGCGGCGGACCTCGGTCGGCACCGCGTCCTCGGCGACCAGGTGCCGACCGAGCATGGTGGTGGCCAGGTCCAGCCCCACCGCGCCGAGCCGGCCGGCGTCGGCGGCGTGGTACTGCTCGGGGTGCCCGGTCACCTGGAGCAGGAACTGCGCCAGCAGCGCACCGAGCCCCTCGCTGCCGGACATCCGGCCGCCGTAGAGCGCGGCCATCCGCTGGGGTGGCAGCGGCAGCGCGGCGTGCGGGATCAGCGTGATGATCGAGGTGGCCTGGGTCCGTTGCGGCTCGGTCGAGTGGTGGCAGACGTCGTGTTCGCGGGAGGCGTCGTAGAAGGTGAACTCGCCGGCCAGGATCTCGCTGCGGCGACCGTCCTGACTGGACGTGCCGACGCCACCGGTGGTGAGGGCGAGCACGTAGAGCTCCGGGTCCGAGCGGCGGACCAGCTTGCGGGTGCGGGTGGCGTCCAGTGACGGGTACTGGTACTCGACCAGTTGGATCGCGCCGAGGTCGACGAAATCGGCCCGGGCGGCGAAGTCGGCCGTGTGCGCGGACCGGATCCGCAACGGCGCGGAGGTGCGCGCCACGAGGTCCAGCCACATGCCGAACCGTTCACCGGGTGGCAGGACGGTGGTGTCGACGGTCTCTCTGGGAAGCATCGGCGTCGCCTCAGGCCGCTCGGCGGGCGATCAGCGCCTCGATGCCGTCGAGGATCCGGTCCAGGCCGAACGTGAACTCGTCGTCCGGGTCGTCGTCCTGATCGAGGACGCCGGCGTTCAGCACCCGCAGCAGCGCTGGGAAGCGGACCGGGTCGATGAGACGCCCCACCATCCGGCGGTACGCCGGCATCATCTCGCCCGGCTCGACGCCGGCCGCCCGGCTGCCCTCGGCGATCTGGTTGGTGAGCGTGGCCTCGTTGCGGACGTACCCGGTGATCAGCAGGAGGATCGACATCTTCTCGCCCTCGGGCAGGGTGGTGCCGTCGAGGCAGCGCAGCCCGTCCTCCATCCAGTCGAGCTGCTGAGGGGTGATCGGCGGGCCGGTGATCGGCACGTGCAGCAGCCAGGGGCGCTGTCGCAGCACGTCGTGTTCGGCCCAGGCCCAGCGGGTCAGGCGGGCGCGCCAGTCGTCGTCCGGCGAGGCCGGGCCGGGCGACGGGCCGTACCCGGCGTCCACCATGAGCGTCAGCAGCTCGTCCTTGGAGCCGACGTGCCGGTAGAGGGCCATGGTGGCCGCGCCCAACTCCTTGGCCACCCGGCTCATCGAGACGGCCGGCAGCCCATCGGCGTCGGCGACCCGTACGGCGGCGTCGACGATGGCGGGCACGCTGAGGCCGGGTCGGGGACCCCGCGGTGGCCGCCCCCGCAGGCCCCAGGCGCTCTCGATGGCCGGCGGGAGCGCCGGGCCGCTGTCGTCTTTCGTCTCCGCCACGTTTCCTCCTTGCCCCGCCATCCTAGTTCTGCGTATGGTCTACGCATAACAGCGTACGCCATACGCAGAAGGAGTTCTCCCATGACAGCGACGACCGCACCGGCACCCCGCGCGGGCCGGCGGGAATGGATCGGATTCGCGGTGCTGATGCTGCCGCTGCTCCTGGTCTCGATGGACGTGTCGGTGCTCTACTTCGCCGTCCCGTTCATCAGCGAGGAGCTGCGGCCCACCGCAACCCAGCAGCTCTGGATCTTCGACATCTACGGCTTCGTGCTCGCCGGACTGCTGATCACCATGGGCGCCCTCGGCGACCGGATCGGCCGGCGTCGGCTCCTGCTGCTGGGCGCCACCGCGTTCGGCGCCGCGTCCCTGCTGGCCGCGTACGCCGACAGCGCCGCGACGCTGATCGCCGCACGCGCCGTGCTCGGCGTCGGCGGGGCCACCCTGATGCCGTCCACGCTCGCCCTGGTGCGCAACATGTTCCACGACGCCAAGCAGCGGGGCACCGCGATCGGCATCTGGACCGCCACGCTCACCGGCGGCATCGCCATCGGACCGGTGCTCAGCGGCGTCCTGCTGGAGCACTTCTGGTGGGGCTCCATCTTCCTGATCAACATTCCGGCGATGCTGTTGCTGCTCCTGCTCGCCCCGGTCCTGGTGCCCGAGTTCCGCAACCCGGTGCGCGGGCGGTTCGACCTGGTCAGCGCGGCGCTGTCGCTCGGCGCGCTGTTGCCGGTGATCTACGGCATCAAGGAGATGGCCCGCGACGGCGTGAGCGCGGTCCGGGTGCTGGCCGTCGTCGCCGGTCTGCTCGTCGGGGCGCTCTTCCTGCACCGGCAGCGGACCCGGGCGTACCCGATGGTCGACCTGGCGCTGTTTCGTCGCCACGGCTTCGCCGGTTCGCTCGCGGTGAACCTGCTGGCGATGTTCGCCCTTGTCGGGTTCGCCATCTTCACCACCCAGCACCTGCAACTGGTGCTCGGCCTGAGCCCGCTGCGGGCGGCACTGTGGAGCCTGGTGCCGTCGCTGGCGGTGGGCGGCGTGGCCCCGGCCGCCGCCGCGCTCGCCCAGCGTGTCGAGCGGGCGTACCTGATCGGCGCCGGCTTCGCGATCGCCGTGCTCGGGTTCGCGGTGCTGACTCAGGTCACGCCCGAGACGCCGCTCTGGCTGCTGCTGGCCGGCGCCAGCGTGTACGCGGGCGGCCTGGTGATGGTGATGTCGCTGGTCACCGAGCTGGTCCTCGGTGCGGCGCCGCCGGAGCAGGCCGGTGTCGCCTCCGCGCTGACCGAGTCCAGCAGCGAGCTGGGCGGCGCGCTGGGGATGGCCATCCTGGGCAGCGTGGGCGCCGCGATCTACCGCCGCGAGGTCCTCGACGAGCTGCCGGCCGGGCTGCCGGCGGACGCCCGCGACGCGGCCGGGGAGACGCTGGGCGGCGCCCTCGCCGTGACCCGGGGACTGCCGGCGGAGGTGGGTGACGCGGTGCTGCACGCTGCCCGGTTCGCCTTCACCGACGGGCTGCACCTCGCCGCGATCGCCGCCATGGTGGCGATGGTCCTGGGCGCGGTGAGCGCGCTGGTGACGCTGCGCGGCGTCCGGCCGGCCGACCCGGCGGCGCTGGCCGCCGAGCCGACCGAACCGAACGGTACGCCGCTGTCGGAAGCGTCGTCGGTCAGTCGTTGAGCACGTGCGCGAGCCGGTCGCGGAACCGCCGCTCGGAGTCGCTGACCGACTCGCCGCCGAGGCCGAGCAGCCCGCCGCTGGACGCGGCGCCGACCACCTGCTCGGCGATCTTCACCAGCCAGTGCTTGTACGCGCCGGCCTCGCCCTCGTCGACCCGGGCGGCCAGCAACGCGGACGCCTCGCCGGCCCGCACCAGCACGTCGTCGATCATCGCGCCCGGGTCGGCGGGCGCGATGACCGGCAGCTCCTCGCCGCTGTCCGGGTCGCCGACCCGCGCGACGATCTCGCCGGCCACGGCGGCGACCAGCGGGCTGGCCGACTCCCGGCCCGCGGCGATGGTCTCCAGCCCGGCCGCGTTCTCCGCCATGGTCCGGCGGGTGCCGTCGGACTCGGCGGCGCTCGCCGCGGTCAGCACCGACTGCGGGAGGCCGACCAGCAGCCCCCACTCCCCGTCGGAGAAACCGAAACCGGTGTACGCCGGCTGCTCGATCACGGCAACGCCCCTTCCGCCCTGCTCAGTGTGTCAATCCACGGGCCCCGCACCGGTGCCCGGGTCAGGCTAGTCCAGGGTCAGCAGACCCTGCTCGGACACCACGCGCACCGACAGGGTCTTGTACCCGACCTCATCGAAGAGAACCGTCATCTTGTCGTCCTCGTAGGCGAGCACCAGGCCGTGCCCCCACTCCGCGTGGCGCACCTGGCTGTGCACCGGAAACGGCCCGACCGCGCCCTGGTCGGCCACGCTGGTGCCCCGGTGGCAGTTGTCGCAGTGCGCGCAGACCTCGGTCATCTGCTCGCCGAAGTAGGCCAGCAGAGTCTGCCCGCGACAGGCGGTGGTCTCGGCGAAGGCCCGCATCATGTCGGTGCGGGAGCGGGTCACCGTCTGCTGGCGTTCCGCCTCGGCCAGCGCCGCGGCCGCGGCGTCGGTCGGGGTGGGCGAGTAGCGGGGCGCGGCGATGCGCTGCCGGGCGCGCGGCTCGGCGGCGCCGGCCTGCTCCAGCAGCGAGAGGTACTGGCCCAGCTTGCGCGGGCCGAGGCCGGTGGCCTCGCGCAGCTCGGTCTTGGTGGCCGGCTTGCGGCGCAGCAGCGCGGCCAGGTCACGCAGCTCGTCGGGGTCCGGCAGGCCGCCGCTGAAGAACCGTTGCAGGCCCACGTCCTCGGCCTGCCAGAGCAGCAGCACCCGGGCCGGCTGTCCGTCACGTCCGGCCCGGCCGATCTCCTGGAAGTAGCTGTCCGGAGAGTCGGGTAGCGCCATGTGCACCACCCAGGCGATGTTCGGCTTGTCGATGCCCATTCCGAACGCCGAGGTGGCCACCATGATCGGCACCTGGTCGGCGAGGAACGCCTCGTGCAGCTCGTTGCGCGCGCCGGCCGGCATCCCACCGTGGTAGAACTGCGCCGGGAAGCCCGCGTCGGTCAGCCGGGCGGCCAGCTCCTCGGCCGACCTGCGGGTCGGCACGTAGATGATCCCCGGTCGCTCGTCGTCGCGCAGCAGCGCGATCAGCCGCCGCCACCGGTAGTCCTCGGTGGGGCAGTGCGCCACCTCCAGGAACAGGTTGGACCGGTCCAGCCCGGACACCACCACCTCGGGCTCGCGCAGCCGCAGGCGGGCGATGATGTCGTCGCGTACCGGCGGGGAGGCGGTGGCGGTCAGCGCGACCACCGGCGGCCGGCCGATGCCCTCGATGAGGTGGCCCAGCGCCAGGTAGTCGGGCCGGAAGTCGTGCCCCCAGGCGGAGATGCAGTGCGCCTCGTCGATCGCCACCAGCGCCGGCTTCAGCGCGGCGACCTCGGCCATCCGGTCCGGGTTGCTCAACTGCTCCGGCGTGATGAACAGGAACTCCGCCCGGCCCGACTGGATCTCGGCGATCGCCTCGGCCTGCTGCGCGGCCGACTCGTTCGAGCTGATCCGCACCGCCCGCAGCTCCGGACGCTGCCGCTCGTTGAGCGCCGCGATCTGGTCCTGCTGCAGCGCCAGCAGCGGGGAGATCACCACGGTCGGGCCGGGGATCAGGCTGGCCGGGATCTGGTAGATGGCCGACTTGCCGGCGCCGGTGGGCAACACCACCAGGGCGTCACGTCGCTTCATCACCGCGCGCATGGCGGCGAGCTGGTTGGGCCGCAGCGCTTTCCAGCCGAAGAGGCTCCGCGCCGCGCGGCGCAACGTCATCGAATGCGTGGACAGTTTCATCGAGGGCCGGAGGTACCCGAGCCCACGACCGCCGAAACGCGTTCGGCGATCATGGGCTCGGCGGGTCGGTGGCTCAGCGCAGGCGGGGGAGCACCTCGCGCTGGTAGAGGTCGAACAGGCCCTGGTAGTGCGGGCCGGTGTTGGCCACGTACACCTCGTCGAAGCCGGCCTTGGCGTACTTGTCGATCATCTCCAGGTGCGCGTCGGCGCTGTTGCCGCAGACGAACGCGTCGCGCACCATCTCCGGCGTGACCAGCTCGGCGGCCTGCTCGAAGTGGCGCGGCGAGGGCAGCACCTGGGACAGCTCGCCCGGCACCCCGGCATTGGGCCAGCGCTCGTACGCGATCCGCGCGCCCTCGGACTCGCTTGCCGCGTACGCCGCCTTGAAGCCGGCCTGGCACGGCTTGTCGCCGCCGCCGTTCTCCCTGAAGCGCCGGACCATCTCACCGTCGGGCATCGTGCTCACGTAGCCGTCGCCGATGCGGGCGGCCAGGTCGATGGCCTTCGGGCCGAAGCCGGAGACGTAGATCGACGGCGGCGTGTCGGGCAGCGTGTAGATCCGGGCGTTCTCCACCGTGTAGTGCTTGCCGCGGTGGTTGACGAAGCCGCCGTCCCACAGCTCTCGCAGCACCTCGACGGCCTCCTCCAGCATCTCCAGCCGGACGTCGGCCGGCGGCCAGGCGTCGCCGAAGATGTGCTCGTTGAGCGCCTCGCCGGTGCCGACGCCGAGCACGAACCGCCCGCCGTGCAGCACCGCGCTGGTCGCCGCCGCCTGGGCGATCACGGCCGGGTGGATCCGCACGGTCGGGCAGGTCACCGCCGTGGTCACCGGCAGCGAGCAGACCTGGCTGAGCGCGCCGATCATCGACCAGACGAACGGGCTCTGGCCCTGCGCGTCCACCCAGGGGTGATAGTGGTCGGAGATCCACAGCGCCTCGAAGCCGGCCCGTTCGGCGCCGCGGGCCTGCTCCACCAGCTCGGCCGGCGTGAACTCCTCACTGGACAGAAAGTAACCGATCTTCATCGCTTCCCCTTCGGCGCGCGGACCAGCTGATGGGGAAGCCGTACCCCGGTCGCGGTCGGCCACACCGGTAGGCCGGGGCCTGATCGCTCACCGTCGGCCGAACATCGCCCGGATCGCCGCGAGCAGCAGCAGGGCGCCGACCACCAGGCCGAGCAGGCGTACGCCGGGGATGTCGGCCGGGCTCGTGGCGTCGGCCAGCAGGGCGGGGTCCATCCCCGCACTCTCCCGGGAACGGTGCCGCCGGGCAACTGTAAGGTTTATTGACTATTGAATCGCTCGGTGTGACCATGGCAGCACCGCCTGCCGGTGGCGGTGCGCCGAGGGCGCGCGAGAGATGGGGTACGGGGGCCGCATGAGCGAGCGCAACCAGCGGGTCGGCGGCAACGCGCCGACGCCCGCGACCGACGCCGAGCGTTTCGGGGCCACGGCGTGACCGCGCCCGCCGGGCACCTTCCGGCGCTGGCCGCCGCCGTCCTGCAACCCGGGTTCGTCGGCACCACGCCGCCACAGTGGGTGTGCCGCTGGCTCGGCGAAGGGCTCGGCTCGGTGGTGCTCTTCGCCCGCAACGTCGTCGACACCGCCCAGGTGGCGGCGCTGACCGCCACGCTGCGCGCCGAGCGGCCGGACGTCATCGTGGCGATCGACGAGGAGGCCGGCGACGTCACCCGGATCGAGTCCGCCCGGGGCAGCACCCGGCCGGGGAACTTCGCCCTCGGCGCGGTCGACGATCCGGCGCTGACCGAGGCGGTCGCCCTCGACCTCGGCGTCGAGCTGGCGGCGGCCGGGGTGACCCTCGACTACGCGCCGGACGCCGACGTCAACTCCAACCCGGCCAACCCGGTGATCGGCGTCCGGTCGTTCGGGGCCGACCCGGCGCTCGTCGCGCGGCACACCGCCGCCTGGGTCCGCGGGTTGCAGCGCGGCGGCGTGGCCGCCTGTGCCAAGCACTTCCCCGGGCACGGTGACACCCGCGTCGACTCCCACCACGACCTGCCCCGGATCACCGCCGACCGGGCCCGTCTGGACTCCTGCGAGCTGGTGCCGTTCCGCGCCGCCGTGGCGGCCGGCGTGCAGGCGGTGATGACCGGCCACCTGCTGGTGCCCGCGCTCGACGAGCGGCTGCCGGCCACGTTGAGCCAGCGCATCCTGGGCGGGCTGCTCCGCGACGAGATGGGTTTCTCCGGCGTGGTGGTGACCGACGCGGTGGAGATGCGCGCGGTCGCCGACCGGTACGGCTTCGCCGGCGCGGCGGTGCGGGCGCTGGCCGCCGGGGCCGACGCGATCTGCGTCGGTGGTGAGCGGGCCGACGAGGGGGCGGCCCGGGAGCTGCGCGACGCCATCGTGGCCGCCGTCGTCTCCGGTGAGCTGCCCGAGGAACGCCTCGCCGAGGCCGCCAAGCGGGTCGGGCAGCTCGCCGCCTGGACGGTGGCCGCCCGCGCCGCCCGCTCGGGCACCGTCCACGGGGCCTCCGACGTCGGGCTGGTCGCCGCCCGTCGTGCCGTGCGGGTCACCACCGGCCCGGACGCGCCGAGCGCGCTGCCGCTGACCCGCGCCGCGTACGTGGTCGAGTTCGAGCCGCCGCGCAACATCGCCATCGGCGCGGAGACCCCGTGGGGCATCGGGGAGCCGCTGGGCGAGCTGCTGCCCGGCACGACGACGGTGCGCCACGCCGAGCCCGACGTGCCCGCCGACCCGGGCGCCGGGGCCGGCGACCGTCCCCTCGTCCTGGTGGTCCGTGACCTGCACCGGCACGAGTGGATGCGCGCGGCGGTACGGCGTGCGCTCAGCGCCCGGCCCGACGCGGTGGTGGTCGAGCTGGGCGTGCCCGAGCTGGTCACCGGGTCGGCCCACCTGGCCACCCACGGCGCCACCCGGGCCAGCGGGCAGGCCGCCGCCGAGGTGCTGACCGGCCGGGCCCGCTGACGCCGACCCGTTCGGTTACGGCTGCTCGGCGACCAGGTCGGCGTACTCGGGGTGCTTGTCGATGAACGCGGCGACGAACGGGCACTGCGGCACCACCCGGCCGCCGCGGGCGCGCACCTGATCCAGGGCGCCCCGGATCAACGCGCTGCCGACGCCCTTGCCCTGGAAGCCGCTGTCCACCTCGGTGTGGGTGAAGACCAGCACCTCCCCACGGGGCAGGTACGCGGTGAAGCCGGCCAGCGCGTCGTCGACCAGGATCTCGAAGCGGTTCTTGGCGGGGTTGTCCTCGACGAGGGTGCTCACCGGGCCATTGTCCCCGTCCGGTCGGCCACCGCGTCGAGTTCGGCCAGCAACCGGTCCACCTCGTCCGCCGTGTTGTAGTGGTAGATGCTGGCCCGCACCGCGCCGCCGCTGTCGCGCAACCCCATCGTCTGGAAGTACTCGTAGGCGTAGTAGTCGCCGGACGACAGGCAGAACCCGGCGTCGCCCAGCGCCTGCTGGGTCGCCGCCGGCGACATCCCGGCGACCCGGAACGAGACCGTCGGGCAGCGCCGCGCCGGCGAGCCGTAGACGGTGATCGCGGGCCGCGCGGCGAGTCCGGCGAGCAGCCGGTCCAGCAGCGCCTCCTCGTGCGCCTGCGCGGCGGCCAGTCCGGCCCGCAGCCGCGCCCGGCGGTCACCGACCGCGTCCGGGTCCAGCCCGGCGAGGTGGTTCACCGCGGCGGTCACGCCGGCCAGCAGCGCGAAGCTCGGGGTGCCGTACTCGAAACGGTCCGGCGCCGCGTCCGCGGACGGCACCAGCTTCGCCGGGCGTAGCGCCGCCCACCGGGCCGGGTCGGCGACCATCGCGGCCAGGTGCGGCCCGGACCACTTGTAGGCGCTGGTGACCAGCACGTCCGCGCCGAGCGACGCCAGGTCGGTCGGCCCGTGCGGCACCGAGTGCACCCCGTCGACGCAGACCAGCGCCCCGACGGAGTGCGCGATCTTGGCGATCGCCGGCACGTCCGGCACGGTGCCGATGGCGTTGCTGCCGGCGGTCACCGCGACCAGCCGGGTCCGCTCGCCGACCAGGTCGGCGTACTGGCCGGTGGGCAGCTCGCCGGTGTGCCTGTCGAACTCGGCCCAGCGCACCGTCGCGCCGGCGGCCTCGGCGGCCTGCACCCACGGGCGCACGTTGGCGTCGTGGTCGAGCCGGGACACCACCACCTCGTCGCCCGGCCGCCAACCAGCGCCGAGCGTACGGGCCAGGGTGTACGTCAGCGCGGTGGCGCTCGGGCCCAGCACCACCCCGTCCGGCTCGGCGCCGAGCAGGTCGGCGACCGCCGAGCGGGCCGCCGCCACCAGCTCCAGCGAGCGGCGGCCCGGCTCGAACGCGGCGCTGCGGTTGCCGACGGCCGCGCGCATGACGTCGGTGACCGCGTCGATCACACCGGCCGCGGTCTGGGTGCCCCCGGCGCCGTCGAAGTGGACGAAGCCCTCGGTCAGGGCGGGATAGGCGGCCCGGATACGGGCGATGTCGAAGGCCATGCCCGGACCCTAGCCGGGATGCGTTGCGCGCTCGCCCTCGCCTGGGCGTCGCGGACGTCTCGTACCCTTGGCGAGGTGACGAACCGACCCGCCACCATCCCCCTGCCCCCCGTCCGCCGCGCCGCCGGCCTCTTCGCCGGCCTGGCGCTCGGCCTCGCCGTGCTCGCCGGTTGCAGCTCCCAGGGCGCCTCCACCGACTGCGGGCTGGACGCCTGCACGGTCACCTTCGAGCGGGGTGTCGACGCGAGCGCCACGATCCTGGGCGTCGAGGCCAAGCTGGTCGGGGCCGAGGGCGACCAGGTGACCGTCGAGGTCGCCGGCGAGCAGCTCACCCTCACCACCGGCCAGCAGGCCACCGAGGCCGGCGGCTTCGCGGTCACCCTCGACAGCGTCACCGACCAGCAGGTCAAGATCCGCGTTTCCCGCAACCCGGGCAACTGACCTGGCGGGCGGCGGTGGCCGACGTTTGGGGATCTTCGAAATCGGAGATTGTGGCCGCATGTCACTCACCCGTAGCGCCGAAGCCACCGCCTCCCGAACGGCGGACAGCCGGTGGCTGGAACTCCTCGCCCGGGCCGGCTTCATCGGCTACGGCATCGTCCACCTGCTCTTCGCCTGGCTGGCCCTGCAGATCGCGTTCGGCTCGTCGTCCGACGACGGCGACCAGTCCGGCGCGCTGCGGACGCTCGCCGCGCAACCGCTGGGCAAGTTCCTGGTCATCGCCACCGCGGTCGGCCTGCTCGCCATGGCGATCTGGCAGGGGTTGGAGGCGGCGGTCGGGCACCGCGCCGAGCGGGGCAGGGAGCGGGTCACCGAACGGCTCGCCTCGGCCGGCCGGACCATCGTCTACCTCTACTTCGCCTGGACCGCGTTCAAGGTCTTTTCCGACGCCGGCTCGAACAGCGCCGACCAGCAGGAGGCGCTGACCGGCAAGCTGATGACCTCCACCGGGGGCCGCTGGCTGGTCGGCCTCGCCGGGCTGGTGCTCGCCGCCATCGGCGTCGGTCTGGTGATCTACGGGATCCTCAAGAAGTTCGAGAAGCACCTGAAGACCGGCGAGATGAGCCCGAAGACCCGCAAGCTGGCCCGCCGGCTGGGCATCGCCGGGTACGTCGCGAAGGGCGTCGCGTACGGCATCGCCGGCCTGCTGGTCATCGTGGCGGCGGTGAACTACGACCCGGAGAAGGCCCGCGGTCTGGACGCCGCGCTGCACACCCTTGGCGAGCAGTCGTACGGCACCTTCCTGCTGACCCTGGTCGCCCTGGGCATCGCCTGCTTCGGCGTCTACTGCTTCCTCCAGTCCCGGTACCGCAAGGTCTGAGCTGGTCGATACCGGGGACGTCGGGCACTATTGGGCTTTTGCCCGAACTACCGCCCCCGGTCGAAGGGAAGCGCCCCACTCGTGCAGAGCTATCTCGAAACGGCCGTCGCCGCGCTCGCCGCGGCGGCGGTCGCCCTTTTCCTGGTCGGGGTCATCCACCGGCTCACCCGACGGTTCGGTCGCCGCTCGCTGTTGATGACCGAGTTGACCGACCACGCGCACCGCCCGTTCCAGGTCGCCGTCACGGTGCTCGCGGTGCAGTTCGCCATCCGCTTGAGCACCGGGTACGCCGTCGGTGAGAGCTGGCGGCGGCTGCTGCTGCACCTGCTGGTGCTCTGCGTGATCGCCAGCGCTGCCTGGCTGGTGGCGGCGCTGCTGATCGTCGTGGAGGACACCGCGCTCGCCCGGTTCCGCGTCGACGTGCCGAACAACCGGCACGCCCGACGGGTGCGTACCCAGGTGGTGATGCTGCGGCGGCTGACCGTCGCGGTGATCGTCATCCTGACCGTCGGCGTGATGCTGATGACGTTCCCGAGCGTGCGCGGTATCGGCGCCGGCGTGCTGACCTCCGCCGGTGTGGTCGGTGTGGTGGCCGCGTTGGCCGCCCAGAGTCTGCTCGGCAACGTCTTCGCCGGGCTGCAGCTCGCCTTCAGCGACGCGGTCCGCCTCGACGACGTGGTGGTCGTCGAGGGGGAGTGGGGTCGGATCGAGGAGCTGACCCTCAGCTACGTGGTGGTCCAGATCTGGGACGACCGGCGGCTGATCCTGCCCACCTCGTACTTCACCAGCACGCCCTTTCAGAACTGGACCCGGACCGAGGCGGCCGTGCTCGGCACCGCCGAGTTCGACGTCGACTGGGCCGTGCCGGTGCAGACCATGCGGGAGGAGCTGCGCCGGCTGGTCGAGGGCACCGAGCTGTGGGACGGCCGGGTCTGCGTCCTGCAGGTCACCGACGCCACCGGCGGGACGGTACGGGTGCGCGCGCTGGTCAGCGCCGCCGACGCGGGCAGCCTGTGGGACCTGCGCTGCCTCGTCCGCGAGCACCTGGTGGCCTGGATCCGGGACAACCGGCCCACCGCGATGCCCCGGATGCGCACCGAGCTGGGCGACGCCAGCAGCAACCTGCCGTGGCAGTGGGTCCAGCCCCGGCGGCCGACCAGCCGTCCGGGCGCCACCGAGGCCCCCGACGACGCGCGCGTCTTCGGCGGCAGTGACGACGGCGACGCCCGCAGCGAAGCCTTCGTCGGCCCCGACGAAACCCCCACCCCCACCCCCAGTCCCGCCACCCCCACCCGCTGATTCCGGTGATCAAGAGGTTTGCGTCACGGAAAGCGCGACTCCTGACGCAAACCTCTTGATCACCGTCAAAGGGGGGTGGGCGGGGAGGTTTGGGTTGGCTTTGGCGGGGGACCTGCTGCCGGACATCTCTGTCGGCGATCGGCGCGGCAACCGGGCAACAGGAACGGTCACCGACTCGGGGCGCTCTAGGATTGACGAGCGGCAACTCCGGGCATACAGCGCGGTGATGAGGAAAGGAGGACAGCATGGCTGACGTGGCAAATGCCCGCACATCCCGCAATGGGAGCGAGCCCTCCACCGCCGAGCTGGTGCAGCGGGCCACCGAACAGGTCTCCCGTCTGGTGCGAGATGAACTGGCGCTGGCCCGGGCGGAGTTGACCCAGAAGGGCAAGCACGCCGGTATCGGGATCGGCCTGTTCGGCGGCGGCGGCGCGCTGGCGTTCTACGGCCTGGGCGCGCTGGTCGTCACGGCGATCCTGCTGCTCGACCTGGTGCTGCCCGCCTGGGCCGCCGCGCTGATCGTCGCGGTGGCTCTCTTCCTGGTTGCCGGCATTCTCGCGCTGGTGGGAAAGAAGCAGGTCAGCCGTGCGGTCCCGCCGATGCCGGCGGCAGCGGTCCGCAGCCTCCGGGCTGATGTGGACACCGTCGCCGCCGCCGTGAAGGACAGGGGCCGGGCATGACAGGCAACGGGAGGGGCGACACCGAGGCCCTCCGCGAGGAGATCCGCCGCACCCGGGTCGAGCTGGGCGAAACGATGGAGGCGCTGGCCGCCAAGGCGGACGTCAAGGCCCGCCTGAAGGAGTCCGCCGAGCAGGCGCGGGAGCGGATGCGCGAGCAGGCGGCGCAGACCATGGCCCGGGTCCGCGGGCAGGCCGCCCGCGGCGCCGAGATGGCACGCGCCCAGGCGTACGACAAGGGCGGCCTGGTCCGCGAGAAGAGCGAGCTGGTTCGACGCAACCCGGTGCCGTGGGCGGCGATCGCCGCCGGCGCGGTGGCCACCGTGGTGGTGCTGATGATCGTGCGGGGGAGGCGTAGGTGAGCAAGAGCATCGGCAGGGTCGCGTACCGGCCGGTCGGCGTGTTGTTGGGTATCGCCGCGGGTACGGTGGCCGGCGCGATCTTCCGGCAGGTCTGGAAGGTCACGGCGGGCGACGGCGAGGCGCCCAACGCCACCGACGAGGACCGCGGCTGGGGCGAGATCCTGGCCGCCGCGGCGTTGCAGGGGGCCATTTTCGCGGTGGTCCGCGCCGCTGTGGACCGGGGTGGAGCGGTCGGCGTGCGCCGGATGACCGGCCACTGGCCGGACTGACCGACATCGACGTGAGGCCCCCTTCCATATCGACGGGAAGGGGGCCTTTCGCACGGCTCCGCACGCCGCCCAGCGACCTCGGGCATCCGTCAGGTCACATGTCGGAGAAATTCGTCGGACAGGTCGTGCAGACTTTTTGCGTACGTGATTTGCTGTTCCACGCTGTTGCGAGATGGCGTGGGTTGAGAGACGTTCCCTTCGTGGGGGCCGCCTCAGACGCCGCTGCTCGAAAACGGCCAATCGGCCGCACGGCGTGCACGGCCGCCAGTTTTAGAAGGAGATACACATGGCGCAGGGAACCGTGAAGTGGTTCAACGCTGACAAGGGCTTCGGCTTCATCACCGTCGACGGCGGGGGTGCTGACGTGTTCGTCCACTTCTCGGCCATCCAGTCCAGCGGCTACCGCACGCTGGAGGAGAACCAGCGAGTGGAGTTCGAGATCGCCCAGGGTCAGAAGGGCCCGCAGGCCGAGCAGGTCCGTCCCCTCTGACGAGGGTGGCCGGCCCCCGCCGGTCAGTGGACGACCCGGCCAGGGGTCGTTGCAGTAAAGCCCCGTATCCCTTCCGGGATGCGGGGCTTCCCACGTTCATCAGTCAGCGTCGACGGCGCGAGCGCAGGCCCAGCCAGATGACGACCAACCCGGCCAGGGCCACGATCGGGCCGATCACCGCCCAGATCCGCTCGTCGGTCATCGCGCTGCCGCTGACGTAGCCGAGGCCCTGCACCGTCCACACCGCACCGACCACCACGGCCAGCAGGCCGAGGGTGAGCGTCAGCCAACCCCTCATCGCGGGCCCTCCTTCCCGGATCGGGCGGCGCGCCGCCCCCGGGTCCCAGCATCGCCGTTGCGGTGGCGCGACGCGAGCACCCGGGGTGGGCGGCTCACCACCGGTCGTGCACCTGCGGGCGGATCAGCTCGTCGTAGACCTCGCGTACGCCAGCCAGTTGCGCGGCCGTGAGCGGCGGCAGGTCGGCCGCGGCGGCGTTGCGCCGGGCCTGCTCGGCGTCGCGGGCGCCGGGAATGACGACTGTGACACCGGCCTGGTCCAGCACCCACCGCAGCGCGAACTGCGCCATCGTACGGTCGGAGTCGACCAGCGGCGCCAGCCGACGGACGGCCGCGAGCCCCTGCGCGTAGTCGACGCCGGAGAACGTCTCGCCCACGTCGAACGCCTCGCCGTGGCGGTTGTAGTTGCGGTGGTCGTCGGCGGGGAACTCGGTGTGCTCGTCGTAGCGGCCGGAGAGCAGGCCGCTGGCCAGCGGCACCCGGGCGATGATGCCGACTCCGGCCTGCGCGGCTGCCGGCAGGACGCGCTCCAGCGGCTTGTGCCGGACGGCGTTGAGGATGATCTGGACGCTGGCCACGCCGGGCCGGGCGATGGCGGTGAGCGCCTGGTCGCAGGTCTCCACGCTGACCCCGTACCCCGCGATGGCCTTCTCGGCGACGAGGGTGTCCAGGGCGTCGAAGACCGCGTCGTCGGCGAAGACGGCGGTCGGCGGGCAGTGCAGCTGGACCAGGTCCAGGGTGTCCACTCCGAGGTTGGCCCGGGACCGGTCGGTCCACTGCCGGAAGTGGGCCAGGGTGTACGCCTCCGGCCGCTGCTCGACGCGCCGGCCCATCTTCGTGGCGACGGTCAGGCCTGCGTCGGGCCGGGAGCGCAGGAAGCGGCCGATCAACTGCTCGCTGCGGCCGTCGCCGTACACGTCGGCGGTGTCCAGGAAGGTGACTCCGGCGTCCACGGCGGCGCTGAGCACGGCCATGGCGTCGGCCTCGGTGACCGTGCCCCAGTCGGCGCCGAGCTGCCAGGCGCCCAGGCCAACCACTCCGACAGTCCGGCCGAGCCGGTTGAAGTTGCGCTGTTCCATGCCCCCGAGCCTAGTGATCGGGTTGCCGGCCTGCCAGGCGAGCCGTACCGTCAACAAGACGGACGTACGGTTTGGAGGCGGAGATGTGGGATCCGACGACGTACCTGCGCTACGGCGACGAGCGCTCCCGGCCGTTTCACGACCTGCTCGCCCGGGTCCCCGCCGTGCGGCCCCGGACGGTGGTCGACCTCGGCTGCGGGCCCGGCCAGCTCACCGCGACCCTCGCCGAGCGCTGGCCGGACGCCCGGGTCCGCGGCCTCGACTCCGCGCCGGAGATGATCGACCGGGCGCGCGCCCTGCCGACCCCGGTCGAGTTCGCCGTCGCCGACCTGCGCGACTGGCGCCCGGCCGGCGACGAGGACGTGGTGGTCACCAACGCGGCCCTGCAGTGGGTGCCCGGCCACCAGGAGCTGCTGCGCCGCTGGGCCGCCGACCTGCCCGCCGGCGCCTGGCTCGCCATGCAGGTCCCCGGTAACTTCGACGCCCCGTCGCACCGGGCGCTGCGCGAGGTCGCCGGCCGACCGGCCTGGCGTGCCGAGCTGACCCCGCTGCTGCGCGCCGACCCGGTCGACGACCCGGCCGACTACGCGGAGCTGCTGACCGCCGCCGGCTGCGCGGTGGACGCCTGGGAGACTACCTACGTGCACCTGCTGCCGGCCGAACCCGCCGCCGACCACCCGGTGCTGGCCTGGATGGAGGGCACCGCGCTGCGCCCCGTCCGGGCCGCCCTGGACGCCGCCGGCTGGTCGGCCTTCCGGGCCGAGCTGGGCGTACGGCTCGCCGCCGCGTACCCGGTGCGGCACGGCCAGGTGTCCTTCCCGTTCCGCCGCGTCTTCGTCGTCGCCCGCACCGGCGCTCATGCCCAGGAGAACCCGTGACCGACCTGTCCACCTTCATCGCCGGCCTGCCCAAGGTGGAGCTGCACGTGCACCACGTCGGCTCCGCCTCCCCCCACATCGTCGCCGAGCTGGCCGCCCGGCACGAGGGTCGCTCGCCCGTCCCGGCCGACCCGGCGGCCCTGGCCACCTACTTTGAGTTCCGCGACTTCGCCCACTTCGTCGAGGTCTACCTGAGCGTCGTCGACCTCATCCGCGACCCGGAGGACGTCTGGCTCCTCACCCACGAGGTGGCCCGGGAGCTGGCCCGCCAGCAGGTCCGCTACGCGGAGCTGACCATCACCCCGTACTCGCACGTGCGCCGGGGGATCCCCGCGCCGGCGTTCTGCGAGGCGATCGAGGACGCCCGCAAGCGCGCCGCCGCCGACTTCGGCCTTGAGCTGCGCTGGTGTTTCGACATCCCCGGCGAGGCCGGCCTGCCGGCGGCCGAGGAGACGCTGCGCATCGCGCTCGACGAGCGCCCGGACGGGCTGATCAGCTTCGGTCTCGGCGGCCCCGAGATCGGCGTACCCCGGCCGCAGTTCCGGCCCTTCTTCGACCAGGCCCGTGCGGCCGGGCTGCGCTCGGTGCCGCACGCGGGCGAGACCACCGGCCCGCAGACCATCTGGGACGCGCTGAACGAGCTGGGCGCCGAGCGGATCGGGCACGGCATCTCCGCCGCCAAGGACCCGGAGCTGCTCGCGTACCTGGCCGAGCGGCAGATCGGGATGGAGATCTGCCCGACGTCCAACGTACGGACCCGGGCCGTGGCCAGTCTCGACGAGCACCCGCTGCCCCGGCTGGTCGAGGCCGGGCTGCTCGTCACCATCAACTCCGACGACCCACCGATGTTCGGCACCACCCTCAACGACGAGTACGCGGTGGCCGCCCGGCTGCTCGGGGCGGGCCCCGGGGAGCTGGCCGCCCTGGCCCGCAACGCGGTGACCGCGTCCTTCCTCGACCCGGCCGGCAAGCAGCGGATCACCGCCGAGATCGAGGCGTACGTCGCCAGCGCCGGCTGACGCCGGTCGGGCTGGGCCGCTCGGGTGAGCGGGGCGCGCGGCGGGAGCGTGGGTGTGGGGGGACCTGAGACTCCCGCCGCGCGCGCGGCTCCACCGGCGGTGTGGGTGCGCGGTGCGCTGGCCGGTGGAACTGGTGGGTTCGTGCTCTGATCCTGTCAGCCCGCGGGCCTCCGACCGCCGTCGTTAACCGCGATCTAAGGAAGACTTGCGCCGCCGCACAGCCCCGGTCCGCTCAGCCGATCGGAGCGCCCCCGGCGGCCGATCGGTCGGAGGTGTTTTAGTCGCCTGCGCGGGGGTGTTCAGTCGTCGGTGGGGCGCTGGCGGGGCCAGCGACGGCCGCTCGTCTTCTGGTCCCGGGCGTCGCGCGCCATCCGGCCCACGAGGCCGAACCGGTTGACCTGCCGGGGCGTCGCCTCCGGGTCGGCGAGCAGCATCACCACGCTGGCGCCGCCCAACCGGGCCCGGTCGATGCTGACCGAGCCGTTGGCCTGCAACGCCACCCGCTTGGCGATGTCCAGGCCGAGCCCGGTCGAGCCCTGGTCGCTGGTGCCCCGCCGCAGCGCCCGGTCCGGGTTGGCGATCCCCGGGCCGGCGTCGTCGATCCGGATCGCCACGTACCCGTCGCGGCGGGACACGGCCACCTCGAACGCCGTTCCCTGCGGGGTGTAGCGGAAGACGTTGCCGATCACCGCGTCCAGCGCGGCGGCCAGCTCGGCGCGTGGCACGGGCGCGGGGATGCGCAGCTGAGCGCCGTTGACCCGGTGTGGCCGGTTCTGGTCACCGGCGAGCGCCGCCCAGAACACCATCCGGTCCCGGACGACCTCGCTGACGTCGCACATCGCCGGGCCGGCCTCGTGGGCCACCGCCTTGCGCGTGGTCTTGATCAGCACGTCGATCTCACCTTCGAGGGTGACGATCGCCTGCCGGATCCGCCGGATGCCCCGCAGCCGGTCCAGTTCCGCCGGGCTGAACGAGCCCACACTGGTGTCGTCGGACTCCAGCGCCTCCGCGTCCAGCCGCAGCACCGTCAACGGCGTCCGCAGCCGGTGGGACAGGTCGGCCACCAGCTCCCGCTCATCGGTGCGCGCCGCGTCCAGCCGGTCGGCCATCCGGTTGAAGGCGTACCCGGCCTCCGCCAGCTCACGGGGCCCGGTCGGCTCCACGCGTACGCCCAGGTCGCCGTCGCCGATCGACAGGGCGGCCTTGACCAGACCTCGGGTGGCGTCCACCGCGCGGGCGGCCACCCGGTCGACCACCAGCACCGCCGCGCCGGCCATCGCTGCGCCCACCCCGAACAGCAGCAGCCAGGTGCTGCCGGCGCCCTCGCCCAACGTCGAGTCCGCCACGAACACCTCGACCACGGCCGTCCGATCGCCGAGGACCACCGGGTCGAGCCGGACCACCCCGCCGTCGACGTCGGTGACCAGCGAGCGCCGCTCGGCGCGGGCCCGGTCCAGGTCGCTGCCGCTCGCGCGGCCGGCAGACTCGTCCAACCCCAGCCCGTGCACCACCGGCCGGGTCGACGCGCCGTCACCACTGGCCACGACGGCGCGTTCCACCACCGCCGGGTCCGTGCTCACCGCCAGCGCCCCGGTCACCAGCGCGCTGCGCCGGGCCGCGTCGGCGATCGCCTCCTCCCGGCTCTGCTCGCGCAGGCTCAACCCGAGCGGGATCAGGAACGCGAGCGCGACGAGACTGCACATGCCGGCCGTGAGCAGGGCCAGCGCCGTCCTCAGTCCGGTGCCACCAGCCGGAACCCGACCCCCCGCACGGTGCGCAGGTAGCGCGGCTTCGCCGCGGACTCGCCCATCTTTCTGCGGAGCCAGTACAGGTGTACGTCGATGGTCTGATCCTCGCCGACCGATGGCTGCCGCCATACCTCCTCCAAGAGTTCCCGGCGGGACACTACCCGCCCGGGTCGTGCGGCGAGATACGCCAGCAGGTCGAATTCCTTACGGGTCAGCGCCAGCGGCTCCCCGTCGAGCTGGGCGCTGCGCTCACCGACGTCGACCCGCAACCCGCCGACGGTGTGCACCGCGGGCTGCACCGTCCGGCTGGCCCGCCCGGCACGCCGCAGCACCGTGGTGATGCGGGCGTCCAGGTGCGCGCCCGTGAACGGCTTGACCATGTAGTCGTCGGCCCCGGCGCGCAGCAGCTTGACCACCGACTGCTCGTCGTCGCGGGCGGTGGCGATGATGATCGGGACGTCGGTGATGCCGCGCAGCATCCGCAGGGCGTCGGAACCGTCGAGATCGGGCAGGCCGAGGTCCAACACCACCAGGTCGGGTGTCTCCGCGGCGACCCGGCGCAACGCGTCCAGGGCGGTGCCCACGGCGTGCACGGCATGCCCCCGGTCAGCGAGGGACCGCAGCATCGCGCCGCGTACGACGTGATCGTCTTCGACCAGGAGCACGGAGGCCACGACAAGACCGTACTTGGCCTGGCAAGTTGATCGCGTTGCGACGTGCCTGGGAACCGGGCAAGCTGGTACAACGATGTCCTTCACCCTGTTCGCCGACGCCCGCCTGGCGCTCGCCCGGGACAGCCTCGCCGGCCTCTCCACCGGCGACGCGCTCGGCGCGCGCTTCTTCCTGCCGGGGCCGCCGCAGGACCTCGCCGACGCCACGCTGCCGCCCGCGCCCTGGGAGTGGACCGACGACACCGAGATGGCCTGCTCGGTGGTCGCGGAACTGGCCGCGACGGGCCGCATCGACCCGGACCGGCTGGCACTGGCGTTCGCGGAACGCTGCGACGCCCGGCGCGGGTACGGCCCCGGCGCGATGCTGATCCTGCGGCTGATCCGCACCGGCACCCCGTGGCCGGTGGCCGCCGCGTCCGCCTTCGACGGCCAGGGCTCCTGCGGCAACGGCGCGGCGATGCGGGTGGGCCCGCTGGGCGCGTACTTCGCCGACTCCACCGCCCGCGCCGCCGCGCAGGCCCGCGCCTCGGCCGAGGTGACCCACGCGCATCCCGAGGGAATCGCCGGCGCGGTCGCGGTGGCGGTCGCCGCCGCGCTCGCCGCCCGGGCCCGCCTCGACGGACACCGACCGGCCCCGGCCCGGCTCCTGGCCGGGATCGCCGCCGCGGTCGACCCGGGCACCGAGGTGCACCGCGGCGTGCACCGCGCCGTCGGGCTGCTCGGCCGGCCCCTGTCCCGCGTGGTGGCGGCGCTCGGCAACGGCGCCCGCGTGACGGCCCAGGACACCGTCGCGTTCACGCTCTGGGTGGCCGCCACCCACCTCGACGACTACCCGGAGGCCATCCGGGTCTGCGTGCGCGCCGGCGGTGACGTGGACACCACGGCGGCCATCACCGGCGCGGTGGTGGCCGCGTACACCGGCGTCGGCACGCCGGGCGGTGTGCCCGAGGCGTGGCTGGCCGCCCGCGAGCCGCTGCCCACCTGGCTACCCTGACCGCTCGCCTGCCCGGCACCGTGGGTGCCCCTTGCCAGGTCCTGGCCTCGTGGTGTCCCTGACTGTCCGGTGTCCCGAACGCTCGGCAGCCCTGCCTCACCGGCTGCGTTAACAGCCGCCAAGGGTGCCACGTCACCTTTGCTCTGCTTCAACCCGCGCAACAGTTTTGGGGCCTGGGTGGTGCGCGGGTTGAAGCAGAGCAAAGGACGCGCGAAGGGCTGCGGCCGCCGCCCGGCCATGAGCTGACGCCCGTCCGCCGCTGCGGCCGGTGCTGCCTCAGCCGGTGCGGGCAGGAGTGGCCGCCGAGGCCAGCTCCGCGGCGGCCGCCGAATCCGTGGGCGCGTCCGTGCCGTCCGGCTGCGACGCCGGCGTCACCGTGTCGGTCTCCGCCGCGCCGGTCACCGCTGCCAGCGCTCCCCGCTCGGCCGGGTCACGTCGCCGCATACGGCTGACCAGCCAGCCGATCGCCGCGCCGCCGCCCAGGCCGGCCAGCAAGCCGGCGGCGAGCATCGCGTCGGCGTTGCCGGATTCCTCTGCGGAGCCGCCCGCCGCCGTGTCACCGCCGCCGGAAGCGCCGTCGGCGCCCTGCGCCCCTGCGGCGGGACCGTTCCCCGCGTCCGCCGCCGGGGCGCCGTGCCCGCCGTGCCCGACCGGCCCGGCCGCACCCGCCGCCGCCGGCAACAGCGTCAGCACCGGGGCCCGGTGTGCGCCGCTGGCGTCCGCCCACCGGACGACCGTGCCGTCGGCGTACGTCTGGACGACCTCGAAGGTGAGCCGCTCCGCCTGCGGCAGCGGGCCCATGGACAGGGCCAGCCGGGCCGGGCCGGACGCGCCCGCGCCGACGCGGACCCAGGTCACCGCCGTGGTCACGGTGCTCACTCCGGAGGAGTGGATGCCGGCCACCGGCTTGTCCAGCGTACGGGAGCTGATCTTGGGTGCCCAGCCGTCGACCGACATCGGGTAGACCTCGGCCACCGGGGCGTCGGCCGGCAACCGGACCTCGATCCGGGTGGTCTTCGTGCCGGCCCGCTCCTCGGGCACGCTGAACTCCAGCCGTACGGCGTCGCCCTGCCGTGCCTCGGTCGGGGTGGTCGTCACGTCCGCGGCGTGCGCCGCCGTACCGGGCCAGAGCAGCAGCCCCGCGGCGGTCAGCGCGGTCACCGCCGCGATTCGCCGCGGGCGGCCTCCGCTGTGTGCGCTCGCCATCTCGTGCCCCCATCCGTCTCGACGTGACCGGCTCCGGTTTCCGGCCACACCTTCTAGTTCGGCTGGCAGGCGCGAAAGGTTCAACGCCGGACGCGAGGAAGGTGCCCTTCCCGGCCACGAGGGGGTGGACCGATAGCATCGGCAGGAGCCGAGGATCGGCATCGTTTCGTACTGCTTGGAGGAGTCACCGTGTCCGCACCCCGTACCCCCGCCGTGGCCGACCCTGTCGTCGTCGCCGCCGGGACGACGGCGGCCGACGCGGTGGCCGCGGCCGGACTGCCCGCGAACGGCCCCAAGGCGATCGTCGTGGTCCGCGACCCGCAGGGTCAGCTGCGCGACCTGGACTGGGCGCCGACCGAGGAGACCGTCGTCGAGCCGGTCAGCCTGGACTCGCCCGACGGGCTCACCGTGCTGCGCCACTCCACCGCGCACGTGCTCGCCCAGGCCGTGCAGGACATCTTCCCCGAGGCCAAGCTGGGCATCGGCCCGCCCATCGAGAACGGCTTCTACTACGACTTCGACGTCGCCAAGCCGTTCCAGCCCGATGACCTCAGCAAGATCGAGAAGCGTATGCAGGAGATCGTCAAGTCCGGGCAGCGGTTCCGTCGCCGCCGTTTCGGCAGCCTCGACGAGGCGCGCGCCGAGCTGGCCGACGAGCCGTTCAAGCTGGAGTTGATCGAGGTCAAGGGCGAGGGCCTGGACACCGACGAGGTGATGGAGGTCGGCGGCGGCGAGCTGACCATCTACGACAACCTCGACGCCAAGGAGGACAAGGTCTGCTGGTCGGACCTGTGCCGGGGCCCGCACCTGCCGACCACCCGACTGATCGGCGCGTTCAAGCTGATGCGCTCGGCCGCCGCGTACTGGCGCGGGTCGGAGAAGAACCCCCAACTGCAGCGGGTGTACGGCACCGCGTGGCCGACCCGCGACGAGCTCAAGGCGTACCTGAAGCTGTTGGAGGAGGCCGCCCGGCGCGACCACCGCAAGCTCGGCGCGGACCTCGACCTGTTCAGCTTCCCCGACGAGATCGGCTCGGGCCTGGCGGTCTTCCACCCCAAGGGCGGCATCATCCGCCGCGAGATGGAGCACTACTCGCGGCGGCGGCACGAGGAGGCGGGGTACGAATTCGTCAACACCCCGCACATCTCCAAGGCGCAGCTGTTCCACACCTCCGGGCACCTGCCGTACTACGCGGACACGATGTTCCCGCCCATGCAGCTGGAGGGCGCGGACTACTACCTCAAGGCCATGAACTGCCCGATGCACAACCTGATCTTCAGGTCGCGGGGGCGGTCGTACCGTGAGCTGCCGCTGCGGATGTTCGAGTTCGGCACGGTCTACCGGTACGAGAAGTCCGGCGTCGTGCACGGCCTGACCCGGGTCCGTGGCCTGACCCAGGACGACTCGCACATTTACTGCACCCGCGAGCAGATGGCCGGCGAGCTGTCCACGCTGCTCAGCTTCGTGCTGGACCTGCTGCGCGACTACGGCCTGGACGACTTCTACCTGGAGCTGTCGACCCGGGACGACTCGCCCAAGTTCATCGGTGCCGACGAGGACTGGGCGGAGGCGACCGAGGCGCTGCGGACCGCCGCCGAGACCTCGGGTCTGGAGTTGGTGCCCGACCCGGGCGGCGCGGCGTTCTACGGGCCGAAGATCTCCGTGCAGGCGCGCGACGCGATCGGCCGGACCTGGCAGATGTCCACCATCCAGGTCGACTTCAACCAGCCGGAGCGGTTCGGGTTGGAGTACCAGGCCGCCGACGGCAGCCGCCAGCGGCCCGTGATGATCCACCGGGCGCTGTTCGGGTCGATCGAACGGTTCTTCGGGGTGCTCACCGAGCACTACGCGGGCGCGTTCCCGGCCTGGCTGGCCCCGGTGCAGGTGGTGGGCATTCCGATCCGCGAGGACCACACCGACTACCTGCACGGCTTCGTCGCGGCGCTGCGGGCCGAGGGCATCCGGGCCCAGGTGGACGCGGGTGACGACCGGATGCAGAAGAAGATCCGTACGGCGCAGCAGCAGAAGATCCCGTTCATGGTGATCGCCGGTGACGACGACGTGGCGGCCGGCACGGTGTCCTTCCGCTACCGCGACGGCTCCCAGCGCAACGGTGTGCCGATCGCCCAGGCGGTCACCCACGTCCTCGACGTGGTGACCTCCCGCACGAACGTCGGCCCGTCGGCCGCACCGGAGTAGCCGGCGTCGGCGTCGCGTGTCGCGTGTCGCGATCGTGCTCGATCCAGGAAGTAGTGGTCTCCCCGCCGTGGGAGGCCACTACTTCCATGTTCGGGCGCGATCCCGCCCGAAGCGGGCGTCAGCCTGGTCAGATGCCGCAGGTGGGTGCCGACCAGCCGCCGACCGCCGCGACGTGGGTGTGGTCGTTGTGGTCCGGGTAGCCGGGGCCGAGGATCTGTCCGAAGCCGTGGTTGCGGGCCTGCTGGGCCAGCCGGCACAGCGACGGTGAGCCGACCAGGTCCACCGCGTCGCCGTACAGGTGGCGGCTGTTCGAGGCCCCGCCGACCGCGCTGTTGCAGGCGTAGCTACGGAAGCTGCTGCTGATCGCGATGGGCACGTCACCGAGGGCGTGCCGCAGGGCCTGGAGCTTCCACATCGAGACGAGCGCGTTGGCGCGGGCGGTGCTCGCCGCGACCGCTCCGCCGGACCAGGTGCTGTTGCAGTTGTTCAGCTCGGCGTAGCTGAAGTTGACCGGTGTGCAGTCGTCGTCCTGGAGGGCGTACAGCCGGTTGAAGGTCTGCGGGCCGGCGACGCCGTCCGCGCCCAACCCGTACGCCTGCTGGAAGCGGATCACCGCGGACCGGGTGCCGGGGCCGTAGGCGCCGTCGATGGTGAGCACGGCGCCGTAGCCGGGGTAGCCGGCGACGCGGATCTGGAGTTGCCGGACGTCCTCGCCGGACATCCCCTGCGACAGGGTGCGCCCCCAGGTGTAGCAGCCGTCCGCGTGCGCGGCGCTGGCGGTGAGGGTGACCCCGGTCACCGTGGTGGCGACGGCCAGCGCGAGCGCCGCGATGACCCTGCCGAGTCGTCGGATCATGAAGCTCTCCATTCATCTATTCAAGTGCCTGAATGCATGGAAGTTTCAGGTTTCGGCGGCAATCCGTCAACAACTTGCAGCAAGGAGTTTCCCGGTGACGGGTGTCGCGGCTGGCCCACGCGGCTCCGTAGGATCGGCTCGTGACAGGGGCGGAGCGGCACACGGACAGCGACGGCATGGCGGACGGCCTGGATCGGCTCTGGACGCCGCACCGGATGACCTACATCTCCGGCGAGGACCGCCCGGCCGAGGGCTACGAGAAGCCGACCGGCTGCCCGTTCTGTCTGGCCCCCGGGCTGCCCACCGAGGAGAGCCTGGTGGTCGCCCGCGGCGAGCGCGTCTTCGTGGTGCTCAACCTCTATCCGTACAACCCGGGGCACCTGCTGGTCTGCCCGTACCGGCACGTCGCCGACTACACCGACCTCGACGAGCCGGAGACGGTCGAGCTCGCCTCGTACACCCAGACCGCGATGCGGGTGATCCGCAAGGTCAGCAACGCGCACGGCTTCAACCTGGGCATGAACCAGGGCGGGGTGGCCGGCGCCGGCATCGCCGCCCACCTGCACCAGCACGTGGTGCCGCGCTGGGGCGGCGACGCGAACTTCATGCCGGTGATCGGCCGCACCAAGGTGCTGCCCCAGCTGCTCGGCGACACCCGCGACCTGCTCGCCCGCGCCTGGCCGTCCTGACCCGCCGGGCCTGACCTCGCCGCCGCGAGGACCGCGCCGGTCCGGCTAGTCGGCGCGCAGCAGGTCGGCAAGCTCCGCCCAGCTCCTTACCGGGTGTACGCGGGGCAGCAGCGCGGCGTGCGCGGCGACCTCCGCCCGGCGGGGCCGGAACAGGTAGCGGTGCGGCACCGAGTCGAGGTAGCCGAGCACCTCCAGCCTGTCGTCGACGAAGTGGGTCAGGTCGAGCCGCCGGGCGATCGGCGCCTTGGCCGGCCGGGTCCGGCAGAAGTGCACCCGCTCGACGGGGATCCCGGTGCGAGCCGTGAGATCGTGGTGGGCCAGCCACTCCCGGGTCCGCCGCTCGGTGGACTCGCCGCACTTGGAGACGAGGTGCACCTCGTCGAACGCCGGCCCGAGCGCTCCGAGCGCGTCGAACGCCCCGTCGACCATGGGCGTCCGCAGGTAGTGCGCGCCGAAGAAGGAGGTGTCGGCGTCGTCGTCGGCCGGCTCGATGAGCACACCGCCGATGTCCACGCCCAGCCGTCGCATGGCGTCGATCATGCCGTACGGCCCCGGCGCGCGCGTACCGCGTTTCCGCGTGCGGAGTTGCTACGCCCCGCCCGGTGAAGGTGGCACGATCGGCCGATGGCAGTGACGACACGGATGTTGGGGCGCAGCGGCATCGAGGTCAGCGCCCTCGGCATGGGGTGCTGGGCGATCGCCGGTCCCTGGGCGGAGGGCAGCCAGCCGCTGGGCTGGGGCGCGGTCGACGACGACGAGTCCGTGCGGGCGGTACGCCGCGCGCTCGAGGAGGGCATCACACTCTTCGACACCGCCGACACGTACGGCGCGGGGCACGGCGAGCGGGTGCTGGGGCGGGCCCTCGCCGGCCGCCGGGACGAGGCCGTGATCGCCACCAAGTGGGGCTACACGTTCGACGAGGCGACCCGGCAGGCGACCGGGGAGGACGCGTCACCGGCGTACCTGCGGCGGGCCGTGACCGCCTCGCTGCGCCGGTTGGGCACCGACCGGATCGACCTCTACCAGCTGCACCTGGCCGACCTGCCGGTGCCCCGCGCGGAGGCGCTGATCGGCGTCTGCGAGGACCTGGTCGCCGAGGGCCTGATCCGCGCGTACGGGTGGAGCACCGACCGCCCGGACCGGGCCGCCGCCCTCGGACAGGCAGCCTCCGGCGCCACCGCCGTGCAGCACGCCCTGTCAGTGCTGCGCGACGCCCCCGAGGTGCTCGCCGTGTGCGACAAGTACGACCTGGCCAGCGTCAACCAGGGGCCGCTGGGAATGGGCCTGCTCACCGGCAAGTATACGGCCACGTCGACGTTGCCCCGCGACGACGTGCGCGGGTTGGCGCCAGGCTGGCTGGAGTGGTTCCGCGGCGGCCGGCCCGCGCCGGAGTGGCTGCGCCGGGTCGGGGCGGTCCGCGCCGCGCTGACCGCCGACGGGCGCACCCTCGCCCAGGGCGCGTTGGGCTGGATCTGGGCACGCAGCGGGCGCACCATCCCGATCCCCGGCTGCCGTACGGTCGCCCAGGTCGAGGAGAACGCCGCCGCGCTGCGCCGGGGGCCGCTGGCGCCGGACCAGTTCGTCGAGGTGGAACGCCAACTCGCCGCCCTGCGCACCGCCGCGCTCCGCGACGCCGATCGCCCACACTGGCCCCGCCCCACCCACCCCACGACCCACCCCTGACCCGCACACCGCGCGCAGTGCGGGCACGCCCTCTCCGACGCCGGTCCCGTCCCGTCCCGTGCTGTGGCGTGCCGCGCGGTGCCGTGTGCCATGGCGGCGCCGCGTGCTGTGCTGGTGTCGCGTCCTGTCGAGCTGCCCCAGATCTGGGGCAGCGTCGGTGCGGATGTGGTCCGCTCCGGCAGCGGCGCCCCGAATGTGGGGCAGCTCGACAGGACGCGAACACGTAGGCCGCGCCGCCGTCCCGCCCACGCGCGACGGCTCGCGCGCGACGGGGAGTCGTCCGGGACAGGCGCGCGGGCACCAGGGCCAGCGGGCAGACAGGGCCAGCGAATACGCAGGGGGCACGCAGGGTTACGGGGTGTGTTCCTTGCGGGCCTGGTCGGCCAGGTGGGTGGGCATCGGGTCGTGGCGTACGAAGTGGCGGCGGAAGGTGCCCGTGCCGGCGGTCATCGAGCGCAGCTCGACGGCGTAGCGGAGCAGTTCGGTGGCCGGCACCTCGGCGCGCACGAGGGTACGGCCCTCGGCGTCCTCGTCGGGTTCGGTGCCGAGCACCCGGCCGCGCCGGCTGGACAGGTCGCCCATCACCGCGCCCACCGAGCCGTCCGGCACCCGGACGGTCACCTCCTCGATCGGTTCCAGCAGCGTCGGCTGGCCGCGCTCGGCGGCGTCGCGCAGCGCGAGCGCGCCGGCGGTCTGGAAGGCCGCGTCGGAGGAGTCGACGCTGTGCGCCTTGCCGTCGACGAGGGTGACCCGCAGGTCCACCACCGGGTGGCCGGCGACCAGCCCGCGTTCCAGCTGGGCGCGGACGCCCTTCTCGACGGACGGGATGTAGTTGTGCGGCACCGCGCCGCCGACGATCCGGTCGACGAACTCGAAGCCGGCGCCGCGGGGCAGCGGCTCCACCTCGATGTCGCAGACCGCGTACTGGCCGTGGCCGCCGGACTGCTTGACGTGCCGGCCGTGCCCCCGTGCCGGCACGGTCAGCGTCTCGCGCAGCGACACCTTGACCGGTTCGGTGTCCAGCTCGACGCCTCCGGCGCGCAGCCGGTCCAGCACGACGTCGGCGTGCGCCTCGCCCATGCACCAGAGCACCAGCTGGTGGGTCTCCGGGTTGCGTTCCAGCCGCAGGGTGGGGTCGCCGGCGACCAGCCGGGCGAGGTTGCGGGCCAGCGCGTCCTCGTCGGCGCGGCTGCGGGCGACGATCGCCACCGGCAGCAGCGGCTCCGGCATCTCCCACGGCGCGATCAGCAGCGGGTCGTCCTTGGCCGAGACGGTGTCGCCGGTCTCCGCGCTGCCCGACTTGGTGATCGCGCAGATGTCGCCGGCCACGCAGTGCGGCACCTCGCGCAGGGTCGCGCCCAGCGGGGTGTAGATGTGCCCGACCCGCTCGTCGGCGTCGTGGTCGGGGTGCCCGCGCTCGGCCATGCCGTGCCCGCAGATGTGCACGGTCTGTTCGGGGCGCAGCGTGCCGGAGAAGACCCGGACCAGCGAGACCCGACCGACGTGGCGGTCGACGGTGGTCTTGACGACCTCGGCGACGAGCGGGCCGTCCGGGTCGCAGGTCAGCGGCGGGCGGGGCGAGCCGTCCACGCCGGTGACCGCCGGCAGCTCATGCTCCAGCGGTGACGGGAACGCGGCGGTCAGCACCTCCAGCAGGGTGTCCAGACCGACGCCGGTCTCGGCGCAGACCGGCACCACCGGGTAGAAGTGGCCCCTCGCGACGGCCTTCTCCAGGTCCTCGATGAGCACCTCGGTGCTGATCTCCTCGCCGTCGAGGTAGCGGTCCATGAGGGTTTCGTCCTCACTCTCGGCGATGATCCCCTCGATCAACTCGTCGCGGGACTCGTCGATGGCCCGCTGGTGCTCCGGGTCCGGGTCGCGCACGTCGGCGGGCAGCCCGGCGGAGTAGTCGAAGACCCGTCGGGTGATCAGCCCGAGAAGGCCCTCGGTGGAGACCCCGTCGTCGCCGAGCATCGGCAGGTACAGGGGCATCACGTTGTCGCCGAAGACCCGCTGGCAGAGCGCCACCGCCTCGTCGAAGTCGGCGCGGGGCTGGTCCAGTCGGGCCACCGCGACGGCGCGCGGCATGTCGACCGCGGCGCACTCCTCCCACAGCGCCACCGTGGCGGCGTCCATCCCACCGGCCGCCGAGACGACGAACAGCGCGGCGTCGGCGGCCCGCAGGCCGGCCCGCAGCTCGCCGACGAAGTCGGCGTACCCGGGTGTGTCCAGCAGGTTGACCTTGATGCCGTTGTGCAGCAGGGGCGCGCAGGACAGGCTCACCGAGCGCTGCTGGCGTACGGCGGCCGGGTCGTGGTCGCCGACCGTGGTGCCGTCGACGACGCTGCCGGCCCGGCCGATGGTGCCGGTCGCGGCGAGCAGCGCCTCGACGAGCGTCGTCTTGCCCGCTCCGGAATGCCCGACGAGCACCACGTTGCGTACCCGCGCGGGGTCGGTCACCACCGGCGTGCCGCCGGTGGCCCCCTTTTCCTGATTTTTCTGCGCCATGGGGCGCACCTCCCTCAGCCGGTGGTGGGTGGCGACCGCCGCGCGAGGTGGAAGCGGCCCGGGGCGAGTGCGCGGCGATATCCTCCGGTGGTCTGCTGCACAGCGGGAACTCAACGGGCGGGCGGGTGAGCTGGCTCACCTCCCGGCTCGATCTCACACCCGTTGCCGTACAGGCACAAGCCTGCCCCGGGCGGGTCGCAGGGACCGGCCGTATCGCCGGACCTGGGCGGACCGTTATCGTGGGGACCGCCATGGCGAAGATCTTCCAAGTGTCGGCCCGCGCGGGGATGACCCGCGTCGTCGAGCCGATCGCACGTGCCCTCCTGCGCGCGGGCGTCACTCCCAATGCCGTCACCGTCGCGGGCACCGTTGGTGTGCTCATCGGCGCGCTCGGCTTCGGTGCCCGCGGCCACCTGGTCGCGGGCGCGTTGATCGTGACCGTGTTCGCGCTCACCGACCTGCTCGACGGGACGATGGCCCGGATGAGCGGCGGCTCCACCCGCTTCGGCGCGTTCCTCGACTCAAGCATGGACCGGGTCGCCGACAGCGCCGTCTTCGGCGCGGTGGCCTACTGGCTGGCCACCCGGGGCGACCACTCCGGGGTGGCCGCCGCGCTGCTGTGCCTGGCCGCCGGCGGGCTCGTCTCCTACGTGAAGGCGCGCGCCGAAGGGCTGGGCATGACCTGCAACGTGGGCATCGCCGAGCGCACCGAGCGGCTGCTGATCGTCGGCGTCGGCGGGATCCTCACGGGCGTCGGCGTGAAGCCGGCCCTGGAGATCGCGCTCTGGCTGCTCGCCGCCATCTCGATCTTCACGGTGGGGCAGCGGGTGGCGCACGTCTACCGCCAGGCCCAGCAGCTCCAGCCGGACGGCCAGGCGTGAGCGGGCTGCCGGCGACCCGGCGTCGGACGACCGGCGGCCGGGCCGCGTGAACCTCACCGAGCTGGGCTACGTCGCCGGATGGCGGCTGGTCCGCGCGCTTCCCCGGCCGTTGGTGGCGGCGGCGTTCCAGGCGGGCGCGGACCGCGCCCATCGCGGCGGTGGCGGGGGTACGGCCCGACTGCGCGCGAACCTGCGCCGGGTGGTCGGCCCGGAGCTGCCCGAGGCGGAGCTGGACGATCTCGTCAAGCGCGGGCTGCGCTCGTACGCCCGGTACTGGATGGAGGCGTTCCGGCTGCCCGCGTTGAGCCGGGAGCAGATCCTGGCCGGGTTCCGCCTCGACGGCGCGGAGTTGCTCGCCGCCGACGTGGCCGCCGGCCGGGGCGCGGTGGTGGCGCTGCCGCACGCAGGCAACTGGGATGCCGCGGGCGCCTGGGTCGCGGCCACCGGTTGGCCGATCACCACAGTCATGGAGCGGCTCAAGCCGGAGGGCGTGTACGAGCGTTTCCTGGCCTTCCGGGCCGAGCTCGGGATGGAGATCCTGCCCACCCACGGTGGCCCGCGTCCGGCGTTCGACGTGCTGCTGGACCGCGTCCGCGCCGGCGCGGTGGTGCCGCTGCTGGCCGACCGGGACCTCTCCGCCCGGGGGGTGGAGGTGGACTTCTTCGGTGGGAAGACTCGGATGCCGGCCGGGCCGGCGCTGCTCGCCCTGCACACCGGAGCGCCGCTGTACGTGGCCTCGTTGTGGTACGAGCAGGACGTGGCGTGCGCCTCGCTCGCCGGCCCGCTGCCGGTGCCCGGGCCCGAGGTGGGGCCTCTGGACCAGCGGGTCCGGTCGCTGACCCAGCTGATCGCCGACGGTCTGGCGGCGGGTATCGCCCGGCATCCGGAAGACTGGCACATGTTGCAGCGGATGTGGTTGGACCAGAGGAGGGCGGGGGAGGGCACGGCGCTGCCCTCGTCAGCCCCCGGCCAGGGCTGAAGGGGTGGGCTGACGCATGCGGATCGGCATCGTGTGCCCGTACTCGTTCGACGTCCCCGGCGGGGTGCAGAACCACGTCATGGATCTCGCCGAGGCGCTGATCGTGCTCGGTCACGAGGTCAGCGTGCTCGCTCCGGCGGATGAGGATTCGCCGCTGCCGGAGTACGTGGTGTCCGCCGGCCGGGCGGTGCCGCTGCCGTACAACGGGTCGGTGGCCCGGATCGCGTTCGGCCCGGTCTCGACCGCGCGGGTCCGGCGCTGGCTCACCAACGGTGACTTCGACGTGCTGCACGTGCACGAGCCGCTGACGTTGAGCCTGTCGCTGCTGGCGGTGCTCTCCGCTCGCGGCCCGGTGGTGGCCACGTTCCACACGGCGATGACCCGTTCGCGGGTGCTGGCCGCCGCGCAGGGTGTGCTGCAGATCGTGTTGGAGCGGATCACCGCCCGGATCGCGGTGAGCGCGCTGGCCCGCAAGGTGCAGGTCGAGCACATGGACGGCGGCGCGGTGGAGATCCCCAACGGGGTGGCGGTGGCGAAGTTCGCCGACGCCGAGCCGCTGCCAGGCTGGCCGGGGGAGTGCGGGCCGGGCACCGGCGGCACGGTGGGTTTCCTGGGCCGGTTCACGGAGGCGCGCAAGGGTTTCCCGGTGCTGCGGGACGCCTTCGTGGCGCTGGCGGCGACCCGCCCGGGGTTGCGGCTGCTGGTCGCCGGCCCGGGTGACCCGGACGACCTGTACGACCAGTTCCCGGCCGTGCTGCGGGAGCGGGTGACGTTCCTCGGGCTGGTCTCCGAGGCGGACAAGGCCCGGATGCTGCGCAGCGTGCACCTGTACGTGGCGCCGAACACCGGCGGCGAGTCGTTCGGGATGATCCTCACCGAGGCGCTGGCCGCCGGCACCACGGTGATCGCGAGTGACCTGGACGCGTTCCGCCGGGTGCTCGACGGTGGGCGGGCGGGGCGGCTGTTCCCGACCGGAGACGCGGTGGGATTGCGTGACGCCCTGTCCGAGCTGCTCGACGACCCGGCCGGGCGGGCCACGCTGAGCGCCTGCGGCGATCAGGTGGTGGCGAATTTCGACTGGCCGGTGGTTGCTCGGCGTGTTCTTGAGGTATACGCAGCGGCGATCGAGGCGACCGACGGGCGGGTCATCGACCAGGAATGGGTGGGGCTGGGCTGACCCGCGTGACGGATGGTGCGGCTGGTGACGCCGGTGACCGGCGCGGGCGTGCGCAACGGAGGAGAAACGGAGCAGCACTACGATGCCGCACATGTGGTGGGTGGTGGCCGCGAGTGTGCTCGTGGGGGTGCTTGCGGCGTACCTCATCTGGACCGCCGGCCGGGTCGAGCGGCTGCAGGGCCGCGCGGAGCTGGCGGCGCGGGCCCTCGACGCCCACCTGCTGCGCCGGGCAGCGGCCGCGGCGGTGCTGGCGGAGCGGCGTTTCGGCGTCGAGTTGTACGCGGCGGCCCGGATCGCGCTGGACGCTCCGCCGCAGGAGCGGGAGGCGGCTGAGAACGACCTGACCCGGCAGTTGCGCTCGGTGCGGCTGGACGCGGCCGATCCGGACTGCACGGCGGTCATCGCGGCGAGCCGCCGTCTCGCGTTGTCCCGGCAGGTGCACACCGACCTGGTTCGCGACGCCCGGTCGGCGCGCAGTCGTCCGCTGGTGCGGTTGTTTCGGATGGGGCGGGGCCGGGAGTGGCCGCGCTACTTCGACATCGACGACCCGACGCTCGTCGTGCCGGCCGACGTTCCGGCCGGCTGATCGGGGCGGGCGGAGGCTGACCGGGGCGGGCCGGCGCGGCGGTGAGCAGGGCCACAGTGCAGGCCACCGGGGGTCTGATTGGCTGTCGGCGCGGCGTTGACCAGTGCGTAGCATTTCCGCTGCCACCCCCACCGCACGTCCAAGGAGCGATGACCCGTGCCCGAAACCACCGCCTCGACCACCGGCACCGCCCCCGTCGTCGGCACGGCCCGCGTGAAGCGGGGCATGGCCGAGATGCTCAAGGGCGGCGTGATCATGGACGTCGTCAACGCCGAGCAGGCCAAGATCGCCGAGGACGCCGGCGCGGTCGCGGTGATGGCCCTGGAGCGGGTGCCCGCCGACATCCGCGCGCAGGGCGGGGTGTCCCGGATGAGCGACCCCGACATGATCGACGGGATCATCGAGGCGGTGTCCATCCCGGTGATGGCCAAGGCCCGCATCGGTCACTTCGTGGAGGCGCAGATCCTCCAGTCGCTCGGCGTCGACTACGTCGACGAGTCCGAGGTGCTGACCCCGGCCGACTACGCGAACCACATCGACAAGTGGGCGTTCACCGTGCCCTTCGTCTGTGGCGCGACCAACCTGGGCGAGGCGCTGCGCCGGATCACCGAGGGCGCGGCCATGATCCGCTCCAAGGGCGAGGCCGGCACCGGTGACGTCTCCAACGCCACCACCCACATGCGCAAGATCCGCCAGGAGATCCGCCGGCTGTCCTCGCTGCCGGCCGACGAGCTGTACGTCGCCGCGAAGGAGCTGCAGGCCCCGTACGAGCTGGTCAAGGAGGTCGCCGAGAGCGGCAAGCTGCCGGTGGTGCTGTTCACCGCCGGCGGGATCGCCACGCCGGCCGACGCGGCGATGATGATGCAGCTCGGCGCGGAGGGCGTCTTCGTCGGCTCCGGCATCTTCAAGGCCGGCAACCCGGCTCAGCGGGCCGCCGCGATCGTCAAGGCCACCACCTTCCACGACGACCCGGATGTGCTGGCGAAGGTCTCCCGGGGTCTGGGTGAGGCGATGGTCGGCATCAACGTCGACGAGATCCCGCAGCCGCACCGCCTGGCCGAGCGCGGTTGGTGAGGATGAACCGACCCACCATCGGTGTGCTCGCGCTCCAGGGCGACGTCCGGGAGCACGTGGCGGCGCTGGCCGCGGCGGGCGCGGATGCCCGCCCGGTCCGCCGCCCGAGCGAGCTGGACGCGGTCGACGGGCTGGTGATCCCGGGGGGCGAGTCCACCACCATCAGCAAGCTCGCCGACATCTTCGAGATGCGTGAGCCGATCGACAAGCGGATCGCCGACGGCATGCCGGTCTACGGCTCCTGCGCCGGCATGATCATGCTGGCCACCGAGGTGCTGGACGGTCGGGCCGACCAGCGCGGCTTCGCCGGGATCGACATGACCGTACGGCGTAACGCGTTCGGCCGGCAGGTCGACTCGTTCGAGGCGCCGGTGGAGGTCGCCGGCGTGCCGGGGGAGCCGTTCCACGCGGTGTTCATCCGCGCGCCGTGGGTTGAGCGCGTCGGCGCGGCCGTCCAGGTGATCGGGAAGGTGACCGGCGGCCCGGCCGCCGAGCGGATCGTGGCGGTGCGGCAGGGCAACCTGCTGGCCACCTCGTTCCACCCTGAGCTGACGGGTGACCTGCGCGTACACGCGTACTTCGTGGAGCTGGTGCGCGCCGCCTGAGCGGCGGAAGCGCGGTGGCGGGCATGAATCCCGCCCCCGGATCGTTGGTCTGGGCAGGCCCCGGCGCCGTGCCGCCGCCCCGGGCCGGTCCCGGGCGTGACATGGCGGGGTGTGACCTCGGTAAGATTGTCGCGGTTCGGCAGGGCCGTCGCCCGGCGCGGCACTTCCCGCGGGGCCGACCGGCCGCCGGATCGCCGATGCGGCGCGGAATCGGTGCGGCAGTCGACGCAGGCGTGCAATGACAGACGGAGGTAGAAGATGTCCGGCCACTCAAAGTGGGCGACGACCAAGCACAAGAAGGCCGTCATCGACGCCAAGCGCGGCAAGATGTTCGCCAAGCTGATCAAGAACGTCGAGGTGGCCGCGCGGACCGGTGGCGGCGACCCGTCCGGTAACCCGACGCTCTTCGACGCGATCCAGAAGGCGAAGAAGAGCTCGGTGCCGAACGACAACATCGACCGCGCCGTCAAGCGCGGCTCCGGCCTGGAGGCCGGCGGCGCCGACTGGCAGACCATCATGTACGAGGGGTACGGCCCGAACGGCGTGGCCATGCTCATCGAGTGCCTCACCGACAACCGCAACCGGGCCGCGACCGAGGTGCGCACCGCGCTCACCCGCAACGGCGGCTCGCTCGCCGACGCCGGCTCGGTGTCGTACATGTTCTCCCGCAAGGGCGTGGTGATCGTGCCCAAGGAGGGCACCAGCGAGGACGACGTGATGATGGCCGTGCTCGACGCCGGCGCCGAGGAGGTCAACGACCTCGGTGAGGCGTTCGAGGTGGTCTCCGAGCCGACCGACCTGATTCCGGTGCGCACCGCGCTGCAGGACGCCGGCATCGAGTACGAGTCGGCCGAGTCCTCCCTGATCCCCAGCATGAACGTCCCGCTCGACGAAGAGGGCGCCCGCAAGATCTTCAAGCTGATCGACGTCCTGGAGGACTGCGACGACGTGCAGAACGTCTACGCGAACTTCGACGTCAGCGACGACGTGATGGCGGCCGTCGACGCCTGAGGTCCGGCCTGCCCGGCCTGCCCGGCGTGATCCACACCAGGTCGCCGATGTGGGGGTGTCCGCGCGAGCGGTTGCCCCCATATCGGCGACCTGACGTGTGTCAGCGCCCCCTTGATCGGCTCGGGATGACGGGTGCCACCGGCAGCAGCCCGGCAGGCCGCACGACGATCGACCGTCGGGCGATCGCGTCCAGTCTCGGCCCCACCTCGTAGCCGTCGAGCCAGACCCACCCGTCATAGGTTGGCCAGTCGAGAACGCGGATGACGCGGAACAGGATCGGCCGGCTGAACTGGATCCTCGCCGCGCGGGTGACCTGAAAGAGGTCACCCGCCCGCACGGCCGCCGGATTTCCGGTCGCGCCACGCCTTGAGATGATCACTTGCCTCGACCAGCCGGGGACACGAACCATCCGGGCCGCACCTGGTGCAGACGTTGCGATGATGAAAGTCGATCACGTAGCTCGCCATCGTCACGAGGAACGGCGGCTCGGGTCGGGGCTCCTCACCCATCATGGCGATCACCTCGCTGGGGCGACGCCGCGCTCTTCTCCTCGCTCGACGCGAGCGGCGTGGTGCGCCGGTAGGCGCCAGCCCGGCCCGGGAACCGGGTCCGCTCCACCACGTCGACTGGCTCATCCGGTCGGTGAAACCACTTCCAACGGCACACGGCCTGCCTCCCGAAGTCAATGCGAGTAGGGCATCTAGCAGGCAGGATTCCGTTGCCGGCCAACGATCTGCAACGTCTCACACCGAAAACCGCGCTTCGAGATTGACGGCGTCTCGTTTGGCCGGCCATGCTGTTCCAGATGAGACAGACAGGCCACGAGAGGTGAGACCGGAGGCCGAATGAGTGAGGTCGGTTCGTCAGTCCCACGGCGGCAACTCGGGCGGCTTCTGCGCCAGGCACGTGAGGAAGCCGGAATCAACCTTGAGGCTGCCGCCAATGACCTCGAATGGTCCCGCGCCAAGATGTACCGGTTGGAGAGTGGCCAGACTGCGCTGCGTACTCATGACGTGGTGTTGATGTGTCAGCTCTACGGCACGTCTGCCGAACTGACCGAGGTGTTGGTCAGTCTTGCCCGGGAGAGCAAGTCCCGGGGGTGGTGGCACGCCTATGACGAGGTGATCCCGGGCTGGTTCGAGTTGTACGTGGGACTGGAGGCCGCCTCCTCTTCCATCCGCCAGTACGAGCCGACCCTCATTCCCGGACTCCTCCAGACCCCGGAGTACATGGCCGCGGTGTTCGAGACCAAACCCGGGCGTACCCCGCAGGAGGTGGCGCAGAAGGTCGCCCTACGGATGCAGCGACAGAAGCTGTTGACCAGGCGCAGTCCTGCGGCCCCGCGTCTTGATGTCGTGATCGACGAAGCCGTGGTCCGCCGACCCATCGATGACATCGAGGGCTGGCGGATGCAACTCGCTCACCTGGTCAACGCCGCTCAAGCGCCGAACATCGCCGTCCGGGTGCTGCCGCTGGGGATCGGACCGCACCGGGCATCCGTTGCCGGAGCCTTCGTCTTGCTCGATTTTCCGGCAATCGGCACCCGGCCGGCGGAGCCCAGCACGGTCTACAGCGAGTCGCTGACCGGTGGCCTCTACCTCGATCGTCCGGCGGAGGTCCAGACGTACTCTGAGGTCTGGCAGGCGCTTTGGGATCTTGCCCTGCCCGAGCGCGCCTCGGAGGATCTGGTGAGCACAGTGATCAAGGAGACCTACGATGAGTGATCTGACCGGTGCCCGCTGGCGCACGAGCACACGTAGTGGCAATGAGGGCAACTGCGTGGAGGTCGCGGACAACCTTCCCGGTGTCGTGGCCATCCGGGACAGCAAGGACGTCGAGGGGCCGGCGCTCACCTTCTCCCCGGCGGCCTGGGCCGCGTTCGTGACCCACGCCAAGGCCGCCGAGTAGCACCCAACGCGTGATCGACTCGACATCATGGAAGTGGGGGTGTCCGACGCGTGGGGATACCCCGCTTTCCGTGAAACGGAGTCGATCAAGCGCCCCGGCGCCGCCGGGCGCCCGGCGGGAGCCGTCGGCCCTCCCGGCGAAGCTGTCGCCGAAGCACAGCTCCAACCGCACAGGGTGGTCGCGTCGACGCCCGCTGTCCAGCCTCTGACTCCTCCTAGACGAATAATTCCTAATCTTGGCTGGGGCGGTGGGCGCGGCCAGCGGTGACCCTCGGTCACCTCCGTCGGGGCGGATGCGGTCGTAAGCGGTATACCTCAGAGTCATATTCATACCTCTGAGGTATACCGCTCAACAGCAGTCCGACACGGCGGGCAGCCAAAGCGGATGACCAGCGCCCTTCGCCGCAACCCCAGCCCCGTCTTGAGTTAGGACTTATTCGTCTAGGGGAGCGGCGGCCGTAGGCTTCCTTCCTCGGGGAGCGAACGAGGAGGTTCCGGGGGAGATGGTGGAACGCCGATTCGCGCCGGGTGAGGTGGTCGTCCGGCGGGAGATCCTGCGGGGCGAGGTCTGGTTCGGCTGCCCGACGATCTGCGTCGAGGACTCGCCCGACCTGCTCGCCCTCTACCTCCCGCCGGGGGCGGAGTTCGGCTTCCCGACCGACGGCGTCTTCCCCTGTGGCCGGCACCCGTGGGAGACGGCCGGCCACCGCTCCTGGTCGGGGCACGGCAAGCTGATGCTGCACCGGCCGGGCGAGGCGCACTCGGTGGACGTGTTCTGGACGGGCCCGCAGCGCGACTTCGCCGGCTGGTACTTCAACCTGCAGGATCCGCTGCGGCGTACCCCGATCGGGGTGGACACTCTCGACCACGAGCTGGACCTGTGGTGGGGCGCGGACGACGACCGGTACGTCTGGAAGGACGTCGAGATGTTCGCGCAGCGCCTCGTCGAGGGGCGCTACCCGGGCATGGCGGACGCGATCCGCGGCGAGGGCGACCGGATCGCCGCCCTGCTCGACGCGGGTCAGCGGTGGTGGGATCCGGCGTGGGCGCGGTGGCAACCCGATCCGGCCTGGTCGGCGCCCCGGTTGCCGGCCGGCTGGGCCTCGGTGCCCACCCGCTGACCACGGGCGACTGCCGTGTGAGCCGCGCCGGCCGTGTGGTCGGTCAGCACTCCGCCCCCGATCGACGAGAAACATCTGGTCGGGTGGCCGGTGTACGCGACGGGCGCCGGTGTCCGCTCAGGACACCGACGCCCGCGTGGGCCCTCGCGGGTCAGCCGATGCTCTCCCGCTCCCGCCAGGCGGCGCGCAGCGAGGTCCGGCCGTTGGTGCGGAGCAGCGAACCCTCGTAGACGCGGGCCCCGGCGACCACGAAGGCGCCGGCGGCGACCAGCAGGACGGCGAGCGACACGATCGGCTCCCAGCCGGCCGCGTCGCCGGTGAACAGCCGCAGCGGCATCGCCGTGGGCGACGAGAACGGCAGGTACGACAGCACCCGCATCGCGGTCGCGTTGTCGTTCAGGAAGATCACCGCGAAGAACGGCAGCATGACGGCGAGCTGCACCGGTGTCGACACACCGGCGATGTCCTCCTGGCGGTTGACCAGGGCGCCGGCCGCCGCCCACATCGCGGCCAGCAGCACGAAGCCGAGCAGGAAGAACGGCACGAACCAGCCGATCGCCGGAGCGAGCAGGGTGAGCAGGTCCCCGCTGTCACCGATCCGCATGCCGAGGACGGTTACGAGACCAATCAGCGCGATCTGCCCGAGCGCCAGGATGCCCCCGGCGATCACCTTGCCGGCCAGCAGCGCCCGTACCGGCACGGCCGCCACCAGGATCTCCACGATCCGGGTCTGCTTCTCCTCGGTGACGCTCTGCGCGATCTGCAGGCCGAAGGTCTGCGAGGTGATGAAGAAGACGAACGCGAACACGAACGGCACCAGGAACGCCACCACCGGGTCGACCGCGTCGGGGTCGAGGAGGCGCACCGGCGGCGCGATGCTCAGCGCCCGGACCACCTCGTGAGGTGCGTCGTCCATGGCGAGCACCGCCGGACCGCTGACGACCGCGGCGTCCACGTCCCCGTCGCGGACGGCCTGCTCGGCGGCCCGGTCGTCGGCTACCACCCGGACGTCGAGCCCGGCGGCGCGCAGCGGGCCGGCCGCGTCCTGGGTGACGGCCACGCTCTTCGGGCCGCCGGAGAGCAACGGCGGCAGGATGGTGCCGGCGGCGGCGATCACCAGGAAGAACAGCGTGCCGAACAGGAAGGTGCGATCGCGGAGCTTGACCCGGATCTCGCGTTCGGCGACCAGCCGGGTGGCCTGGGTGACGTTCACTGGGTGACCTCTCGGAAGATCTCGGTGAGCGAGGGGCTGACCGGGCGGAAGGCGCGGACCGGGCCGCGGGCGAGGGCCGCGTGCAGGATGGGCTGCTCGTCGGCGCCGACCGGCAGGTCGAAGACCGCCCGCGCGCCGTCCAGCTCGACCAGGGTGACCCCGGGCTGGTCGCGGACCCAGCCGGCGTCGGTCGCCACCACCAGCTCAAAGCGGGGCGAGGTGTACGAGTCGCGCAGCCGCGTACGGCTTCCGGCGGCCCGGATCACCCCGTCATTGATGATCACCAGGTCGTCGCAGAGGCGCTCCACCACGTCGAGTTGGTGGCTGGAGAACAGCACCGGCACTCCGGCAGCGGCGCGTTCGCGCAACACGGCGACGACCGTGTCGACGGCGAGGGGGTCGAGACCGGAGAACGGCTCGTCGAGCACCAGCACCTCGGGGTCGTGCACCAGCGCGGCGGCGATCTGGGCCCGCTGCTGGTTGCCCAGCGACAGCGTCTCCAGCAGGTCGTCGCCGCGCTCACCCAGCCCGACCCGCTCCAGCAGAGCGTCCGTGGCGCGGCGGGCGGCGGGGGCGTCCAGGCCGTGCAACCGGCCCAGATAGGCGACCTGCTCCCGCGTGGTCATCTTGGGGTACAGGCCCCGTTCCTCCGGCATGTAGCCGAAGCGGCGGCGGTCCTGCCGGGTGAGCTTCGCGCCGCCCCAGCTCACCTCCCCGGCGTCGGGGGCGAGCACACCCAGGATGATCCGCATGGTGGTGGTCTTGCCGGCGCCGTTGGCGCCGACGAAGCCGGTCATCCGGCCGGCGGCCACCTCGAAGGACACGTTCTTGAGCACCTGCCGGTCGCCGAAACTGCGGTCGACGCCGTCGAGTTGGAGCGTTCTCGTCACGCGTCCACGCTAGATCGAACCCGTCGGCCCGCCATCCCTCCGGGGGCTAAGCCGAGGGGTCCGCCGAGCGACGGACACCGGTCATCCGCCGGGGCGGACCACCCCGTTCTCGTACGCGAACACCACCGCCTGGACCCGGTCGCGCAGGCCCAGTTTCGCCAGCACCCGACTCACGTGCGTCTTCACCGTCGCCTCGCCGAGGCACATCGTCGCAGCGATCTCGGCGTTGCTCGAGCCGGCGGCGAGCAGCACCAGCACCTCCCGTTCCCGCGGGGTCAGCTCGCCCAGCGCGGCCTCGGCATCGGTCCCCCGGTGCGCGGTGCCCGCCGGATCACCGGGACGGGCGAACGTGGAGATCACCCGGCGGGTGATCTCCGGGGCGAGCAGACCGTCGCCGCGGGCCAGCACCCGGATCGCCTCGATCAGCTCCTCGGGTGTGCCGTTCTTGAGCAGGAAACCGCTGGCCCCGGCCCGCAGCGCGGTGAAGAGATAGTCGTCGCGGTCGAAGGTGGTGAGGATCAGCACCGCCGGTGCGTCGGGCCCGTCGTCGGTGATCCGCCGGGTGGCCTCCAGCCCGTCCATGCCGGGCATCTCCACGTCCATCAGCACCACGTCCGGGCGCGTGGCGCGGGCCATGGTGACGGCCCGCGCGCCGTCGGCGGCCTCACCGACCACCGTGATGTCGTCCTCCACCTCCAGGATGATCCGAAAGCCGGTGCGCACGAGATGCTGGTCGTCGGCGAGCAGCACCCGGATCGGGGTGATCGATGCGGTGCTCACGACGACCGCCCCGCCCCGGCCGTCAACGACCGTCCGTCTCCGGTTTCGCGCTGCCGGCCGATCGCCGGGTCCGCGAGCGGGAAGCGGGCACGGACCCGCCAACCCCCGCCGGCCCGGGGCCCGGCCTCCAGCTCGCCGTCGTGCGCGGTGACCCGCTCGCGCATCCCGATCAGGCCGAGCCCGGCGGCATCGGCCCGGCCGCCGGTCCGTCCGTCGTCGGTCACGTCGACCTCCACCTCCCGGGCCAGATAGCGGACCCGCACATCCAGCAGATCCGCCCCGGCGTGCTTCAGGGTGTTGGTCACCGCCTCCTGCGTCACCCGGTAGGCAGCCTGCGAGACCGACTCGGGCAGTGCGACGGGCTCGCCGTACACCCCGAGGGTGGCCGTCAGGCCCGCGGCCCGCGCCCGCTCGACCAGCTCGGCGATGCGCTCGACGTCGCCGGGCGCGGGCCGCTCAACGTCGCCGTCGCCGGAGGCGCGCAGCACGCCGAGCATCCGGCGCAGCTCGTCGACGGCGGTGCGGGCGCTCTGCTCGATGGCGGTGAGTGCCGTGCGGGCCTTGCCCGGGTCGCGGTCGAACACCCGGCGGCAGGCGGACGCCTGTACGCCCATCACCGACACGTGGTGGGCGACGACGTCGTGCAGCTCCCGGGCGATCCGGACCCGTTCGCCGAGCACCGCCCGCTCCCGGCCCTCGGCCTGGGACCGGCGCAGCTCCTCGGCCTGTTCGCGCAGCTCGTGCTCGCGCCGCGCGGCCACCCAGGCGGTCTCGCCGAAGAAGTACGCGAACCCGAAGACCAGCACGTTGACCAGGACGCCGCTGACCATCGCGGCGAGCACCGGCGGCACCGGGCCGACCGCGTCGTCGAAGGCGCCGGGCGGGATGTGGTCGATCGTCACCGCGTAGTAGACGCCCAGCCAGGCGAACATCGTGGCGATCACGCCGATCCGCAGCCGGCGGGCCACCCGGCGGTCCGGTCCCCAGGCGCCCATCGTGTAGAGGGCGCAGAACAGGGCCCACGCGGAGAACTGGGTCTCCGGCGCCGACCGGGCCTGCGCGGCGATGAACGCCACCGCGACGACCAGCAGGGTGGCGGCCGGCCAGCGCCGCCGCCCGACCAGCGGAAGCGTCACCGCGACGGTCCAGAACAGCTGCTCCAGCCCGGACGGCGGTGGCCCCAGCAGGAACGCCCCGGTGCTGCGGGCCAGGGTGAGGCTGACCAGCGCCAGCCCGGTCACCGCGAGCCCGATCCACAGGTCGATCCGCCGCTGCTGGGCCGTCGGGCCCGGACGCCGCCACTCGTCGCGCTGTGCCTCGGTCATCCGGGAACGATGCCACGTCGCCGGCCGCGCCCGCTATCCGGACGGACCGGCGGTGACCGCGCGCCGACGTGCGGCGGCCCGACGCGGTGTCCGCGCCGGGCCGCCGTCTCCGCTGTCGCTCAGGTCGTCTGGCGACGGGTCTTGAGGGCCGTGTCGATCAGGTCCCACACCAGCACCACTGCGGCGCCCAGCGCGATGAGGGCGTTGAGAAGGTTGCGGTTGTCCGCGTCCGCCAGCCAGCTCAGCCGCTCGCCCAGGGCCGGGTTGAGCAGCGCGTCGGAGAGCGCCAGCCCGGCCAGCGCCACCGTGAACGCGAGGTTGAGCAGCGCCTTCACCGCGAACAGGGGCCAGCTCCAGCGCCCGATCCGGTACTTGACGATCTCGAACACCGCGATGGCGAGCAGGACGACGATCAGCGCCGGCAGCCAGAACGACCAGAGCGCCGGGTCGAGGACGGGGATGTTGTCGCCGTCGCTGGCACGCACCCACGACTGGTAGTGCTGCAAGGGCAGGTAGCCGATGGTCAGCACCAGCATGGCCACCGACGCGATGGTGTCGACGAGGGAGATGTCGCGGTGCGCGGGGACGTCGGGCAGCTCGTCGACGGTCCAGTCGGGCAGGTCGGCGGTGGGCTGGGACCGCTCGATGAGGACGAAGGTCAGCGTGAGCCAGAAGCTGATGTGCACGGCCACGTGCAGGGCGACGACGAGGCCCGGCCCGATGGCGCCGAAGCCCTTGCCCTCGACCACGTTGACGACCGTGACCACCGTGCCGGCGAGCGCCGGGATGAAGCTGAGCAGCAGCTTCAGCAGCCGCAACCAGACCAGGTAGTAGGTGGGGCCGAGGAGCTGGAGTCGGCGGTCGGCGTAGCGGGCGGCCAGCCGGTCGGGGTTGCCCAGCTCGGTGAGCACCTCCCGCTCGGCGGCCGCCGCGTCCTCGCCGCCCCCCGTCCGGTCCTCGATCATGTCCTCGATCGAGGCGCGCAGCTCGGTCGCGATCTCGTCGCGCCGCTGGGCGGGCACCGAGCGCAGGGTGGCGGCCAGGTAGCGGTCGGTCAGGGTGTTCATCGGTCCACTCCTTGGATCAGCCCGGTGATGGAGGTCTGTACGGCGGCGAGGTCGTCCAGGAGCCGGCTCAGCATCGACTCGCCCTCGTCGCTGGTCCGGTAGAACTTGCGCGGCCGGCTCTCCTCGGTGTTCCACTCGCTGGTCAGCAGGCCCTGGTCCTCCAGGCGGCGCAGCAGCGGGTAGAGCGTGTTGGCGTCGACCGGAAAGCCGTGGTCGGTGAGCCGTTGCAGCAGTGCGTAGCCGTAGTCCGGTCGGCGGAGCGCGACCAGGCTGGCCACCACGACGGTGCCTCGACGCAGCTCCTGCAGGTGCGTCCGTAGAACATCCTCGCTAACCATGTGTCACACCATACTGTGTGGCACACACTGTTGTCCACTACGACATCATCGTGTTTGCCCAAGCCCCGTTTCGGCCGCTCCGACATGCGGCGACCCCCACGGTGGCCGCGAGGACGACGACGAGCCGGCGGGACGACGCCGGGCTCATCCGGCGCCGAGCCGTTGCCGGACCTGCCGCCGGGCCAGGTGCAACCGGGACTTCACCGTGCCCACCGGCACGTCGAGCAGGGCGGCGATCTCGGGGTAGCTCAGCCCGAGGACGTCGCGCAGGGCCACCACCTCGGCGTGGTCGGGGTGGACCGAGTCGAACGCGTCGAGCAGATCGAGGCGGGTGCCCGCGACCACGCTGGTCCGTCGGGGATCGGCCTGGTCGGGCACCGGAACGCCGCCGGCCTCCAGTCGACAGCGGCGTCGCAGCGTGCGGTACGTGGAGCGGGCCCGGTTGGCGGCCAGCGGGTGCAGCCAGGTGCGAAACGAGGAGCGACCCTCGAATCGGTCGACGCCGCCGGCCAGCGCCAGGAGCGTGTCCTGGCAGGCTTCCTCGGCGTCCTGGCGGTTGGGCAGGAATCGGGCGCACAGCCGCAGCACCTCCGGACGCACCGCGACCAGCAGGGCGTCCAGCGCCGCCGGGTCGCCCTGCGCGGCGCGGCGGGCCAGGGCGTCGAGGTCCGGGGGGTCGGGCATGCCGGGTGTCCAATGCTCGCCGGTGGCCGATCCTCAAGCGTACGGCCGGCGGCGGTGGCCCGCCCTCGTCCGGTCCGGCACCCGACCCGCGCTACTCGAACCGGGAGACGTCGCCGGCGCCCCGGCGCAGGATCTCCGGCTCGGGCCCGGACAGGTCGATCACCGTCGTCGGCTCCTTGCCGCAGTCGCCGGCGTCGAGCACCGCGTCGAGCTGGTGGTCGAGCCGTTCCTTGATCTCCCAGCCCTGGGTCATCGGCTCGTCCTCGCCGGGCAGCGCCAGGGTGCTCGACACCAGCGGCTCGCCCAACTCGGCGAGCAGCGCCTGGGTCACGGTGTGCCGGGGCACCCGCACGCCGACGGTCCGCTTCTTCGGGTGCAGCATCCGGCGCGGCACCTCCTTGGTGGCCGGCAGGATGAACGTGTAGCTGCCCGGCGTGGACGCCTTCACCAGGCGGAAGACCGCGTTGTTGATCTGCACGAACTGGCCGAGCTGCGCGAAGTCCCGGCAGACCAGGGTGAAGTGGTGCCGGTCGTCGAGGTGGCGGATCTGGCGGATCCGGTCCAGGCCGTCCTGGTTGCCCAACTGGATGCCGAGCGCGTAGCAGGAGTCCGTCGGGTACGCGACCAGCCCACCGCCGCGGATCAGGTCCGCGACCTGGCCGATGACCCGTGGCTGCGGGTTCTCCGGGTGTACGTCGTAATACCTCGCCATGTTCCGAGAATAGTCGTGGGGGAGACGCGGACCACCCTCGGCGCGGACGGTGGAGCCGCCGAGATCACCTCGGTAGGGTAGGTCCCGGTCGGCTCCGACCACCGAGATCCACACCGCCGGGGGGCGCCAGGCATGGCTGATTCGTTCGCGCATCTGCACGTGCACACCGAGTACTCGATGCTCGACGGAGCGGCCCGGCTGAAGGACCTGTTCGCCGAGGCCAACCGGCTGGGCATGCCGGCGGTGGCGATCACCGACCACGGCAACATGCACGGCGCGAACGACTTCTACAACCAGGCGATGGCCGCCGGGATCACGCCGATCCTGGGCGTCGAGGCGTACGTGGCGCCGGAGTCGCGCTATCACAAGGCGCGGGTCAAGTGGGGTCGGCCGGAGCAGAAGAGCGACGACATCTCGGGTAACGGCGCGATCACCCACAAGACCATGTGGGCGAAGAACGCCCGGGGTCTGAAGAACCTGTTCACCCTCAACTCGCGCGCGTCCATGGAGGGGCACTACGTCAAGTGGCCCCGGATGGACATGGAGTTGATCGCCGAGCACGCCGAGGGCATCATGGCGACCACCGGCTGCCCGTCCGGCGCGGTGCAGACCCGGCTGCGGCTGGGGCAGTTCGACGAGGCGCTCAAGGTCGCCGCGAGCTACCAGGACATCTTCGGCAAGGAGAACTACTTCCTGGAGATCATGGATCACGGCCTCTCCATCGAGAGTCGGGTCCGCGAGGGTCTCACCGAGATCGCCCGCAAGCTCGACATCCCGCCGGTCGTCACCAACGACTCGCACTACACGCACGAGGCGCAGGCGACCGCGCACGACGTGCTGCTGTGCGTGCAGACCGGCAGCAACATCGACGACCCGAACCGGTTCCGCTTCGAGGGTGGCGGCTACTTCGTCAAGAGCGCCGACCAGATGCGGGCGGTCGACTCGTCCGAGCTGTGGCAGCAGGGCTGCCGCAACACCCTGCTGGTGGCCGAGAAGGTCGACCCGAAGGGCATGTTCGAGTTCCACAACCTGATGCCGCGCTTCCCGGTGCCCGAGGGTGAGACCGAGGAGTCCTGGTTCCGCAAGGAGACCTTCGCCGGGCTGGCCCGCCGCTACCCGAACGGCATCCCGGAGGGCCACGTCGTCCAGGCCGAGTACGAGCTGGGCGTCATCAACCAGATGGGCTTCCCGTCGTACTTCCTCGTGGTCGCCGACTTCATCCAGTGGGCGAAGAAGCAGGGCATCGCGGTGGGTCCGGGCCGTGGCTCGGCCGCCGGCTCGCTCGTGGCGTACGCGCTGGGCATCACCGACCTGGATCCGATCCAGCACGGCCTGATCTTCGAGCGGTTCCTCAACCCCGAGCGTGTCTCGATGCCGGATGTCGACATCGACTTCGACGAGCGTCGGCGCGGCGAGGTGATCAAGTACGTCACCGACAAGTGGGGTGAGGACAAGGTCGCCCAGATCGCGACCTTCGGCACGATCAAGGCGAAGGCCGCGATCAAGGACTCGGCCCGGGTGCTGGGTTTCCCGTACGCGGTCGGCGACCGGATCACCAAGGCGATGCCACCGGCCGTGATGGGCAAGGACATCCCGCTGACCGGCATCTTCGACCCGAAGCACCCCCGCTACGCCGAGGCCGGCGAGATCCGGGGCCTGTACGACTCCGACCCGGACGTCCGCAAGGTGATCGACACGGCCAAGGGCATCGAGGGGCTGATCCGGCAGACAGGTGTGCACGCCGCCGGCGTCATCATGTCCGCCGAGCCGATCATCGAGCACATCCCGTTGACGCGCCGCGACGCCGACGGGGCGATCATCACGCAGTTCGACTACCCGACCTGCGAGTCGCTCGGGCTGCTGAAGATGGACTTCCTCGGCCTGCGCAACCTGACGATCATCGACGACGCGGTCAAGAACATCGAGCTGAATCACGGCCTCAAGCTCGACCTGCTGGGCCTGCCGCTGGACGACAAGGCCGCGTACGAGCTGCTGGCCCGCGGTGACACCCTCGGCGTGTTCCAGCTCGACGGTGGGCCGATGCGGTCGCTGCTGCGGTTGATGAAGCCGGACAACTTCGAGGACATCTCCGCCGTCCTGGCGCTGTACCGGCCCGGCCCGATGGGCGTCGACTCGCACACCAACTACGCGCTGCGCAAGAACGGCCTCCAGGAGATCACGCCGATCCACCCGGAGCTGGAGGAGCCGCTGCGGGAGATCCTGGCGCCCACGCACGGCCTGATCGTCTACCAGGAGCAGGTGCAGCGCGCCGCGCAGATCCTCGCCGGCTACACCCTCGGTCAGGCGGACCTGCTGCGCCGCGCGATGGGTAAGAAGAAGAAGGAGATCCTCGACAAGGAGTTCATCCCGTTCCGGGACGGCTGCCGCGAGCGCGGCTACTCCGACGAGGCGATCCAGGCCGTGTGGGACGTGCTGGTGCCGTTCGCCGGGTACGCCTTCAACAAGGCGCACTCCGCCGCGTACGGCCTGGTGTCCTACTGGACCGCGTACCTCAAGGCGCACTACCCGGCCGAGTACATGGCGGGGCTGCTCACGTCCGTCGGTGACGACAAGGACAAGATGGCGCTCTACCTGTCCGAGTGCCGCCGGATGCGGATCCAGGTGCTGCCGCCGGACGTGAACACCTCGGCCGGGCCGTTCACGCCGGTCGGCAAGGACATCCGCTTCGGCCTGGCCGCGGTCCGCAACGTCGGCGCGAACGTGGTCGCCTCGATCATGCGGTGCCGCCAGGAGAAGAGCGACTACACCGACTTCTACGACTTCCTGTCCAAGGTGGACGCGGTGGTCTGCAACAAGAAGACCATCGAATCGCTGATCAAGGCGGGCGCGTTCGACTCGATGGAGCACCCCCGCAAGGGGCTGCTCGCGGTGCACGCCGACGCCATCGACGCGTACGCCGACGTCAAGCGCAAGGAGGCCGTCGGCCAGTACGACCTGTTCGGCGCCGGCTTCGGTGACGCCGACACCGGCAGCACGACGGTGATGCCGGTCATCGGCGACGGCGAGTGGGACAAGCGCGACAAGCTGGCCTTCGAGCGGGAGATGCTCGGCCTGTACGTCTCCGACCACCCCCTGTTCGGCCTCGAGCACATCCTGGGCGCGGCGGCCGACACCACCATCGCGTCCCTGGCCGAGGACGGGGCGGTGCCGGACGGGGCTGTCGTCACACTCGCCGGCATCCTCTCCGGGGTGCAGCGGCGGGTCACCAAGCAGGGGCGGGCCTGGGCCTCGGCCACGCTCGAGGACCTGGCCGGTGGGGTGGAGACGCTGTTCTTCCCCAACACCTACGAAGTGATCGGGCAGTACATCGCCGAGGACGCCATCGTGGTGGTCAAGGGTCGGGTGGACCGCCGCGACGACACCCCACGGATCATGGCGATGGACATGTCCATGCCGGACGTCAGCACCAGCGCCACCAACAAGCCGGTCACCCTCACCATCCCGGTGCACCGGTGCACGCCGCCGCTTGTGGAACGGCTCAAGGAGACCCTGGTGCTGCACCCCGGTGACACCGAGGTGCACGTCAAGCTGCTCAACGGTGGGCGCACCACCACCCTGCGGCTGGGCCCGTTCCGGGTGGCGGCGACCACCGCGCTGATGGGTGACCTGAAGAGCGTCCTCGGCCCGGCCAACGTGAGCTGACCTGGTTGGCCGTGGGGAATCACCAACATCAGGGGAAATGTCCGTTATCGTCATAAGGTGTCGTGTCGTCACCTGCGGGCCGTGGTCCCCGCCCTGGCACTGGTGGTCGGCCTCGCGTCCTGCACCGACCGGGGGTCCACCAACGAAGCCGATGCCGGGTCGACCGCGGCTGGGCCGACCTCAGCCGGGGCGAGCGCGGCCGGGCCGGCACCGACCGCCTTCGGCCCGCTGGCACCGGGAATGCCGACCTATCCGGCGGCCGGCAACGTCTACGCTGCCGCCGGCCCCGACCAGCTGACCGATGCGGTACGCGGCGACCGCCCGATGGTGTACGTGCCAAACACCAAGAGCAACGATGTCTGGTTGATCGACCCCGGGACGTACCAGGTGGTGGGGAAGTTCCCCGGCGGCCCGGAGCCCCAGCACGTCGTCCCCTCCTACGACCTGCGGACGCTCTACGTGGCGTCCAGTCAGATCCCCCGGGGTGGCCTGATCCCGATCGACGCCCGGACCGGTGAGCCGGGCGAGTTCCGCAACCTCGAGGACGTCTACAACCTCTACTTCACCCCCGACGGCAAGCAGGCGATCGTGGTCGCCGAGGCGTACCAGCGACTGGACTTCTACGACCTGGTTAGCTGGCAGCGGGTGCGGTCGGTGCGGTTTCCCGAGTGCGGCGGCATCAACCACATGGACTACTCCGCCGACGGCCGGACGATGCTGTTCAGTTGCGAGTTCGCCAACCGGATGCTGGTGCTGGACACTGCCTCCCTGCGCAAGGTGCGCGAGTTTCGCCTCACCCGGACGCCCGACGGGATGCCGCAGGACACCCGGCTGACTCCGGACGGCCAGCACTTCCTCGTCGCCGACATGCGCGCCAACGGGGTGTATGTCTTCGATGGCCTGGCCACCCGGCAGACCGCGTTCATCCCCACCGGCAGGGGCGCGCACGGCATCTACTTCAGCCGGGACGCCCGGCAGGCGTACGTCACCAACCGCGAGGAGGGCACGGTGACCGTGCTCGACCTGGCGAACCTGAAGCGCACCGCGACCTGGCGGATCCCGAACGGCAGCCCCGACATGGGCGGCCTGTCCGCCGACGGCAAGGTGCTGTGGCTCTCCGGGCGCTTCACCGACGAGGTGTACGCGCTGAACACCTCGACCGGCAAACTGCTGGCCCGGATCCCGGTCGGCAAGGGCCCGCACGGCCTCACCGTGTGGCCGCAGCCCGGTCGCTACTCCCTGGGCCACACCAGCAACATCCGCTAGCGGCCCGGTACCGGGCCGGCCGACGTTTGTCCGGCCGGGCCGCGACGTCGGGTCAGCCCTGGTCGGGTGCCGCGATCTCGCGCAACTGGCCGTCGGCCAGCCGCAGCCAGCGCTGCACGCCGATCTCGGCGAGGAACCGTTCGTCGTGGCTCACCACCACAAACGCACCCTGGTACGCGGTCAGCGCGCTCTCCAGTTGGGCGACGCTGACCAGGTCCAGATTGTTCGTCGGCTCGTCGAGCAGCAGCAGTTGCGGCGCCGGTTCGGCGCAGAGCACGCATGCGAGGGTGGCGCGCAGCCGCTCGCCGCCGGAGAGCACCCCGACCGGCAGGTTCACCCGGGCGCCTCGGAACAGGAACCGGGCCAGCAGGTTCATCCGCTTGGCGTCCGGCAGGCTCGGCGCGTACGCGGCGAAGTTCTCCGCGACCGTGCGGTCGAGGTCCAGCAGGTCCAACCGCTGCGACAGGTACGCGATCCGCCCGTCGGCCCGTTTGATCTCGCCGCCGGCCGGTTCGAGATCGCCGTTGACGAGGCGCAGCAGGGTCGACTTGCCGACGCCGTTCGCCCCGGTGAGCGCGATCCGCTCCGGCCCCCGGATCACCAGGTCGGCGCCGTCGCCGCCGAACAGCTCCCGATCGTCGAAGCGGGCCCGCAGCCCCGTACCGGAGAAGACCGTCCGTCCGGACGGGACGGTGGTGTCCGGCAGGTCGACGGTGATCTTGTCCTCGTCGCGGACCGCCCGGCCGGCCTCGTCGAGCCGGGCCTTGGCCGAGCCGAGCCGGGCGGAGTGGGTCTCCTGCGACCTGCCCGCCGACTCCTGCGCGCTGCGCTTGAGCCCACCAGCGACGATCCGGGCCAGACCGGCGTTCTTCAGGTTCTTGGCGGCGTTGCTGGCCCGCCGGTCGGCCCGCTCACGGGCCTGCTGCATCTCCCGCTTCTCCCGCTTGACCTCCTGCTCGGCGTTGCGCAGGTTGCTCTCGGCCACCTCCCGCGCCGCCTGCACCGCCTCGGTGTACGCGGTGAAGTTGCCCCCGTACCAGTTGATCTCGCCTCGTTCCAGCTCGGCGATGCGGTCCATCCGGTCCAGCAGCTCCCGGTCGTGGCTGACCAGCAGCAGGCACCCGGACCAGTCGGACAGCACGTCGTAGAGCTTGTGCCGAGCCTCCAGGTCCAGGTTGTTGGTCGGCTCGTCGAGCAGCAGCACGTCGGGCCGTCGCAGCAGTTGCGCCGCCAGGCCGAGGGAGACCACCTGACCGCCGCTGAGGGTGTGCAGCCGCCGGTCGAGCGCCAGGTCACCCAGGCCGAGGCGGTCCAGCTCGGCGCGGGTGCGCTCCTCAATGTCCCAGTCGTCGCCGATGGTGGCGAAGTGCGCCTCGCTGGCGTCGCCGGCCTCGATGGCGTGCAGCGCCGCGATCCGCTCGGCGACGCCCAGCACCTGGGCCACGGTCAGGTCGCCGACCAGCGGCAGCGTCTGCGGAAGGTAACCGACCACGCCGTCGACGGTGACGCTGCCGCCGCCGGGCGTCAGCTCCCCGGCGATCAGCCGCAGCAGGGTGCTCTTGCCGGCGCCGTTGGGCGCGACCAGGCCGGTACGACCGCCCGGAACGGTGAAGGACAGCTCCGAGAAGACCGGGGTGTCGTCCGGCCAGGAGAAGGACAGGTTCGAGCAGACGATGTACGCATCAGACATGCGAGTGACCTCGAAGGGTGGGGTGGGCGCGCGCCTAAGCCGCCCGACGACAACGGGAACCGGTGGAACGACGGCATGGCCTCGGCGGCTGCGCCTACGCGCGCCGAACCGATGGCCGAACATGTCCGGTCTCACCCGGAGATGTCGTCGTCACCCGCCATGTCTGGTCTCCCTGGTCGTACCGCTAACCCAACCCGGCAAGTCTAACAACGGATCTTGACCCCGCCACCGCATTAGAGCGCAGCGGTTCTGTATAGCTCAGGCTATAGTTGGTCCATGTCTCATGAGCCGCCACGTCGCTGGGCGATCAAGACGACAACGGATGTCCGTAACTGGTTGCGATCCCTGCGAGATGCCGACCCTGCGACGTACCGGTCCGTCAACGTAGCGATCGACATGCTCGCGGATACCGGTCCGGCCCTGGGGCGGCCACTGGTCGACACCCTCAAGGGCTCGACCATCAGCAACCTGAAAGAGCTTCGACCGAGATCCGGAAGGGACGTTGCCGTTCGGGTGCTGTTCGTCTTCGATCCCTGGTCCCAGGCCGTCCTGCTGGTGGCCGGCAACAAGGCGGGAGATTGGAATCGATGGTACGACAAGGCGATTCCGGTGGCCGAGATTGCGTACGAGGGCTGGCTTGCCTTCGAGAAGAAGCGGAGGGAGGGCTGATGAGCGACTTCCATGATTGGAACGACATCCGGGCCGAGCTGCACGACGGGGACGATGAAGCGCTCGACGCCGAACGTGCCCGTACCGAGGCGTGGATCAGCGCGTTCCACCTTGCCGAGGAGCGGAAGCGGTTGGGCTTGACCCAGCGGCAGGTGGCCGAGCTGATGGGTGTCACGCCCGGCCGAATCAGCCAGATCGAGAACGGTGATCTGGAGGCTAATGAGGTCGCGACACTGAGTCGGTATGCGCGAGCGCTCGGCGCCCGAATGCGGATCATCTTCGACTACGGCGACGACTTGCGCCAGATCGCCTGATCTGACGATCAGCACATGTGCAGGCCACAGCAGCCGTTGATCACTCAAGCATCCACCCGGCGCCGCTTGACGTCGCGTTGCGTCAGCGGGGGCGGTACTCGACCTCGGGGCGGCCGGGGGTGCCGTAGCGGGGGGTGCGCACCGCGCGGTCGATGGTGACCAGGTACTCCAGGTAGCGGCGGGCGGTCACCCGGGAGATGCCGGTCGCCGCGCTCACCTCGGTCGCGGACAACCCCGCACCCGGGCCGGATCCGTCAGCCAGCGCCGCACGTACCCGATTGAGGGTCTGCGCGTCGAGGCCCTTGGGCAGGCTGTGCCCGGCGGTGCCGCGCAGGGTGGCGAACATCCGGTCCACGTCGTGCTGGGCGGTCACCTCGCCTTCGGCGAGCGCCTGGGCGCGGTAGTCGGCGTAGCGCTCCAGCTTGTCGCGGAACGCCGCGAACGTGAACGGTTTGAGCAGGTAGTGGGTCACCCCGAGGGACACCGCGGTGCGCACCACCGCCAGGTCCCGCGCGGAGGTCACCGCGAGCACGTCGACGCTGCTGCCGGCCGCGCGCAGCGCCCGGCAGACGTCCAGGCCGTGCAGGTCGGGCAGCCGAAAATCCAGGAGTACGAGGTCCACGTCGCCGCCGCCACCCGCGCGCAGAGCCGCCATCGCCGCCCGCGCGGTGTGCGCCACCCCGACCACCACGAAACCCCGAACCCGTTCGGTGTACGCGGCGTGCGCCTCGGCCAGCAGCGGCTCGTCCTCGACGACCAGCACCCGGATGTCGGTCATCGCGGGGCACCGCCGACCGGTAGTCGGACCGTGAACAGGCTGCCGCCGTCGTCCGAGCGGGCCACCTCGTGCCGGCCACCGTGGCGGCGGACCACCTGCCCGATCAGCGCCAGACCGAGACCCCGGCCGCTGCTCTTGGTGGACCAGCCGCGCCGGAACGCGTCCGCCACCCGCTCCTCGGCCAGCCCGGGGCCGCTGTCGGCGACCCGGACCACCAGTTCGTCGTCGACGGCGCCGACGAAGACCCGCACCGTACGCGGCGGGGGCGTGCCGGCGACCGCCTCCAGGGCGTTGTCGATCAGGTTGCCGACGACGGTGAGCAGGTCGTTGGTCGGCAACGGGCTGTCGTCGAGGCGGCAGTCCGGCTCGATGACGAGGTCCACGCCGCGCTCGCCGGCCTGGGCGGACTTGCCGAGCAGCAGCGCGGCCAGGGCCGGCTCGGTGACCGCGTCGACCACCCGGTCGGTCAGCTGCTGCGCGTGGGCCAGGTCCCGCGTGCCGAGCCGGACCGCCTCGTCGGCGCGGCCCAGCTCCACCAGCGTGAGGACGGTGTGCAGGCGGTTGGCCGACTCGTGGGTCTGCGCCTGCAACGCCTCGGTCAGCGCGCGGACCGAGTCCAGCTCGCTGGCGAGGGTACGCAGCTCGGTCTGGTCGCGCAGGGTCAGCACGGTGCCGAGCGGCGCGCCCTCGAAGCGAGCGGTCCGCTGGTTGGCCACCAGCACCCGGTCACCGGCCAGCATGGGCTCGTCGAGGGCGTCGCGCCCGGAGCCGAGCAGCTCGGCCACGGCGGGCGGCAGGTCGATCCCGGCGACCGGCTGGTCGGTGACCGGCTCGTCGGCGTCGAGATCGAGCAACCGCCGGCCCTCGTCGTTGATCAGCGCCACCCGCCGATCGGTGGTCAGCACCACGAGACCCTCGCGCACCGAGTGCAGGACCGCGTCGTAGTACTCGTACATCCGGGTCATCTGCGCCGGTCCCAGGCCGTGGGTCTGGCGACGCAGCCGGCGGCTGAGCAGCCACGATCCGGTCGCGGCGAGCGCGAGCGCCGGCGCCGCGACGCCGAGCAGCACGGGGAGCTGGCGCAGCAGCTTGCGGTTGATGGCCCGGGTGGTGATGCCCACCGAGACCAGGCCGACGATGCGCCGCTGCTCGTCGTACACCGGCACCACCGCGCGCACCGACTCGCCGAGCGTCCCGACGTTGGTGGTGGTGAACGGGTGCCCCGCCAGGGCGGGCCCGATGTCGCCGACGAACGGCTCGCCGATGCGGTCCCGGGTCGGGTGCGAGAAACGGGTGCGGTCGGGGGCCATCACGACCACGAAGTCGGTGCCCGTGGCCAGCCGGGTCGATTCGGCGTACGGCGCAAGGATGCTGGCCGGGTCGGCGGTCGTGAGGGCCGCGCGGACGTCGGGGGAGCGGGCCACGGTCTGCGCCACCGCGAGCACCTCCTCCTGCGCGGCCTGGCGGGAGTCGACGCGGGCCAGCCAGACGGCGCCCGCCGCGCCGGCCAGCACGAGCAGCGTCACCACCACCGCCTGGAGGGCGAAGAGCTGCCCCGCGATGCTCCACTGCCGTCGGGCCACCTCCATCACCTCCTCGGATTTTCGCGGTGAACAGAATGACCGCAAATTTGTCAACGGGTGAGACGCGCTTCACATTGTCGACATGGACACCACCGCATCCACCACCACGGCGGAGCCGTCGGCCCGCCGGGACCGTACCCGTTACCTGTACCTGGCCGTCATCGTGGCCGTGCTCGCCGGCATCGTGGTCGGCCTGGTCGCCCCCGATTTCGGCAAGGAACTCAAGCCGATCGGCACGGGCTTCGTCAACCTGATCAAGATGATGATCAGCCCGGTCATCTTCTGCACGATCGTGCTGGGCGTCGGTTCCGTCCGCCAGGCCGCGAAGGTCGGCAAGGTCGGCGGCCTGGCGCTCGGCTACTTCCTGACCATGTCGACCGTCGCGCTCGCCATCGGCCTGGTCGTCGGCAACCTCATCCACCCCGGCTCCGGCCTGGACCTCGGCCAGGACCTCGCGGGCGCGGGCAAGGCCGCCGCCGGTGACGAGGCCGGCGGTACGGCGGAATTCCTGCTCGGGATCATCCCGACCACGCTTTTCTCCGCGCTCACCGAGGGGGAGGTGCTCCAGACGCTGCTGGTGGCGCTGCTCGTCGGCTTCGCGGTGCAGGCGATGGGCCGGCGCGGTGAGCCCGTGCTCGGCGCGATCGCCGTCCTCCAGCGGGTCGTCTTCAAGGTCCTCGCCATGATCATGTGGCTGGCGCCGATCGGCGCGTTCGGCGCGATGGCGGCCGTCGTCGGCGCGACCGGCGTGGACGCCCTCAAGAGCCTCGCCCAGATCATGCTCGGCTTCTACGCCACCTGTCTGATCTTCGTGCTGGTCGTCCTGGGCGCGTTGCTGTGGTTCGTGGCCCGGATCTCGATCTTCTCGCTGCTGCGCTACCTCGGCCGGGAGTTCCTGCTGATCCTGTCGACTTCGTCGTCGGAGTCGGCGCTGCCCCGGCTCATCGCCAAGATGGAGCACTTCGGCGTGAGCAAGCCGGTCGTGGGCATCACGGTGCCGACCGGGTACTCGTTCAACCTCGACGGCACGGCGATCTACCTGACGATGGCGTCGCTGTTCATCGCCGACGCGCTCGGCAAGCCCCTGGCCATCGGCGAGCAGATCTCGCTGCTGCTGTTCATGATCATCGCTTCGAAGGGCGCCGCCGGAGTCACCGGTGCCGGGCTGGCCACGCTTGCCGGTGGCCTCCAGTCGCACCGGCCGGACCTGGTGGACGGCGTCGGGCTGATCGTCGGCATCGACCGGTTCATGTCGGAGGCGCGGGCGCTGACGAACTTCGCCGGCAACGCGGTGGCGACCGTCCTGGTGGGAATCTGGACCGGCGAGTTCGACCGGGACCGGGCGGCCGGCGTGCTGCGCGGCGACGACCCGTTCGACGAGGCCACCATGCTCGACGACCACGACGACGAGTCGGCGGCACGCCCCGACGAATCGACCGCGCCAGCTGGCGTCCCGGCCTGACCGTCCCGGGGGGTGATCGACTCCAGGTCGGCGATATCGGGGTATCCAAGCTTGTAGGACACCCCGATATCGCTGATCTCGTGTCGATCTTCACCGAGAGGTTGACCTCCGGCTGACGACAGAGACCAAACGCTCCCGTGCGACACGACCTCGGGCCCCGCCACCGCTGGCAATCTTGGACACTTTCCGTTAGCTGCTAACGGAAACTGTCCAAGATCTACCCTGTCAACCGCCTCCCGCGCCCCGGACGGCGTCGCCCTGGGTCAGCTCGTCGACCTCAGGGCCGCCGCACGGAACTTGGCTGGTGGCAGGTATCCGTGGGCGTCCACGTAGTGGAGCAGGAGCTGAGGAGCGGCGTACGCGACGTTGTCGCCCCGCACCTCGAATTCGGCGCTCTCGCGGGCGATCATGCCCTCCCGAATGGCTTCTCTGGCGTCGTCGCCCAGGTCCCGGATGCAGATCTCGCAGTAGTGGTGTCCCCGTGTCTGGCGGACTCGCACCTTGGCCAGTTCCGTCAGAGCTGGCATCAATCCGCCCGGGGGAGCGCCGGTCGGGAACGGATGCGAGGCGTCCAGCCAGCCGACGTTGAGCAGCGGCTCGTCGGATGGCCCACGCCCGTCCTCGTCATGCCGCTCCAGGTACGTGTACGGCGTCAGGTCCACGAAGTAGGTCACGGGTTCTGTGTACCCACCCTCCGCGCACTTGACAGGGGGCGTGTGAGCGTTAACATCGATAAGCGCCATTGTCTGTCGGGAGGTCCGATGACGCTCGTCCTCGCGCGTTCCACCGCACGGCGGATGGCCGGGCTCACGGCTCTGGTCGTGCTGCTCGCCGTCGGCCTCACCGTCATCTCCCCGAAGCCCGCCGTGGCGTGGGACAACGGCACGGCGAACACCCCGCCCATGGGGTGGAACAGCTACGACTCGTTCAACTGGAGCGTCACCGAGGCCGACGTCCGGGCCAACACGGACTACCTGCGCGACAACCTGCGCCAGCACGGCTGGCAGTACGTCGTCATCGACTGGGCCTGGTACTACCCGGGCCAGCACAACAACAGCCCCAACCAGGACGCCAACCTCAATCCCCGGCTGCGGATGGACGCCAACGGACGGCTGCTGCCGGACACCACGCGGTTTCCCTCGGCGGCGGGCGGCAACGGGTTCAAGCCTCTCGCCGACTACGTGCACGACCAGGGACTGAAGTTCGGCGTCCATCTGATGCGCGGCATCCCGCGGCAGGCGGTCGCGGACAACGTGCCGATCCTCGGCACCACCTGCCGGGCCAACCAGATCAACAACACCACCACCGCGGCCTGGCTCAACCTGATGTGGGGTCTGAACATGTCCAACGCCTGCGCGCAGGCGTACCTGGACTCGGTCTTCCAGCTCCTGGCCGGCTGGGGTGTCGACTACGTGAAGGTGGACGACATCGCGGCCCCGACGTACCGGCAGGCCGAGGTCGAGGGTTACCGGACGGCGATCCAGCACAGCGGTCGGCCGATGGTGCTGAGCCTCTCGCCCGGCGCGACACCGCTGGCCAGTGGCGGGCACGTGCGGGACAACGCGCACATGTGGCGCATCGTCAACGACCTGTGGGACAACTGGTCGTCGCTCGACGCGCTGTTCGACCAGTTGCGCAACTGGACGCCGTACCGGACGACTGGCGCCTGGCCTGATCCGGACATGATCCCGATCGGGCGGCTGTCGAAGTACGGCCCGGTCGGCGCACCCCGCTACTCCGGGCTCACCGCTGACGAGCAGCGCACCCTCATGACCCTGTGGGCGATCAACCGGGCGCCGCTGATGTGGGGCGGCAACCTGGTCGAGAACCGCGCCGCCGAGCTGGCGTTGATGACCAACGCGGCGGTGCTCGCCGTCGACCAGAACAGCGCCAACAACCGGCAGCTCGTCGGCGGCACCCGGCAGGTGTGGACCGCCGATGTGCCCGGCACCGACCACCGGTACGTGGCGCTGTTCAACCGCGAGAGCGCGACGGCTAACGTCTCGGTGAACCTGGCCGACCTGGGCATCGGCTCGGCCACCGTCACCGACCTGTGGTCCGGCGCCGGTCTCGGCACCGTCACCGGCACGCTCACCCGATCCATCCCCGCCCACGGGAGCGGCCTGTACCGGGTGGCGCCGCTGACCACCGCCCCCACGCCGACCACCTACACGGTGGCCGCGCGGCACAGCGGCAAGCTCCTCGACGTCTTCAACGCGTCCACCGCCGATGGCGCCAACGTCGTCCAGTGGGGCGCGAACGGGCAGGCCAACCAGCGGTGGCGGTTCCAGGACGCCGGTGGCGGCTACTCGACGGTGACAAGTGTCAGCAGCGGCAAGTGTCTCGACGTGTACGGCGGCGCGGGCGCCACCGCCGACGGCGTCCGCGTGATCCAGTGGACCTGCAACGGCGGCACCAATCAGCAGTGGCGCGTCGAGGACCTCGGAACCGGCTACGTCAGGCTCGTGGCCCGCCACAGCGGGAAGTGTCTCGACGTGCTGAACGCCGCCACGGCGGACGGTGCTCAGGCCGTGCAGTGGACGTGCGGCACCGGCGCCAGCCAGCAGTGGCGACGCACCACCGCGTAGCGCGCCGTCGGCCCTCGCGGCGGTGATGCGCCGCAGCGGGCGCGGATCCTCGTCACGTCGCTGCCGGCGGTCTGGGCGCTGATCGCGGCCGGCACACTGCTGGCACGGCGCTACGCCAGCGGGCCAACTGAAGGCTGACGGCGGGCGCCGCGGTGGTTACGGTCGTGGATGCCGAGGTTTCCCGACCGTTCGAGGAGTGATCGCATGGCCCCCTCTCCGTCCCGGCTCTTCGCGGAGATAGCGACGGCCGAACGACCGGCCGAGACCAGAGTGGTCATGCGGCGAGCGGTGGTGCTCGGCGGCAGCATGGCCGGGTTGCTGGCGGCCCGGGTTTTGAGCGATCACGCCGAGGAAGTGCTGATCATCGAACGGGATCCGTCCAATGTCGACGCCGGGCCTCGGCCGGGGGTGCCCCAGGGCAGCCAGGTGCACGCGCTGCTGCCCGCCGGCCAGGTCCAGTTGGAACGCTGGTTTCCCGGCATCGCCGACGAGGCGCTGGCGCTCGGCGCCCCTCCGCCGCCGCGCGACCAGGGCACCGCGAAGGTCTTCATCAACGGCGTACTGGGTCTGCCGCCGGCAGCGACCGGCACCGGGCCGGCGTTGATCACCACGCGTCCGTTCCTGGAGGCGCTGGTCCGTCGGCGGACCCTCGCCGTCGACAACATCCAGTTGGTGTACGGCCGGGCCGAGGGCCTCCTCTTCGACGAGCGGCGCGTCACCGGCGCCCGGTACGTGCCCGAGGGCGGCAGCGAGCCGGTCGTCGAAACGGCGGACCTGGTGGTGGACGCGATGGGCCGGTCCAGCCGGTTGAGTGACTGGCTGGCCGAGGAGGGGTGGCCGCGCCCGCCGATGCACCGTATGCCGATCAAGCTGAACTACGCGACGGCGCTCTACAAGCGCGACGAGAAGGTCAGCGACGCTTGGGTGGCGGTCTTCCACACCATGGCGGGCAAGGGGCGTACCGCCCGGATCGGCGGGATCAACTCGGTCGAAGGGGACCGTTGGATCATGCTGGTCGCCGGCTACGACGGGGACCGGCCCAGCCGCGATGTCGCCGACTTCACCACCCGCTGCCGGGAGCACTACCCGCAGATGTTCGGCGACATCGCCGAACACGGGGAGATGCTCGGCCCGGTGGTCACGTACCACCAGGCGGACAGCCGACGCCGCGACTTCCATGAGCTCGACCGCCTGCCCGCCGGGTTGGTCGCCGCCGGTGACGCGGTCGCGTCCTTCAACCCGGTGTACGGCCAGGGCATGACCTCCGCGACGCTGCACGCCTCCTGCCTGTCAAACTATCTGCGGTCCGGGCCGAAGCCGCACGACGAGCCCGCGCGGGCGTACTTCGACCAGGTCCGCGTGGTGGTCGACGCCGCCTGGCAGGTCTCCACCACCGCCGACATCGAGCTGCCGCACGTCGACGGGCCGTACCCGCCCGGTTACCGGGTCACCAAGTGGTTCGGCGATCTGCTCTTCCGGGCGTCGCTCACCGACCCGGTGCTCAACGCCCGGTTGGGGCGGGTGACCACAATGCTCGACCACCCGGCCGCCCTGAGCCGCCCCGGCACCCTGTTCCGGGCGCTCCGCTTCGGCCTGCGCGGCCGCTCTCGGCGGTGATTCGTCGCCAAACCCGCAGCCCGTGGCGGGGTGCGGTGGAGAATGGTGGGTCGGGAAGGGGTGCCGCGACGAACCGGGGGAGCAGGCGTGCTCGCAACCAGCCTCCTTGGCCGGCTGCGCCGCCGTGACCCGGGGGACGCCGTCCTGCGGCGCGCGGTGCGCCTGACGCTCGTCGCGTCCGTCATCTTCTACGCCTGTCGGTACGGGGCGGGCAGCCCGGTGCTCGCCACGTACGGGCTGTTCGGCGCGATCGCCGCCGGGTCGTTTGCCCAGTTGCCCGGTCCGGCGCCGCAGCGGGCGCGGATCCTCGTCACGTCGCTGCCGGCGGTCTGGGCGCTGATCGCGGCCGGCACGCTGCTGGCGTGGAGCACGTGGGCGGCGGCCGGCGGGATGCTGGTCGTCGGGTTCGTCGTGGCGTTCGCGGGGGTCGGGAATCCACGCCTGGTGGGTCTGGCCAGCGCGTTCCAGCTCTTCTACATTCTGGCGTCCTTTCCGCCGTACCAACCGGACACCCTGCCGCAGCGACTGGGCGGGGTCACGCTCGCGATCGTGCTGCTCGCCGCGGCCGAGGTGCTGCTCTGGCCCGACCCGGTGCCGGTCACCTTCCGGCAGCTGCTCACCCGGGCGGCGGACGGCGTCGGGGCGTTCCTCGACGACGCCGCCGACGCGCTGACCGACCCGCACGCCGGTCACGCTGGTCGGGACAGCCGGCGCGCGCGGGCGTACGACCTGGTGGCCCCGCTCGGTCTGGGCCGCAACCCGCCGGAGCGGGCGCCGACCGCGGCGGGCGCCCAGGACCGGGCTCTGCGGATCTCGGCGGCGGCGCTGCGGGAGGTGCTCGCCGAGGCGGACCGGCTCGCGGGGGACGCCCCGCCGGAGCCGATCGGAGAGCTGGCGGCGGCGCGGCTGGTGCGCACCTGCGCTGAGACGACCCGGGCCGCCGGCCGGAGCCTGTCACCGGGTGCGCCGCCGGTCGACCTCGCTGGCCTGGACGTCGCGATCCGCGCGGCCGAGGCCGCCTACCCGGTGGGGCGAGGTGGCGGCGCCGACGCGCCGGACGTACCCCGGATGTGCCGGGACGCGACCGCGCTGGCCCTCGCCGACCAGGTGCGGGTCTTCGCCGTCGGTGCCCGGGTCGCCGCCGGGGCACGGCCCGCCGGAGGCGAGGCCTACCCCAGACTTTTCGGGTACGCGCGACACAGCCCGTGGACGCTGTACTGGTGGCAGTTCCGCTCCCATCTTGCTCCCAGCTCCGCCCACCTGCACAGCGCGCTTCGGCTGGCCGTGGCGTTGTCGGTCGCCCGGGTGGCTGCCGGAGTGTTGCAGCTCAACCACGGCTTCTGGGTGCTCCTGGCTACACTCACGGTCCTGCGGACCTCGGCCGCCGACACCCGCACCGCGCTGCGACCCGCAGTGCTCGGCACGATCGCGGGCGTCGTCGTCAGTGGCCTGCTGGTGCTCCTCGTCGAGGACCCTGTCGTGTACGCCGTCGTCCTGCCGGTCACGCTGCTGCTGGCGTTCGGTGTCGGTCGGCTGCTGGGCCCGGTGTGGCAACAGGCGCTGTTCACCCTGCTGCTGACGGTCGTGTTCAGTCAGCTCAGCCCCGAGGGTTGGCGGCTCGCCGAGGCCCGGCTGGTCGACGTCGGGCTCGGCGCGGTGATCGGTGTGCTCGCCGGCGTCGCCATGTGGCCGCGCGGTGCGAGCCGCGACCTGCGCCACAACGCCGCGCGTTACCTGACGGCCAGCGGGGACGCGGTCGAGCGGACCGTCGAGGCGGTGCTCGGCGACGCGCCGCCGCCCGAGGACGACCTCGATCGGGTCCGCCAGCGGATGGTCCTGGTCGACTCGTCCTACTGCCAGTACCACTCCGAGCGCCACGACCCGCAGCGCGCACGCGTGAACTGGGACGCCGCCCTGGGCGCCGGGCAGCACGTGGTGCCCGGCGCCGAGTCGCTGCTGCGCCGCAACCCGCCCGGCTGCCTCGCCGGCTGGCCGGCGGCGGCGGTCCTGCTGCGGGACGCGGCCGGGCAACTGCGCTCGGCGTACGACGAACTGGCCGGAGAGGTGGCACAGGGCCGGGCCGCGGGCGCGGTGCCGGCCCCGACCGACTGTGTCGACGAGGTGGACCGGGTCCGTCCGCTGCTCGGCGCGGTCGACGCCTCGGCGGTGCGGCACCTGGTGGAGGTCGATCGGTGGCTCGCCGGCCTCGCCGACAGCCTCACCCGGATCCACCCGCCGGACGCGAATCGGCGTCGATGACGTCGCCGCCCGCGCCTGGCTGGTCGCCTCGGCGGCAGGTTGGTCGTGAGCGACATACCTCAGAGTCATATCTATACCTGAGAGTCATCACGCCCTCCCCGGTGCCCGGCTCCGGGTGGCGAGCGGCGGGCGCCGGGTGCGGGGTGCCGGGCACAGCCCGCAAGCCCGCAAGCCGCCGGCAGTCCGCCGCCGGGAGCCCGCAGGCCGCAGGACTCCGATTGGCCGTGCCCCTGCGCGACGAGCCCGCCTAGCGTCGGTGGCATGGAGATCGCGCAGGCACAGCAGTTGTGGAAGCCGGAGCCCGGCTGGTTGAACACGGCCTCCTACGGGTTGCCGCCCGAGCCGGCCTGGACGGCGTTGCAGGAGGCCCTGGCCGCCTGGCGGGTCGGCAGCACGTCATGGGAGGGCTGGGGCGACTCGGTGCAGCGCTCCCGGACCGCGTTCGCCGGTCTGATCGGCGTGCCGGCCAGTGACGTCGCGGTCGGCGCGACCGTCTCCCAGATGCTGGCGCCGGTGGCGGCGGGGCTGCCGGCGGGGGCCACCGTGGTCGTTCCGGAGATCGAGTTCACCTCGAACCTGTTCCCCTGGCTGGTTCAGGAGGAGCGCGGCGTCACGGTCCGCACGGTGCCGGCGGACCGGCTGGTCGACGCGATCGACGCCGACACCGACCTCGTCGCGTTCAGCCTGGTGCAGTCGGCCGACGGCTCGGTCGCCGCGTACGACGAGATCGTGGCCGCGGCCCGCGCGCACGACGCGCTGGTGGTGGTGGACGCGACCCAGGCGTGCGGGTGGCTGCCGTTCGATGGCAGCCGGGCCGACGTGGTGGCCGTCGGCGGCTACAAGTGGCTGATGAACCCGCGCGGCACCGCGTACACCTATCTGGCCCCGGCGCTGCGCGAGCGCCTGCGCCCGGACGCCGCCGGCTGGTACGCGGGCCACGACCCGCACGCCTCCTACTACGGCCCGCCGCTGCGGCTGGCCGACGACGCCCGCCGGTTCGACATCTCGCCGGCCTGGTTCAGCTGGGTCGGCGCGGCCCCCGCCATGGAGCTGGTCGCCGAGATCGGCGTGCCGGCGATCCAGGAGCACGACGTGGCACTGGCCAACCGGTTCCTGACCGGCCTGGGCCGGCCGCCGGGGGACAGCGCCATCGTCACCGTCGAGGTACCCGGCGCGGAGCAGCGTCTCGCCGCGGCCGGCATCCGGGCGGCGGTGCGCGCCGGGCGGGTCCGCGCCTCGTTCCACCTCTACTCCACCGAGGCCGATGTGGACGCCGCCCTGGAGGCGCTGGCGGGGTGACGCGGTTCAGGCCAGGTGGCCACCGATCTTCGTGTACCCGCGCAGCAGGTCTCGCGAGATGATCAGCCGCTGCATTTCGTCGGTGCCCTCGAAGATGCGGTAGAGCCGCACCTGCCGGTACCAGCGCTCGATGGGCAGCTCCCGGGTGTAGCCCATGCCACCGTGGATCTGGAGCACCCTGTCGACCACCCGGTTGACCATGCCGGCGCCGTAGAGCTTGCCCATCGACGACGCGTGCCGCGGGTCGAGGCCCTGGTCGACCGTCCACGCCGAGCGCAGCACCAGCCAGCGGGCCGCCTCCAACTCGGTCTCCGAGTCGGCGATCATCCACTGGATGGCCTGGTTGGTGCCGATCTTCGCGCCGAACGTCTCGCGGGTGTTGGCGTAGTCGATCGCCATCTGCAGGACCCGCTCGGCGATGCCGATGGCGTGCGACGGGATGGTGTAGCGGCCCTTGCCGATCCACTCCATGCCGAGGGTGAAGCCCTGCCCGATCTCGCCGAGGATGTTGCGGTGCGGCACGCGTACACCGTCGAAGATCAGCGACGCGGGCCCGCCCTCGCCCATGGTCTGGATGAACTCCGAGCGCCAGCCCATCGCCCGGTCGACCAGGAACGCGGTCGCGCCGCCGTTGCGGGCGCCCTTCTCCCGGTCGGTCACCGCGACGACGATGGCGAAGTCGGCGTCGTGGCCGCCGGTGATGAAGGTCTTCTCGCCGTCGAGGATCCAGTCGTCGCCGTCGCCGTCGCGGCGGGCGGAGAGCCGGATGTTCGCCGCGTCCGAGCCGGCGCCCGGTTCGGTGATCGCGAAGCAGGACCGCCGCTCGCCCTCGATCGTCGGAATGAGGAATTCCTGCTTCTGCTCCTCGGTGGCGTGGAACAGGATGTTGTCCGCCTCGCCACCGAAGCGGAACGGCACGAACGTGTGGCCCAGCTCCGTCCAGATCAACGACTGGAGGACGGCCGGCAGGTTCATCCCGCCGTACTCCTCGGGGGTCGCCAGGCCCCAGAAGCCGAACTTGCGCGCCTTGAGTTGCAGCTCGCGCACCTCGGAGTGATCCAGGCCCGGTTGGTGCGCCCGCTCGCGGCGCAGCACCTCCGCCTCCAGGGGCATCACCTCGCGGCGGATGAACGACCGGACGGTGTCCCGTACCGCCCGCTCCTCGTCGGTGAGCGAAAAGTCCACGGTGGTCCTCCTGGCGTCGGCGCGGCCGGTCACCCCTAAACTAGCGGTGTAAGTTTTGATGCGTCCAGACCCTACGTCGCCGACTCGCGAGGAGCGCAGTGCCCCGACCCCGCCAGCCCCGGCTCACCCGGCAGTTGATCGTCGACACCGCCACGGCGCTCATCGACGCCGAGGGTCTGCCCGCGCTCTCCACCCGTCGACTCGCCGCCGCGCTGGGCGTGCAGGGCCCGTCGCTCTACAACCACTTCGCCACCAAGGACGAGATCCTCGACGCGGTCGCCGACGCGGTGACCGGCGCCGTCGACACCAGCGGCTTCACCGGCCGGGACTGGGCCGGCGCGCTGCGCGACTGGGCCTGGTCGTACCGGCGGGCGCTCACCGCGCACCCGAACATCGTGCCGTACCTGGCCCAGGGGCCCGGTCGCCGGCCGGCCGCCCTCGCCATGGCCGACGCGGTCTACGGCGGCCTGGTCCGCGCCGGGTGGCCACCGGCCCGCGCCACCCACATCGGCGCGGCGCTGCGCTACTTCGTGGCCGGCTCGGCGCTCGGCTCGTTCGCCCGCGGCTTCGTCGAGGATCCCGAGCTGTACGCCGCGCACTACCCGCACCTGCGCCAGGCGCACCGGCTCGCCGAGCACCAGCAGAGCGTGGACGAGGGCGCCTTCGCCCTCGGCCTGGACGCGCTGCTGCACGGCCTGGCCGCCGAGTACGTCCGCACCGTCGGGCCGGTGGAGTCCGGGCGGTCCAGCGGGTAGCGTCCAAACTCCCAGCGCTAGTTTCATCGCCCGCCGCGACCCGTCGCCTTCGCCCGCCGCTCAGCCCGCCCCCATCGCCCGTCGCCACCCCGGAAGGGACGCCATGGACCTCGCCGCCCCGCCGTCGCTGCTGCCCGATGCCCTGCGCCTCCGGCGCCACCTGCACATCGGCGGCGAGTGGACGTCTCCCGCCGGCACCGACGTGATCGACGTGGAGAACCCGAGCACCGGCGAGCTGATCGGTCAGGTGCCCGCCGGCACCGCGGCCGATGTGGACGCCGCCGTCGCCGCCGCCCGCGCCGCCTTTCCCGGCTGGGCGGCCACCGCGCCCGCCGAACGGTCCGCTTACCTCGACCGGCTGCACGCCGCGCTCGCGGCGCGCGCCGACGACCTCGCCCGCACCGTCGCCTTCGAGCTGGGCGCCCCGCTCAAGCTCGCCACCCGCGTGCAGGTCGCGCTGCCGCTGATCGTGCTGCGCGACCACGTGGCGCTCGCCGCCCGGCCGCCGGTCGAGGAGACCATCGGCAACTCCCTCGTCGTGCGCGAGCCGATCGGCGTGGTCGGCGCGATCACCCCGTGGAACTACCCCCTGCACCAGGTGATGGCGAAGGTCGCGCCCGCGCTCGCCGCCGGCTGCACGGTCGTGCTCAAGCCCAGCGAGCTGACCCCGCTGACCGCGTACCTGCTGTTCGACGCGGTCACCGAGGCCGGTCTGCCGCCGGGTGTGCTCAACCTGGTCCCCGGCACCGGCGCGGCGGTCGGCGAGGCGCTCGCCGGGCACCCCGACGTCGACCTGGTCTCGTTCACCGGCTCCACCGCCACCGGCACCCGGATCATGCGACTCGCCGCCGACCGGATCGCCCGGGTCGCGCTGGAGCTGGGTGGCAAGTCCGCCAACGTGATCCTCGAGGATGCCGACCTGGCCGCCGCGGTCAAGGTCGGCGTCGGCAACGCCCTGATGAACTCCGGCCAGACCTGCACGGCGTGGACCCGGATGCTGGTGCACCGCGACCGGTACGCCGAGGCGCTCGACCTGGTCGCGACGGCGGTGGCCGGCTACCGCGTCGGCGACCCGTTCGACCCGGCCACCCGCCTCGGCCCCCTGGTCTCCGCCGCCCAGGCGACGCGGGTGCGCGGCCACGTCGAGCGGGCTCTCGCCGACGGCGCCCGCCTCGTCGCCGGTGGCCCGGACGCCCCGGTCCCGGCGCGGGGGCACTTCGTCGCCCCGACCGTCTTCGCCGACGTGCACCCGGACAGCGCGCTCGCCCAGGAGGAGGTCTTCGGCCCGGTGCTCGCCGTTCTCCCGTTCGACGACACCGACGAGGCCGTCGCCATCGCCAACAACTCGCGCTACGGGCTGGCCGGCGCGGTCTGGTCCGCCGACACCGAGGCGGCGCTCGCGGTGGCGCGGCGGCTGCGGACCGGCGCGGTCGACATCAACGGCGCGGCGTTCAACCCACTCGCGCCCTTCGGCGGCTACAAGCAGTCCGGCCTGGGCCGGGAGCTGGGCGTGCACGGGCTCGCCGAGTTCTGCGAGCTGAAGGCGATCCAGCGATGAGCGCCGCCGAGTCGACGGGCGTACCGGGGGTGGCTGCGGAGCAGGCGGCCGTGCCGGCGGTCAGCGCTGAGCGGGCGGGCGGGTCGGTCACCGTCCGCGCGCTGGTCGCGCGCGGGCCCGGCGCCGAGCTGCGGGTCGAGCGGGTACGCCTGCCCGCCCCCGGCCCCGGCGAGGTGCGGGTGACGATCCGGGCCGCCGGCGTCTGCCACTCCGACCTGTCCATGGTCAACGGCACTCTGGCCGCGACGTTCCCGCTGGTGCTCGGGCACGAGGCGACCGGCGTGGTGGCCGAGGCAGGGGCGGGCACCCGGCTGCCGGTCGGCACGCCGGTGGTGCTCAACTGGGCGCCCGCCTGCCGGACCTGCTGGTGGTGCCGGCACGACGAGCCGTGGCTCTGCGCCGCCAACACCGCCCCGACCGTGGCGCGCGGCGAGACCGAGGACGGCATCGGGCTGCACCTTACGCTGGGTCTCGGCGCGCTCGCCGAGGCGGTGGTGGTGCCGGAGAGCGCCGTCGTACCGATCCCCGCCGGGCTGCCCGCCGAGCAGGCCGCGCTGCTCGGATGCGCGGTGCTCACGGGCGTCGGCGCGGTCGGCAACACCGCCCGGGTCGCGCCCGGCGAGTCGGTCGCCGTCATCGGGCTCGGCGGGGTCGGGCTCGCCGTTCTCGCCGCAGCCCGCCGGGCCGGCGCCACGACGATCCTCGCCGTCGACGTGGCCGAGGCGAAGCGGGACCTGGCCCTCGCCGCCGGGGCCACCGACTTCCTGCTCTCCGACGACCGGCTCTCCAAGGAGGTGCGGGCACGCACCGAGGGCCGCGGCGTCGACCACGCCTTCGAGTGCGTCGGGCGGGCCGCCACGATCCGGGCGGCGTGGCGGCTCACCCGGCGCGGGGGAGCGGTCACCGTGGTCGGCATGGGCGCCAAGGACGACATGGTCAGCCTCGGCGCGCTCGACATCTTCCACTCCGCCCGTACGCTGCGCTCCTCGGTGTACGGCTCGTCCGACCCGGACCGCGAGGTGCCGGTGCTGGCCACCGAGCTCGCCGACGGCGCACTGGATCTGCGCGTGCTGGTCAGCGGCACGATCGGGCTGGACGAGGCGCCCACCGCGTTCGACCGGTTGGCGCGGGGCGAGGGCGCTCGCTGGGTGGTCACACTGGACTGAGCCGAGCAGGCTCGCATGCGGGCCTGCTCGGGCCGGTGACGTCGGCGGCGATCAGTTTCGATCAGAAGGGTGGTGTGTCCTCGCCCATCAACGCCAGCACGACGCCACCCCTCCCGCTCTTGAGGCTCTGGACCACGACCTTGCCGGTGCTGCCGTCGGGCAGTTCCAACGTGAAAGCCTTCCCGACCGCGTTCTTGGGGCCGTTGCCGGCGCTGTTGGCGGGCCGGAAGTCGCCTGCCCACGGTCGAATCCCACCCTTGCGGGCGGGCTCGGCGAAGAGGGCGGCGGTGCCAGGGGTCCTGGTGCCGTCCGAGGAGAGAAGCACTGAGGCGCTGCGATAGGTAGCCATATGCGCCAAGGCTATCCCGGACTGCGCTCGATCGCGCCCCGCAACTGCCCCTAAACCGAACGGCCAGGGGAGCGATCGTGATCTGCTACCCCTTTGCGACGATCGTGCGGTGGCTAAGGGCCGAGCCAGACGCCGGTCGCTGAATCCGCAGCCTTGGTCCCTGGCGGAGCCGGATGTGTGCGCGTGCCCTCGGGCTGGACCGAGCTTGTCCTATCCCGGTGCTCTCATCCCGTCATGCATGTCGTCGTCTGTGGCGCACTCGTGGAGACCGGCGCGGTCCTGCTGGTACACCGCAGCCCATAAGGTTTACTTCTATGGTCCGCACCACACCTCCGCGTCCCCTGGACATCACCGCGCTCTTCCCCGAACTGCGGGACCATTCCATCACCGCTACCCGCCTGCATCCCCGACCCGGCGCTCCGACCGTTAGGGACAGCTCGGTCGGCGGACCGCTGCTGTGGCCGGCCGACGAGGTATGGCCGGTCTGCGACGACGCCGGGGCGCACGAGCCATACAACCTGGCCACCCCGGCCGCCCTGCGCTGCAGGCGGGAGATCCTCGCGACCGCAGAAGCCCGGGAGCCGCTGCCGGGCGGGTACTTCTTGACTGCGCAGGAGCGGGCCGAGCTCGATGCGGCCGACGCATTGGACCTGGACGACCTGATCGAGGACCCCATCCCGTTGGTCCCGGTCGCGCAGCTGTACCGACATGATGTCCCGGACTACGCCGGTCCGGACGGCACCGACCTGCTCCAGGTGCTGTGGTGCCCGGTGGACCACTCGGACCGGCACTACAGCCCTCGCGTCTTCCTCTTCTGGCGCGACAGTTCCGCCGTCGGCCCGCTGCTCGAAGCGCCTCCCGAGCCGCCGGTGATCAGCGACATGTACCTGCCGGTTCCGTGCGTGGTGCACCCCGAGCAGGTTCGCGAGTACCAATACGCCGCTCTACTCCCCGATGACCTGCGCGAGCGGCTCGACGAGTGGGACGAAGACGATAGCCGTCCCCACTATCAGTATCAGACCGACTTGTCGCTGGCGCCGGGATGGAAGGTCGGCGGGTACGCGAACTGGTCACTGACCGATCCGTACCCGATGGATTGTGCTGCCTGCGGCACCACGATGACCTTGATTTTCACCGTGGGCTCGGGCGACTGGAACGGCATGCATTGCAGCTGGCGCCCGTCCGAGGAGAACCCGACCGTGTCCCCAGACATCGTCGGCGTGCAGATCGGGCGTGGCTACTCGCTGTACACCTTCCGCTGCCCCAAATCATTCGATCATCCCCCGGCGACCGCTGTGCAGTGACGCGGCCTCCCTCCATGGCTTGCCGGCCTCCATGGCTTGCCGGCCTCCCAAGCGCACTCGACTCGACAGAGCCGCGAGCGCTGGGGGTGTCCCGGAAGCCATGTGTGCGGCGAGGATGTAGTTGCGGTCTGGGTCAGCGCGCAGAACGAGGTGATCGGAGGGTGCGGTGCCGGATTGGCGAAGCGGTACCTCGCTACCGGACTGCGCGGACGGTGCCTACTCTTCCGCCGTGGCGCGTACCCGAATCAGGAGCAGCGTCGTCGAGGACATCGTCTACCGATGGACCGTCGGACTGGTCGATCCGAGCCGTGTCAAGGTCAAGGTCTGGCGCGACGGGCCCGGCGGTGCATTGGAGGTCATGGCGTTCTTTGATGACCCATGGCTGAACTATGGACCGATCATCACCGCACCTGCCGGCCGAGCGGCCGAAGTGTTCGAACTGAGCCCGATCGCCCCGGCTTTGGTCGCGAAGATCATCCGGCAGGCACTTGACATGGGCTGGCAGGCACATCACAACGCAACGACGCGGCTCCAGCTCACCCGCGACCGCGAACGGTTGGAGCCATCACCCTAGTGACAGGGCGCCGGACGCGACCGCTGTCCGCGGATGCGGATGCCGTTAGAACCTCGGGAGCGGCCGGCCCCCTGAGGCCGCACTCGCTTCTGTGGGTCACGCGGTTTGATCACGATGTCGATGCGAAGGGGGCATGGTGGGACGCAGAGCGATCATCTTCCACGGGACCGGCGGTAACCCGGACGTCGTCTGGTATCGCTGGCTGGCGGAGCGGCTCGAGGCTCGGGGTTACACCGTCGAGGTGCCGCACCTCCCGGGCGTCAACGTCGAGCCGATCGCGACGTTCCTGCCGACGGTGCTCGACGGGCGCCGCTTCGACGAGGACACGGTCCTGGTGGGCCACTCCGGCGGCGCGGCCCTGCTGTTGGCGCTCCTGGAGCATGTCGAGGTGCCCGTCGCCCAGGCGATCCTGGTCGCCGGCTACTGCACCCGGCCCAACACCAGCGAGGAACCGGTCCTCCAGGAGAGCTACGACTGGGCCGCGATCCGGTCGCACGTGCGCGAGATCCTCTTCATCAACTCCCGCGCGGATCCGTACGGCTGCGACGACCGACAGGGACGCGCCATGTTCGAGCGGCTCGGCGGCACCCAGATCGTGCGCGACGACGGGCACTTCGGCGACTACAACCAGCCATACGAGCGGTTCGAGCTGCTCGACCGACTCATCCCCTGACGTTCGTCACATCCGCGCCCGCAGCACGTCGACCTCGCAGCCGGGCGCCGAGGGGTCGAAGCCGTGCTCGGCCAGCCACCGGATCACCAGCAGGCTGCGCAACGACCACCACGCCCGGATCACGTCGAGGTCGACGTCGGCGCCGTAGCCGGCCACGACGTCGCCGAGGTGCTCCTCGTGTCCGAGAGTCAACGTGGCGAGGTCGAACAGGGCGTCGCCCCGGCTCGCCTCGGACCAGTCGAGCACGCCGGTGACCTCGTCACCGTCGACGAACACGTGGGCGACCTGCAGGTCGCCGTGCGTGAACACAGGTGTCCACGGCCGGAGTGCAGCCTCGGCGACGTGGCGGTTTCGGGTGACCAGGTCGGTGGGGAGAACGCCGTTCGCGACGAGCCACCGGCACTCACCGTCGAGCTGCGCGGCCAGCTCGTCGAGGCTCCGACCGGGCCAGGGTGGCAGCGGCGCGTCGTGCAACGCCCGTACGGCGGCGCCCGCCGCGGCCCACGCCGTCGGGGGCGCGGTCGACGGCTCGCCGAGGCGGCCGAGTGCCCTGCCGCGCAGGACGGCGAGCGCGAGCACAGGCGGGTTGCGCCACAGGACCTCCGGAGTTGGCACGGGCGCCATGGCCATTGCCGCGACCTCGACGTCCGCGTGACCCGGATCGGCGTCGATCTTGAGGAACACGTCGCCGACGCGCACGGTCGCCCGCTCCTGGTGGGCGACGACGACCTCGATCTCCTGCACGTCGGCCATTGTCGCGGAATCGACCACCAGCACCCCACGGGGTTTTCGCGCCGGAGTCGTTGCATCCGGAGAATACCTAGCGGTACTATGCATCGTACTTCTAGGGTTGGAGGTGGGAGGTTTCGTGAAGGTCGCTAAGGATCTGGTGGCCGCGTCGGCGACACCGATGGTGCTCGGCATCCTGGCCGAGGGGGAGAGCTACGGCTACGCCATCCTCCGGCGGATCAACGAGCTGTCCGGAGGTGAGTTGGACTGGACCGAGGGGCTGTTGTACCCGCTGCTGCACCGGCTTGAGCGCCTGGCCTATGTGGAGGCGAGCTGGCAGTCGGTCGCCGGTGAGCGGAAACGCAAGTACTACCGGATCACCGACCGGGGCCTGGCCGAGCTGGCCGAGCAGCGCCGGCAGTGGGACACCGTCGTGGGCGCGCTCAAGGAGATCTGGCACGACCGTACGCCGCTGACGGTGCGCCCGCTGGGGGGCCTCGCATGACGGCGCACGACGGGCCGGAGGAGCTGGAAGCGCAGTTCGCACAGTGGCGCCGATACGTGCTCCGGCGTCGGGAACTGCAGTCGGTGGACGCCGACGAGTTGGAAGACCACCTCCGTGGCTCGGTCGACGAGCTCGTCGCGGCGGGCCTGAGCCCGGACGAGGCGTTCCTGGTCGCGGTCAAGCGGATGGGCAGTCTCGACGAGCTCTCCCGCGAGTTCGCCCGGGAGCATTCGGAACGGCTGTGGAAGCAACTGGTGCTGACCGGCGACTCCGGCAACCCGGCCGCCGGCTCGCGCTCCCGGCGGGACCTGTGGGTCATGCTGGCCTGTGCGGCCGGCGCGGTGGCGTCCGTCAAAGTGCCCGCGCTGTTCGGGTTGACCTTCGACGACGACGGGTCGTTCTACGCGCGCAACGCCACGCTGTTCGCGCTGCCCTGGCTGGCGGCGTTCCTGGCCTGGCGCCGGCGAGCCCGACCGGTGGTGATCGCGGTGCTGGTGGCGCTGTTCGCCCTCGGCGCCGTGGCGGCGAACGTCTACCCCCTGGCGGACGACTCGCAGTCCGTGGTCGTGACCGGCATCCACCTTCCGATCGCCCTGTGGCTCGTGGTCGGTCTGGCCTATGTCGCCGACGACTGGCGCTCGTCGCGTCGACGCATGGACTTCATCCGCTTCACCGGCGAGTGGTTCATCTACTTCGTGCTGATGGCCCTCGGCGGCGGCGTGCTCGCCGCGTTCCTGTTCAACACCTTCGCGGCCATCGGGATCGTCCCGGAGGCGTTCATCTCGCAGTGGCTCCTGCCCTGCGGCGCCGCGGCCGCGGTCGTCGTGGCCGGGTGGCTCGTCGAGGCCAAGCAGAGCGTCGTCGAGAACATCGCGCCGGTCCTCACGCGACTGTTCACCCCGCTCTTCACCGCCGCCCTGCTCGCCTTCCTCGTCGCCGTCGTCTGGACCAGCCACGGCATCGACGTCGAGCGCGAGGCGTTGATCCTGTTCGACCTTCTGCTCGTCGTGGTGCTGGGGCTGCTGCTCTACTCGCTCTCGGCCCGCGATCCGCTGGCCCCGCCCGGCCCGTTCGACAAACTCCAGCTCGCGCTCGTGGTCAGCGCGTTGGCCATCGACGTGCTGGTGCTGGTGGAGATCACCGGGCGTATCACCGACAACTACGGCGGTACGCCCAACCGGGCGGCAGCGCTCGGCGAGAACGTGATCCTGCTGGTCAACCTCGCGTGGTCGGCGTGGCTCCTGCTGAGCTTCCTGCGTCGGCGTACGCCCTTCGTGGCGCTCGAACGGTGGCAGACCGGCTACCTGCCGGTGTACGCAGCGTGGGCCTGGATCGTGGTCCTCGTCTTTCCCCCGTTGTTCAGCTACGCCTAGGGGATCACGTTCAGGTCGTCAACGGGATCTGGTGGAAGCCGTGGACGGGCGTGCCGTGGCGTGACCCGGCCGCCCGTCCCGGCGAACGGCCAGCCCGCTCCTCGTCGCCGCTGTCATCCGGCTCAGCTGAGCGGGACTGGCCTTCATCCGGCGTCGATGAGGGACCAGTCTTGAGGAAATACGACGTGCAGCAGGTCGGTGATACTGGCCGGTGGGAAGTCCGGCCAGGAGCGTTGCGGGTCGTGCCGTCGGTTGAGACGTCGATCAAGGAAACGCTGGGTACGGATGAGTCCCTCGGTCGCCTCACCCACGCTGAGCGCGCCGTCCTGCATGGCCGTGGCGTACTCGTCGAGATCCAGGACCCGGTAGGGATGGTCGCCAGGTCCGACGATCACGTCGATCCACAGGTCGTCGACCGTGACCACGCTCCCATGATCAATGACTCGTACCAGGTCGCAGTACCACCAGCCCTGCTGCTCGGGTGGGAACAGGACCGGCTGATTGATCTGGAACCCGTCATCGAGCAGCACGAAGCTGCGCTGCTCATACGGTCGATTGTCGAGGTGAAATCCCCAGTCGTAGACGATGGCGTCGCCAAGGCGCAGCCCCGCCGCGCGCAGCTTTCCGTCACGCACCACGGTCACCGGCGTCGCTTCACGCTCGGAAGCATCAGTCACACGCAGCAGCTTCGCAGGTCGACGACTCGACGATCAACCTTGTCGGCACGACCAGCCCCGATCGCTGCGGCTGGTCCGAACCGGACCGGGAGGTCTTCATCAACCACGTGGTTGACAGCTCGACACACCGATGCTGAACTATCAACCAACCGCTTGGTTGGGGATGGTGGAGGATGACCGAACGGCTCGATCGCCGGCAGGCGCTGGTGCACGCGGCCTTCTCGGCGATCGCCGAGGAGGGCTTCGAGGGGTTCCGGCTGCGGCCGATCGCCGCGGCGGCCGGCATCGACCACTCCACCCTGCACCACTACTTCCGGACCAAGGCCGACCTGATCGCCGCAGTGCTCGAGCACGTGACCAGCCAATTCGAGGCCACGATGCACGCCGACCTGGAACCCGCCGCCCGATTGCGGCAACACCTCAGCGAGATCGCCACCGCGGTCGCGCAACGGCCCGAGTTGTTCATCGTGCTCGATGAGCTCGACCTTCGGGCTCGACGGGACGAGTCCACCGGGGCCGATATCGAGCGGGACGAACAGGGTTGGCGGGACGCGCTCGCGGCGATCTTCACCGAAGGCGTCGCGCGACACGTGTGGTCGGTGGACCTCGACGTCGCTGCCAGCGTCGAGCTGGTGATCGCCACCGTCAAAGGCATTCGTCTGCGTCCCGACAAGGCCGAGTCGGTGGTCAACCAGCTGTGCGACCTCTTCGCACCAGAAAGTCTCACCCATGACTGACGTGCTCATCGTCGGCGGTGGCATCGGCGGCCTCGCTCTCGCCCAGGGTCTGCGTAAACACGGCATCACCGTCGCCGTGTACGAGCGTGACCGACGCCGCGACGACCGGGTGGACCGCTACCGGCTCGCGATCAACCCGGCGGGCAGCCGGTCGCTGCGTGCCTGTCTGCCCGACCGACACTGGCAGGCGTTCATCGACACCGCGGGTCGGCCCGGCGGCGGTTTCGGCTTCCTGGGCACGGACCTGCGCACGCTGGTCCTCGTGGAGGACGCGGTCATGTATCCCGACGATCCCGACCCCGCCGAACGGGCCTACCCGGTCGACCGTCACACGCTGCGCGGCGTTCTCCTCGACGGACTCGACGACACCGTCCACTACGACAAGGCATTCGAGCGCTACGAGCTCGCCGCCGACGGTCGCCCCACCGCGCGCTTCGCCGACGGGACGTCCGCCACCTGCGACGTCCTGGTCGGCGCGGACGGGATCAACTCGCGGGTGCGGGCGCAGTACCTGCCGACCGCCACGCAGAGAGATGCCGGTGCGGTAGGCGTCGGGCTCAAGTTGCCGCTGAACGACGACACCCGAGCCTGGTTACCCGCCCGGCTGGCTGAGGGCATGAACCTCATCGTGACCGGTGCGCCGCACTTCCTGTTCACCTCTGTTTTCGAACGCCGGCAGCCGGTGGGGGACGACTATCTGCTGTGCGCGTTCGTCGCCCGTAACGAGCTGTTCCCCTCGCGTCCGGAGCGCCTCGACGGCCCACAGTTGAAGGCCTACGTCGCCGGGCTGATCACCCACTGGCATCCGGCGCTCCGCCAGCTGATCGACCAATGTCCACCGAACGACGTGAGTGCGTTTCCGTTCCAGGCGTCCGACCGTCCGGCGCCCTGGACGCCCTCGCGGGTCACCGTGCTCGGCGACGCCGTGCACGGCATGCCACCGGCCGGCGGTAACGGCGCCAACACCGCACTGCGCGACGCCGCCCTGCTCACCCGGCAGTTGTCGCTGGCCGACGGCGGCCACCTGCCGCTGCTGGATGCGATCGGCGGATACGAGGCCGAGATGCGCGAGTACGGATTCCACGCCGTCGAGCTGGCCCTGCGGACGCTGCACCAGGGCATGATGAGCAACCGGGTGAGCGTGGGTCTGACCCGTGGCTGGTTCAGCCTCTGCGGCATCGCGTCACCGCTGCGCCGGATGACGTTCGGCGCGAGCTGGGCCAAGATCAGCGCCCCCCGCCAGTGGGAGCGGTCCGCCACCAACCGGACGAGCTGATCCGCTCGACCGGTCCGGGGCGAGGGCGCCCGCTGGGTGGTCACCCTGGACCGGCCATCCTGTCGGTGCGGGCCGGCAGGATGGCGTCATGGGTTCACGTCTGGGCACGGTCGTCGTCACGGGTGCCGCCGGTCGCATTGGTTCGGCGGTCTGCCGCCACCTGCGCGACGGCGTGCGCCGCCTCGTTCTGGTCGATCGGGTGCCCTCGCAGCCGCAGTCGCCGACAGACCGGGCGATTCAACTGGATCTGGCGGACGCCGACGCGGTGACCGCCGCGCTCAAGGGCGCGGACGCGGTGGTGCACCTGGCCGGGCTGCCGGACGAGGCACCCCTGGCCGACCTGCTGGAGAGCAACGTGCTGGGCACGTACCACGTGTTGGAGGCGGCCCGTCGGCAGCGGGTAGGGCGGGTCGTCCTCGCCAGCAGCAACCGTGTCACCGGCTTCTACCCCGTCGGCCAGGTGGTCGGGCCGGACGAGCCGGTCCGACCGGACGGTTTCTACGGGGTGAGCAAGGTCGCTGTCGAAGCGCTCGGGCGCCTGTACGCCGACAAGTTCGGCCTGTCGGTGGTGTGCCTGCGCATCGGCAGCTTCGAGGACGCGCCGGACGAGGCCCGCTACCTGGCGACCTGGTTGAGCCCGCGCGACGGCATCGGTTTCGTTCGCGCGGCTCTCACCGCTCCCGACGTGCGCTTCGCGACCGCCTACGCCGTGTCCGCCAACACTCGGGCGTTCTGGGACACCACGGCCGGGGCTCGGCTCGGCTATCTGCCGGTGGACAACGCGGAGGTTTTCGCCGACGGGGTGCCCGGTTCGCGCGACCCGGTCGACCCCGCCGCCCTGCAGGGCGGCGCCTTCACCGACGCCGCGTACTCGCTGCGGCACGTCAGGGCGGACGAGCCGTCCTGTTGAGTTGAGCATCGAGCGGCACGGCGCCGGCCCACCTGCCACGGGTGGGCCGGTTCCTTCTCACTTGCCGGTGACGATGCCCGGGTTGATGCACAGGCCCGGGTTGGCGCCGTTCTTCTCGGCGATCTCCAGGCAGCGGGTGACCTTGTCGACCTTCGCGTTGGTCTCGGTGATCTGCTTGGAGATCTCGGCGTTCTTGCGGTCCTGCTCCAGGTTGCGGGTCTGGGCCAGCTTGTCCTGGAACGCCTTGATATTGCCCTCGGTCTTGTCGTCGTGGTTCACCCGGGTGATGGTCACCGAGAGGATGTCCACGTCGCTGGCGAGGCGGGTGTCCGCGCTGGTCTTGATGTTCGCCGCGAACGGCTTGAGGTCGACGTTGAGGTCACCGGTCCGCGCGTCGATCTTCTCCAGCGGGTTGTACGCGGCGAAGGCGTCGTTGACCGCGCTGTCGAGCTGCACACCCACCCGCTGGCCCCGGAAGCTGTCGAAGTCTCCCTTGTAGTCCATGAACTGCTTCGGCGCGTTCTCCGGCCTGACCTGCCACTCGATGAGCACCTCGACGCAGGCGTCGGCGAGCGTGCCGGTGCGGACGCGTACGCAGTTGTTGCCGCCGATGTGGTCGTACTTCTGCCGGCCGGCGTCCCACTCGCCGACCTTCTGCCAGGGGGCGACCCACTTCAGGCCGGAGCCGGTCACCTTGCCGGTGGGCTTGCCGAAGCTGGTGACGATGCCGACCGAGCGGATGGGCACCGAGTGGGCGCTGGAGGTGACACCGACCAGCAGGGTGAGGGCGAGAAAGACGAGCGTCGCGAGGGCGGCCATCCGCTTCAGCGACCGCGCGGGGGCGACGAGAGCCAGGACGGCGCTGACCGCCAGGGCGACGGCGAAGACGATCGCCATGGTGAAGCCGACGGGCATGGGGTGGGGACCTTCCGCTGGGCTGTGTGGATCATCAACCTAGGAGGTCGGGTCAAGTCGGCTGGACGGGGGAGTGGAGGCCGGGCACGTCCTCTGCCCGTCGAATATGGATGCGATCGACATGGCTCGACTCGCGCGAGCGGCCGTAGGTTTCCTCCACGCGACGGGCCTGTGACCGCGGTCACCGAATCGACCGTCGCCGCGACCGTGCGGAGGATGAGGCGATGGCCGGGCAAGCGCTCCTGTCGGCCCGCGGGCTGACCCGGGACTTCCGGGGCTTCCGGGCGGTCGACGAGGTCGACCTGGACGTCGCGCCGGAGAGTGTGCACGCGCTCGTCGGCCCGAACGGCGCCGGCAAGACCACCCTGTTCAACCTGCTCACCGGGTTCCTCGCGCCCAGCGGCGGGCGGATCGAACTGGCCGGGCGGGACGTCACGGGGCTGCCGCCGGAGCGGGTCGCCCGGCTCGGCGTGGCCCGCTCGTTCCAGATCACCAGCCTCTTCCCGCAGCTGTCCGCCCGCGAGCACGTCGCGCTGGCGTTGCAGTCCTCCAGCGGGCTGGGCTGGCGGTTCTGGCGTTCGGCGAAGCTGCTGGACCGCTACACCGAACGGGCCGACGAGCTGCTGGCCATGGTGGGGTTGGCCGACCTGGCGCAGGCCCCGTCGGCGGCGCTGGCGTACGGCCGCAAGCGGGCCCTGGAGCTGGCCATCGCCCTCGCGCTGGACCCGAAGGTGCTGCTGCTCGACGAGCCGACCGCGGGGATGGGCCTGGAGGACGTCGACCGCACCGTCGAGCTGATCAGCCGGGTCCGGGCGGGCCGCACCGTGGTCATGGTCGAGCACAACATGAGCGTGGTCGGCCGGCTCGCCGACACCGTCACCGTCCTGCAGGCCGGCAGGGTCCTCGTCGAGGGCCCGTACGAGCAGGTCCGCGCCGACGAGCGCGTGATCACCGCCTACCTGGGAGCCGCTGATGCTGCGCATTGAGAACCTCGCCGCGTTCTACGGCGAGGCGCAGGTGCTGCGGGAGGTCGGCCTGGAGGTCGCCGCCGGCGAGGTGGTCACCCTCGTGGGCCGCAACGGCGCCGGCAAATCCACTCTGCTGCGCTGCGTGATGGGGCTGCACTCCGGCCAGCGCGGCACGGTGGAGCTGGACGGGCGGGACATCACCAGGCTGCCCGCGCACCGCCGGGCCCGCCTCGGGCTGGGCTGGGTGCCCGACGACCGGGGCAGCTACGCCACCCTGACCGTCACCGAGAACCTCACCCTGCCGCCCACGGTCGGCCCCGACCCGTGGCCGCTGGAGCGGGTGTACGAGGCGTTCCCCGCTCTCCACACCCGGCGGGACTCGGCGGCCACCATGCTCTCCGGCGGCGAGCAGCAGATGCTGGCCCTGGCCCGGGTGCTGCGCATGGGTGCGCGGCTGCTGCTCTGCGACGAGCCCACCGAGGGGCTGTCACCGCTGCTCGTGCAGCAGGTCGGCGACCTGCTGCGGGAGGCCAAGCAGCACGGGGTGACCGTGCTGCTGGTCGAGCAGAACCTGCACTTCGCCACCGGCGTCGCCGACCGGCACTACCTGCTGGCCGAGGGACGTGTCGCCGAGGCGATGGACAACTCCGAGGTGCGCTCGCGCGAACGCGAGCTGCTCGCGTACCTCGGGATCTGATTCTTCTCAACGACGAGCCGCGCGACGGCGCGCGGAATGGATGGAGTGGGCATGCGCAGGACGGTGGGTGTGGCCGCGGCGTCGGCCGCGGTGGTGCTGGTCGCGGGTTGCGGCGGCGGTGGACCCCAGTCGGGCGGCGATCAGAAGCTGACCGGCGACAAGATCGTGTTGGGCGTGCTCAACGACCAGTCCGGGGCGTACTCGGAGTTGTCCGGCAAGAACTCGGTGACGGCGGTGGAGATGGCCATCGCCGACTTCACCGCGAAGTACGGCGACAAGGCGGTGACCAAGGACATCACCGTGGAGACCGCCGACCACCAGAACAAGCCGGACGTGGCCAACTCCAAGGCCCAGGAGATGTACGACCGCAAGGGCGTCGACCTCATCCTGGACGTGCCCACCTCGTCGGCGGCGCTGAAGGTGGCCGACGTGGCGAAGGAGAAGAAGAAGCTCTACTTCAACATCGGCGCGGCGACGACCGACCTGACCGGCAAGAGCTGCAACAAATACACGTTCCACTACGCCTACGACACGTACATGCTGGCCAACGGCACCGGGAAGACCACCACCGAGCAGATCGGCAAGAACTGGTACATCCTCTACCCGAACTACGCGTTCGGGCAGGACATGGAGAAGAGCTTCTCCACCGCGATCACGGCGGCCGGCGGGACTGTCGTCGGGAAGGACGGGGCGCCGTTCCCGAACACCAGCGGCGACTTCTCGACGTTCCTGCTCAAGGCGCCGACGCTGAACCCGAAGCCGGACGTGCTGGGCACCATGCAGGCGGGCGCGGAGCTGGTCAACGTGGTGAAGCAGTACAACGAGTTCAAGCTGCGCGAGAAGGGCGTCGGCCTGGCGGTGGGGCTCATGTTCCTCACCGACATCCACTCGCTCACCCCGGCGGCGCTGGCCGGCACCACGTACACCGACGCCTGGTACTGGAACTTCGACGCGAAGAACCGGGAGTTCGCCGACCGGTTCCAGCAGAAGACCGGCACCCGGCCGACGTTCGCGCACGCCGCCAACTACTCGGCGGCCCTGCAGTACCTGGAGGCGGTGCAGGCCGCCGGCACCGACGACGCGGACACCGTGGTCAAGGGGCTGGAGGGCAAGACGGTCGAGGACGTCTTCCTGCGCAACGGCAAGATCCGCGCCGAGGACCACCGGGTGGTGCACGACGCGTACCTGGCCCAGGTGAAGCCGCAGGCCGAGGTCACCGAGCCGTGGGACTACGTGAAGGTGCTCAAGACGATCCCCGCCGCGGAGGCGTTCCGCGCGCCGTCGGCGGACTGCAAGCTATGAGTGGTTTCGCGCAGAACACCTTCAACGGGCTGGTGAGCGGGGCGTTCTACGCCCTGCTCGCCCTCGGGCTCGCCGTCATCTTCGGCATGCTGCGGGTGGTCAACTTCGCGCACGGCGCGTTCTACATGCTCGGCGCGTTCGGCGCGTACGTGCTGCTCACCGAGGCGGGCGTGCCGTTCTGGGCGGCCCTGGTGATCATGCCGGTGGGGCTCGGGCTGTTCGGCATGGCCCTGGAGCGCGCGGTGATCCACCGGCTGACGAAGCTCGACCCGCTCTACAACTTCCTGCTCACCTTCGGCCTGACGCTGATCCTGCAGGACCTGGTGAAGCTGCGCTACGGCGTGCAGTCCAGCCCGTACGCGACCCCGGCGCTGTTGGACGGGACCGTGAACTTCGGCCTGTTCGACTTCCCGACGTACCGCGTGTTCATCCTCGGCTTCGCGGTGCTGCTCTGTGTGGCGGTGTGGTGGGTGCTCACCCGGACCCGGATCGGCATGGTCGTCCGCGCGGCCACCGAGCGGCCCGACCTGACCCGGGCGTTCGGGATCGACGTCGGGCGCTGGGTGACGCCGGTCTTCGGCTTCGGCATCGGCCTGGCCGGGCTCGCCGGTGTGCTGGCCGCGCCGATGCGCGCGGTCAACCCGCTGATGGGCGCCGACCTGATCATCGTGGTCTTCGCGGTGGTCGTGATCGGCGGTCTGGGTTCCATCTTCGGCTCGGTCGCCGCCGGCTTCGGCATCGGCCTGGTGCAGGCGTGGGGCGAGGCGTACCTGTCGAACTTCCCGATCGTGTCGCAGACGATCGTCTTCGTCGTGATGGCCGGCGTCCTGCTCTGGCGTCCGGCCGGCCTGTTCGGTCGTGAGGAGGCCCCGGCATGACGAGCACCGTGGACACTCCCGCCGACGCGTCCCGCTCGACGCCGCCGTCCGGGCTGGTCGCCGTGGCCCACGCCCCCGGCTGGGTGCGGTACGCGCTGCTCGCCGTCGGGCTGGCCGTCGCGGCCTGGCTGCCCAACGGCCTCTACCCGGCCGTCGCGGTGGACATCCTCTGCTGGGCGCTGTTCGCCGTGGCGGTGGACCTGCTGCTCGGCTTCACCGGGCTGATGTCCTTCGGGCACGCCGCGTTCTGGGGCACCTCCGCGTACGTCACCGGGTTGGTGGCCATCCACGCCGGCCTGCCGTTCCCCCTGGCGGTGCTGGCCGGGGCGCTCGCCGCGGCCGTCCTCGCCGTGCCGATCGGCTATCTCGCGGTCAAGCGGACCGGCATCTACTTCGCCATGGTGACCCTCGCGTTCGCGCAGATGGTCTACTACGTGGCCAACGAGTGGCGCTCCGTGACGCAGGGGGAGAACGGCCTGCAGGGGGTGCCCCGTTCGTTCTTCGGCCTGGATCTGACCGACGACTACTACTTCTACTATGCGATCCTGCCGATCGTGCTGCTCGGGCTGGCCGCCGCCTGGCGGATCGTGCACTCGCCGTTCGGCCGGGTGCTCGTCGGCATCCGCGACAATCCGGCCCGCGCCCGTGCCCTGGGTTACCCGGTGCACCGCTACAAGCTCACCGCGTTCGTCCTGTCCGGGTTCATCGCCGGCCTCGGCGGCGGCCTGTTCGCGGTGGGGCACCGGTTCGTCTCGCTCGACGTGCTGCACTGGACCACCTCCGGCAAGGCGGTCATCGTGGTGGTGCTCGGCGGGATCGGGACGCTGTGGGGCGGGGTGCTCGGCGCCGCGGTCGTCGTACGCCTGGAGGACTGGTTGTCGTTCTCCGGATTCGAGGCGATCGGCCTGGTCACGGGCGGCATCTTCGTCCTCGTGGTGGTGCTCTTCCGGCGCGGCATCTGGGGCAGCGCCGCCGCGCTGGCCCGCCGGCTGGCGCTCCGGCGCCGGTAAATTCCCGCCGGGCGCATCCGCCGCGCGCGCTCGCGGCGAACCCCCGGGTAGAGAACGTCTACCCGGGGGTACGTCTGTGCTGACCGAGCCGATGCTGACCGAGCCGATGCCGGCCGACGCCGTGCAGACCGCGCTCAAGCGGGTCTCGCTGGCGGCCGAGGACCTGGACGGTAACCGTGTCGCCGCGCTGACGCGGGAGCTGGCCGCCGAGTGGGGCGTGCCGGCGCTCTGGGAGCAGGTCTGTCGGCCGTTGCTGGGGCGGTTGTCGGGGCGCGGCGCCGCCGAGATCGCCGTCGAGCACGCCCTGGCCGAGGGTGTCCGGGTCGGACTGGACGTGTACCGCCGCGAGCCCGGCCGCTCCCTGCCCGTCGGCGGGGTGCTGCTGGCCGGGGCCGAGCAGGAGACGCACTCCCTCGGCCTGCACGCGCTCGCCGCCGCCCTGCGGGAGCAGGGCCGCGGCTGCCTGCACCTGGGGCCCGCGCTGCCCTGGGCCGCCCTGACCAGCGCGGTGTACCGGGCTCGCCCGCACACCGTCGTGCTCTGGTCGCAGACGCCGGTCACCGGCCGCGCGTACCGCCTCGTGCGCTTCGCCCGGGACTTTCCGCGCCTGCGGGTGTACGGCGCCGGGCCGGGCTGGATCGAGCCGCTGGCCGCGCCGGTGGGCCATCTGGGCGGGCTGCCGGCCGCCGTCGCCGCCTGTCTCGCGGCACAGCGGAGGTGATGCCCGCCACATACGATACGGATCGGTTCCGTATCGTTAATGCCCGCCCTTAGGCTGTCCCGCGATACGAGTCTGGCTCGTATCGTATTGCGTCGGGTGCAACCGGGGGGAGAACCGGGCATGGAACTGCACGAGAACACGGGACACCCGAGGAGGTGGGCGATCCTGGGGGTGCTGGTGATCAGCCTCCTCGTCGTCGTCCTCGACAACACGATCCTCAACGTCGCGCTACGCACCCTGGCCGACCCGGTGCACGGCCTCGGGGCCAGCCAGGGCGAGCTGGAGTGGTCCATCAACTCCTACACGCTGGTCTTCGCCGGACTGCTGTTCACCTTCGGGGTGCTCGGCGACCGCGCCGGCCGCAAGCGCTTCCTGATGATCGGGCTGGCGCTGTTCGGCCTGGCGTCGCTGCTCTCCGCGTACGCACACAGCCCCGCGCAGCTCATCGCGGCCCGCGCCCTGATGGGGGTCGGCGGCGCGGCCATCATGCCGGTGACGCTCTCGATCATCTCCAACGTGTTCGACCCGCGTGAGCGCGGCCGGGCCATCGGCATCTGGGCCGGCGCGGTCGGCCTGGCCGTGGCGATCGGCCCGATCCTCGGCGGCACGCTGCTGGAGCACTTCTGGTGGGGCTCGGTCTTCCTGATCAACGTCCCGGTGGTCGTCGCCGGCGTTCTCCTGGTGGCGCTGCTCGTCCCCGAATCGCGTGACCCGCGCCCCGGCCGCGTCGACCTGCTCGGCGTCCTGCTCTCCGTGGTCGGCCTGGTGGCCCTCTCCTACGGCATCATCGACGGTGGCGAGCATGGCTTCGACCGTCCGGTGGCCTGGGGCTCGATCCTGGTGGGCCTCGCCGTGCTGGCCTGGTTCGTGCGGCACGAGCTGCGCTCCGACCACCCGTCGCTGGACGTCCGGCTGTTCAAGGTGCCGCGCTTCGCCGCGCCGGTGGCGATCGTCGGCCTGGTGTTCTTCGCCGCGATGGGCGTGATGTTCTTCAGCTCGTTCTACCTGCAGTTGGTCCGCGACTACAGCCCGCTGCAGACCGGCCTGCTCTTCCTGCCCTTCGCCGGCGCCCAGCTGATCTTCGCGCCGCGCAGCGCCGCGATGGTCCGCCGCTACGGCGGCCGGGCGGTCGCCGCCGTGGGGCTGGGGCTGACAGTGGTGGCGCTGGCCGCGTTCGCCTTCATCGGCGCGTCCACCCCGATCTGGATCGTGCTTGTCGTCTTCTTCATTCAGGGCGTCGGGATGGCCAACATCATGCCGCCGGCCACCGAGTCCATCATGTCGGCGCTGCCCCGCGAGAAGGCCGGCGTGGGCTCCGCGGTGAGCAACACCGTCCGCCAGGTGGCCGGCGCGCTCGGCGTGGCGGTCCTCGGCTCGGTGCTCTCCGCGGTCTACCGCAGTGACGTGGGCGACGCGTTGACCGGCCTGCCCGCACAGGCCCAGGACGCGGCCAACGAGTCGATCTCCGGGGCGTACGCTGCGGCCGCGAAGCTCGGCCCGGCGGCGCCGACGCTGATCTCGGCGGCCAACGACGCCTTCGTCACCGCCATGCACTGGGCGGCGGCGCTGTCCGCGGTCGTCGCGGCCCTCGGCGTGCTGGTGGTGCTGCGATGGATGCCGGGTCGCGACGCGCTGGCTCCGGCCTCGGCGGCCCCCGCCGCCGAGCCCGAGTTGGCCGGGACGGCCTAGGTTAGGGGACAATGTCCGACATGACGTCCACCGCCGATGCTCCGCGGTCGCCCGGGCGACCGCGGAGCATCCGCGCCGACGAGGCGATCATCGAGGCGACCCTCGACCTGCTCGCCGAGGGAAGCACCGTCGAGGCGCTCTCGATCGAGGCGATCGCCACCCGCGCCGGCGTCGGCAAGGCCACCATCTACCGCCGCTGGGCCGGCAAGGACGCGTTGCTGCTGGACGCGCTGCGCCGGCTCAAGGGCATCATGCCGCAGCCAGCCGGTCACTCCGTCCGCGACGACCTGCTCCTGCTGGTCGGCGCGGTCGGGCAGAACGTCGACCCCCGCGCCGCGAAGATCATGCCCTGCCTGGTGCCGGCGGTGAACCGCAGCCCGGACCAGTACCAGCTCTACCAGACCATCATCGAGCCCCGGCGTCAGCTGATGCGCGAGGTGCTGCGGCGCGGCATCGACGAGGGGCTGCTGCGCCCCGACATCGACGTCGAGGTGACCATGGCGCTGCTCACCGGGCCGATGCTGATCCAACGGGTCCTGCAGTGGAACCCGGAGCTGGACGAGCGGAACCTGCCCACGCAGGTCGTCGACGGCGTCCTCGACGGCATCCGCGCCCGCTGACCCGACCGCGCGCCCCCGGCGGGGTCAACCCGCAGGGGCGCGCAGGCGGTGCAGGCGCAGCGCCAACTGCACCTCCAACGCCCGCTCGGGCCGCTGCCAGTCCGCGCCGAGCAGTTGCCCGACCCGCTCCAGCCGCTGGGTCACCGTGTTGACGTGCACGTGCAACTGCTCGGCGGCCCGGGCCAGGCTGCCGCCCACCCCGAAGTACGCCTCCAGCGTCTTCACCAGCGCCGTCCCGCGCCGGGCGTCGTAGTCGACCACCGGCCCGACCGTGGCGGTCAGGAACTGAGCCACGTCCCGCTCACCCCGGTCACCGACCGTGCCCAGCAGCAGCCCGACGAAGCCGAGCTCCGCGGTGCTGGCGCCCTGACCGGCGCGGCCCAGCGCACCGAGCGCCGTCAGACAGCGGTCCGCCTCGTGGAACGTCCCGGCCAGCGTCCCCGGCCCGGTCGACGGGCCGCTCGCCCCGGCCGTCACCGGCCGGCCGGTCACCCGCGACAGGTCCCGCGCGACCGCGCGGGCGCTGCCACCGGCATCCTGGCCGGGCAGCATCAGGACCACCCGACCGTCGCGCGCCGCGGCCAGGCCACCGCGCGCCGTGGCGTACGTCGTGGCCCAGGAGAGCACCCGCTGCCGGGCCGAGCCGGTCGCCGCGATCGCGTCGTCGCCCACCGCCACCAGCACGTGCGGCGCGTCCAGGTCCACGCCGAGCCGCCGGGCCCGGCTGCGCAGCGCGTCGGTGTCGCGCAGCGGCCGGGCGATCAGGTCGTCCAGCAACTCGCCACGGACCCGCCCCTCCGCCTCGGCCACGGTCCGGCGGAACAGCAGCAGCAGCGCCGTCACCAGCGCGGCCCGCTCCAGGATCCGCTGGTCGGCGTCGACCAACTCGTCGTCGGGACGCAGCACCAACGCGCCCAGGTTCTCCGCGCCGGCCACCACCGCCGCGTACCAGAGCGGGCCGCGGCGCACGCTGCGTCCCTCCGTACGCGAGGCGGCCACCGCCTCGACGATGTCCGCCCGGTCCGGCTCGTCGATCTCGCCCACCCGGGCCAGCAACCGGCCCTGGGCGTCCAACGCCAACAGCGCCCCGCCCAGCACCTCGGTCACCGCGGCGGCCACGTCCTCCACCCCGCCGCCGCGCAGCACCAGCGCCGTCATCCGGTCGTGCGCCGCCGCGGCCCGCTCCACCGAGCTGCTGTGCGCCCGGATGGTGGTGTTCGCCGCCGACAACTCGGCCAACGCCGAGCGGGTCTCGGCCAGCAGCCGGGCCGTGTCGATCGCCACCGCGGCGTGCGCGGCGAGGGAGACCAGCAGCGCCACCTCCTCGCGGGCGAACGGCCGGGCCGAGCGGTTGGCCGAGTAGAGCACCCCGATCGAGGTGGAACCGAGTCGCAGCGGCACCCCGAGGATCGCCACCAGGCCCTCCTCGCCCACACCGGCGTCGATCTCCCCGGTGTGGTGAAAGCGCGCGTCCTCGCCGTAGTTGGCGGTCACGTACGGGGCGCCGGACTGGGCCACCAGACCACCGAGGCCGGCGCCCATCGGCAGCCGCAGCCGCTGGAAGCGGGCCGAGACCGACCCGTCGGTCACCCGCATGTAGGTGTCGCCGCGCTCGTCGTCGTTGAGCGTCATGTACGCCACGTCGGCGCCGAGCAGGTGACGGGCCCGGTGCACGATCGCCCGCAGCACGTCGTCCAGGTCGCGCAGCCCGGCCAGGTCGCTGACCGTGTCGTACAGGCCGGACAGCTCGGTCTCGCGACGGCGGCGGCGCTCCAGCAGCGCGCGAACCCGCAACGCCACAGTCTTGGCCTGCTCCAGCTCGGCCAGCCGGTCGGCGGGCATCCCGGCGGCGCGCGCGGCCACCAACGGGCCCTCGAACTCCACCGCGGCGGCCTCGCGAGCGAGCAGTTCGAGGAACTCCACCGGCGACGACATGGTCGACATTGTGCTCAGGCCCACTAGTTGGCCGTCCAGCCCCCGTCGAGCGCGATCGACGCGCCCGTGATGAAGGCCGCCGGCGGCGAACAGAGGTACGCCAACAGCTCGGCCACCTCCTCCGGCTCGATCAGCCGCTTGATGGCGGCCCGCGCCAGCATGACCTTCTCGATCACCTCGGCCTCGCCGATGCCGTGGCTGGCCGCCTGATCGGCGATCTGGCTCTCCACCAGGGCGGTCCGCACGTACGCCGGGTTGATGCAGTTGGCGGTCACCCCGTGCGCGGCCCCCTCCAGCGCCACCACCTTCGACAGCCCTTCGAGGGCGTGCTTCGCCGAGACGTAGGCCGCCTTGTAGGGCGAGGCGCGCAGGCCGTGCACCGACGAGATGTTGACGATCCGGCCCCAGCCCCGGGCGTACATGTGCGGCAACGCGCGGCGGATCAGCAGAAACGGCGCCTCCACCATCACCCGCTGGATGTACTCGAAGCGCTCGACGGGGAAGTCCTGCAGCGGCGCCACGTGCTGGAGCCCGGCGTTGTTCACCACGATGTCCACGTCCACGTCGAGCGCGTCCACGGCCGCTGCGTCGGCCAGGTCCACGCCCTCGGCGCGTCCGCCGGCCTCGGCGGCCACCGCCTTGGCCGCCTCCAGGTTGCGATCCACCACGAGCACCTTGGCGCCGGCCGCGCCCAACCGCAGGGCGCAGGCCCGCCCGATGCCGCTGCCGCCCCCGGTGACCAGGGCGGTCCGACCAGCGAGGTCGACCTGTACGACGTGGGGGACCGCCACGGGTTCTGCCGTCATGGCGCAAGAAGTTACGAGCTGTGTGCCCTGCGGCACATGGGGCAGCGACACATACTCCGTACCCCTGCTGTGTGGCCCCTGCCCCCATGGCCCGCGCCCGCCCCGCCGAGCCGCGCGCCGGAAGGCTGTCTCTCGGGCGTCGGAGGCAGCAACCTCCGGGACGTTGCCCAGATCGTGGCGCGGGGTGTGGGGTGGGGGAGGGCGTGTCCCGTGGGGCCGGTGGGAAGGCCGGCAGTTAGGGTGTCGAACACACGTACTGCTGACGGCTGGGGGAGGGGGCGGCGTGCGGGTGCTGGGGGTCGACCCGGGGTTGACGCGGTGTGGGGTGGGCGTCGTCGAGGGGGTGCCCGGTCGGCCCTGCACGCTCATCGCCTACTACGTGGTCTACACCGACCCGGCCGACGACCTGCCGCTGCGCCTGCTGCACCTGGACCGGTCGCTGACCAAGCTGGTCGCCGAGCACCAGCCTGAGAGCGTCGCCGTCGAGCGGGTGTTCAGCCAGCACAACGTCCGGACGGTGATGGGCACCGCGCAGGCCAGCGGCATCGCCGTGCTGGCCGGGGCGCGGGCGGGGCTGCCGGTGCAGACGTACACCCCGAGCGAGGTGAAGGCGGCGGTGACCGGTTCCGGTCAGGCCGACAAGGCGCAGGTGACCGCCATGGTGACCCGGCTGCTGCGGCTGGACGAGCCACCGAAGCCGGCCGACGCCGCCGACGCTCTCGCCCTGGCCATCTGCCACGTGTGGCGCGGTGGCACCCGTTCCAAGCTGGCCGCCGCGGCCGATCGGGCACGACGAGGAGGAGCACGATGATCGCCAGCGTGCGCGGCACGGTGACCGCGACAGGTCCGGATCTGGCCGTGATCGAGGTCGGCGGGGTCGGCCTGGCCGTGCACTGCGCCCCCGGGACCCTCGCCGAGCTGCGGGTGGGGCAGCCGGCGCGGCTGGCCACCAGCCTGGTGGTCCGGGAGGATTCCCTGACCCTCTACGGTTTCGCCGACGACGACGCCAAGGCGCTGTTCGAGCTGTTGCAGACCGCCAGCGGGGTCGGCCCACGGCTGGCCCAGGCCGTGCTGGCCGTGCACACGCCGGACGCGGTGCGAAAGGCCATCGCCAACGCCGACACCGCCGCGCTGACCCGGGTGCCCGGGATCGGCAAGAAGGGCGCCGAGCGCCTGGTGCTGGAATTGCGGGACCGGATCGGTCCGGTGTCGATCGGCGCCGACGGGGTGGGCGGCGTGACCGGCGGCGCCTGGCCCGATCAGGTACGGCAGGCGCTGGTCGGTCTGGGCTGGACGGCCGGGCAGGCCGACCAGGCGGTGGCCGCGGTGGCGGAGACCATCGACGGCGCCACCCCGCCCGTGCCGGTCCTGCTCAAGCAGGCCATCCGCCTGCTGGGTCGTACCCGATGACCGCCCAGGGGCGACGGGAGGCGGCACGGTGAGCGAGACCGACGGGCTCGTCTCGGCGTACGTCAGTGATGCCGACCGGGACGCGGAGGCCACCGTGCGGCCCCGGCGGCTGGCCGAGTTCATCGCCCAGGACCGGGTGCGCGATCAGCTCGACCTGTTGTTGCAGGGCGCCATGCGGCGGGGGTCCCCGCCGGATCACATCCTGCTCTCCGGCCCACCCGGGCTTGGCAAGACGAGCCTGGCCAACATCGTCGCCGCGGAGCTGGGCGCCGGCATCCGCGTGACCAGCGGCCCGGCGATCGAGCGTTCCGGTGACCTGGCGGCGATCCTGACCAGCCTCGCCGAGGGCGATGTGCTCTTCATCGACGAGATCCACCGGATCGCCCGGCCGGCGGAGGAGCTGCTCTACAGCGCGATGGAGGACTTCCGGGTCGACGTGGTGGTCGGCAAGGGGCCGGGCGCCACCGCGATCCCGCTGGACGTCGAGCCGTTCACCCTGGTCGGCGCGACCACCCGCTCGGGTCTGTTGACCGGGCCCATGCGGGACCGGTTCGGCTTCGTCGCGCACCTCGACTTCTACGCCCCGGCGGACCTGGAGACGCTGCTGCACCGTTCGGCGCGCATCCTCGGGGTGCCGATCACCGCCGACGGCGCGGCGGAGATCGCCGGCCGGTCCCGGGGCACCCCCCGGATCGCCAACCGGCTGCTGCGCCGGGTCCGCGACTACGCCGAGGTCCGGGCCGACGGCGTGGTCACCCTGGGCACCGCCCGCAAGGCACTGACGGTGTACGACGTCGACGCGCTGGGCCTGGACCGGCTGGACCGGGCGGTGCTGACCGCGCTGGTGGACTCGTTCCGGGGCGGCCCGGTCGGGTTGTCCACCCTCGCCGTGGCGGTGGGGGAGCAGCCGGACACGGTCGAGGAGGTCTGCGAGCCGTTCCTGGTGCGTGCCGGCCTGCTGGCGCGTACCCCGCGGGGGCGGGTGGCCACGGAAGCCGCCTGGCGGCACCTGGGGCGTACTCCACCGAATGGTACATTTGGGATGGATATCCCGTCTCCGCCCGGTCTGTTCTCCCTGGACACCGATCAGCCGTGATGTGAACGTGATCTGTGCCGCATTCGGTGTTCTCAGGTGCAGGGATTAGACTTCGCCGCGGTCTGTACAGGATGTGAGAATCCGCCTCCGCTCCGGCACTCCCGTGCCGGACAGGTGGCCAATGGGAAGGCAGTAACCGTGCAATACCTTGCAGCGGGTGGTGGGGCCGGCGGCTTCACGCCGATCCTGATGATCGTCCTGCTCTTCGGCGTCATGTATTTCATGATGATCCGTCCGCAGCAGAAGCGTCGCCGCGATGCGGAGGCCATGCAGTCCGCGTTGGGCCCGGGCGACGAGGTTGTCACCATCGGCGGGCTCTACGGCACGGTCACCGGCGTCGAGGACGACGCCGTGCTGCTCGAGATCGCTCCGGGCGTGCAGACCCGCTACGCCCGACCGGCCATCGCCCGGGTGGTCACCCGCGCGGAGCTGCCGAGCGAGCCGGTCACCGAGGACGCGGACACCGTCAAGGAGTGACCCTCCCGCGGGGGTGACGGTTCCGGCGTACGGCCGGGTGACCGGCTCCCCGGCCACCGCGCCCAACGGGGCAGCGGACGTGACGTGAAAACTGGATAGTTGGGTCGACGCCGGGCGTCGGCACGTTCCCGTGGCCGTCGGCGTCCCCATGCCGGCGTGTCCGGCCACTGTGTCGGCACCCCGTCGGCCCAGGTCAGACCCGTTGGCCGGGACCCCCGGCCCGACACTCGCCGCCGCCGCGCGCAGCGGCGCGACCGTACAGGGAGACAGGACAACCGTGGCACCACCTCAGGGACAGATGCGCCCCGGCCGGCAGCTCGCCGTGCTCGGGTTCATCTTCGTGGTCCTCTACCTTCTGGTGTTCTTCGCGGGCGGTGCCAGCGGCAGCTTCAAGGACCGGCTGGAGCCCAAGCTCGGCCTGGACCTGATCGGCGGCACCCGGATGACGCTGCAGGCGACCAACAGCGTCGATGGCAAGCCCCCGACGGCCCAAAACCTTGAGGAGGCCCGGCAGATCATCGAGAACCGGGTCAACGGGCTCGGCGTGGCCGAGGCCGAGGTGGTCACCGAGGGCAACCGGAACATCGTCATCTCCCTGCCCGGTGAGAACCGGAACCTCGACGAGGTGGGCAGCGCCGCCGAGCTGCGTTTCCGCAAGGTGCTCAAGGCCGCCGACGGCAGCGGGACGGCCGCCGCCCCGCCGGCCGCCACGGCAGCCCCGGGCAGCGTCACCCCGTCCGGCGCCCCCTCGGCGACCCCGTCGGGCAGCGGCGCCCCCTCGGCGACCCCGTCGGGCAGCGGTGGACAGGGCGGGATGGCGCCCGCGCCGTCCGCCAGCGCGACACCGACCCCCTCGGCCTCGGCGAGCGCCGCCGCCCCGTCGGCGAGCGCCAGCGCCGAGCCGGTGCCGGCGAGCATCGAGGAGCAGCGCAAGGCCGTCGAGCAGAAGGTCGGCGCCGCCGCCTGGCAGGCCGCCAGCGGTCTGCAGGCCCCCGCCGACCTGAGCGCCGACCCGTCGCTGGGCGACAAGCTCAAGCCGTTCAGCACGCTGAGCCCGCAAGAGGTTGCCGTGCTGCCGGCGCAGATGCAGTTCAACGTGCCGACGATCGGCTGCGCCCAGCTCGACAAGCGCCCCCCGGCCTCGATCTCCGACCCGAAGCAGCAGGTCGTGTCCTGCGAGGACGGCGCCTCGAAGTACCTGCTCGACCAGGCCAAGGTGCTGGGCACCGACGTGGACGACGCCAACGCGGTGCTCGACCAGACCAACGCCTGGGTGGTCAGCCTCGACTTCACCGGCGACGGCCAGGGCAAGTGGACCGCGTTGACCCGTGAGGCGTTCACCAACGAGGGCCAGGCCTGCGACGCGACCGCTCTCGGGCAGGACGGCAAGTGCCGGGTCGCCGTCGTGCTGGACAACGAGATCGTCTCCTCCCCGGAGATTCAGGCCGTGCTGACCGGCAACTCCCAGATCACCGGCAACTTCACCCAGAAGGACGCCAGCGCGCTCGCCAGTCAGCTCCGCTACGGCGCGTTGCCGGTGACCTTCCAGCCGCAGGAGTCGCAGAACGTCACCGCGACCCTGGGTGCCAGCCACCTCCGCGCGGGTCTGCTCGCGGCCGGCATCGGCATGCTGCTGGTCATCATCTACGCGTTCTTCTACTACCGGCTGCTCGGCTCGGTGATCTTCCTGAGCCTGATCCTGTCCGCGCTGCTCGTCTTCGGCGCGCTGGTGGTGCTCGGTCGGCAGATCGGCTTCACGCTCACCCTCGCCGGCATCGCCGGCATGATCGTCTCGCTCGGTGTGGCGGCGGACTCGTTCGTCATCTACTTCGAACGACTGAAAGACGAGATCCGGGAGGGACGCAGCCCGCGTAGCGCGGTGCCCCGCGCCTGGGTCCGCGCCCGCCGGACGATCATCTCGGCAAACGCGATCACGCTGCTCTCCGCAGTGGTGCTCTACGTGGTCTCGGTCGGCACGGTCAAGGGCTTCGCGTTCGCCCTCGGCCTGGCCACGGTGCTGGACCTGGTCGTGGTCTTCCTCTTCCGGCACCCGATCATGACGATGTTCGCCCGGACCCGGGCGTTCCTGTCCCCGCGGGTCAGCGGCCTGGGTCGGGCACTCCCGGCCCGCAGCCAGCAGACTCAGCCCCGCAACCCGCGCGCCAAGGAGGCCTGAGATGGCTCAGAACGGTCTGGCGAGCCGCCTCTACAACGGCGAGGCCGGTCTCAACGTCGTCGGCCGGCGCAAGCTCTGGTTCGGCGTCGCCGGGATCCTGATCCTGATCGCGATTCTGAGCTTCTCGATCCGCGGGTTCAGCCTCGGCATCGAGTTCGCCGGCGGCAACTCGTTCCAGGTGCCGGCCAGCGTCGGCACCCTGAACCAGGCTGAGGAGCAGGTCGACGCCGCGCTCGCGGCCAAGGGCGGCGGCGCCGAGGTGGTGACCGCGCAGAAGGTCGGCGGCACGGGCGGCGACTCGTACGAGCTGCGTACCGGTCAGCTCAGCGCGGAGCAGGCCACCGCGGTCAAGGCCGACATCGCCCAGCGGTTCGGCATCAACGCGGACCAGATCAGCGACAACCAGGTCAGCGAGGCGTGGGGCAGCCAGGTCACCTCGCGGGCCCTGCTCGGTCTGGTCATCTTCATCGCGTTGGTGATGGTCTACCTGATCCTGCGCTTCGAGTGGCGGATGGCGGTCGCCGCGGTGGCGTCGCTGTTCACCAACCTGATCCTCACCGCCGGCATCTACTCCCTCGTCGGCTTCGAGGTCACCCCGTCGACGATCATCGGCTTCCTCACGATCCTGGGCTTCGCGCTCTACGACGTGGTGGTGGTCTTCGACAAGGTGCAGGAGAACACCCGGGGCATCACCGCCAACAACAACATGACGTACGGCGAGGCGGCCAACCTGGCCGTCAACCAGAGCCTCATGCGGTCGCTGAACACCTCGGTGGTGGCGCTGCTGCCCGTCGGTGGTCTGCTCTTCATCGGCGCCGGCCTGCTCGGCGCCGGCACGCTGAAGGACCTCGGCCTGGTGCTGTTCGTGGGTATGGCGGTGGCGTTCCTGACCTCCATCCTGGTGGCGACGCCGCTGCTGGCGCTGCTGAAGAACTACGACCCCCGCATCCAGGCGCACAACAAGCGGGTGCAGGCCCGTCGGGGTACGCCGGGCCGTGGCGAGGTCACCGGCAAGGGTGCCCCGGCCCCGGTCGAGGGCGAGGCGGCCGACGCGCCGCTCGATCCCGACTCCGCCGCGCTGGCCGGCGCCGCCCCGAAGGTGGGCGCGCGGCCGGCGGGCAAGCGGCCGACCGGCGCCCGGGGCGGTCGCCCCGGCGGCGGCGGTAACCGGCCCGGCGGCGCCAAGCGGCGCTGACCGACCCCCGGGGTCGCCCCGGGAGGAAACGCCCGAACGGCGTCCGGCATGCTGTGCGAGCAGCATGCCGGACGCCGTCGTCGTGGGAAGGGAAACGAGACAGCCGTGACGGAGACCCACAGCACCGCGGCGCGCGGGGACAGCGGCCCGGAGGCCGCCCGGTTGGTGGCCAGCCGGGTGCTGGACGTGCCGGACTTTCCCCAGCCCGGTGTCCTGTTCAAGGACCTGATGCCGCTGTTCGCCGACGGGAAGGCGTTCCGCGAGGTGGTCGACGAGATCGTCGCGTACCACGGGCGGGACGGCTTCGACGTCGTGGTGGGCATCGAGGCGCGCGGCTTCGTCGTCGCGGCAGCTGTCGCGTACGCGGCCGGGGTGGGCGTGGTGCCCGTGCGCAAGGCGGGCAAGCTGCCCCGCCCGGCGCACTCGGTGTCGTACGCCCTCGAGTACGGCGAGGCCACCCTGGAGGTGCACGAGGACGCCTTCACCGCCGGCCACCGGGTGCTTGTCGTCGACGACGTGCTGGCCACCGGCGGCACCGCCGAGGCGACGCTGGACCTGGTCGAGCGGGCCGGCGGGACGGTCACCGGCTTCACCGTGCTGCTGGAGTTCGGCTTCCTGGGCGCGCGGGAACGGCTGGCGCCGCGTCCGGTCCATGCCCTGCTGACCGTTTGAACCCGGCCCGCCGGGCGGAGGTCGCGCCGACCGTCCGGCGGAGCGGCAGGGGACCGTCCGTGCGGGTAGCATTGCCCTTTGCTGACGCCGGCGGTACACCGTCCGGCGACGCGAGACCAGGCCGGCCGATGTTCGGCCGGTGTGTTTCCGGCGAGCGGTGAGGAGGCCGGTGTCCCACGATGTCGTCCCTCCGGCGGAGGGCACGGTGCACCCGACAGGCGACGCTGACGGCTCGGTGACCGACCGGAACGGCGACGCGCCGGCCCGGGTGACGGGCACCGACAACGGCTCCGGCAGGGCTCCTGCCGACGACGCGACGGCTCCGACCGGGGTCACGGCGAGCGCCACCACGGAGGCGTCCCCGGGCGCCGACGGGGTCGTGGTCCCGTTTCCGGCCGACGCCGGCGTCGACCCGTCGCCGAGCGGTGGCTTCGGGCTGTCCAACGCGCCCACCGGTCGGCGGGTGCGCGCCCGGCTGGCCCGGTTCAACGCGCCCTGGCAGACCTCGCAGGTCAGCGAGGTGCTGGAGCCGCTCATCGCGAGTCACCGCGAGAACCACCCGAAGGCCGACGCGCGGCTGCTCCAGCGCGCCTTCGACACGGCGGCGCGGTGGCACTCCGGGCAGTACCGCAAGTCCGGCGACCCGTACATCACCCACCCGCTCGCCGTCGCCACCATCCTCGGCAACCTGGGGATGGACACCACCACGCTGGTGGCCGCGCTGCTGCACGACACCATCGAGGACACCGAGTACACCCTCGACGCGATGCGCGCCGACTTCGGCGGCGAGGTCGCCCTGCTGGTCGACGGTGTCACCAAACTGGACAAGGTCAAGCTGGGCGACGCCGCCAAGGCCGAGACGATCCGCAAGATGGTCGTGGCGATGGCCAAGGACCCGCGGGTGCTGGTGATCAAGCTGGCCGACCGGCTGCACAACATGCGCACCCTGACCTTCCTGCCCCGCCCCAAGCAGGAGCAGAAGGCCAAGGAGACGCTGGAGATCCTGGCGCCGCTGGCGCACCGGCTCGGTATGAACACGATCAAGTGGGAGCTGGAGGACCTGGCCTTCGGCACCCTGTTCCCGAAGCGCTACGAGGAGATCAACCGGCTGATCGGGGAGCACCAGCCGCAGCGGGAGTCGCTGCTGAGGCAGGTCACCCAGAAGGTCGGCACCGACCTGAAGGCCGCCAAGATCAAGGCGGAGACGACCGGGCGGCCGAAGCACCTCTACTCGATCTACCAGAAGATGATCGTGCGGGGTCGCGACTTCAACGACATCTACGACCTGGTCGGCGTCCGGATCCTGGTCGACACCGTGCGGGACTGCTACGCGGCGCTCGGCGTGATCCACGCCAACTGGCAGCCGGTGCCGGGGCGGTTCAAGGACTACATCGCGATGCCCAAGTTCAACATGTACCAGTCGTTGCACACGACGGTCATCGGGCCCACCGGCAAGCCGGTGGAGATGCAGATCCGCACGTACGCGATGCACCGCACCGCGGAGTTCGGCATCGCCGCGCACTGGAAGTACAAGGAGCACAAGGGCACCCAGATCGTCGGCCCGCCCGCGCACATCGACGAGATGACCTGGCTGCGGCAGCTGCTCGACTGGCAGCGCGAGGCGGCCGACCCGAGCGAGTTCCTGGACGCGCTGCGCTTCGACCTGTCCAGCCAGGAGGTGTACGTCTTCACCCCCAAGGGTGACGTCATCCCGCTGCCGACCGGGTCGACGCCTGTGGACTTCGCGTACGCCGTGCACACCGAGGTGGGGCACAAGTGCATCGGCGCGCGGGTCAACGGCAAGCTGGTCCCGCTGGAGTCGACGCTGTCCAACGGCGACGTGATCGAGATCTTCACGTCGAAGTCCGAGACGGCCGGCCCCACACAGGACTGGCTGGGCTTCGTCAAGAGTCCGCGCGCCCGCACGAAGATCCGCCAGTACTTCAACAAGGAGCGGCGCGAGGAGGCGATCGAGGCCGGCAAGGACGCGATCGTCAAGGCGATGCGCAAGCAGGGCATGCCGTTGCAGCGGATGCTCACCTCCGACGCGCTGATGTCGATCGCCCGGGACCTGCACCTCGCCGACGTCGCCTCGCTGTACGCGGCGGTCGGCGACAGTCAGGTCTCCGCGCAGTCGGTGGTGCAGAAGCTGATGGCCGCGTACGGCGGCGAGGAGGGCGCGGCGGAGGACATCGCCGAGACCGCCGTCGCCACCCGGCCGCCGCGCAGCCGCCAGAGCAGCAGCGACCCCGGCGTGGTGGTCCGTGGCGTCAGCGACGTGTGGATCAAGCTGGCCCGCTGCTGCACCCCGGTCCCACCGGACTCGGTGTTCGGCTTCGTCACCCGCTCCGGCGGGGTGAGCGTCCACCGCGACGACTGCGCCAACGCCGAGGACCTGCGGGCCCAGGCCGAGCGGGTGGTCGAGGTGAGCTGGAAGCTCACGTCCGCCTCCACGTTCCTGGTGGCGATCCAGGTCGAGGCACTGGACCGGCACAAGCTGCTCGCCGACGTCACCCGGGTGCTCTCCGACGAGCGGGTCAACATCCTGTCCGCCACCGTCACCACCACCCGCGACCGGGTGGCGGTGAGCCGGTTCAGCTTCGAGATGGCCGACCCGAAGCACCTGGGCCACCTGCTGGCCACCGTCCGCAAGGTCGACGGGGTCTTCGACGCGTACCGGGTCACCTCGGGCGCCTGAACCCCGTACCCCGCACACGGAAGCGCCCGCCGGCACAGCCGGCGGGCGCTTCCTCGTCTCGTGCGGGTGTCAGCCCTGCGGCGGGCTCATCGTGAGGTCGGTGATCGTGACCTCCTTCTTCGGGTGGCCGCCACCGGCCTGCTGGGCGAACGCCCCGTCGTCGCCGGCCTTGGCCACGTCCTTGACGATGTCCATGCCGCCGGTGACGGTGCCCAGCACCGTGTACGCCGGGTCCAGCGGCGAGTCGCCGTAGACGATGAAGAACTGGCTGCCGGTGCTGCCCGGCTGACCGGAGTTGGCCATCGCGATGACGCCCTCCGGGTACGGCGGGCGCTTGTCGGTGGGCAGGTTCTCCTCCGGCAGCCGGAAGCTCGGGCCACCCGTGCCGTCGGTGTCCCGCCAGCCCTTGCCGGTGGCGCTCGGGTCACCGCACTGCAGCACCTTGATGCCCTCGGTCACCAGGCGGTGGCACTTGCTGTTGTCGAAGAAGTTCTTCTCCGCGAGGTAGGTGAAGGCGCCCGCCGTGCACGGCACCTGCGACCGGTCGACCTTGGCCGTGATCGGGCCCAGGTTGGTGGTGATCGTCATGGTCTGCACGCCCTTGGCGGACTGCTGGTTGCTGGGCACCCCGACGTCCTTGATCTGCGGGGGCCGCTGGTCGGCGGGCATCGCGTTGTAGACGCACTCGCTGGCGCCGGGCGCCGAGGCGGCGGTGTCGCTCTTGTCGTCGTCGCCGCCGAGGGTCGTGGCCAGCCAGACGGTGCCGGCGACCACGAGCACCAGCACGGCCGCCGCGCCGACGATCGCCTGCGTCTGGCGGCGCTTGCGGGCCTTGGCCGAGCGCTCGGCCATCTCCTTCTCGAGTCGGGCGCGTGCCGCCGCGCGCTGCCGCTCTCTGGTGGACGTCACGCCTGGATCCTCCTGGCTGTTTGCTGCGGGGTGCCGCTCGGGTGGGGTGGGGCGACCGGTCAGCCGGCGCTCGGGCTGCTGGCCGGTGCACCGGACGGCGCCGGTGCCGCGCCGGTGACCGGCTCGCCGACCGTGAGGCTCTGGATCACCACGTCGGTCTTGGGCTTGACCTTGGCCCCGGTCCCATTGTCCACGGTCGGCAGGGCACCGATCTTCTCGACCACGTCGAGCCCACCGGTCACCTTGCCGATCACCGGGTACTTCGGGTCCGTGGTCGTGAAGTCCTTGAAGAAGATCAGGAACTGGCTGCCGTTGGTGCCGGGCGGGTTGGAGATCATCGCCACGGTCCCCTTGGGGTACGTCGGCGGCTGACCGGGCGCCGGGCTGGCCGACGGCGACGCCGACGGCACGGTCGGCACGTCCTCGTCGTAGAACGAGTAGGTCGGCCCGCCGAGGCCGGTGCCGCTGGGGTCACCGCAGCGCAGCGCGCCGTCGGCGGTGATCTCGTGGCACTTGGTGTTGTCGTAGAACGACCGGCTCGCCAGGTGGGCGATGCTCGCCGCGGCGCAGGGGGAGTTGGCCAGGTTCAGCTCGGCGGTGATCGGCGCACCCTGGTTGGTGGTGACCGTCATCGCCCGGGTGCCGTCGGTCGGCAGGCCCTTGGTCGCCGGCGTGCCGACGTCCTTGAGGTTGGTGTTGGCGGTCGCGTCCTGCGGCGTCCAGAGGCAGGTGTCCTCCGCGGCGGTGTTCTTCTTCGGATCGGAGTCGAACGCCCCGAGCGCCCAGGCCGAGCCGGCCACGATCACCGCGAGGACCAGGAAGGCGCCGACACCGGCCTGAATCTGCCGGCGGCGCCGCGTGGCGGCGGCCCGGCGAGCCAGCTGCCGGTCGAGCTTGGCCCGCGCCAGTTTGCGCTGCCGGTCCCTGCTGGAAGCCACAGGTGCTCCCCTTTCCTCTGCCTGGTCGTCACCGGCGGCCGGGTACCCCGGCCCGTCCGGGCTCGCGTGTGCCACGCCACACGCCCGCCAGAGTGTACGGCTAGTGACTGGGAATGTGGTGTACGAGGTCCACCCCACCGCCAGCAGCCCATATCGTGCGATGTCACTGTGTCGGATGGGGCCTCGGGGGCGGACGCGGCAAACGCGCTCGCCCCGCCGGTTAGGCTGCTGGGCAGGACGACAGCTCGACGGAGAGGACAGCGCCCGTGCTCGTGGCCGGCTTTCCCGCGGACGCCTTCGGCACCAACTGCTATGTGGTGGCCACCGCGCCGGGGGAGCAGTGCGTGGTGGTCGATCCCGGCATCGGGGTGCTCGACCAGCTCGACGCGCTGCTCGCCGAGCACCGCCTGCATCCGGCCGCCGTGCTGCTCACCCACGGCCACCTGGATCACACGTTCTCGGTGGCGCCGGTCTGCGGTGCGCGCGGAATCACCGCGTACGTGCACCCCGGCGACCGGGAGATGCTCGCCGACCCGGCCAAGGGCCTGTCGACCGATCTGACCTCGCTCTTCGGTGGCCGGCTGAGCTACACCGAGCCGGAGGACGTGGCCGAGCTGACCGACGGCGCGACCCTCACGCTCGCCGGCCTGGAGATCGCCGTCGACCACGCCCCGGGCCATACCGGCGGGTCGGTGCTGTTCCGGCTGCCCGGCGCCGGGTCGGGGTGGGAGGCCGACGAGATCTGCCTCTCCGGCGACGTCCTCTTCGCCGGCTCGATCGGCCGCACCGACCTGCCCGGCGGCAGCATGCCGGCGATGCTCACCAGCCTGCGCGACAAGATCCTCCCGCTGGCCGACGACACCGTCGTGCTGCCCGGGCACGGCCCCAGCACCACCATCGGCCGCGAACGCGCCAGCAACCCGTACCTCATCGAGGTGGCCGGCGCGGCGCCGGCCGCTCCCACCCGGGGCCTCTAGTTCTTCGTCCGCGCCGCGCGCGGACCCACGACACCACCGCGCCGCGGGCGCGGGATCGCAAGGAGTACGCCGATGAGCAAGCCCACGCCCATCTCCGGTTTCCCGGAGTGGACCCCCGGCCAGCGGATGATCGAGCAGTTCGTGCTCGGCAAGATCCAGGACACCTTCGAGCTGTACGGGTTCGCGCCGCTGGAGACCCGCGCCGTGGAGCCACTGGACCAGCTGCTGCGCAAGGGCGAGACCTCCAAGGAGGTCTACGTGGTCCGGCGGCTGCACGCCGACGCCGAGGGATCCGGTGGCGACGACCAGCTCGGCCTGCACTTCGACCTGACCGTGCCGTTCGCCCGGTATGTGTTGGAGAACGCCGGCAAGCTGCACTTCCCGTTCCGTCGTTACCAGATCCAGAAGGTGTGGCGGGGTGAGCGGCCGCAGGAGGGCCGCTACCGGGAGTTCGTCCAGGCCGACATCGACATCATCGACCGGGACACCCTGGCCCCGCACCACGAGGCGGAGATGCCGCTGGTCATCGGGGACGCGCTGCGCGCCCTGCCCATCCCGCCGGTGACCATCCAGGTCAACAACCGCAAGATCTGGGAGGGCTTCTTCCGCGGCATCGGGGTGACCGACCCGGAGGCGGCGCTGCGCACCGTCGACAAGCTCGACAAGATCGGCCCGGCGAAGGTGGCCGAGCTGCTGGCCGAGACCGCCGGGGCGAGCGAGGCGCAGGCCAAGGCATGCCTGGCGCTGGCCGAGATCTCCGCCCCGGACGCCTCGTTCGCCGACGCCATCCGGGCGCTCGGGGTGAGCGACCCGCTGCTCGACGAGGGCGTCGAGGAGCTGGTCCGGGTGGTGGACACCGCCGCCGAGCACTCGCCCGGCCTCTGCGTGGCGGACCTGCGCATCGCCCGTGGCCTGGATTACTACACGGGCACCGTCTACGAGACCCAGCTGCGTGGCTACGAGCGCTTCGGCTCGATCTGCTCCGGCGGCCGGTACGACAACCTGGCCAGCGCCGGCGCCACCTCGTACCCCGGGGTGGGCATCTCGATCGGCGTGACCCGGCTGCTCGGGCTGCTCTTCGGCGCGGGGGAGCTGTCGGTCTCCCGTTCGGTGCCCACCTGTGTCGTGGTGGCCGTGGCCGACGAGGAGCAGCGCTCGGCCAGTGGCCGGATCGCGTCGGCGCTGCGCCGGCGGGGCATCGCCACCGAGGTGTCGCCGAGCGCGGCGAAGTTCGGCAAGCAGATCCGCTACGCCGAGCGGCGCGGCATCCCGTACGTCTGGTTCCCGGGGGCCGACGGCGCTCCGGACGAGGTGAAGGACATCCGCTCGGGTGAGCAGGTCACGGCCGACGCGAGGGAGTGGGCGCCGCCCCGGGAGGACCTGAAGCCGAAGGTCGGTTGAGTGTCACGACTGGCGCGGACGGCCGCGGGGACCTACGGTAGCGTAAGTTACGCCACCGTAGGGAGTTACTCGTGACCGTGAGCACGACACTGAGCCAGACCGCCCTGCTCGTCGAGCTGGAGCCGGTCGTCGCGCGCAACCTGGACCGCCACCTCTCGCTGGCGAAGGAGTGGTTCCCGCACGAGTACGTGCCGTGGAGCGAGGGTCGCACGTTCGACGGGCCGCTCAATGGTGAGGCGTGGTCGCCGACCGACTCGACCATCCCGGACGTCGCCCGTACCGCGCTGATCGTCAACCTGCTGACCGAGGACAACCTGCCCTCGTACCACCACGAGATCGCCACCCTGTTCGGCCGCGACGGCGCGTGGGGCACCTGGGTGCACCGGTGGACCGCGGAGGAGGGTCGGCACGGCACGGCCATCCGCGACTACCTGACCGTCACCCGGGCGGTCGACCCGGTGGCGCTGGAGCGCGCCCGGATGACCCACATGTCCGCGGGCTACGTCAACGTGCACGACGACGAGGTGCTGCACTCGTTGGCGTACGTCTCGTTCCAGGAGCTGGCCACCCGCATCTCGCACCGCAACACCGGCAAGGCCACCGGCGACCCCGCCTGCGAGGCGCTGCTGGCCCGGGTCGCCGCCGACGAGAACCTGCACATGGTCTTCTACCGCAACCTGCTCGCCGCCGCGTTCGAGCTGGCCCCGAGCCAGGCCATGCGGGCGGTCGCCGACGTGGTGGCCAACTTCCAGATGCCCGGCAACGGCATCGACGGCTTCGCCCGCAAGTCGGTGGCGATCGCCCTCGCGGGCATCTACGACCTGCGCCAGCACCGCGACGAGGTGTTGCAGCCGGTGCTGCGCCAGTGGGACGTCTTCAACGTGACCGGCCTCGACGCCGACGGCGAAGCCGCCCGCGAACAGCTCGCGGCCCAGCTGGAGGCCCTGGAGAACGCGGCGGCTCGCTTCGAAGAAAAGCGCGACGCCCGAGCAGCCCGCCTAGCCCTCCGCTAACCCAACCCCACCCCCACCCCACCCCGCGCCCCCACCCGCCACACTCCGTTGATCATGAAGTTATTGCCGCGACACGCCGACGAGGCGGGCAATAACTTCATGATCAACCCGCCGTTTGGGGCGGTGGGGCGGTTGGGGGGGTCAGGGGGTTGGGGGGAGGGGGAACAGGAGGCAGGTGCTTGTCGCGTGGGCGATCAGGCGGGCGTTCGCGTCGGTGAGGCGGGCTTCGGCCAGGGCCGTGCGGCGACCGCGTTGCAGCACCGTGCCCTCGCAGCGCAGCGTGCCGCTGTCGACGGTGACCGGGCGCAGGAACTTCACGTTCAGGTCCAGCGAGGTGTAGCCGACCCCGGCGGGCAGCGTGGTGTGCACGGCACAGGCGGCGGCTGGCCGTGCTCGTCGAGCGGGGCGTTCTGCGTCGTGAGCCGTACCGGGAGCCCGGCAGCCGGCTGCGCCACGAGTACCGGCTGACGGAGAAGGGTCTGGCCCTCTGGCCGGTGCTGGTCGCCGTGCTCGGGTGGGGTGACCGGTACCTGGCCGACGCCGAGGGCTCGCCGTTGAGCGTGGGGCATCGCGACTGCGGCGCCCCGGTTCGCGTCGAGCTGCGCTGCGCCGAGGGGCACCCGGTGGATGATCCCCGCGACGTGCTGCCCCGCCCGGGTCCCGGCGCGCGCCGCCGTACCCTCTGACGCCGCCCACCGCCGTCCGCCGTGCGGCCCGATCCGTGGTGATCCGGCGGCGGGGGTTGTGGCGGCAACGGCGTCGGTCGGCGAGTGGTGTCCGAAACGGATCCGGCGGTCCTCAGGGGTGTGACGGCAGGTGCCCGCGAACGTGTCCGCGGTGTTGCGGCGGTGTGACTGGCGCGGGTCGACGAATTCGGGCGAAACCAGGTCTTGTCAATGATCTTAAGTATGTGAATACTTCTGTTCACTCGGCCGGTTCTCGCAGATCGGCCGGGTCGCCCCTCGGGTCAGCCACCCCCGGCCAGACCCGTCTCCCCCGCCCAGGAGGTTTGTTACATGCGACCCACGAGGTCCTCATTCCGCGTTGCGGCGACTGTTGCCGTGAGCGGAACCCTGGTCGTCGGCTCGCTCATCGGCGCACCCGCCCAGGCCGCCCCCGCCGCCTCGCCCGACGCCGCCGCCGCCCTCTCCGCTCAGCTCGGCGACCGCTCCGCCGGCTCGTACATCGACGCCAGCGGCAAGACCGTCGTCACGGTGACCGACGCCGCCGCCGCCCGCACGGTCAGCAAGGCCGGAGCGAGCGTCCGGTACGTCACCCGCGGCGCCGCCGAGCTCAACCGGGCCACCGCCGAGCTGGAGCGCTCGGCGAAGATCCCGGGCACCGCCTGGTGGAGCGACCCGATCACCAACCAGGTGGTCGTCTCCGTCGACAGCACCGTCACCGGCGCCAAGCTGGAGCGGGTCAAGGCCGCTGCCGCGCGCGCCAACGGCGCGGTACGCGTCGAGGCCGAGGCCGGCGTGCTCAGCACCCGCATCTCGGGTGGCCAGGCCATCTACACCGGCGGCTACCGCTGCTCGCTCGGCTTCAACGTGCGCAGCGGCAGCACCTACTACTTCCTGACCGCCGGGCACTGCACCAACCTCGGCACCAACTGGTACTCGAACTCCAGCCAGACCAGTCTGCTGGGCACCCGTGCCGGCACCAGCTTCCCGGGCAACGACTACGGCATCGTGCGGCACAACAACTCCGCGAACGCCGCCGGCAACGTCTACCTCTACAACGGCAGCTACCGGGACATCACCGGCGCCGGCAACGCGTCGGTCGGCCAGTCGGTGCAGCGCTCCGGCAGCACCACCGGCCTGCGCAGCGGCTCAGTGTCCGCGACCAACGCCACGGTGAACTACGCCGAGGGCTCGGTCTCCGGCCTGATCCGCACCAACGTCTGCGCCGAGGGTGGCGACAGCGGTGGCTCGCTCTTCTCCGGTAGCACCGCGCTCGGCCTCACCTCCGGCGGTAGCGGTAACTGCAGCAGCGGCGGGACGACCTACTTCCAGCCCGTCACCGAGGCCCTGAGCGTCTACGGCGTCAGCGTCTTCTGATCGATTCACCGCCCGCGGGTCGCCGGAACCCTCCGGCGGCCCGCGCCGCGCGTCCGGGGGTGGGCCGTCCGCCCCGGCGCCCGCGCCGCCTCAGGCGAGGCGATCCGGCCCGTCCGTGGGAAGCAGGGGATCCGGGGGTACGACACCGGTCGTCGGCAGGGCGGGCCCGAGCGTGGCGCCGTCGGTGGCCCAGGCGAGGTGTGCCCGTCGGGCGGAGAGGACCGCCAGCAGCGGCCAGAGTGACACGCCCACCGCCGTCACCCGTTCGGCCAGGCCGGTCCGGGATCCGCTGGTCACCTCGAACGCGAACCAGCCGAAGAGGGCGAGCAGCACGATCGTGGCGCTCAGCGCCACGCTCCGCCGAAACGCCCAGGGCGGCTGCGGGACTCGCGGATGTGCGGCGTCCGGGCCACGCGGCAGCCGCAGCGCCGACCCGGCCGGCCAGAGCGCCAGCGCCAGGACCGCGACGGTGGCCGCGACGCCGTGACTGAGGGAGCCGCCGACCGCCGGCCGGGGAAAGGCGACAAGCGCGATGGTCGCCACGCCGCCGACGGCGAGCAGGAAGCGGCTGGGCAGCCCGGCCGCGTGCAGCACCGCGGCGATCGCCAGGTAGCAGCAGCCGAGCAGCAGCAGACAAGTGATCATGATCCAGGAGTCGGTGGCGTCGTGCCCCGCCAGTTCGCTTATGGTGTCGCGGACCGGGTCGTACCCGGCCGGCTGCCGGGCGCCCGCGACCGTCCAACCGCCGACCAGCAGCACCGGCGCGGCCACCGCCGTGGCGACGCCCCAGTTTGGTACGGCGCGCATTCGGCCACGTTAACCGGCGCGACGGCCCGGCGAGCCGGGTTCGTCAGGCTGCCCACCGGCGCGGCGCGCGGCCTGCCGCCTGCTCACCTGCGAATCGTGCCGGCCTGCCGGGTGCCCCCGAGCGGGGCCGGCCACCCCTGACAGAATGCGGGTGAGGACTGTTCCACGATGAGGAGTTGCCAGCCGTGATCCGTACCCACAATGCCGGAAGCCTGCGCGCCGCGGACGCCGGCTCGACGGTGACGCTCGCCGGGTGGGTGGCCCGCCGGCGTGACCACGGCGGCGTCATCTTCGTCGACCTGCGCGACGGCTCCGGCGTGGTCCAGGTGGTGTTCCGCGAGGAGGACGCGCACGCGCTGCGCAACGAGTTCTGCGTGAAGGTCACCGGCGAGGTGACCCGCCGGCCGGCCGGCAACGAGAACCCGGAGCTGCCCACCGGCGACGTCGAGGTGACCGCCGTCGAGCTGGAGGTGCTCTCCGAGGCCGCGCCGCTGCCGCTCCCGGTGGACGACCAGGTCGAGGCCGGTGACGACCTCCGCCTGCGGTACCGCTACCTGGACCTGCGCCGCAGCGGCCCGGCGAACGCGCTGCGGTTGCGCTCGCGCGCCAGCCACCTCGCCCGGGGGGTGCTGCACGAGCGGGACTTCCTGGAGATCGAGACCCCGACGCTGACCCGCTCGACGCCCGAGGGCGCCCGCGACTTCCTGGTGCCCGTGCGACTCCAGCCCGGCAGCTGGTACGCGTTGCCGCAGTCGCCGCAGCTGTTCAAGCAGCTGCTGATGGTCGGCGGCATGGAGCGGTATTACCAGATCGCGCGCTGCTACCGCGACGAGGACTTCCGCGCCGACCGGCAGCCCGAGTTCACCCAGCTCGACATCGAGATGTCGTTCGTCACCGAGGACGACGTGATCGACCTCGGCGAGGCGATCGTCTCGGCGCTGTGGAAGGACCTGGCCGGGCACGAGATCAGCCGGCCGATCCCGCGGATCACCTGGCACGACGCGATGGCCCGCTACGGCTCGGACAAGCCGGACCTGCGCTACGGCGTGGAGCTGACCGAGCTGACCGACTACCTGCGCGGCACCGAGTTCCGGGTGTTCGCCGGGGCGATCGACGCGGGCGGCTACGTGGGCGCGGTGGTGATGCCCGGTGGCGCGGCGCAGAGCCGCAAGGAGCTGGACGGCTGGCAGGACTGGGCGAAGGCGCGCGGCGCGCGGGGCCTGGCGTACGTGGTGCTGGACGCCGAGACCGGCGAGGCGCGCGGCCCGGTGGCCAAGAACCTGTCCGCCGAGCACCTGGGCGGGCTCGCCGACGCGGTCGGCGCCAAGCCGGGTGACGCGGTCTTCTTCGCCGCCAGCGCCAACGCCCGTGAGGCGCAGGAGCTGCTGGGCGCGGCCCGCGTCGAGATCGCCAAGCGGGCCGGACTCATCGACGAGAGCGCCTGGGCGTTCTGCTGGGTGGTCGACGCGCCGATGTTCGAGAAGACCGACGAGGGTGGCTGGACGGCTGTGCACCACCCGTTCACCTCGCCGAACGCGGAGTGGGTGGACCGGTTCGAGGAGGCGCCGGACCGCGCCTTGGCGTACGCGTACGACATCGTCTGCAACGGCAACGAGATCGGCGGCGGGTCGATCCGTATCCACCGGGGCGACGTGCAGAAGCGGGTGTTCGACCTGCTCGGCATCACCCCCGAGGAGGCGCAGGACAAGTTCGGCTTCCTGCTGGAGGCGTTCAAGTACGGCGCACCGCCGCACGGCGGCATCGCGTTCGGCTGGGACCGGGTCTGCATGCTGCTGGCCGGCGCGGACTCCATCCGTGAGGTCATCGCGTTCCCGAAGACCCGGGGCGGCTTCGACCCGTTGACCGGCGCGCCGACCCCGATCACCGCGCAGCAGCGCGCCGAGGCCGGCATCGACGCCAAGCCCAAGCCGCAGCCGCCGGCCCACGCCGGCACGGCCGGCCCGGCAGCCCCGGTAGCCGACCCGGTCTGACCGCACCCCCGGCCCCTGCTTGGGTGATCAAGAGGTTTGCGTCATCATCGCCCCGCGAGATGACGCAAACCTCTTGATCGTCGGTGGGGGAGTGGGCTGGGATGCGGGTGCTTGTTGTCGGGGGTAGCGGGTTTCTGGGTCGGGAGGTCTGTCGGCGGGGCGTCAGCGCCGGGTTCTCGGTGGTGGGGACGTTTCACTCCGGGTCCGTCGGGGTGTCTGGTGTTGTCGGGCGGCGGCTGGACGTGACCGACCGCGCCGCCGTGCGCGCGCTGGTCGGCGAGGTGCGGCCGGACACCGTGGTCGCGACCCCCTACCGGTACGACGACTGGACGGTCACCGCCGACGGGGCCGCGCACGTGGCCCTCGCCGCCGCCGAGGTGGGGGCCCGGCTGGTGCACCTGTCCAGCGACGCGCTGCACGGCGGCCGTCCCACGCCGTACGCCGACGACGACCCGCCCAGCCCGGTCAACGCGTACGGGGCCGCGAAGGCGGCGGCGGAGACCGCCGTACGAGCGACCGACCCCGGTGCGGCGCTGGTGCGTACCTCGCTGATCCTGGGGGAGGGCAGCAAGCAGATCGAGCTCTGCCGCGAGGCGCTCGCCGGTCGGGCCGTCCTGTTCACCGACGAGTTCCGCTGCCCGATCGACGTCAGCGACCTGGCCGACGCCGTGCTGGAGCTGGCGTGCTCGTCGTACGCCGGACTGCTCAACGTGGCCGGCGCGGACGCCGTCAGCCGGGCCGAGCTGGGTCTGCTGGTCGCCGAGCGGTTCGGTCTGGACGCGACGGGCCTGAAGACCACCACGGCCGCCGCCGCTGGCGTGGTCCGGCCCGGCGACGTACGCCTCGACTCCGGCCGCGCCGCCGGTCTGCTGCGGACGCGGCTGCGCGGGGTGCGCGAACTCCTGGCCTGATGTCCTGCACACTTCCTATGCACAACTATTGTGCACGGCAAGTGTGCAGAGATAGTGTGCAGCCATGAAGAACGACGAAGCGACCCCGCGGCCCACCCCGCGGGAGGTGCGGATCGACAAGCGGCAGGTCCGGGTGCTCGCGCACCCGCTGCGGATGCGGCTGGTCGGAGCCCTGCGGGTGAACGGGCCCGCCACCGCCACCACCCTCGCCGAGCTGCTCGGCACCAACACCGGCGCGACCAGCTACCACCTGCGCCAACTCGCCGAGGTCGGGCTGGTCACCGAGGATCCCGACCGGGGCAGCGGACGGCAGCGCTGGTGGCAGGCCGCGCACGACGTCACGAGCTGGGAGCCGAGCGACTTCGACGACGACCCCGACGCCCGTGCCGCGATCGAGTGGATCCAGGGCGACCAGGTGCGTCTTCTCGTCGAACACGCCGACCGCTGGTTCGCCACCCAGCACGAATGGTCCCCCGCCTGGCGGGACGCCTTCGGCATGGGCGACATCTTCATGACCATCCCGCCCGAGCGGCTGGAGGCGCTCAAGGCGGAGGTGTGGCAGGTGCTGGAGCGGTACCGCCGGGAGGCCGAGCCGGTCGACACGGCCGAGCCCGCCGACCCGCAGGCCCGCCCGGTACAGGTCTTCCTGGCCGCCTACCCGCTGCTGGACGGCCCCCGATGAGCGCGAGGAGTGAGCCGGGCTTGCGAGCCCCGCAGTCGCGAATGGATGTGGCGTCGTGAGCGCGAGGAGTGAGCCGGGTTTGCGAGCCCCGCAGTCGCGAATGGATGTGGCGTCGTGAGCGCGCTGACCGTACGCCAGGTCCGGCGTCGCTACCTCACCCTCTACGGCCTGCGCTGGCTCCCCACGGGGTTGATGATCCCGGTGATGATCCTGCTGATGCAGGAGCGCGGCCTGTCGCTGCCGCAGATCGGCCTGGTCGGCACCGCGCAGGGGCTGCTGGTGCTCGCGCTGGAGCTGCCCACCGGCGGCTTCGCCGACGCCCTCGGTCGCCGACCCGTCCTGCTCGCCGCCGGAGCGCTCAACCTCGCCTCGCTGGCGCTCTTCGCGGTGGCCGACTCGTTCGCGCTGTTCTTCCTGGTCTGGGCGTTGCAGGGCGTCTACCGGGCACTGGACAGCGGCCCGCTGGAATCCTGGTACGTCGACGCCACCCTGGCCGCCGACCCGCAGGCCGAGTACGAGCGGGGCCTCGGGTACGCCGGCACCGTCGTCGGCGTGGCCATCGGCGGCGGCGCGCTGCTCAGTGGTGGCCTGGTCGCGCTGGGCCCGCTCGGGCCGGTCAGCGCGCTCACCGTGCCGGTGCTGGCCGCGATCGTCGCCCAGGCGGCCGCGCTGGCCGCGCTGCTCGTCCTGCTGGTCGAAGAGCGGCCAGCCACCGGGGTCGCGGCGGTGCGCGCATCGGTCGTCCAGGCGCCCCGGATGATCGGCCAGGCGCTCGGGCTGCTGCGGCGTTCCCGGGTGCTGCTCGCCCTGGTGGCTGTGGAGTTGTTCTGGGGCTTCGGCATGGTCACCTTCGAGTCGCTGCTGCCGGTGCGGCTCGCCGAGGTGATCGGCAACCCGGAACGGGCCGCCGCGCTGCTCGGGCCGGCCAGTTCGGCGGCCTGGATCGCCAATGCGGCCGGCGCGGCACTGACCCCGCTGCTGTTGCGCTGGTTCGGGGCGCCTTGGGGCGCGGCCCTGCTGCGCATCCTGCAGGGCGTCACGGTGGTCGGGATGGGGCTGTTCGCGGGGCCGGTCGGAGTGCTGGTGGCCTACCTGGCCTGCTACGCCGTGCACGGCGCGTCGAATCCGCTGCACAGTGGTCTGTTGCACCGCCAGGTCGACGGCCCGTACCGGACCAGCGTGCTCTCGCTGAACTCGATGATGGCGCAGCCGGCCGCCGCCCTCGGCGGGGTGGTCCTGACCGCGATCGCCGCCGCCGTCAGCGTCAGCGCCGCGATGGTGGTCGGCGCGGTGGTGCTGGCCGTCGCCGCGCCGCTCTACCTGCCCGCCTGGTTGGCCGACCGTCGGCCCGCTCCCTCCAGCGAGCCGACCGTGGTCCCCGTACCCGCCGACCGGTAGCGAGGGCCGCTCATCGGCGCCCGGTGTCGATGAGCGGCCTCAGCCGAGGCGGATCGCGGTGCGGGACAGGGTGTCGGCGAAGCCGAGCCGGCGGTAGAGCCGCACCGCTTTGACGTTGTCCGGGTAGACGCCGAGCCCGACGGTGTCGTGCCGGGCCAGCAGCGCCCGGGTCATGCCGGCGGTCAGCGCCGCGCCCAGCCCCCGGCCGCGTTGGTCGGGGGCGACGGTCAGGCCGGCCAGAAAACCGACGTCGCCCCGGCTGCGGTCCGCGCCGCACGCCACCAGCCGGTCGCCGGCCCGGATGCCGTACCAGTCGATGACCCGTGGATCGCCCGGGCGCGTGGTGGTGTCCGGGAACGCCTCGTCGACCAGCGCCGCAAGCGCCGGGCGGTCGGCGTCGGTGAGACGTACGACCCGCTGCTCGTCCGGCTGCGTCGGCGGCGCCACGGTGGTCCAGTGGAAGTCCCAGTCGACGAACTCGGCCACCGCCAGCCGGCCCGCCACCAGGGCGGGGTCGAGCCGGGGCAGGTGCATTCGATGCTCCGGCCGCAGCACCCCGTCGGCGACCAGCGCGGCACAGATCTCCAGCACCGGCTCGGTGGGGCCGATGGCGTCCGCGCCCAGCCCGCGCTCGGGCGGCAGCAACCACAGCACGGCGCCGTCGCGCCGGTAGCCGCGCGCCGGCACGCCCGGCGAGAGCGAGTGCCGGACGAACGGGTGGTCACCGGCGGCGGCCAGGATGGCGGCCCGGTCGTGGAGCGCCTGGTCGTCGATGATCATGACGGTCAGCCTAGGAGCCGCCGTACGGGCGACCGCGCCGGGTCCGGCAGCCCGCGTGCTGTTCCACCGTGGAGATTGGCGAGTCGACCGATTGGGTACATCACGCGCCGACCTACTGGGAACCCCCACCGGAGGACCGACATGCTCGCCATTCTCGCGGCCATCGTCTTTGGCTTCGCCCTGCTGCTCGACCTGCTCAACACCGACTTCGGCGCCCCCGACCTGTTCAACTGGAACACCCTCGTGCTCATCGGCCTGCTCCTGCTCTCGCTCTACCTGGCCGGCGTCGGCAGCGGCCCGCGCGGCGGTGGCGGCGGCCGCTGGTACCGGGGCCGTCGTCCCGGCCGTGGCTGACCGAGACCGATCAGCGGTGGCCCGGCCCGCAGCGCGATTCCGGCGTCGCGGGTCGGGCCCGGTACTGTCTTCGTGATGGAGTCCGACGCTCTCTTCTCCCTCGGTGCGCCCACCGGGCCGCGCAGCGCGCCCGAGGGTCCCGCCGGTGTCGACGGCTTCACTCCGGTAGCGGACGATTCGCCCCTGCCCGTCCGCATGCGGCCCGCGAGCCTGGACGAGCTGATCGGGCAGGACCACCTGCTCGCCCCCGGCGCGCCGCTGCGGCAACTGGTCTCCGGCGGTGCCCCCCTGTCGGTCATCCTCTGGGGGCCGCCCGGCAGCGGCAAGACCACCATCGCGCACCTGGTGGCCGGCGCCACCGACCGCCGCTTCGTCGCCATGTCGGCGCTCTCGGCCGGGGTCAAGGACGTCCGGGCGGTGATCGAGACGGCCCGTCGCCAGCGCCGCTCGGGCGGCCCGCAGACGGTGCTGTTCATCGACGAGGTGCACCGGTTTAGCAAGACCCAGCAGGATTCGCTGCTCGCCGCCGTCGAGGACCGCACTGTCACGCTGCTCGCGGCGACCACCGAAAACCCGTACTTCTCGGTCATCTCCCCCCTGCTGTCGCGGTGCGTGCTGCTCACCCTGCAACCGCTCGACGACGACGCCGTACGCGGCCTGCTGCGCCGCGCGGTCGCCGACGAGCGCGGCCTGGGCGGCACGCTCGCCCTGACCACCGACGCCGAGGACCACCTGGTCCGACTCGCCGCCGGTGACGTCCGCAAGGCGCTGACCGCGCTGGAGGCGGCGGCGGCCTCGGCCACGGCGCTCGGCACCGGGCGCATCGACCTGGCCACCGCCGAGCAGGCGGTCGACGTGGCGGCGGTGCGCTACGACCGCGACGGCGACGCCCACTACGACGTGGTCAGCGCCTTCATCAAGAGCATGCGCGGCTCGGACGTGGACGCCGCCGTGCACTGGCTGGCCCGGATGCTGGTGGCGGGGGAGGACGCCCGGTTCATCGCCCGACGGCTGGTCATCTTCGCCAGCGAGGACGTGGGCATGGCCGACCCCACCGCGCTGAGCGTGGCCACCGCCGCCGCGCACGCCGTGGAGTACGTCGGTCTGCCCGAGGCGCAGCTCAACCTGGCGCAGGCGGTGATCCACCTGGCCACCGCGCCGAAGTCGAACTCGGCCACCACCGCGATCGGCGCTGCCATCGCCGACGTGCGGGCCGGCCGGGGTGGTTCGGTGCCCCGTGGGCTGCGGGACGCGCACTACGCCGGCGCCCGAGGGCTGGGCCACGGCACCGGGTACCGCTACCCGCACGACGACCAGCGCGGCGTGGTCACCCAGCAGTACGTCCCGGACGACCTGGTGGGCGTCGACTACTACCAGCCCAGCCCGCACGGGGCGGAACGGTCGGTGTCGACGCGGCTGCCGGTGCTGCGCCGGATCATCCGCGGGCTGCCGGCCCCGCCCGCCCGCCCGGAAACCCCGACCGCCTCCTCGCCCGCGACAGCGGGCCCGTCGGTGGCGGCCCCGACCGCCGGGTCACCGGTAACACCGCAGCCCGCCCCGGCGCTTGTCGGTCGGAACGGCAAGCCGGCCACGGACGCGGGCGGTCCCCGCACGAAGCAGGACAGCGGCACTGACGCCGCAGGAGAGGGTCAACAGTGAGATCGCGTGGTGCGGACCGTCCCGACGAGGGCCCGGACGAGCGGCGTGATCCCCGCGCGAAGGGCCGCCGCTGGGGTCGAGGCCGAGCCGAGGCCGAGCCGGAGGAGCCGGTGGCCGGCGAGGAGTTCGGCTGGATCGACGACCTGCGCTCGGCCAAGCAGCAACGCGGCGAGCTGGGCCCGGACGGGGCCCCGGCCGAGCCCGTGCCGCCGCGCGGGGGCGCGTCGGCGCCGCCGGACGCGCCGCCCGGCCCACGCCGCCCGGACGCGGAGGCCGCCGGAGCGCGCCGCCCGGTCGACGGCCCCTGGCCGGGAGAGGCGCCCCCGCCGGGTCGCCGCCCGGACGCCCGCCCGCCCGCCGACCGCGAGCACTCCGACCGCCCACCTGCCGACCGCGTCCGGGCCACCGGGCCCGCCGGCGCCGTCGCGGGCCCGCCGGGGGCGCGTGGCGCCCAGCCGGTTCCCGGCACCGGCCCCCGCGCCGCCGCGCCGCCCCTCGCTCGCCCGGGCGGCGGTGACCCGGCGAGCCCTCCCGGGCCCCGCCCGTCCAGCGGCGCTCCGGCCCGACCGCGTCCGACCGTGGGACCGTCCGGCCCGCCCGGAGGGCCAGCGGCTGCGGGCGCCCCGGCCGGCCACCGCCCGGATGCCGCCGCCCCGACCGGCCGCGCGGAAGCGATGCCGCCACTGCGCCGGCCGGACGCCGTGCCGCCGGGCCGCCGACCCCGGCCCGACCCGACCGGGAGCGGCCGGCCGCTGACCGGTGACGGCCTGGCCGCCGGCCGACATACGACGGGACCCGTTCCCGATCCGGCGCGACCCGCCGGGCCACCCACCGCGGCCGGTCCGGGCCGGTTCGACGGGCCGCCGCCCGGCGTCGCGCCGCAGGTCGCCGACGGGCTGCGCGCCGACCCCGCGATCGACAATGACCCGCGCACGGCCCGGCGTCGTCCCGGCCCGGTCGACCCGGGAGCGCCGGAGCCCGCGGGTCACGCCCGCCCGGCCGGAGGTGGTCACCGCCGTGCCGCCGAACCGGACGCGCCGGTGGTGCCCCGCTCGGGCAACGCCCCACCGATGCCGCAGGCGTCCACCGCGCCCACCAACGCCGGGCCCACCAACGCCGGGCCTACCAGCGCCGGGTCCGCCAGCGCCGGGTCCGCCAGCGTCACGTCCACCGACGGCACCGGCCGCCGTCGAGCGGTCCCCGACGACCAGGGCCGACGCGTGCCGACCGGCGGTGAGCCGCGGGCGGACCGCCCGGAGCGGCCGGCCGACTGGCTGCGTCAGGCCGGCCGGCTGCCGCACACCGACCCCGGTCTGCCGGTGGTCAACCGCAGAGGTGGCGATGCGCAGGCCCCGACCGCGAACCGCCCCGTCGGCCGCCGTACCGCCCCGCCGCCCGCCGGTGATCTGACCGATCGCTCCGGTGGCCCACTCGCCGTACCCGATCCCGCCGCGGAACGCACCGCCGGCCGTCGTCCCGTCGGGCCACCGGCCGACCCGGGCGCGGACGCTCCCACCGGCCGCCGGGCCGCCCGGCCCGGCGGGCCAGACCCCACCGGAGAGCAGCCGAGCGGTTCCGTGCCTCATCCGCCGGTCACCGGCGAGCGGCCCGTCGGCCGTCGGGCCGCTCCGGGGGCCGCCGCGGATCCGATCAACCGACGCCGCCGCCCGCCGGCCGACTCCGCCCCCGACGGACCCACCGGTCGTCCCGGGCCGGCCGACGACCGCGGCGACGACCCGTATGCCGGCCCCGCCGGCGGCGGGCGGCCCGCTCCCGTCCGGGGCGCCCGCTCCGCACCGCCCGGGGGGCGGGCCCGACCCGCGCCCGGCGAGGCGCCGGTCTCCGGCGCCGGTCGCCGTGGTCCCGACGGTCCACCCCGTCCCGGCGCCGGCATGCCCGAGCGGGGTGCCGCTCGCCCCGACGGCTCGGCTCGCGCCGCCGTGCCCCCAGGTGCCGGCCCGGACGCCCCGGCCCGTGCCGCAGTGCCGCCGGGCGTCGATCCGGATCGTCCCGCTCGTGCGGCGGTGCGCCCGGGCGTCGGCCCGGACGCCCCGCCCCGCCCCGGCTCGGCCCGGCCCCGTCCGGACGGCCCGGCCCGTGCGGCCGTCCCGCCGGGCGCCGGTCCGGACGGTCCGGCTCGCGCCGCCGTCCGCCCGCCGGGCGTCGGGCAGCCGCCCGTCGGCGACGACCGGGCGGGCGCCGAGCACGCCGGCCCCGGGTCACCCGTGGCCGCGCGTGCCGCCGCCCCGCGACCGGCGGACCGCGCCGCGGGCCGTGCCCTGCCGCCGCCGCGCGAGGCCGGCCGGCCCGAGCCCAGCGGTGTCGCTCCCGTGCCACCGTCCGGCCGGCCCGGCGAGCCGGTCGGTGTGGCCCGCGCCGCCGTCGTGGTGCCCACCGCGACCGCGCCGGTCGCCGAACCGGCCGACGGGCCCGCACTGCGCGCGGCCGGCCAGGACGCGTCCGCCGACGACGACGCCCCGGGCGCCCGTTCCGAGGTACGCCGGCAGTCGCGCGAACGACGCCGGCTGCGGGTGGCCGTCCTGGCGCTGGTCAGCGTCGTGCTGCTCGGCGCGGTACCGCTCTTCTTCGGCGTCCGCACGCTGAGCCGGGACCCGGTCTTCGACAACCTGGACCAGCTCGCCGTGCCCGCGTGGGCCGCGACGAAGACGGTCGACGACGTCAGCGGCAGCCGCTGGTGCCTGCTCGACTGCCGGCTGCGCGAGCGCACCGTCACCTCGGAGAAGTCGCCGGAGGAGACGGCGAAGGTCTACGAGGACGCGCTGCGCCAGGACGGCTGGCGACCGTGGAAGGTGAGCCGCTGCCCGGAGCAGGAGACGAAGGGCAGCTACACGTGCTGGCGTCAGGACGAGCTGACCCTCGACCTGTGGGTACGGGCGCCGGCCTGCGTACCGCCGCCGGTCGACGGGGAGCCGGCGATCGTGCCGTCTCCGGAGCCGTCGGCCGCTGCGGGGGAGTGCACCGGCTCGTTGGTGTCGGTGAAGGTGCGCAACGCGATCGACGATGAGCGGACCAGGCCGCAGCCCAGCACCGATCCGTCACTGACCGGAGAGGACCCGTTCCCGACGGTCAGCGGAGATCCGCTGGGCGACGTGACACCCTCACCGTCCTGAGCCGCTCTCCATCACGGACGGTAGGGTCTGGGGCTGGCGGGCCCGCCCGTGCCCGGCGACCGGCGACGGCTCGGTGGGTTCGGTGGGCGCCAGGTTGTGCGTTCCGGGGACGTCGGGTCCGGCGGAAATCTGCTTGAGGAGGGACACGCGTGGGCGACATTTTAGAGGTCGCGGCGCTGATCGCGGCGTGCGCGTTCGCGGTGCTGGTGCTCATCCTGACGCTGCCGATCCTACGGCTGCGGCACACGGTGGACGCCACCACGCGCATGATCAACGACCTCAACGATCGGACGGCGCCGCTGCTCGGCGACGTGAACACCACGGTGAAGAACGTCAACGTCGCCCTGGAGCAGGTGCAGACCTCGCTCGACGGCGTGAACCTGCAGCTGGCGAAGGTCGACACGATGACCAGCCACGCCCAGAACGTCACCGCCAACGTCGCCAACCTCGCCACAGTGGTCTCCGCCGCGGCCGCGAACCCGCTGGTCAAGGTGGCCGCGTTCGGCTACGGCGTGCGCAAGGCCGCCGCCGGCCGCCGGCACGCCGAGACCGAGCGCGAGGTGCGCGACACCATCAAGCAGCAGCGGCGGGCCGCCCGGCGCGGCAACCGCTGACCGGCCGGGCCAGCAGGAGGTAGCAGGACATGAGGCGGTTGTTCTGGCTCGGCATCGGCGTGGCCGTCGGCGTGATCGTGGTCCGCAAGGCGACCCGGACCGCGCAGGCGTACACCCCGGCCGGCATCGCCAGCTCGTTGTCGGAATCCGCTGGCGGCCTGGTGGAATCGCTGCGTAGCTTCGTGGAGGACGTCCGGATCGGGATGGCCGAGCGCGAGCAGGAGATCCACCAGGCGTTCGCCCAGGGTGAGGCGTTCGATGACCAGTTCGCCGAGCTGCGGGAGTCCCCGCGGATCGGCGATCGAGACATTTTTCCGGAGGAACACCAGCGATGAAGACGGCGGAGATCAAGCGGCGGTACCTCGCGCACTTCGAGGCGAACGGCCACGCCGTGGTGCCGTCCGCTCCGCTGCCCGCCATCAGCGACCCGAACCTGCTGTTCGTCAACGCCGGCATGGTGCAGTTCGTGCCCTACTTCCTGGGCCAGCAGACCCCGCCGTACCGGCGGGCGGTCAGCGTGCAGAAGTGCCTGCGCACCCCGGACATCGACGAGGTCGGCAAGACCAGCCGGCACGGCACGTTCTTCCAGATGAACGGCAACTTCTCCTTCGGTGACTACTTCAAGGCCGGCGCGATCCCGCTGGCGTGGGAGTTGTCCACGAAGCCGATCGCCGAGGGTGGTTACGGGCTGGATCCGGAGCGGATCTGGCCGACGATCTACCTCGACGACGACGAGGCGTACGAGATCTGGCGGTCGGTGGGTGTGCCGGCCGAGCGGATCGTCCGCCGGGGCAAGGCGGACAACTTCTGGTCGATGGGCATTCCCGGGCCGTGCGGTCCGTCGTCGGAGCTGTTCTACGACCGGGGCCCGGAGTACGGCCGCGAGGGCGGCCCGGCGGTCGACGAGGACCGCTACATGGAGTACTGGAACCTCGTGTTCATGCAGTTCGAGCGCGGTCCGGGCACCACCAAGGAGGACTACCCGATCCTGGGTGACCTGCCGGCGCAGAACATCGACACCGGCATGGGCCTGGAGCGGATGGCCTCGATCCTGCAGGGCGTCGACAACCTCTACGAGATCGACGAGGTCCGACCGATCCTCGCCCGGGCGGCCGAGCTGACCGGCAAGCGTTACGGCGCGCACTCCGGGCACGTGGCCAGCGAGTCGCACCCGGACGACATCCGGCTGCGGGTGGTCGCCGACCACGTACGGACCGCGCTGATGCTGATCGGCGACGGCGTGACCCCGAGCAACGAGGGCCGTGGCTACGTGCTGCGCCGGATCATGCGCCGGGCGATCCGGTCGATCCGACTGCTCGGCTGGCAGGACCGGGCGCTGCCGGAGCTGCTGCCGGTCGCGCGGGACTGCATGGCGCCGTCGTACCCGGAGCTGGCGACCGACTTCGACCGGATCGCGCAGTACGCGTACGCCGAGGAGGAAGCCTTCCTGTCGACGCTGCGCGCCGGGACGACGATCCTGGACACCGCGATCGCCGAGACCCGCACGGCGGGCGGCACGGCGCTGTCCGGGGCGAAGGCGTTCCAGCTGCACGACACGTACGGCTTCCCGATCGACCTGACCCTGGAGATCGCGGCGGAGCAGGGCCTCACGGTCGACGACGAGGGCTTCCGCCGGCTGATGGCCGACCAGCGGACCCGGGCGAAGGCGGACGCGCAGGCCCGCAAGACGGGGCACACCGACGTGTCGGCGTACCGGTCGGTGCTCGACGCGGGTGGCCCGGTGACGTTCACCGGCTACAGCGAGGTGGCCCGCGAGTCGCGGGTGCGGGCGCTGCTGGGCTCCGACGGCCCGCGTCAGGCGGCGACCGAGGGTGAGACCGTCGAGTTGGTGCTCGACACGACCCCGTTCTACGCCGAGGGCGGTGGCCAGCAGCCCGACCACGGCATCATCACCGTCGGCGACGGTCAGGTCGAGGTGCTCGACGTGCAGCAGCCGGTGCCCGGCCTGATCGTGCACCGGGCCCGGGTCATCCGGGGTGAGGTGCACCCCGGCGACACCGGCTACGCCGAGATCGACACCACCCGGCGGCGGGCGATCTCCCGGTCGCACACGGCCACCCACCTGGTGCACCAGACCATGCGCAACTTCCTCGGCGAGTCGGCCACCCAGGCGGGTTCGCTGAACGCCCCGGGTCGGCTGCGGTTCGACTTCAACACCCCGACGGGTGTGTCGCCTACCGTTCTGCGCGACGTGGAGCAGCAGGTCAACGAGGTGCTCCTGGCCGACCTGGAGGTGCACGCCTTCATCACCTCGCTTAACGAGGCGCGGCGGATCGGCGCGATGGCGCTGTTCGGCGAGAAGTACGGCGAGGAGGTGCGGGTCGTCGAGGTCGGCGACTACGCCCGCGAGCTGTGCGGCGGCACGCACGTGGCCCGCTCGGCCCAGCTCGGTCTCGTGAAGATCCTCTCCGAGTCGTCCATCGGCTCCGGTGTCCGCCGGGTCGAGGCGCTGGTCGGCATGGACGCCTTCGGCTTCCTGGCCAAGGAGCACCTGCTGGTCTCCCGGCTGGCCGAGCTGTACCGGGTGCCCAACGACCAGGTCGCCGACCGGGTGGAGCAGACGGTGACCCAGCTGCGGGACGCGGAGAAGGAGCTGGAGAAGCTGCGCGCCCAGTTGGTGCTGGGTGGCGCGGCGGCGCTCGCGGCGCAGGCCAAGGATGTGCGCGGGGTGGCGTACGTGGGCACCGAGGCGCCGGAGGGCGCGGCCGGTAACGACGTACGGACCCTGGCGCAGGAGATTCGCGGCAAGATCGACCCGGCGCGGCCGGCGGTGGTCGCGGTGGCGGCCCGCGCGAACGGCAAGGCGTCGCTGGTGGTGGCGGTCAACGCGGCCGCCCGCAGTCGGGGTCTGGCCGCCTCGGACCTGGTGAAGGCGGCGTTCTCCGGGCGCGGCGGGGGTAGCCCCGACCTGGCCCAGGGCGGCGGCCTGCCGGCGGCCGAGGCGCCGAACCTGCTGCTCACCGTCGAGAAGGCGATCACCGAGGCGTGATGGACGGTCATGGTCGACCAGGGCGGACCGATCGGTCCGCCCTGGTTCGTCGACAGCCGAGGGGTGACCGTCGGTGAGCGGCTTCACACGGGGCGTTCGTATTGGCGTGGACGTCGGTCAGGTGCGCGTCGGGGTGTCCCGCTCGGATCCGGACGGGGTGCTGGCCACGCCGCTGGTCACCCTCGCCCGCGATCTCACCGCCGCGCCGGACGCGGTGCCGAGCGACCTTGCCCAGCTCGCGGCCCTGGTGGCCGAACATCAAGCGGTCGAGGTTGTCGTCGGCCTTCCGGTCAACCTGGCCGGCAAACACGGTCCCGCGGCGGTCGGAGTGAAGGCGTACGCTGACCGATTGGTCGATGTGATAGCGCCCGTACCGGTAACGCTTACCGACGAGAGGATGTCGACCGTGGTCGCTTCTCGTAGGCTTGCCGAACGTGGCGTCCGAGGTAAACGTCAACGTGCGGTTGTCGACCAGGCGGCCGCGGTGGAGATCCTGCAGAGCTGGCTGGACGCGCAGCGGAGGCGGACGTAATGATCGACGATCTGGATCTTGGGTTTGACGAGCCGGAGCGGGGTGAGAAGGGCCGGCACCGGCGCAGCTTCCGTAAGCGCAAGGGCGGTTCTGGTGGTGGCCGGGGCAAGACCTTCCTGGCGCTGCTGATGGCCCTGCTCCTGTTGGGCGGCATCGGTGGCGGCGCGTTCTACGGGTTCGACCGGATCCAGAACTACTTCGTCACCCCCGACTACGACGGTGCCGGGTCCGGTGAGATCACCGTCGAGATCAAGAACGGCGCGTTGCTGGCCGACATGGCCGACGCCCTGGTCGCGGCGGACGTGGTGAAGAGCCAGAAGGCGTTCATCGAGGCCGCCGAGGCCAACTCGCGCAGCAAGAACATCCAGCCGGGCACGTACAAGCTGCGCAAGCAGATGAGCGGCGCGAGTGCCGTGACGGCCATGCTCGACCTGAAGAACAAGATCGTCAACGGGCTGACCATCCCCGAGGGCCGCACCAGCAAGAACATCTACAAGCTGCTCTCCGACAAGACCAAGATCCCGGTCAAGGAGTTCGAGGCCGCCGCGAAGGACCCGGAGGCGCTCGGCGTCCCGGACTGGTGGTTCAAGCGCGACGACGGCAAGAAGGTCGTCAAGTCCATCGAGGGCTTCCTCTACCCGGACACGTACGAGATCCCGCCCAAGGCCACGGCCGAGAGCATCCTCAAGCTGATGGTGGACAACTTCCTCTCCGTGACCGGCGAGATGAAGTTCGCCGACCGGGTGCAGAAGGAGCGGGGTGGCGTCAGCCCGTACGAGGCGTTGATCGTGGCGTCGCTGGCCCAGGCCGAGGCCGGCAACAAGGACGACCTGGGCAAGGTCGCGCGGGTGGCCTACAACCGGGTGTACGGCGAGTTCAACTGCAACTGCCTGGAGATGGACGTCACGGTCAACTACTGGTTGGAGTTGACCGGTAAGCCGACCAAGACATCGGCCGAGATGAATCAGTCGGAACTGCTCGACACCACGAGCCCGTACAGCCGCAAGCTGAGGGGCCTGATTCCGACTCCCATCAACAACCCCGGTAAACCGGCGCTGGAGGGTGCGATGGACCCGCCGGTGGGCAAGTGGCTCTACTTCGTGGCGATCGACAAGCAGGGGCATTCCGCTTTCGCCGAGACGTACGAGGAGCAGAAGCGTAACGAGGCCAAGGCCAAGGAGGCTGGGGTGATCTGATGCCGCCCGTTCCCATCTCGGGTTCACCGTCACGCCGCGCTGGCGGGGCAGCGTACTTCTCCTCTGCCTCTTAAACTGCCGCTGTCCGTATCGACAGTCTTGAGAACGGGGGGAATGGTTGTGACCACGAAGAGATGGACGGCGCGAGCTGGAGCGGTCGCCTCGACGGCTATGGTGCTGCTTGCCTTCGCGGCAGTGCCGGCACAGGCCGCTGAGGTCACCAGGAGCACCACCGGTGCCGCAGGTCGGGCCGTCTACATCAAGAATGGTGACTGGGACCTCTACGCCCGGGACCCGCTGACCGATGGGCACTGCGCCCGTTGGCAGGAGCGCGCCCCGGGTAGCAGCTCGTGGTCGTGGAAGGGCAACTCGATCTGCACCTCGTCGGAAGGTTGGGCGGCCTTCGCGCGGTCGGGCTACTCCTACCGGATCTGCCGCACCGGTATCGGCAACTGCTCGTCGGTGGCTACGCTCCCCTGACCAGGTGAGAAACCGGCCGAAGCCGGTTGACGGGTAGCGGTCCGGCCGGTGGCTCAGATAACGGCGGACACGGTACCGGCAGCCGTCCCGCGCCGCCCGCAACAGTGCGAAGGCTCCCTTTCCAATGGTGACCGATAATGTGTCGGCTTGGAAAGGGAGCCTTCACGCTGGCCCTGATGAGAGACGATTTACGTCATTGTCAGTGGCTGGTGCCGGTCCATGAGCCGGTGCGCGGGTTCAGGAACGTCCACACCCCGTTGCTGTTCTGCTTGCGCAGCGCGAACGTGCGGTTGTAGCCGTAGTAGAAGTACCCGGTCTGGGTGCTCGTGTCGTAGCCGGTGTTGCGGTTGACCGCGCCGTACGCCTTGCCCCAGGTCTGCGGCCCGACCGACCCGTCGATGCCGATGTTCATCACGTCCTGCCAGGTCCTGGTCTTGGCGGCGGTGTTGGAGCCGTACTCGCCGTCGATGAAGCTGGTGCCGACGGTGCCGCTGAGGTCGTCGGCCCAGATGATGGCCTGCCAGAGGCGCACAATGTTGCCGGCGCGCACGCACGAGCTGGACGCGCACAGCTCGTGGTTGTCCGACCAGCTGCCCGCCGCGCTGTCCGCACGCGCGGGTGCGGCGGCCATCAACGAAAGGCTGAAGGCCGCGGCAATCGCGATGAGGACGCGCAGAATCCGTTTGTTCATGGTCCCCCCTGTTTCCGATCGATCGTCCTGCGCCGAATGCTTTCACCGACGTCGATGGAACGTCAAGCGAACACCGTGGGCGCGGTCGGCGACGGGTGGTGCGGTGGTCGGTGCGGTGGGTAGGGTCGAGGCGACGTGTACGGGGGGCGGACATGACGCGGACCGTGGTGGCCCGTCGGGCCGCGGTGCTGGGCAAACCCATCGCGCACTCCCTGTCGCCGGTGATCCACACCGCCGGCTACGCCGCCGCCGGGCTGGCCGGGTGGTCGTACACCCGGGTCGAGTGCGCGGCCGCGGAGCTGCCGGCCCTGGTCGCCGGCCTGGGCCCCGAGTGGGCCGGGCTGTCGGTGACCATGCCGGGCAAGGAGGCGGCGCTCGCCGTGGCCGACGCCGCGTCGCCGGTCGCCGTCGCGGTCGGCGCGGCCAACACGTTGGTACGCCGTCCGGACGGCTCCTGGTACGCGGACAACACCGACGTCGGCGGCATGGTCGATGTGCTCACCGGGGCCGGGGTGGCGCCCGGCGCCACCCTGACCGTCCTCGGCGCGGGGGGAACGGCCCGCGCCGCGCTCGCCGCCGCCGCACGGCTGGCGTGCTCCTCGGTGACTGTGGTGGCCCGCCGGGTCGAGGCGGTCGACGAGCTTCGCCCGGTGGCCGACGCCCTCGACGTGGCGTTGGCGGGTGGTGCCTGGGCCGACGCGCCCCGGCACCTCGCCGCCGCCGACGTGGTCGTCTCCACCGTCCCGAAGGGGGTCGCCGACCCGCTCGCCGACGCGGTGACGTGGCGGCCGGCTGCGGTGTGTTTCGACGCGCTCTACGACCCGTGGCCGACACCGATGGCGGCGTCCGCCCGCGCTGCCGGCCTGCGGGTGGTGTCCGGATTGGACCTGTTGCTGGCGCAGGCCGTCGGCCAGTTCGAGCAGTTCACCGGCGTTGCCGCGCCGGTCGAGGCGATGCGGGAGGCGCTGATGGCGGCCCGCCGGAGCGACTTCCTTAGCTGACGGTTAAGACGCGCTTACGGGAAACTGTCCTGCCCACGACATGCCCTGGTCGTCGATACGCTGCTCACGGTTACCGCAGCAGACACAGGGAGTTCTCCTTGACCAGGCATGGACTGCACCGCATCACCCGGCTCCGTAACGGTCCCCGGCGCAAGGCGATCGCCGTCGGCGTGGTCGGCGGTGCGGTGGTGGCCGGCATCGTGGCGACCATGATGCCGCTGCTGGCCAGCGACGACCTGTCGATCCGCGCGGTTGCGGACACCACCGCGACGATGGTGACGCAGGACGGCGACAACGCCACCAAGACGACCCTGGCGACCTGCCCGGCGCGCTGCGACGGCAACCCGCGCGGTGGCCGCGAGGCGGTGGTCGAGTTCGTCGTCACCACAGTGCCGGCCGCCGCCGTCAACGTCCGGGCGACCCTGCGCATGCACGCCTGGCAGCAGTTCGCCGCCACGGTGACCGCGCACGCCTCGCCGTTGAGCGCCCGCGAGACGCGCCCGGCCCCAGCGACGGCGAGCCCCGCGCTGGACACCGTCGCCGGCGTGGCCAAGGGCGTCAACGAGTGGGACGTCTCCAAGCTGGTCACCGGCAACGGCACCTGGACGGTGTCGCTCGCCCAGACCGGTCTGGAGACCCGCGTCTACTGGGCGTCGGTCGAGAACCGCAACCCGGAGCTGCGACCCAGCCTGGTGATCAGCTACGACCTCGGCAGCGGGCCGACGTCGGCGCCGACCACCCGACCGGCGCCGCCGCCCTCGCCGACGGTCGCGCCGACGACCGCCGCGCCCCGGCCCACGCCGACGGTCGCGCCGACTCGTACGCCGACCCCGACCCAGAGCCCCACCCTCCCGTCCGGCAAGTGCGGCCAGGTGTCCGACACGCTCGTGCCGTCCTGCGGCGCCTGGTGGGGGATGTACTCACCGGCCAACGCGGGCAGCGGCTGGGACCACGGCAAGGCGATCACCGACGTCGAGGCGCAGGTCGGGCGCAAGTTCGACATCGTGCACCGCTACCACGACTTCTCCAACGCCGGCAGCAACGGCGCCTTCCCCGACGCGTACGAGACCCAGCAGATGCGCGAGGGGCGGCTGATGTTCTTCGCCTGGGAGTCCCGCGACTTCTCCGCCGGCACGACGTTGAAGTGGTCCGAGATCTACAGTGGCCGGCAGGACGCCACCATCGACGCGGTCGCCGGTCGCATCCGCGACGCCAAGGTGCCGGTGTTCCTGGGCTTCGACCACGAGCCGGAGGACGAGCCGGGCAAGGGCAGCGACGCCGACTTCGTCCGGGCCTGGAAGTACGTGTACGAGCGGTTCGCCAAGGCGGGCGCGGACAACGCCGTCTGGGTCTGGACGATGATGGGCTGGTCCGGGCACTACTCCCGGTACGCCGGCCTCTACCCCGGCGACCGGTATGTCGACTGGGTGGCCTACGACCCGTACAACTTCCACGTCTGCAACGGCAGCACCGTGTGGAAGAGCCCGAGCACCACAGTGGACGGCTTCTACCGCTGGCTCGACGAGAACGGCATCGGGGCCGGCAAGCCGCGGATGCTCGCCGAGTTCGGCACGAACTTCGACGCCAAGGACCCGGGGGCCAAGCAGCGCTGGTTCCAGGAGTTCCCGGCGGCCCTGAAGGCCCACCCGAAGATCAAGGCTGCCATCTACTTCAACTCGCCGGGCATGACCAGCCGCACGGCGACCTGTGACATGACGATGAACCACGATGCCTCCGCGGTGGCCGGCTTCACCCAGGCCGGCAAGGACGCGTACCTGCGCCAGCCCACCGGAGGTAGCCGCTGACGAGATGACGACACCGTGACGACGCACGCCGTTCATCGAGGGTCAGCCAACTGATCCTCCGGCGTTCTGTCGGCTAGCAGATTCAGGCACCGCCCAATCGGCGGATGCGCCTACCAGGCTGGGCGAGGCACGCTACCTCGGGTTCTCATCCATCTTGGAGGCGCAGCGTGCCCAAACTCTCGCACTTGTGGCGTTTGTCAGTACGACGTCGTACTCGGGCGGGGGTGGTCGCTCTGGCGGTCGTCGCCGCGGTGCTCAGCGTGCCCTCGGTGTCCTCGGCGGCGGTGGTGCCGGTCCCCGGGACCGCGACCCTGGTGTCCGCGAATCCCAGCGACACGACCCCGCACGCCCGCGACGGCGAGACCCGCGCCTTCGCGCAGGTCGGCAACACCGTCTTCGTCGGCGGCAGCTTCACCCAGCTGCGACAGACCGCCAGCTCCGCGTGGATCACGCAGCGCTACCTCTTCGCGTACGACCGGACCACCGGCACCATGTCCACGAGCTTCCTGCCGGTGCTCGACGGCGCGGTCAACACGTTGCTCGCCGGCCCCGGCGGGACGCTGATCGTCGGCGGCGCCTTCAAGAACGTCAACGGTGTCTCCCGCAAGAACCTGGTCGCGCTGAACCCCGCGACCGGCGCGATCATCGACAGCTGGGTCGGGCGCTCCGACGGTGGCACCGTCCGCGACCTGGTCCTGTCGGGCAACTCGCTCTACGTGGCCGGCGCGTTCAACTGGCTCAACGGCACCGCGCACGCCGGTCTCGGCCGGCTCAACGCGACGACCGGCGCGATCGACCCGACGTTCGCCGTCGACGCCACCGTCGGGCGGCACGGCACCACGTCGTACGTGTGGACGATCGACGTCACGCCGGACGGCGGCACCCTGGTGCTGGGCGGCAACTTCACGCTCGTCAACGACCTGCCGCGTAACCAGATCGCGCTTGTCGACCTCACCGGCACCCCGACGGTGCTGGACTGGAGCACCGAGAAGTACGTGCCGCCGTGCGCGGCCCCGACGACGTTCGTGCACTACGTGCAGGACGTGCGGTTCGGCGAGGACGGCAGCTGGTTCGTGGTCGGCTCCAACGGCGGCGGCGGTTGGCCGACCGCCTACTGCGACGCCCTGGTCCGTTTCGAGACCCCCGCCCGGGGCGCCGGCCAGCTCGCCACCTGGGTCGACTTCACCGGCAACGACACCATCACCTCGGTCGAGGTGGCCGACAACGTCATCTACCTCGGCGGGCACTTCCGGTGGCTGAACAACCCGAACGCCAACGACGCCGCCGGCAACGGCGCGATCGACCGGCTCGGCATCGGCGCGGTCACCCCGGCCACCGGCCTGCCGGTGAACTGGAACCCGCGCCGCAGCGGCAGCGCCTCGATGCCCGCCGGCACCACCGCCTGGGGTTCCGCGGTGCCGGTGCTCTGGCGCGGCTCGGACGGCCTCTACTTCGGGCACAACTCCGATGGCATGGGCGAGGAGTACCACGGACGGCTCGGCATGTTCCCGCTCGCCGGCGGGCGTACGTTCACCGCGAAGAACCCGCCGTCGGCGACCACCGGCAACCTCTACCTGGCCACCGCCCCGGGCGCCGTGACCAAGGTGCCGTTCGACGGCGCCGCGCTGGGCACCTCGACCGTGGTCAGCCAGCCCGCCTACACCGCGGCCGGCGCGACCTGGCGGGTCGACGACCGGATCTACTGGGCGCACACCGTCGCGGGTACGCCCACCGGCAGCCGGATCGACGTCTCGCTGTTCAATGGCGGCGCGATCGGGTCGCCGTGGGAGGCGTCCGGATACAACGACTGGTTCAACCCGGCGCTGCTGACCGGGGCCTTCTACCTCGACGGCCGGCTCTACTACACCCGGACCGGCACCAACAACCTCTACTACCGCTACTTCGAGATCGACGGCAACTATCTGGGCGCCACCGAGTTCGCGCTGCCCACCACCGGTGTCACCTGGTCGGCTGTGCGCGGCATGGCCTGGGTCGGCGGTCGGATCGTCTACGGTGCCACCGACGGCACGCTGCGCAGCGTGCCGTTCGACCCGACGGCCGCGCCGACCGCCGTGGTCAACGGCGCCACGGCGACGGTCATCGCCACAGCGGCGCCCGAGTTGTCCTGGTCTACCCCCTCGATGTTCTTCTCCGTGCAGTAACGGTCAACCGTTGGTAACGGAGCATCGGTAGATTGTTCGCGTTGGGTCGGCGGCGGGACCACCGCCGCCGACCCCACGATGTGGGGGAGGGGTCGTTGGTCGGCGCCGCTGGCATCCGCGCGAAACGCGCCGTGCACCTGGTCTTCGCGCTCAAACGCGCGTGGTACAGGCTGCGCTACCGCCGGCTCACGCTCGGCCGGGACGTGGAGATCCGAGGTCGGATCCGGCTGCGCCGGGGCGTACGGGTCAGCATCGGCGACCGGAGCCGCCTCAACAAACTGGTCCGCTTCGCCGGCCCCGGCGAGGTGCGCATCGGCGCCGACTGTCTGCTGAACGCCACCTGGATCGGCACCTGGACGTCGGTGACGGTGGGAGACCGGTGCCTCCTGTCCGACTGCGAACTCCTCGACAACGACTTCCACAACCTGCCGCCCGAGCAGCGGCACGCCCCGCCCGGCCCGGCCACGCGCGCCCCGATCGTCCTCGAGGACAACGTGTGGATCGGCGCGCACGCACTGGTCCTCAAGGGGGTCCGGGTCGGCCGGAACAGCGTCGTGGGCGCCGCGACGGTGGTGCGCGCGGACGTGCCACCGGGCGTCGTCGTCGTCGGCAATCCTCAACAGACGGTGAAGAAGTTCCATGACTGACACGACGCCCGCCTCCTGGCCGACGGACGGCCCGTCCGCCGGCACCGCCCGTACCGTCACGCTCACCGACCTGCTGCGGGTGCCGATGCACCGGCTGCGGCTGGTGGTCGCGGTGGCCCTGGTCGGCCTGCTCGCCGCCCTCGGCTACGTGCTGCTCGTGCCGGCGGCGGTGACCGCGAGCGCGGTGGTGGCGGTCCGCCCGGTGGTCACCGACGCCTTCACCCCCAGCGGTGCGGGTGCCGACCGCGCCGTCAACATGAACGTGGAGAGCGGTCTCGCCACCGGCACCCAGGTGGTCCAACGTCTCGCCGACGCCGCCGGCGGCGACCCGCGCGAGATCCGCAACGCCCTCGAGGTCGAGGTCCCCACCGGCGGGCAGATCCTGCGCTTCAGCTACCAGGCGCCCGACGCGCAGCGGGCGGTGCAGGGGGCCAACCTCGCCGCGCAGGCGTACCTCGACGTGCGGCGCACCATGTACGAGCAGCAGCGCGCCGAGATGCTGCGCTCCTACGACGCCAGCATCACCAAGGTCGCGGCCCAGCAGGTCGCCGTCCAGAAGCGGGTGAGCAGCGCCAAGGGCACCGCCGCCGGCGACGCCGCGCTGGCCGAACTGTCCGGCATCAACAACCAGCTCACCCAGCTCAACGCCGCCCGTACCGAGATCGCCGCGGTCGACGTCAACCCCGGCTGGGTCACCCAGACCGCCGAGCGGGCACTGGCCACCTCCGCCGGGCACCGGCCGCTCTACCTGGTCGCCGGCCTGCTCGGCGGCGCGCTGATCGGCGTCGTGCTGGCGTACGCCTGGGAGTCGACCGACCGGCGGGTCCGCTCGGTCAACGACGGTCGGGACGCCAGCGGCCTGCCGCTGCTCGGCACGGTGCGTCGGCCGGCGTTTCGGGGCAGCCCCCGGGCCGTCGACGCGGACATCCGCTACGTGGCGATGGCGGTCGCCGAGCGGGTCCGCCAACCGGCCCGGGTCGCGCTGGTCACCGCCCGGGAAGACGCCACGGCCCTCACCGCCGGGCTGGCCGTGGCGCTCGCCGCCGACGGCCGGGAGGTCTTCGTCGCCGACGACAGCGGGCGCGTGGAGCGCCTGCGCGCCGCCGTCCTCGCCGACCGCGGGCGGCTGCCCGTCGACCCGTCCCGGCCGCTGGTGCCCAAGCCCCGCCCGGCCGGCGCTCCGAGCCCGGCCGGCGCCACCGCGGAGAGCCCGGCGCCTCGGCGGCCCTCCCCGCACCCGCCCGGCGCCCGTCCGTCCACCGACCCGGACGCCACGCTGACCCTGCCCCGGGTGACGTCCGGCCACGCCGAGAACGGCCGGCCGACGTCGGCGGACGAGGTGACCGTGGGGGTGGGCAGCGTCCGCTTCGGCACCTGGCGGCAGGGCGCGGACCACGGGCTGGTGCTGTTCAACGCCCCACCTGCGGAGTCCGACGAGCGTGGCGTGGCGGTGGCCCGCCAGGGCAGCGCCGTGGTGGTCATCGAGCGGGACCGCACCCGGCAGAGTGACCTGCGGCGGCTCGTCGAGCGGCTACGCGCCGCCGGGGTCACCCCGCTGGGCTTCGTGCTCACCCGCAACGGCCGGGTCTGACCGGTGTCGCTCACCCGCGCCCCGGCGACCGAGCCGCCACCCGGCGACGCCGCCGCCCCCCTCGGGCCGGCGCCACCGCCTCCGCCCCCCGCCCGGCTGCCGCTCTGGCCGCTGGCGCTGATGTTCGGGCTGGTGCCGCTCTGGTGGTCGCTCGGGGCCTTCTACCTGGGCTGGCCGCTGCTGGGCGCGCTGCTGCTCGCATTGCTGCTCACCCGGGGTCGGGTGCCGCTGCCGCCGGCCGCCGGCAGCTGGCTGCTGTTCCTGGCCATCGTGGTCGTCAGCGCCACCCAACTGTCCTCGCCGGCCTCGCTGCTGACGTTCGCCCTGCGGTTGGCCTTCTACCTGACCGCGCTGGTGGTCGGGGTCTACGTCTACGCCGCCGCTCGGGAACGCGCCGACCTGGTGGCGGTGCTCACCCCGCTCTGCGCGTTCTGGTTCGCTCTGGTGGTGCTGGGCTGGCTCGGGGTGCTGGTGCCCCGGCTGGCGATGACCACCCCGATGGAGGTGCTGCTGCCCGCCGGCGTGGCTCGTACCCCGTTCATCCAGGACATGGTGCACCTGACCACCGCGGAGTACAGCGAGCGCTCGCTCAACCCGATCTACCGGCCGGCCGCGCCGTTCTCGTACACCAACAACTACGGCAGCGCGTACGCCATGACCCTGCCCTGTGTGGTGGCGTACACCATGCTGCGCCGTCGGGGTCTGCTGCGCTGGATGCTGCTGGCGTCCCTGCCGCTGTCGCTGGCGCCGGCGTTCCTCACGCTGAATCGGGCGATGTTCCTCAGCCTGGGCGCCGGGCTCGCGGTGCTCGGGGTGCGGGCCAGCATGCGCGGCAACGTCCGGGTCGCCGCGTCCATCGTCGGCGTGGTCGTGATCGGCGCGCTGGCCACCCTGGTCATCCCGATCACCGACCTGATCAGCCAGCGGGTCGATTCCAGTGACACCAACACGGACCGCCTGTCGCTCTACACGGAGGTGATCCGCCGTGTGCAGGATTCGCCGTGGCTGGGCTACGGCGCTCCGGTGAACGTGGACACGGTCTCCGCGGCCGCGCCGATCGGCACCCAGGGGCAGCTGTGGATGGTGTTGTTCAGCCACGGCGTACCGGCGCTGGTGTGTTTTCTGGCCTGGTTCGTCGCCGCCGCGGTGATCTGCGCGCGGGCGACCTCGGCGGCCGGGCAGTGGCTGGCGGTGGTGCCGGTGGTCTGCCTCGTGCAGGTCCCGTTCTACGGCATGGCCAACCAGAACCTGTCGGTCGCGTTCTTCGCGGTCGCCTTCGCCATGGCGCTCGCCGAACGGGAACGGCTGGCGAGCGCGCAGCGGCAACGCCCGCCGGGTACGGCGGTGCCGGCATGACCGCCGCCACCCGGCCACCGGCCGGCGCCGGCCCCGACGGCCCGCACCGCTCGGGCGCGGGCGCCGCCGGCACGGTCGACATCGGCGCGGCGGAGACGCGCCGCAGCGCCCGCAGCGGCGTGGCCGGGCTGCTCGGCGCCGCCACCAGCGGACTGTTCGGCTTCGTGCTGGCCGTGGTGATCACCCGGGGGTACGGGACGGCCGGCGCGGGCGCGTTCTTCGCCGCCATCGGCGTGGTCACCGTGGCCACCGCGGTCTGCACGCTGGGCGCGGAGACCGGTCTGATGTGGGCGCTGCCCCGGCGTCGTCTCGGAGTCCGGGGGGACGCGGCCCGGGTGCTTCCGGTGGCGCTGATCCCCCCGCTGCTGGCCGGGCTCGTGGTCGCCGGCGTCGGAGCGCTGAGCGCTGACGCGCTCGCCCCCCGACTGCTGCGGGGCTCGGGCGACGGCGGGGACGCGTTGCTGACGCTCACCTTCGCCGCCGTGCCGGTGGTGGTGGCGATGACCCTGCTGCTGGCCGCGCTGCGCTGCGTACGACCCATCCGCGCGTACGTCGGCGTGCAGTTCCTGCTGCTGCCGGTGGCCCGCCCGGCGCTGGTCGGCGCGGCCGCGCTGGCCGGCGGCGGCCTGCTCGCCGGGATGACCGGCTGGCTGGTGCCGGCGGCGCTGGCGCTGCTGGCCTGTCTCACCCTGGTGGCCGGCCCGCTCGGCCTGGGCCGGGGCGCGGCGCTGCGACCGGGCCGGGCCGACTGGTCGACGTTCTGGCGTTTCGCGCTGCCCCGGGCCGCCTCGGCGGCCATCGACGCGGGCAGCATGTGGGTGGGGGTGCTGCTGACGTCGGTGCTGGCCGGGCCGGCCGACGCGGGCGTGTTCGGCGCGGTCGGCCGGTACGTGCTGGCCGGCCAGCTCGCCATGCAGGGGTTGCGGGTGGCGGTGTCACCGCAGCTGTCCCGGCTGCTGGGGCGTGGTGAGCGGGCCGCCGCGGCGGCCGTGCACCGGCAGTTGACCACCTGGGGGCTGGTGCTGTCCTGGCCGGTGTACCTGCTGCTCGCGGTGTTCGCGCTCGCGTTCCTGCAACTGTTCGGCCCGGAGTTCACCGCCGGCGTGCCGGCGATGACGGTGCTCGCGCTGGCGATGCTGGTGAACACCGGCGTGGGCAACGTGCAGAGCCTGCTGCTGATGGGCGGGCGCAGCGGGCTGCACCTGGTGTCCACGCTGGCCGGGCTCACCGTGACCGTCTCGCTCGGGCTCTGGCTGATCCCCGGGCACGGCGCGACGGGCGCGGCGCTCGCCTGGGCCGCCGGCATCGCCACCGAGAACCTCACCGCCGCCGCGTTCGCCCGCGCGGTGGTCGCCGAGCCGCTGGTCGACGCCGCGACGCTGCGCGCGGCGGCGGCCACCCTCGGCGGTGTGGGCCTCGCGGCGGGGATCGGCGTGCTGGCCGGGGGCCGCGGCCTGCCGGGCCTGGCGGTGTCGCTGGGCGTGCTGCTGGCCGGTTGCGTCGGCTTGTTGACGTTGCCCCGGGTGCGCGCCGGCATCCGGGTGACCATGAGGCAGATCCGTGGATCCGACGACGCGGCCACGGCCGCCGGGGTCGGCCCGGAATCGACGAGAGGCAGGTGAGGGCCATCGTGGCGTCCATCCGTGACCGGGTCAAGCAGCTGGTGCCGACCCAGGTGACCACCCGGGTGAAAGAGTCCCTGGTCGACTACGGGGTCCGCACCAGTGACCGGCGACCCCTGCCGGACTTCCTGATCATCGGCACCAAGCGGGGCGGCACCACCTCCCTGTGGAACTACCTCATCCAGCACCCCCTGGTGCCCCGGCTCTTTCCCGCCTGGAACACCAAGTCGGCGCACTACTTCGAGGAGCACTGGGGCCGGGGCGAGGCGTGGTACCGCTCGCACTTCCCGACCGAGCGGCAGCGCGAGGCCCTCGCGAAGCGGCACGGCGGGCCGGTCCGGGTCGGCGAGGCCGCCCCGCTCTACATGTTCCACCCGCTCGCCGCGCAGCGGGTCGCCGCTCTGCTGCCGACGGTGAAGCTGATCGTGCTGCTGCGCGACCCGGTCGAGCGGGCGTACTCGCACTGGAAGGAGCGCCGCACCCACGGCATCGAGCCGCTGGACTTCGCCGCCGCGCTGGCCGCCGAGCCGGAGCGCACAGCGGGGGAGCGGGAGCGGCTGATCGCCGAGCCGGAGGCGTTCAGCGAGGCGTACGACTGGTACACGTACCGGGCCCGGGGGCGTTACCTGGAGCACCTGGAACCGTGGCTGGAACGCTTCGACTCCGAGCAGATCCTCTTCCTGCCCAGCGAGGACCTGTACCGCGACTCCCGCGCCACGTACCGGCGCACCCTCGACTTCCTCGGGCTGCCCCCGTACGACCTGCCGAACTTCAAGGTCTACAACGACCGGCGCTCCGCGCCGCTGGAGCCGGCGGTCCGCGCCGAGCTGACCGACTACTACCGCCCGTACAACGACGCGCTGCGCGAGCGGCTCGGGTTGGACCTCGACTGGGCGGACCGGGCGGCGTGACGACCGGGGTCACCCCGGCCACCGATCCCCGGTCCCGGGTGGACGGGCTGGGCTGGGTGAGCCGCGCGGTGTTCCCGGACGACCGGGTCGGCCTGACGGTGGGTGGCGCGCTGCCGGCCGGGCATCGGGCGGTGGCCCGGTACGCGGTGGTGCCGTCGGTGGCCCGGGCGCGGTTCCTCGTGCCGCTGGGCGCACCCCGGGCCGGCGCGGCGTCGTTGCTGGCGTACAACGCGTTGCGGCCGCCGAAGGTGCGGGCGCTGCGGGCCGCGCTCGGTGGGCTGGCCCGGTTCGGCGGGGCGGGTCTGGCGCCGTTTCCGACGTTGACCGTCTCGGTGCCGGTGGGGGCGCCCGTGACCGAGCTGCTGCTGACCGAGCGGCTCGCCGCCGCGCTGGGCGGTACGCCGCTGCTGGCCGCGTGCGGTGTCCGTCCACCGGACCCGAACGTCAAGCCCACCCTGCAACTGTTCACCGTCGACGGTCGTCCGCGCGGCTACGCGAAGATCGGCTGGAACGACGCCACCCGGGCGCTGGTCACCGCCGAGGCCAGCGCGCTGCGGGCGTTGCGCGCGGTGACCGGCGTCGTCGACCATCCGGTGCCGCCGGGGCTGCTCACCGAGACGGCGTGGGCCGGCCAGGCGGTCGCGGTGATCGAACCGCTGCCACCGGACGTACGCGGCGTGCCGGCCGACGACCCGCCACGGATCGCGGCGTTGCTCGCGGTCGCCCGCCGCGGGGCCCCGGCCGGAGCACCGCGACCGCTGGCGTCCTCGACGTTCCTGACCCGGTTGGCCGCCCAGGCCGAGCGGGCCGCCGCGGCCGGGCCAGCCGGGGCGCGGGCGGTCGCCGCGGTCGCCGCGCTGGCCCGCCGGCACGGCGACACGGCCGTCGAGTTCGGCCACTGGCACGGCGACTGGGTGCCCTGGAACCTGGGCACGTACGACGGCCGGCTGGTGGCCTGGGACTGGGAGCACAGTGGTCCGGACGTGCCGGTCGGCTTCGACCTGGCGCACGACGCCTTCCAGCGGTCGCTGGTGCTGCGCGCCGAACCGGCCGCGGTGGCCGCCGTGGCGGTGGACGGGCAGCTGGGCCGGCATGGTGCGCGGCTCGGCCTGGGCCCGGCGCAGTGCCGGCTGGTGGCCGACGCGTACCTGCTGGAGATGTGGCTGCGGACGTGGCGGTTGGCGGACGCCGGCGCCGGGTGGAACGGCGCGCTGCATCCCGCACTGTTGGACGTCATCGAGAAACGACATAGCGACTGAACTGGAGACAACGCGACGCCGGGTGCGCGTCGCAGAGTGACGACATAATGGCAGGTCGTGATGACGATCGATGGGCTGCGGGGCCGACAGCGGCGCTGACGACGCCGAGTGGAGATCGTCGCCTCGCCCGGTCGCGCTATTCAACGACCAGAAAACCTGTGATCTGCTTCTGCCTGGCGTGAATCGGAATTCCAAGCTGACTTGTGGGGAGTCGCGTGGACACGAACAACGACGACGAGCCGCCGGTGCTGCTGCTGGTGGGATCCAGCGGCGGCCACCTGGCCCAACTACTTGCCCTGCGGCCCTGGTACGAACGGTGGCGGCGCTGCTGGGTCACCTTCGACACCCCGGAGGCGGTGTCACTGCTGGCCGGTGAGGATCTGGTGCCGGCGCACCACCCGACCACCCGCAACGTGCCGAACCTGCTGCGCAACGCGCGACTGGCCTGGCGGGTGCTGCGGGGCCGGCGGGTCGCCGCCGTGGTCACCACCGGCGCCGGGGTGGCCGTGCCGTTCGTGGTGCTGGCCCGCCTGCGTCGCATCCCGACCGTCTACATCGAGGTGTACGACCGGATCGACACCCCGACGCTGACCGCCCGGCTCTGCCGGCCGTTCCTGTCCGCGATGCTCGTGCAGTGGGACGAGCAGCGCCGGCAGTACCCGGAGGCCACCGTCGTCGGGACCCTGCTGTGAGCGGGGAGACGGGCACGGCCCGCCGCGACACCGTCGCCGACCCGTCCCGGCTGCCGCGCCAGCGCGACACCACCGACGTCGAGCAGACCCGGCTGCTCGTCGCGGTCGGCACCGACAAGCACCCCTTCGACCGGCTCGTGGACTGGTTGACGCAGTGGCACGCGCAGTCCGGCCCGGTCGGGTTGACCCTGCAGCACGGCCACACCACGGCGCCGCCCCTGCCGGGCGCGGTGCCCTTCCTCGGTCACGACGCCCTGCAACAGGCGATGGCCGACGCGGACCTGGTGGTGTGTCACGGCGGCCCGGCGACGATCCTGGAGGCCCGCCGGCACGGGCACCTGCCCATCGTGGTGCCCCGCGACCCGTCGCGCGGTGAGCACGTCGACGACCACCAGCAGCTCTTCGCGCGTCGGCTCGGCGCGGCCGGGCTGGTGGCGCTCTGCGAGACCCGGGAGGCGCTGCACGACGCGCTCGCCGCCGGGCAGGCCGACCCGTCCCGGTACGCGGTGGCCGCCGACCCGGCGGCGCACGAGGCCCGGCGCGCGGCCGTCGCCCGGGTCGGGCAGATCGTGGATGACCTGGTGGCCCGGTCGGCCCGGCGCCGACCCCGCTGGCGGAGGGGGCCGCGACCCGGCCAGGGTACGGAGGAGACCAGATGACCGGACAGCCGAGCGTCAGCGTCGTGGTGCCCACCCGGGACCGCCCCGAGCTGCTGCGCGCCGCCCTCGCGGCGATCCTCGCCCAGGAGTACCCGGGCCGGATCGAGGCGGTCGTCGTGTTCGACCAGTCCACGCCCGACGAGTCGCTGACGGCCCTCGCCGGGCCGGACCGGGCGGTGCGGGTCATCGGCAACGGGCGCGCGCCGGGGCTGGCCGGGGCGCGCAACAGCGGCACCCTCGCCGCCGAGGGTGAGCTGATCGCGTTCTGCGACGACGACGACGAGTGGCTGCCGGGCAAGCTGGCCGCCCAGGTCGACGCCCTGGCCGCCGACCCGGCGGCCGAGTTCGTCTGCTGCGGCATCCGCGTCAGCTACGACGGGCACACCGTCGACCGGGTGCTCGACAAGGACCGGATCACCCTCGACGACCTCCTGCGGGACCGGTTGACCGAGCTGCACCCGTCCACCTTCCTGATCCGCGCGACGGCGCTGCGCGAGGGCTTCGGCCTGGTCGACGAGGAGATTCCGGGCAGTTACGCGGAGGACTACGAATTTCTGCTGCGGGCCGCCCGCAGCGCGCCGCTGATCAACCTGCCGACCCCGTCGGTGCTGGTGCGCTGGCACAAGCGCTCGTATTTCGCGCAGCGCTGGGACACCATCTCCGAGGCGTTGCAGTGGCTGCTGCGGCGCTACCCGGAGTTCGCCACCCAGCCGGCCGGCGCGGCCCGCGTCGCCGGGCAGATCGCGTTCGCCCAGGCCGCCTCCGGTGACCGCCGGGGCGCGCTGCGCTGGGCCCGACGCACCCTGCGCAGCAATCCCCGCGAGCCGCGCGCCTACCTGGCGCTCGCGGTCGCCGGTCGGGTGGTCCGGGCCGACGCGGTGCTGCGCACCCTGCACAAGCGCGGCCGGGGCATCTGATCCGTCGCGCGGAGCCGCCCTGCGGACGGTCCCGGCCGTCCGCAGGGCGGGACGAGGCGGGCAGCGCGACGCGCCCGTCGCGCGCCGTGACAGACTGACCGCTGTGTTGCGCTGGCTGACTGCAGGTGAATCGCACGGTCCCGCCCTCGTCGCGCTGATGGAGGGGGTGCCGGCCGGCATCGACGTGAGCACCACCGAGATCGCGGGCGAGCTTGCCCGCCGTCGGCTGGGCTACGGCCGTGGTGCCCGGATGTCGTTCGAGCAGGACGAGGTCGAGGTGATCGGCGGGCTGCGGCACGGCGTGACCCTGGGCAGCCCGGTGGCGATCCGGGTGGGCAACTCCGAGTGGCCGAAGTGGCGCACGGTGATGGCCGCCGATCCCGTCGACCCCGACGAGCTGGCCCGGCAGGCCCGCAACGCGCCGCTGACCCGCCCCCGGCCCGGCCACGCCGACCTGGCCGGCATGCAGAAGTACGGCCACCACGATGCCCGGCCGATCCTGGAGCGCGCCAGCGCCCGGGAGACCGCCGCCCGGGTGGCCGTCGGCGCCGTCGCCAAGGCGCTGATCCGGCAGGCCCTGGGCATCGAGATCGTCTCGCACGTCGTCGAGCTGGGGCCGGTGGCCGCGAAGCCCGGGCTGCGCCCGACCCCGTCCGACGCCGACCGCATCGACGCCGACCCGCTGCGCTGCCTCGACCCGGAGGCCAGCGCCCTGATGGTCGCCGAGGTGGACGCCGCGAAGAAGGCCGCCGACACCCTCGGCGGCGTGGTGGAGGTGCTGGCGTACGGGGTGCCGCCGGGCCTGGGCAGTCACGTGCAGTGGGACCGCAAACTCGACGCCCGGTTGGCCACGGCGCTGATGTCGATCCAGGCGATCAAGGGGGTGGAGATCGGCGACGGGTGGCAGCAGGCCCGCTCCCGTGGCTCCGAGGCGCACGACGAGATCATCCCGTCGGCCACCGGCGTCCGCCGCGTCACCGACCGGGCCGGCGGGCTGGAGGGTGGCATCACCACCGGCGAGCCGCTGCGGGTGCGCGCCGCCATGAAGCCGATCTCCTCGCTGAACCGTGCGCTGGCCACCGTGGATGTCGTCACGGGCGAGCCGGCGACCGCCATCAACCAGCGCTCCGACGTCTGCGCGGTGCCCGCCGCCGCGGTCGTCGCCGAGGCGATGGTGGCGCTCGTGCTGGCGGAGGCGGCCACCGAGAAGTTCGGCGGTGACTCGGTCGCCGAGATCCGCCGCAACCTGGCCGGCTACCTCGACGCGTTGGTCATCCGCTGATGGCGCCGGTCGTGGTCCTGGTCGGGGCGCCCGGCTGCGGCAAGACCACCGTGGGGCAGGCGCTCGCCGCCACCCTCGGCGTGGAGTTCCGGGACACCGACGCCGACATCGAGCAGCTGGCCGGCAAGAGCATCCCGGAGATCTTCATCGACGAGGGTGAGGACCACTTCCGGGCCCTGGAGCGGGCCGCCGTGGCGGCGGCGCTCGCCGCCGGCACCGGTGTGCTCGCCCTCGGCGGCGGCGCCGTGCTGGCCGAGGAGACCCGGGCGGCCCTGGTGGGTCATCGGGTCGTGCACCTCTCGGTGGAGCTGCCCGACGCGGTGAAGCGGGTCGGGCTCGGCGCGGGCCGGCCGCTGCTGGCGATCAATCCGCGCGCCACCCTCAAGCACCTGATGGATCAGCGCCGGCCGCTCTACGCCGAGGTGGCCACCGAGACGGTGATCACCGACGGCCGGACCCCGGCGGCGGTCGTCGCCGAGATCGCCGCCCTGCTTCCGCGCTGACGCCGGCCCGGCCGGGAACCGGCCCTCCGGGCGGCGGTCGGTGCGTTCGCCGCCCGGTGCGGGCCTCCGCTCAGGTGCGAGCGACCAGGTCGAGGACGTCGGCCAGCGCCTTCGGCTCGCTGAGCATCGGCCAGTGCCCGGTGGGCAGTCCGTGCAGCTGGCCGTCGGCCAGGCCGGTGAAGAACGGGTGCCCCTCGTCGATCATCTGCCGCACCACCGCCAGCGGGAAGGTGCTGGCGACCAGTGCGGTCGGCACCGGGCGGCCACCCGTGCGGCGTACCGGATCGGTCGCCGTCCGCAGGGGCTGCGCGGTGCAGCGCTCGCGCAGGAGGGACAGCGTCGGCTCGTCCAGGCCGGCCAGGTTGGTCGGGTCGGCCGCCGGGTCCCAGGCCGGCGGTGGCAGCAGGTGCCCGTCGCCGATCGCCGCGCGCAGCCGCTGCTGCTCCGGCGGCGGCACCGTGTCGAACTGCGCCGTGCCGTCCGGCAGCGGCCCGCTCTCCACGTAGACCACCCGGGCGATGCGGTCCGGGATGACGTCGGCCGCCTGGGCCACCGGCATGCCGCCGCCCGAGTGCCCGACCAGCAGCACGTCGCGCAGATCCTCGACCTCGATCAGCCGGACGATGTCTGTGGTGTGCGTCTGCAGGGTCACCTGCGGCCCGGCGAGGTGGTGGCGCTCGGCCACCCCGGTCAGCGTCATCGGGTGGACGTCGTGGCCCTGCGCGCGCAGCAGACCGGTCACCTCCCGCCACGCCCAGGCGCCCAACCAGAACCCGGGCACCAGTACGAACGTCGCCATCTGTCACTCCTTCTCTCGGCTACCGACCGACCGTACGATCGAAACCGGACAGGATCCGCCCGGTTTGAAGGAGTGGCCTGTGTCTCATCCCGCCGGTCGGGTGCTGGCCCTGCTCGAGCTGCTCCAGGCCCGGCACCGGGCGACGGCCGGCGAGCTCGCCAGCCGGCTCGGTGTGGACGAACGGACGGTGCGCCGCTACGCGGCCACCCTGGTCGAGCTGGGCATCCCGGTGCTCGCCGACCGGGGCCGGCACGGCGGCTACCGGCTGCATCCCGGGTTCAAGCTGCCGCCGCTGATGCTCACCGACGATGAGGCGGTGGCCGTGCTGCTCGGCCTGGTCGTCGCCGAACGGGTCGGGCTGGCCACCGAGCTGCCGGCCACGGCGACCGCCCTGGCGAAGATCCGCCGGGTGCTGCCGGCGGCGCTGGCCGACCGGCTGACCGCCGTGCAGGAGCACCTCGGCTTCACCCTGCGGCGGCCCGAGCCCCAGGCGCGACCGGCGTCGGGCACCCTGCTGGCCCTGGCCGCGGCCGCCCGGCACCGGCAGCGGGTGAGCCTGGACTACCGCTCGTGGCGCGGTGAGCTGTCGCATCGCGACCTCGACCCGTACGGGCTGGTCTTCCACGCCGGCCGCTGGTACGTCACCGGCCACGACCACCGGCGCGGGGAGGTGCGCACGTTCCGACTGGACCGGATCGGCGCCGTGACGCCCGGCGCGGCGACGTTCACGGTGCCGGACGGCTTCGACGCGGTGGCGTGGCTGACCCGGTCGCTGGCGGGCGTGCCCTACCGGCACGAGGTCGAGGTGCTGCTGGAGACCGACCTGGTCGCCGCCCGGCGGCGCATCCCGGCCAGTGTGGCCGAGCTGACCGCCAGCGGCGACGGGGTGCTGCTGCGGGCCCGGGCGGAGAGCCTTCCCGGTATGGCGGCGCTGCTCGCCGGGCTGGGCTGCGCGTTCACCGTGCGCCACCCGGACGCGTTGCGTACCGCCGTGGCCGAGCACGCGCGCCTGCTGGCCGACTGGGCCGCCCGGCCAGCAGGTGGACAGACGCGGTCGCCACGCCGTCCGCTGGACTAGGCTGCCGGCGATGGACGAGGTGACCCGGATTCCGGTCGGCGGCGAACGGCCGTACGACGTGCTGGTCGGGCGCGACCTGCTGGACGCGCTGCCCGGGCTGCTGCCCGGCGCGACCCGGGCGGCGGTGCTGCACACGCCCCCGCTCAAGGCCCTGGCCGACGCGATCGGCGAACGGCTGCGCGCGGCCGGCGTCGAGCCGCTGCCGATCGAGGTGCCCGACGCCGAGTCGGGCAAGCAGATCGAGGTGGCGGCCGCCTGTTGGGACCGGCTGGGCGCGGCTGGTTTCACCCGTACCGACGCGGTGGTCGGCGTCGGCGGCGGCGCGGTGACCGACCTGGCCGGCTTCGTCGCGGCCTGCTGGCTGCGGGGCGTGCGCTGGGTGCCGGTGGCCACCTCGCTGCTGGGCATGGTGGACGCCGCCGTGGGCGGCAAGACCGGGATCAACACCGCCGCCGGCAAGAACCTGGTCGGCGCGTTCCACCCGCCGGTCGGCGTGCTGGCCGACCTGGCCACCCTGGACAGCCTGCCCGCCGTCGACCTGGCGGCCGGGCTGGCCGAGGTGGTCAAGTGCGGCTTCATCGCCGACCCGGTGATCCTGGATCTCGTCGAGCGTGACCCGGCGGCGGCCACCGACCCGCGCGGGCCGGTGACCCGGGAGCTGATCGAGCGGGCCATCCGGGTCAAGGCGGACGTGGTCGCCGGCGACCTGCGCGAGTCGGGCCTGCGGGAGGTGCTCAACTACGGCCACACCCTGGCCCACGCCATCGAGCAGGTCGAGGGTTACCGCTGGCGGCACGGCCACGCCGTGGCCGTGGGCCTGGTGTACGCGGCCACGCTGGCCCGGCTCGCCGGCCGGCTGGACGCGTCGACCGCCGATCGGCACCGGCGTACCCTGACCGCGCTCGGTCTGCCGGTGAGCTACCCGGCCGACGCCTGGGAGCGGCTGCTGGCCGTGATGCGGGTGGACAAGAAGGCCCGGGGCAGCCGGCTGCGGTTCGTGGTGCTGGACGCGCTGGCCCGCCCGGCGATGCTGGAGGGCCCGGACGACGCGCTGCTGGAGGCCGCCTACCGCGAGGTGGCCACCCCGTGAAGGTGTACGTGTTGAACGGGCCGAACCTGGGCCGCCTCGGCACCCGGGAGCCCGCCGTGTACGGCTCGACCAGCTATGCCGACCTGGTGACGCTCTGCGAGGCAACCGGCCGGGACCTGGGGCTCGACGTGACGGTCCGGCAGACCGACGCCGAGCACGAGCTGCTCGGCTGGCTGCACGCCGCCGCCGACGAGGGCGCCGCAGTGGTGCTCAACCCGGCCGCCTGGTCGCACTACTCGTACGCGGTGCGCGACGCCTGCGCCATGCTGCGCGGGCCGCTGGTGGAGGTGCACCTCTCCAACATCCACGCCCGCGAGGAGTTCCGGCACCACTCGGTGGTCTCGGCGGTGGCGACCGGGGTGATCTGCGGTCTCGGCATCGACGGCTACCGTCTCGCCCTGCACCATCTGGCCACCCGCGCAGGGGTCGTCCCGAGCGGGGACTGAGCGATTCGACGCAGCTAGTAGACTCCTAGGGTCTGTCCGCCAATTGATGATCAAGGCAGGAAATGGCCTCCACCAACGACCTCAAAAACGGCCTGGTACTCAACCTGGACGGCGAGCTCTGGGCCGTCGTCGAGTTCCAGCACGTCAAGCCCGGTAAGGGTGGCGCGTTTGTGCGCACCACGCTGAAGAACGTGCTGTCCGGGAAGGTGGTCGACAAGACCTTCAACGCGGGCACCAAGGTCGAAACCGCGACCGTGGACAAGCGCACGATGCAGTATTTGTACGCCGACGGGGAAGACTTCGTCTTCATGGATCTGGAGACCTTCGACCAGATCACCGTGCCCGGCGGCACCGTCGGCGAGGCAGCCAACTACCTGCTGCCCGAGGCGGAGGCGACCGTCGCCCAGCACGAGGGTGTGCCGCTCTACATCGAGCTGCCCACCAGCGTCGTGCTGGAGGTCACCTACACCGAGCCCGGCCTGCAGGGCGACCGTTCGACCGGCGGCACCAAGCCGGCGACCGTGGAGACCGGCGCCACCGTTCCGGTTCCGCTGTTCATCACCACCGGTGAGAAGATCAAGGTCGACACCCGCGACGGCCGTTACCTCGGCCGCGCCTGATGGCTGAGGGTCCCAAGCAGCAGATGCCGGCGCGCCGCAAGGCGCGCAAGCGGGCGCTGGACGTCCTCTACGAGGCCGACCTGCGGGATCGGCCGCCCGTCGAGGTCCTGGCCGGCTACCTCCAGCGCATCGAACAGCCCCGCCCGGAGCACCTGGGTTACGCGGTGGGCCTGATCGAGGGGGTCGCCGAGCACCTCAACCGCATCGACGAGCTGATCGCCAGCTACGCCGAGGGTTGGACGTTGGAGCGGATGCCGGTGGTCGACCGCAACCTGGCCCGGATCGCCGTCTACGAGTTGCTCTACGTCGACGAGATCGACGACGCGGTGGCGATCAGCGAGGCCGTCGAGTTGGCCCGGCAGATGTCCACCGACGATTCGCCGCGGTTCCTCAACGGCGTGCTCGGCCGCATCGCCGAGTACGCCACCCGCTGAGCGGCCGCGTACCCCGCACGACGAGAAGGGCCCGTGCCATCCGGCACGGGCCCTTCTTTCGGTGCAGCGACTGCTCAGGAGGCGAAGAACGCCCGGGGGTCGGCCACCAGCACGCCGTGCTCGGTGAGCCGCTCGATCAGACCCGACGGTGAGGCGTCGTAGACGATCGCGAGCGCCCGCAGATCGTCGGCGCGGATGGAGAGCACCCGGCCGTTGTAGTCACCACGCTGCTGCTGGATGGCGCGGGCGTAGCGGGCGACGTAGGCCAAGTCCTCGGAGGCCTCGTCGTAGAGCCGCTCCAGGTCCAGAACGATCTTGCTGGTGGGCTCGTGCCGGACCCCGCTGCCGTCCGGCAGCAGTTCCGAGACGGGGACACGGTAGAACTCGGCCAGCTCGGCCAGACGGGACACCGTCACGGCCCGGTCGCCACGCTCGTACGAGCCGACCACCACGGCCTTCCACCGCCCGTTCGACTTCTCCTCCACACCCTGCAGGGAGAGGCCCTGCTGCTGGCGGATGGAGCGCAGGCGTGCGCCCAGAGACTTGGCGTATTCAGAGGGCATTCGGACACTCCCAGTGCTGCTCGGGGTTCTCCCGTCGATCGCTACGGAGCGTGACGGTACGGGGAATGCGACACGTGGTCAAGTGGTCGTGACCTTACCGTTGGGGAGCACCGAGGGAGTTATCCCCATTTCGTCGGCCTGATCCGGTGGTCAGCGGCCGCCGTCCGTCGGCCCGGTGACCACTGGTAACGTGGCGTGAAGCCTCGGTCGGGTTCGCTCGCGCTCGCCGGCCGGAGGTGCCCGACATCCTTTAACGACCCGTCCCGTGAGGCGGGGAAGGAGGTCCGCCGTGGCATACCCACCGGCTGCCCGCTCGTCACCACCGCGACAACCCTCGGTGAAGGTGATCCTCGCCAGCGCCGACGTGCAGCGCGTGGTCGACCGCATCGCCCACCAGATCCTGGAGAAGACCCAGGGCGCCGCCGACACCGTGCTGCTCGGGATTCCCACCCGGGGTGCGCCCCTCGCGCGGCGGCTCGCCTCCCGGATCAGCACCTTCGAGGACGTCGTCGTTCCGGTCGGTGTGCTCGACATCACCCTCTACCGCGACGACCTGCGCCGGCACGCCACCCGCGCGATCGGCCCGACCCAGGTGCCCAGCGGCGGCATCGACGGCAAGCGGGTGATCCTCGTCGACGACGTGCTCTTCTCCGGACGTACCGTGCGCGCCGCGCTCGACGCGCTCAACGACGTGGGCCGCCCGGCGTCGGTGCAGCTCGCCGTCCTGGTCGACCGCGGCCACCGCGAGTTGCCGATCCGCGCCGACTACGTCGGCAAGAACATCCCGACGGCGCTCGCCGAGAGCGTCAAGGTGACGCTCGCCGAGACCGACGGCGCCGACGAGGTCAAGTTGTACGGGGGAACCGCCTCATGATCAGGCACCTGCTCTCCGGCGCCGACCTGGACGCCGACACCGCCACCGAGATCCTGGACACCGCCGCCGAGATGGCCACGGTCGCCGGCCGCGAGATCAAGAAGCTGCCCGCGCTGCGCGGCCGGACGGTGGTGAACCTCTTCTACGAGGACTCCACCCGCACCCGGATCTCGTTCGAGGCGGCGGCGAAGCGGCTCAGCGCCGACGTGATCAACTTTTCCGCGAAGGGGTCCAGCGTCGCCAAGGGCGAGAGCCTGAAGGACACCGCGCTGACCCTGCAGGCCATGGGCGCCGACGCGGTGGTCGTGCGGCACCCCGCCTCCGGCGCCCCGCACCGGCTCGCCAACTGGGTGGACGGGTCGGTGGTCAACGCCGGCGACGGCACCCACGAGCACCCCACCCAGGCGCTGCTCGACGCGTACACCATGCGGGCCCGGCTGGGCCGGCTGGCCGGCCTGTCGGTCGCGGTGGTCGGCGACGTGCTGCACTCCCGGGTGGCCCGCTCCAACGTCCTGCTGCTGTCCACCCTCGGCGCGAAGGTCACCCTGGTCGGTCCGCCCACCCTCATCCCCGTCGACATCGCCGGCGCTCTCGCCCCGGGCACCGACGTGTCCTACGACCTCGACGCCGTGCTGCCCGACGTCGACGTGGTGATGATGCTGCGGGTGCAGCGGGAGCGGATGAAGGACTCCTACTTCCCCTCCGCGCGCGAGTACTCCCGCCGTTACGGGCTGGACGGCCCGCGGATGCGCCGCCTGCCCGAGCACGCGATCGTCATGCACCCGGGCCCGATGAACCGGGGGATGGAGATCACCCCCGAGGTGGCCGACTCACCCCGCTCCACCATCGTCGAACAGGTCACCAACGGGGTCTCCGTGCGGATGGCTGTTCTTTACCTGCTGCTCGGAGGGAACAACCGGTGACCGCGTACCTCATCACCAGCGTGAGCATCGTCGGCGCCGCGCCGACCGACCTGCTGATCCGCGACGGCGTCGTCGCCGAGGTCGGTGCGGGGCTGTCCGCGCCGGACGCCGTGGTGGTCGACGGCGCCGGGCTGGTCGCCCTGCCGGGCCTGGTCGACCTGCACACCCACCTGCGCGAGCCCGGCCGGGAGGACGCCGAGACCGTCGAGTCCGGGTCCCGGGCGGCGGCGCTGGGCGGCTACACGGCGGTCTGCGCGATGGCGAACACCTCGCCGGTCGCGGACACCGCAGGCGTCGTCGAGCAGGTCTGGCGGCTCGGCCGGGAGGCCGCTCTGGTCGACGTGCAGCCGGTCGGCGCGGTCACCGTCGGGCTGGCCGGCGAGCGCCTGGCCGAGCTGGGCGCCATGGCCGACTCCGCGGCCCGGGTGCGGATCTTCTCCGACGACGGGCACTGCGTCGCCGACCCGTTGCTGATGCGCCGGGCCCTGGAGTACGTCAAGGCGTTCGACGGGATCATCGCCCAGCACGCCGAGGAGCCCCGCCTCACCGAGGGCGCCCAGATGCACGAGGGTGAGGTCTCCACCCGGCTGGGGCTGATCGGCTGGCCGGCGGTCGCCGAGGAGGCGATCATCGCCCGGGACGTGCTGCTGGCCGAGCACGTGGGCAGCCGTCTGCACGTCTGCCACGTCTCCACCGCCGGCAGCGTCGAGGTGCTGCGCCAGGCCAAGGCCCGTGGCGTACGCGTCACCGCCGAGGTCACCCCGCATCACCTGCTGCTCACCGACGAGCGTGCGGCAACGTATGACCCGGTCTTCAAGGTGAACCCGCCGCTGCGCACGGCCGCGGACATCACCGCCCTGCGGTCCGCGCTCGCCGACGGCGTCATCGACGTCATCGCCACCGACCACGCCCCGCACGCCGTGGAGGACAAGGAGTGCGAGTGGGCGTACGCCCGGCCGGGGATGCTCGGCCTGGAGACGGCCCTGTCCATCGCGCTCGACGTGCTCGGCCCCGAGTGGGACCTGATCGCCGAGCGGATGTCCCGCACCCCCGCCCGGATCGCGGGGCTGACCGGGCACGGCGTCGACCCGGCGCCCGGTGTGCCGGCCAACCTGACCCTGATCGACCCGGCCGTCCGCCGCACCATCGAGCCGGCGGAACTGGCCAGTCGCAGTCGCAACACCCCGTACGCCCGCATGACGCTGCCGGGTCGCATCGTGGCGACCTTCCTGCGCGGCGAGCCGACGGTCCTGGACGGAAAGGCTGTCAAGTGAGCAAGCGCAGACCCGCGATCCTCGTCCTGGAGGACGGGCGCACGTTCCCCGGCGAGGCGTACGGCAGCGTCGGTGAGACCTTCGGCGAGGCGGTCTTCAACACCGGGATGACCGGTTACCAGGAGACGCTTACCGATCCGTCCTACCACCGGCAGGTGGTGGTGCAGACCGCGCCGCACATCGGCAACACCGGCGTCAACGGCGAGGACGACGAGTCCGGCCGGATCTGGGTGGCCGGCTACGTCGTCCGCGACCCGGCCCGGATCGGCTCGAACTGGCGGGCCACCGGCAGCCTGGAGGACCGGCTCGCCACCGAGGGCGTGGTGGGCATCAGCGGTGTGGACACCCGGGCGTTGACCCGGCACCTGCGCGAGCGGGGCGCCATGCGGGTGGGCATCTCCAGCGTCGAGAAGGACCCGCAGAGCCTGCTGGCCCGGGTCCGGCAGTCACCGCAGATGGTCGGCGCGGACCTGTCCGCCGAGGTGACCACCGCCCAGCCGTACGTCGTCGAGGCGCTCGGCGAGCACCGGTTCACCGTGGCGGCGCTGGACCTGGGCATCAAGCGCAACGTGCCGCGCCGACTGGCCGCGCGCGGGGTGACCACCCACGTGCTGCCGGCCTCGTCGAGCATCGAGGACCTGCTGGCCACCGGCGCCGACGCGGTCTTCCTGTCGCCCGGCCCCGGCGACCCGGCGACGGCCGACGGCCCGGTGGCGCTGGCCCGGGAGGCGCTGCGGCGGGAGGTGCCGCTGTTCGGCATCTGCTTCGGCAGCCAGATTCTCGGCCGGGCGCTCGGCTTCGGCACCTACAAGCTGGGCTACGGCCACCGGGGGATCAACCAGCCGGTGCTCGACCGGGCCACCGGCAAGGTGGAGGTGACCAGCCACAACCACGGCTTCGCGGTCCGGGTGCCCGGTGCGGGGCAGGGCGCGGTGGTTCCCGACCAGGTGATCGACACCGACTTCGGCGGGGTGCGGGTGTCGCACGTCTGCCTCAATGACAACGTGGTCGAGGGGCTGCGGGCCGTGGACGTCCCCGCCTTCACCGTGCAGTACCACCCGGAGGCGGCGGCCGGCCCGCACGACGCCGACTACCTCTTCGACCGTTTCGCGGAACTGATCGAAGGCCGGACCCACAGCAAGGGGCGCAGCAATGCCTAAGCGGACCGATCTCAAGCACATCCTCGTGATCGGCTCCGGGCCGATCGTCATCGGGCAGGCCTGCGAGTTCGACTACTCCGGCACGCAGGCGTGCCGGGTGCTGCGCAGCGAGGGCATCCGGGTCAGCCTGGTCAACTCCAACCCCGCCACGATCATGACGGACCCCGAGTTCGCCGACGCCACGTACGTCGAGCCGATCACCCCGGAGTTCGTGGAGCTGGTCATCGCCAAGGAGCGCCCGGACGCGATCCTGGCCACCCTCGGCGGCCAGACCGCGCTGAACACGGCCGTCGCCCTGCACGAGGCCGGCGTCCTGGACAAGTACGGCGTCGAGCTGATCGGCGCGAACATCGACGCCATCAACCGGGGCGAGGACCGCCAGCTGTTCAAGGAGATCGTGGCGAAGGCCGGCGTACGCCTGGGCGTCGACGACCCGGCCGGGCTGGTGCCCCGCTCCCGGGTGTGCCACTCCATGGACGAGGTCGAGGCGACAGTCGCCGAGCTGGGCCTGCCGGTGGTGATCCGGCCGTCGTTCACCATGGGTGGCCTGGGCTCCGGCATGGCGCACACCCCGGAGGACCTGGCCCGCATCGCCGGCGACGGCCTGACCGCCAGCCCGGTGCACGAGGTGCTCATCGAGGAGAGCGTGCTCGGCTGGAAGGAGTACGAGCTGGAGCTGATGCGCGACCGGCACGACAACGTGGTGGTCGTCTGCTCGATCGAGAACCTGGACCCGATGGGCGTGCACACCGGCGACAGCGTCACCGTGGCCCCGGCCATGACGCTCACCGACCGGGAGTACCAGCGCCTGCGCGACCTGGGCATCGCGGTGCTGCGCGAGGTCGGGGTGGACACCGGCGGCTGCAACATCCAGTTCGCGGTCAACCCGGTCGACGGCCGGATCGTCGTGATCGAGATGAACCCCCGGGTGTCGCGCTCCTCGGCGCTGGCGTCCAAGGCGACCGGCTTCCCGATCGCGAAGATCGCCGCGAAGCTGGCCATCGGCTACACGCTCGACGAGATCCCCAACGACATCACCCTGAAGACCCCGGCGGCGTTCGAGCCGACCCTCGACTACGTGGTGGTGAAGATCCCCCGGTTCGCGTTCGAGAAGTTCCCCGGCGCGGACCCGGAACTGACCACCACCATGAAGTCGGTGGGCGAGGCGATGAGCCTCGGGCGCAACTTCACCGAGGCGCTGAACAAGGCGATGCGCTCGATGGAAACCAAGGCCGCCGGCTTCTGGACGCAGCCCGACCCGGCCGACGCGACGCGGGAGAACACCCTCACCGCGCTGCGCATCCCGCACGACGGCCGGCTCTACACGGTGGAGCGGGCGCTGCGTCTCGGCGCGTCGATCGCCGAGGTCGCCGAGGCGTCCGGCGGGATCGACCCCTGGTTCCTGGACCAGATCGCCGCGCTGATCGAGCTGCGCGCCGAGATCGTCGACGCGCCGGTGCTCGACGTCGAGCTGCTGCGTCGCGCCAAGCGGGCCGGCCTGTCCGACCGGCAGCTCGCCGCGCTGCGTCCGGAGCTGGCGGCCGAGGACGGCGTACGGACCCTGCGCCACCGCCTCGACGTGCGCCCGGTCTACAAGACCGTGGACACCTGCGCGGCCGAGTTCGAGGCCACCACCCCCTACCACTACTCCACGTATGACCTGGAGACCGAGGTCGTGCCGTCGGGCCGGCCGAAGGTGCTGATCCTGGGCTCCGGCCCGAACCGGATCGGGCAGGGCATCGAGTTCGACTACTCGTGCGTGCACGCGGTGCAGGCGCTGCGGTCGGCCGGTTACGAGACCGTCATGGTCAACTGCAACCCCGAGACGGTCTCCACCGACTACGACACGGCCGACCGGCTCTACTTCGAACCGCTGACCTTCGAGGACGTCCTGGAGGTCTGGCACGCGGAGGACTCCTCCGGCCGGGCGGCCGGCGGGCCGGGCGTGGTCGGCGTGGTCGTGCAGCTCGGCGGGCAGACCCCGCTGGGGTTGGCGCAGCGGCTCAAGAACGCCGGCGTGCCGATCGTCGGCACCTCCCCGGAGTCGATCCACCTGGCCGAGGAGCGGGGCGCGTTCGGCGCGGTGCTGGCCCGTGCCGGGCTGCGCGCGCCGGCGCACGGCATGGCCACGTCCTACGACGAGGCCAAGACGATCGCCGACGAGATCGGCTACCCGGTGCTGGTCCGACCGTCGTACGTGCTGGGCGGGCGGGGCATGGAGATCGTCTACGACGACCCGACGCTGCGCGACTACATCGGTCGGGCCACCGACATCTCCGGCGACCATCCGGTGCTGGTGGACCGGTTCCTCGACGACGCCATCGAGATCGACGTGGACGCCCTGTGCGACGCCGACGGCGCGGTCTACATCGGTGGCGTGATGGAGCACATCGAGGAGGCCGGGATCCACTCCGGCGACTCGTCCTGCGCGCTGCCGCCGATCACCCTCGCGGGGTCGCACCTGGCCGAGGTCCGCCGCTACACCGAGGCGATCGCCCGCGGTGTCGGCGTGCGCGGTCTGCTCAACGTGCAGTACGCGCTCAAGGACGACGTGCTCTACGTCCTGGAGGCGAACCCGCGCGCGTCGCGGACCGTGCCGTTCGTCTCGAAGGCGACGGCCGTTCCGCTGGCCAAGGCGGCCGCCCGGATCGCGCTCGGCGCGACCATCGCCGAGCTGCGCGCCGAGGGCCTGCTCCCGGCGACGGGCGACGGCGGCACGATGCCCGCCGACGCGCCGATCGCGGTCAAGGAGGCGGTGCTGCCGTTCAAGCGCTTCCGGACCCGGGCCGGCAAGGGGATCGACTCGCTGCTCGGGCCGGAGATGAAGTCGACCGGCGAGGTGATGGGCATCGACACCAACTTCGGGCACGCCTTCGCCAAGAGCCAGTCGGCCGCGTACGGGTCGCTGCCGACCGCCGGGAAGATCTTCGTGTCGGTGGCCAACCGGGACAAGCGCGGCATGATCTTCCCGATCAAGCGGCTGGCCGACCTGGGCTTCGAGATCGTCGCCACCACCGGCACGGCCGAGGTGCTGCGCCGGCACGGGATCGCCTGCGAGCAGATCCGCAAGCACTACGAGGCCGGCGAGGGGGAGGACGCGGTGTCGCTGATCCTCGGCGGCGACGTGGCCCTGGTGGTCAACACCCCGCAGGGCTCCGGCGCGAGCGCCCGCTCCGACGGCTACGAGATCCGCAGCGCCGCCGTCACCGCCGACATCCCCTGCATCACCACTGTTCCGGGCGCGGCGGCGGCGGTCATGGGCATCGAAGCGCGCATCCGGGGCGACATGCAGGTCCGCCCCCTGCAGGACCTGCACGCCACCCTCCGGGCGGCCCAGTGACCCTGTTCGAGCGGGTCGTGCGGCCGGGGTTGTTCCGCCTCGGCGGCGGCGATGCCGAGGCCGCGCACGAGTGGACACTGCGGCGGTTGGCCGGGCTGTCGCGGCGTCCGGTGGCGTTGGCGGCCCTGCGGGCCCGCTACGCCGTCCAGGCGCCGCGCACGGTGTTCGGCGTGCGGTTCCCCAACCCGGTCGGGCTGGCCGCCGGCATGGACAAGGACGGCGCCGCGCTGGCGGCCTGGCCGGCGCTCGGCTTCGGCTTCGTCGAGGTCGGCACGGTGACGGCGCACGCCCAGCCGGGCAACCCCCGGCCACGGCTGTTCCGGCTGCCGGCCAGCGAGGCCGTGGTGAACCGGATGGGCTTCAACAACGCCGGGGCCGCCGCGCTGGCCGCCCGGCTGGACGCGCTGCCACGCCCCATCGGGGTGCCGCTGGGGATCTCGCTGGGCAAGTCCAAGGTGACCCCGCTCGACGAGGCGGTCGAGGACTACCTCGCCTCGTACCGGGCGCTGCGCGGGCACGGCGACTACTTCGCGGTCAACGTGTCCTCGCCGAACACCCCGGGCCTGCGCTCGTTGCAGGACCGCGCGCATCTGGACGCCCTGCTGGCCGCACTGGTGGGGGAGAAGCCGGTCCTGGTCAAGATCGCACCAGATCTGACCGAGGCGGCGATCGCCGAGCTGCTGGAGGTGTGCCTGGCCCGGGGCGCCGCCGGGGTGATCGCCACCAACACCACCCTGGCCCGCGACGGTCTGGCCCCGGCCGACTCCGAACGCGGCGCCCAGGCCGGTGGCCTGTCCGGCCGGCCACTGACCGGCCGCGCCCGGGACGTGGTCGCGTTCGTCCATCGGGAGACCGCCGGCGCCCTGCCGATCATCGGCGTCGGCGGGGTGCTGGACCCGGACGACGCGGCGCGGATGGTCGACGCCGGCGCCGCTCTGGTGCAGCTCTACACCGGCTTCATCTACCGGGGGCCGGCCCTGGTCCGCGCCGCCGTCCGTGCCGCCGCCCGCGCGGCGGCCCGCGCGGCGGCCACAGCGGGGGCGCCGGACCCGGTCGCCGGGCGTTGACCGGCCCGGGTCCGGTGCTGACCCCGCCCCGCGCCGGCTCTGCGGCGGGGGTTCCACCCCCTCCGCGAGGCCTTTGCTCTGCTTCAACCCACGCAACGGCCGGCGTCCGATATCCGGACACCGGGCGTTGCGTCCGTTGAAGCAGAGCAAAGGATGAGAAGGAACGGCCCGACCGGCGGCCTGACGACCGGCGCCTGGAAGGAGCACGCATGACGCCCGAGGAGATCCTGGCCACCGACCGGGCCCACGTCTGGCACCCGTACGCCGCGCTGCCACCGGCGAACCCGCCGTACGTGGTGCGCGGCGCCGAGGGCGTACGGCTGACCCTGGCCGACGGCCGGGAGCTGGTGGACGGCATGTCGTCCTGGTGGGCGGCGATCCACGGCTACCGGCACCCGGTGCTGGACGCGGCCGTGACCGACCAGCTCGGCAGGATGAGCCACGTGATGTTCGGCGGGCTGACCCACGAGCCTGCGGTGCAGCTCGCGCGGACCCTGGTCGAGCTGGCCCCGGAGGGTCTGGAGCAGGTGTTCCTGGCCGACTCCGGCTCGGTCAGCGTCGAGGTGGCGGTCAAGATGTGCCTGCAGTACCAGCGGGCCATCGGGCGGCCACAGCGGCGCCGGCTGGCGACCTGGCGGGGTGGCTACCACGGCGACACGTTCCACCCGATGAGCGTCTGCGACCCGGAGGGCGGGATGCACCACCTCTGGGGCGACGTGCTGCCCCGGCAGATCTTCGCCCCGGTGCCGCCCGGCGGCTTCACCGACCCGCCCGACGAGGCGTACGTGGCGGCGTTGGTGGACACCGTCGAGCGGCACGCCGACGAGCTGGCCGCGGTGATCGTCGAGCCTGTCGTCCAGGGCGCCGGCGGGATGCGGTTCCACCATCCGGGTTACCTGCGGGTGCTGCGCGAGGTGACCCGCGCGCACGGGGTGCTGCTGATCTTCGACGAGATCGCGACCGGGTTCGGCCGTACCGGCGCGATGTTCGCCGCCGAGCACGCCGGGGTGGCCCCGGACGTGATGTGCGTGGGCAAGGCGCTCACCGGGGGCTACCTGACCCTGGCCGCGACGCTGTGCACCGCCGAGATCGCCCGGGGCATCTCCGCCGACGGCGTGCTGGCCCACGGGCCCACCTTCATGGGCAACCCGCTGGCCTGCGCGGTCGCCAACGCCTCCATCGGGCTGCTGCGGGCCGGGGACTGGGCGGCGCAGGTGTCCAGGGTCGGCGCCGGCCTGCGCGCCGGCCTGGAGCCGCTGCGCGCCGCCCCGGGCGTGGCCGATGTGCGGGTACTCGGGGCGATCGGGGTGGTCCAGCTCGACCACGAGGTCGACCTCGGCGCGGCCACCGCGGCGGCCGTCGAGCGGGGCGTCTGGCTGCGGCCGTTCCGCGACCTGATCTACACGATGCCGCCGTACGTCACCGACGACGCCGACCTGGCCCGTATCGCGGCCGGGGTGGCGGCGGCGGTGGCGGCCGGCTGAGCGGTCCCGGTCAACGAGTACGCACCGAGGCGGTCCGCCGCCCGGACGAGAAGGGAAGTGCACAGATGGAGAGCTTCGGCACCCGACTGCACCGGGCCGTCACCGAGCGCGGGCCGCTCTGTGTGGGCATCGACCCGCATCCCGGTCTGCTGGCCCGGTGGGGCCTCGCGGACGACGTCGACGGCCTCGACCGGTTCTCCCGGACCGTGGTGGACGCCCTCGGTGACCGGGTTGCGGTGGTCAAGCCTCAGTCGGCCTTTTTCGAGCGATTCGGATCCCGCGGTGTGGCGATCCTTGAGTCAACTATCCGACAGTTACGAGAAGCCGGTTCGCTCGTTCTTCTGGACGTCAAGCGTGGCGACATCGGCTCAACGGTCAGCGCGTACGCCTCCGCGTACCTTGATCCATCCAGCCCGCTGTATGTCGACGCGGTCACGGCCAGTCCCTACCTGGGAGTAGGTTCGCTGGCGCCGATGTTCGAGTTGGCCGCCCAGCACGGCGGCGGGGTCTTCGTGCTGGCCCTCACCTCGAACCCCGAGGGCGCGGCCGTGCAGCGGGCCCGTACGGCCGACGGGCGGACCGTCGCGCAGACCGTGATCGACGAGATTTCCCAGCTCAACCGGGGTGCGGACCCCCTCGGCAGCTTCGGTCTGGTGGTCGGCGCGACCATCGGTGACACCGGTCATGACCTCTCCGGCGTGGGGGGTCCGCTGCTCGCTCCAGGGCTCGGCGCGCAGGGTGCGGGTGCCGCCGATCTGCGTACCGTCTTCGGTTCCAGCCTCGCTTCGGTGCTCCCGTCGTACTCCCGGGAGGTCCTGTCGGCGGGACCGGACGCGGACGCCCTGCGGGCCGCCGCGGACCGGGTGGCGGGCGAGTGCCGGGCCGTTCTGGCTGCCCGGTGACTGACTGACGGCTCGGTCACTTTGCGATGATCATCGCGCGCCCACGTTGCCGAAAGCTCCGTTGACCGCTAGTTTTCCCCGCGCTGGGAACCACGGACCCCTTGGTTCACAGCGACACCACGTTTCACAGATGCGGCGGTGCGCCCCGCCCGCCGCGATAGGGACCTGAGGAGAACTGGTGCCGCTCCCGTCACTGACCCCCGAACAGCGCGCTGCCGCGCTCGAGAAGGCCGCGGAGATCCGCAAGGCCCGTGCCGAGCTGAAGGAGCAGCTCAAGCAGGGCAAGACCACCCTCGGTGCCGTCCTCGAGCGGGCCGAGAGCGACGACGTCGTGGGCAAGCTCAAGGTTTCGGCCGTCCTGCAGGCGATGCCGGGCATCGGCAAGATCCGGGCTACCCAGATCATGGAGAAGCTCAAGATCGCTGACAGCCGTCGCCTGCGTGGCCTCGGCGAGCAGCAGCGCAAGGCACTGCTTGGAGAGTTCGCCGCCAACTGAACCTGGCAGCGTGTAGAAACAAGCAGTGAGCACGGATGACGAGGCGCGCCCGGCGGCTCGGCTCACTGTCCTGGCTGGACCTTCGGGTTCCGGCAGGGAGAGTGTCGTCGAGCTCGTTCGGGCGCGTTTCCCGTCCGTGTGGATCCCGGTGCCGGCAACGACCAGGCCGCGCCGGGAACCGGAGGTGGACGGAGAGCAACGGGTCTTCCTCGCCCCGGCCGAGTTCGAACGCCGGGTGGCCACCGGAGACCTGCTGGAGTGGTCCCGGATCGGCGCGTACCACCGGGGCACCCTCGACCCGCCGCTGCGCGCCCGGCTCGACGCCGGGCAGCCGGTCCTGCTCCCGCTCGACGTCGCCGGGGCCCGGCTGGTGCGGGCGCGACTGCCCGCCGCGCGGCTGGTGCTGCTGATCCCGCCCGGGCACCGGCCCGACGCCGCCGTGGCCGCCGCCTTCGCGCACACCCTGACGCACGACCACACCGATCGGGTCGCCGACGAGCTGGTAGGCTTACTCGGTTCTTCTTATCCGGATCCGGCCTGGTCGCGTGTACGCGGCTGACGGCCGGCCGCCGTTGAGACTCAGCACCGCGTCCGCGCGGCTCGAAAGACGCAGAGGTTAATTCGTGGGATCCATCGCCAACCCCGAAGGCATCACCAACCCGCCGATCGACGAGCTCCTTGAGAAGACGACGTCGAAGTACGCGCTGGTCATCTTCGCCGCCAAGCGCGCGCGCCAGGTCAACGCCTACTACAGCCAGCTCGGTGAGGGCCTCCTGGAGTACGTCGGTCCGCTCGTCGAGACGACCCCGCAGGAGAAGCCCCTCTCCATCGCCATGCGCGAGATCAACGCGGGCCTGCTCACCGCTGAGCCGACCGACCAGCCGTAAGCCCGCACCCGTCGATGTCCGCCTCGATCGTCCTCGGGGTCGGCGGCGGCATCGCCGCCTACAAGGCGTGTGAGCTGCTGCGACTCTTCACCGAGTCGGGCCATCGGGTCCGGGTCGTGCCGACCGCGTCGGCGCTGAAGTTCGTCGGGGCCCCGACCTGGGCGGCGCTCTCCGGTCAACCGGTCGCCGACGACGTCTGGTCCGACGTGCACGAGGTGCCGCACGTCCGCCTCGGCAAGCAGGCCGACCTCGTGGTGGTCGCGCCGACCACCACCGACCTGCTGGCCAAGGCCGCCCACGGGCTCGCCGACGACCTGCTGACCAACACGCTGCTGACCGCCCGCTGCCCGGTCGTGCTGGCTCCGGCCATGCACACCGAGATGTGGGAGCATCCGGCCACCGTCGCCAACGTCGCCACGCTGCGGGCCCGGGGCGTCCGGGTCGTCGAGCCGGCCGTCGGGCGGCTCACCGGCGTCGACACCGGCAAGGGCCGGCTACCCGACCCGGCGGAGATCTTCGCGGTCGCCCGCCAGGTCCTCGCTCGGGGCGTGTCCGCCCCCGCCGACCTGGCCGGCCGCCGGGTGGTGGTCACCGCCGGCGGCACCCGCGAGCCGCTGGACCCGGTCCGCTTCCTCGGCAACCGCTCCTCCGGCAAGCAGGGCTACGCCTTCGCCCGGTCGGCGGTCGCCCGGGGCGCGCGGGTCACGCTGATCGCGGCCAACGTCTCCCTCGCCGACCCCGCCGGGGTCGACCTGGTCCGCGTCGGCACGACCGCCGAGCTGCGCGAGGCGACCCTCAAGGCCGCCGCCGAGGCCGACGCGGTCGTGATGGCGGCGGCTCCGGCCGATTTCCGACCGGCGACGTACGCGCCTGGCAAAATCAAGAAGTCGGACGACGGCGTCGCTCCCACCATCGAGCTCGTCACGAACCCGGACATCGCGGCGGAGCTCGGCCAGCGCAAGCGACCGGAGCAGGTGCTGGTGGTGTTCGCCGCCGAAACCGGCGACGCGGAGGCCAACGGCCGGGCGAAACTCGCCCGGAAGCGGGCCGACCTGATCGTGGTCAACGAGGTCGGCCCGGACCGGGTCTTCGGCGCCGACACCAACACGGTGACGGTCATCGGCGCGGACGGCTCGGTGAGCCGTCTGCCGGAGCAGGCCAAGGAGGCCGTGGCCGACACCGTGTGGGACCTCGTCGTGGCGCGGCTGGCCAACCGCTCCTGACGGGTGGAACAGCGCGCGACCGACCCCGACACCGGCCGCAGCGGTGACTAGACTGCCGCGGAACGACCTCACACGCTTAGGAGTGCCGTGACACGCCGCCTCTTCACGTCCGAATCGGTCACGGAAGGCCACCCGGACAAGATCGCCGACCAGATCAGCGACGGCATCCTCGATGCGCTGCTCGCCGAGGACCCGCACAGCCGGGTCGCGGTCGAGACCATGATCACCACCGGCCAGGTCCACATCGCCGGTGAGGTCACCACGAAGGCGTACGCCGACATCCCCACCATCGTCCGGCGCACCATCCTCGACATCGGCTACGACTCGTCGAAGAAGGGTTTCGACGGCGCGTCCTGCGGGGTCAGCGTCTCGATCGGCGCGCAGTCCGAGGACATCGCGCAGGGCGTGGACAACGCCTTCGAGCTGCGCACCGGTGCCTCGGAGAGCGCGCTGGACGCCCAGGGCGCCGGCGACCAGGGCATGATGTTCGGCTTCGCCTGCTCGGAGACCCCCGAGCTGATGCCGCTGCCCATCGCCCTGGCCCACCGGCTGGCCCGCCGGCTCGCCGCGGTGCGCAAGGACGGGACCATCCCGTACCTGCGCCCGGACGGCAAGACCCAGGTCACCATCGAGTACGAGGGGCTGCGCCCGGTCCGCCTGAACACCGTTGTGGTGTCCAGCCAGCACGCCGCGGACATCTCGCTGGAGTCGCTGCTCACACCCGACGTGCGCGACTCCGTCATCGCGCCCGAGCTGGAGAGCCTCGGTCTGGACACCGACGGCTACCGGCTGCTGGTCAACCCGACCGGCCGGTTCGAGATCGGCGGCCCGATGGGTGACGCCGGCCTGACCGGCCGCAAGATCATCGTCGACACCTACGGCGGGTACGCCCGGCACGGCGGCGGCGCGTTCTCCGGCAAGGACCCGTCCAAGGTGGACCGCTCGGCCGCGTACGCGATGCGCTGGGTGGCCAAGAACGTGGTCGCCGCCGGCCTGGCCGAGCGGTGCGAGGCGCAGGTCGCCTACGCCATCGGCAAGGCGCACCCGGTGAGCCTGTTCATCGAGACGTTCGGCACCGAGACCGTGCCGGTGGCCTCGATCGAGAAGGCCGTCTCCGAGGTGTTCGACCTGCGCCCGGCCGCGATCATCCGGGACCTCAACCTGCTCCGCCCGATCTACCAGCAGACCGCCGCGTATGGCCACTTCGGCCGGGAGTTGCCGGACCTGTCGTGGGAGAGCACCGACCGGGCCGCCGACCTCAAGTCGGCCGCGGGAGCCTGACCGCCACCAGGCGTAGCGACCGGCGACCCGCGGACGGGTCGCCGGTCGCGCGCGTCTGCGTGGACGTCGCGCTGGCGCACCTGGACCGGCCGTTCGACTACCTGGTGCCGGCCGAACTCGACGACGTGGCGGTGCCCGGCACCCGGGTGAAGGTGCGCTTCGCGGGGCAGTTGGTCGACGGCTGGCTGCTGGCCCGGGCGGACGACTCCGGGCACACCGGCCGGCTCGCCTACCTGGAGAAGGTCGTCTCGCCCGAGCCGGTGCTGGCCCCCGAGATCGCCCGGTTGGCCCGGGCGGTCGCCGACCGGTACGCGGGCAACCTGGCCGACGTGCTCCGGCTCGCCGTGCCACCCCGGCACGCCCGGGTCGAGAAGGAACCCCACGACGAACAGCCCACCCCGACCCCCGAATCCGGTGCTGCCAGCGACGCGGTTGGCCCCGTCGAGCCGGGGGAGGCCGTCGTGCCGGGGGAGGCCGTCGACCCGAGAGGGTGGCGGGACTACCCGACCGGGCCGGCGCTGCTGCGGGCGCTCACCGACGGCCGGGCGCCCCGCGCGGTCTGGTCCGCGCTGCCCGGCGAGAACTGGGCAGCCCGCTACGCCGACGCGGTGGCCGCCACCGTCGCCGGTGGGCGGGGGGCCGTTGTCGTGGTGCCCGACGCCCGTGACCTCGACCGCCTCGACGCCGCGCTGACCGGCGTGCTGGGCCCGGGGCGGCACGTCAGCCTCTCCGCCGCCCTCGGGCCGGCCCGGCGCTACCGGGCGTTCCTCGCCGCCCGGCGCGGGCAGGTGCCGGTGGTCATCGGGACCCGGGCCGCGATGTTCGCCCCGGTGCCCCGGCTCGGTCTCGTCGCCGTCTGGGACGACGGGGACGACCTGCACTCCGAACCCCGGGCGCCCTATCCGCACGCCCGCGACGTGCTGCTCACCCGGGCGCAGCTCGGCGAGGCCGGCGCGCTGGTCGGCGGGTACGCCCGTACGGCCGAGGCACAACTGCTGCTGGAGACCGGCTGGGCCCGGGAGGTAGTCGCCGACCGGGCCACCGTGCGGGCGCGTATCCCGGCCATCGCGCCGACCGGTGACGACCCACAGCTCGCCCGTGATCCCGGTGCGGCCACCGCGCGGCTGCCCAGCCTCGCCTGGACGGCCGCCCGTGACGCCCTCCGGGCGGACCTGCCGGTGCTCGTGCAGGTGCCCCGGCGGGGCTACCTGCCCTCGGTCTCCTGCGCCGACTGCCGTACCCCGGCGCGCTGTGCGCACTGCGCCGGCCCGCTCGCGCTGCCGTCGGCCGGCGGCACCCCCGCCTGCCGGTGGTGCGCCCGGGTCGCCGCCGCGTACGCCTGCCCGCAGTGCGGCGGGCGGCGGCTGCGCGCCGCGGTGACCGGTGCCCGACGTACCGCCGAGGAGCTGGGCCGGGCCTTTCCCGACGTGCCGGTGCGGACCTCGGGACGGGAGGAGGTGCTGACCGACGTGCCCGGCGGTGCGGCGCTGGTGGTCGCCACCCCCGGCGCCGAGCCGGTCGCCGAAGGCGGCTACGGCGCGGTGCTGCTGCTCGACTCGTGGGCCCTGCTGACCCGGGCCGACCTGCGTGCCGGCGAGGAGGCGCTGCGCCGGTGGCTGGCCGCGACGGCCCTGGCCCGCCCGGCGCCGGCCGGCCGGGTGGTGGTGGTCGCCGACGGCGCGCTCGCCCCGGTGCAGGCGCTGCTGCGCTGGGACGCCGCCTGGTTCGCCGGCCGGGAACTGGCCGAGCGCCGCGAGCTGGGTTTCCCGCCGGCGGTGCGGATGGCCAGCGTCACCGGCCCGGCCGAGGCGGTGGCCGACCTGCTCGCCGCGGCCCGGCTGCCCGGCGACGCCGAGGTGCTCGGGCCGGTGCCGGCCGACGAGGGGCGCGAGCGGATGCTGGTCCGGGTGCCCCGGGCGCGGGCCGCCGCGCTCGCCGAGGCCCTGCACTCGGCCGCCGGGGTGCGCACCGCCCGCAAGGCCGCCGATCCGGTTCGTCTCCAGGTCGATCCGCTGAGCCTGTTCTGACCGTTTTCCCAGGGCGCGGCCGCTTTCCCGGGGGGCGCGGCCGGCGGGCGGAAGCCGGCCTGACGGGTGGCGCCCGCACACCGCGTCCGGCAAAGCGCTGGCGCCGAGGTGGTAGCATCGCCCGTCATGCTCGGTCGTACGACGGCCCCAGGTCACGGCACCGCCCGAAGGCGGGCGGGCCGGGAACGCGCCGGTCGGACGCGATGTCGATGATGTCAGGAAGCCGGTTATCAGGGGTGGACCAGTCGTGACCGTTCGACAATCGATCGTCTTCAACGGCGACCTCGGCAGCGGCAAGAGCACCGTGTCGGTGGAGATCGCCAAGCGGCTCGGCATGCGCCGGGTCAGCGTGGGCGACCTCTACCGGGAGATGGCGCAGCAGCGGCAGATGACCGCCCTGCAGCTCAATCTGCACGCCGAGCTGGACCAGGCCGTCGACGGTTACGTCGATCAGCTCCAGCGCGACATCGCCGCCTCCGGCGAGCATCTGATCATGGACTCGCGGCTGGCCTGGCACTTCTTCACCGACGCGCTCAAGGTGCACATGATCACCGAGCCGGGGGAGGCGGCCCGTCGGGTGCTGGCCCGCCCGTCCGGCCCGGCGGAGAGCTACGCCTCGCTGGAGGAGGCGAAGGCCAAGCTCCGCGAGCGCAGCGAGAGCGAGCGCAGCCGGTTCATCGTCCGCTACGGGGTGGACAAGGCACGGTTGCGCAACTATGACCTGATTTGCGACACGACCCGGGCCTCCGCCGCCGAGGTGGTCGAGCACATCATCGCCGCGTACGAGGGCACGCTCGGCGCCGACGTGCTGCGCGACGGCTCGCCGCTGCTGCTGCTCGACCCGGCGCGGATCTACCCGACCGAGGACATCGCGACCCTGCGCGGGCTCTGGGACAGCGAGTTCGTCGGCGACGTGGCCGAGGCCGGCGACGAGTCCCTGGAGCCGCTGAAGATCGGCTTCACCGGCGAGTACTTCTTCGTCGTCGACGGTCACCGTCGGCTCAGCGCCGCCGTCCAGAACGGTTTCTCCCTGGTCCCCGCCCAGCTGGTCGCCGAGGTCGACGAGCCGGTGGTGGGCGGGATGAGCGCCGTGGACTACTTCGCCGCGCACGTGCGCCCCGGGCTGGTCTACGACTGGGAGGCGGCCCACAAGATCCAGTTGCCGCTGCCCGAGCCGGCGCTGCTCGGCGGCGACGCCGTGCTCGCCGCGGACCGGGGCGTCGGCGCCTGAGCCCAGCGCGGAACCGGACCGGCGCGCGGGGTGCGCGCCGGCCCGGCCGTCGGCTCGACCGACGGTTCGCCGCGAGGCGTCAGCCCAGGACCACGCCCGAGGCGCCGACGCCGGCCATGCCGGAGAAGATGTCCTCGTAGTACATCCGCCAGGCACACACCCGCCCGGTGGGGACGTAGCCCGTACACGCCGTCGCGGTGTTGGTGTCGTCGATGGCGGTGTTCGTGCCGGTCGCCCAGACCTGACGGCGATGCGACGCAGCATCGTCGTGGACCGTCGAACGGTCGGGTGTGGACGGATCATCTGGTGCCCCTTCCCCAGGGTTTCGTGGCGCGGGCCGAACCCGCACCAGGGACGGTGGCACGAGACGTCGGTTCAGCACGGCGATCCTGGACGGGACTGGACACCGTCGGACACCGCCGGACGGGGCAGAGGTCCGATGTGGAACTGTCAGACATCGGCCGCCTCCTATCTAGCGGTGTGTGACCGCAACTAGCCTGCCCGTGTCGGCACCCGGGGCGACCGGGTGACCGGTAGGGGGTGGGGGCCGCATGTCCGACCAACGGGTACCGTCCGGCGTTCGTCGAGCACCGCAGGGGCCGCCCGCGGCGTTCGACGTGGCCCGCGGCGGTGTCGAGGCGCAGACCCTGTCAGAGCTGGCCGGCCTGTTGCGCCAGCTGCGCCGCCGCGAAGCCCGGCAGCAGGGGGAGACGCGGCTGACGTACCGGCAGTTGGCGGCGAAGACCGGCTGGTCGCGCGGGATCATCGGGGAGTACTTCGCCGGCCACATCCTGCCCCCGCCGGAGCGGTTCGACGCGCTCATCCGGCTGCTCGGGGCGACCCCCACCGAGCAGGGAGTGCTGGCCACCGCGCGGGACCGGATCGAGGAGCGACGTCGACGTCCGACGCGGGACCACGCGGCCACCGGCCGGGCGGGCACCGGGGCCGTACGGGCCCGCAGCGGCGGCACCCGGGCCGCCCCGACCCGCTTCCCCGTGCCCCGCCAACTGCCCCCGGCGCTGCCCGGATTCGTCGGACGTACCGCCCAGCTCGCCCAGCTCGATGTCGCCTGTGCCGGCCTGGACACCCCCGGCGACGGCGGCCGGGCGCCGGCCGCCGTGGTGACGCTGTCCGGCACGGCCGGGGTGGGCAAGACGACGCTGGCGGTGTACTGGGCGCACCGGGTCGCCGACCGCTTCCCGGACGGCCAGCTCTACGTCGACCTGCGCGGATTCGACTCCACGGGAACGGTGGTGACGACCGTCGAGGCGGTACGGGGTTTCCTGGAGGCCCTTGAGGTGCCGCCCGAACGGATCCCCACCCACCTGCCCGCGCAGGTGGGGCTTTACCGCAGCCTGCTCGCCGGTCGCCGGATGCTGGTGCTGCTGGACAACGCCCGCGATGCCGACCAGGTTCGCCCGCTGCTGGTCGGCAGCCTGACCTGCCTGGTTCTGGTCACCAGCCGCAACCGGCTGGCCGGCCTGGTCGCCACCGAGGGCGCCCGGCCGGTCGGCGTCGAGCTGCTCAGCGCCGCCGAGGCCTGGCAGCTGTTGGCCCGGCGGCTCGGCGCCGACCGGTTGGCGGTCGAGCCGCAGGCCGTGGACGAGATAATCGAGCGATGTGCGCGGCTGCCGCTGGCCCTGGCGGTGCTCGCCGCGCGGAGTGCGGCGAATCCCGCCTTCTCCCTGGCCACCCTCGCCGCCGAGTTGCGCGCGGCGCCGCGCCCGCTGGACTCCTTGGACGGTGGCGACGCCGGCACCGACGTGCAGGCAGTCTTCTCCTGGTCGTACCGGAGCCTCACGCCCGCGGCGGCACGGCTGTTCCGGCTGTTCGGCTGTCACCCCGGCCCGGACATCGGGGTCGCCGCGGCGGCCAGCCTGGCGGGGCTGCCCCGGGAGCAGGTGCCCCGACTGTTGGCGGAGCTGGCCCACGCCCATCTGGTCAGCGAGCACGCCCCCGGCCGGTTCGGCGCGCACGACCTGCTCCGGGCGTACGCCGCCGAGCAGGCCGACCGACTCGAGCCGCCCGAGGCACGGCGGGCCGCGATCCGGCGCGGGCTGGACCACTACCTGCACACCGCGCACGCGGCCGCGCTGCTGCTGCAGCCGGGGCGCGATCCGGTCGCACTGGCGGCGGCCCCACCGGGTGTGGCGCCCGAGGAGATCACCGACCACGCGCAGGCGCTCGACTGGTTCACCATCGAATACCCGGTGCTCCTGGCGGCGGTCGCGCACGCGAAACGTGCCGGTTTCGACGGTCACGCCTGGCAGCTCGCGTGGACGCTTGTGGACTTTCTGCAACGCCGGGGGCGGTGGCCGGATCTGGCCGTCGCCCAGCGGACCGCCCTGGCCGGGGCGCGGCGCGCGGGGGACCGACTCGGGCAGGCGAACGCCCACCGCGACCTCGCCCGGGTGCTGTCCCGGCTGGGCCGGGTGGACGAGGCGGCGAGCAACTACCGGCAGGCCCTGGCGCTCTTCGGGGCGCTGGGTGACCACACCGGGCAGGCGCGTACCCACCGGGCGTTCGGCGCGATGCTCGACGGCCTCGGCCGGTACGCCGAGGCGCTGGACCACGTGCGGCGGGCTCTCGCGCTGTACCGGGACGCCGGCCATCTGGCCGGGGAGGCCAGCGCCCGCAACGCGGTGGGTTGGGCGCACGCCCAGCTCGGCCAGTACCGCCCGGCGCTCGCCCACTGCGAGCAGGCGTTGGCGCTGCTGCGCCGGACCGGGGACCGGCACGGTGAGGCGAACACCTGGGACAGCCTCGGCTTCATCCACGCGCGGCTGGGCGACCACCGGGAGGCGGTCCGCTGTTACGGGCGGGCGCTGCGGCTGTACCGGCGGATCAGCGACCGCTACGACGAGGCGGAAACCCTCTCCCGGCTCGGCGAGAGCCGGCACGCGGCGGGGGACCCGGCCGGCGCGGCGCGTACCTGGCGGCGTGCCCTGGGCATCCTCGACGACCTCGGTCACCCCGACGGCGAGCGGGTCCGCGCCCTGCTGAGCCGGGCGGCAACCGCCCCGGGCTGACGCGCGTGCCGGGCGGGGGATGCCGGCTGCCGGCGGCACCGGGATGATGGAGCCTCCGACGCATCGACGGGGGAGGCCAGCCATGGATGCTGCCGAGGCGCTCACACTGCTCATGTCGCCGCAGGGACGCGTCGATCCGTACCCGACGTACGAACGGCTGCGCTCGCACGGCCCGGTGGTGCAGGCGTTGCCCGGCATGTACGTGGTGACCGGCTACCCGGAGGTCGACGAGCTGCTGCGCGACCCCCGGCTCGGGGTGCTCGACGACGCGCTGCGGGACCAGGTCTGGCCGAACTGGCGGCAGAGCCCGGCGATCACGTCGATCGCCCGGTCCATGCTGCGTACCAACCCGCCCGATCACAGCCGTATGCGCCGACTCGCCGCCGGCGCGTTCAGCCCGCGTCGGATCGCCGGGATGCGCGACGTGGTGCGCGCCCAGGCCGAGGAACTGCTCGACGCGATGATTGCCCGCGCCTTTGACGGCGAGCCGATCGACCTGCTGGCCGACTTCGCGTACCCGCTGCCGGTCGGGGTGATCTGCGCGCTGCTCGGCGTGCCGGCGCAGGACCGGCCGCTGTTCCGCCGCTGGGCCGGCGACCTGACCGGGGTGCTGGAGCCGGAGATCACCACCGAGGAGCTGGCCGTCGCCGACGCGGGCGCCGCCGAGCTGCGCGACTACTTCGTCGAGCTGATCGTCGCCCGACGCCGGGCACCGGCCGATGATCTGACCACCGCGCTGGTCCAGGTGCACGACGCCGACGGCGCCCGGCTCGCCGGCGACGAACTGCTGGCCAACCTGGTCGTGCTGCTGGTCGCCGGCTTCGAGACCACCACCAACCTGCTCGGCAACGGCCTGGTGGTGCTGCTGCGCCACCCCGAGGCCGCCTCGGCGCTGCGCGTCGACCCCGGGCTCGCCCCGGCGTACGTCGAGGAGCTGTTGCGCTACGACTCCCCGGTGCAGCTGACCACCCGGACGAGCACCGCGCCGGTGCGCTGCGGCGGGCTCGACCTGCCGGCCGGCAGTACGGCGCTGCTGCTGCTCGGCGCGGCCAACCGCGACCCGCGCCGGTTCCCCGACCCGGGGCGCTTCGATCCGACCCGCGAGCAGGCGCACCCGCTGTCCTTCGGCGCCGGCCCGCACTACTGCCTCGGCGCCGGCCTGGCCCGGCTGGAGGCGCAGCTGGCGTTCCCGATGCTGCTGCGCCGTCTGCCCGAGCTGGCCCTGGCGGGGCAGCCTCGGCACCGGACCCGCCTGACCCTGCGCGGCTACGAGAGCCTGCCCGTGACGCTGGGCACACCGGCGGTGGCCGATCGAGGTACGCCGGCCGGGGCGCTCGGGAGCACTCCGTAGACTGGTACGGCACCGCTCGCCCGCCTGATGAAGGAGCCGTCCCGCGTGACCGTCCAGCCCATCCGTCTTTTTGGGGATCCGGTGCTGCGCACGCCGGCCGATCCGGTGGTCGACTTCGACGCCGAGCTACGGCGGCTCGTCGCCGACCTCACCGACACGATGCGTGAGCAGAACGGCGCCGGCCTGGCCGCGCCGCAGCTCGGTGTCAGCCTGCGGGTGTTCGCCTTCGACGTCGACGACGTGCTCGGGCACCTGGTCAACCCGGTGCTGGAGTTCCCCGACGAGGAGGAGCAGGACGGCCCCGAGGGCTGCCTGTCCATCCCCGGGCTCTACTTCGACACCAAGCGCCGGCAGAACGTCATCGCCAAGGGCTTCAGCTCGTTCGGCGACCCGATGCAGATCGTCGGCACCGGCCTGATGGCGCGCTGCGTGCAGCACGAGACCGACCACCTCGACGGGGTGCTCTTCCTGGACCGACTGGACCCGGAGGGGCGCAAGGAAGCCATGAAGGCGATCCGCCAGGCCGAGTGGTACGACGCGGCGGCCCCGCCCACGGTCAAGCTCAGCCCGCACATCAGCGACCCCTTCGGTCTGGGTCGGTGACCCGGATGCGTGTGATCTTCGCCGGTACGCCGGCGGTGGCCGTGCCCGCCCTGGCCGCCGTCGCGGCCTCCCGGCACGAGCTGGTCGCCGTGGTCACCCGGCCCGACGCGCCCGCCGGGCGGGGGCGTGGCCTGTCCCGCTCCCCGGTCGGCGCGTGGGCCGACGAGCACGGCGTCGAGGTGCTGACGCCGGCCCGCCCCCGCGACCCGGAGTTCCTCGACCGGCTGCGCGAGCTGTCCCCGGACTGCGTGCCGGTGGTCGCCTACGGCGCGCTGGTTCCGCCGGCCGCCCTGGAGATCCCCCGGTACGGCTGGATCAACCTGCACTTCTCGCTGCTGCCCGCCTGGCGGGGCGCCGCGCCCGTGCAGCACGCCGTGCTGCACGGCGACGAGCTGACCGGTGCCAGCGTCTTCCAACTGGAGCAGGGCCTGGACACCGGCCCCGTCTTCGGCACCCTGACCGACGAGATCCGCCCCGGCGACACCTCCGGCGACCTGCTGGAGCGGCTCGCCGACTCCGGCGCCGGGCTGCTGGTGGCGGTGCTCGACGCGATCGCCGACGGCACCGCGCGGGCCGAGCCGCAGCCCGCCGACGGGGTGTCGCTGGCGCCGAAGCTGACCGTGGAGGACGCCCGGGTGCGCTGGGGTGACCCGGCCTTCGCGGTGGACCGGCGGATCCGCGCCTGCACGCCGGCCCCGGGCCCGTGGACGACCTTCCGGGACGAGCGGGTGAAGCTCGGCCCGGTCGCACCGGTGGCCGACGGCCCGGACCTGAAACCGGGGGAGTTGCTGGTGGAGAAGAACCGGGTGCTGGCCGGCACGGCCACCGTGCCGGTGCGCCTCGGCGAGGTCCGCGCCGCGGGTAAGCGCGCCATGGCGGCCACCGACTGGGCGCGCGGCGTCCGCGTCAGCGCCGGCGAGGGTCTCGCGTGACGGCCCCGGAGGGGACGCGTCCGTTCCGAGGCGGTTCGTCCGCCGGCCGCGGCGGCGACCGCCGGCCGACCCGGCCGCCACTGGACCGGCCACGACGCGTGGCGTACGAGGCGGTGGCCGCCGTGCACCGCGACGACGCCTTCGCCAACCTGGTGCTGCCCACCATCCTGCGCGAGGAGGGGCTGTACGGCCGCGACGCCGCGTTCGCCACCGAGCTGACCTACGGCACCCTGCGCCACCTCGGCACGCTCGACGCGATCCTCAGCGACGCGTCCGGGCGGGACGTGGCCCGCATCGACCCGCCGGCGCGCGACGCGCTGCGGATCGGGGCGTACCAGCTGCTGCACACCCGGGTGCCTCCGCACGCCGCCGTGTCGTCGACCGTGGACCTGGTCCGCTCGGTCGCGCCGGGCGCCGCCGGGTTCGCCAACGCGGTGCTGCGCGAGGTGTCCACCCGCGACATCGACGGGTGGGTGGCCAAGCTCGCCCCGCCGATCGAGACCGACCCGGTCGGGCACCTGGCGCTGGCGTACAGCCACCCGCAGTGGATCGTGCGGGCCTTCTCCGAGGCGCTCGACGGCGACCTGGGCGAGACCGCCCGGCTCCTGATCGAGGACAATGAGCGTCCCCCGGTGCACCTGTGCGCCCGTCCCGGCCTGATCGACCCGATCGAGCTGGCCGACCAGGTCGGCGGCGCGCCCGGCGCCTTCTCGCCGTACGCCGTCTATCTTCCCGGCGGCGCCCCGGGCGACGTGCCGGCGGTGGTCGACGGTCGCGCCCACGTCCAGGACGAGGGCTCCCAACTCGTGGCCGCCGCGCTCGCCGACGCGCCGCTGGACGGCCCGGACGGGCGCTGGCTGGACCTGTGCGCCGGTCCGGGCGGCAAGGCCGGCCTGCTCGGCGCGTTGGCCGCGCAGCGCGGCGCCCACCTGACCGCCGTGGAGGTGGCCGAGCACCGGGCTCGGCTGGTGTCCCAGGCGACCCGGGGTCTGCCGGTGACCGTGGTGGCCACCGACGGTCGTGAGGTCGGCGCGGACCCGAAGCTGCCGGAGGGCCACTTCGACCGGGTGCTGGTGGACGCCCCGTGCACCGGGCTGGGCTCGCTGCGTCGCCGGCCCGAGTCGCGCTGGCGCCGCCAGCCCTCCGACCTGCCGCCGTTGACCCGGCTGCAGCGGGAGTTGCTGGGCGCCGCGCTGCGGGCGGTCCGACCGGGCGGGTTGGTCGCCTACGTCACCTGCTCGCCGCACACCGTCGAGACGCACGTGACGGTCACCGAGGCGGCTCGCCGCAGCGGCGTGTCGGTGGACTTCGTCGACGCCCGACCGCTGCTGCCGGCCGGCATGCCCGGCCTGGGCGACGGCCCCACCGTGCAGCTCTGGCCGCACCGCCACGGCACCGACGCGATGTTCCTCGCCGTCCTGCGCAAGGGCTGACAGCCGCCCCGCGCGAGGGCTGAACGCGACACCGCACCCGGCCGAGCCGGCCGGGTGCGGTCGTGCCGGCCGGAATCAGGTGACCGGGAGGCCCTTGGTGCCGGCGTTCTTCAGCGAGCGGGTCAGGTCCCGGTCGCTGATCCAGAGGAAGCACTGCACGCCGCGGTTGCCGTTGCGCCACTCCTGCTCGTACGGCTGGTAGTAGATCGTTCCGGCGCGGAAGTCGAGCTGCGAGTTGTCGGGCACCTTGGCGTACTTGGCCGTCACCGACTGGCACGCCCGGTGGGTGCGCTTGGTGGTGCGGTTGAACTCCGCGTAGCTGATGTCCGGGGCCTGCCAGATCCCGACGAACTCGGCGTGGTGCTTGGCGGTGCAGGACACCGCCACCATCTCCTCGATCTTGTCCTTGTCCAGCTTGGGGTTGAAGCAGCGGTAGGCCAGCGGCGACGCGCCGGTCAGGGCACCCCGCAGGCTGCCGGTGCGCAGGTCGACGGCGGTGTCGTCGATGCTGGCGATCTCGGTGACGTCACAGCGGTACCAGCGGGCCCCGCCGGCCCAGGCGGCCGGCGAGGGCAGCACGACGGCGAGCCCGAGGCGCCCGGAGCGCCAGTCGGCACCGACGGCCTTGTTGACCTCCGTCTCGCAGCCGGCCTGCGCGGCCCGCATGCCCACCGAGCCGGGCGGCGGAGGTGTGCCGCGTTCGGTGCCGGGGCCGGTGAGCGTGCCGACGTGCAGGGTCTCCACCCGGTGCGACTCGGCGCACTCCATGGGGTTGTAGCCGCTGAGGAAGCCGACCTGCTGGGAGGAGTGGTGGCAGACGCCGGCGGCGGGGACGAACTGCTGCGCCACCACGGGCGCCGGCCAGTCGTCGATGAGGTCACGGTCGACTCCGGCGGGTGCGCCACAGCCGGTGAGCGCCAGGGCCACCACCGCGCCCCCGGCAATCGCCGTCAACCACCGTCGCATCGTCGACCTCCCGCCGCTGGTGACCTCCGGACGGCCCCCAGCCGGCCGGTAGCGCCACGGCGCAGCAGCATACGGCACCGCGACTCAGATCGCGGGCAGTCCCTCGGGGCCGGCGCCGCGCATCGAACGGGTGAGTTTGCGGTCGTCGCTCCACAGGAAACAGCGCACTCCACGGTCGCCCTCCTCCCATTCCCGCTGCGACGGTGGGTAGTAGATGGACCCGGCCCGGTACGGCAGGTCGCTGTTGTTCGGCACGGCCGCGTACGTGGCGATCAACGCCATGCAGCGCCGGTGCGCCTGCTCGCCCGCGCGGGTGAACTCGGCCCAGCTCATGTCCCGTTCCTCGTAGACGCCGACGAACTCGGCGCGGTGCGGCTCGGTGCAGAGCACCGGGGCCATGTAGTTGAGGTTGTCGCCGATCAGCTTGGGGTCGAAGCAGCCGTGGGTCAGCGGGGTGTCGCCGATCAACGCCCCGCGCAGGCTGCCGACGCGGTTCACCGGCCGGGTGTTGTCGATGCTGTCGGTCTCGCTGAGGTCGCAGCGGAACCAGCGTGCGCCGCCGGTCCAGGCTGGGCCGCTGGGCAGCGAGAGCGTCAGGGTGAGCCGGGCCGTGTGCCAGTCGCCGCCGAGCACCTCCCGGGCCCGCTGGTCGCACTCCGAGCGGGCCGCGCGCAGCGCGGTCGAGCCCGGGCCCGGCCGGGTGCCGGCCTGCGCGGCCGGGCCGGTGAACGTGCCGACGTGGATCGCCTCGGCGAGGTGGCTGCGGGCGCAGTCGACCGTCTCGTACGTGCTGGCCTGCACGACCGAGGTGATCCGGGGCAGGCAGGTGTCGGTGGCGGGGGTGAACGGTCTTGGAACCCGCAGTGCCGGCCAGTCGTCGGTGAGGTCACCGTCCGCGCCTCGTGCCGGACCGCAGCCGGCCAGCAGCATCGTCGTGATGCCGACCAGCGCCAGCGCTGGAAGCCACCGTCGCATCGTCCGCCCTCCCGGGAGCTGGCGACCGGTCACCGCGCCCCGCGGCGCGACCCCGGCGGGCGTGCAGCCTACGGCACCGTCCCGGTTGGAGTGTCGTCGCGTTTGGGTCGATCGGCCAGCCACTGATGTCTGTTCGTCCGGAATCGATGGCCCGGACCGGCTTATTCTGCACTACTGGTCACTGCTGGATCACAGCGTGTCGGAGTTGGTGCCGTGCTGCGGGCGGCGGGTGGCCGCGTTCGTACACTGGCCCCGTGACCGTACCGCCGCCGATCGTCGCGCCGAGCATCCTGGCCGCCGATTTCGCCCGCCTCGCCGAAGAGGTCCGTGCCGTCGAGGACGCCGCGGACTGGTTGCACGTGGACGTGATGGACAACCATTTCGTGCCCAATCTGACCATCGGGCTGCCCGTGGTGCAGAGCCTGCGAGCCGCCACCACGATGCCGTTCGACGTGCACCTGATGATCTCCGACCCGCGTAGGTGGGCCCCCGGCTACGCCGACGCCGGGGCGTACAACGTCACGTTCCACGCCGAGGCGGCCGACGACCCGGTGGCGCTCGCCAAGGACCTGCGCTCGGCCGGCGCGAAGGCCGGGCTGGCCATCGACCGGGACACCCCGATCGAGCCGTACCTGGAGCTGCTGCCCAGCTTCGACACCCTGCTGATCATGACGATCAAGGCGGGCTTCGGCGGGCAGCGGTTCATCCCGCAGCTGCTGGACAAGGTCCGCGCCGCCCGCCGGCACGTCGACGCCGGCCACCTGGAGCTGCGCATCGAGGTGGACGGCGGGATCGCCGCCGACACCATCGAGCAGGCGTCCGCCGCCGGCGCCGACGCGTTCGTGGCCGGCACCGCCGTCTACGGCGCCGCCGACCCGGCCGAGGCGGTCCGGCGACTGCGGGCCCTGGCGGAGCGCGCGGCGCCCGGGGCCTGAGGTGGAGCCGGAGGCCGACCGCAAGGACATCATCCTCGTCGTCGACGACGACGCGGACATCGCTCGGTTCGTCGAGTTCAACCTGCGGTTGCACGGCTTCGAGGTGATCCACGCCAGTGACGGCCAGGAGGCCCTGGAGGTCATCGAGCGGCAACGGCCGGACCTGGCCGTGGTCGACCTCATGATGCCCCGCATCGACGGGCTGGAGCTGACCCGACGGCTGCGCGCCGACCCGATGACCTCCGCCATTCCGGTGATCATGTTGACGGCCAAGGGGATGACCGTCGACAAGGTCCACGGGCTCAGCGCCGGCGCGGACGACTACCTGGTCAAGCCGTTCGACACCGCCGAGCTGGTGGCCCGGGTCTCCTCGACGTTGCGCCGCAACAAGGAGTTCCGGGAGGTCTCCCCGCTGACCGGGCTGCCCGGCAACAGCCGGATCCGGCGGGAGATCAGCGACCGGGTCCGGCACGGGGTGGACTACGCGGTCGGCTACATCGACATCGACCGGTTCAAGAGCGTCAACGACCGGTACGGCTTCGTGCGTGGCGACGACTTCATCTCCGCGCTGGCCCGCAGCCTGCACCGGGCGGTGGTGGCGGTGGGTCTGCCGCCGGCGTTCCTCGGTCACGTCGGCGGCGACGACTTCGTGATCGTCTGCGCGCCGGACCAGGTCCGCCCGCTGACCTCCCGGGCGGTGGTCGACTTCGAGAAGTCCGCCGACACGCTCTACGACGCCACCGACCGTGAGCGCGGCTTCGTCGAGCTGAAGGACCGGCGCGGCAACATCCGCCGGGCCGCCCTGGTCACGCTGTCCATCGGCGTCTCCCTCTCCGACGCCGGCAAGCGGTTCACCGACCCCCTGGAGGCGATCGCGGTGGCCTCGGAGATGAAGACGGTCGCCAAGAGCCAACCGGGGTCGTACGTGGCGGTGGACCGGCGGCGCGGCGTCACCTGACGCGTGATCCCGCTGTGAACTAGCTCGCCTGGATAAGGACACACCGCGTTCGGCGTGTAAGACTGCGGAGTACCCACCACGCGCTGGCGGGACTCGGTGAAATTCCGAACCGGCGGTGATCCACGGTCCAACCGTGGTCAGCCCGCGACCCGGACGGCTTGCCGCCCGGTGGACCTGGTGAAAATCCGGGGCCGACGGTTGGGGGCGGTTCGTCCGCGCCCAGACAGTCCGGATGGGAGACAGCGCGCGGGACGGACGGGTCTTCAGCCGGCCGCTGGCGTCAGCGTGCCGTGCCGCCCATCCGGGTCGGCTGTGCCGTACCCGGACTCCGCCGCCGCCTGCCCGCGGTCCATGCCGCCTCCCTGACCGCCCGCGCGCGGACCGGCGAGTGAGAGGGCAGAACAGGGCGATGGCCAGCGTCTCCGTCGATGAGGCGATGCGGCGTGCGATCGAGCTGGCGGCTCGCGGGCTGGGCACCACCAGCCCCAACCCGGTGGTCGGGTGCGTGCTGCTCGACGCCGACGGCGAGGTCGTGGGGGAGGGCTTCCACGCCTACGCCGGTGGGCCGCACGCCGAGATCGTCGCGCTGGCCCAGGCCGGCCCGCGCGCCGAGGGCGGCACCGCGGTCGTCACTCTGGAGCCCTGCGACCACACCGGCCGCACCGGCCCCTGCAGCACCGCGCTCGTCCAGGCCGGGGTGGCCCGCGTGGTCATCGCCGTGCCCGATCCGAACCCGGTGGCCTCCGGCGGCGCCGCCACGTTGCGCGCCGCCGGGGTCCAGGTGGATCTGGGGGTACGCGGCGACGAGGCCGAGGCCGGCAACGTCGCGTGGTTGACCTCGATGCGCCGGGGCTGGCCGTACGTCATCTGGAAGTACGCCGCCACCGTCGACGGCCGGTCCGCCGCCGCGGACGGCACCAGCATGTGGATCACCTCGGAGGCGGCCCGGATCGACGTGCACGCGCTGCGCGGCACGGTCGACGCGGTCGTCGCCGGGGTGGGCACCGTGCTCGCCGACGACCCCCGGTTGACCGCCCGCAACCTGCGCGACGGCAGCCTGGCCATCCGGCAGCCGCTGCGGGTGGTGGTGGACAGCTCGGGGCGTACCCCCTTCGACGCCCGGGTCCGCGACGGCGCCGCGCGGACGTGGATCGCGACCGCGGCCGAGGTGGGCGCGGGCCCGGACGGCCGGGTCGACCTGTCGGCGCTGCTCGCGGCGCTGCACCAGCGCGGGGTCCGCGCGGTGCTGCTGGAGGGCGGCCCCCGGCTGGCCGGCGCGTTCCTGGCCGCCGGCCTGGTCGACAAGATCGTCGGGTACGTCGCGCCCCGGCTGCTCGGCGCCGGCCCCACCGCCCTGGTCGACGCGGGAGTGACGACCATCGCTGAGGCCATCGATCTGGAGTTCGTGGACGTTACGCAGGTCGGTCCGGATCTCCGGATCACCGCTTTGCCCCGCAAAAGGGAGGGCTGACATGTTCACCGGCATTGTCGAGGAGTTGGGGGAGATCGTCCGGGTCACGGCCACGGCGGGCGATTCGGCGCTGGTCGCCGTGCGCGGCCCGTTGGTCACCTCGGACGCCCGCCACGGTGATTCCATCGCCGTCAACGGCGTCTGCCTGACGGTGGTGGACGCGGCCGACGGCACCTTCACCGCCGACGTCATGGGCGAGACCCTGCGCCGGTCCGCGCTGGGCGCGCTGCGTCCCGGCGACCCGGTCAACCTGGAGCGGGCGGCGGCGCTGGGCAGCCGCCTCGGCGGGCACCTCGTGCAGGGCCACGTCGACGGCGTCGGCGAACTGATCTCCCGGGAACCGGCCGAGCAGTGGGAGACGGTGCGGTTCCGGCTGCCCGCCGCCCTGGCCCGGTACGTGGTGGAGAAGGGCTCGATCACCATCGACGGCGTGTCGCTGACCGTGGCCGAGGTGGGCGCGGACGAGTTCGCCGTCGGGCTGATCCCGACCACCCTGAAGCTGACCACGCTCGGCGCGAAGGGCGTCGGCGACCCGGTCAACCTGGAGGTCGACGTGCTGGCCAAGTACGTCGAGCGGCTGCTCGGCGCCCGGCTCACCGACGCTTCCGGGGCGACCCCGAGCACGGGCGGGGTGGCCTGATGGGCCCCCTCGGCTGGCTGCTCGACGCCCAGGTGCAGGTGGCCGGCTCGCCGGTGCTGGCCCGGGAGATCGTCGGCAATGTGTTCGGGCTGGTCTCCGCGCTGCTCGGGCTGCGCCGGCTGGTCTGGGCGTGGCCGGTCGGCATGATCGGCAACGCGCTGCTGTTCACCGTCTTCCTCGGCGGGGTGTTCGCCACCCCGCAGGCGCACGACCTGTACGGGCAGGCCGGCCGGCAGGTGTTCTTCTTCGCGGTGAGCGTCTACGGCTGGTGGCGGTGGCGTCGCAACAGCCGCGTCGACGCCGACCACGCCGCGGTGCTGCCGCGCTGGGCCACCGGGCGGGAGCGGCTCGTGCTGCTGCTGGCCGCCGTCGTCGGCACCGCCGCCGCGTACCCGGTGCTCAAGGCGCTGGGCTCCTGGGGCCCGCTGCCGGACGCCTGGATCCTCACCGGCAGTCTGCTGGCCACCTACGGCATGGCCCGTGGCTGGGTCGAGTTCTGGCTGGTGTGGATCGCGGTGGACGCGGTCGGCGTGCCGCTGCTGCTGCGCGGCGGGTTCTACCCGTCGGCGGCCATGTACCTGGTCTACGGCGCCTTCTGCGCCTGGGGCTTCGCCGCCTGGTGGCGCACCTCGCGCGCCACCAGGCCGGCCGCCGCACTCCCGCCCACCTACACGGAGGCCGTCGCATGAGCAGCTTCGCCGATATCGACGAGGCGATCGCCGAGATCGCCGCCGGGCGGCCGGTCGTCGTGGTCGACGACGCCGATCGGGAGAACGAGGGCGACCTGATCTTCGCGGCCGAGCGGGCCACGCCGGAGCTGATGGCGTTCATGGTGCGCCACACCTCCGGGTACGTCTGCGTGGCGTTGACCGAGAGCGAGGCCGACCGGCTCGACCTGCCGCCGATGCACCACACCAACCAGGACCGGCGCGGCACCGCGTACACGGTGACCGTGGACGCCCGGGAGGGGATCAGCACCGGCATCTCGGCGGCCGACCGCGCGCACACCAGCCGGCTGCTCGCCGGCGCGGCGACCGATCCGACCGACCTGGCCCGGCCCGGGCACGTGGTGCCGCTGCGCGCCCGCGAGGGCGGGGTGCTGCGCCGACCCGGGCACACCGAGGCGGCGATCGACCTGACCCGGCTCGCCGGGCTGCGCCCGGCCGGCGTGCTCTGCGAGCTGGTCAACGACGACGGCACCATGATGCGGTTGCCGGACCTGGAGAAGTTCGCCGCCGAGCACGGCCTCACGCTGATCACCATCGCCGACCTGATCGCCTACCGGCGGCGTACCGAGAAGCAGGTCGAGCTGGTCGCCGACGCCCGGATGCCGACGCGGCACGGGGTGTTCCGGGCGCTCGGCTACCGTGCCGAGCACGACCCGGCCGAGCACGTCGCGATGGTGCTCGGTGACCTCGGCGACGGTCAGGACGTGCTGGTCCGGGTCCACTCCGAGTGCCTGACCGGGGACGTGTTCGGCTCGCTGCGCTGCGACTGCGGGCCGCAGCTGGACGCCGCGCTGGCCCGGGTCGCCCGCGAGGGCCGCGGCGTGGTGCTCTACGTGCGCGGGCACGAGGGACGCGGCATCGGCCTGCTGCACAAGCTGCAGGCGTACCAGTTGCAGGACCAGGGTCGCGACACCGTGGACGCCAACCTCGACCTGGGTCTGCCGGCCGACGCCCGCGACTACGGCACCGGCGCGCAGATCCTGTACGACCTGGGCGTGCGCTCGATGCGGCTGCTGACCAACAACCCGGCGAAGCGGGCCGGGCTGGAGGGCTACGGGCTCACCGTCACCGGCCGCGAGAGCCTGCCGGCCGGCGCGCACCCGGAGAACCTGCGCTACCTGCGCACCAAGCGGGACCGGATGGGTCACCTGCTGGACGAGTTGGACGAGGTGTCCGAGGCGCCGCTGGGGCGTCCGGTCGCCGACGACGAGATCGGAGCATGACGATGGCGGGTTTCGGCGAGCCGGGAGTCGAGGCGGTCGACGCTGCGGGGTTGACCGTCGGGGTGGTGGCCGCACGATGGCACGGCGATCTGACCGATCACATGCTGGAGCGCGCGGTCGCCGCCGCCGAGGCGTGCGGGGCGCGGTCCGTGGTGGCGCGTGTCGCCGGCTCCGTGGAGCTGCCGGTCGTCGCCCAGGCCCTCGCCCGCCGCTGCGACGTGGTGGTCGCGCTCGGCGTGGTCGTGCGGGGCGCCACCGCCCACTTCGACTACGTGTGCCGGTCGGTCACCGACGGGCTGACCCGGGTGGCGCTGGACGAGGGCAAGCCGGTGGCGCACGGCGTGCTCACCGTGGAGACCATCGAGCAGGCCCGGGACCGGGCCGGGCTGCCCGGCTCGGCGGAGGACAAGGGCTGGGCGGCGACCGTGGCGGCGCTCGACGCGGCGCTGGCCGTCCGGACCGTGGCCGCCGGCAACGCGCAGCGGGTCGGCTTCGGCGGCTGACGCCGCCTTCGGCGCTGCTCTGCTTCGGTGCCGGCTGGCCTCAGAGTCGGCTGGCCTCAGAGTCGGCCGGCTTCGATGATGCGGCGCAGGAACTGACGCGTGCGGGCCTGCGTCGGCTCGCCGAGCACCTGCTCCGGTGGGCCGCTCTCGACGACGCGCCCCGCGTCGAGGAAGCACACCTCGTCGGCGACCTCCCGGGCGAAACCCATCTCGTGGGTGGCCAGCACCATGGTCATCCCGTCGGCCTTCAGGTCCCGGATCATCGCCAGCACCTCGCCGACGAGTTCCGGGTCCAGCGCCGAGGTGACCTCGTCGAGCAGCATCAGGCGGGGCGAGTTCGCCAGCGCCCGGACGATCGCCACCCGCTGCTGCTGCCCGCCGGAGAGCGCGTCCGGGTAGGCGTGCGCCTTCGCGCCCAGCCCCACCCGGTCGAGCAGGTCGCGGGCCTGGGCCTCGGCCTCGGCGCGGGACCGCCGGTGCACCCGCCGGGGCGCGAGGGTGATGTTGTCCAGCACGCTCAGGTGCGGAAACAGGTTGTACGCCTGGAACACCATGCCGATCCGCCGACGGACCCGGTCGGCGTCCACCCGGGGGTCGGAGATGTCCTCCCCGTCCAGCTCGATGGTGCCGTCGTCCACCTCCTCCAGGAGGTTCACGCACCGCAGCAGCGTGGACTTGCCCGACCCGGACGCCCCGATCAGGGCCACCACCCGGTGCTCGGCGACCGTCAGGTCGAGCCGGTCCAGCACGACGTGGCCGGCGAACTCCTTGCGCAGGCCCCGGCAGCGCAGCAGCGCCATGGTCAGCCTCCCGACTGGCGACGGGCCGAGCGCAGCGTCACCCAGTCGGTGACGGCGATCAGCGGGATCGCGAGCAGCACGAACAGCACTCCGGCCACGACGTACGGGGTGTAGTTGAACGACTGGGCGGTGGCGATCTGGGCGGCCCGGACCGCGTCGATCGGGCCGGCGAGCGAGACCAGGCCGACGTCCTTCTGCAGGGCCACCACGTCGTTGAGCAGCGGTGGCGCCACCCGGCGGACGGCCTGCGGCAGCACCACGTGCCGCATCGTCTGCCGGTAGGTCAGGCCCAGCGAACGGGCCGCGGCGAGCTGGCTGGGGTGCACCGACTCGATGCCGGCCCGGAACACCTCGGCCAGGTAGCCGCCGTAGGTGAGCACCAGCGCGAGCCCGCCGAGCACCAGCACCGACGGCATGCCCCGCAGCCGCAGCCCGGGCACGCCGAGGGTGAGCAGGTACAGCACGATGATCAGGGGCAGACCCCGGAAGGTGTACGTGTAGCCGGCGGCCAGCGCCCGTACCGGGAAGAAGACCGGGCCGCGCAGTGTCCGCAGCACGGCGATCACCAGCCCAAGCAGCAGCGCGCCGGCCGCGCAGCAGACCAGCAGCCGGACGTTGAGCCAGAGCCCGTCCAGCACGGCAGGCAGCGCGTCGGCGCCGATCCGCGGGTCCAGGAACGACTGCCGGACCCGGTCCCAGCCCGGCGCGCCGGTCACGGCGACGACCAGCAACGTGCCGAGCGCCGCCGTGGAGAAGGCCGCGATCAGCACGCTGTGCAGGCTCTGCCGACGCCGGTACGCCGACCGCCGCAGCTGCGCCGCGGACGGGGTGTGTTCCCGCGGCGTCACTTCAGCTCGGCCGCCCCCGCCACCTGCGCGAGCCACTTCTGCTCCAGCTCGGTCAGCGTGCCGGCCTCGCTGAGCTGACCGACCGCGCCGCTCACGCAGCGGGTCAGCGGCGAGTTCTTGTCCAGCAGCAGCCCGAACGCCTCCGGCACGCCCACCTGCGGCACCTGCCCGACGATCGTCGCGTCGGTGATCTCCGCGCCGGTGATGTAGAAGGCGGTCGGCAGGTCCACCACGAGCCCGTCGATCTGCCCGTTCTGCAGGGCCTTCTTGGCGTCGTCGTTGCTGTTGTAGACCTGCGGCTTCGCGGACGGCTTGATGACGTCCGTGATCGCCTGGTAGCTGGTCGTGCCGACCTGGGCGCCGAGCCGGGCGCCGCGCAGGTCAGCCAGCGAGGTCTTGCCGGCGATCTTCGAGGACTTCAGCGCGATGACGGTCTGCCGTACCAGGTAGTACGGGGCCGAGAAGTCCACCGCCTGCTTGCGCTCCTCGGTGACGGAGAACTGGTTGATGTCGAAGTCGAAGTTCTTCTCCCCGGGCGCGATCGCGGTGTCGAACTTGACCCGGGTCCAGGTGACGTCGCCCCGGGCGTAGCCGAGCTTCTCGGCCACCGCGTACGCGACGGCGGCCTCGAAGCCCTCGCCGCTGTCCGGCTTGTCCTGCCGGAACCACGGCTCGTACGCCGGCTGGTCGGTGGCGATGGTGAGCTTGCCCGGCGTACGGGTGGGCAGGCTGTCCTTCGTGCAGGACGGCGTGGCGGTGGGTGTCGGTTCCTCGTCCTGTGGCGCGCATCCGGCGGTGGCGACGACGACGCCGGCGAGGGTGAGCGCGAAAAGGCGTGAGCGGCTGGCCATGGCGGACAGCGTAGAGGTCCATGGGCGTCGATCGAAGATTTTCCCACCATGCTGATAGGGAATAGTCCGTCTGCTGGGTCGCGGTGGACCCGGACTCGGGGCGCCGGCCCGGCGGCTGGAAGAATCGTTCCCCGTGAAGACGTTCGAGGAGTTGTTCGCCGAGCTGCAGGCCAAGGCCGCCGCCGGCACCCCGGGCTCGGGCACCGTCGCCGCGCTGAACAAGGGCGTGCACTTCATCGGCAAGAAGGTTGTCGAGGAGGCGGCCGAGTCGTGGATGGCCGCCGAGCACGAGGGGCCGCAGCGTACCGCCGAGGAGATCTCCCAGCTGCTCTACCAGGTCCAGGTGCTGATGCTCGCCAGCGGTCTCGAACTGAAGGACGTCTACCGACATCTGTGAGTGCGCCCCGTCGTTGATCAGATTCGATCGAAGGAGCACTCCGTCATGTTGCGTGTCGCCATCCCCAACAAGGGCACCCTGGCCGAGCCGGCCGCCCAGATGCTGCGTGAGGCGGGCTACCGCCAGCGCACCGACCCCAAGGACCTCGTCTGCCGCGACGAGGCCAACGATGTCGAATTCTTCTACCTGCGTCCCAAGGACATCGCCACCTACGTCGGCTCCGGTGACCTCGACCTCGGCATCACCGGCCGGGACCTGCTGATCGACTCGGCCGCACCCGCCGAGGAGGTCGTCGACCTCGCCTTCGGTCGGGCCACCTTCCGCTTCGCCGCCCGCCCCGACGACATCGCCTCCGTGCAGGATCTGGGCGGGCACCGGATCGCCACCGCGTATCCGGGGCTGGTCGAGCGGCACCTCGACGAGGCCGGCGTCAAGGCCGAGGTGATCCGCCTCGACGGCGCCGTGGAGAACGCCGTACGCCTCGGTGTCGCCGACGTGATCGCGGACGTGGTGGAGACCGGCGCGACCCTGCGTCAGGCGGGCCTCGTGGTGTTCGGCGAGCCGCTGCTGCGCTCGTCGGCGGTGCTGGTCCGCCGCGCCGGCGCACCGGCGCACGCGCAGGCCGAGCAGTTGCTGCGCCGCCTGCACGGCGTGCTGGTGGCCCGCCGCTACGTGATGCTCGCCTACGACGTCCCGGCCGGTCTGCTGGACCGCGCCAGCGGGCTGACCCCCGGCATCGAGTCGCCCACCGTGTCGCCGCTGCACCGCGAGGGCTGGGTGGCAGTGCAGGCCATGGTGCTCCGCGACGACGTGCACCGGATCATGGACGAGCTGTACGAGCTGGGCGCCCGCGCCATCCTGGTGACCAACATCCACGCCTGCCGCCTCTGAGCGTTCACGGGATCGCTGAGACGGGGGTGTCCGCCCGTGCGGGACACCCCCGTTTCGCTGATCTCGACTGATCAACCGCGCCGCGCCGGCATGGGCGCGTCGCGGGACGCTGAGTGATGGCTCGGTGGGTGGTGCGTCTGTGCGGCGGGTACGGGTGGCAGACTGGTGGGGTGAGTGACACCGAGCTGGTCCGTCTCAAGCCCCGCCGCATCCGGGTGGTGTGCTGGTCGGCGGCGGTCGCGCTGGTGGTGGTGTTCGCCGTGGTCGCCACCTCGCTGAGCGGGCCGACCGGCGACGGCTACGGCAGCTTCCAGCGCGGCGACCAGATCGCCATGATCGGTCTGGGCATCTTCGGGGCGCTGGGTTTCCTGCTGTTCACCCGCCCGCGGGTGGAGGCGGACGCGCGGGTCATCCGGGTGCGCAACGTGATCAGCTCGTACGAGCTGCCCTGGGAGGTTGTCCGGGGGGTCCGTTTCGACCGGGGCGCGCCGTGGGCGAGCCTGGAGCTGCACGACGACGACCTGCTGCCGATGGTCGCCCTGCAGGCGGCCGACAAGGAGCTGGCCGTCGACGGGGTCCGCGCCCTGCGCCGGCTGCACGAGGCCCACCTGAACCGCCTCGCCCAGCGCGCCGCCGGCAGCTGACCCCGCCGCTCGCCGACCTGCGCCACCGTCGGCGCTGCTCACGGCCGGGGTGCCCGGTTTGGGGGCGAGCGAGGCGGCGGTGTACTGTTGTCGTGTCGACCAGGCTGTCTCCGCATGCGAGCAGACAGCCTTGAAAGCGGAGCGCCTGCTCCCACCCGAGTCGCCGCCACGGTGGCCGGGTCCGGTCACCGGTTCCGGGCACGTCCCGGTCCCGGACGTGTGATCCTGTGATCACGCCGACCGGTCGAGCGGGCCCTGGCATGCGCCGGGGCCTTCTGCTTTCCGGGTCGGTTCCCACCCGGGAGCCGCAGGGGTCGGCGACAGAGCAGAAACGACTCGAGGAGGCCCCATCAGCGTCGAACCACGCGTGAACGAGCAGATCCGGGCACGTGAGGTCCGACTGGTCGGCCCCGAGGGTGAGCAGGTGGGCATCGTCCCGCTGGAGCGCGCCCTTCAGCTGGCCGCGGACGTCGATCTGGACCTGGTCGAGGTTGCGCCGATGGCGCGCCCGCCGGTGTGCAAGCTCATGGACTTCGGCAAGTTCAAGTACGAGAGCGCACTCAAGGCGCGCGAAGCGCGGCGTAATCAGCAGCAGACCGTCATCAAGGAAATGAAGCTCCGTCCGAAGATCGACCCGCACGACTACGAGACCAAAAAGGGTCACGTGGTGCGGTTCCTCAAGGCGGGCGACAAGGTCAAGGTGACGATCATGTTCCGCGGTCGCGAGCAGAGCCGCCCGGAGCTGGGTTACCGGCTCCTGCGCCGGCTCGAATCCGAGATCACGGAACTGGGATACGTCGAGGCCGCTCCGAAGCAGGACGGCCGAAACATGATCATGGTTCTCGCCCCGCATCGGGCCGTCAAGGCCTCCGCGGTCGCCGCTACGGCGTCCCGCGGCGGACCTCGGGACCGGGCAGCGGACGAGTCCGCCGCTCCGGAAGCCGATGAGACCGCGGCGGTCAGCGAGACCGCAGCAGCCGGTGACACCGGCCTCGCCGCCGACACCAGCGGCGAGTAACAGGGGAGAAGACGTTCCACATGCCGAAGATGAAGAGCCACACGGGTATGGGTAAGCGGGTCAAGGTGACCGGCAAGGGCAAGATCGTTGCCCAGCAGGCCGGCCTCCGTCACAACCTGGAGAAGAAGCCCTCCACCCAGACCCGCCGGCTGACCGGCACGGTCGTGCTGGCCAAGGCCGACGTCAAGCGCATCAAGAAGCTGCTCGGCCGCTGACGCGCGCCACCTTTACGTAAGAAGGAGTTGAGATGGCACGCGTCAAGCGGGCTGTAAACGCCCAGAAGAAGCGTCGTACCCTGCTGGAGACCGCGAGCGGTTACCGCGGTCAGCGCTCCCGGCTGTACCGCAAGGCCAAGGAGCAGGTGCTGCACTCGATGCAGTACGCCTACCGGGACCGTCGCGACCGCAAGGGCGACTTCCGGCAGCTGTGGATCCAGCGGATCAACGCGGGCGCCCGGGCCAACGGGATGACCTACAACCGCCTGATCCAGGGCCTGCGTCTGGCCGGCATCGAGGTCGACCGCAAGATCCTGGCCGACCTGGCTGTCAACGACGCCGCCGCCTTCGCGGCGATCGTCGAGCTGGCCCGGGCCGCGGTCGCGGCCGAGGGCACCGGCGGCGCGGCGGCCCAGGCCGCCTGATCCCCCCGCACCAGAGCGAGGCGTCTCCCGTGTCGGCACCGCCGTCCGGGGGGCGCCTCAATCGTGCCGGAGGAACACACACCATGGCCTTCACCCCGCGTACCCCCAGGGTCGTCGCCGCACGCCGCCTGCAACGTCGCCGGGACCGCGACGCCACCGGCCGTTTCCTGGCCGAGGGCCCGCAGGCGGTCCGCGAGGCCCTGGCCCGGCCGGGGGTGGTCACCGAGCTGTTCGGTACGCCCGCCGCGCTGGACCGGCACCCGGAGCTCGCCGCGACGGCGGCCCGCGCCGACGTGCCGGTCTCCGAGGTGACCGACGACGCGCTCGCCGCGCTGGCCGAGACCGTCGCCCCGCAGGGGCTGGTCGCCGTCTGCCGGCACCTCGACGTGCCGCTGGAGCAGGCCCTCGCCGGCAGGCCCCGGTTGGTGGCGGTGCTCGCCGAGATCCGCGATCCGGGCAACGCCGGCACGGTGCTGCGCACCGCCGACGCGGCCGGCGCGGGTGCGGTGGTCTTCGCCGGGGACGCGGTCGACCCGTACAACGGCAAGTGTGTGCGGGCCTCGGCCGGCAGCCTCTTCCACGTCGACGTGGTCCGCGCGCCCGACCCGGTCGCGGTGGTCGACGCGCTGCGCGCCGCCGGGCTGTCGATCTTCGCCACCACCGGGTACGGCGACGACGACCTGGACGACCTGACCGACTACGGCCGGCTCGTCGGGCCCACCGCGTGGTTGTTCGGCTCGGAGGCGCACGGCCTGCCCGAGGAGTTGACCGCCGCCGCCGACGCCCGGGTGCGGGTGCCGCTGTACGGGCGCGCGGAGAGCCTCAACCTGGCTGCCGCCGCGGCGGTCTGCCTGTACGCTTCAGCGAGAGCGCAGCGCTGACGGTGACCACCTCCGGCGCGACCGACAGCAGGGGAGAGCATCCGCCCATGAACGCGACACGGCGTTCGTTTAGCCAGCCCGCCGGTGTCGGCGGGCGGCGGGCCTGACCTGCTCCCTGCGCAACTCCTACCGGCGGGCTGCGGCACAGCCGCGCGTCCGTAGACTCGCCTAGCCGCCCCGATGAGGGCTGGCGCCGCCGTGAGGGAGTGCCCGTACGCCATGAGCTACCGCAACGATCCGTACGACCCGAAGCAGGTCGCCCTGCTCGACCCGGCCGCCCTGGACGAGGCCGTCGCCGACGCCACGAAGGCGTTCACGGCCGCCGCCGATCCGGACGCGCTGACCGCGCTGCGTTCGGCGCACCTGGGGGACCGGTCGCCGGTCTCCCTCGCGCGCCGCGAGATCGGCGCGCTGCCGCCGGCCGCGAAGTCCGACGCCGGCAAGCGGGTCAACGAGGCCCGCCGGGCGATCGAAGCCGCGTACGCCGACCGCGCCGAGGTGGTGGAGCGCGAGCAGGCCGAGCGGGTGCTGGTCGAGGAGCGGGTGGACGTCACGCTGCCCTTCAACAGGCGTCCGCGCGGCGCCCGGCATCCGCTGAGCGTCCTGATGGAGTCGATCAGCGACCTGTTCGTCGGGATGGGCTACGAGGTGGCCGAGGGGCCCGAGGTCGACCTGGAGTGGGTCAACTTCGACGCGTTGAACATCCCCGCCGACCACCCGGCACGCGGGCTGATGGACACGTTCCACATCGCATCCGCCGATGGCTCCGCGGGCTCGGGCCTTGTTCTACGAACGCACACGTCGACGGTGCAGACCCGCACCATGCTCAGCCGCAAGCCACCGATCTACGTGATCGTGCCCGGCCGCGTCTACCGCACGGACGAGATCGACGCCACGCACAGCCCGGTGTTCCACCAGGCCGAGGGCCTGGTGGTCGACAAGGGCATCACGATGGCGCACCTGCGGGGCACGCTGGACCACTTCGCGCGGGCCATGTTCGGCCCGGAGGCGAAGACCCGGTGGCGGCCGCACTACTTCCCGTTCACCGAGCCGTCAGCGGAGTTCGACGTGTGGTTCCCGGAGCACCGCGACGGCCCGCAGTGGGTCGAGTGGGGCGGCTGCGGCATGGTCAACCCGCGGGTGCTGCGCGCCTGCGGCGTGGACCCGGAGGTCTACTCCGGATTCGCCTTCGGCATGGGCATCGACCGGACCCTGATGGTCCGGCACGGGGTCAGCGACATCCGCCATCTCTTCGAGGGCGACGTGCGGTTCAGCCGCGCGCTCTCCACCGGGGCGTAGGCGATGCGGGTACGAGACACGGGAACGGTGGTCTGAAGTCATGCGAGTTTCTGTCAGCTGGCTGCGGGAGTACGTCGACCTCCCCGCCGACCTGCCCACCGGTGACCTGGAGCAGGCCCTGGTCAACCTCGGCATCGAGGTCGAGTCCGTGGTGGACCTGCGCGAGAGCGTCACCGGCCAGCTCGTCGTCGGCGAGGTGCGCGAGATCGAGGAGCTGACCGGCTTCAAGAAGCCGATCCGCTTCTGCCGGGTCGACGTGGGCGCCGCCAATGGCACCGGCGAGCCGCAGGAGATCGTCTGCGGGGCGCGCAACTTCGCCCCCGGTGACCGGGTGGTGGTGATCCTGCCCGGCGGTGTGCTGCCCGGCGGGTTCGCCATCGGCGCCCGCAAGACGTACGGGCACAACTCGGCCGGCATGATCTGCTCGGCGAAGGAGCTGGGCCTGGGCGACGACCACTCCGGCATCATCGTGCTGCCGCCGGACGTGTCCGCCAAGCCCGGCGACGACGCGCGGCCCGTCGTCGGCCTCGACGACGTCGTTCTCGAGCTGGAGATCACCCCGGACCGGGGGTACGCGCTGAGCCTGCGGGGCCTGGCCCGGGAGCTGTCGCACGCGTTCGACGTGCCGCTGCGCGACCCGGGGATGGCGCCCGCGCCGGGCGGCACGCCGACGCCGGCGTACCCGGTGGAGGTCCGCGACACGGTCGGCTGCGACCGGTTCACCGCCCGCCTGGTCCGCGGCATCGACCCGACCGCGCCCACCCCGTCGTGGATGGCCCAGCGACTGGTCACCGCCGGCATCCGCAGCATCTCGCTGCCGGTGGACATCACCAACTACGTGATGCTGGAGCTGGGCCAGCCGATGCACGCCTTCGACGCCGACCGGATCGTCGGGCCGCTTGTGGTCCGCCGCGCCGAGCCGGGGGAGAAGCTGACCACCCTGGACGGCGTCAACCGGGTGCTTACCGCCGACGACATGGTGATCTGCGACGACACCGGGCCGATCTCCCTCGCGGCGGTGATGGGTGGCGAGACCAGCGAGGTCGTCCCCGGCACCACCACAGTGCTCTTCGAGGCGGCGCACTGGGACCCGGCGATGGTCGGGCGCACGGCCCGCCGGCACAAGCTGTTCAGCGAGGCCGCGAAGCGCTGGGAGCGGGGCGTCGACCCGGCTGTTGCGCTGGTCGCGTTGGAGCGGGCCGTTGAGCTGCTCACCGAGCACGGCGGCGGCACCCCGAGCGCGGAGATCCTGGACATCGACCACGTCCGGCCGCGTACCCCGATCACCCTGCCGGCGGACCTGCCGACCCGGCGGGTCGGCGTCGAGTACCCGCCGGCGCGGGTCGTCGCCCTGCTGGAGCAGGTCGGCTGCACGGTCGCGCAGGGCGCGGACCGGTTGTCCGAGGACCCCGGCGCGGTCGGCACGGCCAGCGGCGCGGGCGTGGCGCTGAGCGTCACCCCGCCGAGCTGGCGGCCCGACCTGACCGACCCGGCCGACCTGGTCGAGGAGGTCGTCCGCCTCGACGGGTACGACAAGGTCCCGTCGGTGCTGCCGACCGCGCCGCCCGGTCGCGGGCTGACCCCGCGCCAGCGTCGCCGCCGGGCCGTGGCCGTGTCGCTGGCCGAGCGGGGGTACGTGGAGGTGCTCGCGCACCCGTTCGTGTCGCCGGAGCTGGCCGACCAGCTCGGCCTGCCGGCCGACGACCCCCGCCGGCCCGCGGTGCGGCTGGCCAACCCGTTGTCGGAGGAGGAGCCGCTGCTGCGCACCATGCTGCTCGGCCCGCTGCTCGGCATTCTCAAGCGCAACCTCGGCCGGGGTCACCGTGACCTCGCCCTCTACGAGATCGGCGCGGTCTTCCACCCGCGTCCCGGCGCCGGCAGCCCGCCGGCGATGGGCGTGGACCGGCGACCGACTGACGAGGAGTTCGCCGCCGCCGACGCCGTGGTGCCGGCGCAGCCGGTGCACGTCGCGGCGGTGCTCGCCGGCGACCTCGACCCGGCCGGCTGGTGGGGCGCGGGTCGACCGGCCGGCTGGGCGGACGCCGTCGAGACGGCCCGTGACGTGCTCGACGCCGCCGGGATCCCCGACGAGCGGGTGGAGGTGCGGGCGGCCGAGTACGCGCCGTGGCACCCGGGCCGCTGCGCCGAGGTGCGCGTCGACGGCACGGTCGTCGGGCACGCCGGCGAGCTGCACCCGGTGGTGGTCGCGGCGCTGGAGCTGCCCCGCCGCACCTGCGCGATGGAACTGGACCTCGACGCGCTGCCGCCGACCCCGGTGACGCCCGCGCCGACGGTGTCCGGCTTCCCGCCGGCGCTGATCGACGTGGCCCTGGTGGTGGACGACTCGGTGCCGGCGGAGCAGGTGCGTCGTGCGCTGGAGGCGGGCGCCGGGGAGCTGCTGGAGGACGTGCGGCTGTTCGACGTGTACTCCGGCGCGCAGCTCGGCGAGGGGCGACGGTCGCTGGCGTACAAGCTGACGTTCCGGGCGCCGGACCGGACGTTGACCGTCGAGGAGGCCGTGGCGGCACGGGACGCGGCGGTCGCCGTCGCGGCTGAGCGCCTCGGCGCGACCCTGCGCGGCGCCTGAGGGGTTCCGGTGCGGGGATAGCTCGCGGTGGCCGCCGTACTCGCGGTGGTCACCGCCGGCCTGCGCTGGGCCCGCAGGCACCTGCTGCCGCGGTTCCTGAGGGGGCTCATCCAATCGCGCTGCGTCACCGGATCCGTTCACCATGTGGGCTATCGGCCGAAAGGGCACCGGCCTCGGCATGTTCGGCTACCCGCGAGTCACCTCCGAGCGGTTAGCCTGCTTGAATTCCGGCGACCACCGGAAGACACCCCCACCACCCCCATGGGAGTTGATCCATGTCCGAGGATCGGGCCGCGCAGGTCACGACGGCCGACGTCTGCATCGTCGGTGGCTGCGGTCGGGTGGGTCTGCCTCTGGGCATCGCCTTCGCCGCCCGTGGCCTCTCCGTGGTCCTGTACGACATCAACGCCGACGCGGTGGCCACGGTGAACGCGGCCCGGCTCCCGTTCGCCGAGCCCGGCGCCGCGGACCCGTTGGCCGAGGCGGTCGCCGCCGGGCGGCTGCGGGCGACCACCGACCCGGCCAGCGTGGGCGGTTCCGAGCACCTGGTGGTGGTGGTCGGCACGCCGGTCGACGAGCACCTCAACCCGGACCTCGGCGCGGTGCCCCGGGCCCTGGAGCGGTGCGCCGAGCACCTGCGCGACGGGCAACTCGTGGTGCTGCGCAGCACCGTCTACCCGGGAGTGACCGCGCTGACCGAGAAGCTGCTGGCCGGCAAGGGCATCCGCGCCGACGTGGCGTTCTGTCCGGAGCGGATCGCCGAGGGGCGGGCGATGACCGAGCTGTTCACGCTGCCGCAGATCGTGGCGGCCCGGACGCCGACGGCGCTGGCCCGCGCGGAGAAGCTCTTCCGGCACCTCACCGAGGAGATCGTGCCACTGGAGCCGGAGGAGGCGGAGCTGGCCAAGCTTTTCACCAACACCTGGCGCTACATCAAGTTCGCCACCGCCAACCAGTTCTGGATGATGGCCAACGACTTCGGCCTCGACTTCGCCCGGATCCGGCACGCGGTGGCGTACGACTATCCGCGCGCGGCGGACCTGCCGATGCCCGGCTTCGCCGCCGGGCCGTGCCTGTTCAAGGACACCATGCAGCTCGCGGCGTTCAACCGGAACAACTTCGTGCTCGGCCACTCCGCCATGCTGATCAACGAAGGGCTGCCGCTGTACCTGGTGTCCCGTCTGGAGGACCGGTTCGACCTGTCCGAGATGACGGTCGGCATCCTCGGTATGGCGTTCAAGGGCGGCAGCGACGACCCGCGGGAGAGCCTGGCGTACAAGCTGCGCAAGATCCTGGCGCTGAAGACCCGGGAGACGCTCTGCACCGACCCGTACGTGGCCGACGAGCGCTTCGTCGACCTGGACGAGGTGCTGCGCCGGGCCGACCTGCTGGTCATCGCCGCGCCGCACGAGCAGTACGCCCGACTGGAGACCGACACCCCACTGATCGACATGTGGGGGCTGACCGGACAGGGGGTGCGGGTGTGACGCCACGCGTGTCGGTCGTCGTCCCGGTCTACAACGAGGGCGAGGCGATCGTCCGCTGCCTGGAGCGGATGCTGCGGGAGATGCTGCTTCCGGCCGAGGTGCTCATCGTGCACGACATGCCCGAGGACACCACCGTGCCGTACGCCGAGCAGATCGCCCGGCAGGACCCGCGCGTCCGGGCGGTGCTCAACACCTACGGCCGAGGGCCCGCGAACGCGATCCGGTTCGGTGTCGACGCGGCCCAGGCCCCCGTCGTGGTGGTGACCATGGCCGACGGCTGCGACGACCCGCGTCAGATCGACGAGCTGGCCCGGCTGGTGGACCGGGGCGTGGTGGTGGCCGCGGCCTCCCGCTACATGCCGGGCGGGCAGCAGGTGGGCGGGCCACGGCTGAAGCGGATGATGTCCCGGTGGGCCGGGCGCAGCCTCTACACCTTCGCCCGGGTCGGCACCCGGGACGCCACCAACAGCTTCAAGGCGTACGCCACGGCCTTCGTCCGGGAGGTGGGCATCGAGTCCCGGACCGGGTTCGAGATCGGCCTGGAGCTGACGGCTAAGGCCACCCGGCTGCGGCTGCCGGTGGCCGAGATCCCGACCATCTGGCTGGACCGGCCGCTGGGCGAGTCCCACTTCGACCTGGGTCGGTTCCTTCCCGGTTACCTGCGCTGGTACTTCTTCGCCTACGGTCGGCGGCTGAGCCGGGAGAAGCTCGCCGCGGGCACCGTCGCGGCGGCCGTGCCGGCCCCGCGCGACCCGCAGGACAACAGCACCGAGTACGAGAAAACCGCTTAGGAGCGCACGTGGCGAAGGTCCTGGTAACTGGTTCGGCCGGATTCATCGGCGGCTACCTCGTCGAGGAGCTGTTGGACCGGGGCCACGAAGTGGTCGCGGTCGACAACTTCTCCAAGTACGGGCCGGTAACCCACAGCTATGACGACCATCCCCGCTATCGCTTCGTCGAGGGTGACGCCCGCGACGTCGATCTGCTCACCGAGCTGCTGAACGGCTGCGACCACCTGGTGGCCGGGGCGGCGATGATCGGCGGGATCTCCTACTTCCACGCGTACGCCTACGATCTGCTCGCCACCAACGAGCGGATCATGGCGGCGACGTGCGACGCGGCGATCCGTGCGCACCGGGACGGGCAGCTGTCCAAGGTCACCTATCTCTCCTCCTCGATGGTCTACGAGTCGACCGAGCAGTGGCCGAGCCGGGAGGGCGACGAGCGGCGAGTCCCACCGCCACTGTCGTCGTACGGGTTCCAGAAGCTGGCCGTGGAGTACTACGCCCGCGCCGCCTGGGAGCAGTACCAGGTGCCGTACACCATCGTCCGGCCGTTCAACTGCGTGGGCGTGGGCGAGGGGCGGGCGCTCGGCCAGGCAGAGGTGCTCTCGGGCAACGTGAAGCTGGCCATGTCGCACGTCGTGCCGGACCTGGTGCAGAAGATCGTCAAGGGGCAGGACCCGCTGCACATCCTCGGTGCGGGCAACCAGGTGCGCCACTACACGTACGGCGGCGACCTGGCCCGGGGGATCGCCACCGCGATCGAGCACCCGGCCGCCCGCAACGAGGACTTCAACCTGTCGACAGCGGAGTCCACCAGCGTGCTCGAGTTGGCAGAGCTGATCTGGCACAAGATCAAGGGCCCGGACGTGCCGTTCCGGTACGTCTCCGATGAGCCGTTCCGCTACGACGTGCAGAAGCGCGTGCCGGACGTCACCAAGGCCCGTGAGGTGCTCGGGTTCACCGCGACCACGTCGCTGGACGTGATGCTCGACGAGGTCGTCCCCTGGGTGAGCCGGGCCGTCGCGGAGGGTCGTCTCTGACCGTCGCGTCCCGTGTTCGTCCCCCGCCGTCCGGCCCGTGTCGCCCCGCGACCGGGCCGGAGGTGTGTCGGTGCCACGTGCATCATTGCCATGCAGTGGACTGCATGAACTTGCAGCCCTTCGATCAGGGCTGCTAGCCTTCGTTGCATAGTCATGCGGAGGTGAGTATGGGGATCCGAGTCGCGGTCGCCGGAGCGAGCGGGTACGCCGGAGGCGAGCTGCTGCGCCTGGTCGCCGGGCACCCGGAGTTCGACCTGGTCGCCGCCACCGCGCACCGCCAGGCCGGGCACCGCGTCGACGTGGTGCACCCGCAGCTCACCGGGCTCGACCTGGTGCTCGGCGAGACCGACCCGTCGACCCTGGCCGACGCCGACCTGGTCTTCCTGGCGCTGCCGCACGGCGAGTCGGCGGCCCTCGCGGCCCACCTGCCGCCCGAGGTGCGCATCGTCGACCTGGGCGCCGACCACCGGCTCGCCGACCCGTACGCCTGGGCGCAGTACTACGGCGGCACGCACGCCGGCCAGTGGACCTACGGGCTGCCCGAGCTGCCCGGCCAGCGGGAGCTGATCGCCGGCTCGACCCGGGTGGCGAACACCGGCTGCTATGCCGCCGCGATCACCCTGGCGCTCGCGCCGCTGCTCGCCGACGGGGCGGCCAGCCCCGCCGACGTCGTGGTGGTCGCCGCCTCGGGCACCTCCGGCGCGGGCCGGGCGGCGAAGCCGCACCTGCTGGCCAGCGAGGTGCAGGGGGACCTGTCGCCGTACCGGGTCGGCACCCACCAGCACGTGCCCGAGATCAAGCAGGCGACCGGGGCGACCGGTCTGTCGTTCACGCCGGTCCTCGCGCCGATGCCGCGCGGCATCCTGGCCACGGTCACCGCCGTACCGGCGCGCGGCGTCGACCCGCAGCAGGTGCTGGCGCAGGCGTACGCGGACGCGCCGTTCGTGCACGTGCTGGCGGAGGGGCGCTGGCCGCACACCGCCGCCACCCTGGGTTCCAACTCGTGCCACCTGCAGGCGACCGTCGACGTCGACTCGGGTCGGCTGATCGTGCTCAGCGCACTGGACAACCTCGGCAAGGGCGCCGCCGGCCAGGCCGTGCAGAACGCCAACCTGATGTTCGGCCTGCCGGAGACGACGGGCCTGTCGATCTGGGGAGTCGCACCATGAGCGTCACCGCCCCTCGGGGTTTCCGGGCGGCCGGGGTGGCCGCCGGTCTGAAGGCCAGCGGTGGCGCCGACGTCGCCCTGGTGGTCAACGACGGCCCGGACGCCGGTGTCGCCGGTGTCTTCACCACCAACCGGGTCAAGGCGGCGCCGGTGCGCTGGAGCCAGCAGGTCGTGCAGGGCGGTGTCGTCCGGGCGGTCGTGCTCAACTCCGGTGGCGCCAACGCCTGCACCGGTCCGGCCGGCTTCCAGGACACCCACGCCACTGCCGAGCACACCGCCTCCGCGTTGAGCGCGGTCAGCCCGCGGCTCCTCCTCGGCGCCGGCGAGGTGGCGGTCTGCTCCACCGGCCTGATCGGTGAGCGACTGCCGATGTCGAAGCTGCTGCCCGGGGTCCGTACGGCCATCCGGGGTCTGTCGCGCGACGGCGGTCCGGCCGCCGCCGAGGCGATCATGACCACCGACACCCGGCCGAAGACCACTGTCGCGCGCGGCAGCGGTTGGACGGTCGGCGGGATGGCCAAGGGCGCCGGGATGCTCGCGCCGGGCATGGCCACCATGCTGTGCGTGCTCACCACCGACGCGGTGGCCGGGCCGGCTCTGCTGGATGAGGCGCTGCGCGCGGCCACCCGGGTGACCTTCGACCGGGTCGACTCCGACGGCTGCATGTCCACCAACGACACCGTGCTGCTGCTGTCGAGCGGCGCGAGCGGCATCGAGCCGACCCTGGACGAGCTGGCCGCCGCGGTCACCACGGCCTGTCACGACCTGGCACAGCAGCTCATCGCCGACGCCGAGGGCGCGACCAAGCAGGTCGCCATCGACGTGGTCGGCGCCGCCGACGAGGACGACGCCGTCGAGGTGGGCCGCTCGGTGGCCCGCAACAACCTGGTCAAGACGGCGTTGTTCGGCAACGACCCGAACTGGGGCCGGATCCTCGCGGCGGTCGGCACGACGGCCGCCGCCTTCGAGCCCGACGAGGTGGACGTCGCCGTCAACGGGGTGTGGGTGTGCCGGGGCGGCGCGGCCGCCGAGGACCGCTCGAAGGTCGACCTCACCGGCCGGGACGTGACGATCCGGATCGCTCTGCACGCCGGCGACGCGGTGGCGACGATCTGGACCAACGACCTGTCCCACGCGTACGTGCACGAGAACTCGGCGTACTCGACATGAGTCTCAGCGGCGATCTCACCCGCGCCCAGGTCAAGGCGGAGACGCTGATCGAGGCCCTGCCCTGGCTGGCGCGTTTCTCCGGCTCCACAGTGGTGGTCAAGTACGGCGGCAACGCCATGACCGAGCCGGCGCTGCAACGGGCGTTCGCTGCCGACATGGTGTTCCTGCGGTACGCCGGTCTGAAGCCCGTCGTGGTGCACGGCGGCGGCCCGCAGATCTCGGCCATGCTGGGCCGGCTCGGCATCGCCAGCGAGTTCCGGGGCGGCCTGCGGGTGACGACCGCCGAGGCGATGGACGTGGTCCGGATGGTGCTGGTCGGGCAGGTGGGCCGGGAGCTGGTCGGGCTGATCAACTCGCACGGTCCGTTCGCCGTCGGGCTCTCCGGCGAGGACGCCCGGCTGTTCACCGCGGTGCGCCGCCCCGCGTACGTGGACGGGCTGCCGGTCGACGTCGGCCAGGTCGGCGACGTCGAGTCGGTGGATGTGTCGGCGGTGACCGACCTCATCGACGCCGGTCGGATCCCGGTGATCTCCACTGTCGCGCCGGACGCCGACGGGGTCCTGCACAACCTCAACGCGGACACCGCCGCCGCCGCCCTCGCTGTCGCGTTGCGGGCCCGCAAGTTGGTCGTGCTCACCGACGTGGCCGGCCTGTACGCGGACTGGCCGGACACCACCAGCCTGATCTCCGAGATCACCGCGGACGACCTGGCCAAGCTGCTGCCCGGTCTCGAGTCGGGGATGGTGCCGAAGATGGAGGCCTGCCTGCGGGCGGTGCGCGGGGGAGTGCCCGCCGCGCACGTCGTGGACGGGCGGGTGGCGCACTCCACGCTGCTGGAGGTCTTCACCTCGGAGGGGTTCGGAACGATGGTGGTCCTTCAGGACGGGATGGTCGGGGCATGAGCAGCCTGCTGCAACGCTGGACGCAGTCCATGATGGACAACTACGGCACGCCGCCGCTGGCGCTGGTCTCCGGCGCGGGGGCAGTGGTGGTCGACGACGCGGGTCGGGAATACCTGGACCTGGTCGGCGGGATCGCTGTCAACGCCCTCGGTCACGCCCACCCGGCGGTGGTGGCGGCGGTGTCCAAGCAGGTCGCGACGCTCGGGCACGTCTCCAACCTCTACGTCGCCGAGCCGCCGGTCGCCCTCGCGGAGCTGCTGCTGGCGCTCGCCGGCCGGCCCGGCCGGGTCTTCTTCGCCAACTCCGGAGCGGAGGCGAACGAGGCCGCGTTCAAGCTGTCCCGGCGCACCGGGCGCAGTCACGTGGTCGCCACCAACGGCGCCTTTCACGGTCGCACCATGGGCGCCCTCGCGCTGACCGGCCAGCCCGCCAAGGCCGACCCGTTCCGGCCGCTGCCCGGCGAGGTGACCCACGTCGACTTCGGCGACGTCGCCGCCCTCGAGGCGGCGGTCACCGACGCCACCGCCATGGTCATCCTGGAGCCCATCCAGGGCGAGAACGGCGTGGTCGTTCCGCCGGCCGGTTACCTGGCGGCGGCGCGGCGGATCACCGACCGGCACGGCGCGCTGCTGGTGCTCGACGAGGTGCAGACCGGCATCGGCCGCACCGGGCACTGGTTCGCCCACCAGGCCGAGGGTGTGGAGCCCGATGTGGTGACCCTGGCCAAGGGGTTGGGTGGCGGGCTGCCGCTCGGCGCGACGCTGGCCTTCGGCCGTGCCGCCGACCTGCTCACCCCCGGCTCGCACGGCACCACCTTCGGCGGCAACCCGGTGAGCTGCGCCGCCGCCCTCGCCGTGGTGGCCACGATCGCCAACGAGGGGCTGCTCGACCACGTCAAGCGCGTCGGCGAACGGCTGCGCCGGGGCGTCGAGGCGCTGGGCCACCCGCTGATCGACGGCGTACGCGGGGCCGGGCTGCTGCTCGGCGTGACCCTCACCGCGCCGGTGGCGCCGGTGCTCGCCGAGACGCTGCGAGACGCCGGCTTCCTGGTCAACGCGGTGCAGCCGGGCGTACTCCGGCTCGCCCCGCCGCTGATCCTCACCGCCGCCCAGGTCGACGCCTTCCTCGCCGCGCTCCCGGCGGCTCTGGACGCGACGGCCGTTGGAACCGACCGGACGCCGACCACCACCACGACGAGGACGACCGCATGATCCGGCACTTTCTGCGCGACGACGACCTCTCGCCCGCCGAGCAGTCCAGCGTGCTCGACCTGGCGGCGCGGATGAAGGCCGACCGCTTCGGCCACCAGCCGCTGGCCGGCCCCCGCTCGGTGGCGGTGCTCTTCGACAAGCAGAGCCTGCGCACCCGGATCTCGTTCGACGCCGGCATCGCCGAGCTGGGCGGGCACCCCCTGGTCGTGGACACCCAGGTCACCCACTTCGGTCGGGGCGAGACGCTCGCGGACGCCGGCCGGGTGCTGTCGCGCTACGTCGCGGCCATCGTCCTGCGCACCCACGGCGACGACCGGATCGCCGAGGTGGCGAGCGGCGCGAGCGTCCCGGTGATCAACGCGCTCACCGACGGTTTCCACCCCTGCCAGCTGCTGGCCGACCTGCTCACCATCCGGGAGCGCTGCGGCGGCACGGCCGGCCGCACCCTCACCTACGTGGGCGACGGCGCCAACAACATGGCGCAGTCGTACCTGCTGGCCGGGGCGACGGCCGGGATGCACGTGCGGATCGCCGGCCCGGCCGGGTTCGCGCCGGCCGCGGCGGTGGTGCGGCAGGCCGCCGAGATCGCCGCCGGCACGGGCGGGTCGGTACGGGTGCTGACCGACCCGGCCCAGGCGGTCCGCGACGCCGACGTGCTCGCCACCGACACCTGGACGTCGATGGGGCAGGAGGCCGACGGACTGGACCGGGTCACCCCGTTCCTGCCGTACCAGGTCAACAAGGAGCTGCTCGGCCAGGCCGCACCGGACGCGATCGTGCTGCACTGCCTGCCCGCCCACCGCGGCGAGGAGATCACCGACGAGGTGCTCGACGGCCCGCAGAGCGCGGTCTTCGACCAGGCGGAGAACCGGCTGCACGCCCAGAAGGCGCTGCTGACGTTCCTGCTCGCGGCGTCCGGGACGACGCGATGAGCGCCCCGCTGACCCGCGCCGCCCGGCACGCCCGGATCGTGGAGCTGATCCGGGACCGGCCCGTGCGGTCGCAGACCGAACTGGCCGACCTGCTCGCCGCCGACGGCGTCGGGGTCACCCAGGCCACCCTCTCGCGGGACCTGGAGGAGTTGGGCGCGGTCAAGGTGCGCGGCGGCGACGGTCCGGCCGTCTACCTGATCCCCGAGGACGGCCAGCGCCCGCTGCGCGACGCCGAGGCGGCGCCGGCCCGGCTGGTGCGGTTGCTGCGGGAACTGCTCAACGGGGTGGACGCCAGCGGCAACATCGCCGTGCTGCGCACCCCGCCGGGCGCGGCCCAGTACCTGGCCAGCGCGTTGGACCGGGCGGGCCTGCCCGAGATCGTCGGCACCATCGCCGGCGACGACACCATCCTCGTCGTGGCCCGCGAGGCCGTCGGCGGGGCCGCGCTCGGTGACAAGCTCGCCGGCTGGGCCCGCCGGGACGACACCGTTGAAGGGACCACGTCATGACCGAGCGGGTCGTCCTCGCGTACTCCGGGGGGTTGGACACCTCCGTGGCGATTCCCTACCTGGCCGAGCAGACCGGCGCCGAGGTGATCGCGGTGGCGGTCGACGTCGGGCAGGGCGGGGAGGACCTCGACGCCATCCGGCAGCGCGCCCTGGACTGCGGCGCCGCCGAGTCCGAGGTCGTCGACGCGCGCGACGAGTTCGCCGCCGACTACTGCGTGCCGGCCATCCGGGCGAACGCCCTCTACATGGACCGCTACCCGCTGGTGTCGGCGCTGTCCCGGCCGCTGATCGTCAAGCACCTGGTGGCGGCGGCGCGCAAGCACGGCGGGACGATCGTCTCGCACGGCTGCACCGGCAAGGGCAACGACCAGGTCCGATTCGAGGTGGGCCTGGGCGCGCTCGCCCCCGAGCTGAAGATCATCGCCCCGGCCCGCGACTTCGCCTGGACCCGGGACAAGGCGATCGCGTTCGCCGAGGAGAAGGGGCTGCCGATCGACGTGTCGGCGAAGTCCCCGTACTCGATCGACCAGAACCTGTGGGGCCGCGCCGTGGAGACGGGCTTCCTGGAGGACATCTGGAACGCCCCGATCGAGGACCTCTACTCGTACACCGACGACCCGGCGGAGCCCCGCGACGCCGACGAGATCGTGATCACCTTCGACGGCGGCGTGCCGGTGGCGATCGACGGCGAGACCGTCACCCCGTACCAGGCGATCCTGGAGCTGAACCGGCGCGCGGGCGCCCAGGGCGTGGGCCGGCTCGACATGGTCGAGGACCGCCTCGTGGGCATCAAGAGCCGTGAGGTGTACGAGGCTCCCGGCGCGATCGCGCTGATCACCGCCCACCAGGAGCTGGAGGCGGTGACCGTCGAGCGGGACCTGGCCCGGTTCAAGAAGAGCGTGGACCAGCGCTGGGGTGAGCTGGTCTACGACGGCCTGTGGTTCTCGCCGTTGAAGGACTCGCTTGACGCGTTCATCGACGACGCGCAGCGGCACGTGAGCGGCGAGGTGCGGATGACCCTGCACGGCGGCCGGGCCACCGTCACCGGCCGGCGCTCCGAGGAGAGCCTCTACGACTTCGGACTGGCCACCTACGACACCGGCGACACCTTCGACCAGTCCCTCGCGAAGGGCTTCGTGCAGCTGTGGGGCCTTCCGAGTCGGATGGCCGCGGCCCGCGACGCCCGGCTGGGTGGCTGACGACCATGGGGACCACAATGGGCGGCGTGGACGACAAGAGCCTCACCGAGAACAGCGCCGGCACCAACCGGACGAGCCTGTGGGGTGGCCGGTTCGCCGGCGGCCCCGCGGAGGCGCTCGCCCGACTGTCGGTGAGCGTGCAGTTCGACTGGCGCCTGGCCCCGTACGACATCGCTGGTTCCCGGGCGCACGCCCGGGTCCTCGCCGGCGCCGGCCTGCTCGACCCGGAGGAGCTGGGCCGGATCCTGGCGGCCCTGGACGACCTGGAGGCGGCCTGTGCCTCGGGGGCGTTCCGGCCCACAGTCGACGACGAGGACGTGCACACCGCGCTGGAGCGGGGCCTGTTGGAGCGCCTGGGCAGCCTCGGCGGCAAGCTGCGCGCCGGCCGGTCGCGCAACGACCAGGTCGCCACCGACCTGCGGCTCTACCTGCGTGACCACGCGCGGGGGGTGGCCAGCCGCCTCGTCGAGCTGGCCGAGGCCCTCACCGAGCAGGCCGAACGGCACATCGGCACCGCCGCGCCCGGCATGACCCACCTCCAGCACGCCCAGCCGGTCACCTTCGGGCACTGGCTGCTCGCCCACGTGCAGCCGCTGCTGCGCGACCTGGAGCGGCTGCGCGACTGGGACCACCGGGCGGCGATCAGCCCGCTCGGCGCGGGCGCGCTCGCCGGGTCCGGGCTTCCGCTGGACCCGGTGGCCGTGGCCAAGGAGCTGGGCTTCCGGACGTCGTTCGCCAACTCGATGGACGCGGTCGCCGACCGGGACTTCGTGGCCGAGTTCCTCTTCACCACCGCGCTGATCGGGGTGCACCTGTCCCGCCTCGGCGAGGAGGTGGTGCTCTGGACCTCACACGAGTTCGGCTGGGTCGAGCTGGACGACGCATTCGCGACCGGTTCGTCGATCATGCCGCAGAAGAAGAACGCGGACATCGCCGAGCTGGCCCGGGGCAAGTCCGGGCGGCTGGTCGGCGGCCTGATGACGGTGCTGACCATGCTCAAGGGCCTGCCGATGACGTACGACCGGGACATGCAGGAGGACAAGGAGCCCGCGTTCGACGCGGTCGACACCCTGGAGCTGCTGCTGCCGGCCCTGGCGGGAATGATCTCCACGATGACGGTCCGGGTGGACCGCCTCGTCGCCGCCGCCCCGGTCGGCTTCTCGCTGGCCACCGAGGTCGCCGACTGGCTGGTCCGGCGCAACGTGCCGTTCCGCGACGCGCACGAGATCACCGGTCGGCTGGTGGCGCTCTGTGCGGCCCGGGAGTGTGAGCTGGAGGACGTCTCCGACGCCGACCTGGCCGCGGTCAGCGAACACCTCGACCCGTCGGTGCGCGACGTGCTCTCGGTGCGGTCGGCCCTCGCGGCCCGGACCACCCCCGGCTCGACCGGCCCCGGCCCGGTCGCCGACCAGCTCGCCGCCGCCGCGGACCGGCTGGCCGGCTGGCGGGACTGGGCCACCGAGCGGGTCGTACCCCGCTGACCTCGCCGTGGCGTCGGCGCGAGCCGCCGGCGCCACTGTCGGTTCAGGCCGTCGGGCGCTCCCGCTTGGGGAGCTTGGCCACCACCATGTCGTACGACGCGTCGACCGCCTCGGTCAGCTCGTCGCCGTCGATCCCGCCGTCGAGGCGCAGGGTGTTCCAGCCGGACCGGCCGATGTAGGCCATCGGGCGAGCGTCCTCGGGGTGGCGGCGCAGCCACTCGTCGGCGATCTCCCGGGTCTGGCCGCACTTGATGCCGACCGTGGGCCTTCCGTCGCCGTTGCCGAGGAACGCGAAGATCCGGCTGCCCACCTTCACCACCTCGTCGCCCTCCCACGGCCGGTCCAGCCACGCTCCCGGCTTCGCCAGGCAGTACGTCAGCATCTCCGCGCGTTCCATGGGTGCCTCCTCGTCGTGCGCACAGTCTGCCCGCCCCGGCCGCCGCCGCGGGGGTGCCCGGCCGATCCGCCCGCCCGGTCGTCGGGGGTCAGCCGGTCGCGTCGTGTCCGGTGGCTCAGGCAATCTGCTCGGCCGAGCGGGCGGCGACCCGCTCGTAGCGCTGCCGGGCCGCCTGCGCGCTGCCCAGCCCCAGCCCGTACGCGATGGACTGCCAGGTCAGCCCCCGGTCGCGGGCCAGCGTCAGCAGCCCTGCCTCCAGGGCGTCCAGCTCGGCGCGCACGTGCGGCAGCAGGGTCAGCGCGGCGGTGAGATCGGCGGCGTCCACCGGTTCCTCGGTGGGCTCCCGCTCGGCGCCGCCGGCGGCGAGGGCGGTGACCAGAGCCACCGCCTCCCACGGGTCCAGCACGTACGGGTGGGCCCAGCGTCCCCGTCGGGCATCGGAGCCGGCGTGGCGTTCGCTGATCCGTTGCAGCGCCTCGTGGGTGCGGTGGGCGCGGGCCCGGGCCGGGTCGGGCGCGGTGAACAGCTCCTCGGTGGTCATGCTCCGAGCACACCCCATCAACGTGACCTTGTCAACAGATTGTTGAAGCGCGGCGACGGGGTGATCAGATTGCCGCTGGGTACCGTTCGGGTCATGGAGCTCGCGCCGGACGACCGCAGCACCGACGCCGACCGGGGGGCGCTGGCCGGCCTGCTCGCCGGTCCACTGCTGCCGGCCGCGCGGGGCCTGCTGGGCTGCCGGCTGTCCGCCGGCGGGGTCACCGTCCGGATCACCGAGGTCGAGGCGTACGCCGGCACGGCCGGTGACCCGGCCTCGCACGCCCACCGGGGCCGCACCGCGCGCAACGTGGTGATGTTCGGCCCCGCCGGGCACGCCTACGTCTACTTCACCTACGGGATGCACTGGTGCATGAACGTGGTCACCGGGGTCGAGGGGGAGGCCGCCGCCGTGCTGCTGCGCGCCGGTGCGGTGGTCGAGGGCCTGGACACCGCGCGGGCTCGCCGGCCGGCGGTACGGCGGGACGTGGACCTGGCCCGGGGGCCGGCCCGGCTCTGCGCCACGCTCGGCATCGACCGCGCGGCGTACGGCGCGTACCTGCTCGGCGACGGTCCGGTCCGGTTGCGTCCGCCGGTTCGGCCGGTGCCGGACGAGACGGTGGTGGCGGGGCCCCGGGTCGGCGTGACCGGCGCGCACGATCTGCCCTGGCGGTTCTGGCTCGACGGCGATCCGACGGTCAGCGCGTACCGGCGACACGTGCCCCGCGTCCGGCGCTGAGCGCGGCTTCCGGCGTGTGGCCGGCGGGATCTGTCGGGGGGTGTGGCCATAATCACCCCACCTGCCCACCGACGGCTCGGAGGACGTCCATGCCAACGCTGCTCGCGATCGGCACCGCGAAGGGGTTGTTCCTCGTCACCAGCACCGATGACCGGCGCACCTGGGAGGTCAGCGGCCCGCACCACCCGGGGACGAGCGTCTACGCGGTCGCGCTCGACACCCGCCGGGCCACCCCGCGGCTGCTCGCCGGGGTGACCAGCTCGCACTTCGGGCCCAGCGTCGCGACCAGCGACGACCTCGGCGCGTCCTGGGACGAGCCCGACCACGCGCCGGTCGCGTTCCCGGCCGACACCGGCGCGACCCTGGGGCGGGTCTGGCAGCTGATGCCGGGCGGCGCCGACGAGCCGGACGTGGTCTGGGCCGGCACCGAGCCGTCGGCGCTGTTTCGCTCCACCGACGGTGGCCGCAGCTTCGAGCTGGTCCGCGCCCTCTGGGACCACCCGCACCGCCCGCACTGGCAGGCCGGGTTCGGTGGCCAGGCCGTGCACACCGTGCTGCCCCACCCGCGCGACCCGGCCCGGGTGCTGGTCGCCATGTCCACCGGTGGCGTCTACCGCTCGCAGGACGCCGGGGCGAGCTGGGCTCCGGGCAACGTGGGCATCCGCGCCGCCGGCCTGGCCGACGAGTGGCCGGAGTTCGGCCAGTGCGTGCACAAGGTCGCGCGGGACGCCGGCAACCCCGAGCGGCTGTACGCGCAAAACCACTTCGGCGTCTACCGCTCCGACGACGACGGCCGCACCTGGTCGTCGATCGCCGACGGGCTGCCCAGCGACTTCGGCTTCCCGATGGTGTCGCACCCCGGGCGGCCCGGGATGGTGTGGACGTTCCCGCTGGTGGCCGACGTCGAGCGGTTCCCCACCGACCACCGCTGCCGGGTGTTCCGCTCCGCCGACGCCGGCGCCAAGTGGGAGCCGCTGTCGGTGGGCCTGCCCGAGGGCCCGTTCTATCCGGCGGTGCTGCGCGACGCGATGTGCGCGGACGACGCCACACCTGGCGGCGTCTACTTCGGCACCCGCTCCGGCGAGGTCTACGCCAGCCGGGACGAGGGCGACTCCTGGTCGCAGGTGGCCGCGCACCTGCCCGACGTGCTGTGCGTCCGGGCGGCGGTGGTCTGAGTGGTCACCGTGCTGTTGCCCGGCCCGCTGCGCGGCGAGGCCGGCGGCGCCAGCCGGCTCAGTGTCGACGCGGGCGGCACGCTGGGGGCGGTCCTCGACGAGCTCGCCGCCGATCATCCCCGGCTGGCTCGGCGGATCCGCGACGAGCGCGGCGAGCTGCGCCGCTACGTCAACGTCTACGTCGACGGGGAGGACTGCCGGCACTCCGGCGGGCTGGCCACACCGGTCGGCGAGGGCGCCCAGGTGCAGGTGCTCCCCTCGGTCGCCGGGGGCTGATTCCCGCGGGTGACCGGCGCCACTGCCAGGTAGGCCGCCGACGGAATAGTTGACTTGTCAAATAAGTTGTGGGCTGCGTCCGGGTACTACGACGGCACCCGGTTGACACGCGAGGAGCTGTCATGCAGTTCGGAGTCTTCACCGTCGGTGACGTCACGGTCGATCCGACCACCGGTCGGGAGCCGACCGAGCATGAGCGGATCAAGGCGATGGTTGCCATCGCGCTGAAGGCCGAAGAGGTCGGGCTCGACGTCTTCGCCGCCGGTGAGCACCACAACCCGCCGTTCGTCCCCTCGTCCCCGACCACCATGCTCGGTCACATCGCGGCTCGCACCGAACGGCTGCTGCTGTCCACCGCGACCACGCTGATCACCACCAACGACCCGGTGAAGATCGCCGAGGACTACGCGATGCTCCAGCACCTGTCCGACGGCCGGGTGGACCTGATGATGGGCCGCGGCAACACCGGCCCGGTGTACCCGTGGTTCGGCAAGGACATCCGCGCCGGCATCCCCCTCGCGATCGAGAACTACGACCTGCTGCACCGGCTGTGGCGCGAGGACGTGGTCGACTGGAAGGGCAAGTACCGCACCCCGCTGCAGTCCTTCACCTCGACGCCGCGCCCGCTCGACGGTGTGCCACCGTTCGTCTGGCACGGCTCGATCCGCAGCCCCGAGATCGCCGAGCAGGCCGCGTACTACGGCGACGGCTTCTTCGCCAACCACATCTTCTGGCCCAAGGAGCACACCCAGCGGATGGTCGAGCTCTACCGCCAGCGGTACGCGCACTACGGTCACGGCACCGCCGACCAGGCCATCGTCGGCCTCGGCGGCCAGGTGTTCATGCGGCGCAACTCGCAGGACGCGGTCCGGGAGTTCCGGCCGTACTTCGACAACGCCCCGGTCTACGGGCACGGGCCGTCACTGGAGGAGTTCACCCGGGAGACCCCGCTGACCGTGGGCAGCCCGCAGCAGGTCATCGACCGCACCCTCGGCTTCCGCGAGTACGTCGGCGACTACCAGCGGCAGCTGTTCCTCATGGACCACGCGGGCCTGCCGCTCAAGACGGTGCTGGAGCAGCTCGACCTGCTCGGCGAGGAGGTCGTGCCGGTGCTGCGCAAGGAGTTCGCCGCCCTGCGCCCGGCGCACGTGCCGGAGGCGCCCACCCACGCCTCGCTGGTCGCCGCGGCCGGTGGCGTGAAGGACAGCACCGTGCACGCCGTCGACGACGTGACGGGCAAGGCGCCGGAGGGGGCGACCCGATGACCCGCCGTACGCTCGCCGTCGTCTCGGCGGGGCTGAGCCAGCCCTCGTCCACCCGGCTGCTCGCCGACCAGCTCGCCGGGGCGACCCGCGACGAGCTGGTCCGGCGCGGCGCCGAGGTGGAGCTGCGGGTCGTCGACCTGCGCGAGTACGCCCACGACGTGGTCAACAACATGCTCACCGGGTTCCCGCCGGCCGGCCTGCGCGAGGCCATCGACGCGGTGACCGGGGCGGACGGCATCATCGCCGTGACGCCGATCTTCAACGCGTCGTACAACGGGCTGTTCAAGTCCTTCTTCGACGTGCTGGAGGCCGACTCGCTCGTCGACCGTCCGGTCCTCATCGGGGCCACCGGCGGCACCGCCCGGCACTCCCTCGTCCTGGAGCACGCCCTCCGCCCGATGTTCGGCTACCTGCGGGCGGTGGTGGTCCCCACCTCCGTCTTCGCCGCCCCGGAGGACTGGTCCGGTGGCACCGCCGACGGCGCCCTGCGCGGCCGCATCCGTCGCGCCGCCGGCGAGTTGGCCGACCAGGTCGAGCGCCGGCTGCCCGCCAGCGGCCCCGCCGACCCGTTCGCCCTCACCACCGACTTCCTGCAGATGCTCGGCGGGGGCGACGACGCGCCGGTCACCTCGGAGGGTCGTACGGGTGCGCGACCAGCACCGGGCAGCGCGCGTGCTGAATCGCAGCCTGGCTGACCGAGCCGAGCAGCAGACCGGCGAAGCCGTGCCGGCCTCGGGTGCCCACGACCAGCAGCGACGCCGTGCCGCTGGCCTCGATGAGCCCCGGGGCCGCGCCGGCCGCCCGGACCGGGTGCTCCCGCACCACCAGATCGGGATGCCCGGTCCGGACAGCCGCGGACGCCTCGGCCAACAGCCGCACCGCCTCGGCCTGGTACGCGGCCTGCGCCTCGTCGACCTCGTCCGGCACCGCCCGGTCCCCGTCCAGCGGGCCGACGTGCACGAGCACCAGCGGGACGTCTCGTAGCGCCGCCTCGGTGGCGCCGTAGCCCACGGCCAACCGGGACGACTCGGACCCGTCCACGCCGACCAGCACCGGCGCGTCCGCGTCGATCGGCTGCTCGTCCGGTCGGACCACCAGCACCGGGCAGTGCGCGTGCACGGCCACCTGCGCGCCGACCGAACCGAGCAGCAGACCCGCGAACCCGCCCAGACCGCGGCTGCCCACCACGACGAGATCCGCCCGTCGGGACTCCTCGACCATCGTCGCGCCGGGGCCGCCGGCGACCTGACGGGCCTCGACGGCCAGGCCGGGCCACCGGTCGGCCAGGTCGGCAGCCGTCCGCTCCAGCATCTTCCGCGCCTGGTCGGTGGGCGCCGGCACCCCGAGGTCGTACGGGTTGAGGGGCACGCCGTAGCCGAGCGGGTGCAGGTAACCGTGCACCAGGAGCAGCGGCCGGGACCGGAGCAGGGCGGCGCGGGCCCCGTGCTCGGCGGCGACGAGGCTGGACGGCGAGCCGTCCACACCCACGACGACAGGTCGGTCCATCGGCACTCCCAGGGTCGGTCGACCCATTGTCGGCGGCGCGGGGCCCGCGGTGACGCCGAACGCGCCGGACGGCGGTCGACCGTCGACGCGCCACCGGCTCCGAACTGTCACCGGCGCTGCGTACCCTCGCCGGATGACCTCCGATGTGCGGCTGCGGCCGGTCCACGAGGACGACCTCGTGGAGTTCTTCCTGCACCAGCAGGACCCCGAGGCGAACCGGATGGCCGCGTTCGGCCCCAAGGACCCGTCCGACCACCGCGAGTTCGCCCGGCACTGGGCGCGGGTGCTCACCAACCCGGCGAACCGGGTCCGCACCATCGAGGCCGACGGCGAGGTGGTCGGTTACATCAGCGCCTTCCCGGTCGACGACCAGACCGAGGTCAGCTACTGGATCGACCCGGCCCGCTGGGGCCGGGGCCACGCCACCGCGGCCCTCGCCGCCCTGCTGCGCGAGCTGCCCCGGCCGGTGCGCGCCCGCGCCGCCAAGGACAACGCCGCCTCCCTCGCGGTGCTGCGCAAGTGCGGGTTCGTCGTGGTCGGCGAGGATTCGGGGTACGCCAACGGGCGCGGGGCCGAGGTCGAGGAGTGGCTGCTGGAGCTGCCCGCCGACGCCCCTGACCTGGGCGGGCACTAGTCTCGCGGGGTGAACTGGTTGGATCTGGTCGGCTGGGCCGGCTCCGCGGTGCTGGTGTGGTCGCTGCTGCAGTCGCGCATCCTGCGGCTGCGCGCGCTCAACCTCGTCGGCTGCGTCGTGCTGATCGGCTACAACGCCGCCCTTGAGGTCTGGCCCATGGTCGGGCTCAACATCGTCCTCGCGGTGATCAACATCTGGTACCTGCGGGGGATGCTCGCGACCCGCCACGACGAGCAGACCTACCAGGTGGTGGAGGTCGGCGTCGGCGACCAGTTCCTGGCGCACACGCTGCGGATCCACGCGCCGGACATCGCCCGGTTCAACCCCGACTTCCACTGGGACCCGGCCGCCACCGACCGGTCGGCCTTCCTCGTGGTCACCGCTGACGAGGTGGTCGGGGTGGTGCTGTCGCACGCCGAGGCGCGCGGGGTCGCCCAGATCGACCTGGACTACGTGACCCCGAAGTTCCGCGACTTCACCCCCGGCGAGTTCGTCTACCGGCGCAGCCGCCTCTTCACCGAGCGGGGCTTCCACCGGGTGGTCAGCCCGCCCGGCATGGTCGCCCCCTACTACCACCGGCTCGGCTTCCGCCCCCAGGGCGACTCGTACGTGCTCGACCTGCCCGCGTCACCGGCGACCGATTCGGCGTAGCGTCGCCGGAGCAGGATTCGGCCGCGGCCGCACGGGGCACAGAAGCGCGTACGCCGGGCGGGCCAGCCGACCGGCGGGCGCCGTGCGTACGGCCGGTGCCACCACCGTGAGGGAGCGAACCGGGCGTGCAGAGCTACGGGAGCCAACTGGCCCTGGTCGGGATCCTGGTCGTCATCAACGCGCTCTTCGCCGGCAGTGAGATGGCGCTGGTGTCGCTGCGGGACAGCCAGATCCAGCGGTTGGAGCGCACCAGCCGGGCGGGACGGGTGCTGGCCCGGCTCGCCAAGGATCCGAACCGCTTCCTGGCCACCATCCAGATCGGCATCACCCTCGCCGGCTTCCTGGCCTCCGCCGCCGCGGCTGTCTCCCTGGCCAAGCCCCTCGTTCCGCTGCTCGGGGTGTTCGGGAGCGCCGCCGAGACGGTGGCGATCGTGGTGGTGACCCTCGCGCTGACCTTCGTCACCCTGGTCTTCGGCGAGCTGGCCCCCAAGCGGATCGCCATGCAGTCCGCCGAGCGGTGGGCGCTGCTGGTGGCCCGCCCGCTCGACCTGCTCGCCAGTCTCACCCGCCCGGCCGTCTGGGCCCTCGGCGCCACCAGCGACCTGGTCGTACGCCTGGTCGGGCTCAACCCGAAGCACCAGCCGGAGGAGATCGGCCCGGACGAGCTGCGCGACATCGTCGCCGGCAACCACGGCTTCACCAAGGAGCAGCGCACGATCATCGCGGGCGCCGTGGAGATCGCCGACCGGCGGTTGCGGGCGGTGCTCGTACCCCGGTTGCGGGTGTTCACGCTCGACAGCGGGACCACCGCGGAGGCCGCGCGGCTGGTGCTGGCCGCCACCGGGCACTCCCGGGCGCCGGTGGTGCGCCACGGCGGCCTGGACGACACCGCCGGTGTGATCCACCTGCGTGACCTGGTCGGCGTGCCCGACGACCGCCCGGTCGACGAGATCGCCCGCCCGCCGATGCTGCTGCCCGACTCGCTGCCGGTGGTGGACGCGCTGCGGCAGTTCAAGGCCGAGCGCCAGCACATCGCGCTGGTCGTGGACGAGCGCGGCGCCGTCGACGGCATCGTGACGCTGGAGGACATCCTGGAGGAGATCGTCGGGGAGATCTACGACGAGACCGACCGGGACGGCTACTCGGTGCGCCGCGAGCCGGACGGCGCGATGGTGCTGCCCGGCACCTTCCCGGTGCACGACCTCACGGACATCGGCGTCGAGCTGCCCTCGCGCCCGGCCGGCGACTACACCACAGTCGCCGGACTGGTGCTGGCCCGCCTCGGGCACATCCCCACCGTGGCCGGGGAGGACGTGAGCCTGGACGGCTGGGTGCTGACGGTGGCGGGCATCGACCACCGGGCCATCACCGAGGTACGTCTGAGCCAGGTCCCCGCCGAGGACGGCGACGACAACGATGACGACGCCGACCAGGCGATCGAGCCGGTGCTGGACGAGGCCCGCAACTGACCGTCCCCGGGTGAGCGGCCGCGCGACGCTGCCGCGGCCGGGCCCGTTCGAGCCCGACGGTCAGTCGCGGGAGAGGTTCTGCAGCCGGACCTGACCACGGGCGACCAGCCGCTCGTCGGCGTCGCTGATCTCCACCTGCCAGAGCTGCTGGCTGCGACCCCGGTGCACCGGAGTGCCGACCGCCCGCAGCTCGCCGTCGCGGACGGCCCGCAGGAAATCGGTCTGGTTCGACACCCCGACCACCGTGCCCCGGTCGGCCAGCCAGAGCGCCCCCCCGATGCTGGCCGCGGTCTCCACCACCGAGCAGTACACCCCGCCGTGCTGGATGCCGAACGGCTGGTGCAGCTCCGGGCGGACCTGCCAGCTGATGACCACCCGGTCGGCGGTGGCCTCCTCGAATTTCAGGCCGAGCAGGGCGACGAAACCACCCGTCAGATCCGGCATCTCCACGGCGAACCCCTCCTCGATCAACGGGGCGCAAGCCTAGCCGGAGCGGGTTGCGTCAAACCCGGTACGGGTCGGAGCCGGCGATGGGGGAGAATTGGTGACCGTGACCGACAGCAGCCTCCCGCCGCCCGGGCGGTACTCCCTGACCGACGACCTGCTCTGGCGTGGCCTGATCCAGGACTCGACCGGCCTCGACGAGCTGCGCGAGCTGCTCGACGGCGGGGAGGCCACCACCTATTACGTGGGCTTCGACCCCACCGCGCAGAGCCTGCACGTCGGCTCGCTCATGCAGGTCATCACGGCCCGCCGTCTGCAACTCGCGGGTCACCGCCCGTTGCTGCTGGTGGGCGGGGCGACCGGGCAGATCGGCGACCCGAAGGAGAGCGCCGAGCGGACGCTCAACCCGCCGGAGGTGATCGCCGGCTGGGTCGAGCGGATCCGCGAGCAGCTCGCGCCCTTCGTGTCGTACACGGGTGAGAACGCGGCCCAGCTGGTCAACAACCTCGACTGGACCGGCGAGATGTCGGTCGTCGAGTTCCTCCGCGACGTGGGCAAGCACTTCCCGGTCAACAAGATGCTCGCCCGGGAGGTGGTGCGCGCGCGGCTGGAGACGGGCATCAGCTTCACCGAGTTCAGCTACCAGCTGCTGCAGGCCAACGACTTCTTCGAGCTGCACCGCCGCTACGGCTGCCAACTTCAGTTCGGTGGGTCCGACCAGTGGGGCAACATCACCGCCGGCGTCGACTACATCCGGCGGCGCGGCGCGGGGCCGGTCCAGGCGTTCACCACGCCGCTGGTCACCAAGGCCGACGGCACGAAGTTCGGCAAGACCGAGGGCGGCGCCGTCTGGCTCGACCCGACCATGACCAGCCCGTACGCCTTCTACCAGTTCTGGCTCAACGTCGACGACCGAGAGGTCGACCGCTACCTGCGGTACTTCAGCTTCCGCTCCCGGGACGAGCTGGAGGAGCTGGCGAAGGCGACGGCCGAGCGGCCGGCAGCCCGGCTGGCCCAGCGGGCGCTGGCCGAGGAGTTGACCACCCTGGTGCACGGCGCCGAGGAGACCCGGCAGGCGGTCGCCGCCAGCCAGGCGCTGTTCGGGCGCGGTTCGCTTGACGATCTGGCCCCGGAGACGCTGCGCGCGGCGCTGACCGAGGCCGGTCTGGTGCGTATCCCTGGCGAGCTGCCGGACGTGGCGGGTCTCCTGCGGGACTCCGGGCTGGCGACGGGGCTCAAGGAGGCGCGGCGCGTGATCGCCGAGGGCGGCGCCTACGTGAACAACAACCGGGTGACCGAGGTGGACGCCACGGTGTCCAGGGACGACCTGCTGCACGGTCGGTACCTGGTGCTGCGCCGGGGAAAGCGGTCGTTCGCAGGCGTTGAGCTGGGCGAATAGTCGGTTGTCGACGATGTGACGGGGGACGCGTCCGGCAGATTTGACGATCATCGGGCCGGACGCGTAACTTTCTCTCTGCCAGCGCGGAACGGACGAAACAGGCGAAAGCCTGAAGCGGCCGGAGCGCGGCGACGACTTCGGGGTCAGGCGGGTTCGCCGGCCGGATCCCGCCGGGTGGTGCCCACGGAAAACGCCGCGAGGCGGATTTGGTGCGGCGGAACCGACCGGGTAAAGTAGTCAGCCGGCAGGGAAACGGGCGAGCAAGCGGGAAACCGCTGCGGCCGGCCTGCCACCACCGTGACGAGAGCGGCGCAAGCCGGTCGAGACATGGTGCCCGCAACACGGGTTAAAGCACGACGAACCGCGAAACACCGGTTTGACACGGCAGAAACCAGCGGGTAACGTAGTAAAAGTGCCTGGCGCTGGAAAGCGCCGAGCACCGGTACGAAAAGCCCCGGGATGGTGGCCCACTGGTTGGGTCTTCTGATCGGTGTGTGGTTGTTCTTTGAGAACTCAACAGGGTGCTTGTAAAGCC